>NZ_JBALDA010000049.1:0-2017 GCF_036917535.1 Nostoc sp.
TCATTTTACGCTGCTCCTGTCGAGACTGACGTAAACATAAGTCTATATAAGCATTCTCGCCTAATTTTGCACCAGTTTTTTACAAAGTCCCACTAGTAGATAGTTCTCCTAGTCAATCTCGTTCATTTTATTTGAAACCAGATGACCGCGATCGCGTTTATCAAGCAAGAAGAATTCTGTTCAAAAATATCAACAATCCACTATCTGTTGTGGAATTAGCAGCAACAGTAGGTATAAATGAATGCTATTTGCAAGAAGGTTTTCGGCAATTGTTCGGTGATACAGTCTTTGGTTGCTTGCGAGATTACCGCATGAAAGAAGCACAGCGACTATTATCATCAGAAAATATTACCATTGCTGGAGTAGCAGCAGCAGTAGGTTATGCCAGTCCCACGGCGTTTAATGCGGCATTTCGGAAGAAATTCGATATCAGTCCCAAAGTTTACCAAATCAAAATGCGAGGGAAAAGTTTGGTTTAGAAGAGAAAAAACTCGCTTTTAAAGAGAAAATCGTCAGTGAAATCCCTTGTGCTCTAACTTACTTCCGATTTTTTGAGAAAATTTCTTAACTAACTTCATCTGCTAGTTAAGCTTTTTCTCATTTAGTTAAGTAGTTGTGGTGTAGGTAAATACTGTGTGGAAATTACAGCAAATAATACTGTTAACAATGGGCTTGTTTTCTGTGTTAACGGCAGGGCAAGCATCAGTACAAGCAATTGACAAGATTCCTGAACTTAATCGAAGAGAAAATCTAACCGTTAATACTAAGCACTGGCTTTCCCAATTGTCAACCCCCGATGCAAAATCTCCGGTGCAGGTAAAAAAAGTTAACTTGAAAGTTACCAAAACTGGCATAGAGGTGATTTTGGAAACTAACCAAGGAGAAAGGCTTCAGCCAAATACTCGCAGCGAAGGCAATACATTAATTCTAGATATTCTTAATAGTCAACTAGTTTTACCCAACGCTCAGGAATTTCGCTCAGATCAGCCAGTTGCAGGAATTACAAGCGTCACCGTTACTCAAGTCGATGGAAATATAATCAGAGTAACGGTGATTGCTGATGCGGGTGTACCAAAAGTCGAGTTATTTGACATTCCAAATGAAGCTTTGATTTTTGGCTTTACCCTCCATTGATCTTTCTGGCCCACTAACTTCTGACAAACGTTTGTTGTATCGCTTCAATGCCTCTTACCAAAACTTTGGTAGCTTCATTGAGTTTGTAAATGGAGAAAATATCTCGATTTCACCTGTATTAAGTTATGAAATTAGTAATGATACAACCTTAACGTTTAGATATGAGTACTCCCGATATAATCGCATTTTCTATGAAGGTATTCCCATAAATTATACTGGCGATCGCAACATCGACAACTTCATTTTGTCTGAGTTACCCATCAGCCGAAATTTGGGAGAACCAAGCGATCGCGTTCGTGGCATCTCGCATATCGCTAATTTCAGACTGGAACATCGATTTAACGATAACCTCACCTTGAAGACTGCCTTTGGTGCTGCTTTTCTTGATGGGAGAACTGGAGCTTTTCGCTCCTTCTTTCTAAATCCAGAAACTCTAGATGCATCTCGGTTCTACCGAACTGTCAAAGAGTCAGCCACAAACTACTCCTCGCAAACTGACTTGATTGCGAAATTCAACACAGGTTCCGTTGGGCATCAGCTCCTTCTGGGGCTAGAGTACACTTATAGTTTTAGTGATTCTTTGTTTAGAACTTCTAATACTGAAAATCCAAGCCTCATTAATATTTTCAATCCCATCTACGGTGCTCCCATTCCACAGACATTTCCTGATGGTTTTGGTGGACCAACGAGTTCTAATGCTGTTGGCGTGTATTTGCAAGATCAAGTCACGCTTCTATCTAATCTCAAGCTACTAATTGGGGGGAGATATGACTTTCTCTCGGAAAGTTCTAAATCCGGATTTCTCACGAGTCAGAAAAAAACGTTTGGATTAGCCCGATTTGGGATGATTCAATTGATACATTGCCCAAATTGCTCTAGAGGG
>NZ_JBALDA010000050.1:0-165854 GCF_036917535.1 Nostoc sp.
TGCAGAAGCTGTGCGGGGATTAATCGCCGCCCTTAATGACTCTGATTATTACGTGAGACGCAACGCGGCAGAGGCTTTAGGTAAAATTGGCAATGCAGAAGCTGTGCGGGGATTAATCGCCGCCCTTAATGACTCTGATTATTACGTGAGACGCAACGCGGCAGAGGCTTTAGGTAAAATTGGCAATGTAGAAGCTGTGCCGGAATTAATCGCCGCCCTCAAGGACTCTGAATCTGACGTGAGATACCAGGCGGCATTGGCTTTGGGTAAAATTGGCAATGCAGAAGCCGTGCCGGGATTAATCGCCGCCCTCAAGGACTCTGAATCTGACGTGAGATACCAGGCGGCATTGGCTTTGGGTAATATTGGCAATGCAGAAGCTGTGCCGGGATTAATTGCCGCCCTCAAGGACTCTGATTCTTTTGTGAGACGCAACGCGGCATCGGCTTTGGATAAAATTGGCAATGCAGAAGCTGTGCCAGGATTAATTGCCGCCCTCAAGGATTCTGATTCTTTTGTGAGACGCAACGCGGCATTGGCTTTGGGTAATATTGGCAATGCAGAAGCTGTGCGGGGATTAATCGCCGCTCTTAAGGACTCTGAATCTGACGTGAGACGCAACGCGGCATTGGCTTTGGGTAATATTGGCAATGCAGAAGTTGTGCGGGGATTAATCGCCGCTCTTAAGGACTCTGAATCTGACGTGAGACGCAACGCGGCATTGGCTTTGGGTAATATTGGCAATGCAGAAGCGTTAAACAAAATCATCGGCCTTTCGGAAATAGACATTTATGAAGCCGAAATTTTTACTTTAGCAAGGACGTTAGCAGTTAGATTTAGCAAGCAAAAGCTGTCTTTTATTCCTGTTTATCCTGAGTTAGTTAGATTTAATCCAATACTGACATTTGTAAAGCGTCGTTTGCGATTTTAGATTTTGACTTATACGAATTCCAGAAAAGAATGAAACAGATACGTAGGTTGGGTTAAACGTTCGCGTAGCGTCCCGTAGGGAAGTGAAACTTAACAAATACAAGATTTTGAGGTGTTGGGTTTCGTCCCTCAAACGCCACTTGCTTCTCCCAAGGGGAGACGCTACGCGAACAAGTCGGGAAACCCGCCCAACGCAGTGGTTCTCCAACCTACAATTTTTCACAAAGCCAAGCGTATTGCGTTATATGCATTAGGCGATCGCTTTCGTCCGATCTACTCATAGTTTGTAAACTGTAGCATTCGGCTAATCTCTGTTCACTTGCAAGGTAAGCAATTTATACTGAATAGACCCTACAATACAGAAAAAGCTTGAGTAATCTATGATCACACTGGAAGGGTATAAAGTCCTAACAGAACTGCACGCAAGCCCCAATTCTCAGGTTTATCGGGGATATCGAGAGTTAGATCGACAACCAGTAGTACTGAAAGTTCTGTGGCAAGAATACCCATCCCCAGAAGCGATCGCCCGGTTTAAACTTGAATACGATCTCACGCGTCGCTTTCAAGCGCCGGGAATTATCCAAGCCTACGACTTAAAAAAATATCAAAACACCTTAGTGTTAGTTTTAGAGGATTTTGGTGGACAACCTCTGCGTGGGTTACTCAATCAATCGCCTCTACCGCTAGAGAATTTTTTGCAATTGGCTATACAAGTAGCAGCTGCTTTAGAAGAAATTCATCAGCAACAGATTATTCATAAAGACATTAATCCTGCCAATATTCTTCTCAATCCCACGACTCAACAGACGAAAATAATTGACTTTGGCATTGCTACTTTGCTGTTGCGGGAAAATCCCACTTTGCAAAATCTGAATGTTTTAGAAGGGACTCTCGCTTATATTTCTCCCGAACAAACAGGACGGATGAATCGCTCGATTGATTATCGCACCGATTTTTACTCTTTGGGAGTCACTTTCTACGAACTGTTGACCCAGAATTTACCTTTTATTAGCGATGATCCTGTGGAACTGGTTCACAGCCATATTGCCAAACAACCGATTCCGCCCGATCAAATTAATCCCCAAATTCCGCCAGCGCTTTCGCAAATTGTGATGAAGTTGCTACAAAAGACCGCCGAAGCGCGTTATCAAAGTGCTTTTGGATTGCAAGCAGATTTACAGCAATGCCTGGAGATGTTCACCGCTACAGGGCAAATTTCCTTATTTGAACTCGGACAGCAAGATTGCTCCGGTAAATTTCAAATTCCCCAAAAACTGTACGGACGCGAGGCGGAAGTGGCAAATTTGCTCGCAGCTTTTGAGCGAGCTAGTCACGGTCAGAGCGAAGTGATGCTGATTGCAGGTTATTCTGGGATTGGCAAATCAGCTTTAGTTCAAGAAATTTATAAACCAATTACCCAGCAACGGGGATATTTTATTTCTGGGAAGTTTGACCAATTTCAACGTAACATTCCCTACAGTTCTTTAATTCAAGCCTTTCAAGCTTTAATTCGCCAACTCTTAACTACAAGTGAAGCAGAAATTACCATTTGGCGCCAAAAATTATTAGATGCTCTTGGTATGAATGGCCAGGTGATTATCGAAGTGATTGCAGAGGTGGAACTGATTATTGGTCAGCAGCCACCTGTTGTAGAACTATCGCCCAAGGAAGCACAAACTCGGTTTAATTTAGTCTTGCAAAACTTTATTAAGGTCTTTACCCAAAAGGAACATCCTTTAGTAATGTTCTTGGATGACCTGCAATGGGCGGATAGTGCATCACTTCAACTGATTCAGTTGTTAATTAGTCAGGCAGATAGTCAATATCTATTGCTGATTGGTGCTTATCGCGATAATGAAGTAAATAAAAGCCATCCACTGCGGACAACGATCGCATCTTTACAACAAGCAGGCGTAGCTATTCAGGAACTGACCTTAACGCCCTTAGCATTGCCCGAAATTCAACAACTCCTCAGCGATACCCTCAACAATGCCGATTTAGCAGAAGTTACTCCTTTAGCAGAACTGCTGCAACAGAAAACTAATGGCAATCCCTTCTTCATGAATGAATTTCTGAAGTCGCTGTATACAGAAGGATTACTACAGTTTAATTTCACCCAGCGACAATGGCAGTGGCAACTGGCAAAAATCCAGGCAGCGCAGATTACCGATAACGTCGTCGAGTTAATGGCGCTGAAAATTCAAAAGCTGCCAGCCGCCACGCAGGAAGCTTTAAAATTAGCAGCTTGTATTGGCAATTCCTTTGATTTGCATACCTTAGCGATCGCTAGCTCAAAATCCCTCCAAGATGTCGCCGCCCAACTCTGGGAAGCCGTGCAAACAGGACTAATTTTACCCCAAGGCAATGACTACCAACTCTTGCAAGTTGCCGATCAAGAAGTAACAGCGAACTTGACAAATTTGGATGTAGTCTACAAATTCCTGCACGATCGCGTCCAGCAAGCTGCCTACTCACTGATTTCTATTGACCAAAAACAGGCAGTACACTTGCAAATTGGGCAACTATTATTACAAGGCATTACTCCCCAAAAGCAAGAAGAGAAAATTTTTGACATTGTTAACCAACTGAATTTTGGCATCGACCTGATTACAGACCCTCAACAGCGACAAAAACTAGCTCAGTTGAACTTAACAGCAGGTAACAAAGCCAAAGCCTCAGCAGCCTATCAGCCAGCCTTAGATTATCTAACAATGGGGATTAACTGCCTAGCAGCTAACTGTTGGCAGCAGTATCAGCTAGCTTTGACATTGCATACCGCCGCCGCAGAAGCTGCTTATCTGGGTGGGGACTTTGAGCGCATGGATGCACTCACAGATGAAGTACTGCAAAAGACCCGCAGCACAGTCGATCAAGTACAGGTTTATGCCATCAAAATCCAAGCTGCGATCGCCCGCGATCAACTGTTAGCAGCTTCTCAACTTGGTCTGCAAGTTCTGCAACTGCTGGGCATTCCCTTAGCTAGCAACCCCGGTCAATCGCAAATTATGCTGGGATTGTTCAAAACTAAACTTGCTTTGGTAGGTAAACAGGTAGACACCTTAGCCGACTTACCAAAACTCACCCATCCCACAAAATTAGCGGCAATTCGCATCCTTGCAAGTATTGCCTCGGCGACCTACCTAGCAGCCCCGAATGTTTTTCCTTTGACGGTCTTTAAACAGGTAGAACTATCTGCAAAATACGGCAATGCGGCGGAATCAGCCTTTGCCTACGCTACCTATGGCTTGATTCTCTGTGGCGTTGTTGGGGATCTGCAAAGGGGATATAAATTTGGTGAATTAGCCTTGAAAGTGCTAGACCGCTTCCATGCCAAGCACCTGCAAGCAAGAACTTTATTTGTAGTTAATACCTTTGTCCGCCACTGGCAAGAACCACTCCAAAATACTATTCCTTCACTGCAAGCCGCATTTCAAATTGGGTGCGATACAGGTGATACTGAATACGCTGCATTTTCTGCCAATACATCCTCTATGCATTCCTACTTTTCTGGTCAAAATCTGGCTGAATTGGATGAAAGTTTAGCTATTTATGCAGAGGCAGTTCAGCAGTTTAAGAAAAAACCGATTTTTGTTCTCATTCAACTCTATCGCCAAGCAGTTGCTAATTTACAGGGCAAAAATGCTAATCCCTGTCAGTTGGTGGGGGAATTTTATGATGCAACGGCTATGTTAGCCCAGCATATTGAGAATAACTATCGCACAGCTATTTTTTATATTTATACTAATCAGTTAACGCTGAATTATTGGTTTGAAGATTATGCTACAGCCGTCAAGAATGCTGATTTAGCAATTCCTTATTTAGATGCAGTTGTGGCTTTATATATTGTGGGATGGTTCCACTTTTATGACTCATTAGGACGACTAGCTTTAGCTGCTGTTGTCAGTGCGGCAGAACGTCAAAAGTTACTCCAGCGAGTGGCAGCAAACCAGAAAAAATTGCAAGTCTGGGCAAAATTTTCTCCTGTCAACTATACCCATAAATTAGCGCTCTTAGAAGCAGAATGGCATCGGGTGCATGGAGAATCTAGTCAGGCGATCGCCTGTTATGATCGCGCTATTACCTTAGCTCAAGAAAACCAGTATTTTAATGAAGCGGCTCTCGCCAATGAATTAACTGCTAAATTTTACCTAGCCCAGAACAAATCTAAGATAGCCCAAGTTTATTTGCAAGAAGCCCGCTATCTTTATTTGCAGTGGGGAGCGATCGCCAAGGTAAAAGATTTAGAAGCCAAGTATCCCCAAATCTTAACGCGCATTCTTGAAAAAGCTGTTAAATCAACTTTATCAAGCACCAGTTCTAACCCGACCGGTCTTACAAGTACTAGTCGCTGCGAATCATTAGATTTGCTGACAGTCATCAAAGCTTCTCAAACCCTTTCCGAAGAAATTCAGCTAGATAAACTTTTATCTAATTTAATGCGAATTTTAATGGAAAACGCCGGGGCGCAACGGGGGTTTTTGCTATTGTCAACTAAAGGCAAATTTTTAATTGAAGCTCAGGGAAACGTTGGTGAGAATACCATTCAGGTGTTGGAATCACTCAGTATTGAAGATAGCCAAACTCTCTCGACTGCGATCGTTAATTATGTGATTCGCACTAAAACCAATGTAGTCTTAAACGATGCCATCAACGAAGCAGTGGGGATTGGGGAATTCATCAAAGACCCCTACATTCGCCAATATCAACCGCGATCTATTCTGTGTACTCCTTTGATTAACCGAGGAAAGTTAGCAGGGATTGTCTATTTGGAAAATAACTTGACAACAGGAGCATTTACCCCAGATCGCTTGGAGTTGCTCAACTTGCTTTCAGCACAAGCAGCTATTTCCATTGAAAATGCCCGTTTGTATACGGATTTAGCCGCACTCAATAAAGCTTATGAGCGCTTTGTCCCGCGTCAATTTCTGCAATTCCTGAATAAGCAAAGCATTATAGATGTGCAATTAGGCGATCAAGTGCAGCAGGAAATGTCAGTCTTATTTACCGACATTCGCGCCTTTACCTCCCTTTCAGAAAGCATGACTCCCGCCGAAAATTTTCGATTTATTAACTCCTATCTCAGTTGCATGGAGCCGATCATTCTCGAAAACAATGGCTTTATCGACAAATATATTGGTGATGCCATCATGGCCTTGTTTGCGGGAGATGCCGATGATGCGGTATTGGCGGGAATTGACATGTTACAGACCTTAACAACCTACAACGAAAAACGCCAAGCCAAAGGTTACTTACCAATTCAAATTGGCATTGGGATTAATACTGGTTCGTTGATTTTGGGGACAGTCGGGGGGTTGAATCGCATGGATAGTACAGTGATTAGTGATGCAGTTAATCTAGCAGCGCGAATCGAAGGATTGACGAAAACATTTAACGCCCCACTCTTAATTACCGACCAAACTTTTGAGCGTTTACAAAATCGCGATCGCTATGGCATTCGTATAATTGGTCAGGTAAAGGTGAAGGGTAAGATAAATGCTGTGACTGTTCATGAAGTGTTTGCAGCCGATCCCCCAAAAATTGTTGCAGGTAAAACAGCGACTTTAGAAGTATTTGCCTCAGCATTAGCGTGTTACGAACAACAACAATTTGCAACAGCAGCCGAGTATTTTCAAGATTGCTTGCAGCAAAACCCGTGCGATCAAGTCGCGCAGATGTATCTTCAGCGCTGTCAGCCAGGACAACAAATAGTATCAATTTTTACTGAGGCAGTTAAATTTTAACAAGAGAGGCAGGAGGCAGGGCAATACGGTTCGGTTAAGAGAGTTATCTGTTGAGGTGAGCTCTTGAGGCAGGGGGAGAAGAAGAGCAAGGGGAGAAATGAACTATTGTTTAATAACTCTTTTTCCTCCCCTGCCTCCCTTGCCTGCCTCCAGCCCCCTGCCTTCTGCCTTCTCTCAACGATAAATTTTCCCACCCAGCTACTTACTAGTTATAAAGCGTTAGCGCAGGCATCGCTAGCTTTTTCGGATATACCTGATCAAGTTAGCGGAATTTAGGAATACATGAACTTATAGATTAGCGCACCCAAAGCTAAACCTCCCAATGAAAAGATAGAGGCAGTTGAAAAAGCTAGGCCTTCTTTAAGACCCGCTCTTTGAAAGTCTATCTTGACTAATATAGTCGCTGAAATGATCAGCAAAGTATCAAGAAATACCCCAAACCAGGCAATCATGATAAAAAACAAGAAAGCTGCTAAGACGGCAATGCCGAAAGACCTAGTATTTGATTGAAGAAAAATACTGTAATATGTCATTTTCGGCCAAGGAGCGGTCAAAGTTATGATTAAAAGTAAGATAGCAACTACAGTTGCCACCCACATAAACATAGAAGCACGTGTTTCAGATATTACCCAGCCCAAAGTACTGTAACTCAATAGTACTAGCGCCAGGGACACCCAAGGAACTCTTTTCAAAATTGACATGGGTTTATATTTCTAGTACAGAGTTAAGGTCTGATCGCTTATCCCATAAAGCATAAATAAGTGTAGGAACTCAAGACTTTATTTTGCTTAAGGACTTGCTCAATTTATGATGGTTGTCCTCTCTTAAAGATATCCCAGTATCAAAGGAGTTTTTCCAATATGGATATCAGTCAGACAAGAAACCAGAAGTTCTAACAAATAAAATTATGTAGATTTAGAATATATAGCTTAAACTAGTAAGTTTAGCATCATATTTTTATAGCTTCAATCAATAGACTTTTATGCTATTCACAAGAAAGGCAAACAAGTTTGTCGAAAATTGCGGTACAAAGTAGTTAAAGATTTGTAAACTGTTAGCAGCCGAGTAGCCGCGTGTCACATCTTGTTAAGGAATTATCATGAGACAACTTATTATTGCTGAACGCGTATGCCTCATTGGTCATATCGCGTCAAAAGCCTTTGGACTGGTAGGGATGCTACTGGTAGTACCTCATGCTGAAATAATTTTCAACTTATCGCAGGTAGGAGAAACTGCCGTACAGTTAAGTATGGCTGACGGCGGTGTAGTTGATATCATCTTAGGGACAGTAGCTGTTTCTATTTATGCTCACCGGACGTTAGGATTAGGAACTTGGCTAGCATTTATGCTACCGGCTATGTTTATCTCTTTGGGAAGTGAACTACTAGGAACTAGTACAGGATTTCCATTTGGTGATTATAGCTACTTGAGTGGCTTGGGTTATAAGATTGGGGGGCTAGTTCCTTTTACAATTCCTTTATCTTGGTTTTATGTTGGGCTGTCGTCTTACTTAATTGCAAGAACTGGTTTGAAAGTAGCTCAAAAACCCAGTTGGGGTCGGCATATTGCTGCGATAGCCGTTGGTGCTTTGCTCTTCACTTGCTGGGACTTTGCCCTTGAACCAGCTATGAGTCAAACTTCTCTGCCCTTCTGGTATTGGGAACAACCAGGAGCTTTCTTTGGAACACCTTACCAGAACTATGTAGGTTGGTTTGGTACTAGCGCCCTGTTTATGAGTGTGGCAGGATTATTGTGGAGAAATACCTCGATTAAATTAGAGCGATCGCAACTCAATCTGCCCTTAGTCGTTTATTTAACTAACTTTGCCTTCGCCGCCGGACTTAGCTTGGCCGCTGGATTTTCCATTCCTGTATTACTCGGCTTATTGCTAGGTGTGATTCCGGCTGTGGTGCTGTGGTCAAGGATTTCAACCACACCTGCTCAAGTTACTATTGAACCAGTAACCAAAGAAGTATCAGTAGCAAAGGTTGAAGTTGCCTTGAAATAAGTTTAGAAAATAGTGAGTGGGGAGTGGGGAGTGGGGGAGAAATCAATTCAAAATTCAAAATTCAAAATTAAAGAACTTCTGCCTCCTGCCTCCTCTTTCCCAATGCCCCATACCCAATGACTAATGACTAATGACAACGCTTTGATAGTGGAAAGCGCAATTTCTTTTTTATTGCTACTTATCCAAGCACCAGCAACGGTGATTCTGTTTTCACGCCTGTTAAAGGGACCAAGACGCCATCCTCCAATAGAACCCCAACAACCGATACCTGAGCTTTTAGGTAGGGTTAGCATCGTTGTTCCCACGCTGAACGAGGCGCTTCGTATTAACCCTCTGTTGGTTGGTTTAAGTCAGCAAAGTTATGAAGTTCGGGAAATTATGGTTGTAGACAGCAAGTCCAGTGATGGTACCCCCAACTTGGTAAAAGCAACACAGCAAAAAGATCCGCGCTTTCGCGTGATCACAGATGATCCCTTACCCTCTGGTTGGGTGGGGCGTCCTTGGGCATTGCATAACGGTTTTCTATATAGCTCAGAGGCTAGTCAGTGGTTTCTGGGGCTGGATGCTGATATCCAACCGCATCCTGGTTTAGTTGCTGGTTTGGTGAAGACGGCCGAAGCACAAGGCTACGATTTAGTTTCTCTTTCACCCCAGTTCATCCTCAAATATCCTGGGGAGTGCTGGCTACAACCGGCTTTGTTGATGACTTTGCTTTACCGATTTGACCCAGCGGGGATCAATACAGAGCAACCAGAACGGGTAATGGCAAATGGGCAGTGTTTTTTGTGTCGTCGCTCTGTTTTAGCTGCTGTAGGTGGTTATAGCAGTGCGAAGAGTTCTTTTTGTGATGATGTCACGTTGGCACGCAATATTGCTATCCAAGGGTATAAGGTTGGCTTTTTAGACGGTGCAAAGGTGCTGAAGGTACGCATGTATGAAGGTGCGATGGAGACGTGGAAGGAGTGGGGGCGGAGTCTCGATCTTAAAGATGCAACTTCTCGCTCTCAGTTGTGGGGAGATTTATGGCTACTCACATCTGTTCAAGGTCTACCCCTTTTAATTGTCTTGACTTTTTTGTTGATGTCTCCCACACTTTTATATTCGCCCATTCCCCCACTCCTGCTGCTGGGACTGAATTTATTTCTGTTGGTGATTCGCTTTGCGATGCTAATAGCGATCGCACCTTCTTACGATCGCACAAACGCTAAAGGCAGCTGGTTATTCTGGCTTTCCCCTTTGGCCGATCCCTTAGCTGTACTGCGAATCTTTTTATCTGCATTCCGCACCCCACGCGAGTGGCGAGGACGCAAGTATATATAGTGGGGCATTGGGCATTGGGCATTGGGCATGGAGAAGAGACAAAGTAGACAAGGAAGAGGGGGGAGACAAGGAGAGAAGTCTGAGCGCCGGCTTCCGGCGTTGGCGCAGCCCGCCATAGGCATCAGAACTTCGGAGAGAGATTTATTCAATAATTCCCCCTTGTCCCTCTTGTCCCTTACTCCTCTTCCCCTCCTACTTGATCCCCGCGTTCCAATTCCCAAAGAATTTGATTTCCTTCACGGCGTACCCGTGACACTATCCAGTTTCGCCAGCGCCATTGATCTCCACGACTGGTGACAGCGCTAGCGTGGACATCCATCAAGTCTGCTAACTCAGAACTGGTGATTAAGTAGCCTTTTTCAGAAATTTCGTCAGCTATACGCAGAGCTTCGACCAAACTGCGAAGTTGCGAAACCCTCATTTCTAGCGGTTTTTCATCGGTCACGGTCGCAGTTGGGCCAATTGATGTTTCCATAACGGTTATTTCTGGTGCAGAAGTACTGATTTCTTGCGGACTTTGGTTAGTTATTCGAGAGTTTTTTTCATAATCAGCTACTTTTGCTACATTTAATTCATTTTGGGAAAGTAAAGATTTATAAAAATCTGTGGAAGATAATTGTTGTAGCGTAGGGATTTTGCCACTAGCATAAGTGCGAGCGATCGCATCACAACGTTCGTTACCTATGTTACCAGAATGTCCCCGGACGTATTGCCATTTTACTTGTTGAGTATTGAGTTGATCTAAGATTTCTAAAAGGTCTTGGTTTTGGACGGGTTTACCATCTGACTTTTTCCAGCCTTTATTTTTCCAGCCTTTAACCCATTTGGTAACGCAGTTAATCAGGTATTCGCTATCGGTATGAAGGGTGATGGGTTGAGCTTGTTGAGATGTTTGCAGAAATTGAAGGGCGGCGATCGCAGCTTGCATCTCCATTTTATTATTAGTGGTATGAGGGGATGCATCGCCCATTTCGTGGATTGAGCCGTCGCTGAAGTAGACGACAACACCCCAACCGCCAGGGCCGGGATTACCGGTGCAAGCACCATCGGTGTATATGCTTTGAATTGTGGGTTGGGTGGACATGCTTAGAGTATCGAACCGCGAAGGTAAGAGTTATTAGCGGCGAATTTTTTTAACAATATTCAGGCTATTATACTGATAAAAAGTCTTAATTCTTACTCCTGAATTCTGACTTCGGAATTCTTCTTTAATCCTCATCATCAGGCAAATTTTCCATTTCTTCAGTAATTAGCATCTGAAAATCATCGTCACAATGATTATCCAGATGAACCGCAGCAGCTAGGAGTTCTGCGAGAATTTCAGCTTGTTGGTTAGCAGTTAAGCTAGTTAACTGTAACTGGTTAACTAATGCTTGTACTTTCAGGCATTCTGTACCTAATTCAGCAATCAAGGTACTGAGGGTTGAATTGGTTATTGCAAGAGGGCGATCGCTAATCTGCATATTTATTGTCCCAATCTTTTACGTGCTTGTTGGATTGCCTTGTCAAAAGCACAAATCTCTTTTTCCCAATGCTTAATTAAACCTTCGTCAGCAAAACTATTTTCTGATTCTAATTTAATCTTTTCTTGATGTTCAGTAATTCTTTGAGCTAAAGATTCAATTGCCTTTTAATGGTGCTTCTTACTCATTACTCAGAACGATAAGCAACACGGAGACTTTGGATTAAAATCACCAAAGATGCGATCGCCATTAACCCGCCCCAAAACCAGTAAGGTAAAAGCAAATATCGCTGCATTTGCGCTGTATCAGAAATTCCCAGGGGGCCAGCAGAACTACTAAATAGATAATCAAGTTGATGGTACGTACTTACACAAGCTTGTACACCTAAAAATTGAATGACAAACCCTTGTGTCCAGCGAGGTGCTCTTAAAGCAATACCTAAGATTATTAAACCTAGTAAGGGAATTGCCACCAATCCAAACCAGGAACGCACCCAAATTAATGTGGACAACAGCAAAAAACTTCCTAAAATTTTCAAACAGAGGGTTGCTGTTGTAAAACTGCGGGAAGCCAGAATCAAAGCTGCACCGGCAAGAGGCGGCCCCATTGGCCCGGCTGCGGCGATTATTGCCGGGACAATTGGCCCTAATGACGACTGGATGCCATAATAAGTTGCGACACCAGAACCATTGCTAAAAATCTGCAACTTCTGAAACTGTCCCCCTAATAACAGTGCCATTAAACCGTGGCCCATTTCATGAAACCAAGTTGCCAGAATTGTAAATGGGTATAATATATAATCCCCTCCTGGTACTTGCCACAATAAAGCTGTTGCGATCGCTGCTGCAACTAGCCAGGTTAGCCCCATACGTTCAACAACTGGCGGGGCTTCTTTAGTGAGCAAGGGTTCAAAATTTTTACTTGGTTGCCTCATAGGTCACTTATTGGCAGTGTATTTCCATCCATCCTAGTGTAATTATTCAGGTAATGGAGTTGCTGGGCAATGCAACAATTCGCACCTCGAAGCGAAGGCTATCAGCCCCTGCGGGGAAGTCAAAAAGAGCCAGTGCGTTGGGCGGGTTCCCCGACTTGTTCGCTCTTAGCGTTCCCGCAGGGTAGCAACTGGCGTTCAAAAGTCAAAAGTCAAAATTAAGATTAAGAACCACCAAAATAAATTTAGCGCAAAGTCTGAGCGGAGGTTTCCTCCGTTGGTGCAGCCCGCCGCAGGCATCAGAACTTTGTAAGAGAGGGGCTTGTACCTTTTTCTTTCTGGTCAACTATAGCGCTATCAAGAAAAAGTAGCCATATCAGAAGTAAGCGATCGCAATGTACTTGGTCATGGCACTGGAGAATCTCATTAACCAGGCGTGGGACGAGGTAGACCAAATTCACGAGCATTACTCATTGGTGTGCCTCTACCATGTGTTGTAAACAACATTCTTTAACTATAATTCATCCCAAATTACTGGAAAGGAATAATCTGAAAACGCCGAGAAATCACGATTTTCGCTGCGAGTTTCTTCATCCAGAACTTTGACAACTTTGTTATAAATGTCTTGTGCTTGTTGCGGGGAATCACCGATGCTGGTTAATCCCACCTTGCCAAACTGCGAAAGGCAACCCATAAGATGAAACACTGTACCCGTTTCTGTACCACTATCGAAGTGTAGTCTGTGGTGAGCGATGACATCCATCAAATCATTGGGTAATAATCCTTGATAGCGCTCTTTTTGTAGATTATCAGTAGCAATGTAGTATTTTGGACGACCTTGTTGACTATAAAATAAACCCGTGGAAAGGTCATAGCGGCCGTTCGTTAATAATTTCAAGGTCATGAATGGATGAGTTGTACCACCTTTACGTAGGTTGATTTCGATCGCCTGCATATCCCATTCTCCGTTACCCTTGTCAACGGCAATAAAATCTAATCCAAATCGCTCTAAAGTGCCTTTCTCCGCTAGTTTTCTGCCGACTTGAAGCCCCAATTGCTGCAATTGCAATCGATATCTTTCATCAGCAGGAAAGCGACAACCAAGGTAAATCTGACCGTCTGGGCCTCCAAGAATTTGGTCGTGAGTTGAAAGGATTTCCACTTCGCCATTAGGTGTGATCTGTCCTTGGACGCTGGGCGATCGCTTAATTTCCCCTTCCACAAATGCTTCAGCGATTGCCCCTAACTCAGGCATTTTTCCCAAAAAACTATCCCAAGTCTCTTGTTTTGCTTGAAAGCGCATCGTTGATAAGCGATCGCTAATTGCTGCTATCCTTTCGGCATGAGTACCAATGTTTGGTGCTAAATTCTCAATCGGTCTCAGATCCAGCAATGCATTTCCCTCTCCAGAAATGCCCTCGTTAAGTTTTACTACTACCCGTTTTAATGTTGGTTGGCGTTCCCACAAATCAACGGTAGCTTCTGCCAAATCTGTGTGGTTCCAAACTTTTTCGCTGCCATCTGGATGCGGTATTCCGCTTTCTTTGAAGATTTGCCGACTGCCACTTTTTGTTCCCCAAATCTGTAAATTTGGTGCAGCAGCATACAGAGGTACACCTAATTTTAAAGACAATTCGCCTTCCCAGTAGGAAGAGTTGTAACAGATCATAAATGATTTGTCTAGCCTCAAAGATTGATGAATCCGCTCTAGCAAGCGAGGACGTTCTAAAATCTTTTGGCTTAGAGGCTTAAAGGAGGAATCATAAGTAGAAAGTAGCAGTAAACGATTGCGAGCATGAGAAAAGGGAATTCCTGGCAACAGTTGCAGATAATAATCAATGATACTAGGATGCAGTGGTACTGATGTTACGTAAATCAGTCGAGTCTGGGGATTCTGCAACCGGATCAAGGAAAATAGTAATCTTTCTTCATAATGCTCGCAGCCTTCGATCTTTTGGAGTTCACCCTGGTCGATACTCAGAGAGGGAATAATTAAAATATCTGCTTCACTATTGTCAAATAGTTCGCTCGTTTTCCAGCGATCGCGCAGGGTTAATTGTAAGTGGCGAAACTTTTCAACTTGTTCTAACTCGGAAATATTTAATGTTGCCATAACCCCTGCCCTCTAATAATCTCAATTTAGCGTACCACGCAGCCTTTTGGAAAATCTCTAGTCGCCGTGTCAAGATTCAGATAGTTTTGCAAAAAATTTCCGGAAGTCCGCAAGGAACGATAAAACTCAAGCAATTTGTAAATCGCCGACTTCTTTATTCTTTAATTTCGTTTCCATCTTAAGGTTGAGCTAATTGCAGCTTAGTTTACCTCTAGGGGGTGATAAAGTATAGCAATATAATAGTTAACTTGAAGGCATACCAAAAAGATAAATTCTTCATCACATCAGAGTTGTGTACTTATTTTCGAGGAGCGATAATGTAAGTTGCGTACAGTTGCTAAGAATAAGTAAGTTTGGCAAACATCTAAGATATACAGCAGTTTGTAAGTAAATCAGGTACAAAACGTAGGACTCATGCATCAAATATAAAGAGTTTCTACCTCCTGCCTTCTGCCTCCTGCCTCAAAATCCGTAACTTTGTACCTCATGTAAAAGAAAAGTGCTGTAAATGCCTAAAATTGCAAATGGCTAATGAGAGTTAAAGCAAAAAATAAACCTTGGGTTGAATTTCCGATCCAAGGTTTAGTTATGAAATAGTGAATGGGAGAGATGAAAAAAATGGGGTTCAATCAATCTCAATGCCTCATTCCCAATACCTAATTCAATATACAATTACCAAGACAAAACCTATGGCTAAATCAAAAGAGAAAAAAGAGCAAAAATTGCAACCGCCACAGCAACAAGAAACACCAGGTGTTCAATCAGAAATGACACCAAAACCTAAAGCAGATGATGCTCAGTATCAGGGTAGTGGTAAGTTACAAGCTAAAGTAGCATTGATTACGGGTGCAGATAGTGGTATTGGTCGTGCTATTGCGATCGCATTTGCAAAAGAAGGTGCAGATGTGGCGCTCCTTTACCTTAACGAACACGATGATGCCAAAGAAACAAAAAATTTGGTAGAAAAACAAGGGCGTCGGGCAGTAACTATTGCAGGTGATATTGGCAATGAAACTTTTTGTCAGCAAGCCATCCAACAAACAGTTGGTGAATTTGGTAAACTCGATATTCTTATCAATAACGCCGCTGAACAACATCCGAAAGAAAGTATTGAAGAAATCACCGAAGAACAACTAGAGCGAACTTTCCGCACTAATATCTTTTCGATGTTTTTCATGACTAAAGCTGCACTCAAGCATTTACAAGCAGGCAGCGCTATCATCAATACCACATCGGTAACAGCTTATAAAGGTAGCCCACAGTTACTAGATTATTCCTCTACAAAAGGTGCGATCGTTGCCTTCACTCGCTCCTTATCAAAAAATTTGGTATCCAAAGGAATTCGCGTTAATGCCGTTGCGCCAGGGCCAATTTGGACACCTTTAATTCCCTCAACTTTTCCTGACGAGAAAGTTGAAACTTTTGGTAAACAAGTACCAATGGAACGAGCCGGACAACCAGAAGAAGTTGCTCCTAGCTACGTATATTTAGCCTCTGATGATAGTTCTTATGTCTCTGGACAAGTGTTACATGTTAATGGTGGAGATGTTGTGAATGGCTAATTAAAATAGTTAAAAGTTATGAGTAATGAGTTAGAAACTAAGAGTTATAAACAATATATTTTAAGCTGACAACTTTTAATTTTTAACTCCTAATTCTAAACTTATAACTCTACCCTCATGGTCATCCATTGGAGGGATGATTTAATATCGAAATATTGATAGCCTGTCTAACAGCGTACATTTAAGAAATAATAACTACGTTTATGGCATCTCTTACACCACTGCATGGCACAGAATTAGTAGATTGTGCTAGAGCAAATGCCAAGCAAGGGATTGAAACCGCTGCTTATCAATGTGGCTATGGTCAAGACCTGAATAAATTTGCACAAGAACTTAGACAAGCTTGTGAAGAAATGAATTTACAAGTGAAAGAACTAAGTGGATTGATTACTGAGCAGGACTTGATACTGGAATTGGGTACTGGCGAAATTGTTGCTCCAGATTCAGAATCAGAATTGTAAAAGTTAGTCATTTGTCATTTGTACTTTGTTATTCACTAATGACTAATGACTCTTTTCATAACTTTAAAATTACCCGCGCCAAATTGAAATAAATCAAAACGCCTAAGACATCAACGGCTGTGGTAATGAATGGTGCTGACATTAATGCTGGATCTAAACGCAGATAGCGAAAGAGAAATGGCAGTGCTGAACCGGAGATCGAAGCTAAAATAGAAATAGCTACCAAACTAGTGCCTACAGCGATCGCTACTTCTAATCGTCCTTGCAGAAAATAAGCCCAGACAGTAGCGATCGTACCTAACATTCCTCCCAAAAATGCCCCAGCGATCACTTCCCGGCCGATTACTTGCAATACACCAAGCGATCGGATTTCATCGGTGTTCATCCCGCGAATCACCACTGTAGAAGATTGAGCGCCTACATTACCCCCAGTACCAGTCAACAAGGGGATAAAGGCCGTCAGTGTCACCACTTTTGCTAAAATATCTTCTTGCGACTTAATAATTGTGCCTGTGACGGTATTGGTTACAAGTAAGACTAATAACCAGACAACTCGCTTCCGAGCAATTTCTAGCAAATTCATTTGAAAATAGTTGTCGCCCCCCGACTGCACACCACCCAAGGCATAGATATCCTCGGTGGTTTCTTGTTGCAGAATATCAATCACATCATCCACCGTAACAATACCTACTAGAAGCTGTTCTCGATCTACCACAGGTACAGCCAAAAAATCATATCTTTGGATTAATCTTGCAACTTCTTCTTGGTCTGTATCAGTGTAGACAAACACCACATCACGGGTCATAATTTCGCCAATAATTTGCTCAGGCTGAGACGTTACTAATTCCCGCAACGATACAATCCCCGTTAAGCGCCTTGCCGCATCTATGACATAAAGATAATAAATCATCTCACTGGCATTAGCTAGGTTGCGAATTCGCTCTAGAGCTTGAGATACTGTCAAGTTTTCTTTCAGCGAGATAAACTCTAGTGTCATAATTCGCCCAGCTGTATCAGCTTCATAACCTAATAGTTGGGCTGTAGCTTGACGTTCTGCTGGACTGAGTTGTTCTAGCAGGCGATTGACAACTTTTGCCGGTAATTCATCAAATAACCTAGCTCGGTCATCCGGCGACATTTGATCGACAATATCGCAGACTTCCTGGCTTTTAAGTTCTTCAATTAACCGTTCTTGAACACTGTAGTCAAGATATTCATAAACTTTGATCGCATCATCCTTAGAAAGCAAGCGAAAAGCCAAAGCGTGCATTGCTTCTGGCAAACCCTCAATCGCCTCGGCGATATCCGCAGGCCGCACAGGTACGAGAATAGATTTTGCTCCTTGCAAGTCTCCTGCTTCCAGGAGCATTTGCAGCTGAGTCCGCACTAAATCTCGCAATTCCCTGCGTGAGAGATTCTGGATGGTAGAGTTTAAATTGTTTGTCTCAGTCAAAGTCTACTTTCCTCAGCCAGTTTGAACAAGGTTGCTGCCCTTAGTCTAGGGGAAAGTGGGAATGTGCAACGTCAAACTTGTAATTTTTCTGACTTGGAGTAAATTGAAAACTTTTGTAAATGAACGAAAGAGTAGGGTTTCGGACGCTGACAATTCTTTGCTCGTGGCGTCTCGTTGGTGTAGCCTCTCATGGAGAAACTGTCGCGTAGTAATTCGCAGGATAATCTACCCGCAACAAGGTTACTCAAAAAGTACGATTATTTCTTAATTCCAGTGGATTATGTTCCCTAGCTTAAATGCATGAATGGTAAGGCTCTTGCAAAAGTTTTTGCTCCACTGATTTGAGGTTATTACTATATTTATGCTGGTTCTGGAGGACATAAAGTAATAGTCAAGATGAAGTATAGATAAATATTAATTTTTCAAATCTTTAAAGATTAAAATTTTTCTTTAACCAATTTTTATATAGTTAATAAATCTGTAGATCAAACACACTAAATTATCTGGCATTTTGGCAGTTTTTATTTAAATATCATCAAAACTTTTATATTCCTTTAAAAAAAGATAGATCAATATGAATATTTAAATAAAATCTTATAAACAAGATAGACATAACACTGCAATCTATTGTCAAATATGTAGAAGTAAAAGGAATACTTAAGTAATCTATGTAAAGTTATTGATTAGACTAATTACGTATGTATCTGCTTTTCTTGGGCATTGCTTGCCTCAAGGAATATGCATCTGCACATCCATGAGATTAAAGGCTCTCAAGAATTCAGAACTTTGTTGAAATCAAACAAATACCAATATGTTCTTCAACTAATTATTCATAATTAGCGATTACTAAATATATATTTGTAGGTTAATCAATGATTAGCTTATCAATATATTTCTATCAAGCTTTATGATGCATTCTTTGTTGAAAATATTCATCCATACAAAACTGATCCTGAAACATTAATTATGGCATCGAATCAAAACTTATCAACATCTGTAAGTCCAGTAATTGCTACTAAATCATCTTTAGAAAATATTGATCCGGGACAAACCAGCATTGCTGCTCGGTCTAGCCTACTTTCTCAAGGAGATGGACTCAAGGCAGAGTATTACGACAACATCGATTTCACTAACCTGAAGGTAACTCGCACAGATCAGACGGTGAACTTTAACTGGGCTACTGGTTCTCCAGATTCGTCGATTGATGTAGATACCTTTTCAGCGCGGTGGACAGGTCAGGTAGAAGCCAAGTACAGCGAAACTTACAAGTTCTACACCACTGCTGATGATGGTGTGCGACTGTGGGTAAATGGTCAACAAATCATCAATCAGTTTATCGATCAACCTGCCACCGAATCCAGTGGCTCGATCGCATTGGTTGCAGGTCAGAAGTACGATATTAAACTTGAGTACTACGAAAATAAAGGCAATGCCGTTTCTCAACTACGTTGGTCAAGCGCCTCTCAGGCCAAGGAAATCATTCCTCAGTCTCAACTGTATAGTAATATCAGCACACCTAGTAATGGCAACGGAACAACTAGTAATGGCAACGGACTAAAAGCAGAGTACTACGACAACATCGACTTCACCAACCTGAAGGTAACTCGCACAGATCAGACGGTGAACTTTAACTGGGCTACTGGTTCTCCAGATTCGTCGATTGATGTAGATACCTTTTCAGCACGGTGGACAGGTCAGGTAGAAGCCAAGTACAGCGAAACTTACAAGTTCTACACCACTGCTGATGATGGTGTGCGACTGTGGGTAAATGGTCAACAAATCATCAATCAGTTTATCGATCAACCTGCCACCGAATCCAGTGGCTCGATCGCATTGGTTGCAGGTCAGAAGTACGATATTAAACTTGAGTACTACGAAAATAAAGGCAATGCCGTTTCTCAACTGCGTTGGTCAAGTGCCTCTCAGGCGAAAGAAATCATTCCTCAGTCTCAACTGTATAGTAATATCAGCACAACTAGTAATGGCAACGGACTCAAAGCAGAGTATTACGACAACATCGACTTCACTAACCTGAAGATAACTACTACAGATCCGACGGTGAACTTTAACTGGGCTGCTGATTCTCCTGCTCCGTCGATTGATGCAGATACCTTCTCAGTGCGGTGGACAGGTCAGGTAGAAGCCAAGTACAGTGAAACTTACAAGTTCTACACCACTGCTGATGATGGTGTGCGACTGTGGGTGAATGGTCAACAAATCATCAATCAGTTTATCGATCAACCTGCCACCGAATCCAGTGGCTCAATCGCACTAGTTGCAGGTCAGAAGTACGATATTAAACTTGAGTACTACGAAAATAAAGGCAATGCCGTTTCTCAACTGCGTTGGTCAAGCGCCTCTCAGGCCAAGGAAATCATTCCTCAGTCCCAACTGTATTCACCAGTTCTTCCGACCACTATCACCTTAGGCTCGTCTTCGATGACTGTGAACGAAGGCAGTGGTAGTGTTACCGTCAAACTACTTAGAACTGGAGATTTAAGTGGTACATCTTCAATCAAGTATGCGACTATAGCTAATACTGCTACAAAAGGAGTTGACTATGGCAGTGAAGGCATTGAAAGTGCTGGAACACTGACTTTTGCGCCGGGACAAAGTAGCACGCAGGTATCCATTCCGATCATTGATGATTCCTTGATAGAAGGAGATGAAACCTTTAATTTTGTCATCGACCAGGCACAGGGGGCAACACTAGGAGTCCAAAGAACTCTCGCAATTACGATTCAAGACAATGATCGCTCCGGCCTCGATTTCAGTCAGACAGTAGTTAATGAAGGTGACGGTACTGCTAAGGTGATAGTTACACGGGGCAACGCTTCGGCGGCTGCTAGCGTGGACTACACGACTGAAGATGGGACTGCTAAAGCTGGATCTGATTACAAAACTGTATCTGGAAACTTGAGTTTTGCAGTTGGACAAACCAGTAACACAATTGCTATCCCCATTGTTGATGACAACGTTGGGGAATCAAATGAAACATTTACTTTGAAGTTCAGTAACCCAGTTGGAGTACAGCTAACTAATCAACAGACAAGTATCACTATTATTGATAATGACTCTGGTAACTTTGCTTTAGATACGGTAGCTTCTGGTTTGACTCAACCCACAGCTTTTGAATGGGCACCTGATGGCAACAGCATGTTCATTACCCAGAAAGATGGAGTAGTGCGAGTCATGAAAAACGGTAGCTTATTATCAACACCATTTATTGATATTAGCAAAGAGGTAAATGATACGCGCGATCGCGGTCTATTAGGCATTGCCGTACATCCAGATTTTGGCAAAAGTTCAAACGGCAACAACTATGTTTACCTGTTGTATACCTACGATCCACCAGAAACTAGTGTAAACAATCCTAATAATAATCCCAATAGCACATTAGACGATCCCGATCAGAATGGGAATCGTACTGCACGCCTAAGTCGCTTTACAGCTGACCCCAACACTAATTACACTACTGCAATTGCTGGCAGCGAAGTTGTACTACTCGGTACAAATGGTACTTGGGCAAATATCAGCCACCCAGATGGAAATAGTACAGATGTCTCACTTGGCTATGCACCATCAGGAATTCTCAACAAAGATACTGGTAAGCCATTTACCAGCTTGCAGGATTATCTTAATAATCTCGATAAAGTCCAAAATATCGATAATTTTATAGCCAATGATAGTGAATCTCACTCAGTTGGTTCTGTGCATTTTGGTACTGATGGTTCTCTATTTGTGAGCTTAGGAGATGGTACTTCCTACAATGGGATAGACCCGCGAGCAATTCGCGTCCAGGATAAGAATAGTCTGTCCGGCAAGATTCTGCGGATTGACCCGATTACTGGTAAAGGCTTATCAAGTAATCCTTTCTACAACGGTGATCCTAATAGCAATATTTCCAAAGTTTATGACTTAGGTCTGCGTAACCCCTTCCGTTTCACAATTGATAAGAAGACTAATACCCCCTATATTGGTGATGTTGGCTTCGGTAGTTACGAAGAGGTGAATGTCGGAAAACCAGGGGCTAACTTTGGCTGGCCATTCTATGAAGGTGGCCTTGATGCAAATGGTAATATCATCAGTCTGAAACAACCATCCTACGCTACTTTAGATGCAGCAAAAGCTTTCTATAATAGTGGCTCAACTGTTACAGAACCATTGTACACTTACAAGCATTTTGGTTCTAATGCGATCCTCGTGGGTGACTTTTACACAGGTAATACTTTCCCCTCTATGTATCAAAATGCCTTATTCATTGGTGATTTCAGTCAAGGAACTATCGATGCTTTGATATTAGATAGTCAGGGCAAAGTTGCTTCAGTTAAGCAGTTTGCTTCCCAAAAGGACAGGCCTAATCTAGGACTGCCTACACAAATCACTACTGGTCCTGATGGTAATCTGTATTACGCAAACTTGACCGGAGGCGAGATTGATCGTTTCCGACCTGTTTAGAGATAAATACAGTTTAGAATGAGCAACAAAACCCTGATGTAGAGACGCGATTTATCGCGTCTTGAAAGACCAATTATCCTTAACCCAAACGTATTGGTTTAGAGATGACATAAAAGTTATTAATTATCAGCGAACAGTTATCTGACCTTTCGCTGATTTTGCTTAAGATAACTTTGTCAGAAATCTCAACAATTTTTTGGTATTTGATGTTAGGAGTGTTCGACAATAAGCATCAGCTGCTTTTTTAATCGCTTCCGCTTGAGTGGGATAAGGATGAATTACACTGCTTAACTTGCTCAAACCAATCTTATTCACCATTGCCGTAGTCACTTGTGAAATCATCTCACCCGCGTGACTGGCGACAATAGTTGCACCGATAATTTTATCAGACCCCTTTTTATGGTGGATTTTGAGAAATCCTAACTCTTCACCATCTGCGATCGCTCGATCTACACTACTAAAAGGGATCTCAATTGTTGTCACCTTAATACCCAATTTCTGCGCCTCGTGTTCGGATAACCCTACGTGAGCAATTTCTGGGTCAGTATAAGTTACCCAAGGCATCACCAAACTACTGAGTTTGGAGCGTCCCAAGCCAAAGGGAGAAAACAGCGTATTCTTAATTACAATTCGCGCCGCAGCATCAGCAGCATGGGTAAACTTCCAATTCATGCAGATATCGCCAGCTGCATAAATTTTGGGATTGGTTGTCTGGAGATAATCATTTACCTTTACACCTTGGCGCTTGTCATATTCCACCCCCACTGATTCTAAATTCAAACCTTCTACATTTGGCGATCGCCCCGCACCAACTAAAATTTCATCTACTGTCACCGAATCTCGATGACCATTAGAGGAAAAATAAAGCCGTTTCCCCTGAGTGACAGTTACCACTTCTTCTAACTTGGAATTTAGTACTACGCGAATTCCTTCGTTAATCAATACCTTTTGGAGAATTTCAGCAGCCTCAGCATCTTCTTTATTCAGAAGATGAGAACCGCTATGGAAAAGCACCACCTCAGAACCCAAGCGCCGGAAAGCTTGCGCTAATTCGCAACCAATGGGGCCGCCACCAATTACTGCCAAATGTTTTGGTCGTTGAATCAGGGAAAAAACCGTCTCGTTAGTTAGATAACCCGCCTGTTCAATTCCTGGAATCGCCAGTTGTGTAGCTCTAGTACCAGTCGCAATTACAGCTTTTTTAAACTTGAGAGTTTTGTCGCCAACTTCTACGGTATTTTTACTCGCAAATCTACCGCTACCCAAAAAGATATCAACACCCAACAATGAAAACCGCTCTGCCGAGTCGTTATGGCTGATACCAGCTCTTACCCGCCGCATCCTTGCCATGACTTTGGGAAAATCAACATCAATATTATTATGTTGGGGAATATTAACTCCCAAATCTTTAGCATCCCAGATTTCGCCAACGACGCGGGCAGACCGAATAATAGTTTTAGATGGTACGCAACCAACATTTAAGCAATCTCCACCCATGAGATGCTTTTCAATTAACGCCACTTTTAAACCCAAATCCAGTCCCGCCGCACCCGCCGCCACCACTAATCCCGCCGTACCAGCACCAATTACTACCAAGTCGTAAACGTCGACAGGTTGAGGATTAACCCAATTTGGCGGATGGACGTGAGACACCAACTTTTGATTATACTCATCCGTTGGGCGAACTGTAACGATCTCGAATTCGGAATTGGTCATTGGCAAAACCTCTTTTAAGAATTGAAAATACTAAAGTCAACTGCCTTTTAAGGGAATTCAAAATTAAAAATTCAGAATCCCGATAAATTTAGGTGGCTCAATCTTTTATTTATGCTTGTTTAATAATGAATACAGCCTTTGAATTGTTTTGTCCGTTTGAGAATTGACAGATACGATTGAAGTTTTCCTGTATAAACGTTTCAGCAATGGATAATTTACAGTAAAGGGATTAAGGGGGGTAAAGAACATACTTCCTTTAGATGCAAAATGCTGTATTACTCTCTACTTTTCTAATCTTCTTTAATTAAACGGTTGATTTCCTGTTGTGTGAATGGATTCTTCCCAGCGCTCAAAATTTTTACCCAACTTTGGCGTTGTAATTTTCTTTCTTTATCGTCAGTCTGAGCGATGAATGCTTGAAAGTCTTCTATTGCGCCTTGAGTGTTCCCTGTTAGCGCCCTAGCAAGACCACGACTATCACGAGCATTACCATCATCAGGAGCAAGCGCCACAGCTTTTTCACAGGCAGACAATACATCTTTTGCATGATCCCGCAGACTCCCTTGCCGACAAAGGTTGTTCCACGAATCCGCGTCAATTTCTCTGTTGGCAGCGAATTGTTGAGCTTTGGTGTAAGCGACTGCTGCTTCTTTAAACTTACCTTCCTCTATAAGTTTACTTCCCTTATCAATCAGAATTGAAACAGCTTTTTCCTTTAGCTCAAATTCAAGGCTAGGGTCTAGTTGCCATGCAGTTTGAAAAGCTGTAACAGCACCATCAATATTACCTACCTTTACTAAATCCTCACCCTTGTTAGCTTGATTTGCAGCTTCTACTAATGACTTTGCTTTTGCCTCTGGGTCAAATTTTAAGTTGGGATTCCACTTCAAAGCTTTACGAAAAGTAGTAACTGCTTCTTGAGCATCACCTTGTCTTGCTTGCTCCTCACCTTGCCTGATCAGAAATGGCGCTGCTGCCATTAAAATAGGTTGATTTTGGCATACTGATAGTTTTTCCAAGTCTTGAGGATGGGTAACAAAGTAATCGTGCAGCCAAGCACAACCTCTAGCCAACTGTTGATTTAAGCTTTCCACCGGCCACACCCTTGCTGTCTTGTCATCACTTGCAGTCACAATCAGCTTGCCATCGGGGCTAAAACTGGCATTGTTGACTCTTCCCTGATGCCCTTTGAGTTGGGCTAACTGCTTACCCGTTGTGTCCCACACCCTTGCTGTGTTGTCATAACTAGCAGTGACAATCAGCTTGCTATCGGGGCTAAAACTGGCATTGTTGACTCTTCCCTGATGCCCTTTAAGTTGAGCTAACTGCTTACCCGTTGTGTCCCACACCCTTGCTGTGTCATCATAACTAGCAGTGACAATCAGCTTGATATCGGGGCTAAAACTGGCATTGTAGACTATTCCCTGATGCCCTATGAGTTGGGCTAACTGCTTACCCGTTGTGTCCCACACCCTTGCTGTGTTGTCATAACTGGCAGTAACAATCAGCTTGCTATCGGGGCTAAAACTGGCACTTGTGACTGAACTCTGATGCCCTATGAGTTGAGCTAACTGCTTACCCGTTGTGTCCCACACCCTTGCTGTGTTGTCATCACTTTTAGTGACAATCAGCTTGCTATTAGGGCTAAAACTGGCATTGTAGACTATTCCCTGATGCCCTATGAGTTGGGCTAACTGCTTACCCGTTGTGTCCCACACCCTTGCTGTCTTGTCATAACTGGCAGTGACAATCAGCTTGCTATCCGGGCTAAAACTGGCATTGTAGACTATTCCCTGATGCCCTTTGAGTTGAGCTAATTGCTTACCCATTGTGTCCCACACCCTTGCTGTCTTGTCAGTACTGGCAGTCACAATCAGCTTGCTATCCGGGCTAAAACTGGCATTTGCCACTATTCCCTGATGCCCTATGAGTTGGGCTAACTGCTTACCCGTTGTGTCCCACACCCTTGCTGTGTTGTCATAACTAGCAGTGACAATCAGCTTGCTATCCGGGCTAAAACTGGCATTTGTCACTATTCCCTGATGCCCTTTGAGTTGAGCTAATTGCTTATCCGTTGTGTCCCACACCTTTGCTGTGTTGTCATAACTAGCAGTGACAATCAGCTTGCTATCCGGGCTAAAACTGGCATTTATGACTGAACCCTGATGTCCTTTGAGTTGAGCTAACTGCTTACCCGTTGTGTCCCATACCCGCGCTGTCTTGTCATCACTTTCAGTAACAATCAGCTTGCTATCCGGGCTAAAACTGGCATCGTTGACTGAACTCTGATGCCCTTTGAGTTGGGCTAACTGCTTACCCGTTGTGTCCCACACCCTTGCTGTCTTGTCAGCACTGGCAGTGACAATCAGCTTGCTATCGGAGCTAAAACTGGCATTGTAGACTATTCCCTGATGCCCTATAAGTTGGGCTAACTGCTTACCCGTTGTGTCCCACACCCGCGCTGTGTTGTCAGTACTGGCAGTGACAATCAGCTTGCTATCCGGGCTAAAACTGGCATTGTAGACTGAACTCTGATGCCCTTTGAGTTGGGCTAACTGCTTACCCGTTGTGTCCCATACCCTTGCTGTATTGTCAGCACTGGCAGTGACAATCAGCTTGCTATCCGGGCTAAAACTGGCATTGTTAACCGAACGCTGATGCCCTTTGAGTTGGGCTAACTGTTTACCCGTTGTGTCCCATACCCTTGCTGTATTGTCAGCACTGGCAGTGACAATCAGCTTGCTATCCGGGCTAAAACTGGCATTTATGACTGAACCCTGATGCCCTTTGAGTTGAGCTAACTGCTTACCCGTTGTGTCCCACACCCTTGCTGTGTTGTCAGCACTGGCAGTGACAATTAACTTGCTATCCGGGCTAAAACTGGCATTGTTGACCGAACGCTGATGCCCTTTGAGTTGAGCTAACTGCTTACCCGTTGTGTCCCACACCCTTGCTGTGTTGTCATCACTTGCAGTTACAATCAGCTTGCTATTGGGGCTAAAACTGGCATTGTAAACTGTTCCCTGATGCCCTGTAAGCTGCGTCCGTTCTTGAATCCCATCTAAAATTGTTTGTAAAGCTAATATGGGGCTGACGACTGAATATTCTTCTAAAGGGCGACCATCCTTAACCAATTGCTGCAACCCTTGCCCTGCGCTCATAGCTGAGAGTAAGGCTTCTATTGATTGCAACTCAAACTGCTGTTGAGCTGCAACTCCCTCTCGCTCTAGCCTTGTGCCTTCTTGGGCTTCTTGAATAGTTTTGTTTGCCCAGGCTCCAGCTATTGCTGCTGATACCAATGTCACAGCCAGGACGCCAAAACCAATGCGAACCATCTGTCTTGCCTGCTGTCCAGCTTTCATCAATCTTTGATACGCTGCTTCAGCTTCGCGGCTTTTACTAATGTAGTTCTTCTGCTGTTGGGTTGGTTGGGGTTCTTGAGCTGCACTAGAGACAAGCCATTGCTCTGCTGCGTCTAAATCAGTTCCACGTAGCAAAAAGCTGTCGTTACGTCCCTTGTTCTCCCACTCCAGCGCCCGAATCAGCAAGCGCGTATGCCCGCGCACATATTCTAAATTCGTATCAATTGCTTTAATTAGCTGGGGAAAAACAGTGTCGAAATCATCTTGTTCCCGAAAAAACAGCCAGTTGTGCTTGGCAAGGGCAGGGTTAACCTGCTCCATGTCGAAGCCTTCTCGCCGCACAATTGGCACAAGGCGCTTATTATTTTTGACTGCATGTTCAATTTCTTGATGGCAAACTTTAGAAGCAATGGAATCTGGGCTAATTACAAAGACAAAGGTGTTAGTTGCCTCAATCCCGGCTTCAATTTCTGCCCACCAGTCAGCAGTCAAAGGAATATCTTTCCAGTCAACCCAGGTTTCACGATTCTGAGCTTTGAGGGCGTTTTGGAGAGTAACGACGAACTCCTTGTCCCGGCGCGAATAGGAGATAAAAACGTCTGTCATGTAATTTGCTCAGTCTGGGTCTAGGTTAATTTAAACTGGTGAAACTACTAAGTAGAAGACAGGAGACACACTTCGGCTACTTCGACTTCGCTCAGTACAAGTTCGCTCAGTGACTAGGAGGCAGAAGGTAAAATCCTCAACAGTAAAAGGTTTTGCTAGTTTGGATTTTATATTTAATTATGTCCGCTTACTTATAATGTCTGTTTTATTTTTTATTGACAACTGCGATCGCCCCCATTAGGATTTGATTGTATAACAGGGAACAGGTTTAAAAGCCGTTTAGTTTCTATATTAATTTCAGGTTATTTAAGGCTGAGTTTCATCATTGGTTATTTCTGCTACTGCTACACTTTTAGCTAGAGCTTTCTGAGCAATTTTTTTAATATAAACAGTCACAGCAACGGTAGCAATTAAACCCACTATTCGCATTACCCATTGCCAGATTTGAGTTTCTGGAGTAATTGGTTGATGAGATGTATTAATCGTGGCAAAATTCCCAGCTAAAAAACCAATATAAACATACATTACAGTACCGGGAATAATGCCAAAAGAACCTAATATCTAATTTTTAAGAGAAACTTGTGTAAATCCAAAAGTATAATTCAATAAATTGAGAAGTAATGCATTCAAAGCCCGCACATGCCTAAGCGCTACTAGGCATAAATGTAATTATTTCAATTAGCATATTCACCGTAGTTTTTCACATCTGGAGAGGATTTTATTGCACAAAACGTAGGCGTAGCCCGTCGTAGACATCGCTTGAATCAATAACTAACAATTTGGATTAGTATCTCAATAACATAAGCAAGCAAAATGCAGCAAAAGTCTGAGTAATTTTAGCTACCATAACATTGAATTGGGTTCTGTATGGAAGTGTGAGGAGTAGGGGTGGATGAATTAGCACTCAGGACTATTTGTCCAAATGCGTTTAGTGTCGCACCTGTTGCTTCAACAATGCGTTTAGGAGTGGAAGTAGTTGATTCAATCCTAACAGGTGGTAAGGAACGGTTGTTGTTGCGGTGTTTAAGGGATACCCAATCTATTAGTGATGCATCTGGAGTGAGAATGTCTTTGGGATTGGGTGGTAAACCGCCGCGTCCAACGATTACAAATCGGTTTTGGGCGTAACCAGGACTGTAACAACCTTGGGCTATCTTGGTGTCAACTGGTGTTGTTGGCAATTCGGTTAAACCACTGTTGGGGTCAATATCTGGGGTGTTGAGTTCTACAGTGCCTTGTGTACCAAATTCGGAACTAGCAGTGATGTCACTCAAGGAAGTTGGACTTTCACGAAACTGAATACCATAAATGCCAAAGGCTTTGATATCCACTCTCCCACCTTTGCCTGTAAAAGCATTGGCAGTGATGTCGCTGTTTTCATTTGGCACGGCAAGGATGAAGCCATTAGGGGCATCGATGGTGATATTGCCGCCGTTTCCACCAGCCCTTTCAGTGCCTGCGGTGGTGGATATCTGACTGCCACGGTGCATTATCAAAAAGTCCTGCGGTCGCAACTCAATATTACCACCCTCACCTAATGTGGTTGTAGCTGAAATCACTCCTTGGTTGTCTAAGTTGATAGAGCGAGCCTTTACCCAAATTTTACCTGCATCAGCAGTTTGCTCACCTCGTACGCGAGCAAACAAACCACTGGCAGGACCATCATTATCAACTATAATCTGACTCAATTGCTGATTTAAGCGATCAGAGTAAGTCGGATCGCTCCCAGAAATTTTTACGCTGTCAGTGGCTGTTACCGTGATGTCACCTGCACGTCCAGTGCTGAAGGTACTGGTGATGACTTGTCCGCCATTAGTAGCCTTAAGGGTGTTAACATTAACAATGATATTACCGCCTGGGGAGGCATTTCTAGTTCGCGCAGTCAAAACTCCTCCGTCTGATAGGCGTAATTCCCCAGTAGTCACACTAATATTGCCACCCTCACCAGCGCCTTCTTCCTCACTAGAAGTCACCAAGCCACTAGAGTATCCCTCTGTTGGGTCTGCATTAAACCCAGAAATGTTGACAGAGCTAAAAGCATTGACGGGATAGATATTAATATTGCCTGCATTCCCTTCTCCAGTGGTTAAGGACGATATTTGACTACCGTTGGTTAAGTTAAGTTCCCCAGCCGTGATATTGATCGTGCCAGCATCTCCTAACCCAGAAGTATTGCTTGTGACTAAGCTATCTTCAACAGAGACGGTATTTTGAGCATCAATAATCACGTTCCCAGCACGTCCTGCTGTAGAGTTGCTGGTAGTTAGTTGAGAGTTGCTGGTTAAATATAACGACCCAGTTTGAATATTGATGTTACCAGAATTTTTAAGCTCAGTTTTTTTACCTAGACTTATGGTGGAGAGTATAGCGTCGTCGGTTAAGGAGAGCGACCCTGCCTTAATCAGGATACTGCCAGAATTACCTACAGCTGTAAAATCCACGTAATTAAAGATAGAACTGTTGGAGATTTTCATTTCTCCTGTAGCATCAAGCGTAATATTTACTGCTGGAGTGCCATCTGAGTTTAAATCTCTTACTATCCCAGCCTCAAGAGTACTATCTTTCAAAACATCTAATTTTTGTGCGTTGATTGCAATACTACCTCCTCCTTTGTCACTTACTCTAACTTCAGATTCATTCGTAAGTAATACATTTGCTCGTTGTACTTGTACAGGGTAATTTAAACGTAGAGTATTAGCCTCAACATTTAGTCCTATTGTTCCCAATCCTGCAACTCCTCCCAACTCAATTCGACCATCCGGTGCTTTCAATTTTGCGTTATTATCTAAGGTGACATTGCCGCCCACTAACAACAAATTCTGACCGTTATCAACCGATAGAGATGCTCCATTTACTTGAATAGAATTAATCGGCTGATTGACAATTTGATTGAATAGAAAAGCAGAAGGATTCACCGTCAGCAAAGGGTTAAGCGGATTGACGGGTGAAGTCATAGAAAATTCTCCACCACCCGGAAACTGGATCGCATTGGCTGTTGTGACGATAAATGATCCGCCAATATTTAATTTGGCATTTTTTCCAAATATAATGCCGTTGGGATTTATTAAAAAAAGATTAGCTTTACCTTGAGCGCTAATCAATCCTTGAATAACTGATTGATTTCCCCCTGTAACTCGTGAAAAAATATTGACTATCGTTGGGTCATTGAGAAAATTGGCTCTTCCTCCATCAGGAACATCAAAACGATTGAAACTATGGAATAAGTTTCTCTCACCAACGGTTGTACCCCCTCTAATTTGGTAGGTTCTGCCGTCCGTTGACTCCACTTTAGTTCCCAAAAAGGGATCGGGAGTGACCTGAGCAAATGTGTGATCGCCTCCTTCAATTCCAATCGCACCCACTAAAATCATCAAGCCCGACACCCCTAAGTGACAACCGTGACCAAACCAGCTTCTTAAACTCACAAAACTTGTCTCCTATATATAGCAGAGATATTATTATTAGGACGGGAGCAACAGTAGACGATGTAGCGGCAATTCATGAATTGCTGCTACGTGACAAATAGGGTTTCGGCTTGAATGTTGCGAAGAAAAGATGAAACCCTTGCCAGGGCAGAGTGTGAGGGTATTTGGGTTGCATGGTGAAAGTAAGTATTCTTATTTGGTTCTCAATTCTTTCCCTTACACCCTTACACCCAAAAGCCAACCACATTAGAGGTTTGCACTTTTTTAGTGCAATTTCGGTTTCGGCTCTTGTTAGGATCAGGGATTGACCTGATATAGCAGTATGTAGTCAGCTTTACCCTCTTGGAATCGCTGCAAACTTTCTCCATTCTTTCTGACATCGTAAGGGCCAATTTTCGTACTACCTATGTCTATTTCTATGAAAGCTATATCATCAAAATTCACACTTCCACAAAGTGGGGCAGTTTCTCCAGCCCACATATTAGAACTCCAGTTATATGGTATGTTGTTGCCTTGGGCTATCAGCAATACATAGTCAGGATTATTTTCGCCAGCAAGAGTGCTTTTACACACAAGAGATTTTAAAACTAATACTTTATCTTGTGGCACACTGTCTGGGTCATTCTTGTTTAGCTCGCACATACAAACCTCTAAGAAGTAGTAAATCTATGCACTTGTCAATTGCTTGCTAAAAGGATGTTTCAAAAATAACGAATTATACTAAAAATCTCACTTCCATTCCTCTCCCCAGAGGTAAGACTTGCTCAAGGGATTGGGTTTAGAAGGTATTGCTGTTATTAACAATACTTTTCAAACATCCTCTTATGATTAACAGAGACTAACGTCAAAATAGCGCTATTAACATTTTCTCTATCAATATCAATCAAAATTTTAATATGATGTTAACACACGCTTTCAGTGAAATCACGATTATCTTTACAAACTATAAAGCCCAATAATCGGTGCATCGGCAAATTTTGATAAACTAAAAGCTGTTAACAAATTAACCCAATCCCCAGTAACCACACCTGAATTAGTACGTCGCATTTGGGCTAAATTAGTTACAGCATCCTGCTAAATATGGTTGACAGCAGAGGCAGTATATGCTTTTATTTTTGCAGTCTTTAACTGACTTTCAAGCTCGCTTGTTAGCGGCATCTGTTGCACCCATGCTTTAACATAAAAAGGAGTAAAATGTGGTTTGGCGATCGCAAAGCAACTCCTTGGGAGTCAGGCTTCCTCATTTTTATAAGTTTCGTGTTCAGAGCCTGAAGTTTTATATTCAAAACCTGAAGTTTCAGCTTCAAAGACTCAACACCGAAGCTCAACACTTCAAATCCAATGACCCCAAGATATACTACCTACACGAGAAACAGCTTAAACCCTCTTAAATTTTTCTCGGCGATACCAGCGACGAATTCGCTCAGGTGAAACGCCAAGTAAATAAGCAATAATTACTATTTGATTGAGTAGCGTAGTTTTGAATACTCCCTTTTGCAACCATCTACGAGCTGAGGTAACAACTGGTGTGGAGATAATTGCAATATGTCCTTTCGCTTTTAAACGACGCATGAATTCAAAGTCTTCCATGATAGGCAATTCGGGAAAAGTGCCGATTTGCTGAAATACTGCTTTTGTTAAAAAAATTGCTTGGTCGCCATAAGGAATTTGGTAAAAATGCGTAGGCATAGCCCGTCGTAGACATTGCAAATTTACTCCCCACTCCACCCATCGTAAACTTAAAAGTGACGCATCAATCCACAACTTAAAAGCACCAGCCACAGTCTCAGGCTGTTTTAGTGCTGTGCGAATCATCTCATCAAACCCCGTTGGCAAACGGGTATCTGCATGAAGAAATAACAGAATCTCACTGCTAGCCGCTAAAGCACCAGCGTTCATTTGAATAGCACGACCGGGAGATGATGAAATAACTTTGACACCTAAAGACTGGGCTATTTCTACTGTGTCATCCTTTGAGTCACCATCTACTACTATGACTTCTATATTTAAATTAGGTTGAGTAGTCGCAATTGCTTCTTTAATATTTCTTGCTTCATTAATAACTGGAATAATAATCGAAATTTTACCAGCACCAATATTCTGACTCATGATTGCTGAGTTTGTTTTTCCAATTGGTCAGGAAATGAACACTCTACCGTTACCTTAAGATTGCTTTCAGCCGTGCCTTTAGTTACGTAAGGTATACCTGCTTCACCGCCAACTTTGATGCCAAATTCTAGAGTAACTTTATCAATATTAGCAACAGGGATTTTCTTAAAAGCATTAAGTGAATAAACAGTGTAAGCCCGAATTGTACCTTCAATTGCTTGGAAATTTTGCACTATCTGTTTTTGTGCAGCATCAGCATCCCATCCCTTATCAATTAGTGCTTCTTCTTCTCCCTCTGGAGAAACTTCGGTAATGACTGCTGGAGCATCTATATTATCTGTAGCTTCAACGTAAATAATCGTGCCATCTTCTAACTGAATAGGTGTAAGTTGAGTCATAGGATAAATCTTGCCTAAAAGAATTGCGTGTAGGGTAGCCCAGATGTGCTAACTACAAATTTTTACGGAAAATGCGGTAAATTTCTTGTAGCTGGAAATAATTCGGCACAACTATCATAGGGTTTTCTAAGATGAGTCGAGACGCTTTGGTGGTGGGAATTAATACGTATGACCGCTTAAAATGTCTCAACGCACCAGCTACGGATGCTGAAGCGATCGCTCAAATCTTACAACAATATGGTGAATTTCGGGTAACGCGGCTGCCAGCAGTCAAAGACAAGGAAAATGAGACGATTCGCATTGGTAAGCAAACTAAAGTTAGTTTAACTCAGTTAGAAAGAGCGATCGCCCAATTGTTTAAGCCAGACGGAAAGCCGCCAGACACCGCGCTGTTGTATTTTTCTGGTCATGGATTGCGGAAAAATTTAGGAATTCAGGAAGGTTATTTAGCGACGAGTGAAGTCAACCCCGATGCGGGTAATTGGGGACTATCTCTACAATGGCTGCGGCGACTGCTGCAAGAAAGTGAAGTCAGACAACAAATTGTAATTTTGGATTGCTGCTATAGCGGGGAAGTGCTAAATTTTGCAGAGGCAGATCCAGGCGATCGCGGTAAAGGCAGAGACAGGTGTTTTATTGCGGCTTCTCGTGATTTTGAAGTAGCTTTTGAAGAGATTAACAGCCAACACAGCGTTCTCACCGCCTCACTGCTCAAAGGTTTGGAACCAAAACAAGACCGTTGGGTGAGTAACTACACCTTAGTAGACTTGCTCAACCAAGAACATCACCCGTTTCCCCAGCGTCCCATTTTTGCTAACTCTGGTGAAGCAATTAATCTCACCCGCAAATGGAATTCCTCTGTTGTTAACTCCACCGTACAGGTATCAACTATTTGTCCTTACAAAGGGTTGTCTCATTTTGATTGCACAGAAGCAGATGCCAACTTATTTTATGGCAGAACAGCGTTAACCGACGAATTATTAGAAAAAGTGCGATCGGGTAATTTCCTTGCTGTGTTGGGAGCGTCAGGAAGTGGTAAGTCTAGTGTTGTCAGAGCGGGTTTACTTTATCAATTAAAGTTAGGACGTAGGTTATCAGGTAGCGATACTTGGCAGTTGAAAATATTTCGACCAGGGATTAATCCCTTACAAAATTTAGCACTGGCATTTGTAGAATTAGAATTATCAGATATTGACCGAGCCTCACAATTAACAAAAGCTGAAGAATTAATAGCTAGAGGCGCAGTTGGTTTAGGACAGTTGATTACTGCTAGCCAAAATCAGCGGGTGATGCTAGTGGTAGATCAGTTTGAGGAAGCTTTTACTCAATGTCAAAACATTACAAAACGACAGCAGTTTTTTGAATGTGTGCTAGGTGCTTTGCAACGAGATGACAATAAACTCTGCCTAATAATTACAATGCGGGCTGATTTCTTTGGCAAATGTCTTGAACAAGAGTATGGCGGACTAGCTAAGAAGATTCAAGAGCATTTAGTAACAGTAACACCGATGAATAAGGAGGAATTAGAAATAGCAATTATCAAACCTGCCCAACAGGTGAACTTAGCAGTAAAACCGGAATTAGTTTCTCAAATGATTGCAGATGTAGAAAATTCACCGGGGAGTTTACCGTTGTTGCAGTACACGCTGACAGAACTGTGGAAGCAAAGGACTGAGGAACGATTAACTCTTAGCGCCTATACCAAACTGGGTGGAGTTAGGGGAACATTACAAAAACGCGCTACAGAATTTTATGAGTTGTTATCACCAGAGGAACAGCAGGCAACCAAGCGGATTTTTTTAGAATTGACGCAGTTGGGAGAAGGAACAGAAGACACACGCAGACAGGTTTTGCAACGAGATTTAGTTACTTCACAGTATCCAGAAGCTGTGATTAATAAGGTAATTCAACGCTTAGCAGATGAGAAATTAGTTGTCACCAGTACCGTAACAGAGAAAGAATCTGGTTCTGGTCAAGTTGCTGTAGTAGATGTGGCTCATGAAGCATTGATTCGCCATTGGTCGTTGTTGCATAAGTGGGTGAATGAAAGTCGAGAGTATCTTATACAAAAGCGAAAAATTGAGGCAACGGCTTATGAGTGGCAAAAAAAGGGGAAGGCGAAAGACTATCTCCTCCAAGGAAAACCCTTGACAGATGCCAAGGCGTTTCAGAACAAGCAATCTGCAAACCTGCGGCTATCTGACCAAGCTCTTGAGTTTATTCAAAAAAGCATTAAGCAAAAATGGAATAATCGCCTTAAGCTCGTTGGGTTTGGCTTAACTATTATAGTTCTTGCTGTAGGTAGAAGCAATTATCCGTATTTTAGCTATGGTGAGAAGCTGTTCATAGTAGAGGGGTTTCGAGTGCTTAGCGTACAGGAAGAGGAAGAAAGAAAAAAAGCAATTGAAACACTAGTAAAAGGAAATAGCAGCCTATCTAAAATCAGCCTCAGTAATGCTGATCTTAGATATGCTGAACTCAGCAATGCCAAATTTCACGGTTTCAACCTCAGTGGTGCCAACCTTAGCAGTGCCAACCTTAGCGATGCCGACCTTAGCAATGCAGATTTGAGCAATGCTGACCTAAGATATGCTAACCTAAGAGATGCCAATTTTAGCGGTGCCAACCTGAGAAATGCCAACCTCGGTCATGCCAACCTCGGTGGTATCTCACTATTCAACACCAACCTTAGCGATACCAACCTCAACGATGTTGACTTTAGCGATGCCAACCTCAAAAATACCAACCTCTACGATGCCGACCTTAGCAATGCAGATCTGAGGAATGCCAAACTAGTCAATGTCAACCTCAGTGGTGCTGACCTCAGATCTGCCAATTTCAAAAGTGCCTATCTCAAAGGTACTAACCTCAAAGATACTAACCTCAGGGCTGCTAAAAGCTTAACTTCTGAGCAAGTTAAATCTGCTAAGAATTGGGATAAGGCTAAATATGATGAGGTTTTTCGTGCCAAGCTCGGTTTACCACCAGAACCAGCTAAGTGAATACTTTGGGGTTGTGTTTTTACTTTTAACCAATCCTGCAACGCAACTTTTTGCAAACTTTTTCTACTCTACATTATTCGACTAAAAGTAGTTGTTTTGCGGTCTTTTTTGCGTTTTTAAGCAAAACAAAAAGATTTATTTGTTAGAGCGAGCAAAGCTCACAAGACTTAGAGATTATTTTGCTCGCAATGAGTTTTTATAATTAAGCGATCGCACAGCTAATCTGAAAAAATGGTATCAAAGAGTGATCGCAACACATAGAGATTGCTTTGCTGGCAATGAGTTTTTATAATTAAGCGATCGCACAGCTAATCTGAAAAAATGGTATCAAAGAGCGATCGCAAGGCTCAAACATTGCTTCGCTGGCAATTAGTTTTTATAATTAGGCGATCGCAGCAGACAAAAATGAACTCTGAAGCAACTTCTGTCAACCCTGAAGTAGTTTTTGCGAACCCTGAAGCAACTTCTGCGAACTCTGCATCTAATCTGAGAAAATGGCATCAAAGAGCGATCGCTTGACTCTGAAATTCATTGCCAGGATGTCTTGATACAATTGGTCTGTGCTACTAATGGTGATTTTGCCATCTACCTGAAGTTTCTTGATGACTGCTAAGGTTCCCTTAACATTTAATCCCAGTCGAGTTGCTTCTTTTCTGGCTGCGAAGTCATCTAAAATTATGTAGTCTGTTTGTAACTCAGTACCTAAAGCAATGGCCTCTGATTCTCCTCTCCCTAGTCGTATATTTAGACGATTGGCTAAGGAAAGTAATTGAATTTCTTTGACTAATATTTTCTCGACATCAATTAAAGCTTTTACCTGCTGACTAGCTGCATCAGATTTAGCACTGATTTCTTCTGCAACAAAATTTGGCAAAAAAAGTCATCGTCAGAATCTAGAAAAATATCAAGAAATTCCAGACACGATAAAAAGATTAATGGAGAAGAATTAAAACAACCTTCACACACCCTACCAATCCTTCTCTATAGCGATATCTTGTTCAGTCAAGTAAGAAAATTCCAGCCCCATCAAATCTAATAGCTCAATAAATACATCAGGTTTTATTTCCATGATTTCTGCGGCTTTTTTCAAACTAATAACTCTCGAAAATAACGCCCCTATCACAAACAAAAATGTTTCTTTTTGCTCAATATTATTAAACAATTGAATTTCTGAGGCAACACTTCTTAATTCTTCCTTACTAGTCATAGGTATTTCAAGCTACTGACTGAATATCTTCTAGATTATCCCAAACTTCTGCAAGCGATGTCTAACGACAACCGAAATGGGCGGTTATTGCACGTCAGTTGATTCCGAGAAAAATTTTCGTATCAAACTGGGTTTACTACCAGAACCAGGTAAGTTACTTCCAAAGAACGAATTATCACAAACATAACCGCCTTTAGTACAATTATATTAACTATCCCAATAGCTGCTTCCTCTAGATTATCAGGGAAAAAATGCCAGCAAAAGATGTATACCATGATGCGGTTAAAAATGCCTTAATTAAAGATGGTTGGATAATTACAGCCGATCCTTATCCGATAAAATATGAAGAAGTTAAACTATTTGCTGATCTAGCTGGTGAAAAAACCATTGCCGCAAGTAGAGAAGGAAAACAAATTGTTATTGAAATTAAAAGTTTTCTGAGCCGTTCTCCTATGCGTGATTTTGAAACCGCATTAGGTCAGTATCTCATTTATAAAGCTCTACTTTCTCTTGAATATCCTGAACAGCAATTATATTTGGCAATAAGTGAAATCATTTATGAAGATTTCTTTCAAAAAGTTGCAATTAAATTAATTTTGGCAAAGTATCAAGTTTTACTATTAGTTATTAATATGAATCAACAGGAGATTGTAAAATGGATAAGTTAACTCAACATCAAAAGACAATTAAGCAAATATTAACAGAGTATCAAAGAATATCTTCACAAGTTCCTGTTGTTGATATAGATGAAGTATTAATGTTTGATGATGAGAGAAGTCAATATTTGTGGTTCAATATTGGTTGGAAACAAGGGAAAAGAGTTAAAGGAATTTCTGTCTATATTCGCATCAAAAATGAGAAAATTTATATTGAAGAAGATTTGACTGAGGAAGGAATAGCAACTGAGTTAATACGTTTAAATGTTCCTGCCAGTGATATTGTCTTAGCTTTTCAGCCTCCAGAAGCGAGGAAATACACTGAGTTTGCAACCGTTTAAAGCAGCAGAGCAGATTCAAATTTAAGGAGGGTTAGGGATAATCAAACCTTAACCCAAGTCCATTTGCAGATAATTAACTACGATTATCTATCTGAGCGCGTTGTAAACTTCCAGAGAAGTCAACATAGACACTTTTCCATTCTGTGAAAACATCCAAAGCAGTAGTTCCAGCTTCGCGGTGTCCGTTACCAGTTTGTTTCACACCACCAAAGGGTAAGTGTACCTCTGCCCCAATAGTCGGGCCGTTAATATAGGTGATACCTGCTTCGATGTCGCGCATGGCAGTAAAAGCCCGATTGATATCGCGGGTGTAAACTGAAGAAGAAAGACCATAATTGCTATCGTTGAGAATTGCGATCGCATCCTCAAAGGAGCTAACCTCAATTAATGCCACCACTGGCCCAAATATCTCTTCACGAGCAACGCGCATATCAGGAGTTACATCAGTCAAAATAGTTGGTTGAAAGAAATAACCGTTTTTCAATGAGCCTTCACTAGCAATTTCCCCACCAATTAAAACCTTTGCTCCTTCCTCACGAGCGATATTCAAATACTTGCTTACCTGTTGGAGTTGCTTTTCATTGACTATCGGGCCAATATCTGTATCAGAGTCAGTGCCAGCACCCAAGCGTAACTTACTGGTACGCTCATAAAGCATAGCGGTAAATTTTTCCTTGATATCACGATGCAAAATCAGCCGACTAGTAGCCGTACACCGTTGCCCAGTTGTCCCAAACGCTCCCCACACTGCACCATCAAGAGCAAGTTCTAAATCGGCATCTTCCATCACCACTTGAGCGTTTTTACCACCCATTTCCAAACAGACACGTTTGTAAGTGCGTCCGCAAGTAGCGCCGACAAAAGCACCCGTTTCTGAAGAACCAGTAAACGATACTAAATCAACATCAGGATGCTCAACTAAAGCTTTCCCCGCCTCTTCTCCCACACCATGCACCAAGTTAATTACTCCTGGTGGTAAACCTGCTTCTTGAAAAATTTCAATCAATTTAGTTGCACAGGCGGAAGTATCTTCAGCAGGTTTGAGGATGACTGTATTGCCACACACCAAGGCTGGCATAGCTTTCCAGCAAGGAATTGCTACCGGGAAATTCCAGGGAGTAATTAAGGCACAGATTCCGATGGGCATCCGCATAGTCATGGCGAATTTATTGGACATTTCCGAGGGTGTGGTTTGCCCAAATAGTCGCCTTCCTTCGCCAGCAGTGTAAAAGGCACAGTCAATACCTTCTTGGACATCTCCCCTAGCTTCCGTCAAGGGTTTACCCATTTCCCGACTGATTAACTGGGCAAGTTCTTCTTTATGCTGGAGTAATATTTCCCCAACGCGAAAGATGTATTCTGCCCTCGCAGGGGCCGGGACTTGGCGCCAACTGCGGTAGGCTTTGCGGGCAGCGGCTACCGCTGTATCTACATCTTTAACTTGAGAACGGGGAAATGTGGCAACGACTTCGGTTTTGTCGGCAGGGTTGCGACTTTCTAGGGTTGCTTCTCCTACAGCACTCAACCATTGACCGTCTATATAATTACGGCAAGATAGTGGAGTTATCATCACAAACACCTCCGAATGATAATTTAGTGGAATTTGTGTACTAAGCTTGCTTACTTTCTACGTTATCGTCAAGTCAGGAGTCAGGTTTTTATCTCACCCAAAGGTAAAGCAGGGCGGTTTTACAGATTGATACTGTTGACTTCATTGCATTTGTTCAACTGCATTTTTAACATCCTTTATTTCTAGTACTTCCATCTGGCATAATCGTTCTACAAAAGATTGCACCATCAAAGCAACACCCGTGGTTATTAGCTTCTTCATATAAATATGCTTCTTGAAAACTTACGTCACTTAAATTAACGGCAATGAAGGAATTATCAGCTAAACCTGCTTCCTTAAAAACAGAACCACTCAAATCAGCAAAATCAAAAAAAGATTTTTGAATATTTGAACTTTCAAAATTACAGTTTCTCAATTCAGCATAACGTAGCTCACAGTCTGAAACCCATCTGAAATGAAGAGTACTGTAACTTAATTTAATTCCTGTCAAATCTAAAGAACGTTCAAACGTAAAAATTCTCTCTCCTGAGTCATAGCATTTTTGTAATGACTCAACAGCCTTGCTAGGTTGATAGTGATAACTTTCAATTTTTCCATTAGGTAATATAGCTTCATGAAAAATTACGTCAGTGTAATTCCAATCCCAATTAGCGTTTAGAAAAATTGTTTGGCGACAGAAAGAACCTGATAAATTACATTCCTGTATCGTTGCTGAGGTTAAATTCGTTCTAACTAAACTAGAGTCACAAAGAAACGTTTTGATTAAATCAGCATTGGTTAAATTACTTTCGTTAAAGTTAGTTGCCTCTATTTGTGAGTTACTTAAATTAACATTGGTTAAATTGGCAGAACCTAAGTAGCAAAATCTCAGATTAGCACCGCTTATGTTTGCACTGCTTAAATTGGTTCCCATCAAACAAGTAGATTCAAGCCAAGCTTGATTGAGATTGATGTCACTCAAATCAAGGTGATTTAGCTGAAGACCTTTCAAAACGACTTTAGAAAAATCTCGTTCTCCTGATTCATAACGTCTGAGAAGCTCTTCAGCATTCATTACAAGTTACACCGTTTGATTGCCCTGTATATCATTATTATTAAGTATCAATTCTGAATTCCGACTCTTGAGTTCTGAATTCTTTGCCTTAAGGCACGAACGCCAATACCCCCACAGGAGAACCAGAACCACCACGTAACCTCAGAACTGCGATCGCTAGAGTAGTACCTTTAGGTGGCAGTTGATCCAAATTTGTCAGATTCTCTAACACAATGCGCGGTTGTTCTAAAATTAGGCGGTTAATCGTAAAACTGTTATCCTGTCCGGGGTCTACACCATGAGTATCAATTCCTACCCCAATTATTTGCCGTTGATCAAGTAAAAATTGAGTTGCATCGCTGCCAAATCCAGGAAAGTGGGGAATCCCTTGAGCATCATGATTTAGGAATGCACTTTTATCCAACCACTTTTTTTGCCAACCAGTATACAGTATAACTACGCAGCCACCAGAAATTTCACCGTATTCTGCTTCCCAAACCAAAATATCAGCAATAGTCAGGGCATAATCAGGATTTACTGCTGTAGCTTGACAAACATTTATGACTACCGCAGGTACAACCAAAGACTGGGCTGGGTATTGGTCAATTCCCACAGCAGAACTATGAAAACTATTAGGGGCGTTGATATGAGTAGCACTATGTTCCCCCAAAGAGAAACGCCGCAGGTAATAGCCATCATTATTTAGTTCAGCCACAGTTTCAAATTCTACTGTGGGATCTCCAGACCATTGGGGAATATCTACGTCAATTACATGACTTAGGTGGATAACGCGTGTGTAGGTGATACTATTTTGACTTTGCGGTTGTATCATCCAGCCTTCTATTTTATTTATACTCAGGGATTTTTTTGTCAGGTGCGTAGGTGCAGTTCATTGTGTACATTATCTGGATTGGCTACGCCTACGCAAAGATAGTACTACCATTACAACTTTTTTCCAACCTAATTCCCTATACTTAAAGAAATAATCCCCCCAATTCCTGTAAATTTTAGGTTATTGAGGGGGTTCAAATGTTGCAGCAAAAAGTGAGTTGATCTTAGTTAACAACTATTAGGTTAATTTTTGATTAAGCTTAGATTAAGATTAGATATCTCCAGAAATTAAATATGCGTTATCCAGAACCTTGTAGAGACGTAGCAGTGCTACATCTCTACATTTTTTTCACTCATTCATATCTGTATTTTGTTGATACCAAACCCAGTTAATCACTTATGATTACCGAATCTGTGCAAAAATCCCAACCCAAAAGCCTTTTTCCCGGTGCTACTTGCCCTCTGGGCCCCTGCTCCTACTGCCTAAATGATAAGTCTTTAGCCAGACACAATATGATATCTACGTTGAGGGTTCTTGCTTTAGTGGAATCATCACAACAAACTCGGCACCTTCTCCTGGTGCTGAAATACACTGGATCTTTCCACCGTGTTTTTGGACTATAATTTGGTAGCTAATTGATAATCCCATACCTGTACCTTTACCCACAGGTTTTGTCGTGAAGAATGGATCAAATAAGCGTTTGCGTACTTCCTCACTCATGCCTGGGCCATTGTCAGCAATTCTAATGATTACATGGTCTTCTTGAATGAGGCTGCGAATGCGAATTTGTGGAAAAATCATTTGTCCTTGGGAGGCAGTGCATTGGGGAGGCAGTGCGGTCTTCTCCCAAGGGGAGACGCCAAGGGCGATGGGGTCTTCCCAAGTGGAGCAACTGCCGTCGGGTTTCCCGGCTTGTACCCCTGCTCTTAAGCAAGCTACGCGCAGCGTCTCTGACAGGAGAAGCAACTGCGGTTCATTTGTCCTTTGTTCAGTGTTGTTTACTAATGACATAGGCACTTCGCCTTTTTGCAGGGTATGACTCTTGACATAGGCGCTTCGCCTTTTTGCAGGGTATGACTCTTCTAAAGCATCAATCGCATTTGTCAACAGATTCATAAACACCTGATTCATCTGTCCGGCATGACAGACTACTGGTGGTAGATTGCCGTAATCTCGAATTACTTGGATTTCGGGATGTCCTGGTTTGGCTTTTAGGCGATTTTGCAACAGCAGCAAGGTGCTATCCATCCCTTCATGAATATCCACTGCCTTGATACCGTCTTCATCAAGGCGAGAAAAATTGCGTAAAGATAGGACAATCTGCCGAATGCGTTCAGATCCCATCTTCATAGACTCCAGGATTTTGGGTAAATCTTGCTTGAGAAAGTCTAAATCAATGGTATTGATTTGTTGATCGATCTCTGGTGTTGGTAGGCAATAGCTCTGTTGATAAAGTTCTACTAAGTGCAGCAAATCCTTAGTATATTCACGGGCGTGGCTAATATTGCCGTAGATGAAATTAACGGGATTATTGATTTCGTGGGCAATACCTGCAACCAATTGTCCTAAACTGGACATTTTTTCAGTTTGAATCAGTTGCGTTTGAGTTTGTTGAAGTTCTAACAGTGCTGCTTCTAGTTGTTGGGCTTTGTCTTGAGCAGTTTGGGCAGTAATGCGACTTTGGGTGTAAAGTTTAGCTTGGTCAATAGCGATCGCTAGTTGAACTGTAACTGCTTGTAGTAACTCTACTTCGTTGTTTAGCCAAGGACGAAAGCCACTACAATAACCACAGCTAAATGCACCAATTTCGCCAGACTGGGTGTGTACGGGTAGCGACATAAAAGCAGTGAAACCAAAATCCTGCAAAAACTGTCGTCCTATGGAATCGTCCACAGTCTCGACATCATCAATGCGGATGATTTCTCCGTTCAAGGTTTTGGCTGCGATTAGTTCGATTTCTCCATTAGTTGCTTCTTGGTCGTTAAGCAGGCAGGGTAAAAATAAATTTTTCGCCTCATATACTCTCTCCCAGTAGGGTACATCAACATCTTGCCGATACCAAAAAAAGACGCAGCGATCAATCTGGAATAAGTTATGAATCTCCTGCACTGCGGTTTCCACAATGTGATTGAGATCCAAAGAAGCTCGAATCTGATTAGAAAGACGATTGAGTAATGCTTCTCGTTGGGCGCTTTCTCTGAGTGCAATTTCTGCTTGTTTGCGCTTGATACCAATGGCAATCTCTTGAGCGGCAAATTCTAATGCTGTGAAAGTTGATTCTGTCACTGTTTGGCGGGCAAACATCGCTATCACCCCTACAGTTTCATCTTCAACAATTAAGGGATAGCCAGCGAAGGCGACCATACCCTCTTGCTGTGCCCACTCTTTGTTACCTACACGAGGATCTGTCTGCACAGAATTAGTTAAATGGGGTTTGCCCTCTTCGGCAATCAAACCAATTTTGAATTGACCGACTGGCACACATTTATGAGGCCCATTGATATGGGTGTACATCCCAGAACTGACTTGCAACTCCAATACGTTGTCTTGTTTGTTCAGCGTCCAGATGCGAGCAAAGGCTGCATCAAGATGTTCAATTAAGGCGTCAGTACAGCGACGCATCATATTCTGTAAGCTGTCACTCTGGGTCAACGCCGCGTCTACATCGGCACGAAAATTTGCTAAACGCGCTCGTTCTGCTAGAGCGACTTCTGCTTCTTTACGGTCGGTAGTGTCATAGCAAATACCAACAAAGTATAAAATATTGCCATTAGCGTCTTTAATCGCAGATGAGTTGCTTGTATGCCATCGCCAACTACCATTTTTGTGTTTGACTCGATATTCAATTGCCTCTTGTTTCTTGCCTGTTGTTAAAATTCTTTGGAAATAATCTGTACAAATATGTACATCGTCAGGATGTATAAAGGGAATAAAAGATTTGCCTTCAACTTCTGCAACCTCATGCCCAAAAATCTCAGTCCAGTTAGGAGAAACGTAGGAAAATACCCCTTCAAGTGTCAGCGCAAAAATAACGTTGTTGGCATTTTCTACAATGCTGCGGAACTTGGCATCGCTTTCTATTAAGGCTGCTTGGATGTTGTCGCTGGTGTCGCGGATCAAAACTATGATTTGCTGGTCTGGTAATGGTAATAATCTCGCTGCAAAATTATTATTTTCTTCTGGTAGCGGTAAGGTATATTCAAAACTGACTACAGATTGAGTTTCAAGTACTTGATTTATTGCTTGGTGGAAGTGATCGCCTACAGCAGTCGGTAAGCATTCTCGCAAACTCTTGCCCTGATAATCTTCTGGTAATGAAATATACAAACTATCCATCTTTTCTGGCATGTAATCCAGAATACTTCCATCAGCATCAAGGCGGAAGTATGAATCAGGAAGTACTTGCAAAATCGCTGCAAATTCTGATGTTTTTTGGCGTAACTGTGCTTCAACTGCTTGACGTTTGGTAATTTCAGTTTGCAGTTGCTCTAATGCTTTTGCTAATTCTGTTGCCCATTCTCTATCTGCAATTTCCTCTTCAACTATGATTTGTTTAACGTAGCTCTGCACCTTTTTAGAAAACACTTTTGCCTGCCTGCTCTGCCTAAATTATTAAGGTAATATGCTGAAAATACAATTTTTTAATACATGGATATAATCTTGTTTATGCAAACCTGCTAACGATCTTAATACTTTATTTATTTTTTTATATGTATAAATTCCTCTTTTACTGTAAATAAATTGAAAAAAAGCTGAAGTTATCATTAAGATTAACTCCAGCATCTTTTGTGAAATTTAAACTATCTCTATATCAGGTAACTTGTTTGATTTTGTTTCTTTTTGAAGTCACTGAGAAATTTATCTTAGCTATGTAATTGCATTGCTCAAAAACCTGATTTAGCTTTACGGAAACTATATGATTCTCTGCAAGGCATTTACATCTTTATCATAAATTCACAATAATCAGGAATTTTATTCAAAATAAATATTGATTTTTTATCAAGAAGAATTCAGCATGAATTAAAATCTGGCTGATGGATCTAGCTTGCTTAAAATCGGAGGTATAAAAGAGTTTGATAACCACATCTGTATGAAGCAGTTACTAACTCCTTAGTGGTATAAAAGCCAACTTTATTTATTTGTAATCCTGGATGATGATGGATGTATTCTTTTCTATTGTTCCCTACAAAACCCAATTTTTTAAACTTGTCTTGACTAGTCAAAATGCCTTATATAGCAATCCTATCTGAGTGATGATAAATCTAGGTGATGACGAACTATCTCTCTACGAGACACTACATGTAGCTTGCTTCCTTGTAAGGTACGCGCAGCATCTTGTAGAAAAGTATGCCAAGAAAAGAGAACAAATCTCACGAATGATTTAGGATTGCTATAACAAAATCGCAAATTAAATGAGAGAAATGCTAAATGTGATATCAACTGGTTGCAACAATTGCTGGTAATTGCATTTTATATGTTATAAAGCTCACAGAAATTAATGTTAGGCGGAAACTACTTTATGGAACCAGATAAACTGGGCCGTTTTAAGGAGTACGGCGAATTCATCCTCCGAAAGATAGATTCTGTGCCCCAGTACCCTTCTAAACAAGAAGATTGGGTTCCAGCTAGTCTTGATGACTGTCTTCTTCGTTTGCGATCGGCTGCCCAGAAAACTGTAGACCTGGCAACTTCGCCTGTCAAAATTGGTGTGATGGGAGAATTTAGTAGTGGAAAAACCTTACTTTTAGGCAGTCTAATTGGATATGCAGATGGTTTGCCAGTCAGTGAAAACCCTACTACAGGTAATGTTACTGCCATACACATTCTCCCGCAAGACGATTTTGCAACAACGCAATTAAGTAACTTTACGGTAGAGTATCTTTCTCATGAAGGAGTACATGAGTGTTTACGCTTCATGCTAGGGGAAGCCAATAAACGAACAACAGCAGCAGGGCTTCCTCCGATACCAGTATCAAAACTCAACTCAGGCACAGATATTATTAGCTGGTGTGAAGAAGCATGGAATAGCAGTAACAATTTAGAGCTACGTTATTTACTGAGGGAGTTGGTACTATTCCTGCGGGCTTATCAAGCTTATGGGGAGGTTATGTGTGGTGGACATTACCAAATTGATGCTATCACTGCTCGTCAGGGGCTACAGCTCGTTGAACAGCCAATGGCAATCCAAACTCTGAAATTTGAGGATTTACCTCCAGCGCATATCCGATTACCGAGTCCACCCCAGAGGCTACCAACAAAGTTATTGCAAAACAGCTTTCCACTGATCCGCCGCGTAGATATCGATGTGAAAATCTCACGGGAAATTTGGGATTTTGCAGATGCAGCTAAATTTATTCTCATCGACTTTCCGGGATTGGGGGCTGCTAATTCCGGGGCTAGAGATACCTTTTTGTCATTGCGGGAATTAGCAGAAGTACAGACAATTTTGGTATTGCTAAATGGTAAATCTCCAGGGAGCGATCGCGCTAATAAAATCTTCACCATGATGCAGCAGCAGCGACCGGGACAAGACCTGAAAGATTTAATTCTCGTCGGTGTGGGTCGCTTCGATCAACTACCTCTAGATAGCGAGGGTGGCGAAAGAGAACTCGATCAATTGATTGAAGATAGCTCATATTTGCAGGAAGAAACGGTACTCCAAAAACTCAAAGTTCTGCAAACTACCATTGATGGCGCACAAGCGTTTACAACCCAAAAAGACCGCATCGTTTTACTGTCGCCACTATTGGGATTGGCTGAATTGGCAAAACGTTCTACTACAGTCAAAGCTGGATCGCCAGAGTTTTTGACTAACTTGGACTATCCTGATTATCTAGATCGGTCTAAACGGCTACAAGATAAATGGGAGCTATTAAGTAAACATCTGCTAGAATCTAATACCCGTAGCTATTTAGGCAGACAGTTGGGTTACTTTGTTCAAGATGGGGGACTTAGTAAGCTGCGGGAATTGATTCAAACTCACGTAGCTACTCATGGTCTCAAGCAACTGCATGAAGATACTAAAAGATCTGCTGATGTGGTGAATCAGCAACAAGATCACTTGAAAGACATCATAGATGAAATTCACGAGCAAGGCATCCCCACAGGCGATAGTCCCGCTTTTATCGAATTGCGTTTTTTGGTCGAAAGCTTAGATAAAATCTACAGAAATTTTCAAAAAGATATTGGCAAAGAACCACTCAAAGATCGGCGCGGTGTTGTTGTCAGCGATGTAGTTAAAGACGAACTCACCTTTAAAATCCTCAATTGGAACCAGTGGACTTTACTCTTCAACAAAGCCAATAATGGAGCGATCGCTTTGGCAGAATCTAAAGGTGCAGCCGGAAAATTATTCGATCGGGGAAACCGCGTAAATACTTCCCTTCCGACTAAGAGTGATGATTTTTATCCAGTATTTGAAAAAACCGTTAAAGAAGTAGAAGATTTTGCCCGCGATCGCATTCATCAAGCCGTGGTAGATTTATTAAATCAATTATCAAATTATATCGCCCCAGAACGCGAACAATTGCAGGCATTTTTCTACCCAGAAATGGAACAGGAAATCGAAGAAAAATTTGGTTTTGAAGATGCGGATCTATTTTATAAATTACTACTAGGATGCGACCCTAACGCATGGAAAGAAGCAATTATCGCTGAAATCAGTAGTAAAGACAAAACCGTTGCACCGGAAATTATCTTTCCTTTAGCACGTCAAGATGATAAACACAACGTTGGTCAAATCTTTGATTGGGCACCAGAGAAAAGCCAAGGCTTACCCAGATCGACTAATCATCAACTTTTAGTACTGCGACTGCGAGATGAAATTACTGCTAGTGCCAGCCTGCATCTTGTGCAGTATGTTAGCGAAGTTAATCAGCAAATTAATTCTGAACTAGAAGGCATTTTAGATCAAATTATTCCTAGTCTGCAAAACCTTTCAAAAAAAGAAACTTTACTAAGATATTTGGCAGCTGGAGAATTACCATCTGAGATCCAAATTCCTACTTGGTTACAGATTATTTCAGAAATCGCCGTAGTTTCTCACTCAGGTTGATTTGAATTTGAGATGACGCGATCGTGTAGAGAGATGAGGATGTATTTGTGAGACGTGATGCGATTTTTTATACAATTTTTAAGCGTGTCCCAGGATTATTTTTTGAGTTAGTAGAACAACCACCAGTAGAAGCTGCTAGCTATCGCTTTGAATCAGTTGAAGTTAAAGAACCAACATTTCGGATTGATGGGGTATTTTTACCTCCACCGGATGCCACATCTCAGACGATCTTTTTTGCTGAGGTACAATTCCAAAAAGCGGAAAGTGCGGTCTTGGGGTCTCCCCAAGTAGAGCAACTTTCCAAGACAGATGAGTTACTGTACCATCGCTTTTTCTCCGAATCCATGCTGTATATGTATCGTAATCCGTCCCTTTACGATGACTGGTACGGGGTAATTATTTTACAGTCTCGCAGCTTGGAACCGGAAAACACCACTATTCATAGATCATTACTGAACAGTTCCCAAGTACAACGAATTTATTTAGATGAGTTAGGTAGTCCTGATGAGCAAAAAGTAGGTATCAGTTTGATGCAGTTGACTATTGCCTCAGAGACTCAAATGGTGCAAGAAGCGAAACGTTTAATCGAGCGGGTGCAACAAGAACAGATAACTGTCTTGGCTAAGAAAGAGATAATAGACGTAATCACAACAATCGCTGTTTATAAATTTGCAAACTTAAGTCGTGAAGAGGTAGAGGCAATGTTAGGAGTTAAGTTAGAAGAAACTAGGGTTTATCAAGAAGCAAAACAAGAGGGACTAGAACAAGGATTAGAACAAGGAATCCAACAAGGACGAGAACTAGCAAAACTTGAACTTGTACTTCAGTTCTTAGCTCGTGGTATGTCGATGGAAGAGGTTGCCCAATTACTTAATTTAAGTATCGAACAAGTAAGGCTTGCAGCGGAGCAAGAATCTTCAACATCAACTCAGTAACTGCGCTAATTTTCATAGTGATGCCTAGTTTAGGCTACGCCTACACCCTTTCATATAAAAGCATAGGCGTGGCCTGTCAACGCTAAAGAGAATAAATGTTACAAGACCAACGATTAAAAGTCTTTACCATGAAAATTCTCTAAATTTTTCATTTATATGATATGACATCACAGTTTTTAGCTTGCTATAAAACTAACAAAAGAAAGTGATATTATAATGAACCCTTTTCAACTCAACAAATATAGTGAGCAAGAACCAAGTGAGAAACTACAAAAAAGATTTCCAGGATGGTTTGCTTTAGATTTTGGTACGTCAAATTCGACAGTGACACTTTTTGATCCAATTGAAGTACCGATCGCAGAAATTTTACCCAAAGAACAAGAAATACGGTTGCGCGATCGCTTATCACAATGGCTAAGTTCTCCCGCCTCAGTTGCTTTACCAGATGTCAGCGCTGATGATTGGGAAAAGTTCATCGTAGAAATTAGCAAAAACCTGGAGATAGAACCCAGCCAATTGAGTGAAATATTTGAAAGTGATAATAAAGAGCGATTTTTAGAAGCAATTCGCCAAATTGAACTTTCTTTAGGAAACAGCGAGAGATTCCGCCGAGCTGTCAGCAAAAAACTTTACCAAATTTATCATGAGGTATTCCGCGTCCCTACCCTAGAGTCGCAAAATCTGATTCCAGTTGTGTTGGATATCGATCGCCGCGATACGGAAATTCCCAGCGAGTCGGAAATTTCGCACTTAGAAGACTTAAAACTGCGAATGGGTAGAGAAGCTAGAGATAACAGAAAAAAAGCGATCGCTCAGGGTACAAGCGGTTCTTTAAAGGAAATTATCAGCAGGTTTCACCATTCACCCAAACGCTATTTTGGTCAAGAGCGATCGTTTTCAGTTATTTTAGATGGCGAAGAAGAAACAATTACCGCCAACCAACTGATCCAATCTGCTTGGGCGCATTTAATCGAGTTAACTGAAGACTACCGCCAACACGCACAACGCAGATTTTCTGAAGGAGATTTTTTAACAGCAGTTGTCACCTACCCTACTGTCGCCCCACCAGTTGTTCGCAAGGAAGTCAGAGAATTAGTAGAGCAGTTGGGGATCGATGATGTACAAACTGCTTATGATGAAGCCGTTTCTGTGGCAATATTTTTTTTATGGCGAGAATTTGGCGGTAATCTCAACATTGGGATTGAGTCATTCAAAACCCGTTGTCGCCAACTAGGAAACAAATGGTCACAAAATGTCCTCGTCTTGGATATTGGCGGTGGAACCACAGACTTAGCTTTAATTGAACTGACTTTAGAAGATAAAACTCCAGCTTTTGCCGATTATGAAGACCGGGGTTTAGGAGGACGTTATTATAAACTTACCCCCAAACTATTAGGTTCATCTGGTCATTTACAGTTAGGTGGTGAGTTAATTACACTGCGAATCTTTAGATTATTAAAAGTTGCGATCGCAGACTTTCTGTTGACAGCAGTAACAATCGGCGATCTAGAAAGCGAAAAGCTAGAAGATTTAATTAACTCTGAATTAAACGAGCGTTTCTTAGAACAAGGCAAATTCAAAACTGGCAGTCTTTTAAAATGTCTGGACAGAGAGAATCCAGAAGGCGATATTGCTTACAAAGATGCTCTTGACACTGCTGAGAAAGTATTGCCCACTCGTTGGCAACAAGCACCTCAACGTCTGCAATCTTTTTATCTTCTCTGGGATTATGCAGAAGCCGCTAAACTTAAACTTGGGCAAAAGCCACCAGCAGAGAATTCTCTATTAACCTTCACACTTTCTGAGCAGCAAATTTCTGAATTGCTCACCCAAAGTATCGTTAAATTGCAAGTCAAAGATCCAAATAACATCTGCATCACTCTAGACAACCAGCAATTTGAACGAGCCGCTGCTTCTGGAATTAAAGAAGCGATCGGAATTGCCCAAGGATTAATGGAAAGTCGTTTGTGTCCTGATGATATCACCAAAGATTCTTGGAATTCTCAAAAAGTTGATTGGTTAATTTTGTCTGGAAAAACTTGTAATTTAGACATAGTGCAGCGCCAAATTTATCAAGAATTTAGTAAGTCTCCATATTTTGTCTGGAATCCAGAACGAATTACCTTTGTGTTGGAATTTACTAAGCTAGCCACCTCCGCTGGTGCTTGCTATGCTGAGAAATTGCGAAGATTGAGATTCGATCCAGAAGAGTCTAAAAGCTTGCTGCGTAAGGGAGCCAACCAGCTAGAAATTGATGTCAAAAACCTGTTTTATTATTTACCTTGCAACTTCAAACGCAAAACCCAAAGCAACGATTTACTAACTATATTCAAAGCTGGACAAGAACTTTATCAACTCGCACCTTGGGAAACTGTTGCTAAAGTTCGTACTCATTGGCAAGGCATACAATTAACTAATATTATCTACCGTCAGGATTACGAAGAAGGGGATTTACGACTTTGGGGAAGCTTTGACGGCAAAAACCTCATGAATAAATTGGAAATGCCAGAAGTAGAATTTCTGAAAAAAATCAAAGTCCAGTTTGAGATTGACCAAACCCTCGAATTTAACGTATTGCTTTGTCAAGGAAATCCCCATTATTTAATTGACATTTCTGGCATTGATTTAGAATCGGTAGTTTCAGAAACTTCAGCGCTATTTGCTGATGGTAAATTAAACTGGAATATTGCTGTAGAACGCTTCAATAAAGATTTGAATGATGGTGATATTGCCGTCAATGTTATTGAGTCAGCAACTGTCGATCAACCAGATGCTTATCATCTTGTATTTGAAGTCGGAAATGATGGTAGTAAAACGTTTCATAAATTTCACTATTTGCGCGATGGCGTGACGCAACCAGGAATTGGGTTAATTAGTAATCCCTTACCTCCATTTCCCCAAACTGGACAGCACACTTTCTATGTTTATCAAACAGATGCTGAAACTAACAGCAAAAAATGGATCAGAATTGGCGCACTCAGCAAACCAGATGTAACCACAGATTACCCTTGCCAATATCGTGTAACTCTAGATGAGCGAGGCATTTTGCGGATGCACGCTGGGGAAGTACCTTACTGGACATCACAAAATCAAGAATGCCTGAAAGAAGAAGGATGTATTTATCTTGCTGAATTAGAGTTGCAACCTAATGAAGTTGATAAAGAACGCGATCCATTTTGCGGCATACATTAACTCTTGCATTAAACCTCTGCGTTCTTTTGTATTTACTTTGCGCCCCTCTGCGTTTTTAAAAATATTAATTTTTCAACGCAGAGGAACGCAAAGGTTAGCGCAGAGTAACGCAGAGTTTAATTCGCTATCAAAATATTTGGAGGTGATATTCATGCAGCACTTGCGTCAATTATTAGAGATAGAAAACTCAGAGTTAGCCCGGTTACTGCGGTTTAGTCTGTATGGACTAGAGGCTACTCTGAATCAGGCTCGTACAGAATTGCCACTAGATCCAGGATCTAAAATATGCGATGAGGTGCTGCAAGAACTTCATAGCCTGTTGCAACCTGCACCGCTACAGCAAAATACTGATTGTAAAGATGCGCCAGATGAGTTAAAACTAAGTCACCTCCGAGAAGCTTTTGATTCTGACACAGAACTTAGTTATTATCTGGGTAATTCCCAACTGCAAAGCCAAACAGATTCAGATTTATGGAATGAGATTCAACGCAAACTGCTGCGAGTCCCAGAAGATTTAGCTGCAACTTGGCGACAGCGCACCCTAGATTTAGCTCAAGAAGTTGGTGCGATCGCAGATAATTCTAACCTTTATCAACTTCCCTTTATCCGCGACGAAATTATTTACCCCGGTTTGAGTGGTACTGTTCAAACTCAGGGATTGAGTTTGTATCAACAACCACTTTCAAATCCTCTAGTTACTCAAGGTAATGCATCTGATTTACCAGCAGCATTCCTATTTTTATATATGAATTTTATCGAAATAGACCCAGATTTACATCATGCTTTAAAGAGCGTTTTTAGCTTCGATGTCATTTCCTTGCACTCCAAACCAGAACAGCGCGATCAATATATTAATGCTTTAAGCGATCGCTTCCAACGCACCCAAAAAGCTGAGAAAAACACTGACCCTCTGTCAATTCTCCGTGCCTGGATTGACATGGATGAAGCTATACATTCACTAGTATTTGTACCACCAGCTGAACGCTATTCTTGGTGGGGAAAGCTACAACATGAATCACGGCGCATCCTGAAGAAAGTTGCTGATGAAGCAATTAATGCAGGTAATGAAGTGCGAATTCGGCAATTATCAGGACTTTATGCAGATATTTGTGCTGTATCCAAGGATGACTTACAACTAGACTATGGTGGTATTCCTGGCGAAGTTTTAACTTGTCTTCGAGTATATGCACGAATTAATCAAGAAGAATCTCCAGGTCGCGTAATATTTCGCTCATCAAAGTAGTTACTGGCAAGTTTTTTAATTCTTGAGATTACGAGGCAAGGCAGACGATTTTACTAATCCCCGCCTTGCCTCATAATCTAATGAAGGTAAGAACGTTTAAATCTAAAGGATGCCCCAGAAGTGTAAAATTCCTTGACCAGAAAACACTTCAAGTAGAACAGCAGATAAAAAACCAATCATTGCAAAACGACCGTTCCAGTTTTCGCTCTGAGGAGTGAAGCCCCAGCGTAAAGCATTAGGAGCTTCTGAAACTGAAGGCGTAGTCTTCTTAACGTTTGCCATAAATAACATTCCGAGCTTTTATGTTGTAACAGTTATGACTGCATGTAAAGTAATGTAACAGATTTTTACGAAATTGCAACATAAACTCAAAAACAAATTTAGCAAGAGATATTACGGGTACGTACTTTTTTATTGGTAGATTTGCAATCACTTAAGTAAGTTGACACGATAAAACCAAGGCATGTTAAGTTTTGTAAAACCCTAGAATGATTCATTTATAAGCTTTTTGCTGACTTTACACTTTGTTACATAGGTTAATTTTTTAACGGCGATTGACTTAACTTAATTTTTCACCAATTTTTTGTAAATAATGCCATAGTAGCAAAAAACTAATATAAGTATAGGGTAAAATTCATGAGTTTTATTGATGAAAAACTTAACTCATGGGCTGAAATAAAGTCTCAATTTGATAAAGAAAGTGGAATTTTCCTTGGCAATGGGTTTAGCTGTGCAGTCTGGGAGAAGTTTGAATACCCATCACTCTATGAAAAAGCTTCTTCTAGCACGGATATTGAGCATTCTTTATCTCCTGAAGATATGCAGTTATTTAAAGAAATGAGGACGAATAATTTTGAAAGGATACTTTCTATGTTATTTAACGCTAGTAAAGTAAACAAAATTTTTAGCCAAGAATATATGCTGTTGGATCAGCGTCATGAACACATAAAAACAGCTTTGGGTGAAGCTGTTAAATGTGTTCATGTTCCGTGGGAAAAAGTGAATTTATCTAACATATTACCAACAATAAGAGAAGAATTAAAAAAATATAAATTTGTCTACTCAACAAACTATGATTTATTGATTTACTGGGCTATTATGTCAGATGAAGGTAATATAGATGACTTTAAAGATTTTTTCTGGAACAGTGTAGTATCTACTAATTCCAAGAGATTCGACATTACGAATACTAATATTCATGGTAATTCAACAAGAGTGCTATATCTTCATGGCGCTCTACATCTTTATCGAGATCCACAGTTGGAAAGAACTTATAAGCTAAAGAATAATGGATATCAAAACTTACTTGAGATGATTGATGTACCTCTATTCATTACTGAAGGGTCATCAGAGGATAAACTTCGTGCAATCAACAGTTCGGATTATTTATTCTTTGCATATAATAAATTATTAAATCATGATGGTTCTTTGGTGATATTTGGTCATTCATTAAGTGATACAGATGAACATCTTGTGAAGGCTATAAGAAAAAGTAATGCTATGAATATTGCTATCTCTATTCGTAGTAACAACTCTCCAGACACTATTAGACAAAAGAAAGCTAATTTATATAAAAGACTATGTGATGATCAAAATCCAAGACCTAATTTATTCTTTTTTGATGCTCAAACTCATCCCTTAGGTTCTCCAGATATCAAAATACAATAATGCGATTAATAGAATTAAAGCCACAAAATTTACTTTTTTGTCAGAATACTCAAAAGCTCTCTCCGATATCCTGGTGGTAGAGTTAAATTGAGGCAATCGTGGGTTAGAATTAAAAGGTCATGTATTATCAAGAAACTAAACTAATATGACATTCATAATTACATATAATAGCTGAGGTGTAGTGCGGTGAGTCAGGTTTTAAGCTTAGAATTAAGTGATGAAGTCTACGCAGCATTGCAACAGCAAGCCGAGGTTGCAGGCGTGTCTCTTGCAGAATTGGTAGCTACTTCCATAGAACAGCAGTATGGTTCTCCAAGACGTAAAAAATCGCAAGCTGAAATAGAGAAAGAAGTCGCTCGTCAACGTTTCCGAAGTCATGCTGGAAGCATTAATCTCGGTTACGCTACAGGAGCAGACAATGAAAGCATTGATGCTGATTTAGCCAGAGCATACAGTGATACTTCTGAGGAAACAAATTGAGTGCTTCTATTTGATACATCTGGGCTACTTTGCTATGTCCACAGTGGTGAACCAGAACATCAAAAAGCAGTTGAGTTTCTGGATAGTGTTAGTAGAAGTTTAACTCATAGCTATGTTTTAGCAGAGTTTATTACTTTAGCTCAGGTTCGTCGCTTTCCACGTACAGAAGCACTGCAATTTATTATTGATTTATTAGAAAATCCAGATATCGAGACGGTATGGGTCTATGAGTTGTTATATCAAGAAGCTGTTAAACTTCTAATGGCTCGGCAAGATAAGACCTACTCTTTATGCGACGCTGTTAGCTTTGTGTTGATGCGTCAGCGTGGTGTCACCGAAGCATTAACCACCGATCGCCATTTTGAGCAGGAGGGCTTTCGACGTTTGTTATTACCCCAAGTGTGACGATTTCTAATTATGCTCAAAAGTCCTCTACGATATCCTGGTGGTAAGTCGAAAGGAATAAATCAAATAGTTGAATATTTGCCAGAAAGCTTTTCGGAATTTCGAGAACCTTTTGTGGGTGGTGGTTCTGTATTCATTTATTTAAGACAAAAATTTCCTGATATCAAAATTTGGATTAACGATTTAAACCGCGAACTATTCTTATTCTGGAAGTTTGCCCAATCTGATCTAGCTCAGTTAGTTAAAGAAGTTCGACATATTAAACTTAAATATGCAGATGGCAAATTACTCTTTGCAGAATTGACTAAGGTAGATATCAATAATTTATCTGATTTACAAAGAGCCGTTCGCTTTTTCGTTCTTAACAGAATTACTTTTTCTGGAACTGTAGAATCAGGTGGTTTTTCGCAAGAAGCTTTTTATAAGCGCTTTACTGATTCTTCAATAGAGCGATTAGAAAAGTTAGAAGATATTCTATCAAACAATGTCCAAATTACTAATTTGGATTACAGCCACTTATTAAAATCAGAAGGAAAAGATGTATTTTTATTTTTAGATCCACCATATTTTAGTGCTACGAAATCAAAACTATATGGTAAAGATGGTCACTTACACACTTCTTTTGAACATCAGAGATTTGCTGAAGTTTTACAACAATGTCATCATCGCTGGCTAATTACCTACGACAACTCAACGCAAATTATAGAAAACTTTCAATGGGCTAATATTTCAGAGTGGGAATTACAGTACGGTATGAATAACTATAAACAAAGTGATGCAGCTAAAGGAAAAGAGCTATTCATTACTAACTATGAAGTTCAACGGAATTTAGACAAAATCGCATCTTCTATTGTATCTTCCAAAACAATAGCAGGACGCTTATCATCCATCCGTTGAAGATAGGAATACAGGCGATGCCGGACATCTCTGGAACCATATACCATTGGCAGGCGTATAATCGTTCCGGGTAAGTTGGATGCCATTACTACCCGCTCCACCAGAATCTTTTCATAATCAATTGGCACAGCGATCAGTCTAGAGGGCATTTCCTGGTATGGATAAAGTTGTTGGCGCAGGGACGCATCTTCCGTAAGTGGTACAGGCACAACATCAGATTCCTTGCCCCAAAGTACATCGTATGCACGATACACATCCATACTGCTGATAACAACAACACGCTGGGTAATACCCTCAAATGTGTTCGTTAGAGTTAGTGCATCTTGTTCGTTATAGACAATCATATCTACCACAACTTGAGGCGAAAGTTGCCTAAACTTGCTTTTCATCTCCAAAAGATGGGAGCGATGCCTGCGGCGGTAAACTACGCCCAAAATTTCATGCACATCTGGTTGTAAGTTAATTGTAGTTTTTCCCCGATGAAATACGCTCACTTCATGACCCATAGCAATCAGTTGACGGACTACAGAAGGGCCAATAAAATTTGTACCACCAACAATGAGTATTTTCATTTTGGTTTCCATTACTGTTTGTCGATATTAGAGTGATTTGCACATTAAATAGATGCAGATGTTTTTAAGATGATACTGTCAATTAAACCGTAAGCTTTTGCTTCTTCAGCACTCATGAAAAAATCACGTTCAGAATCCAGTTGAATCTGCTCTAACGATTTTCCAGTATTGGCAGCGAGTATTGTGTTAATTAATTGGCGGAAATACAAAATTTCTTTGGCTGCAATTTCAATATCAGATGCTTTTCCTTGAGCGCCTCCTAATGGTTGATGAATCATAATTCGAGCATTTGGTAGAGCATATCTTTTACCCTTAGTTCCAGCAGCAAGCAAGAATGACCCCATTGAGGCAGCAACACCGATACATACAGTACATACTTCTGAACGAATTTGATTTATGGCATCGTAAATAGCCATTCCTGCTGTCACTGAACCTCCAGGACTGTTAATATACAATGTGATATCTTGCTCTGGATCTTCAGCATCAAGAAATAGCATTTGGGCAACAATGAGGTTAGCTGTCTCGTCTGTAACTTCATTTCGCAAAAAGATAATTCGCTCTGCAAGTAAGCGTGAGTAAATGTCTAATGCTAGCTCCCCTCTTTCTGACTGTTGAATAATCATTGGGATGCTGATTTGAGTCTGAGAATTCATGTTTTATATCTCCAAAAAAGAACAAATTTTAATTAAACAACTATGCTTTGAATAAACTGGTAGGCTAATTTTTTGATAGAATTATGGTTTTTATAACTCCTCAAATCTTCCCATTTCACCAAGACGAACTGTAATGATTTCAACGGACGTAATTGCTTTGTGGGGTCCATTCTGGGTATAAGCAGGCGTAAACCAAAATGTTCCTGCTTTGCATTCACGTCCAGCAGTTTCAATAGTTCCATTTAGAACATAAACATATTCATCACAAGGATGATAGTGAACTGGAATCACTGTGCCAGCAATCATTTTTAGTCTATGAATTGAACCTTTTGGCACTGGTTCAGCTAATGGCAATAATTTTGTACCTGGAACAGGCTGTAACTCAAACCATGTTTCAGCTTCTGTGTCAACAAAAGTCTGCTTATTCATATTGAATTTTCCAAAAGCTCAATTTAATTTAGCTTGGCTAATACTCGTCTGCTCTGAATTTAAATGTAGATATTGACGTGCAATATGTACATTTCCATTTTAATTTGTGCAGAGTGTAGTTAAGATTTGCGGTAGTTTTTCATGTAAACTGTAGTTCCATCCACCATTAAGAAAATAACTAAAAACGATACTATCTAATGCCTCATATCTACCAACTGGTATTGATGAAAATACAGTGCTGCGATTATTTGGTATTACTGTCTGCATCCCTGCCTTAGACTCATGGATAAATTTACCTTGCCACGGTTGAGAAAGTTCCATTGGTTCATTCAGCTTGATGGCTTTTTGAATCAAGCCTTTATGTTCAAGTAGAAGTTTCGTACCCCCAATTACGGGTTGGATTGTCCAGGTAACAACTGAAGGCTGGCACATCATACTGTCTTGCCAAGTGAATGCCAGTCGTCTTGGCTCATCGAGTTCAATTACTTGACAGTCTATTTCTCCCTCTAACCCTGGCAGTGTCGAATGCACAAATCGGAATTTGTGTCCCAAACGCGGCTCAAAGTCGTTTTCCATTAGCCATACTGCCAATGCCTCACGGTTAGTGAGTACCTGCCAAACCCGTTGGGGAGGATAGGGATAGAACACTTCCATATTCAAGTTTCGGAGCATCAATTTTCCTCCAAATAATTGCCAAGGGCATCGAGTTTTTCTTGCCAAAACTGCTCGTAATCAGCAATCCATTCAGATATCTGTTTCAATGGCTCCGGGTTTAGCCGATAGAAACGCTGTCGCCCTGCTTTCCGCATTTGTACTAAGCCTGCTTCACAAAGAATCTGTAAGTGCTGAGAAATCGCTGGCAAACTCATGGCAAATGGCTGGGCTAGTTCTTTGACTGGTTGCTCACCATTACGTAATAGATCCAGTAGCGCCCTGCGTGTGGGATCTGCGATCGCCACAAAAACATCCGCACTGGCAGCAGGTCTACTCATTCCTATTAACCATATACTTAAGCATTTGCTTAACTATTTATATAATACATAAGTAATTGCTTAAATGTCAACTCATAAGAACAGCAAAAAGTTGGGCTTTTAGTTTCCCAAGCTTGGCTGCTACTTTCTCATTTTTCGGTAGGATGGCTCCCATACCTACAAAAACCCTAGCTATGGCAACTTCTCCAAACCCTGCTCAAGAATCCTCTGTTAGCTGGTATATCCTGCTGCAACAATTAATAGATGGCCAATCTTTATCCCGTACTCAAGCTGCTGAATTGATGCAAGGTTGGCTCAGTGAAGCGGTTCCCCCAGAGTTATCAGGAGCTATATTAACAGCGCTAAACTTTAGAGGCATTTCTGCCGACGAGTTAACCGGCATGGCTGAAGTATTACAATCTCAATGTTCACCACTCAGCACTCACCCCGGGCTAAACGCCCCGCTACCGCTAACAGCAATCAGCACTGTAATAGATACCTGTGGCACTGGTGGAGATGGGTCATCAACCTTTAATATTTCTACAGCGGTTGCATTTGTTGCCGCTGCATCTGGTGTACCCGTTGCTAAACATGGCAATCGTTCCGCATCAAGTCTCACGGGAAGTGCAGATGTATTGGAAGCCTTGGGTGTAAACTTAAGTGCTTCTAATGAAAAGGTGCAAGCTGCACTACAAGAAGTCGGAATCACCTTCTTGTTTGCCGCTGGTTGGCATCCAGCACTCAAGGCGGTTGCGTCATTACGGCGGACTTTGAAAGTGCGAACAATTTTTAATTTGCTCGGGCCGTTAGTAAATCCCTTGCGTCCAACTGGGCAGGTAGTGGGCTTATTTACTCCTAAGCTTTTGGCAACTGTTGCCGAAGCTTTACAGAATTTGGGTAAGGAAAAGGCGATTGTACTGCACGGGCGAGAAAAACTTGATGAGGCGGGGCTGGGAGATGAAACTGACTTAGCGGTGTTATCAGATGGAGAAGTGCAGTTAACTACCATTAATCCCCTAAATTTGGATTTAACGCCTGCTTCCATAGGTATGCTTCGGGGTGGAGATGTCCAAGAGAATGCGGTGATTCTCAAGGCGGTACTTCAAGGTAAAGGAACTCAGGCACAACAGGACGCTGTAGCTTTGAATGCGTCGTTGGCACTGCAAGTAGCGGGTACGATCGCATTCCTCGATCACGCCCAAGGTATTAAAATCGCTAAGGATATCTTACAAAGCGGGGCAGCTTGGACGAAGTTGGAGCAGTTAGTTGAGTTTCTGGGGAATTGATTTGCAATCACAATTGCGGGCGAAATTCTATGACATTACGCTTAATGGTGACATCGTAGTTGCCAAAAAAGTCATGTCCTAGAAGTCCAGTTTCTAGTTCCCCACCTGCGATCGCTACTGGTATTTTTTTCACTATTACCCCACCAACTGCCATCGAATTAACATAGCCCACAGGAAATTCTACAGCTCTAGAACTTGCAGTGTTTGCCTTAGCTTTCCCGACTGTGACGATTCCCAAAGCATCAGCCATCCCTTGGGTGATGACAGTCCCACTCGCTCCCGTATCAACAATCATCTCAAATTGTTGCTGACCATTAAAGGTGACTTCCACAATCGGCGTACCACCAATTCGCCTTTTTATCGGGGCTGTAAATACTGCTTCATCGGGAATCACCACTGCTGATGATGGCAAACCTGGCTCTGGTGATAACGGTTTTGTTTCTCGTGGAGGTAAGGTGAACTTTGGTATAGTTTCTCTGTGGGGAACAACAACTACTACTTTCTGAGGTACTTTAACTGCAACAGGGCGAGGATTAGCTTGCTGTTGGGCATATTTAACTTGGCGGCGATATTCCGTAATTTTGGTTTGAGCGATCGCAAATTCTGGGCTTTGCCGCCGTACTCTTTGCATCAGCGCGATCGCCTCCTGGTACTGACTCGCCACCAATTTCCAATCATCTGGAGATTGAGCCGATTGGCTGATACTCCAAGCGCCAACAGCTTTGTCTCGTCCCATCTCAAAAAGACTTGGTTCACTTTCAAATGGATCTACTAGCGATGGTTGTGCTTCTGGGGTAGCTGCTGGTCTTACTGGTTCAACACTAGGCTTGACTGGTGCTAGATCCCCAATTGACGTAGGTTGCTCATCGCCACCAGTAGCGGTGTTCAGTTTGTCTTCACTACAGGCAACGCACAAAACCGCTAGAGTAGTTGATACAAAAATTAGGTTTGCACGGGATAAAAAAGACTGAAGCATAATTAATTTTAACTGCCCAAGCTTTGCCAAATCCACTCCCGCTACTTTAATTCCCTTTTAATTTTAATTAACTATCTTTAAAACTCCTAATTGCTCAACTTATGGGATAATAAACAATCGCAGTATTGGAGAATAGGGAATAGAGAATAAGAAAAAGTATGCCCACTGCCCACTGCCCAATGCCCACTGCCCAATCTACTATGCGCTTGACTGACTCAATACCAGCTTTACTTGTCCTAGCAGATGGAACCACTTATCGCGGTTGGTCTTTCGGTGCGGCGGAAACCGCGATCGGAGAAGTGGTGTTCAACACTGGCATGACAGGCTATCAAGAAGTCTTGACTGACCCTAGTTACCGCGGTCAGATAGTGATTTTTACTTATCCTGAATTGGGGAATACTGGCGTCAATCTGGAAGACGAAGAATCAGATGGCCCCCAAGTGCGGGGTGCGATCGCTCGGAATATTTGTCACCGTCCAAGTAACTGGCGATCAACACAATCTTTACCTGACTACCTCAAACAAAACCAAATACCAGGAATTTACGGCATTGATACCCGTGCCCTCACCCGCAAAATTCGGATGTTCGGAGCGATGAACGGTGGCATTTCTACAACTATTCTCGATGAAGTGGAATTGTTAGAACAGGTACAGGCAGCCCCCAACATGGCAGGATTGAATCTGGTTCGTGAAGTCACCACCTCAACGGCTTATGAATGGTCTGATCCCACAATTCCAGCTTGGGAATTCAACTCTGAAACTGCGGAAAATCTTGGGGCAGCCTTTACCGTTGTTGCCCTTGACTTTGGTGTAAAACGTAATATCTTACGTCGCTTAGTAAGTTATGGTTGCCGGGTAATTGTTGTACCCGCTGATACACCACCAGAGGAAATTCTCAAATACAATCCAGATGGTGTGTTTCTTTCTAATGGGCCTGGCGACCCTGCTGCTGTCACTGAAGGGATTGCAACTGCCAAAGCACTCCTGTTAAGTGAAAAACCCATCTTTGGTATTTGTATGGGACACCAAATTTTAGGTCATGCACTAGGGGCAGAAACCTATAAACTCAAATTTGGTCATCGTGGTTTGAATCAGCCTGCGGGTTTACAACAACGAGTAGAAATTACCAGCCAAAACCATAGTTTTGCTATTGACCCAGATTCTTTACCTACGGCAGTTGTGGAAATCAGCCACCTAAACTTAAACGATCGCACCGTTGCCGGGGTACGTCACAAATCTCTACCTGTGTTCTCCGTACAGTATCACCCAGAAGCCAGTCCTGGCCCCCACGATGCTGATTACTTGTTTGAACAGTTTGTTCAAGCCATGCAAACAGCACGTCAACCCCTTCCCTACGGGACGCTACGCGAACGGGGAATTCAAAATTAAAAATTCAAAATTCAAAATGAAAGATTTATTTTTGAACTATGCATTTTTAATTTGGAATTGGAACAAAAAGCAAGAGTCAAGTTGTCGCATCTGAGATTAAATAAAAATAGCAAAATGCAAATGGGGGATCGGAGACTAAGGACTGGGGAAAAGTTTTCCAATAATCATTACCCAGTAGCCAATCTCCAATCCCTTATTCCAGAAGATTGTAGACAATTTGCTCAAAAACCATCTATACTTGAGCGTTCACTTTAACTCATGAGGAGGGAATTATTGCTGAGCCACTGAATCTAACCGTTAGCCTGAGGGGCACTCGTGAAGTCCGGGATAACTGTCAGCTATTCCGCCTCACAGGTTTGTTAGATGCTTTTTCTGAGCCGACATTTCGCAAGACACTTGGCAGCAAGATAGAGGAGGGTCCTAAGCACATTATTTTGGATCTCTCACAAATTGACTTTGTTGATAGCTCTGGCTTGGGTGCTCTGGTGCAGCTAGCCAAGCAGGCTCAAACTGCCGATGGCACTTTGCAAATTGTCACGAATGCCCGCGTAACTCAAACGGTCAAGCTTGTTCGCCTAGAGAAGTTTCTCTCCCTGCAAAAATCAGTTGAAGACGCTCTAGAAAACGTCAAGTAGTCTTGATTGCTCGATCTGAGAGTTAAATTTAGCTATCCAGATTCAATAATCGGATAGCTTAATTTTTAAAACTTCTGGCAGAAAACCTCTCTCCTTGTGGGAGAGGCATAAAGCCAGTTAAGCTATTATATTTAAAGTTGAGTAATAACTAAAGATATAGACACCCAATTTTTGGGTATGCAATCGTTGGCTAGAATATTTGATAAATAATCAAGTCTAAGATATTTGATAAGAAATACAAAGCCATCAGATTTGTTTATATATAGACTTGACTCGATGCTGTATAGTTAAAAGTTGTAGTTTACTCCGTAAGCATGGCAATGCTACCAAGTAAAAGGGTGAATTTGATGCTACAATTTTACCCGTTCTTGGGCACAGATCACAAGAAGTAGGCGAAATTTGGTTTATAGATGTTGACATCAGGATGATTTAAAATGCCAACTCTCAATCAAAAAGATGAAATTAGGAAGTAATTTTGATAGTATTGGTTATGCTAAGTATACTATCATGGCATACTTCAGAAAAATCAGTCTTTGCGAAGAATGCTTGCCAAATGTAGCCCGTCAAGGAATGATTTATTTGTGAAGTCACAGGAGGAAGAGCTATTAGATGGACAAGATAAAACTCCCAAACAGAGTTTATCTTGGACTCAAGCACTTTTGGCAACCACAGAGCCATTCCAACAGATTTCCCTCTCACAAGTGCAACAAATTTCTCCTAGTGCTTTAGCATATTTGGGGGATGCAATTTATGAGTTGTATGTTAGAATGTTCTATCTGCTGCCATTACAGCGGTCAGGAATTTACCATCGTCTGGTAGTGCAGCAGGTAAGAGCAGAAACACAAGCGCTACATTTGCGATCGCTAATTCCTCATCTCAGGGATACCGAATTAGAAATTGTCCGACGGGGTAGAAACGCCGCAACAGGACGCCCTAAGCGACTTAATCCCGAAATTTATCAACAGGCAACTAGTCTAGAAACTTTAATAGGCTACTTATATATCACCGATTACCAACGTCTAACGGAACTGTTGCAAATACTTCATCTAGAAAAAGAGTGAAAACTCAATTTCGCAGTAGCTACAACACTAGATTAAATTCAAAAAATTGAGGTAATCGGAACGATCAACCATACGCTATATCCATAACTCAAATGCAGGATAAACCCAGAAAAGTCAAGACTTCTAGCGAACCAAATCGGGGACAACCCGTAAAAATTAAAGGTAAGCGTGTTATTAATAATCCAACTCGTAAACCGAGAAAAATAGATAGCAACCCCATCTCTGTTGCTAATCCGACTCGCAATCCCAAAAAAGTAGATGGCAACACTATCTCTGTTGTTAACTCGAATCGCAATCCCAGAAAAATAGATAGCGACCCCATTTCTGGGAACTCCCGACAACGAAATAGCAACTTCTCTAAGGCGTCTTCTGTATCTACACAAGCGATAGAAGAAGATAGCGATCTCATCTACGGTCGTCATCCAGTATTGAGTGCATTGCAAAATCAGCGCAATCTTAACCGTCTCTGGATTACTACCCGTCTGCGGTACGATCCTAGCTTTCACCATTTTCTCTTGCAAGCAAAGGAAAATGGCACAGTTATTGATGAGGTTGAACCCAAGCGTTTAGACCATCTGACTAATGGGGCTAATCACCAAGGTGTGGCAGCACAAATTGCTCCCTACGCTTACATCGAATTGCCCGATCTAATTGAGCAGTGCAAATCTGTAACCGATGCTGTAATTGTTGTGGCTGACGGAATTACCGATCCCCACAACTTAGGAGCAATTATCCGCACTGCCGAAGCAATAGGCGCTCAAGGATTGGTAATTCCTCAAAGAAGGGCATCTGGGATCACTTCCACTGTGATGAAAGTGGCAGCAGGGGCTTTAGAAAATTTTGCTGTAGCTAGAGTTGTCAACCTCAGCCGCTCCTTAGAAGAATTAAAGGAAGCTGGCTTTTGGATTTACGGTACTGCTGCAAGTGGTAGCGAACCTTTGCATACAGTCAATTTCACTGGCCCAATCGTTTTAGTAATCGGCTCAGAAGGTGAAGGTCTGAGTATGTTAACTCAACGCTCCTGTGATTTTTTAGTATCGATTCCTCTACAAGGTAGGACTCCCAGCCTGAATGCTTCTGTAGCAGCGGGTATGGCGCTTTATGAAATTTATCGCCAGCGATCGCTAAATACGCTGCACTTAGATAAATTACAAAAAATCTCTTTGAAAAAATATCAGTAACAGAGTATAAAGAAATGTAACAGATAATAAGGCAGCATATCGTTTAACACCCTACAGACGTTTATAAATCGGCGAAAACCATGAAAACCATTTGGCATAACCTCAAGGAAGTGTTAATTAACACATTCGACTACATCGGCTTGGCTTGGTGGGTAGAGATTGTGACGCAGAATCCTCGTTGCACGTATTACTTCGGGCCATTTCTAAATTCTTCTGATGCAACATCAGCCAGCAAAGGATACATAGAAGATTTAGAACTCGAAGGAGCGCAGGGAATTATTGTGAATGTCAAGCGTTGCAAACCTAATACCTTAACAATTGCTGACGACTTGGGGGAAAGATTTGACCGCAAAGTACAGCCTGCCTTTGGCGGTCAAATTTAAGTTAGGCCAGAGAATGAATAGGATGCGGGGATGTGGGGAGGTAAAGAGACACAGATAATTCTTTTACAGCGTTACTGAATCTTTTTCGCTCACCGCATCTTCCCTTTCCGTCTCTTCTTCGTCAATAGTCAAAATTTTTTTAACCATTTGAACTATTGACAATCTGTAATTAGTAATTAAACATCTGGTGTAAAAGATGTAGAGAGGCAAAATTGGACTTCGTCCCGCTGCACTAACGCGTCTTTACAAAGATTCTGAATAACGTATATTTAATTTTACCAGACGTCTATTAACCCAAGTTGCTAGTTATGCAAGAGTGCGCTCGCAGCCTCACTAGCTTTCATAATCTTGATCAACTTTAGGTGCAACCAGTTTTTGAATTTCTTGAAGACGCTGGTTTAGTTTTTCCAATTTTGGTAACATAAAATTTTATAAAAGATGAAGAAACATTGGTATTGGTACCGCCCAGCTCAAGTGGCTCATTTCTTGCCATCTTACTTCAGAAACAGTGGAGCCATCTTTAAAAACATAAGGGTTGCCTAATAATGGATACTTAGGCATACCGTTGATACCTACGACTTCACCTTGAATATCAAGTAATGGTCCGCCACTCATACCGCGTTTAACATTGTTGGTATAGCCAATTTGATAACCCCCAATCAAAGGTTGTTTGAGTAAGTCGGAAATTTTACCAGTAGTAAACTCGAATTTACCCGACTTAGACAAATTAATGTCAAAGGGAAACCCTGCGGCAAAAATCCTATTACCTACTTCTAATCTTGATGTTTGCTTTAGAACTGCCACTGGATAAACAATAGAAGGGCTATAGAATTGAATCAACCCTAAGTCATCGTTAGAGCCAATTGAAGGCAGTAAACTAGTTGAATAAATACTACCATCAGCAACCTGAATACGATGCTGTTTTCCTCGAGATAGGACGTGTTCATTAGTCAGTACTAGATAAACTTTTCCTTTGCGTTGGATAATAACTCCTGAACCCCAAGAGTCATTTGAAATCACTTTGACTGTAATGGACTTAGCGTACTGTTGTAACTGCTTTACAATTAACTCTTCATGTGTTTTTCTGGTGGAAGTTATTTGAGCGAAAACACTTGAATTAACTGCTTCTATGGCTAGCAAGCCAGCCATAGAAGCAAAAAGAATTAGTAAACGTAAATTCATGCCTGGCTATAATTCCTAATTAACTTGCCTGATTTTTAATTAAATACTTTTCTTGAAGAAGAATTCAGAAGTCAGAATCAAGACGCTCGGTCGCCCTTGGGAGAAGACTCGTTAACGCTGCGCTATCAATGGGGGATTCAGACCCGCCACTGTCTTGTTGACCACCAAATTTTCAATTTGGTGGGGGTCTTAAACCCGTCTATTTAGACGCTCACGGACTCGCTAAGGCTGCGCTATCCGCTTTTTCGGTCAGGATTCACATGCTTAATTCTGACAACTGAGGCCTTTATTCTGTTTCGATAAAAAGGATCAATTAGAGCAAAAAAACGAGCCATTACAGTTATCCTGAGATGCTGGTTTTTCTACCTGTATGGGTTGGCTCTGTCTAGTTTTGGAGACGTTGCTCAAATATTCATCTACATCAATGTAAACTGGCTTACCTCTAGTAAGCCTGATCTTCCGGACTCTAGTTGAAACATTAAAGAGTTCTACAAGAACTTTCTGAGGCTCGTCTTTAGGCTCAAAGGTGAGTAACAAACCATCTGATATACAATTACCACCTTGGCTTTGGGCAACGCACATCACGTTTTGATGATTCATTTTGCCAGTTGTAATGAACCTGAGATTACCTGCATCTGAATGTTTTTGGAATCTTGCTGTTACTTCTTGGCAGCGTCGTTCAGGCGTATAACCTGAATTACTAAAAACTTGAGATTGCCAGCCGATCAACTCAACAGTTTCTGTTGGAGTGCGTGCATAAGTAATAGGAATACCTTGTTTTATCTCACAAATATATTGTACCTTGCTTGGAGGTTTGGGTTTGGCTAGACTGACAATAGGTAGAGCGATTGTAGCAGCAAATGTTATCAAAAACGGTAAAAAAAAATTAGTTTTCATAGCATCAGAAAAAAAATCAAGTAAAGAAATAGATTTTATTTATGTTTGTTGCATTCAATTGTTCTGACAGTTAGAACCTTGACCAAAAATAGAGTTGGAAGATTGACAATTATCAATTGTTGCAGGTTTTGGAGTATGTGAAACTTGAGGTTTTAACTTTCTCTTTCTAATTACTGGTTGATAATTACTAGATGAGGTTTTTGAATTTGAATTATTTAGTTTGCGGATTACTGGGGTAACTCTAGGTGCTATTGGTTTACTTCTTACAACTGTAGTATTAGAAGAATAAGATGTTTTGGTATTGTTTGCTTCGAGCTTAGATTTTGCTTCTTGAATAATTGCTTCTTTTTTTTCTCGCCAATATTGAGTAGCAGCAATCTTGCTTGCTGAAGTGATGGCATCAGTAAATCTATTTTGAGTTAATGCACTTTGTGCAAGATTAAAAAGTTCTTTATTAAAATTAAATTCCTGTTGCCATTTAGCAATCAACTCTTGAGTTTTTTTAAAATTAGAGCTTTTTTGTGGAATCTCTCTAGCCGTAAGAATTGCATTATTCACATCTCCTAACTGCTCATACTTTTGGGTCGCTTGCGTGAGAAGTTTCTGAGACCATTCATTAATGAGATTTTGAGCATCTTCAAAAAAAGGTTGATTGACCGGAATTTTATCAGCCTGTTTAATTGCTTGAGGAAAGTTAGACTGTGCTGCCAGAGCCTTAGCTTGAAAAATTTGGCATTCATTTAAGTTACTTATAAGCTCAGTTTTTGCTCGTAAATACGGTGATGAATTATTACTAGCAAGACTAAGGTTAGCGCCTTTTTCTATACATTTTTCATATTCTTTTGATTGCTTTAAAGATTTAATCTCTTGCACGCTTGCTAAGAAATTTTGATTTTTATGCCAATCAAAAGCAAAAATACCAAATATACTGACAAAAGTAGCAATGCCTAATGTAACTCCTATTGGAGATTTAATCACAGCGATCGCTGCGCTAACGCTAAGGGCGAACGCTTTAGCAAAACCTGCCGATTGAGGACTGTTGGGAGAAACAGGTAGATTTAAAGTTGACGCTGTTGATAACTGAGGATTATTTTCTGCTGTGTTTAATGATTGTTGCCTAAACTGAGATAATGGTACAGTGGGAGGGCAACTGCCTGACTCTGTATGGGAGTATTGAGGGTAAAAGCCTGGCTGTGTTGTTGCGTATCCAAATTGAATCATTAAGGTTTCAAGTGCAGCCAGTACCTCTTTAGCAGACTCATAACGCTCTTGAAAGTGGTAGCATACCATCTTACTGACAATACCAGCTAACTCAGGGCTGACCTGAGCGTAGCTGTACCAGTCAACTTCACCTCTAGCATCCTCTCTTAATTGTTGATGGTTTAGTCCTGTTAATGCTTGGATAGCTATAATTCCGAGAGCGTAAATGTCACTGCTGAAACGAGGTTTACCTCTTAACTGCTCAGGTGGCATATAGCCTAAAGTGCCTACAACAACAGAGGTACTCATCTGGCTTTGTGCTGTAGCCAGTTGCATATTTATTTGCTTAACTACACCAAAATCAACCAGAACTAGTTTATTATCCTGTTGGCGGCGAATAATGTTATTAGGTTTAACATCCCGATGGATAACGCCATTGCCGTGAACAAAGTCTAGAATCTCTAAGATTTCTCGCAGTAGTTGGACTACTTGGCTTTCACTCCAATGATAACCAGGTAACAACTCTGTATTGAGCAAGTTGCCATCAATCAGTTCTTGAACTAAATAAAACTCTTGGTTTTCCTCAAAATAAGCTAGAAGCCGAGGAATATGGGGGTGATGACCAAGTTGTTCTAACGCTTCTGCTTCTTTTGCAAATAGATGTCTAGCTGCTTCTAAAAAGGCAGGGTCGCTATTAGCTGGCTTTAGATGCTTAACAACGCAAGTAGGATTACCTGGTCTGTGCATATCTTGAGCTACATAAGTTTGTCCAAATCCCCCCGCACTCAGGACTTTTAGTACTTGATAATGCCCGGCTAGTAGCTGACCTAACATAGGTTTAACTTATAAAGAAAATAGTATTAGCATCATTTGTAGCGATTATCATTTAAGTGAAATACACTTTGGCTTCAAGATAGAGGAAAAAAAGATTTGAATCATTAATTTTATTCTATGGAGTGTATTTTATTCGTGGCAGAACAGTTATAAATTATTAATCAGCTTCACCAATCAAAGTGAAGCCAGCCCAATCTGTAGGATCTGAGGATTGTTGCATTGTTTTGAGCATTGCTTGGCGTAGTGCTTGGGCTTTGTCAGCTTGACCCTGAAAATTGCGGTAAAACTCTAGCATCAGCGTTGTTGTAGTATCATCTGGTACTTCCCACAAGGAGACGATCGCACTAGCAGCCCCAGCAGAAAGCAAAGACCGAGATAACCCAATCACTCCATCTCCTGTAATTTCACCTCTACCTGTTTGACAAGCACTTAATACTACTAGTTCGGCATTAAGTTGCAAGTTTAGGATTTCGCTAGGGGTAAGAAAGCCGTTATCATTACCAGATGGAGCTAAGGCGATCGCACCAGGAACACCCAATTGCTTCACTTCATCGAGTAGACCGTGGGTCGCTAAATGAATCACCCTGGCTCTAGGCATCTCCTTAATGATATCTAGCTTAGTGGCGCGATCGCCAGTAATCGCTTTAGTCTGGAAAAGACTAGCAATTTTGTTGGCTTCTTCTTCTGAACCAGGTAGCGGTGACAACTCATGCGGCGGATCTCCCACTTTCATTTTGGGCATTGTGGGATTGCCTACGACTAAGATATCTTTTGCTAATCCTTGGCTGCGTTGTCTTTGCTGATTAGTCAGATCCAACACTTGGATAGCAGGGACAGAAACGATCGTGTGTTGTTCAATTAAGTACTTACCATCGTTGTCTTGCAAGGCTGTGAAAGGAACTAACAAAAGAAAATCTTGAGGAACAAAAACAATACGAGCATTAGGGTCTTTAGGTAGTTCGTCAGCAATTGGTTGGATCAGGAGTTTATGCAGTTGCTTTAAGCCTTTAGAAACTGCTGCCGGATTTGCAGAATTACTTGTTGCTGGATCAATGGCATCACGAGTGTTAGTTGCTATTTTTTGGAGCGAGGTCTTTTGCTGCCATAATGACTTGAGATTAACTCGTCGCAAGGCTACATCACCCGTAGGTTTAACCACCCAGATTAAGAGTTCTAATTCTGGGGCTTTTAGTTTGCCTTGGTGCAAGAAATCATCGGGAACAATCGAATATTCAACTAGTGTGGCTTTTTGCTGTTTGGCGATTTGTTTGATTTGAGCAATTGTTAGGGGCGCGATTTGAGAGGCTGAATTAGGTCTAAGTTTTGTCTCCATTAAATCTACAAAAGCCCGGGCGCGTCCTTGCTCAGAAGCTACTAATGAAGCTTCAGGTTTGTTCTGCGCTACTAGAATTTGTTGGAGTAAGTTGTATGTTGCAAGTTGTGTATCAAAAATTGATACTTTGCCTTGATCGTCTAATTCTTGTCTGAGTGAGTCTAAAACTTTGACTGCAAGGCGGAGTTTGTTTTCGGCCTCAACCAAATTGCCAGATACAAATAAAGTATGTCCGAAATTATTTAAAGCTAACGCCTCTGCTCGGCGATCGCTTATTTCTTGGGCAATTTTTAAGCTCTGCTGTTGGTATTCAATTGCTTTGGGATAGTCGCTTAAGCTTTCGTATGCCAGTCCCAGGCTGCTCAAAGCTGTCTGCTCGATACTGCGATTTTTGATTTCCCGCGCCAAGGTTAAACTTTGTTGGTAGGCTTCAAGTGCTTTACTATTGTTGTTTTGAGATTGGTAAGCAGATCCGAGATTGTTAAGCGTACTTGCTTCACTTTCTCGGTCTTTGGTTTCTCGTGCGATCGCTAAACTTTGCAGATATGACTCAACAGCCTGGGGATATTTGCCCAATTCAGCATAGACCATTCCTAAACTGCCTAAAGCAACACCTTCTCCGAGTCGGTCTTTGGTTTCTCGTGCAATAGTTAAACTCTGCTGCTGAGACTTAATCGCTTGATCATACTCACCTATTGCTAAATAAGCATTACCTAAGTTGCCTAAAAGCTGCCCTTCAGATTGGCGGTCTTTAAGTTCTTGAAAAATGGTCAAAGCTTGCTGTTGGTAATTAATAGCTTTGCTATATTCGCCTGTATTTCTATAAGCAAGCCCCAGATTTCCTAACGTCTGTGCCTCTCCTCGACGGTCTTTAAACTCTCGATAAACTATCAGTGCTTGTTGCCAAGATTGGATGGCGGGTACAAATTGATTAAGTTGATACTGTTTCAGTCCTTGTTGCAGAAATTCATCTGCTTTGGTTTTAGCAGTTACTTGAGATTGTGCGATCGCTTGTGAAGTCACAAATGGTACTGTTGCTAAAACAGGCATTAAGACGCTAGCGAAGATAGAAATGAGTTTAAGGATCAACTGATAGTTTATTTTTACCATGCTATTTATTATTAAAACATAGCTGTTTTAGCAATCCTATCTGATTTTTGAAAATTCGCTGTTTTCAGATCCCCGACTTCGTAAAAGTTGTTGGGGATCTAATTTTTCACGAATTATTTAGGACTGTTATATGATGCAGTAAATTCCCATCAAGATTGAAGACTTCATTCAAACTGTTTTCCTCTTCTTTGTCTCCAGCATTGAGATTTGAGCCTGTTAATTCTCCTTTTCCATCATTGCTAAGTGTTAACTTCGTAGCATGACCACTGTATTTGAGAAGAGCAACCAGCGATTTGTCTAAAGACAAGACACCAAAAGTTCGGATTTCTGATTGAGCTTCGTTTTTACTACTACCAGTGTTATTGATGACTGTAGTTATTGGGGTATCTGAAGTTACTGGTTTTCCTGGATCTACTGAAGTTACTGGTTTTCCTAGATCTACTGAAGTTACTGGTTTTCCTGGATCTACTGAAGTTACTGGTTTTCCTGGATCTACTGAAGTTACTGTAGTTACTTTGCCGAATGTCCTAGATGTAACAGCTACTACTACACTAGAATCGTTTCCTGTTTGTGTGGTAATAGCTCCAGCAGTACCACTAACGCCCTCTTTCAAGGAACCATTTTCTTTGCCAGTTCCCACTAAAAAAGTTTCACTTCCAACCTCAATATTGATCCGACTTCCTTTGCCGTCATTTGTACCTTCAATATACGGTGGTTGATTTTTAGTCTTAATAGTGAGTGTAAGCGTATTTTCATACTTTTCATTATTATACTTAGCATCATAATTAGCTGGAGTAACGGCAAATATACTGGCGAATATACTAGGGTAAAGGCCATCATTACGAGGTTTAAAATCGTTCACATCCCCAACACTCAACCCCTCTACGATAAGTCCACTACCCCCTCCAATTGCTCTGAAAAGTCCACCAGATGTGATCGAAATATCACCAGAAAAGACAATATTAGAGGAATCAAAAAAACGTCCCGAAGAAATGGTATCAACTTCTATGTTGCCTGCTACAGCAGATAAAACTACCTTTCCAAAAGTAGAAATACCGCCTGTTTTAATATTGCCCCTACTAGAAGTTAATTTAACATTAGAGTCACTCTGTATATCTTGTACTGTAATGTTCTCTGGAGCAAATAAAGTTACAGTACCAGACCTCGCTAGGTCATTATCAACGTCTTTTATGTTCCCTAATGTAATGTCTCTTCGAGAGTCGATAACCACAGCACCGCCATTTTCTGATGATATATCACCGGTATCATCTGAGATATTGCTAGTAGTTGTATTAAGGTCTCCATTTACCTGAATTACTCCGCCTGGTAATGAGTTATTGGCTTTGTACTGATTCGTTAGCAAAACTAAACCATTGGGATCAGTTATCTTGACGCTACCAATTTCTATATCTGCACTTGTTGCATTAGCGCTTGTTACAGGAGTATTAGGCTGGGGAAGAATATCTGGAATAGAATTAGGTGTAGAGCCTGGGCTTCCGAATGCAGTTGTTCCCGCTCGTATGTCTAAGGTTTGTTGTTTAGCACCATTAACTGATATAGTTGTCTTACCATCAGACAGAATCACATCCTCTGCAAGAGAGTTTGATACATCTTTATCATTAATAGTGATAGTACCTGGAATCTTTACGCTACCTCCAGCTAAGATATGCAACGAGGCTCCTGTGTAACTATTGAAGCTAACATCTCCAGCCGCTTTAATAATCGGATCGTAAGGACTAAACAAATTTCCTAGATTTCCATCTAACTGTTCAATCCGAAAGCTGCCACCTGTTGTGTAGTGGGCATCTCCCCCTACTGTGTTAGCAGAGCGCAAAACCATGTTCTTGCCAGAAAATAAACCGCTTGCAGGATGGTTCAAGGCAAAAATATCAACTCCCTGGTTGCCTTGGATTAACAAATCCCCTCCTGCCTGAGCAATGAAGGGTTTTTCTGAACCGTCACGCACTTGCACGGTGTCTTGCGCTAGCAGATTTAAATTCCCTGTCGTACTTAGTTGGCTCTTTACCAAGGTCAGATTATGATTGGCAGCCAGTGTTGCAGTTTGAGCAGTTACTTCTTTTGCTACTACATCTCCATTTTCTACAACTAGGCCAGAACCAGTAAGTGCAACTGTTCCATCATTGTTAACTGTAATTCCTGTAGCATTCCCCCCACTGCCACCAGTCAATAATTGCGGTAAAGACAAAACTGGTAATGTCCAGTTGTTTGGTTGATTACCATTTGTTATTGTTGGTTGTACATCAAGAGACAGCAGATTTCCCGCTTGACTAATCCGCACGACACTCTTACCTGGAACCGCCGCTACAGTAATTTGACCATCTGGTGCTGAGAGTTTGCCGGTACTCGCCACCGTACCACCCAACAACGTCAAGTTTTGTCCTTCCCCAACACTTAAGTTACCAGCGTTAATAATTGCCCCTGGCTTATCCATAGTGAAAGCAAAAGCACTAGGACTTCCTACCAATTCTGCATAGTTATTGTTACCAACTGCATTGAACCAATTAGAACCAAACCCAATGCCGTTAGCTGTTGTTACCGTCAGGGCAGCAGGCAAATTCAGGCTGGCGTTCGGCCCAAAAATAATCCCTGCCGGGTTCATTAAGAATAAGTTCGATTTTCCACCTGTAACCTGAATTAGACCATTAATTACAGAAGGATCACCACCATTCACTCGTGTGAGAATGTTAAGGATTTCCGGTCTAGAAATAAAGTTGGCAATCTGATCTTGGCTAAGACCAAACTTGGTCAAACTATGGAACAGATTTGCTCCATCTTTAGAAGTCTGTCCGCCAGTGATATTGAATTGCTTGCCATCAGGAGTCACAACGGTATTTGTGCCGTCTGCTGCTGGAGTTATTGATTGTGCCTGTACTTGTCCGACTCCAATAACTCCCAGCAGAGGAAGTGTTGTTAACCATATGCCAATTCTGTTCACTACAAATTTCCTTGATTTATATCTGGTTTTTATCAAATAGCTTTAGTAAATCTGTAAGAGTCTAGGTTTGCGGCAAAGCTCGATATACACTGAGACTTACTGTCATACTTTATTCCAAGTGTTACTTAGATTATTATCTCTATCTTTACACATTTTTTTAAAAATTACAGTTTTACTATAATTTCATCTATCATAAGATAGATATTTATTTTTTAAAGTCGAAAACTGTGTATTAATAAATTGATTGTATACGGATAAATTTTATCTTATGCTGTGCTGTAAAAAATACATATTTGCTATCTCGACATTAACAAGTTTTTGTATTATAAAAGACACATATACTTGCTGGCAAAAATCTATCTAACGACAAATGTGATAGGTAAAATAGTCTAAATTTAACTTTTATGTCAAGAATATGTAACATAATCTCCTCCGATAGCTTTCGGTAAGCACTGAGTTTGCATAACCAAAGTTATCAAATATAGTAATGTATTTACTGGATATAAGTAGTAACGAAATGTAACTCAACATAAATGAGTATGAAGTTTATCTTGTACAGGTGAGTAGGAAAGATTAAATTTAACAGAGAACATCTTATTAGAGTGTTAATTGTTACTTATACACAATATATAACTAAAATTTTTTTAGGAAAAACTATGAGCAAAAACTCTATGCGTTGGAGTGTGAAATATGTGTTGTCTTGGTGCAGGTTGACAATTTCAAGTGCAATTGTACTTGCTTGGTTATTACCAACTTACGCTGCTTCCAAGAGTTCAACTGCCATACCAAGTATTAAGCCAACCGCAGATACAGTAGAGAAAGTGGCTCAAAACCAGCCTGCGCCAACAGTAAATCCAAGACCTGATCCTAACCGCGATCGCTTTCCGCAACCCTTACCAGATCCAACACCACTACCCGAACAAAAAGAGCCAATTCTGACTCCCCCAACTCCACAAACGCAACCATCTCAACCAAATGTGCTTATTTTTGTTCGTAAAGTTGAAGTGGTTGGTAGCACTATCTTTACTGCAAAAGAAATCAATCCGATTGTGCAACCTTTAGAAGGACGCTCTGTCAATCTAGAAGAACTACAGAAGGCAGCCGATGCGATTACTAAACTGTACTTGAACAAAGGCTACATTACCTCAAGAGCAGTTTTAGTCAACCAGGTGATTACTGATGGAGTCGTTCAAATCCGAGTTATTGAAGGTCGTTTAGAGAAAATTCAGATTGAGGGAACCAGGCGGTTGAATCGTAACTATATAAGTAGCCGCGTGCGTTTAGGAATAGGAAAACCCCTGAATACAAATAAGTTAGAAGAACAACTAAGGCTACTCCGGATCGATCCTCTATTTAACAATATAGATGCTAGTTTAAGCGCTGGTTCTAAGTTAGGTGAAAGTATTCTCACCGTGAGGGTAGAAGAGGCAAAGTCCTTTGAAAGTATTTTTAGTGTAGATAACTACTCTCCACCCAGTATTGCTCCAGAAAGGGCTGGAGTCTTTCTACGCTACCGCAATTTAACCGGGATTGGAGATGAAATTACCGCCTCATACAACTTTGGCGTGAACTTTGATGATTTTGATCGGGCTGCGTCCAACATATATGATTTCACCTATCGTGTACCGCTCAATCCAATGAATGGGACTGTGCAATTTCGTGCTGCACCAAATAACAATAAGCTGGTCAATCCTGCTCCAACAGAACCTTTTGCTGATGTTAAAGGTAGTTTGGATTTTTATGAAATCAGTTATCGTCAACCGTTAGTGCGATCGCTAAAAGAAGAGTTTGCGCTTTCTACAGCAATTGCCTTTCAAGGGAACAGTGGATCTTTTACCTTTGATGGGATTGGCGTAAGTACTGAACCTAGTCGTACCCGTGTTCTTAAGTTTGGTCAAGATTATACTCGTCGTGACACTCAAGGAGCTTGGGCGATACAATCTCAATTTAGTTTTGGCTTAGATATCTTCGATGCTACAGTCAGTTCTGAACCAAATCAGGATGGAAGCTTTTTTAGTTGGTTAGGTCAGGTACAACGGGTTCAACAATTGGGCAATGACAATTTATTGATAGTGCAAGCCGATATACAGCTGACACCAGATGATCTACCGTCATTCTATGAATTTTTTATTGGTGGTGGTCAATCCCTTCGAGGCTACCGTCAAAATGCTCGTTCTGGAGATAATGGATATCGCTTATCAGTAGAAGGTCGAATTCCTATATTACGTAATGGAGAAAGAGTCCCTATTTTGCAACTTACCCCTTTTGTTGATTTAGGACAAGTCTGGAATAAAAGAGATAATATTGACCATCCATTTTTGGCTAGTGCAGGTTTAGGATTGTTATGGCAACCAATGCGAAACTTTAACATCCGAGTTGATTATGGCATTCCCTTTGTAGATATAGAAAACCCAAGCGGTAGTCTTCAGGACGATGGTTTATACTTCAGTCTCACTTACAGTCCTTAATTGTCTTTACAGCGCTTTTCAAGTAATTAAACTACACTACTCCCTACCCTCCTTCTCAGTTTTGGTCTAAATACCTAAAAATTGCTGTAATACGGCACTAGTTGCAACGATGTTTTTCGATGTGCGCGATCGCTTGAATCGACCGTTACCAAACACCTGGAATTTCATAAGCTGCAACTTAGGTTATTACGTTATAGATAGGGATTAGACCCACTTGTAACGGCACGACCCTTTGCGATCGCTTCCTCTAACTCTCAATTTAATTACGAATTGGTAATTATTGTTGACTACCAATTACCTGCGGATGTTCTTCCAACCAATGGTCAATGTCATTCAGCACCTGCTGGGGAACTTCCCACGGGAAAAGATGGGCAGTGTTGGGATAACACTGCCACTTACAATTTGGGAGATGTCGAGCAGTTTCTAAGCTGGAATCAACTGTGATGTGGCGGTCTTGTTCGCCAGCAAGTACTAAACTAGGACATTGTATTTGTTGCAAATCTAGAAGCCGATTGTATCCTGATTGAATTGCACTATACAGAGCGCGAGTAGCAGCAGGGGAGGTTTGCAAATAAGCTGGTACTGCTTCCTTGGCGATGTAATTGTAAGTGATAAATGTATGTTGTTGGATTAGGTAGCGGAAAAGCGATCGCTTACCAAAAGTTTCAATATTCCATTGCCAACTCGGTTTTATATAGTTCAATAGAGCAGCAATGCCAGTATATAAATTATCCTGCCAAGTGATAGGAGGATGACTGCCACGGGGTTTTGCGGCTGTCGCCACCAAAATCAGCCCAGTAATGCGCTCTGGCAAACGTAATGCCATCTCCATTGCTAGAATGCCCCCAAGTGACCAGCCCAATAGTAGGCACTTTTCAATCTGCAAACGGTCTAGCAGCGCTTCTAAATCAGTCAAATGGTCATTCATGTCAAAATTGCCGTTGTAGCGACTTTTGCCGTATCCGCGTAAATCGGGGGCAAAAGTTTGGTAGCGTTTTGATAAATGATTGGTAAAGACAGAAAGACTACGACCAGTACCAGGATGACCATGTAAACCTAAAATTGGAAATCCTTGACCTTGGATGTAAACATTGAGACGTGCAGCAGTTGTGGTGTGGCGATCGCTCATTATTTGTCGTTCTCCTGTCTACCGAACAATTGTTCTAAAATGTGTTGACTTTCAGTTCTCAAGCCTCAAAAGGAGCCAGCCACACCTATAAAATTTTAGAACCATTTACTGCTGTTGAGGTAACCAGTCCACCCGCTCAAGTTCACGGGCGAGACGAAAACTAATTTGTTTGCAGTTATCTGAAATTTTGCGTTCGCCGAAATAACAAATGTGTTCGCCGAAATAACAAATGTGTTCGCCGAAATAGCAAATGCGTTCGCCGAAATAGCAAATGCGTTCGCCGAAATAGCAAATGCGTTCGCCGAAATAGCAAATGCGTTCGCCGAAATAACAAATGTGTTCGCCGAAATAACAAATGTGTTCGCCGAAATAACAAATGCGATCACCGAAATAACAAATGCGTTGGTGTAGCCCGCCGCAGGCATCGCCTTTCACTAATTTCTCAATCAATAAACCTCATGCTCTGCGGAATATATGCTATAATTAATTGCCAGCATTTCCTACTACATTGATCGCCGCCTCCAAGGCGATCGCCACATGAGTCCAATGAGTCCCCCCCTGGCAATAAACGACATACGGCTCACGCATTGGCCCATCTGCTGATAATTCCAAAGTACTCCCTTCAATAAATGTCCCCCCAGCCATCACCACCTGGCTCTCATACCCCGGCATATCATCTGGAACAGGGTCTAAATAGGAACCGATCGGAGAATGCTGTTGTATGGCTTTACAGAAAGCAATTAGCTTTTCGGCTGAACCGAGTTTAATTGCTTGAATTACATCTCCACGGGGAGCCAGAGGAGCGGGATTCACTGGATAACCGAGTTTATCAAATACATAACCAGTAAGATAAGTCCCTTTGATCGCCTCTCCTACGATTTGCGGAGCCAAAAATAGTCCTTGGAACAGCAGGCGATTTTGGTCAAAAGTAGCACCACCATAACTACCGATACCAGGAGCAGTGAGGCGACAGGCGGCTGCTTCCACTAAGTCGGCACGACCGGCGACATAACCACCAGCGCTGACAATGGTGCCACCAGGATTTTTAATCAATGATCCTGCGATTAAATCAGCACCGACAGATGTAGGTTCCCTAGTTTCGATAAATTCACCGTAGCAGTTATCTACAAAGCAAACGGTGTTTGGGTTTTGCTGTTTGACTAAGTGGACGATTTTTTCAATATCAGTAATTGACAAACTAGGACGCCAAGAATAGCCACAAGAGCGCTGAATTAAGACTAAACGAGTGTTTTGGGCCACACTAGTACTTAAAGCTTGCCAATCTATAGTTCCTTGGGAGGTTAGCTCCAATTGACGGTAATTTATGCCAAACTCGATCAGGGAACCTTGACCTTGACCCCGTAAACCAATAACTTCTTCAAGCGTATCGTAGGGAGAACCGACCACTGCTAACATTTCATCTCCCGGACGGAGAACACCAAACAAAGCACAGGCGATCGCATGAGTTCCCGAAACGAACTGCACTCGCACCGCCGCCGCTTCGGCACCCATAACTTCGGCAAAAACTTTATCTAAAGTTTCTCTTCCTAAATCATCGTGACCATAACCACTTACACCAGCGAAGTGGTGTGCGCCTACACGGTAATTACGAAAGCCATCCAGTACTCGTTTTAGATTATGCTTGACCTGAGCGTCAATTCCAGAAAAAATTTCTAATAGTGCCTGTTCTGCTTGCCGCAGCTGTTCCAAGCTGTTCATCAGTTCCTCGTTCACAAAAAATTATAGATATGCGGATTTTAAAATCCCACAGACTAGGCTAGAAAAATCAAATTCAGGTTACTGCATGACAATTGCTACCTCAACAAAACCTCAAATTAACTGGGTCAATACCCTTTTTTTCATTGGACTGCACATCGGCGCTTTATTTGCCTTTGTTCCTGGTAACTTTAGCTGGACGGCAGTTGGTGTGGGTTTCTTGCTGTACTGGGTAACAGGTGGTTTAGGAGTTACTCTGGGATTTCACCGCCTTGTCACCCACCGCAGTTTTCAAACTCCCAAGTGGCTGGAGTATCTCCTGGTTTTCTTTGGGACACTCTCGTGTCAAGGAGGCCCAATTGAGTGGATCGGGACACATCGTATTCATCATTTAAACTCTGATACTGATGCTGATCCCCATGATTCTAATAAAGGCTTTTGGTGGAGCCACATGGATTGGCTGATTCACCACTGTCCCGCTCACGCTGATGTTCCTCGTTTCACCAAAGACATTGCCGAAGACCCAGTTTATCAGTTTTTAGAAAAATATTTCATTTTGATCCAGGTTGCTTTAGGTGTATTGCTTTTGCTTCTAGGTGGCTGGCCATTTGTTATTTGGGGAATTTTTGTTCGCATTGTCTGGGTTTACCACTGCACTTGGTTAGTGAACAGTGCCACTCACAAATTTGGCTATCAAAGCTATGATTCTGGCGATAAATCAACTAATTGCTGGTGGGTAGCCGTACTAGTTTTCGGTGAAGGCTGGCACAATAACCATCATGCTTTTCAATACTCAGCTCGTCACGGGCTGGAATGGTGGGAAATCGATTTAACCTGGATGACAGTTCAATTGCTGCAAGCAGTTGGTCTGGCAACTAATGTGAAGTTGGCCCAACGAAAGTTAGTTAAAAGTTAGGAGTACAGACGCGATTAATCGCGTTTGTACAGGAGTTAGGATGTGTAACATTTTTAATTGAACACTTCTAACTCCTACTTTTCAAAAAGCTATTTACGGGTGCGCTTGTGTCAGTTAGGTTGCTATAATCCGAAACGCTAATGTGAAGATTTTTTATAGCAAGTTGCTTTTTGGTGACTTGGCGGAGGAGTTTGTTGTTTTTCAGGTGTCCATGACTACATTAATAATTGACAGCCAGAAACTAAGTGACGAGCCTGGTAATTCCGACTTCCGGCTCAAAGATATTGTCAAAACCCTGCCACGGGAATGTTTTCAGCAGAACCGTCGCAAAGCTTGGACGCAAGTCCTGCTGAGTGTCTTGGCAGTCGCCTTGGGCTATTACAGCCTGATTATCACTCCTTGGTTTCTTTTGCCCCTAGCTTGGATTTTTACGGGCACCGCTTTAACAGGTTTTTTTGTAATAGGCCATGATTGTGGTCACAGGTCTTTTGCCAAACGTCGTTGGGTAAATGATTTGGTAGGGCATTTCTTCATGATGCCGTTAATTTACCCTTTTCACAGTTGGCGCATTAAGCATAATTATCACCATACTCATACCAACAAGCTGGATGAGGATAACGCTTGGCATCCAATCAGACCGGAAGTGTTTGAAAATTGGGATAAAACCCGACAATCTGCTTTTGAGTTGTTCATGCGTAAACGCTTCTGGTGGGTGGGTTCCATTGGACATTGGGCTGTGGTGCATTTTGATTGGCGGAACTTTAAAACGAAAGACCAATCCAGTATCAAGCTGTCTGTGGCTGTAGTAGTTGTGTTTGCAGCGATCGCTTTCCCGATTCTGATTGCCACAACTGGTATCTGGGGATTTGTCAAGTTTTGGCTAGTGCCCTGGATGATTTACCATTTTTGGATGAGTACTTTTACTATTGTTCACCATACTGCGGCAGATGTTCCTTTTGCGACAGCGAATAAGTGGAACGAAGCTCTAGCGCAGCTATCTGGAACTATTCATTGCGATTATCCGCGTTGGGTAGAAATCTTGTGCCACGATATCAATGTTCATGTTCCTCATCATATTTCCACTGCGATTCCTTCTTATAATTTGCGGCTAGCTTACAGCAGCATCAAAGAAAATTGGGAGCCTTATCTTCATGATGAATGTCAGTTTTCTTGGCCTTTAATGAAGCAGATTACAGACCAATGTCAATTGTATACAACTGATGTTGGCTATAAGACTTTCAACGAATATTATACAGAGCGATAAATAGCGCTGTGACTAGACTAACGCTCTTGAACCAACAAGAGCGTTTATTATGCTGTGTTTAAATAAAATCTGGCAATTTTTTAATGACTAAAATTGTTAAATAAATTGCCAGAAATTATCCTCTGTTGTGTTAGCGATCGCTCGTTTTGTGGGCATCCTAGAGATGAGATGATTTTGTCTCAAATAAACTTCCGATTTATATTCAACAAAAGAATCCAGTGCCATCAAATCTCATCACTTTCAACAATACTGCTGACTGCAAAGCCTCCAAGGATACAACTAAATTACCTTTCACTCTTCAAGATTTAAAAGCTGCAATTCCTGCTGAATGCTTTCAGCCCAATGTAACAAAATCACTTTTTTACTTTTTTCGTGACATCCTGATTATCGGTCTGCTTTATGCAGTAGCTAATTACCTGGATTCTTGGCTTTTCTTTCCGATTTTCTGGCTAATGCAAGGAACGATGTTTTGGGCTTTGTTTGTAGTCGGGCATGACTGCGGACACCAATCTTTTTCTAAGCAGAAATGGCTCAATGATTTGATTGGACATCTTTCTCATACACCAATACTTGTTCCTTATCATGGTTGGCGGATCAGCCACCGAACCCATCACAAAAATACTGGCAATATCGATAATGATGAAAGCTGGCATCCTGTGACAGAATCAGAATACAAAGAGATGCCTTTAGCCCAAAAGATAGTCCGATATTATATTTTTCTCTTGGCTTATCCTGTGTATCTGTTTAAGCGTTCTCCTAATAAGGAAGGCTCCCACTTTTTACCCAGTAGTTCACTTTTCAAACCATCGGAAAAATGGGATGTCATCACTAGTACTGTACTATTGATTGGCATGATAGGTTTGCTCGGTTTCCTCACCTACCAATGGGGTTGGATGTGGTTGCTGAAATATTATGCTGTGCCCTACCTTGTATTCATAATTTGGCTAGATTTGGTGACATTTTTGCACCACACTGAGACAGAACTTCCGTGGTATCGTGGAGAAGATTGGACTTTCCTGAAAGGTGCAATTTCTAGTATTGACCGTGATTATGGTTTGGTTAATCATATCCATCACAATATCGGTACTCATGTTGCTCACCATATATTCCTTAACATCCCTCACTACAATTTGCTAAAGGCAACTGAAGCGATAAAACCAGTCATGGGTGAGTATTTTCGCAAATCGGAAGAATCTATTTGGAAGTCATTATGGAATTCATGTGTCAACTGCCATTTTGTACCTGATACTGGTAGTAAGGTTTACTATACATCCACCAACAAGTTAGCTAAAGACTAGTACCGCAGGGCGAAATTCAAAATTCAAAATTCAAAATTCAAAATTAATACAGCGTAAGCATTTCATTGGTTTTGAATGGTGAGGCAGTCCGGTCTTGGGGGTTTCCCCCATGAGGAACTGCTGAACCTGAAGGGGTGGTTTATTTTACTGTACTAGAGCCAATTTCAAAGTCCCTCTCCCAAGCTTGGGAGAGGGATTTAGGGTGAGGGCTTTTGATTCATGCAAGAAGTCTAATGACTACAGCTGCCTTGCTTTTGATGTTTTTCACCATGATGGTTGCAGCCACCCTGCGGATTATGGTGATGACTAGGTTCTTTAGCGTGGGAGCAGTTTTGCAAATCTTGCTTCATTAGGTTTTCACTCATTTCCTGCAATGATTCGTCCACAGGCTTTAAGCCAATCCAAGCATCAATCTTTTCCACATCGAATCCTACCTCGCGGCGATCGCCTATTTCTAACAAAGGACGGCGAATTAACAGTGGCTCTCTCAACATCAACTGCAAAGCGGTTTCTGCATCAGTTTTTTCAGGAACCACCTCACCAGATTTTACCTTTGGCGAGGAAGGATTAAACCATTCGGCTACGGGGCGATCGCCAAAAAATGAACGCAATCGCTCAACCGTCCAAGGTTCTGTTAGCAGGTTGTATGCTATCACCTCATGACCAGCAGCTGTGAGTAAAACTTTTTGCTTAGTACCACCTTTACAGCCTGGTTTGCTATAGAAAATTACTCTTGCCATTTAACTATCTCCTAATTACTCAATTGTTTGTAGTTGGCGTTAAAGTGCCAACTACAAACTGATATGACGATTGCTAGTTAAAAATTCCTAGCCTTGTAGGTAACTGAGTCAAACTCAAATCTCTCATTCGGATCGGTTTCGCCATAAACATTAAAAGTCACAGTTGGTTCATCACCGACTGCTTCTACACAGTGAATTGCATCGGGAGTAAAGCTAATAATATCTCCTGGTAATAGAGTTAACTCTCCCGTCGGTTCAATTTTTTCCTGAAATTCTGGGCTATTAGTGCGTTGCCAAAAAGTATTTTTTTCCTGACCTTTTAACACCGCGACTATTCCCCATGTCCCATGATTATGAATGTTTGATCGGGTTCCCGGCGCAAATGTTACTGTTTGCACTGTCAACGGAAAACCCAATTCATCATATAGGAGTACAACAGAGCTTCCCGTTTTGGGTGAAGGCTCTAAATTTTGACTCTGCACCCAGTAGGAATTTACAATCAAGCGCCTTACGAGCATCCGAATTTCTGGCAGACAACTGACTTCATCATCCCCACTATTGAGAACATCTTCCACCTCAGTTAAAAAACGATAAAGGCGGTAATTTTCTCTCAATAAATCCCAGGGTCTTACAGATTTACAAGTTTGATGCTGACCATCCCCCGTTAGTAACCAATCCCTACCTTTCATAACTTTTAAATTGATAACGGAGAAGATTGGATAACAATGATCGGAGAGACATTAGGAATATTATTGTCTCCAGGAAGTTTAGTAGGTATGGTAATTGCAGGCAAGATAGAGTTACTATCAGTAGTTGCTCCTAAGAGAGAGTAGGAGGAATATGATGTAGTAGATAACCAATTGTTCATGATTGTTCACCAAAAGGGCATTGGGCATTGGGCATTGGGCATTGGGCATTGGGGAGCCAGCGCCGTGGTAAGGCAGTCCGCAGAAGAGGGGGTTCCCCCCAGGAGGAACTGCCGAAAGGGTTTCCCGACTTGAGGCGACTGGCGTCATTAATCAATAATTCTTCCCCTGCCTTTTCCCCACTTCCCACTCTTTCTTGTCGAGAAGTGCATTGATTAATTAATCATCTTCTTCTGCTGGACGTGTCAAAATATCCAGGAGAATTCCAGCTCCAAAATCATACTTATCGTCTATCTCTTTGACTTTGGTGCTGATTTCTTTTGCTTCCTCAATTTCTCCTAACTTTGCTAGTACTAATCCAGAAGCAGCATAAGCATTTAAGTACAATCGAATTTGTGGGTCTTCTTTGCGATTGACTAGTATCGGCTTAAGTTGCTCCCAGTCATCAGGAAATTTTTCTAGTTCTTTAATTTTATCTAATAATTTGATAGTTGTTTGTAGTGCAAGAGAATAATTGTTTTTATAATAGAAAAATCTATATGCTGCTACCAATACATCTGTATTTTCACCAGTTTTAGCTAAAGCTTGTTGAATATATTTTTCTGATTCTGATGTGTTTTCCCAGTTGTATGCAGCTAAAATTAATAGATTTTTGATATCCTCTGGAACCTGGAACCATGAGAATTTATTTGTATTAGCTTGCATATTGGTAATTGGGGATTGGGGGGATGAGGGGATCAGGGGACAAGGGGACAAGGGGGACAAAGAGGACAAAGGGGAATTATTGAACAAATCTCTCCCCGAAGTTCTGATGCCTACGGCGGGCTGCGCCAACGCCGGAAGCCGGCGCTCAGACTTCTCTCCTTGTCTCCCCCTTCTTCTTTGTCTACCTTGTCTCTTCTTCATGCCCTATGCCCTAAAACAAAGTAAGAATGTACACCAGGGTGAATAAAACAATCCAAATAATGTCTACGAAGTGCCAGTAAATTTCTGTCATTTCGATGAAAGTATGATTGGTTGCAGAATATTCACCGGAAAGACGCGATCGCCACAATGCACGTAATATCAATAACAGTCCCACAAAAACGTGCAAACCGTGGAACCCTGTCATGATATAAAAGCAGTTGGCGAAGACGTTAGAAGTCAGTCCGTATCCTAAAGTTGAGTACTCATAAACTTGACCACCTAAGAAAATTGCCCCCATGATTGCGGTAATTGCGTACCACAGTTGCATTCCCTTGACGTTATTCTTTTTAATCGCCGTATCACCGAAGTGAATCACGAAACTACTAGACACAAGAATAATCGTGTTAATCGTCGGCACGAGTAATTCTACTTCACTTCCTTCTGGAGGCCAAACGGCTGTACTGCTCCGAAAAAACAAATAGGTGGCAAAAAATCCCCCAAACATTAGGGATTCAGAAGCCAGAAACGTCAACAATCCCCAGACTCTTAAATCTGGATGTTCTTCGTGTCCTGCACTGTGATCTTCGCTTGTGGTTGTAGCTATAGTCATAGATTTTTTGACAATATTATCTGCTGCGTCTGTTGTGGAAGCTTGAATGAAGAATGAAGTCTGAAGCGGCAAAATTTTCATTCTTCATCCAAAATCCTTATTTAACCGAACTCTTCATTTGTTCAGGAATTATCAAAATTCCGAGTTTCGAGTTCTGAGCTCGGCCTTTCATGTTCTGAGCTCGGCCTTTCGAGTTCCGAACTCGGCCTTTCGAGTTCCAAGCTCGGCCTTTCGAGTTCCAAGCTCAAATGAATATAAGTTGCAGTCACCTTGAGAGCGATCGCATTACTCACTTTACTACCTAAGCACTAGCTTCTGGCGTTGCAGATGGCTCTATTTCAAGAGGGTTATCATGACCGTAGTCATAAGGGCCATGAGTAACAACCGGCAATACTTCCCAGTTTTCAATCGCAGGTGGTGAGCTAGTTGTCCATTCTAAGGTCAAACCTTGCCAAGGATTATCACCAGCCAAAGGCCCTTTCAGCCAACTGTAGATCATGTTGATGGTGAAAGGAATTACCGATATCGCCAAAACAAATGAACCATAGGTACAAATTTGATTGAGGTCGATAAATTGGGGGTCATACATTGCCACTCGTCGCGGCATTCCTTTTAAACCCAACTCGTGCATGGGTAAAAAGGTCAGATTAGTGCCGATGAAAGTGAGAGCAAAGTGAATGCGTCCCAAATTTTCATTCAGCATTCGTCCAGTCACTTTGGGGAACCAGTGATAAATACCGGCGTAAATGCCAAACACGGAACCGCCAAACAGAACGTAGTGGAAATGTCCTACAACATAATATGTGTCGTGGACGTGAACATCAAAGGGGGCTGTTCCCATTGTCACACCACTTAAGCCGCCCATGACAAACATGGATAACAAGCCAATGGCGAAAAGCATCGCAGTGGTGAAGCGGATTTTACCACCCCAGAGGGTAGCAACCCAGGCAAAAATCTTCACGCCAGTGGGAACTGCAACTATGAGAGTAGAGATGGTGAAGAACATCCGCATCCAACCAGGTGTGCCACTGGTAAACATGTGGTGTACCCAGACGAACAAACCGACAACGCAGATTGCCAAACTAGAATAAGCGATCGCTTTATAACCAAAGATTGGCTTGCGGGAGTGAACTGGAATTACCTCCGACATGATGCCGAAGATGGGCAGAATCATTAAATATACTGCTGGGTGAGAATAGAACCAGAATAAGTGTTGGTAAATAACAACGTTACCGCCTGCATCTGGTTTAAAGAAGGAGGTACCAAAGTTGAGGTCAAACAACAGTAGGACTAAACCCGCTGCTAATACAGGTGTGGAGACGAGTGCTAGAACGGAGGTGGCTAAAATTGCCCAGCAAAACAAAGGCAGTTGATCCCATCTCATGCTGGGAACCTTCATCATCACAATGGTGATCACAAAGTTCAGTGAACCCAAAATTGAAGAAGTTCCCACTAAGACAATCGCCAGTATCCACATACTTTGAGCAATTGGTGCTGTCACCAAGCTCAAGGGTGGATAAGCTGTCCAACCAGATTGCGAACCGCCAAAGATGAAACTACCTAATATGAGCGCACCTGCTGGTGGATTTAACCAAAAGGCGATCGCATTCAGCTTCGGGAAAGCCATATCCCTAGCACCGACCATCAACGGTACCAAATAGTTACCAAATCCCCCAATCGCGCTGGGGACAATCCACAGGAAGATCATGATCGTCCCGTGATTGGTCATGAAAGCGTTATACAGATTGGGGTCGAGGAAGTCTGCATCTGGTGTTGCTAATTCGACACGGAGAGCAACAGCCATCAAGCCGCCGATGAGATAGAACACAAACGCCGTCACGAGGTATTGGATACCAATAACCTTGTGGTCAACATTAAATGTAAAATAGTCTTGCCATTTCCACGCCTTTGGATGGGAGGTATGGCCAGCCACCATTTCTGGTTTATTTTCTTCTGGTGGAGTATTCCGTGGAAATTCTACCTGCGTCATATTTTTATCCTTTGTCATTTGTCTTTTGTCTTTTGTCTTTTATTTTTTGTCCTTTGTCATTTGTCAGTTACCAATGACTAATGACTAATGACCAATGACTAATGACTCTTGACTACTGACTCTAAAGTTGCTGCACTAATTCCCATATCATGGGTGTGGGGCGCGAGAAACTCTGATGTTGATAAGTCGCCTGGATTAACAGCAACAACTTGATTTAAGTTTTGCTGTTGAGCAATCTGGTTTTCTTTCCGCCAGCTATTATATTCTTCTGGTGTGTGGACAATTACCTGTGTCCGCATTGAACCGTGATAACCACCGCACAACTCAGCACAAACTACAGGATATGTACCTGGTTTGGTGGCAACAAATCGTAGTTCAGTAGGGAGACCAGGAAGTGCATCTTGTTTCAAGCGGAAGTTTGGCACCCAGAATGAGTGAATTACATCTTGTGCTGAAAGGTTGAGTTGGACATCAGCACCGACGGGAATGTGTAATTCTCCAGAGTTAATGCCACTATCAGGGTAGTTAAATAACCAGGCGTACTGCATCCCTTTGACATCAACAACTAAGTCGGCTGGTTTGTTTAGGGTTTTAGGAGACGCGCCGATACCAATTGTTGGGGCTATTGCTGGGGCAGTTGTTGCTTGGGAAGTATCGCTTAATGTAGCTGCAATAGCACTCCCCGGCATCTGAGCAACATGAGCTGCTGAATGAGGATGACCCGCAGGCTCAAAGCCGCCCATTCGGTTAAAAACATCTACACTGTAGATGCCCAAGCCGAGGACAATCACTGTCGGAATTGCTGTCCAAAAGATTTCTAAGGGAACGTTGCCTTCCACTCGTACGCCATCGCCATCGTCACCCCGACGGTGACGAAACTGAATCAAAAACATTACAATTGTTCCTTGCACCACCAAGAAGAGTGCGATCGCAATGGTAAACATGACGTTGAAAAAACCGTCTACCAAAGGCGCTTGTAACGATGCCTGTACGGGCATGAGAGTGTGGTTTTGACCAATCAAAATGCTAATTGCTGTAACTACTATCCCAGCAACCAGAGTCCATAGTGAAACAGGAACTTGTTGCATACATGCTACCTGCTTTGTAAACCGTTTTTTGAGGTGTTATTTTCTGGAAATTGGGCATTGGGCATTATTATCTATTCCCCATTCCCTATTTCCCATTTCCTTTTCACTTATTAACTTTCTAACGTGCAGCCATTAAAAATGGGGGAAACTTCCAGATTTTTTCCATATCTTTCCCCCACAAATGACAAATTATATTTCAACTCATACCACAAAGTTAGCCCCCTGCTTCAATCAAAGCTAGTTGTTTCAAAAGGGCACTGTTAGACCTAATATTGATTAGGCTATATTAGCAGCAAGTTTAAGTTTGTTAATAGCTAACATTTTGCGATTCCCGGATTTGTTTACTGCAAACTTTTTATTGGTTACAGTAAATATTTAGTATTCCCCTCTAGTTACCCTGCCTAGCGCATTTGCGCTTTATTCAAACAGTGCCTCCTGCAACGAACAACAATTTTGACTAACTCTAAAAACCTTAATTATTTAATGCAACATGGGTGTAGCAGTTCTTCGGACAGATCCGTGAACAAGCTTCACAACCAATACAGTTTTCTGGAGAAGTAACTGCCATTACTTTCCGTTCAATTTCTTCATCATCTTCATCTTCTACAAATTCACCTTCTTCATTCAGTGCTTTCAAACCAAGCACATTGTACCCGCAGACTTTAATACATCTGCCACAGCCGATACATTTCTCTTTGTCGATTTCTTGAGCGAATTTTGGTGTCCAAGCCTTACCGCCAAATGTCAAACCTGTTAGTTGTGCCATAAAGAAATCCTTGGCAATTTTGCCTATCAATCTGTTTGTGCATTAACCATCATCTTATCCTAATCTTTTATTGTTTTGTACTCAAAAATTACTTTCACCGCATCAAGTTCCGATGACTTTGAACACAATAATAAATTGTTTTTTTTTCAAGTTATAGATGAAAACTATTGCAAATAATTCTTATGAATATTTAGTATTCCTCGTTCCTATGCTCTACATGGAAATGCATTCACCAAGTCTCTGACTCAATATCTGACTGAAGGCAGCAGCCCACAATCGGCCATTTCCATACAGAGCATAAATAAAAAGTTGAGGATTTAAAACCTATACAGGTGAGTAAAGCCTGATGTATATGTGGTTTATAACTGCCGATTTAAGTATTATTTCCAGCAAATACAACTATATCTATAAGAGTAATGACATTCTTTTTCAAATATTTTTCGACTTAGGTAAACAAATTTATATAAACAGTATACATATATACCAGAATAAGTGTTCTACAGTTACATTTTGATATATGCAATATGTATTTGAGAAAGCAACAATTTTCAGTTTTATTTGATTTAAATATTTAGATAAATGGTGACAAAATGAATATTATTATTTTCTATGAATAAACAGAATTAATTTATGAAGGAACTGTAAACTTTATGGCAGAATATTATTATGTCTTAAATATTAAAATTACTAACAAATCAAATGAGGTCTAACTGTAAGAGGCTTAAAATTTTTCTAGAAATACTTTTTGTAAGGTTTTATGGTCAAAGCTAAAATGTTCATTAAGTACCTAATTAAATAAATGTTAAATTTTTTTAAAGCTCATTTAGAACAAACTAATCATTTTTTTTCATGAAATGTATAGTTAATAAGAAGTTTTATTAAGCTCAATTTTAAAGCCTTAAATAGCTTTTAATTGGATGCAAACTTAACAAGTAGATGTGGTAATTGAATGTGGTGAGAAAAGACTATTCTCACCATAAAGATAATGTGGTAGCAAGTCATGAATAAACAGGACTCATCCAGGGGAGACCTGAGCCAGACATCTCAACGATTAGAGTGGGAAAAGAGCCAAATGCCTTATACAATTCCTAACAACAGTTGCGTTGGATGTGACAACTGCCGCCCCCAATGTCCTACGGGTGCAATCAGAATAGAGGACAATGAATACTGGGTTGATCCTGGTCTTTGTAATAATTGTGAGGGCTATTATTCAGAACCGCAATGTGTAATAGCTTGTCCAACTAATTCTCCCATTCCTTGGCAGGCGAAAAAGGGAAGATGCAAAGTTGAACCAAGAGATGCTACCAGCTTAGACTTGTTTTCTAATGGCAAGAATAATCCATTTGCTTCAGCGATCGCAATTTGGGAAGCTTGTAATGTACTAGCGCAGCGCACATCCCTACATTGGGAAACCGATGAAGAAGGCTACATCAGTTACAGCCGACAAGTTAATCAAGGGCGAGGTGCGATCGCTTTTCATATCCAAGATCCCTTGAAAGTGAACGACAAGGCCACAGATATAGCAGCAATTGAGGGACTTGACATCAGAGCCGCTTGCATACATTTAATTTTTGCAGCTTATGCTACAGCTTTAGAGCAACCTTGGGAGCAAGAATTTGCGATCGATGAGCGACAAATTGAGAAATATTTGGGAATGGAGAAACGCAAAGACTTGAGCAAAGCTGCCAAGCTAGCTTTAATGAAAAATATCGTTCAGCAAGCTTGCTCCCTGATTATCTCTATTGACTGGCCTCAACAAGGTCGAATTAACGGATTCTCTGTTGTCGGTAGCCGCTTATGGCACTTGGTAGATATTCAACACCACTTTCAAGAAGACAATCTTGGATGCAAATATCTAATTGGGCTAACTTTTAAAGTAAAAGCAGGTGTCTGGGCACAATATTTCTTAAACAAACAAGCATGTAAAGAACGAACCGCATTCTATCAATACGGCAGTCTTCCCAAAACACTGCTAACCACAGTCATGAGCATTTGGCAGCAACATGAAGGCGCAGTTCGATTAATGCTGTGGTTGCTGTTTAAAACCAAAATGGGCAAGGAACAACGCATCACCATTCCTACCTTGCTGCGTATTGCTTACGGTGAGGAAAAAGTCGCCCTTGCATCCAGACAACGGGAAGAACGCAAACGTCTGTTGCGAACCTTTGAAAGCGATTTAGAAATTCTCAATCACTATGGAATGAAACCGCTTTTTGATCCAGTTACTTACCCACCAGAAATTCAACCTTTGTGGGCGAAGTTAGTTAATATTCCCGAAGATCCAGATGAAGCATTAGAATTTTGGACTAATGACGGTGGTGCTGAAACCCGCCTCACAGACACAGGTCCCCGTGGTAAATGGAATCTGCTAATGAATGCGCGGATTTTGGCTTTTGAACTCCCGCCAGAATGGGAACAGCAAATCTCAGAATCGGAAAAAAAGAAAACAAGAACTGCTAAAGCCAAAAGGAAGCCCAAAGCGACAAACGATTTGCTAGGCGAACAGATTTTGCAAGCGCGAAAAAATTTGAATCTTTCCCAAAGAGAATTGGCAAAACTCACAGGTAAAAGCCAAAGCTGGATTCGAGATATCGAAAATGGTCGTTTAAAAGCCAAATTAGAAGACCAAGTACTATTACGAAAAGTCTTAAATATAGCTTTATCTTGATTCTGAATTTGGAATTTAACAATTATCCACTTACTTCTATGTACTATAACTCATTACTTTATCAGAGGTAATCCATAAACTGCCGACAGCATATTTAGTAACTACCAACTTTCGTGTAGCATTGCATGAGCTCTTCAGTTGTTGAGTCTTGGTTTCATCTTTCACAAGTTTAGCCTGGTAAGTGTAGAGAGAACCAGAAGGTTGTTCAAGACTTAGTTCAGCTAAGATAGTATTATTGTCTAAACTTTGCTCTAAGATTTTGCCTGCAACTTTGTAATTAAACCAATCCCATCCTTGACAGAGAATTAACTCTCTTTCCAAAACCTGAAGTGTAGCAGGCAGAATTCCCCAGCCTCGATAGACTTTATGTAAGCATTGAATATCGCCAGTACGAGTCAAAATCGATCTAAATGAATCTCGATCGAGACGACCGTAATATCTTCCTTCTGGCAAGTCTATAACTGTTGGTGCAAACCGATGTCCACCAAAATGCGATGATTTCCAAATGCGTACATTATCTAAGCACAAATCAGCATTACTCGTTGTAATATGGAAGTAAAAAGGAGCGCCATATCTTGCACAACATTTATCATGGCTACCATGAGTACAAACTAAAATATCTCTAGTTGTACTAGTTTCTACATCCAAATTAGAACTGATACCCCATATCCATTTTTGGACAACTCCTGCTACTTGCTCAATATTTGCTAGCTTAAACTCTTGTTTTTGGTATCCATTACTTAGCCCCTCTTGTTTTTGATAAATTAAAAGCGTAGTGTGATTTACCTTGTGTGATACATTATTAGCAATTAAGAGGAATCTAATCGGTAGTTTAGCACGCTTCACTTCATCTACCAAAATCCTCAAATTATGAGGCACCCACTTAGAGTTAAAAACTTCTGATGTCCAAGGTAAAGGACACTCAACTAAAATATAAGTTTGATAATTAGTGGCACTACCAATAATATCTTCTCCTATTTGCAGTGAATCGTCAGAACAAAAAAAAGTATTCATCTGGCTGTACTCATTAACATGTTTTCTGGACAAAAGGTATTCCCAAATACAATTGTGTTCTTAGCTACAATATCCTTGATTAAAGGAGATAAAAAAGAACAATATTCATTTCTCAGTTCAAACTAAGTAGCTACTTTATAACATCATTATTGATTGAGGTCTTTCCGGTTAATAAATTCTCCACAATAAAGATAAATAGTGTCAAGAGATATTTTTCCGTATGAATGGCGTTAATTTTGTATCTAGTTTTATTGTTATTTGATATTTAATAAATTTTAATTTGCGGAAACTTAGTTTTTGTAAACTTGGTTTCTTTCGTAAAATCAAATATATTAAACCTGGTACATGACGTAAAGCGACTTGGAGAGTTACCAATGATTAACTTGCTTACAATATCGATGTAGCTGATACTACAATCCAGAATATTCTTAGCAGCAACCTAGTACCGCAAGGCGGAAGTCAAAAATCACGCATTCAAAAGTCAAAAGTTTTATGGAATAAGCTCTAAAGAGCTTTTCAATGGTCTGCTTATTTAGACCGTACTGTACTAGTTGTTTAAAGTTTTGCTGAAATTATCTACATAGTTAGTTACAGATCCTGTTTTTACATATAAAAATATAATTCTGTGATGCTCTTGTGAGAAATATATTCCTAAAGGTAGATGCGAAAACGTTTAATAAACAGCTATCGCTTTGGTAAGCCAATACTGTTTTAAAACTTCTTCCACACTATCTGCTTGCAATGTATCTATAAAATCATCCATATTGCAAATAATTCTCAATAGCTTGAGAAAAATAAAAAAGTCAAATTAGGGGTAAATGCTTTACTTCCCCGTACTCCATCTGCGATAAGTTAATAATTAAAAGTAGTGACTAAGTATTAGGAGCGTCACTGACATTAACATTAACAAATTTGCTATTTAGCGTTTTACCTACCTAATCTAACTTCCCGAAGATAGTGTTAGGGTTTGATGATAAGCATCTGCTTTGACTGTAACTGAAGTCAATAAGAAATGCAAGTATTTGAGAATCTTTATGAATTCTTTACAGTTTGTTACCTCTAAAACATTGATGAAATCAAGCTGAACAGGCATTTTATCTTAGAGATATCTTAATATAACAAACATTGATAGCTTCAATCTAATAAATAAAGTTTTACAATTGTGACGAATTGTTGCTAATAAAGGTGCACTTATTAATCCAAATATCTGTAGCTATGGCGATCGCATATTTCTACTTTCATGCAGAATTGAATCATTTTTTACCACGACATCACAAACAAGTGAGAATCTCTCATGTTTTTGAAGAGAAAGCCTCAATTAAGGACATGATTGAATCGTTGGGTGTCCCTCATCCAGAGGTGGCTTTTATAAATGTTAATGGCGAATATGTAAATTTTTCTTACATAGTTTCTGATGGAGACACTATCAATGTTTATCCAATTTCAGCTAGGAAGGTTATTATACCAACCGTTTCTGTTCTGCCGAAACCGCTCAGTATTATCCGCTTTGTTTTAGATATTCATTTGGGGAAGCTTGCGACATCTTTACGACTTTTAGGTTTTGATACTTTATACCGCAATGACTACGAGGACGAGAAATTAGCCCAAATATCTTATACTCAAGGGCGGATTCTCTTGACTCGTGATAAAGGTTTATTGATGCGTAGTTTGGTAATGTATGGGTATTATGTTAGAGATACTAACCCTGAACAACAAATCCTAGAAGTACTGCAACACTTCGACTTGTTTAAATTAATCTCACCATTTAAACGGTGTTTGCGTTGCAATGGATTATTAGAACCTGTAGATAAGCAATCCATTATTGAACAAGTGCCAGAAAATGTGCGATCGCAGATTGATGAATTCCAGCGTTGCCAAGACTGCGATCGCATTTATTGGAAAGGGTCACATTATGAACGATTACAACAGTTTATTGATGCAGTACTTAACTCACAAACAGATGAGTAATTTAATCATGGCAATTATTTAACCACCTGAAATATTGCTACTAACTATTTGACTACCCCCGATTCTGGGATCTTCATCTTCGGAATTCAAATCATCAGGAGTGGGATTTTGCTTACTCTGTCCACTAACTTCTTCTGATTCAATGGGATCTGCCTCTTGAGCTTTATCGACATCAAGGAAAATAGGAGGTTCTTTGGCATGAGAGAAATCAATGAGTGGCTTGGGTTGATTAGGAGTCATAATTTACTAAATTAGTATGGCATTTTCATTAATGTTGAATTTATTTTGCTTGCAAACATCTTTCTTGAGAAAGAAACCACGTATAGGTATAAAAAACTATGACATTAATTTTAGCTCTAGATTTTGGCGGAACTAAGCTAGCAGCAGCAACAGTAAATATCGGTTCAAAAAAGTGGTTGCGTTATGAACGTCGTCTCTCGCCAGTAGGTGCAGATGCTAAAACTGACTTAGAAATTATGCGATCGCTAATATACTCTCTGTTAGAAGATACAAAGCCTGCTGCGATCGGTGTCAGTTTTGGCGGCCCTGTAGATGCTTCCACGGGAAAGGTGCGACTATCTCATCACGTGGCTGGATGGGAAAATATTCCTCTCAAAGCTTTGTTGGAGGATGAGTTTGGCGTTCCTGTTGGTGTAGACAATGATGCTAATGTTGCTGCTTTAGGAGAACATCGTTTTGGTGCAGGACAGGGATACGATAGCCTGTTTTATATAACTGTCAGCACTGGCGTGGGTGGTGGTTGGATACTCAACGGCCAGCCTTGGCGCGGTGCTGGTGGGATGGCTGGGGAAATTGGACATATTGTTGTAGATCCTGCTGGGCCAGTTTGTTTGTGTGGGAAGCGTGGATGTGTGGAACGTTTGGCGTCGGGGCCTTATATGGCGCAAAATGTTAGGGAAATTTTGGAGAACGAACCCCAGAGGCGCAAAGGACTCAGAGATGGAGAGGTTTTGAGGGGTTTGGTGGGGAATAATTTAACGTTGCTGACAGGGCAGTTGGTAAGTGAAGCGGCGGCGGCTGGGGATGATTTAGCGAAGGAAGTTTTGCACAAGGCTGCTTGGGCAATGGGTGTGGGTATTGGCAATGTGGCAAATCTGATGAATCCGCAGCGCTTTGTGTTGGGGGGCGGTGTGACGAAGGCGGGGGAGGATTTTTGGCGGGTGGTGCGTCAAGTGGCGCGGGAGACGGCTTTACCAGAAGTTGATTTTGAAATTGTGCCGGCAGTGCTGGGGGATGATGCGCCTTTATGGGGGGCTGTGGCGATCGCTTCTATAACGAGCATCTCGAATTTGTAAATGTTAAAAGCAGCTTCTTTACGCCCTTGAAACATATTACAATTTTCTCACTGACCTGCAAATGACTGCTAGTTTTGACTTTGCTCTAATAAATTTCAGGTTTATCCTTGATGCATAAAAGATCAAATATTGATTGGATTATTCGGCGAAGCAAAATCATAGAGGTTATTGTTGGTTTTGCCAATGCAATGGATGAAAAGAATTGGCAGAAATTACGAGACTATTTAGCAAACGAAATCGAGATTGATTACTCAGACTTTAGAGGTGAACCACCTCAGCTAGTGACAGCAGAAGAATATGTAAAACAACGAGTTGATGGCTTGGCAGGATTAAGAACTTTGCATATCAGCACGAATCATGAGGTAACAATTGAAGGAAATCTAGCTTATTGCAAGTCAGCGTATTGCATTTATCGAGTTGATCCCACCCTTGAAGCAGGACAAGATCGGCTAGATACGGCAGGAAACTATCTTCATCAGTTGATTCGAGTTAATCAAGAGTGGCGAGTCAATGCAGTCAAGCAAACAGTGGTAGTAATGAGCGGCAATCCGCAAGTGCATGGTGCGCTCCGCAATAGCTCATCGTGGCATTGAATCAAGATAGCTGCGAAAACGGAAATTAAGCTTGAAAAATTTTGTCATGTCTTGATGAACCGAATCTCTAAATCCTTCCTGCCTCATCTCTTTCCCTCTAATTAACTGCTGGAGGCGATTGCTCTCCCTTGTCTCAACTTTTGACAAAAGCACGAACGCTGACATAAAAGCAGTAATCCCCTTCACTATCCATCCCGAAAGAAGCGTTGTTCTTCTGGTAAGTTAACAGTATTTTCTAACGTTTGAGTCATAATATTTTTAAGTAGGTTGGTGTGAATATTTATCGTTGGGATGAGGCAGGAGGAAAGAGGGTTTGAGTCTATTTAATTTTTATTAACATAGTTTGGTTTCTCCACATCGTTCTACTTACTCTCCTGGTTAGTAATTACAAAATTTATTTCATTTCTATCCTAAATCAAAACCAAATTATCTCGGTGAATCACAGTTTCCACACCCGGATAGCCTAAAATTGCGGAAATTTCCCGCGAATGACAACCGCGAATCTTTTGCAATTCATCGCTGTTATAATTCACAAGTCCTCTAGCAATTTCGTTACCATTGCTGCCACACAATTGCACAGCATCCTGTGTGCGAAATTCTCCTTCTACTAGCTTAATTCCAGCAGCTAATAACGATTTTCCCCCTAGAGAAATTGCCGCGATCGCACCTTCATCTAAATACAATTTACCCGCAGGTACAAGTCCGTAAGCTATCCAACGTTTACGCGCTGAAGTTGGTTCGGGTTGCGGTTCAAAATGCGTCCCAATAAGTTCTCCTTGAATAATTTTTTCGATATTCCAGGGAAATCGCCCTTGGGTAATTACGGTACGCACTCCCGCTGCGATCGCAATTCTCGCAGCCGAAATTTTTGTTACCATACCACCAGTACCCCACTGAGAACCTTGGGAACCTGTTTGTATTTGTAATTGAGTTAATTCCTTAATGCTACTCACTAAAGCGATCGGTCGCGCATCTGGCACGGAACGCGGATCGGCTGAGTACAGCCTATCGACATCGGTGAGCAAAAATAGCCAATCTGCTTCTACTAAGCTGGCAACCAATGCCGAAAGGGTGTCATTATCACCGAATTTTAGTTCGTCTATGACTACGGTATCATTTTCATTTACTATGGGGATCACTCCCAGTCCCAGTAATTCCTGAAAAGTGTTGTAGGCGTTGAGATAGCGGTTGCGTTGTACCAAATCACTGCGAGTCAATAATACTTGAGCGATCGCCTGTTGCAAAGTAGTAAATAAATCATCATATATCCGAATTAACCTGCCTTGTCCAACTGCTGCTACAGCCTGTTTGAGTGCGATCGCTTTCGGACGTTCAGTTAAACCCAACCGCGCACAACCCACGCCTACAGCGCCAGAAGAAACCAAAATCACCCGATGTCCTTGGCGTCTTAAATGGCAGAGTGTCTCTGCCAAAGTAGCGATAGTAGAAAGTGCTAATTGTCCCGTTTCTGGTTGAGTTAGGCTGGAAGTACCGATTTTGACAACAATTGTTAGTGGCATCTAAAAAGTGAGGAGTTAGGAGTGAGGAGTTAGAAGTTGAATTTAATTCATAACTCATAACTTCTAACTCCTAACTCAACTTGCAAAGCGCCAATCCCTCTATAGTGAAGGTTGACGCTTTACGGGTGTATATTTACTTAGTATGAGTTAGGGTCTTTTTTGGCTGACCCCATGTTATTAATACTTATGATCCCCGATTTTTTGGTTCCAGTAAGATTCCTTAATTATTTCTTTAGATTTACTTTCCTGACGATTTCTCAACTTTTGTGAATCTTCTTTTTCTTGGGGGTAATAGAGGCTCCCAAAATTTCAGATATCCAAACTTCAAAGTTGCGGACGGGATGAGAACGCAGAGCCGCATCGGCATGAACAATCGGTTCGACTAAAATGGTAAACATTCCCAGACGATTGCCTGCTAAAACATCGGTAAACAAGCGATCGCCTACCATTCCCACTTGATGCACTGGTAAATCCATTCCCCTAAGTGCTGCTCTAATTTTGCGCCGGGAAGGCTTGGCTGCACCTAAGTAGTAAGGTAAGTTGAGCGATCGCGCAATTCCACCAATTCGTGCTTCGCTGAGATTGTTACTTACCAAGCACAGTGCAGTACAGGTACGGATTTGCTCCACCCACTCTCGTAGTTCTGGGGAAGCTATCCCGACTGTAAAGGGTACTAAAGTTTCATCTACATCCAATACTAGCCCTTTAAGCCCGTATTTTTGGATAATATCTGGTGTTAGGTTCAACACTGAACCCTCTAAAATCAAGTCAGGCTGTAAAAAATTGTTCCAGACCATAATCAACAGTCAAATGTAGATAGCGAAGACAGGTGAGCATAACCCAATATAGTTTAGTTAGTCGAACTCCATTTTGGAATATCTTCCTGAACACTTTGAGATAAAATCCCTAAAATCTTATCTATTTCTTTGATGTAATAATTACTCAAATCAATAAATATATAGTTTTCTTCTAACTTCAAAAACTTCCAAATGTCCCCTGTTGTTACTGCGCCGTAAATTTTTCTGATTTCATCTACTTCTTGTCGATTAAACAATTGTGCTGCCAACATTGCTGCTGCACATTGACCTAATCCACCTTTAATATTTTCATTTTTGGCTTCAATAATAACCACTACAGGCACATTAATTGTTAGTTGCTCTTTAAAACGACTGATGATAGAGTCACAATAGCCATTCAGACCGTTTTCTGCATCTACATTAAAATCTGTTCCCGAAAATAAACTAATTGGATAATTAGCCCTGCGTCTTATATCCAACAATATCGGAGTGATAATCATTTCTGAGCCAACTTTTTCAATATTAATTACCAAAGCCAATTCTGTAGTTTCTTCTAAAGAATTTTTGAGTTTCTCACTTGCCTGTAAAGGTTCTATGTCGGCAAATAAATTAGTTTCTTCATCAATGCGGATGCTGAATGACTTTTTAAATTTACTTAATGTAAAATCGCTATAAGCCATTCTCAGCCACCTCATAGCGATTTTGGATTTTGGGATTTTTTAGATTGAAAGTTCTTACTAAAGTCTTTTTCCCAGAATCTTAAACAATACTAATTCTCCCTATTGAGTGTTAATGTTTCATTGCTTCTACATTTAATTGGACATGGTAAAAGGTTTAAGTAGATCGTGATTACAATGAAAAATTACCAATTAAGAAATTCAAAATGAAAATATTACATTTTGAATTTTTAATCTTATTCCACTTCATTAAAAAGATGTTCTTCTAACAGAGGCTGCACTTTACGCAACTCCTCTGGAGAAAGTAATTCAGGTTTACCTGTTTTTGTTATTCGTGCAAAAAACAACAGGGAATCTAGGGGTGTATAAATTGTATACTCCTGATCTTCATCATAGAAGCTAGCGAGTAGCTGTAATTGCTCAGGCTCTAAATCTGCCTCTTCGTCTTCGATTTCTAAGGTGAAGAGTTCTGATTCTTCCACTGGCGGTAAATCACCTGCAACTGTTAGAGCATAAGCTGTGTTCTTGAGTATCAAGTTCTGCTCAGATAGTACAGCTTGTGCATTAGCAAAAATTTGCTCAATGATGGTGTCATCTTCTACCAGAACTGCTTCTTCTTCCTCATCGTCCCCTTCCCAAGAAAAAATTTCTACAGGTGAGTCTACAGGAAGAAGCAAAACGTATTCTTGTCCATCTACCTCTAGGTAACGCTCTACATAACAGTCGAGCGATCGCCCTTTGTCATCGGTTAAAGTGATGGAATCCGCATGAGCGTTATCATTTTCTTCAGGAAATGGAGAGGAAAACATAGCCGAAATGTAGAAGTTTAATAAATAACCAGCAAGTTTGAAAATCGCTTAACTATAGTTAATGACATATTATGCCAAACAAATAGCTTTATACGTAGATACAACTGCTGGCTAATCGTTTTTAGAATATCATGTTAAAAGGTATCAATATTCAATAGCCGCAACTGAGCTGCGGGAGTTGGCACGCTTGATATCCAGCCATTGTTGCAAAATTAAAGCCGCTGCCTTGCGGTCAATTAAACCTTTATGGCGTGATGGGGAGCGGTTTTCAGCTATCAGCAGTTGCTCTGCTTGAAATGAAGTTAATCGCTCATCTATATATTCCACAGGCAAGTTTAGTGCTTTAGCAAGTCTTGTAGTAAATTTCTGAACTTGACGAGCCTGAAATCCTAGTGAGCCATCCATTGAATAAGGTAAGCCCATAACTAGAACTTGCACCTCACGTTCATTAACGATTTGTCGGATTTGCTTGACATCCTGCTCAAAAGATGTGCGCTCAATTGTGGTGATACCCGTGGCAATTAAACCCGTGCGATCGCACCCAGCCACACCAATCCGTTTGCGACCAAAATCTAGTCCCAATGCGGAAATAAACGGTTTTGGTTGCTCTTGGGATATCACACTACTTCTCCTGCTGTCCATCTGCTGATTCAGCAATCGGCGATGTTTCTATGCTAGGATTTTTTACCGAAAAGTTAATCGGTTCTGGCTTGCTTGGCAGAGGTTTATCTGACGATGGCAACTTTCCTGGTTGTATCCATGACATCCCACCTGGTATAGGTTTACGAGTCGGTTGTAAACCTTGCAGCATATCAGTCCACTGCATTCCTTCTAAGGAGACGAATTTCGACTCTCGTAGCTTGTGCCATACAGAGCGAGACATCACTAATGTATGTTCTATGCGTTTTGCTCCAATTCGCTCTAAATATTCTTCTCGTTCTGCCTGATAGTCTGAGGATGCTAGTTGTAACCCTTGCTGGGGAAAATCTTGGGCTATACGAGCCAGTTGAGATAATAATTCTGGATAAAGCCAAGTGTAAGCAGGATGAACTGTCAGCGTTGCAGCATGGGGAACTTCACCCTTGCGATCAAGTTGCACCTGAAAATAGCCGATCGCAGCTTTGCGTTGCGGTTCAAATACATAACCACTGACTACTTCTGTTTTGGTCAGCCATTGCTTGACTGCATCAGTTAAAGCACCGAACAAGCTGGTTTTAAAATCGCGGGTATTGCGATCAAAAACCTGACGCACCAGAGGTGGCATCGATGCCGTATCTAATTGATATAGCAACTGGGCATCAGCATTACTCACAGGCAAGAGGTTGGGCAAGTCTGGCTCTGCTTGCGCCAATTCAGCCAGTAATTCTGGACCTATTTCCCAGTATGTCATTTCTGCCAGACGCTGGAATCCATTTTGCCGATATAATGCCAGCGCCTCTATGTCATTGATGTTAACTTCTAGTAGCCAAGTGCGAGCTTCTAAAATCGACTCAAAGCAATGACGCAAAAGTTGCGAACCAATTCCTTGTTTATCGACACCACGTTCTAGTAACACTTGATCGATCCGCCAAGTGCTGCGTGTCCGGTTAAAGGGTGACACTTGAACCATCCCTAAAAGTATCCGTCCTTGCTCTGCGACATAAGCACAGAGGCGATACTGTAGCGGGTTAGGAAACCAACTTAAAAATTTGAGTAATCCATACCAGCGACGCAGCCTTTGCATCTGGCTGATGGCAAAACCTGCTCCCTTCGGAGTAAGGGCTGCGAATGACTCTTGAGTTATGCGCTCAATTCCGTCCAGATCCCGGTATTGGACTGGTCGGATAACAACGCTGAGGTTTCTGGGAAGTAATGAAGTCATTTTTATTCGAGCCGCCATGTAGCCTTAACTAACTGCTCTTCAAAAGAACGAACTGCTGCAATAATCTTAACTAGTTTCTGCTCTCTACTATTGTGCCAAAAGGGTGATTTTAGTAACTTAATACTTAAAAAGCAGAAAAAGCAGACTTTGTGAGAATACCATTGATATTGACCCAACAACATCTGCCCTTATTTTATTTGAATTTTGATGAAAATTTGTATATATTTATAACCCTTGCCGAGAAACTAGCTTTTCAAAGTGGGCTTGGGTTTGATGGAGTAATTGGTGGCGACTATCTACCAGTGTTTGCTTTAGCGTTGGAACAAGATTGCGAGCTTGCAGAGTCATGTGAAGTTGCAGATTGGCAACATATTCACTGAAATCTTGATTCAATTCATCTGCGTCGGCATGTGTTAATAAATTTGATTCCATTGCCACTGTGTTCTCCTGTGTTAATCCTGTGCTGTCTCTCTTCATGACCAAAAACTATCACGTTGTTTGGACTAACTTCTTGATTTGCAATGAAGTTTAACGCTTCTGAGGGATAGCGTGCCCCTTAAAATCTCAAACCAACGCCACCTTGTACAGAGATAGCTGTACCACTGCTATCTCGGTAGGCATCAAAAGCAATAATAGCATTGCCAAAAAGGACAGTATTGCTATTTGGAATCATATAATCAATGCCCGGTTGTAAGGCAAAACTAATTTTGTCACCTACAGGAGAAGAATCACCACCACCAGCTAAAACTAATCCCGCGCCCAGGTAGGCATCAGCCTGCCAGTTGAGGGGTAAATCGTAAGAAACCGTTGGTACAACAGCCGTATTACTACCAATTAATACTTGGGCACGCAGTGAAAGTGGTGCTTCCAAAAGCTTGTAGCGCCCTGCAATCACCCCCCCAAATTGGATACCATCGGTAAAACCAATAGTGGGGCCAATACCGATATAACTGCCATAAGCTACTTGAGCTTGTGCTGGTTTAGTACTCGCCAGACTCAAGACCAAACCAGCCCCCAAAACTGAAACCAAAGATGGAATATATTTCATAACCAACTCCTCACACCAATTTGTCATTTGTCATTTGTCATTGGGCATGGGGCATGAGGCATTGGGCATTGAAAAGAGACAGAGTAGACAAGGAAGAGGGGGAAGACCAGGAAGAGATTTATTTAATAATTCCCCCTTGTCTCCCTTGTCTTTTTGTCTCTTCATTTCCCTGATCCTCTCTGCTCCCTCCATTCTACGGGCAACGGGGATGAATGCCTCCTTGAGTACAAATGTACGCTAGTTGCTTGGCATCTAAATTTTTGGCTTGAGAAAAATCAACCCCTTGGATTACAGCAGATAATGAGCCTAAATCTGGGGTTTGGACAAATTGATCTGCTGGATCTTGTTTGCTAGGAGCAAGAATTGCCCCCTTAAAATCTGCTCCAGCGACATTTGCCCCTCGTAAATCTGCAAGGCTCAGGTCAGCATTTTGCAAGTTGACGTTTTCCATTTGGGCAGAACGTAAAACAGCACCAGTTAAACGAGTAGCACTAAGGTTAGCATTGCTAAGATTAGCACGATCCAAATAAGCTCCTGATAAATCTGCCCCTTGCCAATCAGTGTTAGTTAAGTTGGCAAAAGATAATTGCGTTCCTATAGCAGTGGCGCGACCTAAACGCGCTGCATACAGATTGGCTTCGTTCAATTTGGCATCGCCTAAATCTGCCCCAGTCAAGCTGGCTTTTTCCAAAACTGCATTTCGCAGATCGGCTCCTACTAGTTGGGTGCTGTTGAGTTTAGCATCATATAGACGCGCGTTGGATAAGTTGGCTCTGTTAAGAGTGGCGCGACTCAAATCGATTCGGTTCATCAAGACGCGACTGAGGTTAGCATCAGTGAGATTGGCTTGCTGCAACTGAGCTTGGCTTAAATCAGCCATTACATCGTCGTAGGTATCCCAGCGTCCATCCTCACCCACACTCCGAAAGCGGGTACCCTTAAAGCTGGCTTGGTTAAGATTTGCAGATTTAAACTTAACTCCTGATAAATCAAGATTGTCCAATACTAAGTTGAACAAGGAACTTCCTGAACTACCGCTTTGACCTAATTGGGTTCTACTAAGGTCAACACCCTCGATTTTTTTACCGCTGTAAACAGAGAGAATCTTGTTGATTGTCCGCTGGTTTCTTTGTAGCCGCCCTTGCCGTAATTCACGCTCTTTGGTTGCAGTGCTACCTACAGATTCCAGTTCACTGACCAAAAACTGATTCTTATTTTTGAGTTCCGGGATAGCTTGGGGACCGACAGTTGTCAAAGCTTGTTGAATCGTATCCAGAAGGCTGGGGTTAGTTTCACTAACCAAGAGATTCGCTAGAAATTTGATGGACTCTGAGTCATTAAGACCACCCATAGCCAGAATTGCACTTTGACGTTGCTCATTAGTCGCCCCAGAGTTGGGAGTCAATTGTTTGACGAGTTCGAGGAATTGTTGGCTATTGATTTGCTTGGTTGCTCGCTGGGATTGCTGAATTTGGATATAAACTTGAGTGCCAATTAAAGTTGCCAGCACAGCAGTCATACTCGTCAGCCCTACCCCAAACAAAGTCAGATTGGGATTTTGCTGTATCCGCCGCCACAAATTAGGCGACTGGCTGGTTTGATCTGTCGCTAATTCTTCACCCTCCTGCCATTCTTCTACTTCTTCATTACCGTCAGCAGACTGAGCTTGTCTGTTGCTAGCTAAAACTGCTGCATCAATGGTATAAGTACCCGCAAGTTGATCGTGTAGTGCGCGACGCCCCCGACGCGACGGTAAGCCTATCCCTTCACCCACAATCATTAATAAAGACAAAAATGTGAATAATCCTAAATTTGGAAAAGCAAAGCTGTATCGCCACAGCAGATAGGCGATGGAAATGGGTACAGTCCAACGCCCAACGCCTTCTCTAATCACAACTGCCCCCAATCCAGGTGGCTTCCCTTGCTCGTTGACAACCTGCACTTTTAACCAACGTTTCCCAATTGTGCTACCAGTCTTAGCTAGTAAATACAATTGCCACCACGAAAGAGTTACAGGCGCTAACAAGGCGATTGTCCACAAAATATTAGTCGGCCATGCTACGTTACGGATGCCATAGCTCACAGGTAGAGCTAGGGGTCTGGCGATCGCTCTTTCTGTGACTACCAGTACGGGATTAAGCGGCACTCGGTTGAGATCGCTTCTAGAATTGGCATAGACACCAATGCCAAAGGGAATCAACCCACTAGTAACCACTAGTGTGATTTCAGCCGCCCAAGCAGCAAAACGTCTACTTGCTAGCAGTAGCGAATTGGCTCTTTCCGATTTTTTTGACTGACCAGATTGATTACTAGTTCTCCTGACAATTGGTGACGTCATCGTATAGTTTCCTTTGATATTATTTTTACGCCGCGATCGGCACAATTAAAATAGACTAAGCTAATCAGCAAAAAGAAAAGCATATTGAAATAGAATTCAGGAGTTATGAGAGTCAGGAGCCGTTTGTATTCTGGCTCCTGATTCTCATAACTCCAGGCAGAGTGCAAAGTAAATGCATATCAACTTATTGCTTGCGTTGAAAGCTACCAGACACAAAAAATTTGTATCCAACATACACTAACACTGCCAAAAGCGCCAGACTGATTACAGATGCAACTAGTTTAAATACTGCTTGCAGTATCGCCAAGCCTACTAGTACCGTCACACCCGAAACTACCAGCTTTTTCACACCAGATAAGCTGTTGAACCAAATCTGAAATCGCTCTAGTTGCAAGTTGAAGCTGGCAAAAACAGACTGAGGCGTTTGTTTTTGTTCTCGTGAAACTACCCCAGGCGGGGAATTAATCTCTGCCTCTAGTTTATCGAGGCGACGCTGTAAGTCTTCTTCTGGTTGAGGATTCATCAATCTTTCCTACCTCATTAGCATACTTATTCAACAATAGACCAAGCAAATTCTATTTTTGATGGTTGTCTTAGTGATTTTAGCTAATGTCTGTGAGTGCAAGACCTTTCTGGACAGGGAAAAATTATGTTTTTTTTGTTGCCTTCCAGACATCAATTGTAGAGACGTTGCAATGCAACATCTCTACAGATATATACCTATTAAATCTTCACAAATAATCCTTAACGAACTGGTATTGCTTTATACGGCTGCTTTGGGAACTAAGACGGATTGCTGTCGTCTATATAGATCAGACTGTATAACAATATTGCTCTAAAAAAATCTGGAGCATTAATTAAAATGAAGACGCTTAGGCTACTTGCAATTATTCCCACAGCTTTGGCGATGAGTTTGGTTTTCACTGAGGCTAATTTGGCACAGACACCAACAATCCAAATTAATCGGAATTCCCAACCAGATCCGTTGATTTTGAACGGAAAGTCAGGGGGAACTGTTAAAAGTAATTGTGGCAATATTACCAGTGAACCTAATCAAGTTATCCAAGTTACAGAGTCACTACCTTATTTGCGATTAACAGTAGAAAGTAAAGGGAAGCCAACACTGCTGATCGACGGGCCTGGGGGACGATTTTGTGTCCTAGCAGATAGTTATTCTGGAGGTAAGTCAGAACTTTCTGGTTATTGGCAGGCAGGAAAATACTCGCTGTATGTAGGCGAACTATCCCTGCAACAGTATACTTACACCCTTTCAATCTCGCAAAAAAATAAATAGTTGTCATTAGTCATTAGCAAAGGACAAATGACTAATGACTATTCTTCCAGTGATTTGGCTGGAACTTCGACAGCAGTGACATCAATTGTGCCTTCTGGTGTGAAGCGCTGAAAATGACTATTTTGTACTAACAGTAACTCCTTACAGTTAGGACATTGCAACTGACTGTTATTTAAACCTGTAAATTCATATCCACAGACGGGACACCCATCGGCAACCAAGTTGCGTTGCAGCCACCAGCGAAAGCCAAAAAAAGCCACAATAGGTGCCAACAACAGCAACCCGAAAATAATTAACAATGAATTAACCAACCAACCCAAGCCCACTGATGCTAGCAACCAAATAACTGCCAGCAGGGTGAGCCAAGGGCGGAGATTTAAAAGATTCAATTGAAATGACTTAAAGCTCATTTTTTAAATATCGTTCTGCTCTCCTTCTAGGATAGCGATTTTAGTCATTAGTTTATGACTCAGTTTATGAGTCATTTGTTATTTGTTATTTGAACTCAAATGCGCTTTATTACTGAGGATAGCAGCATTTTTTGCAAGTGCTGTTGGAAGGCATTTATGCCAAACAAAGCGATCGCCTGTTCTCGCAGCCACTCTCCATCACATCGCTGGTCATCCCCTTGAAGCATTTCTATACAAGCTGCTGCTACAGCATCAGGACTGCGGTGTGGTACTCGCCATCCCAGTTTACCATCCTGCAAGGGGTCAGCAGAACCATCGTTGTCACCGGATAATACAGGTACTCCACAAGCCATTGCTTCTAGATAAACTATGCCAAAGCCTTCTTGCGAAGGCATAATATAGGCGTCAGCAAGGCGGTAATGTTCCATTAATTCTTCTGTGGCAACGAAACCAGCAAACACAACGCGATCGCTCACACCTAAATATGCAGCAAGTTGAGCTAATCGCGGTTGGTCATCGCCGCGACCAATTACCAAATATTTCACTTCTGGGAAAACCTGAGCGATTTGTGGTAATGCCCGAATCGTGACATCTACACCCTTGTAAATATCTCCTGACCATAACCGTGCTACTGTCATTAACACTTTCGCATCAGTTAAGCCATACTTCTGGACTAATTCTGCTTGTTTGGAACCAGGAGTAAATTTGTCCGCATCAATTGCACAAGGCAGCATCTGTACCATTTTTGGGTTTAGACTATTGGCAATACAAGCGCGATCGCGGCTGTAGCGACTAATTGTCCAAATTCTATCTGCTGATGTCAGGGCGCGACGTTCCTGATTTTTCAACGGTTCCCAGACTTCTTTGCCGTAAGTTAGCACAGTGTAAGGAATCCCCAAGGGCTGACAAAGTGTTTGGGTTAATACTACTAAGTTAATGTGACCGCAGAAAACCTGCTGCGGACGGCTCTGCAACAGACACTTCAGTAAAGCCGCTGCCATTTGCAATCTCCCCAAATAGGGAGACTGATTTTTAAAGTAATGAAATTTTAAGTTCTCGTCTTCAAACGGATTCAAGCTATCAGCACTATCTCGCAGTAAAAAAACTTCTGCCTTGTAGTCTTGGCTCAATCCCAGATAGGCGCGAAAAATATCTTTTATATACGATTGAATACCACCTTCGTGAGCAAAAATTTCTAAAAACACGAAGACATGGTTAGTTTTTTTGTTAATTTTATCACCTAAATTTAGGTTTTTTGTCACTGTAGTGATTTGCATCTTAGATTATTTACACTCGCGGTAAGGGTGCGAGCGCACCGCTTTGTAATCGCTCCAAATCTGTTTTTACCATTTTTTCTAAAAGTTCCTCAAAGCTTACTTGGGGTTCCCAGCCAAGGTTTCTTTTAGCTTTGCTGGGGTCAGCTACTAGTTGAAAATGCTCGTCTTGTCGCAACAAGCTAGTATTTAATACTACATAGTTTGTCCAATCCAATCCGACAGACTCAAAGGCTGTGGCAACTAAATCCCTAACACTATGCAGTTTACCAGTGCCAATCACATATTCTTCTGGCTGATCAATTTGCAACATTAGCCACATGGCCTCTACATAATCACCTGCAAAACCCCAATCACGTTTGGCATCGAGATTACCCATTTCTAAGGTGTCAGTTAAACCCAATTTAATTGATGCAGCCGCCAAAGAAACTTTGCGTGTGACAAACAAAGGTGCGCGTAGAGGAGACTCGTGATTATATAAAATTCCACTACAGGCAAATAGTCCATAACGCTGTCTGTGATGCACCATCGTCCAGTGGGCGTGCATTTTAGCCGCAGCATAAGGATTTTTAGGACGAAAAGCGGTTTCCTCATCTTGAGGCGAGAGGAATACATCGCCAAACATTTCTGAACTACTGGCTTGATAAAATCTGGTAGACAAACCAACTTTTCGTACTGCTTCCAAGAGCCTAGTAGCTGTACCAGTTATTAAATCCAGGGTTCCCAATGGGTCGTTCCAAGAGTCGGGTACAAAACTGGGAGCCGCCAAATTATAAATTTCTTGGGGACGCAGTTGTTCAACTGCGGTCAACAGCGCTGCATTGTCCCTCAAGTCAACCGTAAAAATTTCTACCTGATTTGCCAGTATTCCCAGTTTTGTCAAATTAGGTTGTCGATGTGGGGGTACTAATCCAACAACTCGATAACCACGGTTGAGGAGCAAATGACTGAGATAGTAGCCATCTTGACCAGTAATTCCTGTAATTAGGGCTGTCTTAGTCATATTTTGTCCCCTATTCTGTCTATCTCTTTAAGCACTAAATAGCACTTGTTGGAGAACAAACATTAAGACTCTCAACACTGCTGACAAATCTTAACAAGGGAGCTTGTGTAACTCGAATGCTATTTTTACTATATTCACTAATTCTTTTTATACAAAAATCTTATTTGAGATTTTACAAAAAAATCATAATGAATAAGCAATTTCACGTAAAAAACATATTACTCCTATTCAAATAATATTGAAAAAGGAGTATACTTTTATCAATCAAATAACTATGTATTTCAGCCAAAACTGCTCTATTTTAAAGTGAGTGGCTCAATTTTGAGCAAAATTTTTGTTAGCTTGGTGACGACTATATAAGAAGTTTTATTTGGTTGACTCCTAAGTACCATCGAGTTAGCAAGAGAGCGTTGTAGAGAAGACAAGCCCTCGTTTTTTGTTGGTATTACTTCCCTACGCTCCACTCCACTCACAAGCCAAAATTGACATCAGAAGTATTCTTACCTTCCTTTATCCTTGACTATTTCACTGTTACTTTTGTGCTTCTACAGAGTATTTGACAATGAGCAAGCAATTTCTACCATCCGCACCACGTTCGTATACAACCCGGTCAGCCAACCGCCGGAGGAGAAACCATCCATATCCACCGACTTGCAGAGTACCTGGGGCTGGCTCTGCGATCGCATCAGGATTGAAAGGTTTTCCGTAATCCCAAATTCTAATCTCTAGTCGGTCAATCCACAGATAAACGTTAATCTCAATGGTTGTTTCCGGGGGTAAAGCATGATGAGCGTGACGAACAGCGTTGGTAAAACCTTCTGCTAATGCTAAATTGAGGCGATCGAGTTGGGTTTTTGACCAGCCAAGTTGAGACAAGTGTTGCAGACAAAATTGCTCAAACCATTCTTGCACCTGGTTTAAGAGCCTGAGTTCGCTCTTAACAGTCAGATGGTCTTGCTGCACTATACTAAGCATTAACTGTGAGTTGAATATAAGTAAACCCAAGTTGCTAGTTATTAAATTCTGCGCTGTTCGCAAAATTTCTCTCGCATCAAAAAATCTAAATTGACATATTCTGTGTACCAAAATACAAAACATGAATGATTTTGGCAGTTTGAGGGTTGTAACTAGCAACTTACGTTAAGTAAGAAATGTTTGTATTTGTTGACTTTTGATGATTTGAGATTTTGGAATAGATTTTCCATCCAAAACTTCAGATCCCAGATGCAGTCTGAAACTATATGAAGAAGAATTCAGAATGCAATCAGTGGGGGATTCACATCTCCCACTGTATTATTGACCACTAATAAAAGCATATTTAGTGGGGGGACTTAAACCCTTTTATTCAGATGCTCTTGCTAGCTTGCTTAAAAGTAGGCTACGCGAACTAGTTTTGCGTAGCGCTATTAGCTAATTTGATTCTGAATTTTGGCTTCTGGCTCTCTTGTTAAAATTGACGCCTGTTGATTGTTTTCAAAAGCACATCTGCATCTGCTCTTGAAACTCACAGGCGTCAAAGCACTTTCTAGTGACTAATTTAGAATAGTCCCAAGGTCAAAGATTTATCCAATGGCAAAGCAGCACCAATACCTAGCCACAGGGTGACAAGAGTCCCAACGAGGAATACTGTGGTTGCAACTGGACGGCGGAAGGGGTTTTGGAACTTATTCACGTTCTCAATAAAGGGAACGAGGATTAGACCTACTGGTACGGAACCCATTGCTAACACTCCTAAAAGTTTATTAGGAAGCGATCGCAAAATTTGGAAGACTGGATACAAGTACCACTCTGGCAAAATTTCCAATGGTGTGGCGAAAGGATTTGCTGGTTCGCCGGTCATTGCGGGGTCTAGCACAGCTAGAGCTACAATCGCAGCGAAGGAACCCATGATCACAATTGGAAAGACGTAAAGTAAGTCATTAGGCCAAGCTGGTTCACCATAGTAGTTGTGACCCATGCCTTTAGCGAGTTTGGCTCTTAACTGAGGATCGCTCAGGTCAGGTTTTTTTTGTGTTGACATTTTGAAATGTGTTCTCCTGCTTAAGTTAAATTAAAGCATTTATGAAAGCTATCAGCTACTAGGCAACCAACAGGCAAGAAACAGCGTTTTTATATCTACAGTCATCTGCCTGAAGGTTTTCTACAGCTTTCGGCTTCAGATACAAGTATTTGTTTTTTGGAACTTATGTGCAATTAACTTCTTGTGTTTCATAAGTTTAAAACAAACAACTCGATCTGAAAACTAACAAATGTTGCCTTTCGCTAATAGCAAAGATTACAAAGGCCCGGAAATGCCTTGCTTGCGGATCATCAAGAAGTGAAACAGCATGAAGACTGCAATTAACCAAGGCAGTACAAATGTGTGTGCGCTGTAGTAACGAGTTAATGTTGCTTGACCAACACTCGAACCACCGCGCAGCAGGTCGGAAATCAGAACGCCAACTACAGGAATTGCTTCTGGTACGCCGCTAACGATTTTCACAGCCCAGTAGCCAACTTGGTCCCAAGGTAGGGAATAGCCGGTGACTCCAAAGGAAACAGTGATCACAGCCAGGATGACACCACTTATCCAGGTCAATTCGCGGGGCTTTTTGAAACCACCTGTTAGGTAAATCCGGAAGACGTGCAAAATCATCATCAGCACCATCATACTGGCAGACCAGCGATGGATAGAGCGAATTAGCCAGCCGAAGTTGACTTCATTCATGATGTACTGTACTGAGGAGAAAGCTTCAGCAACTGTTGGCCTGTAATAGAACGTCATGGCAAATCCAGTAGCAAACTGGATGAGAAAACAAACCAGGGTAATTCCACCTAGGCAGTAAAAGATATTGACGTGGGGAGGGACGTACTTGCTAGTGACATCTTCAGCGAGCGCCTGAATTTCTAGGCGTTCCTCAAACCAGTCGTAAACGTTGGCCATACAATCTCAAGTCCCTAAGAATCGGTTGCGGTTGATAAATCCCGAAGTTCTGAATCGGCAGAAGCCATCGCTCAGACTTCTCTCCCAACTAGTAATTTTGGGATTTTAGTAAAGGGGAGTTTTTAGGAAAGCTTTTCAGCTTTTGGCGTGCTAAGAGACTTCAGAAACTTTACACTCTGTAAAGATGGAATATATTGCGATCTCTTTACGCCCCTATACACAAAATGGTGGACACAAAGTGATTTTATCCTTTGGTGAGTGGATACGATGCATCAGTTGACTGAACAACTTGATGAGAAAAATGCACCACTTCTATAAAAAAAGTAACATAATCGAGAGATAGATTTCATCAACAACAGAGGAAGTGGGCATTATCTAGACAATTTGGGTTGAGGTGGAATTGATAATGGGGTTCATGAACAAACAAGTCTTTCGGGTTGGATTTTCACTGTTAATGGCGTTTTGCTTGGCGTTGGGTACGTTTACTCAGTCGGCGGTGGCTTTGACAGGGGAACAAAAGCTGGTTTCGGAAGTTTGGCGAATTGTTAATCGCACTTATCTAGATGAGACCTTTAATCATCAAAACTGGGCGACTGTCAGGCAAAAGGTTCTAGAGAAGCCACTTGCAGACTCAAATGCCACTTATGAGGCAATTGGGAAGATGCTCAAGAGCCTCGACGATCCTTTTACCCGCTTTTTGGATCCAGAACAGTACCGCAGCTTGCAGGTCAATACTTCTGGGGAACTGACTGGGGTGGGATTGCAAATTGCCCTGAATCCTGAGAATGGGAAGTTGGAAGTAGTGGCTCCTATCGCCGGTTCACCGGCAGAGAAAGCGGGGATTCGACCACGTGATCGCATTCTCAAAATTGAAGGTGTTTCCATAGAAAATCTCACCCTTGATGAAGCTGCAACCAGAATGCGCGGGCCGAGTGGCAGCCTTGTGACTCTCTTGATCGAACGAGACGGAGAGGCAGAAACGGAAGTTAGACTGACACGCGATCGCATTGCGCTTAACCCTGTAGTTTCAGATTTGCGTGTTTCTGCTGAGGGTACACCCATTGGCTACCTACGTCTTACACAATTTAATGCCAACGCTTCAACGGAATTGGCACACGCTATTTCTAGTCTAGAAAAAAAAGGTGCTGCTGCCTACATTCTAGATTTACGAAATAATCCTGGGGGATTATTACAATCAGGAATTGAAATTGCCCGTCTGTGGTTAGACTCCGGCACGATCGTTTACACTGTTAACCGACAAGGTATTCAGGGTAGTTTTGAAGCCTTTGGACCGGCCCTGACGAACGATCCTCTGGTGATTTTGGTGAATCAAGGAACTGCCAGTGCTAGCGAAATTCTCGCTGGCGCGCTCCAAGATAATGATCGCGCCCAGTTGGTAGGCGAAACGACCTTTGGGAAGGGCTTAATTCAATCTTTGTTTGAATTATCAGATGGTTCGGGCTTGGCAGTCACAATTGCTAAGTATGAAACTCCTGAACACCGTGATATTAACAAACTAGGTATTAAGCCGGATAAAGTTATTTCCCAACCAACCATCAACCGCGAACAGATTGGCACCGAAGCGGATCTGCAATATCAAGCAGCAGTCGAACTTTTGCTGAAAAAATCGGTGGTGGCAGGGAAAGCTTGAAGAAAGGGACAAGGAGACAAATCAGGTAGGAATTCAGACATCATCTGATACATAGCTAACAAATAAGATTTACAGCAGTTTTCTTTTACATGAAGTACAAAGCTACAGGTTTGGAGGCAGGAGGAAGGAAGTAGAAACTCTTTGTGTTTGCTTTTGAGTCCTGCATTTTGTACCTCATCTACTTGAAAACTGCTGTATGTCACTCAAGTCTTAGCACCTCAATTGTGGAAAGGGGCTATTGTAGTCATGGATAACCTGAAAGTTCATTACGCCGAACGTGTAAGGGTTGCAATTGAGTCCGTCGGTACAAAAGTCAAGTTTTTGCCCCCTACTCTTCAGATTTATCTCCTATAGAGTTATGTTGGTCGAAACTGAAGCAATTTCTCCGTTCCTGTGAAGCACGCACACTGAAATCACGATGGCCTTGCAATGGCTGTTGCTGTAAATTACATTACCGAAGATGATGCCTACGAGAAGGTTCAATCACTGTGGTCTATTTACCTGAAAATTGCTGTAAACGAGAGGTGCGCGGGATAATACCCGCCATCGACTCAACCAGTCGCTTTTACTTCATTTATGATAGGACTTACGCACACTCTACGATTCTTGGCGTTCTTCTCTACGAGACGCTGCGCGTTCGCGTAGCGTTCCGAAGGAAAGGCGGTCTTGGCGGTTCGATAAATTAAGCTTTTTGGCGATTTTTGCGTAAGTCCTATATGAATCACCTGCTGTATTTTAAATTTTGAATCCTGGAATTGATTATGACTAATCCTACAGAATTACTGCGATCGCGCTACGGTGAAATTCCCTTCAACCCCAAAATTGAATGGAATAATTCGCTAACAGCACTATTATCTCACCGCTCAATCCGGTCTTATCTATCCGATCCTCTACCACCGGGAACTCTGGAATTGCTAATTGCAGCCGCCCAATCTGCATCTACTTCCTCAAATTTGCAAACCTGGAGTGTGGTAGCAGTCGAAGATCAACAGCGCAAAGAGGAGTTATCCAAGCTAGCGGGAAACCAAGCACATATTAAGCAAGTACCTTTATTCTTAGTTTGGTTAGCAGATTTGGCGCGTCTAAGTCACGTTGCTGACAGTCGCGGCATATCTCATGATGCACTGGAATATTTAGAAATGTTTGTGATGGCAACAATAGATGCAACATTGGCGGCACAAAACGCCGCAGTTGCAGCCGAGTCACTCGGTTTGGGAACAGTATATATTGGCGGAATCAGGAACCGCCCGCAAGAGGTAGCACAGATATTGAATTTGCCCTCCTCTGTGTATGCTGTATTTGGGCTATGTGTGGGTTATCCAAATCCGGAAGTAGAAGCGGCGATTAAGCCAAGGTTGCCCCAGTCAGCGATCCTGCACCGTGAAACCTATAAATTGGCAGAACAAGAAGAAGCGATCGCTCATTATAACGACATCATCAAAGAATTCTATACTGAACAAAAGATGAATATTGCTGGCGATTGGTCAGAACACTCAGCCCAGCGCATCGCAACTGTTGAGGCTTTGAGAGGACGCGATCGCTTGCGTGAAGCTCTCAATCACCTCGGCTTTAAGTTACTGTAAATTAAGAAGAATCAAGTTAGCCGATTGGCCAGAGCGATCGCCAATATGTACCCTAACAATTTATCGTGTTGTTGCATCAATTGCAAACCAAATCCATTGTTTATTGGATTTCGACCCCACGTATGACCACATCTCATCAATTTGTTTTTTCACGCAATCAAATGGAGTATCATTCCCTAAGTAATCTAGCTAAGTAATCTAGCGCAGATGATGTGAAGTATTTGTTTGATTTGTAAAAAAGGTTGCACCACTTGCTACAAATCAAACAAATAAGTCAAATCCTCTTTCCTTTTCCCTCCAGCAAGACTGCCTGATTTACTGCAAGCGTCTTTAAGTTTCTCGAATCCAAAATGCCAATCCTCCCCCACGACCGCGAGCTGCAATGAAATCTTCTGTCACTAAAAAGAAGCCAAAGAAAGGTAGTTTAGCTATAGGTTGGTTGTAGAAATCTTCTGTTTGAACTTTACCAGCACGGATTGCTCTGTTGTAAATAACACGACCAAACAAACTGATAATCATTTGGTTAAAGTCAAAGGCCAATAAATTTTTCTTACCGAAATATTGCACTGGGCCTGTAAGCTTCAGTGAAACTGGGTTAAACTCAACCTGATTAGTAATTTCGCCTCTGTCTGAATCCTGTTCCAAAGTGGCATTAAAGGAAACATGGACTGCTATAAACTTGGGTACATAGAAACCGTTGCCTAATACAATTCCCCCGCTACCTTTGTTTTTCTTAGTGCCAGTGACAAAGCAAAGTTGCCATTTACCGAGAAGAAACTCAAGCGGATAAGTCAACCGTTGCTGCTTGGCAGTTTTTTCTGCTTGTAGCAACGCCTTTACTAATATTTCAGCATTAGGGCATATGCGTTGTGGTTGTCGATACGTAACCGCAGCTTGGGATAGCACGGTAACAAAGTCAAATGTCGGTGTAGGTGTTAAATTACCCCTCATGAAGCCACTCTGGATTTAACTATTTCTTTAATTTTCTGATAGATTGTAGCGTTCATCTACAAGAAGACATATCTTTCATCCGTAGTATCCGCTAGAAGTATGTCGCTCGATTGAAGTTACTAGTGGTAATACTAATTCTGCGTCTAACTCACATTAGGTTAATGGCAACAAAAAAAATCTCTTTCTCCCCCTAGCTCTCTGATTCCATATTCCCTACCTTCACCAAGGATTACCAACCATTGTAAATCCAGCCCAATAATAAGGATGCATAAGTGATTCATCAGCACTGTCAGCAGGTAAAGGCAAATTCCCAACTCCTCCTAAACCTTGCACTTGTCCATCCTTTACATAAATTTGCCCTTTGACCATAGCTACCTGAGCCTGTCTGAGAGCTTCTGCCTTAATCGGAGCTGTCTTTAAGTTGTCATAAAATTTTGTCATCAACGCTGCTGTGCCAGCATCATTAACCGACCAAAGACTAGCAACACTAGTTTTCACACCTGCCAGCACTGCTAAACCCGCAAATCCCAGTTCGGATTCATCATCCCCTAAAGCTGTTCTACAAGCACTCAGCACAAGCATTTCAACTTCAGGTTCATTCAAGCGCAACTGTCGTAATTGATTCAAGCGTAACTTGTCTTCCCACAGTTGAATATAGGAATTACTTAAAGCACCAGTAGCAAAATCAGCATGGGTTGCCATGTGAATAATTCCAAAAGGTTGTTGGCGGCGGATGGTTTTGAGATTTTTTAAGGTGGCTTGCTTATCTAACAATAATTTGCCCTGCCACAGTTTAGATACTAGTGTTGATAACTCAAGAGGGACTGCTGGTAAAGGCTCTTGTCCCTGAGTACTCTGAGAAACCCCCAGCGCTAAAATTTGAGATTTTTTTATGTCTTTATAGAGAGTATTGGTCAAACTAAGACTAGGCATCAAGCCAATACTGTATTTTTCTACTAAAAACCCCTTACCATCGTGAAGTGCTGCCATTGGAGTTGAACGTAACCCAATGTCTGGTAAAAAAACCAAATTGTTAATTCCTCTGGCCTGTAAATCTGCCTCTAGTGGTGCAATAATCCAGCGATAAAGTTGTTGAGATGAACGCAAATAACCGGTGCGACGACGGTTTTGGGGACTAACGATTTGGTCACGAAATTCTTGAGCTACTTGGAGAACTTTGGTTCTGGTTGTTTCTGGGATGCGCTTACGGATAGGATCGCCTTTTCCGGTCACTACTACTACTTCTAGTTGGTCGCTATCCTTTTCTCCTATGGTGTTTAACTGTTTCGTAAATTTTTGAGCTTTACCTAAATTTCCCTCTGGTAGAATTTCCACAGGGACAAAACTGATGTAAATAAATGCAGGTTTCACACCAGTAGCTTCTTCAATTTTGCGAGCAATTTCTTTGGCATCATCTAGGGTTTTAATTCTAGGGGTGGATATGCCTAAATGGTCGGCAAAATCATCTGTGAAATTGCCTTCGGGAGTGGGATCGGTATTCAGAACGGGGTTATCAATCTTAGGATTATTGGGGCCAGGATCAATTGGTTTACTTGTTGGATTGGGCTGGAATGTGCGAGGGGGAGGATCTGGCCTGTCAATTGGTGGCGTGTCGTTTGGTGGCGTGTCGTTTGGTGGCGTGTCGTTTGGCCTAACGTTGATTCCTATCTGTACGGGTGCAGAAGAGGAAACGCCGTCATTTGCACTAATTACAAAGGCATTTAGTGAGCCATTAGTATCTGCCGGAGGTGTGTACACCAAAGTATCGCCGTTAAATAAGGTAGTAAAATCAGGGATGACAGAATTGCCATTGACAGTCAGATTTCCTGTATTCACCACATTAACTTTGATGGAGGTGATGTCATTATTAGCATCAAGAACCAGTGGAGTCAAACTGGAGAATGTTAAGGTCACTGGTTGATTGGTCTGGGTATTGGGTAGCAATGAGTTTGCTGTTAATGTCGGCGGGGTGTTGACAGATGTAATGGTGATGCCGATTGGAGTACCGCTAGCATCTCCACCATTTGGCAAGACTGGAAAGCTATTTAAAGGGATTATTGAATTGTCGCCTGTATTAATTGACCCTGCCGTGCCATTGACTCTTGCATCACCGACGATAAAATCTACATTGTTTGGGCCACCATCATGGCGAATTCTGACAGTACCTCCTACTGAAGGTTGAACGTTAGTACCTCCTTCGCCAGTAAAAAATCCACCAGTAGCAATTGCTTCACCTGTTCCGATTCCTTGAATCAGTCCGTTGGTTAGGACTTGCACATTGCCACCTTGAACTGTGTTTCCCTCAACAAAATCGTCTGCTATGGACTGGGTGTTGATGTTGGTAAAACGAATATTGCTACCAAATGTATTGGTAGTCTGTAAAGTAACGTTGCCACCTGTAACATTTCCAGTACCATCGACTCCAAGGGCGATCGCTGAGGCGTTAATGGCATCATTAACGATGATATTATCTCTGGCAGTTAAGGTGACTGCGCCAGCCGTACCGATAAAATCGCCACCTCCTTCCTTGACTACAGACGAGTTAATCGCTCCTGTGGTGATACTGCCGCCTGTAGTTGTTGCAGCTACATCGCCACCCTTACCTGAGTTATTAGCATCATTTGAAGAGGAATTAATAGTACCTGTAAAGATGTTGTCTGCGGCAGTCAAACTTACTGTTCCCGCATCTGTAACAATAATGCCACCATATCCAAATCCAGAAAACCCTCCATTATTGCTAGTGTCTAGGTTATTTAGGGTAATTCCACCATTTGTGCTTTGGACTGTAATATTACCTGCCGAGTCGCCCTGACTGCTGGTAATAATGTTACCTACAGTAATGTCGCCAGTTGCAAACAACGTTACGTTGCCACTATTCCCAATAGTTCTATTTGTATTGAGATTTCCCAGCAATAAACTGGCTCCGGAAATGTTTATTGCTCCTCCAGTTGTCTGGATTGTGTTGGTAGGGTCAACAAAGTTTACAGAACCGTTTTGTGAGGTCAGGTTAAAACTACCACCGCCCAAGTTTAATGTCGCTACACCAGCAGCGCTAGTTACTCCAGGTGTAGCTCCGGTGATGTCATTGATGGTAATATTGCCTGTGGTCTGTAAGTTTATTATATTTGCATCCGATGCTGCGATCGCACCCCATGAAACTGTGTTAGCCCCAATATCTGCATCGTTAAAGGCAATATTGTCTGCTGTGGCATCAAATGTCCCTGTCCCACCATCGATAATGGTCAATGTGCTGGGGTCTAGCAATAAAGTGCCAAAGTTGCCATTAGGGGCTGAAGTATCTACCAAACCGTTGAAGGTCAAGAAATTTTTGCCTGATACTTCTACAAAACCACCATTGCCAGCATTTGCTCCTCCACGAGCCGAAACTTTACCAAAATATTGGGTTGAATCTTTACCCCAAACAATCACGTGTCCGCCGTTTCCATTCAAATTGCTATCGGCATTAATAACAGATTTTGAGTCTACATAAGTCCGATCTGCATTGGGTAAAGTCCCTTTACCTTGATAATCTCCACCAATTAGTACAGTACCGCCGCCATTGGTTCCAGAGGCGTTAATATTGGCATCAATCACCGCGACTCGTTTACCCAAAGCAGTAATCGTACCGCCTGTTTGACTTGATGCATCCACTGTCCCAGAAACAATCGTTGTACCTGAAGTTGTGGGAATTGTGACATTGGAGTTTGTCAATTTTACAGTTCCATCAGGATTGGTAGTTAACCCTGTGTTACCAACTGTGAGCAATTCTGGTAAAGAGGCGATGGGAATTGTCCAGTTATTGGGTTGGTTGCTACTAGAGGCGAGGGGCTGAATTTCTAGACTCAGCAGATTTCCTGGCTGACTGAGACGCACCCAATTTTGTCCTGGTACTGATGTAACGGTAATCTGACCTCCCGGTGCCGAAAGTTGCCCGGTGTTGATTACAGTACCGCCTAATAAATTCAAATTTTGCCCACTATTTACTATCAAATTTCCAGCATTTGCGATCGCTCCTGGCTGGTTTGTACTAAAGGCAAATCCGTTGGGGTTTCCAACTAAAGTATTGTAGTCATTCACACCAATGGCATTAAACCAACTGCTGCCAAAGCCAATGCCATTAGCTGTTGTCACCGTAAAAGCACCAGGTACATTTAAACTAGCGTTTGTTCCAAAAATAAATCCGGCTGGATTCATCAAGAAAAGGTTAGCATTGCCACCTGTCACCTGAATTAAGCCATTGATAACTGAGGCGTTACCGCCTGTAACTCGACCAAGGATATTTTGCAGCGCCGGACTGGCTTGAAAGTTGGCAATTTGTTCTGGTGAAATCCCAAATTGTTGAAAGCTGTGAAAGAGGTTTGCACCATCTTTAGAAGTTGTGCCGCCAGTGATATCAAGTCGATTGCCGTTTGGTGTAACAATTGTGTTTGTCCCATCGGTAGCAGGAACTATTTGTTGTGCTTGGGCTAATCTGGGACTTACCAGCGAGGTAATAACTAGGACTGAAGCGGCGATGTTGTGTAGTAGAGATTTTTTGCGCCGCAATATAAAGCGACCTGTGGGCAATTCTACATCGATTTGTAACTTATCTGCTAATCCGCGTCGCCAAAGTGCTTGAGCGATCGCCCGCTTAGACCAGAGGATTTGTTCTGTTCTTTTGGTAATAGAGATGCTTTGAGAATGAATTCGGTAGAGGTAGAGTGGCTTTGGAACGCGGCGTACTTGAGCTACCTCTGAAAGTCGCAGACATAGGTCATAATCTTGAGCACAGCGGAACGATTTGTTAACACCTCCCACCCGGTCGTAAACCGACCGCCGAATTAGGCGGAAATGAAACGTCATGAAGTTTACTAAAAGACCTTCTTGGGAGTAAGGAATGCCACAGCGATGACCGTAACCGATAACTTTGCTGTCTTGATCAATATTTAAGTAATCGGTGTAAACAAATCCTGTTTCTGGATGGCAGTTAAGAACTGTAGCGGTTTGGACTAGGGCGGTAGGGGCTAGGATATCATCACTGTCTACCAAACCGATGTAAGTGCCAGTAGTTAGGTTGATTGCTGCTGTAAGTGCCGCCGTATATCCTTGATGGTGTGCTTGGACTACCCGCACTCGTCCATCTTGTTGAGCATAGTTGTTTGCGATCGCCACCGAGCCATCTGTAGAGCCATCATCCCAAATTAGTAGCTCAAAGTCTTGCCATGTCTGCGCTAAGACACTAGCGATCGCTTCTTCAAGGTAAGACTCCCGATTGTAATTGACGATGACAATGGAAATCAGTGGTGACATCGAAGTATTCCCTAGTTTTTTACCTGTTACTACAATATAATGCTAAGGACTATTACTTAGAAAAAATCGCTGTTAATTATAGTTTTAGTTACAAATCTTCTGAAATCTGAATGTCAAAAATATGATATTGAAATATTCATATAGCAAATAGCATAGTCAAAAATCAAAATCAGCCCAATCCTTAAATAAGACACTCTACTGAGAATAAATGAGAAAAGAAACAGAAACTGGTATTGAGCTTAGAGCAACGACTCAGCAAAGAAGCGTCTATTTCTCTCATCAGTTAGACACTTGGCGGAGTTTGGCAACTACTAAATGCATTAAGCACAGTTTCAGTTTTCGGTGCGGCTTGCTAATTCTGCCTGCGGTCTGGATAGTAACTGCAAATGGACTTAGAGCTACAGCAAATATTTTTACACCGGATTCGGTTCCAAATTGCAGTTACTCAAAAGCAACTAACTCACCACCAGAAATACCACAACGCATTCGGGTTCGCAAAATCCAGGTTGTATGTAGCACAGTTTTTAATGAAAGTGATTTTAATCCAGTAGTGAAACCGTTTGAAGAACGGGACTTAACTTTAGAAGAAATTAGACAAGCCGCAGATGCCGTTACTCAGCTTTACCTAAATAAAGGCTATATAAATTCCAGAGCGATTCCAGACACTCAACAATCTATTACCGCAGATGGTGTTGTGGTAATTCGGGTATTAGAAGGACGTTTGACAGAGATTAACATCGAAGGGACGCGACGATTAAAATCTTATATTCGTAGTCGCATTCAACTAGGTGCTGGTATTCCTCTCAATACTGGTAAGCTCGAAGAACAACTGAAATTATTGCGACTCGATCCCTTATTCAAAAATGTGGAAGCGCGTTTGCGTCCAACGGGTAATGTTGGTCAAAGTATTCTCGTTGTTAGAGTTGAAGAAGCAAATCCTTTAACTGGTAGCTTGGGTGTAGATAATTATTCGCCTCCAAGTATTGGTGCCGAAAGATTGGGTGTTGAACTGCGCGATCGCAATTTAATCGGTATGGGAGATGAGTTAGCAGGCTCCTATTACCATACACTTTCTGGTGGTTCTGATGTGTTTGATTTTAGCTACCAGGTTCCCGTAAACGCCATGAATGGCAAAGTGCAAATTCGAGCAGCATTTTATCGCAACGAAATCACTGAGCCACCCTTTGATGCCTTTGGTATTAAGGCAAACCAGGATCTTTATGAAATCAATTATCGTCAACCATTGATCCGATCGCCCAAAGAAGAATTTGCCCTATCTTTAGGATTTACCTATCAAGATGGTCAAACTTTCCTCTTCGATAACCTTGCAACCCCCTTTGGCATTGGGCCTGATGTTAATGGCGTTAGCCGCACCAGTATAATTAAATTTGGTCAAGATTATATCAGGCGCGAACCGCAAGGAGCCTGGTTTTTGCGATCGCAATTTAATTTTGGCGTTGATATATTAGATGCAACGATCAACAATGACCCCATACCCGATGGTCGCTTTTTCAGTTGGCTAGGTCAAGTCCAGCGCGTGCAGCAATTGAGCAACAATCATTTGTTGCTCATCCAAGCAGACTTGCAGCTTACACCAGATAGCCTTTTACCTTCCCAACAATTTGTGATTGGGGGTGGACAATCTGTAAGGGGATATCGCCAAAATATCCGTTCTGGGGATAATGGATTTCGGGTAGCGATCGAAGATCGGTTTACAGTGCAGCGCAATGAATCTGGATTATCGACAATTCAACTTGCGCCATTTCTAGACATGGGAGCCGTCTGGAATCAGTCTGATAATCCCAATCCGCTACCCAATCAAACTTTTTTAGTGGGCGCAGGCTTAGGATTATTATGGAATCAAGCAATGGGAATTGATAATCTCTTTTTGCGCCTCGATTATGGATTTCCATTTATCGATCTGAGCGATCGTGGTAATAACGCTCAAGATGATGGCTTTTACTTTAGCCTTCGCTATCAACCCTAGATAAAGACTATGGTAATCATAACTAATTCTGCGGGCATGATCTTATTTGAGCCGCATTTGAGCAAATCGAGTTTAATCAGCAAAATGTTAAGCTGTTACGCAAAGAAAATTGCACATTAACTAGTGAGGGTTGTCCTTTGTCAAAAGTCCTCTCTTACAAAGTTCTGATCGGAGGAAACCTCCGCTCAGACTTTGCGCTTTGTCCTTAGAAACACTTCTGGACTAATGACTAATGAAAGTCTATACGGAGTTTGTGCAATATATAGGCGCATTAGCTTATTTCACTTACTTCTTTTGGTGTTTTCCGCAAAAAATATGCCATTCGACTTACTCATTTTGGTAGATGACGCGATGATTTCAGTATTTTCCACAGTTAATTACCTATCCTTCTGACTTATCCTAATATTGAACTAAAAAATTAACTTCTTTCTTCAGGAACTTCAGGAATTTGAATTTTATCCTGTGTATATACACAAACAGAGAAATTATAGTTTATAAATTTAAGAAAGAATTACAAGAGAAAACTTATGACACAACCTAACTCGCAAGACAAAAACAGCTTTCTTTACCCTCGTAGTCGGTATTATGGTAAATTTCAGCCAGAGAACTTGGTGTTTAATGCCAATCTCCAAGAATTTTCTCAAAAAATTAGTTACATCACTTGCTTAGAAACAGGAGGTAAATTGTCTCAGGAAGAGGCTTACCAGCAAATTAAGTCACTTTGGAAAGAGTTGAAACATAGCAAAAAACAATTGTCTATTGGCGGAAATAGAGAAATTTAAACTAATGGAAAGGAGGTATTGGGAATTTTTATTAAATCTATTGCAAAAATACTATTGCAAAAATACTTGAATTCCCAAAGACTCAAATCTCTGACTAATAGCAAAAGTTCGTTGAAACAGACTAAAACTACTGTTATTAGCCAGTTTCAAACGAATTAAGCTATTAGCCCAGAAATTGATTTTCGGGCGTTTTTTTGGCTTTTGTAAGAAGTCTTCTTTTTCGTCATGTTAATTCTAATAGTTACAGGTAATATCAAGTCCGAGTGATTACTTAATAATAAAATCTATCAATGTAGTAGCGTGGCAAGACTAAAATGTTGCAATAAATTTTCTTGTAGTGTGGGCATCTTGCCCGCACTGGACGGGCGAGACGCCCATCCCACAAGAGTTTTCTAATGCACTATTTTAAGCTTGCCACGCCACTAGCAAAGTCCAAAAATAGCCATTTGATGCGATAAAAGAGAAACTCGTTTCGCTAAATTGCTCCCAATACTCAATTGCAGAAATTGAGTCTGGAATGCCGATACAGACTTCATAGATACCTTCAATAGTGGTTTGTTCTTTTTGAGTCATAATCAGTGCTAAGTGCTGAGTTAGGAGTTAGAAGTTTTTATGCAGAGACATGGAAACAAGAGAGAATAAAGTGTTTACAAAAGTAAGTATCTCTTAAAAAATCCGAAAAGCAACAACTTTATTTTGTAGCTTATGATATACCGACAAAAGTAAGATATCAGAAATCTAATATAGAGTCCTTCTGATTGCACGTAATCAAGAATCGCCAGAAAGTTTTTTAACAGGAGTTAAGCGATGACGCAGCGACTGACTCAAGAGCAATTATCACAAATAGTTACAGAAGTAGAAGGTTTGCAATTGCGTCGGGAAGCGGAACTAGACCAACAGCAGATTAGAGAAATTTTACAGGAGTTGAATTTACCGCCAGAGTTACTAAATGAAGCGCTGATTCAGTTAAATCGCCGCCAAGCACTGGAGGTACAACAACGCCGGAATCGATGGATTACCTCTGGAGTGGTGGCAGTTGTAGTGGTTGCGATTATATCTACAATATTTTTCATACAGCAACAAAATTCTACACTTTCGCGTGTTTCTGCTCAAAAAGACCGCATCACCTTAATACAAGATAATGGCGGCGACTTAAAGACAATTTCTCGCCAAACCAATCCAGAAGTGTTGTATCATGTCACCCTAAAGGATGCACCTTTGGGTAAAAAGCTGGCTCTCTCTTGTAATTGGATTGACCCAAGCGGTCAAATTGTCAAGCAAAACAACTATCAAACCCGTGAGATTAATACGTCTGTCTGGGATACCCAGTGTCGCTATACTATTAACCCGACTGTAACTGTTGGCAGTTGGCAAGTGCAGATGTTGTTAGAAGGTCGGCAGATTAGCGATGCAACCTTTGAAGTTAAATAGTTCAGATGGGTATCCCGCATCACTTTCTTGGCTATTGGGGTTACGGCGCTCAACAGGATTTGGAAGCACTGTTAACTAGTGTTGTAGGTAGAAGGGGAAAGGCTTTGAAGTTTTCTGCACAGGAAAATTATCCTCTTCCCATCTGGAATGTTGTTTACATAGGACTTGATGGCACTTCTCCACGGCAACAAAATAAAATTGCTGCCATCTTTGCATCAGGATTATTTACTTCACCTGATGCTTGGGTAAATCTCCAGGAAAACAACTGCCTAATTTTGGGAAGAGAACCTTTCGGAAAGATGCCTTTGTATTGGACTGTGCAAGGACAAATAATTTGGTTTGCATCCCAACTGCAATTACTTTTACCAATTTTGCAACAGTCAGAAGTTAGCATTCCTGGGTTATATGGCTATAGCTGTTTTTCTTACGTTCCCACACCCTTAACTCCTATTAATGGAGTGTTTACAGTGACGGCAGGAACTGAATTAGTTTGGCAGAGTGATTGTCAATCAGGTAAGCTGCAAACGCCTGAATCTAAAAAAATCCACTCATGGCGGGAAGCGTCAGAACAGTTAACAGATGAAGCTACAGCAATTACTGAATTGCAAACTCTCCTTAAAGACTCTATTGAGAGACAGATTGCCGATTTAAAGGATGAGCCTGTCGGGGTGTTTCTCTCTGGCGGACTGGATTCTTCAGTGGTAGCGGCGCTGCTGGTACAAGCAGGGGTGAAAGTCCGCGCCTACACTTTAGATTTTGGTGACGCAGGGATTCCAGAATATCCATACTCTGAACAAGTCGCCCAGTTTCTCAAAATTCCGCTAATTAAAGTTGCAGTAACCCCAAGTTTGATCGAAAATGCCTTAATTCCGACTGTGCAAGCATTGGATTTGCCCTTTGGAGATGGCGTGTGTGTGCCATTGTATCTCCTGTCTGAGAGAGCGAGTCAGGAAACTCAGGTAATTTTTAATGGCGAAGGTGGAGATCAATTGTTTGCTGGTTGGACGAACAAACCTTTAATTGCCGCAGGTGTTTATCAAGCAGAAAATCCCGCCGGACAGGAAACTTTTATCCAACAATATCTCCGCACCTTTCACCGTCTTGGAGGATACGAATCTCAAGTTTATCAGCCAGAGGTTTATGCACAGATCCAAAATTTGCATCCTGAAGATTGGTTGTTAACAGCTCTCGATTGCAATGAGTGTCCATCTTTGCTGCATCGCCTCCGCCGTGCTAATTTGATGCTCAAAGGAGCGCAGAATATCCATCCCCGTGCGACTGCATTGGGGTTTGCTCATGGGTTGTGGGTGCGATCGCCTTTTTGTGATTTACCTCTAGCTGAGTGGACATTTTGCCTATCTGGAGAACTCTGCTTACAGGGTGCTTGTGAAAAATATATCCTCAAACGAGCTGTAGAAAATTGGCTTCCACCCGAAATTGTCTGGCGACAAAAACGTGGTATGGGGGTTCCTTTGACTTCTTGGTGTTTAAATGATTTTTGGCATCAACTTGGCATTTGGCTTAATCCAGAAGTACTTCGTGCCAACAATCACTTTTATCCTCACATTGCGGCACAAATAGTTGAAGGCAATCTAGGAGCGGCTATTCAAGGTCGTCGAATTGGTGAAACACTCTGGTTACTAATTATATGGCAACTTTGGCGATCGCACGTTTTAAATGAAAAACTAAGTAAACAGTCTTGGGATCATCCCTTTTGGTTACATCGTTGGCTATGGAGAAATTATAAGCGATGGCAAGGTTAGATAAAAAAGAGTTAGGAGTACAGACGCGATTAATCGCGTCTGTACAGCAGTTAGGAGTTAGGAGTGAGCAATTAATCTCCTTATCTCCCCCATTCACCAAAGAACTTGCTCAGGAGTTACTGAATAATTACGGTTCTCCGCTTTATGTTTATAATGGCGATCGCTTGCGCGAAACTATTGAGCGGATTAGCAAAGCAGTCAGTTATCCCCGCACGCAATTTCGTTTTGCCAGTGTTACCAATGGCAACATTGCGCTGTTAAAAATTTTTCGCTTCTTTGGGTGGGGACTTCACGCCAATACGCCAGGAGATATTTATTTAGGATTGCAAGCTGGTTTTGATCCTAGTGAGATTGTTTATAGCGGCAGTAATTTGAATCAGGCTGAGATGCTACAAGTCCTGAATTGGGGAGTTACAACTCTCAATTTCGATAGCCTCGCTCAATTGCAGTTGTGCTGCAAAGTTAGACGCACAGAGAAAAATATTCGGCTAGGTTTACGTCTCAATTTGCCAGAAATTACTGGAGATAGCCGCATTGGTGTACGTCCAGAGGAATTTAGTGATGCGATTGCTTTAACTGCTGAAGTGGGATTAAAGCTGAGTGGTTTACATTTCTATCGAGGAACAGGAACTAATGCCACAGCCGCTTTTACCCAAGCGATTGATACAGTAATCGCCACAGCACAACAGTTACCTGATTGGGAATATTTAGATTTTGGTGGTGGCTTTGGCTACCCTTATCACCACAACAAAGCAGCCTTTGACTGGGAAATATTTGGGGCTGAGTTAACCAAGAGAATTACTCGTTTAGGACGGGAAATTGATTTGGTGATTGAACCGGGACGAAGTGCGATCGCCGGATGTGCAACTTTGCTGGCTCAAGTTGTTTCGGTAAAATGGCAAGGAGAAAAACAGATTGTTGGAGTTGATACCACCGTTGCCAATCTTTCAGTACCCTCAGTACACGGTGGCTACCGAGAAATCATCACTTGGAAGCAAGCAGACAAATCCCCAATTTCCCACTCCTGTACAGACGCGATTAATCACGTCTCCCTATTCACAACTGATATTTGTGGTAACACTACCTATTCACGAGATTATCTGGGGAAAAATTGCCAACTTCCAGCCCTAGAAATCGGTGATATCGTTGCCATTTTAGATGTAGGTGCTTATGGTTATGCTATGTCGTCTCACTTTTTACACCGTCCCAAACCAGCGGAAGTATTACTAGAAAATGGCACACATCGCTTAATTCGTCAGCGGGAAGACTACAGTGTTTTACTAACAAATCAGGTGCTTAATAGTTACCCTTTTTTTAAGGTGGTTAGGGGAGATCAAGCCTGATCTGAACCGTATTGAACAATTAATCACTAATATCAAATAACCATTATGAAGTGTATCAACTGCGGAGCTGACAATAAGTTAAAAGACCGAACAGCTAATCAAGGTCGGTGTATACAATGTAATCATTCCTTTGCTTTTGAACCGACCAGTATGAGTAATATTAAGATTACCGATCCTTTTTTTGCAAAGGCGATCGCTGATATTTCTGCAAATAATACTTTATTTTTTACACCCAAACAACTGCTTTATTTTCTAGATAGTCGTCTCAGGTCAAAGTCATTTTCAAGATTTAGCTGGTTATTTTTATTTGTATTTTTTAATATATTTACATTTGCTTTCATAATTGGCCCATTGATAGTAAACTTTGTATTTATTTTGATATTTTTTAATCGCAGTAGATCAAGTAAGTTCAACAATACAATTCGCAAAGCAAATGCTAAAAATTTACAAATCATAGGATTAATTATTCTTGTAACAGGAATTTTACTAAGTCTTGCCTCAAAATCATTGAGCCTCTTTGTCATTGTTGTGATTATAGGAATGCTGCCCATATATTTAGGAACTCGACAACTAAGTCGAATTAGATTCTTAACACAAGAATTTTTACTTTCACAATCTCAGGTTAAAGATTGGTTAGATCGCTGGCAGCAAATTAATGGTTCAATTGTCAAAATTCTTCCTTCACCAAAACAGGAAAATACACCAGCCACGGTTAATCCTGATGTGACTGCTTACAGTTTTGATAGATTAGTCGTTTGTGACAGTGCTAGTATTACTCAACTATTAATCGCTAATAATTTTCACTTTGAAAACAACTGTGCAATTCTCAGCATTACTGGATATCCCCAAAGCATTTTTGACACTACAATGCAAATGCTGCGACGCAATCCCGATTTGAAAGTTTATGCAATACATGATTGCAATCCACAAGGAATTGGTTTAGTTCATAATTTGAGAACCAATGCAACTTGGTTTCTTAATAGCGAGATTATGATTATTGATATTGGACTAACGCCACGTCAAATTATCGCTACGAAGCGCGGAATGTTCATTCAATCCTCTCCAGAGTCGGCGCAAGCAGCTAAACAATTACCTGAAGAAATACGTCAAAGTTTATCTGCTGAAGAATTAACATGGTTAGAATCTGGAAAGTTTGTGGAATTAGAATCTTTCACTCCCCAAAGAATAATTAAAGTTCTGCAAAAGGGTATTGCTAGCAGTCAAAATTTAGAAAGTGATGACAGTAGCTTGCTTTTAGTAGGCGATACAGGAAATGATATGTACGTTGTGCAAAGTTTTGGTTAGTATTATCATTTCAATTATGGAGGCAATTCATGACAGAAGAACACTCATGATACAAGCCCCTCTCTTACAAAGTTGAGGCAGTCTGTTGGCGGGGTTCCCCCGCTTAAAGGAACTGCCGTCTGATGCCTGCGGCAACCCCTTCGGGGAACGGAGGAAACCTCTGCTCAACGCCAGTTCGCACAAGTCGGGGAACCCGCCCAAGCGACTGGCTCGACTTTGCGCTAAATTTATTTATGGATATTAATTTTGAATTTTGAATTTTGAATTTTGAATTTTGAATTTTGAATTACCCAAAGGGGTTAACTTGCCTATACATAGCTAAAGTTGAGTCTCATATAAGGTTTGTTTAATTGATTTACAGATTAGATTTATTTAATTTGTTGGTTTAACCAAGCTTCTAAATCAGAAATAGCTGAGAAGTCTAACAAAGCCTCTGCTAACGCCTCCAATTGTTCAATAGATAATCCTTGGACTCGCTCAATAGTAGATGAATCAATCTGACCAAAACGGCGATTTAATTGACGTATAATTAAACGTTGTTCGCCTTGTTGTACAGCTTGCTCTCGGTCTTGTTGATAGAGTGGTTTTAATCGCATAATTAACTCCCGATCGTCTTCTTCTGAATTTTGATTAACTTGCAAGTTTTGTCGCAAGTTATAAAGTAATTCTAGCGTTGCTCTGCGAAATGGATGATTTGATGATAGTGCTTCTAATTCATCTATTGCTTGTTTTTGTACTGTTCCTCGACCGAGAATTCTTAACCACAGAGTTTCTTGCGTACGCGGTAACTGGTGAATCGCAACGATCGCAGTCCGTAAATACTCTGCGATAAAATGTACTTCAGGTAGCCAGTCTACCTTTTGAGTAGCACCGAATCCTGACAGCAGTGCTGTAGATGCTGTTGGGGTGAGTATCCATAATTTGGGAAGTTCTAATTCTGGAATGGAAGTTTTATTGCGATTTGCTTGACGTTGTAATCCACCCCTTACTTCTAATAATTTTAACAGACAATCACAGATTTCTTCTTTTGATGCAGCGTTACGGAAGGGTTCAAAAATGGCTGCTGTAGCGGCAAATCTTCCTAATAATCCTAGTGTTTCTAAATTCGTGCTTTGTTTTGTTAAAGGAAAAAATAAGACATCGATTTCTCGAACTTCTCCCGCCACACGGCTAGAACCTTGGACTTCTCCATAAGGTTTTAGTAATTCTTCCAAATAATCTTTTGCAAATTGGTCATGGATAAATCTAGTCATTCAATTAATAAAGATTTAGGCAATAATGAAGCATGGTACTTATATTACCGTCAACTGAAAAGTAAGAATATCTTTAATATGCATACATAATTTTTAATTTATCTCAAACCTCTTTCCATAAGCATTTGAGGTTCGACATTCTCAACATTAGCGATCGCTTCTAACTGAGAAATCCCAGCGATCGCATCAACAATATTACCTGATTGAGCGCGTAACCAAGCGGTATGAGGCGCATAAGAAAGGCTTTGTGCAACTTTGTAACCCGCTTGATTAATTGCCTCGTGCTGCGACTCCACATCAACGCCTTCAGCAAAGCGGATAAAAACCAGTCCAGTTGGTACTGCTACAGAACCATTAGATTCTAGTGTATAAACCGGACTCAATATACCCTGTTCTGATTGATTGGGTTCGCCTGAAAAAACTGCGATCGCACCGTCGTTAAGTCGTAAAATTGCTTTTGTTGCCACAGTGCTGGGTTGATTGTAATGTACTGCATAGTACCCAGGTTTACGAATGTAGGACACAGCAGTGCGTAGGCGTAGCCCGTCATAGATATCGCTGCCAACACGAATTTGTTCAGGATATTCAGAAAAGTAGTCTTTTTGAAATCTCACTTCACTAACCAGGGGTAGAGAGTACACCTGTAGAAAATACTCAACCGGAAAATAAAACATATTTCTCAAGTTCTAATGATGTTATAGCGTTTTTCAGTGGCATGAAATACATTCTTTTCATCGTGATTCATAGTTATACGCCCTTACTGATCGTGAAGATTCTTAAAACAACCTGATTTTGAATCCCCTCTTTTCTGGAAAGACTAATCAAAGGTTTGTATGAACTTAAATAGATTAAATTCTGTATCGTAATACACACATAACACATGAAATCGGAAGCATCCATAAAATAAACGTAAGCCTACAATGCGTGCAGCAAGCTTTAAAAATAATGCATAATACGGTTTTCCAATCCCCCTTATGAGTGCTAAATGGGGAATCCTAACTTCTTTACTCAAGACTGGGAACTGTTATGCCCAATGCCCAATGACGCCAGTTGCTTCAAGTCGGCAAAGCCGCCCAACGCACTGGCTCCCCCATGCCCAATTCTCAATTTTCAAAATATTTAGGAGATTAAACAATGGTTCAAGTTCGCTATGGTGGACAGAACGGCCAACAGTATGAATTTGCGATCAGTAACGAACACGTTGTAGTGCGTACCGAAAGCCGTAGCACTATTGTTGGTGCTAGATCCTTTGAAGTCGCACCTGTATCACCCATAGCTCGTAGCATCCTCAATCAATTTGAGTTAAAAACACGGTTTCGGCAAGCGGGTGTAGAAATTTTGCAAGCAAAAGTTTCGAATCAGGGTGTTGCTTTGCGCGATCGCGCTCGTGAAATTCTCAACAATGAGTCTGAAGTTCAATTTGCTGGACGTGTCTTAATCGATCCAGTATCCCAACAACCTGTAGTTTATACTGAAAACCTTTTTATTAAATTTGATAGCGAAGAAGAGTCAAGGGTCTGCCAAGAGGTTTTAAGACGTTACAACTTAACAATTAAACGCCAACTTGAATACGCACGAAATGCTTATTTTGTCAGTGCGCCTACAAATACTGGTATAGCAGTCTTTGACATCGCCGAAAGACTTCTAAATGAGGAATCAGTTGAACTGTGCCATCCTGAATTAGCGCGTGAGTCACGCCAACGTCAAGTTTTCCCGCAGCAGTGGCACTTAAAGCAAACAACAATTAATGGTAAAGTAATTAATGCCCATGCCAACGTTGAAGCAGCTTGGAAGTTGAGTAATGGCACTGGAACAATTATTGCAATTATCGACGACGGTGTGGATCTCGATCATGAAGAGTTCCGTTCCTCTAGCAAGATTGTTGCCCCGCGTGATGTCACACGTAAAACGAACAATCCCAGACCGGGCAATGATAATAACCACGGTACATCTTGTGCAGGAGTAGCTTGTGCAAACGGTAACTTTGGGGCATCTGGTGTAGCACCGGGTGCAAAACTCATTCCGATTCGTTTAGCTTCAGCGTTGGGGTCGCAGGATGAAGCAGATGCTTTTATTTGGGCGGCTCAAAATGGTGCTGATGTTATTTCTTGCAGCTGGGGTCCAGCAGACGGTACTTGGTTTGAGCCAGACGATCCCGCACACAAGCAAAAAGTACCTTTGCCTGATTCCACGCGACTTGCTATAGATTTTGCAATCAATAAAGGACGCAACGGCAAGGGCTGTGTAATTTTATTTGCAGCTGGCAATGGTAACGAAAGCGTCGATAATGACGGCTATGCCAGCTACCAAAAGGTAATTGCAGTGGCAGCTTGTAACGACTACGGTACGAGAAGCGCTTACAGTGACTTTGGTCAAGCGGTTTGGTGTGCCTTTCCCAGCAACAATGGTGACAGTTCTCAAACCACTGGAATTTGGACAACCGATCGCTCTGGTGTACTTGGTTATAATTCAGGTAATCGAAATTTGGGTGAGGCTTTAGGCAACTATACAAACGAATTTGGCGGAACTTCTAGTTCCTGTCTAGGTGCAGCAGGTGTAGCCGCCTTAATTCTTGCTAGAAACCCAAGTCTGCGTTGGGATGAAGTGCGAGACATTATAAAACGCTCCTGCGATCGCATCGATCCAGCTGGAGGTAAATATGATGCCAATGGTCGCAGCCCCTTCTACGGTTACGGTCGAATCAATGCTCTGAAAGCTGTAGAATTGGCCAAGCCCGCGCAAACATCGCCCGTTAGTGTTTTCCAGGCAGTGCAAGATATCCCAATTAACGATTTGCAAACATCAACATTGTCGCTGGCGATCGCTAATACCACCCTCTTGAAATCCATCAAAGTTAATGTAGATATCGAGCATACTTATATTGGGGATCTTGTCGTTACTCTGCTTCCCCCAGTGCAAACAGGTATACTTCCCATAGTTCTGCATGATCGCCAGGGCGGAGCTACAGATAATATTAAAACAACTTATGATGAGGTAAACACCCCTAAACTTGCTGCCTTTAAAGGTAAAAGTCCCCAAGGAACCTGGACTCTGGAAGTTGCAGATAAAGCTGAGACAGACACAGGAAAGATTCGGAGCTTGACCATTGAAATTCAGTAGAGCGAAAAGTTTTGCGATCGCTAAAATGGAGACTCACGTTAAGTAATATTTCTCTAATTGGAGTTTAATTCAGTTCAAATACTTACTGTACTTGCATTACAAGCTTTTTTTATTCAAATAATGATTCTGTAGCCTTTTAGTTACAAAACTTTACTCTTGATAATTTTCAGTTACTTCTCTTCAGAATTTTTGATTAATTTATATTGCTTTTAGGACGATGGTGTAAGCGCCTAAAGGCCTTCAGTCGAATGGACGGCGCTGTTCTCGGCTCGATCGACGTCGCAATCAAGAAGGCCTCAACTGCCGCCCTCTTTCAAACCTCCAGCGAGGCCATCTGGGACTATTGCAAGCCGGACGCACCAGCCCATGCGCTCGAACACACTAATGGCGGACTCGCCCCCTTCGCTGGCGGTCTCCCCTTGAAAGGGGTCAATGGCGAGATGCTGGGCGCGATCGGCGTGTCCGGCGGCGCCGTGGCTCAGGATCTCGAGATTGCTGAAGCTGGCGTATCTGCAATCAATACCTAAGACGGCCACTGTCCATCATCAAAAAGAAAGGAACACCCATGTCCAAGACCATTCTGATTACTGGCGCCGGTTCTGGCTTCGGCGAAGCTGCTGGCATTGGCCTTGCCCAGAAGGGACACGACGTCATCGCAACGGCGCAGATTTCCCCACAGGTCGCCGCGCTGCGGCGCAAGGCGGCTGAACTTGGATTGAGCAATCTCCGTGTCGAGAAACTTGACCTGTTCGACTCGTATGATGTTGCTCGTGCACACACCTGGGAGGTCGATGTGCTTTGGAACAACGCTGGACTCGGCGAGAGCGGACCGGTTTGTGAGATCCCGCTCGATCTCGTTCGGCACAATTACGAGGTCAATGTCTTCCTGCCGCTCGCGCTCACCCAAGGCTTTGTCAAGAAGTGAGTCGTGAGTAAGAAGCCAGCCAAGATCGTCTTCACCTCCTCAATGGGGGGGTTGTTCACGCCGGCTAATTGGGGCGTCTATGTCTCGACCAAACATGCGCTGGAATCGATCGCCGAAGCGATGCAGCAGGAGTTAGCCGCCTACGGAATCAAAGTCCAAACGATCAACCCTGGTGCCTACTACACTGGCTACAACGAAACTATGGCCGACACCGCGTTCCGCTGGCTGGATGACGCTAAGAACTTCACCAAGCGTGCAGACCTGCGCAAGGCCTTCGACAACTTCCTGGAGGCGCCCGATGGACATCTGGACGCCCAGGAGATGATCGACTGCATGATCGAGATCGTGCCGGCCGACACGGGTAAGTTCCGCAATGTCGTGCCGAAGGACACCGAGGAGATGCTGAAGGCTCACCAACTTGCCGCCTGGGAAAACCAAATCTAGCCCACATACTCCGCTAACATTCTCCTGGTCTTGGCTGGTGGAATTTAGGAACTAGGAAGGCAAACGAACCAACGAGCAAAATTCTTTAGAGGGTGATAAGGAGGATGACAGACGACATCTACATAACCTCAGTTCGAGTTAAGGAGGTTTATTCAACGTTAACTCGCTGAAACGACGCAAGCACGTTGACAGATCCCAAAATTAAGCAACGGCGTAATGAGGGTTTCAGCTTATCCCGAACTCAGGTTACATAATGTTCAAAATCAGCTGCCCGCTCAAGGTCAAAAAATTGCCCGTCCTGCTCAGCGGGAGGCCCTCGCGACAATCTCATTCTGTACTCTGATGAACAGAAATTCTCTCATACCGAAAACAATCGCGGCGCTCGTTATCTTCCTAACTCTGATCTCTGGAGGTGCTGTCATGGCCCAGTCAAAAGATAAAATCGAAGCGCGCAACAAGGCGATCGTCCAGGCTAGCTTTGCAGCCTGGACAGCAGGCACCGGAAGCCCGTTCGACCTTTTGGCGGACGACGCGACCTGGACAATTGTCGGCAACTCGGTCGTCTCCAAAACCTATCCTACCCGCGATGCCTTCATGCATGAGGTCATCCAACCGTTCAATGCCCGCATGCGTATCGGTCTCAAACCGACGATCCGCAACATCTACGCTGACGGCAACACGGTCATCATTTTTTTTGACGCCAGCGGCACGGCTCGTGACGGCAAGCCGTACGTCAACACCTATGCCTGGTTCTTCGATATGCGTGACGGGGAGGTAGTCAAAGCATCTGCCTTCTTCGACAGCGTTGAGTTCAACGAGTTCTGGCAGCGTGTCTTTCCAAAGACGCCTGGAAACTCGGAATAAGAATCGTGAATCGTAATATCTCGCCAATCGAGAAGAATCTCATGAACAATTGAGCATCGTTCAACGCCATCAAAACTGAGCGGTGTCGATTTCATGAAGAGTGGAACTACCGGATTGTGCCGCGAGAAATTGCTTAGTTGATCAAGTTATTTTTGTAAGGATCTTTAGCGTTCACCAATTACAGAGAAGGAAGATGGAGACATCATCAACGATGCGATCGCTCTTTGGTTAGAGGGCGTTTGTCGCCCCGTTAGAGTGCGGTAGGCTCTCTTACAATAATTATTCCTATATTGGCTTCAGCAGTAGGCACTTTATCGATTCGCCACCAACCCAAAGCCCCTTGTTGGCATCCATAAGCTTGAGCATAGCGGAAGCGAATGTAGTAAATTCCAGGTACATTAGGTGCTGTTAACGTGAATGTACTTGAGCCTGAACCTTGGGTAGAACCATTGTAGATACAGGCTTGAGCGTTATATTGACCTCCAATACCCACAATAATTTGATTAATAGATCCCCCTTGACCATTATTGTAAGTGTAATTAGTAGATCCATTAATCTTTTCTTCAGGATTAACAATTACAACATTACTATTGCCGTTAAGTGTGAAATTAGTCAGTTTCACTGGACCATAAGTTGCAGTATTAGGTAGTAAAGATTGTGCCATTGCAGCCTTATCGAGTAGCAGGCTGTTGAGGGGAAGACCCATGCCGAGAAATGCAATAGTAGTAACAAGCGTATTAAAAAATTTAGCTCGTTGTGTAGACATAATTTTCTCCTTGTGATTTGCGTTAGTTGTTGAGACTTGAAAATTAAGGCATAAATATGAGGAGCTTGAATAATTTGCAAAAATCAACTTAAATAGCTTATTTAAATTAGTTTTTTGAGTGTTTTATTTTACTTAGATAGGCACAACTAAACTAAGTAAACTTCTGTAAAGTACCAGAAACACTTTAAATATAAGCTTTTAAGCGATTTATATTTCTTAATCAAGTTCGACTTTTTACATCCATTTACTTGCTTGACACATTTTTTTATCACTCTTCCCAAGTCAAGTAAACTACTTTACCCAATCTTCAATATATGAATTTTTGTAATATCTAATACCTTTTAATATATGTATAAATATTTATAAACGAAAATTTATCCTTTGCAGAGATGTATTTTGTTTGTTTATTTGAAATTCGATATCTTGTGAAATTTTGTTTTGTTTTTGGCAAAAATGCAATTTCTTCTTTTATCAAAAATAATTTTGTGATATTTATTTCTACTCAAAAAGACATAAGTTAATTTTATATATAATCTAGTAACATCTATAATCAAGCAACAAGAAGCTTAATACAAGCTTTATATAATGCTGTTAGCTATGTTAAATCTGTTCATGACTTACATGAACACGTTTTAAGCATCATTATCCTAACTCGACCCAGTAACGAGAATGTACTTTGATGATGTTCAAAGAGATTTTAAAGGAGTTTTAGCTTAAGTTGACACCAATGAGCAACGCTATGCCCCTACAACACATGGTCTTTTTACGTGAAAATAGCTGTAAGGATAGTTGTAGACTGGATAGAGCGATCGCTTTACCCAACTTTTTGCGTAAATTTCGTGGCGAATTGAGAGTTGAAATTTAAACGCATAAGCGCTTTAAGTTCCCGCAGGATAGGAACGCAAAGATTCAATCATCACACTACCCATAGTTGAGTAAAACGTTCAGCCGTCCATCCAACTGTTAATTACTTGTCGTATTTTTTCACACATTGGGTATTCACCTACTCCACTCAACCTAACTCAAGCTTTAGATCCGGTGAGTGCAACAAATAGCTGGTTACGAAAGCTTATACTGCTGGGATAAAATTTGACTTCTCAAAACTTTTTAAACACCCTCTAAGCAGTAACTAATGCCTTTAATTCCTCAGTTTTTAATCTTGGTCCATAGGATGTAACAATCTTAGAAGCTGCGGCAGATGCTAATTTTCCGGCTTGTTCATAGCTCATACCTTGAGTAATTCCATAGAGGAAAGCTCCTGCATACATATCTCCTGCTCCCACTGTATCTATAGCGTTCACTTGAGGTGCAGCGATTTCGATTAATTTCTGACCGTCAAATACTACTGAACCTTTGGGGCCACGAGTAATGGCAAATTTCTTACTCAGGGTTTTTAGGTTATCTACAGCTACTTGAAAATCTTGTGTATCTGCTAGTTCTAACGCTTCACTTTCATTAGCAAAAATAAAATCTAAACCAGGTCCAATGATGTCTAATAAACCACCTTTAAAAAATTTCACCATATTGTAATCAGATAGGGACATGGTAGTTTTTACTCCCACTTTCTCAGCTATTTCTCTAGCCTTTATAGCTGCTTCTTTTCCTGTAGGAGAAGTCACTAAATATCCTTCGATATATACATATTCTGAATCAGCAAGCGCTGATGATACTAATTCTTGTGTAGAAAATTCTTCAGTAATTCCCAGAAATGTATTCATGGTGCGATCTGCATCGGGAGTTACTAACACCAAACATTTACCTGTAATTCCTGATTGGCGATCGCCATTTTTTAAGTTGGTATCTACCTGAGAGTTGAGTAAATCTTCTATGTAAAAGTTTCCAAATTCATCATTAGCAACTTTACAGGAATAAAAAGCTTTTCCTCCTAGTTGACTAATTGCCACTATTGTGTTTGCTGCTGAACCTCCACAACTCTTATGGCAATGAAGATTTTTGAGATTTTCCAAAATATGATTTTGACTCTCTTCATCTATGAGTGTCATTACACCTTTATCAATCTTTAACTGTTGTAGTAACTCTGGAGAGACTTCGTATTCTATATCTACTAAAGCATTACCTACACCATAAACATCATATTTCTTGCCCATTGTTTATCTCCTAAAATAATTTCTGTCTGACTTGAACAGAATTGATAATAACAGATAAAAGTTGCTTGGTCATAATTTCGTTGACTCTAAAAGCGAATGGCACGCTTGTTAACGGCAAATCTATTATCTATAAGGCTTTCGGGTGTGCAATGTTGGATTAGTAAGGAAGAAATTTATTTGTATCCTTACTCATATTTACTTTTCTTGATTTTTCCTTACACCCCATACCCTATCCCCAACACTCAGCCCAGACGAATTTTCAGCTTTACAAGCGTGCCATTCGGGTCTGAATCCCCTTCTTAATAAAACCTTCTGCCCTCACCCGGATTTCTCACCACATTTCTTCTTCGCCTTATAAAACTTAGGTTTTGGCGTTTCACACTATACACAAATTATTACCATCAGAAACATTATAGTAAGGCTTCTAAAAAATCAAATCACCAGTAAATCATCTGGAATTTTATGTGCGTTAGAACATTCGTCCTAACGCACCCAACAAAACTATTTAAACCGCAATTTTGAAAATCGCTACAAGTATTCAACTAGACTCGACATAACAATCTGTTAGCTTTGAGTCACAGCCTCTTTCGCTAAGAACTTCTCTAATTCTGTCAGCGCATCAGCATCAACCTTAGTTTGCATTGGACAGAACTTAGGCCCACACATCGAACAAAACTCAGCAGTTTTATAGATATCTGCTGGCAGAGTTTCATCGTGATATTCCTTAGCTCTTTCTGGATCGAGTGATAATTCAAACTGACGGTTCCAATCGAAGTTGTAACGCGCCTGAGAAAGTTCATCATCTCTATCCCTTGCACCAGGGCGATGTCTAGCAATATCAGCCGCATGAGCCGCTATTTTATAGGCAATCAACCCATTTCTGACATCTTCGGCATTTGGTAGACCCAAATGTTCTTTAGGCGTTACATAGCACAGCATTGCAGTACCGTACCATCCAGCCATTGCGGCTCCAATCGCTGAAGTGATGTGGTCATAACCAGGAGCAATGTCTGTCACCAATGGCCCCAATACATAAAAAGGTGCTTCCGAACACTCTTCCATCTGCTTGCGGACATTGAACTCAATTTGATCCATTGGCACGTGTCCAGGTCCTTCCACCATCACCTGTACGTCATCTTTCCAGGCTTTGCGAGTTAGCTGTCCGAGAATTTTCAATTCAGCTAATTGTGCTTCATCTGAGGCATCATGGGTGCAGCCGGGACGCAGGGAATCTCCTAAACTGAAGCAGACATCGTACTTTTTGAAAATCTCAATAATATCTTGGAAGTGGGTATAAAGCGGATTTTGTTTGTGGTGATGTAGCATCCACCGCGCTAAAATGCCGCCGCCGCGAGAAACAATACCAGTGATGCGGCTTCTTACCAAAGGTAAATGCTCAATCAAAATCCCAGCATGGATAGTTTGATAGTCTACTCCTTGCTGGGCGTGCTTTTCGATGATATGGAGAAAATCATCAGCAGTCAGATTCTCGACTCTGCCGTGGACGCTTTCTAAAGCTTGGTAAATCGGTACTGTACCAATGGGAACAGGTGAAGCTTTAATGATTGCGGTACGAATTTCATCCAAATTACCGCCACCTGTGGACAAATCCATCACGGTATCAGCACCATACTTCACTGACAGATTCAGCTTATCAACTTCTTCCTGAAGATTAGAAGAGTTGGGAGAAGCGCCGATATTAGCATTTACCTTACATTTAGAGGCGATGCCAATAGCCATCGGCTCTAGATTAGTGTGATTAATATTAGCGGGGATAATCATTCGTCCCCGCGCTACTTCCTCACGAATGAGATCGGCCGGGAGATTTTCCCGTTGGGCGACGTAGTGCATTTCTTCGGTGATAACACCTTGGCGGGCGTAGTGCATTTGGGATACATTAACCTGTCCACGTCGTTTGGCAACCCATTCAGTCCGCATATTGTCATTCCTCAATAAACAGCTTCCCTCCGCTGGTATTACCCAGACTCAGGTGTTAAGGGTGTGATCTCAGCCTCGTTATATAGGCACCCCTAGCATGGATGTAGTGTAGCACCTTGGTTATATCTAGGAGCAAAGATGTTAACAATTTATGAGGTAACACAATTTGGGTGGGATTTGAAATTGCTAAAGGTTTATGCACGAATTTCATTCGCACAAGCACGACCCTGTTCAACATCGGTAATATTAGCAAAAGTTGTTTCTGCAATGTTGTAGAGAGCTTCTGCTGTAAAAAAGGCTTGATGTCCGGTAATGAGTACATTGGGGAACGTTGTTAGACGCTGGAAGATATCATCTTGAATAATTTGCCCAGACAAATCCTCAAAGAACAATTCCGATTCTTGTTCGTAAACATCTACAGCCAAATAACCAATTTTACCAGACTTCAATCCCTCAATCACTGCTTGGGTATCAATCAGCGCTCCTCGGCTAGTATTAATTAGCATCACACCTGGCTTAATCTTTTCTATAGCCTCAGTATTAATTAAGTGATGTGTTTCTAGAGTCAGGGGGCAATGCAGGGAGATAATATCGGAGTTGGCAAATAGCTCAGGTAGTTCTACATACTTTCCACCTAGCGCTTCCAATTCGGGATTGCGATAAACGTCATAGGCTAGTATATGACAGCCAAACCCCTTCATAATCTGTCCTAAAATCAGACCAATTTTGCCAGTGCCGATAATTCCCACTGTGCGCTGATGCAAATTAAATCCTAACAGTCCATCTAAAGAAAAATTGCTTTCTCGGACACGGTTATAGGCACGATGAATTTTACGATTTAGGCTCAAAATCAATCCTACGGCGTGTTCTGCCACCCCATAAGGTGAATAGGCGGGAACACGGACAACGGTAATTCCTAAGTCTACTGCGGCTTGTAAGTCTACGTTGTTAAACCCCGCACAACGAAGGACAACTAGACGAGTTCCCCCTGAAGCGAGAATCTCTAAAGTTGAGGCATCAACTTGATCGTGCACAAATACACAAATCGCTGGAAATCCGGCAGCAAGGATAGCCGTATCCCGATTTAAACGGGGTTCAAAAAACACTAATTCGTGTTGGATAGGAGAATTTGCAGCTGACAAAAACTGCCGATCGTAGGCTTTTGTACTGAAAACTGCTACTTTCATGCAAAACCTCAGACTTTATGTATGCTGCACGGTGTTCGAGTAGATAATACCTTGACGTTTAGAAAAGCGATGTCTACAACGAGCGTAGCTGCGGCATTTTAAACTTTTTTTAATCGATACTCTGCTAATGCCAGTTAAATAAATGATCGCACTCCAGCACCTCAATCAAAAGCTATTAACGACCAGGTATGATGGGGCGATCACCTTTTTCAAACCTGACTGATGATTGTTGTAAAACAGCTTTTTTATAGCTTCGTGACAGCCGATTGCTTTCATTGCTTGCGCTTCTTGCTGTAAAGTTAATCCACTATCGAACTCTTGTACCCAATGCCCAATATCTAATGACTAGTGACCAATGACAAATGACTAATCATTACCGATATATTATTTTTTACAAACCCTATGGTGTCCTCAGTCAGTTTACAAAAAATGCCCTAACACATAGCACTCTAAAAGATTATATTGATGTGTTTAAAGCTAAGATGCTTGTTGAGCAAGCTTTTACCATGTTGAGCCAGTAAACAGCCCTGATCGCAATTTTTAGGTAATGAAACCATAGTGCATGGTAGCATAACTGTGCTGCTCTACGGGGGATTGAAACAAAATCCCCCAATACTTTAGAGTGAATAATAAACTCAATTCCCGCGATCGCAATGACTGATAAAGAACTCAAACATCTAATTGAGAGTAATGCAAAAACAGTCCAAGCTATGTTAGATGAAATGGCGGAAGCACGTCAGGAACGCCAAGAACTCCGAGAAGGAATGCTCCAAATCCAGAATGCAGTAGCACAATTAACCAATATACAAGAGAGAATAACCAATTTACTAATTTCTCTTGATGGCGATCGCCCCACAATTCTTAAAAAACTCTCAGCACTGGAAACTAAACTCGATCGGCTATTACAGCAAAATCCAACAGATGAGTTAGGGTAAATACTCATAATAACGCCTATACGTGTTGAAACAACATTTATTTTCCTTAAACAGTCGATAATGTAGATAAATGTCAAAAATCCTCAGGCAGGACAGAAGCATCTATGCGTGTAATTTTGATGACTGGTAAAGGCGGTGTAGGCAAAACTTCCGTCGCTGCTGCAACTGGACTCCGTTGTGCAGAACTCGGCTATCAGACATTGGTTTTAAGTACAGATCCCGCCCACTCCTTAGCAGACAGTTTTGACATGGAAATGGGACATACACCCCGAAAAATTCGCCCAAATCTGTGGGGTGCAGAACTAGATGCGCTGCAAGAACTGGAGGGAAACTGGGGTGCTGTGAAACGTTATATTACCCAAGTTTTACAGGCAAGAGGTTTAGAGGGCGTACAGGCGGAAGAATTGGCAATTTTACCAGGCATGGATGAGATTTTTGGCTTGGTAAGGATGAAGCGTCATTACGATGAAGGTGAGTTTGATGTCTTAATTATCGACTCAGCCCCCACTGGCACAGCACTCCGCTTGTTGAGTTTACCTGAAGTCGGTGGCTGGTATATGCGCCGTTTTTACAAACCATTTCAAAACATCTCGGTGGCACTTCGACCTTTAGTTGAACCTTTGTTTAGACCAATTGCTGGTTTTTCGCTACCTGATAAAGAGGTAATGGATGCACCTTATGAGTTTTATGAACAAATTGAAGCTCTTGAAAAAGTATTAACAGATAATACTCAAACCTCAGTGCGTCTGGTAACTAATCCCGAAAAAATGGTGATTAAAGAGTCACTCCGCGCCCATGCTTATCTGAGTTTGTATAATGTTGCAACAGATTTAGTAGTGGCTAATCGGATTATTCCCAATGAAGTCCAAGATCCATTTTTCCAACGTTGGAAGGAAAATCAGGAGCAATATCGCCGACAAATTCATGATGATTTTCACCCTTTGCCTGTGAAAGAAATTCCCCTCTTTCCTGAGGAAATGTGTGGATTGGCTTCCTTAGAACGCTTGAAAGAAACTCTTTATAAAGATGAAGATCCGACTCAGGTTTATTACAAAGAAACAACTCTTAAAGTAGTGCAAGAGGAAAACCAATACAGCTTAGAACTTTACTTACCTGGTATTCCTAAAGACCAAGTTCAACTCAGTAAAACCGGAGACGAATTAAACATTACTATTGGCAACCATCGTCGTAACTTAGTTTTGCCACAAGCCTTAGCAGCACTACAACCAGGCGGAGCAAAGATGGAAGATGACTATCTAAAAATCCGTTTTGCTGACAACACGACAGTTTGATTTGATTGAACTTTCCTCTGCCAACAAAAAGTTAAAACTAAAAGGCAAGAATTTTCTCTTGTAGCTAGTACAGACGCAACTTTTTTAGCGTCTATTTTTATAATTTTTTGGTAAATTTTGATAAAAGTAAAAAAATAATTTTATTATGATTTGACCGTAGTTTTACTGAAGACAAATTGATGAAATAAATCTCAAAATGTCTTTATATTTAATTATGCCAGTTTTCAAATTATTAATTTATTTTGTTATAAACAATGACATCCAATCCTGAACAAGATTTGCCCTTATGTCGCTATGAAGAAAGTTTACTACGCCGTATTACAAACCGTATCCGACGAAGCTTAGAGTTAGAAGAAATTATCAAAGTGACAACGACAGAGGTGCAATCGCTATTAAAAACCGATCGAGTGATGATTTACAAATTTCATCCCGATGGTAGTGGTCAAGTGATTGCTGAATCAATTGATAACAATTGTTTGCCATCGCTACTGGGGCTAAATTTTCCCTACGATGACATTCCATCCTATGCCCGTGAACTATTTATCAAATCACGGGTGCGTTCTGTTGTGAATGTTAATACTAAAGAGATTGGTCAAGTTCACCTGCGTGATTTGGATAATGGAGAAACTATCTCAGAGGAGATCCGTTACCGCCCTGTAGATCCCTGTCATATTGAATATTTGACGGCAATGGGGGTAAATTCCTCTGTAGTAGCGCCTATTCTCTATCAAGATCAACTTTGGGGGCTGCTGGTGTCTCATAATTCTAAAGCGCGTTTGATTTCAGAATATGAGCTAGAAGCAATACAAATGATAGTCGAGCAGCTGTCAATGGCGATCACTCAAAGTACCCTTCTTGCTCAAGTTCGCAAAACAGCTGAACGAGAAGCGATCGTGAATCGAATTGCTAGCTTACTACATTCATTGCCGACAATTGTATTACAGCCAGCCTTAGAAGAGGCAGTTGCTGCCTTTAATGGAGTTGGTGGCAGACTTTGCATTAGAAATGAAGCTCTTGATTTCCACAATGGCAACGTGACCAGCTTAATAGAATGCTTAATACCAGGAAATACTTGTATCAAGCTTTATATCTGTGGAGAGCAACCAGTGATGCCAGAACAAACTATATATCCACTCATAGAGCAGTATAGTGTCTGGCAAGAACACTACAAGTCTAGTAAATACGATGTTTGGGCAATTTCAGATATATATCAAATTTCTGACTTGCGAAGTTTGCAAGTTGCTTTTCAACCAACTAAAATTCGCAGCATATTGATGATCCCGCTCCAGTATCGCCAGCAGTTGTTAGGTTATTTAAGTATTTTCCGCAACGAAATAGATACAGAAACTCTCTGGGCGGGGCAGTATGACAGCGATCAAAGGCAGCTTTACCCCCGTTTATCGTTTGAGGTTTGGCGCGAATCTAAAAAAGCACAAGCTCAAAAATGGACGATTGAAGAGATTGAACTGGCTAGAAACCTCAGTAAACACTTTGCTTCTGCAATTCAGCAGTATGAATTGTACCAACAAGTACAAGTCTTCAATGAAAACTTAGAAAAACAAGTTAAAAGACGCACCGCTGAGTTACAACGGACAGCTGAACAACAACAGGCTGTGTTTAAAGTTATTGCCGAAATTCGGGAATCTCTGGACACAAATACGATTTTTCAAACCACTACTAAAGAAGTTTGTCAATTAATCAAAGCTGATCGCGTTTCTGTTTATCGTTTCGATTCTAATTGGGGTGGTGAATTTGTTGGAGATTTCGAGGCTGCTAGCCCATATTGGTCGAATCAGTCCGAACTAGGTATTAATACAATTTGGAATGACACTTACTTACAAGACACACAAGGAGGACGTTATCGCCACAATGAAACATTTGCAGTCGATGACATCTACAATATGAGGTTTGCTCAGTGTCATATCGACAATCTAGAGCAGTTTCAAATTCATGCTTTTGTGCTTGCGCCGATTTTTGTTGGGCAAAAACTTTGGGGTTTGCTGGCAACTTATCAACACACTGGCCCTCGGCAATGGAAAACTTCTGAAGTTAACTTTCTTAGTCAGATTGCTGCCCAAATGGGTGTAGCACTCCAGCAAGCTGATTTACTCACTCAGACACAACAACAGACATTAGATTTGCAACAAGCAACAGAACAACAACGGGTATTGTTTGAAGTTGTGGCGAAAGTTAGAGAATCTCTCGATCTAGATGCGATTTTTCAGACAACCACTCAAGAAATTTGTAAATCGTTACAAGCGGATCGAGTTGCAGTCTATCGTTTCCAGGCTGATTGGAGTGGTGAATATATCGCCGAGTTTGTGGGTGATAACTGGTTAAAACTAGTAAGTTCTGATATCAATACAGTTTGGCAAGATAGCTATTTACAGGAAACCCAAGGTGGGCGATATCGTCACAATGAAACCTTTGTAGTCGATGATATCTATAAAGTTGGCCACTCTCAATGCCATGTTACAGCTTTAGAGCAAATTCAAGCAAGAGCTTATACGATCGCACCTATATTTATTGGGCAACAGCTATGGGGCTTATTAGCAGCTTACCAGAATTCTGCACCCCGCCATTGGGAAGCCTCGGAAATTAAGTTTATTACTCAGATTGCCAATCAGCTTGGGGTTGCACTCCAACAAGCCCAATTACATAATCAAACCAAAGAGCAGACCCAAAAGCTGGCTCAAGCTTTGCATGATTTAAAGCAAACTCAAACCCAACTGATCCAAACTGAGAAAATGTCCTCATTAGGTCAACTGGTAGCTGGTGTGGCTCACGAAATTAATAATCCGGTGAACTTCATTTATGGCAACATCAATCATGTCAATGATTACACCCAAGATTTACTCAGTATCCTAGACCTCTATTTCCAAAATACCCCCAACCCTAGCCCTGAAATTAGCGATCGCGCCTTCGAGATCGACTTAGAATTTATCATAGAAGATTTGCCCAAAACTCTATCTTCCATGAAAATTGGGGTTGATCGCATCCGGCAGATTGTCTTGGGTTTACGGAACTTCTCTCGCCTTGACGAGGCAGAAAAAAAACCAGTTGATATTCATGAAGGCATTGATAGCACCTTGCTAATTTTGCAGCATCGCTTGAAAGCAAAACCAGAAAGTCCGGCAATTAAAGTAGTCAAAGAATATAGTAACCTTCCTTTAGTAGACTGCTATGCCGGACCGCTAAATCAGGTATTTATGAATGTTTTAAGCAATGCGATCGATGCTTTAGAAGATTACACGGAATCTCAATCAAAACCTCATAGCAATCAAATTACTATCCGTACTGCTTTTGGAGAACTTGAAGGCAATATCAAGAGTGTAGTCATTCGGATTGCAGACAATGGGCCAGGAATACCCGAAGCTCTCACAGCAAGAATATGCGATCCCTTTTTCACAACTAAGCCAGTGGGAAAAGGCACTGGTTTGGGGTTGTCAATTAGTTACCAGATTGTCGTAGATAAACATGGTGGTATGTTTAGATGTGATTCTCAGCCTGGGTTGGGTACAGAATTTTGGATTGAAATTCCGATTAAACAAATTAGTCATTAGTCATTGGTCATTGGCAAAGACTTTTACCTTAACTGAAGCGTATTACCGATCTCCAATTTTTTGAAGAAGTTGGGGATCTAAATCAGGGTTAAATAACATTTTATTTTACAGTAACAGGACTTACGCAACTGGCACAGTGCGATCGCCATCTGAGATGCGGTAAGGGACTTCCAGAGAATAAAATTTTTCAGGTGTGTCTGAATAAAATTTCCAGTTATGTGTATCACCGTTTTTATCCCAGTGACCATGTATTACAAACCAGGAATTGTCTGAATTTAGTCCCCATTTCCAATCTCTATTACCACCGTTGTTAAAATAACATGCTGGGTAAGCATATGGAGGTTCATCGGCAAATGCACTAGCTACTGAGATAGGTGCTAATAAGTACAAAATCGGAAGCAAACTTAGAAATACTAACTTTGCTGACAATTTAGAGAAAATTTTCAGTTTTTGAAGTAATTTAGATTGTAAGTTGACGTTTTGGTTGTCCATAGGTCTTCTAAGTTTGTAAAGGATGATTTTGCACTGAAAGGTTTTAACGCACGTTATGCATAATCCAGTCTTTTTGTACAGTGCTTAAGTGCTAGTTTACTGAGTTGAGGCTTTTATTCTTTCCTTCAGGTTATGACATTTGAGGGTGCGGAATGTGAGCTTCAATCGCAGTGAACTACCTTTTATATTAGTTTTTCTCTTAGTTTTTGAAACTCATAAAACTCATCTTAGAACTCATAGAAAAAGTCATCTTAAAACTCATAGAAAAACTCATGAAAAATAACATCACTAAGTATTGGCGTTTAGACTAAAAAAGCTACATTCAGAAAAAAAAAGGGGTGTGATTGAATACACGCCCCATTGGTAGAAACTGAAAGTTTAACGCATGAACCAACAAGGCTCCGCAAGAGTTTTTAAACCTTTGTGGTTATCCTGGGTAGGCGAAGAAATGCCACCATTATCTGAAGTCTGGCAACTTTATCTCCGACGTTTTGCAATTGACCACTGGTATCGTTTTTTAAAGCAACGTCTTCATTGGACTCTCCCAAAATTGAGTACACCAAAGCAATGTGAGCGTTGGAGCGATCTGATGCCAATGATGACTTGGGAATTGTGGTTAGGGACTTCCAGAAAATAAATTATCCAATTTACTCAGATAATATTTTTCTTTCTCCCCCTGCTCCCTGCCCCCCTGCCTCCACAGCGATAGGATGTTTTTTTAGTTGGAAGTCCCTTAGTCCACACAACTTTCGCAGAGGAAAAATCAGGGCATTCATTGAAGAAGACACGGGGACGCTCCGCGTCCCCGTGTCTTCTTCGATAATTCGATAAATTGTATAGTTTATTAAACAGTGTAGAGGTGCAAAAGCACATCTACCTCTCGAATAGCTTCAAAATGCCATTCGTTTAAGAATCAGCATGATTCACATTAGACTCAGGACAGATAAATACGTATGCAAAATTGCCTCTACTTAGTTCAGCTGGGTATTGTTGAGTTTAATTAAACTCATTCCCCTACTAGTTGTGTATTTTGAACCATAACAGTAAGTTAAGGTTTATTACCTTAATTAAATAACTAACGGCTCAATGCCATCCACGAACGAAGAAAATTTGTCGGCGGCAAATTCTTTTTGTGTAACTAGCAGCAATTAAAGAAATATATGCCTGGACACGACATCATTGTTATTGGAACTTCAGCGGGTGGACTTAAAGCACTGAGTACCATTGTTAGTGCTTTGCCTGCCGACATTGATGCTGTTTTGTTGATTGTTCAACACTTAGCAGCAGACAAGCCGAGTCTTCTGCCCCAGATTCTTGAAAGCGTAGGCTCTTTTTCCACATTCCATCCAAAGGATGGTGAGAAAATTCAAAAAGGACACATTTACATTGCTCCGCCAGATCATCATTTGTTAGTCAGCCAAGAACATCTACGAGTGGTGCGTGGGCCTCACGAGAACGGATTTCGACCCGCAATTGATGCGTTATTTCGTTCAGCCGCGATTACTTATGGCCTCAGGGTTGTGGGTGTAATTCTCACAGGCTACCTGGATGATGGCACAGTAGGTTTACAAGCGGTTAAAAAGCGGGGCGGAGTTGCCATAGTGCAAGACCCACAGGAGGCACAATACCCCAGTATGGCAAAGAGTGCATTACAGTTTGTCAAGGTCGATTACTGCCTAGCACTAGCAGTAATCTCAAACTTGCTAGTTTGTTTAACTAAGGAACCAGTAGCAGAAAAAAAAGTTTATCCAATACCGAAAGAAATGCAGATCGAGTCAAACATTGCTCTACAGCAAATGAATACCAAAGAGTTTTTAGAGAATGTAGAAGAGATTGGAACTCGCACGACTTATACTTGTCCTCAATGTAATGGTAATATTTGGCAAATTAAGGACTCGAAGCCGCTGCGATTTTGCTGCCATACCGGGCATTCTTTTACTGCCGATGTCTTATTGAGTCAACAAACTGAGAATATTGAAAATGCCTTGTGGTCGGCTGTTCGAGCTTTAGAAGAAAAGGTAACATTTTCGCGTCAAATGGCTGAACAAATGAAAAGTTATAATTTGCAGAAAGCAAGCATAAAATATGAAGATTATGCGCGTAATTTAGACAAAGAGGTGTCAATTCTTCGCGGATTAATCCTCAACGGCTTTGCTATGAACCGAAACATTGTAGAGTCAACTCAAGAACAGCAAGAGTAAGAGAAGACTTGCTTGTGTTGCGATCGCACCTCCTTTGATATCAGTCGTCATTAGTGCTAGTGCTGACGATACACGAACAACCAGTGAACAGGTATAGCAGGAGGCAGGAGGCAGGAGGTAAAACATTACTATTCCTAACATCCACGCTTTCAAGATGTCCTAACCTTTAATTCGCTTGCTGTAAATCCCAAACAAAACGCGATGGCGCTCAAGCGCCCGGCTGATTGCGAACGCGATTTGTTAACGTGAGTCTCCAACGAAGGCGCACCTACGGGAAGGGCAAAAGAAATAAGTCAAATCCTCTTCCCTCCTGCCTCCTGCCTTCTGCCTCCAAACCCGTAACTTTGTACTTCATGCAAATGAAAACTGCTGTATCATGTCCGGTTAATTAGTTATAATTCTCTTTCTCTATGCAGAAAGCCCAAAAACCCATCCCCTCTGCCTCTTTGCGGTCTTAATGATAAGTCTTTAACCGAACATGATATCACCTCTAACTTCTAAGTTGCACAGGCATAGCTAAATAGGTCATTTTCAAAGCACCCAATGGTGTAAAAATTACTGGAGTTAGGCTTTGATTTAAATGCATTTGAATTTCGGTAGATGGTAACTCTTTTAAGCCTTCCATCAAATATTTAATGTTAAAAGCAATTTCAATATTTTCACCAGAAATTTGTGCTGGCATCGACTCTCTACCACTGCCCACATCTTGAGCTTCACAAGATAAGGTAATTTCTTGAGCTTCGCTATCAATACTGAGCTTAACAATATTATTTTTTTGATCGGCTAACACAGCAATCCGCTCCAAAGTGCTGACAAATTGTCGCCGTTCAATTGTTACTTGTCGCTCAAATTGGCGCGGAATTAATTGTCGATAAGCAGGATATTGCCCTTCTAATGTGCGACTAGTCAAGCGTTGATTTTGCCATGCAAATACAACTTGACCTTGATCGAAATATAAAGCTACAGGTTCATCTGATGAGGCGCTATGAGCCAACATTCTTTGGAGTTCCCGTAATGCTCTAGCTGGTACTGTCACTTCTAGTTGACTAGTTTTGCCTAGAGGACGCTCGTTGCTAGTTTCTACTACTGCTAGGCGATGTCCATCGGTAGCTGCAAATTCTAGAGTATCTTGTTTAACTGTTAAATGTACTCCTGTGAGTACTTGCTTGGTTTCATCAGCACTGGTGGCAAACAATGAACCGCGTAATCCTTCAATTAATGCGGTGGTGGTGAGATGGATTACTTCTGTATTTTCAATTACAGGGAGTTCGGGAAATTCTTCTGGCCCCATTGCTCGGACTTGGTAATGTCCACTTTTGGGTGTGAGTGTGACTATTAAACCTTCTCCACCAGATGTTGCACCTGTGAGGGCTGATTCATCATCGAGAGTGATTTCGCCTTCTGGAAGACGAGAGGTGATGTCTACAAGTAATTTAGCAGGAAGTGCGATCGCACCACTTTCCCATACCTCTGCGTTAAAGCTGGTGCGGATTCCCAAGCTGAGATCGAAGGCTGTTAAGCTTACTTGGTTAGTTTCAGCATCCGCTTGCAACAGCACATTGGCAAGTACTGGATGAGTTGGTCGTGAGGGTACTGCACGACTAACAAGTGAGAGGTTTGTACTGAGATCGCTTTGGGAGCAAACTAATTTCATAAGTCAGATTCAGCTGGTGAAAGATATCCTAACACCCTTATTGTTCAGTATGCGATCGCTGTTTTTTGGTTAGCGCGTAAGCGTAATCCAGAAGAATTTGGTGTGCAAACATAATTTCTTAAGAGACTTTCCCTATTTAGAACGGGTTAATCGCTACCTAATTTCTTGATAAAATTCCCATATTCAGCAGACTGCAAACCTGTTTGTAAAACCTTCAATACACCCTGCATATTACCTGTTAATAACTCCGTCGCCGTTAACCACAACCCTGGAAATACCCGACTTCGCAAAATGTCTTCATTGTCAGGTACCAATTCCAAATATTCACCCTGTTCAAGAGAAAACCAAGTCAATTTTTGGTCTAAAACTTGCCAAACAATATATTCTTTGACACCGTTGCGACGATAAGCCTGTTTTTTGCCATGAAGATCAATAGCCGCACTACTAGCAGCAATTTCCACAACTAACTCTGGCGCACCTTCAATATAATCATCTTCACTCAGCCGCGTTTGACCACCTGCTTCCGGTTCAATCAACAGAACAGCATCGGATTGAGGTTCGTTATCTAAGTCTAAGCGGACGGTAGGTTCAACTCCCAACGCTACACCAGAAGTCACAGCTTCGTAAGAACCAAGCCATGTCAAAATCCAACCATGCGGTTGACCGTGACTTCGGAAACGCAGAGCAGCAGGCATAATATAGACAATCCCTTCGGTTAATTCAGCTTTTTTCAGATTAGAGGTGGCATTATAGCGACGCTCAAATTCGTAGCGCGTAAGTTTGTCGCCATTTTCCAAAGGAGGAATTGTCCAAAGCTGGGAGGGTGTCTTCACCATAATTGTTGTGAAAATAAGCTTGTGTACATCCTAACGAATTAGGTAAAAACGCAATTGACTAGGGAATGAGAGTTAATAATTCAAAATTCAAACATTTTAGACATTTTCAGACGGGGATTTAAACCCTGACTGTAGCAAGATCCCGCAGGGTAACTGACTGGAGGTGAAATGGCTTTGACTTTGCGCTACGTGTTTTGGTTGGGGTCTTAAACCCCTTGATTTACGATAAATAAACAAATTTACCGGAACATTAAGATTTTTTTACAAAATTACCAGCAATATTGTTTAAATAGATAGCTGCATCTCAAGCAGTAAATAGGTTTCAGTCATATCGCCTCCCTTAAGACCCGCAACAAACCTTATTTTTTTGCGGCCAGCAGGTTTGAGAAAATCAGAAACGATTTAATAATCAAGCACTTATAAGTAGATGGGCTGAATTCAAAGATAATACCTCTCTCCAAACCTCTCCCCTTCCCTGCTAAGGGCACGCTGGGCGATGCCTACGGCGGTAAACTACGCACCGAAGGGGTTGGTGGTAAGCTCTATCTTATATTTTTTACGCCCATTTATTTAGTTATTTGAGTTTAAAAGGGAGACACAAACATGAAATTGGCTTACTGGATGTATGCTGGCCCAGCCCACATCGGCACTCTGCGAATCGCTAGTTCTTTTAAAAATGTTCATGCGATTATGCACGCCCCACTTGGCGATGACTACTTCAACGTCATGCGCTCCATGCTATCGCGGGAGAGGGATTTTACTCCGGTGACAACCAGTGTCGTCGATCGCAACGTTTTGGCCCGTGGCTCCCAAGAGAAGGTGGTTGATAACATCACCCGCAAGGATGCCGAGGAACACCCAGATTTGATTGTGTTAACTCCCACCTGCACCTCCAGCATTTTACAAGAGGATCTGCATAACTTTGTCGAACGGGCGCAGTTGGAAGCAAAAGGAGATGTCATGCTGGCGGATGTGAACCACTACCGCTATAACGAACTGCAAGCCGCCGATCGCACTTTGGATCAAATTGTCCAATATTACATCGAAAAAGCCCGGAAGCGGGGCGAATTGGCAGAGGGCAAAACTGCAAAGCCCTCAGTTAACATTATCGGTACTACCACCCTCGGTTTCCACAATAATCACGACTGCACCGAACTCAAGCGGCTGATGGCTGACTTGGGAATTGAGGTAAATACTTTAATTCCTGAAGGTGCTTCGGTGAATGACTTGAAAAAGATGTCCCAAGCCTGGTTTAACTTAGTGCCTTACCGCGAACTCGGTTTGACCACAGCCCGTTACCTGGAAGAACAATTTGGCACTCCTTATATAGACATTACTCCAATGGGTGTAGTGGAAACTGCCCGTTGTATTCGCAAGATTCAGCAGGTAATTAACGCTCAAGGCGCAGAAGTTGACTATGAAGACTTCATCAATGAACAAACCCTATATGTATCTCAGGCTGCTTGGTTCTCGCGTTCGATTGACTGTCAAAACTTGACTGGCAAAAAAGCTGTGGTCTTTGGTGACAACACCCACGCTGCCGCCATTACCAAGATTCTGGCGCGAGAAATGGGGATTCATGTTGTTTGGGCTGGAACCTACTGTAAATATGATGCAGACTGGTTCCGCGAACAGGTTAGCGAGTATTGCGATGAAGTGCTAATCTCTGAAGATCATGGTGCAATTGGGGATGCAATCGCTCGTGTCGAACCCTCTGCCATTTTCGGCACGCAAATGGAACGCCACGTTGGTAAGCGCTTGGATATTCCTTGCGGCGTAATTGCTGCACCAATCCACGTCCAAAACTTCCCCATTGGTTACAAACCATTTATGGGTTACGAAGGCACGAATCAGATTACAGATTTGATCTACAATTCCTTCACTTTGGGAATGGAAGATCACCTATTAGAAATCTTTGGTGGTCATGATACCAAAGAAGTTATTACTAGAGGAATTTCTGCTGATTCTGACCTCAACTGGACAAAAGATGGTCAAGCAGAATTGAATAAGATTCCTGGATTTGTTCGCGGCAAAGTGAAGCGTAATACTGAAAAATTTGCGCGCGATCGCGGTTTCAAAGAAATCAACGCTGAGGTTCTGTATGCCGCGAAAGAAGCTGTCGGAGCTTAATGATAATTTAGTTATCAGCTATAAAACTGATAGCTAGAATTCCAGAGAAGAGTGTTTCTTTGAAAGAACACTCTTCTGCTGATTATGAAAAAAATTTGACTGTACAAACTAATTTATTAAAAATGAGGTATTTGGCAGCAATCAATTATCTAGCAGCCCTAACAAAAATAGACTATATACCAGATTAATTACGACTCTAAAAATAGTTCAGTTTATCGGTTATTTCATTGTAGTCGTTTATTCTCTTGTCATATTTTCAGCTTTCAGTTTTCCGGGGTTGGGATTTAATATATACGTAAAAGCAAAACATTTAGGTGATAATTTAACAGTGCTACCCTGTATATTTTTCACCTAAATGCTTTTGTCCAACATTTTTTACTTACACTTACCTCTAATTGTAGTAGCTGCTACTTCTACTAACAAATATTTCCTATTATTGCATTTCGTCGTATTCTGGGGCTTCAACTCGTCTTGCTTCCATCCGGGAAGCAGGCAGAAACTCAGCACGACGGACTGGAACTAAGGGCGGCGTATTTCCTTGGTAGGGATGAATAACTTGTACAGTACGGGCTGGACGCTGCCGTGGTGAGAACAAAGCCAATACTCCAGCGACAACAACACCACCACCAATAGTGAGAGTTGCGCCTCCCACAGCCCAAAGCACGGGTGAAGACCACCAAGTATTTTGTGGCTGGAATGTTGTTGCTGCTGTTTTTTGTTGGTTATTCTGCTGGGCTAATTGCCACTGCTGCTGAGTATTAAAATTTTGGACTTGGCCTTGGAGTTGTTGATTTTGCAACTTTAGCTGTTCATTGTCGTTTTTTAAACGCTCCAGTTGCATCTGCGTGTTCAACTTCTCCATCTCTAGGCGCTGGTCAGTATTAGTACCAGTCGGTGGCTGAACCTGATTAGGATACATTGGTTGCCCATAAGGCCCGTAAGGATACATTTGTGGCTGCATTCCTTGGGGTGCGACTACACCTGGGATTTGCGGAGCAACAGCGAAGTTAGGTTGTAGAGGGGTATTTGTTCCTTTGAGCAATACGAGAGCCGCCAGCCCAGCTACGGCAACCCCGCCGATAAATGCCATACTCTCACTCATCGCCTTTGCTCCTCAATTGCGACGTAACTATAATCATTTTTGATTGACTCACTCTCACACTCATAAATTATGCCTACTTGATTTCAGATAATACTCAAACTATAAGCGACTGTATCAGCTAGTTTTTTTACATGATCGTATCTGATGTTAATATTCAAGACCATAATGGTCAAATTGTCTACCAAGTAAGGCTATAAAAACTACACTGTTATACTTTTTTAATCTACTTTCCCCGTCTAATCAAGAGGAGTATTTGTGCTGGTATTGGTCGTCTTGATGGCTGCCTTGAGACTTTGGCAAAATTGGGCGATCGCCGATAGTCCCTGCTCTGGTGTTCCTTGGGCTAACCGTTTGACAACAGCGCTACCCACGATCGCACCATCTGCGCCCCACTCCTTTACTTGACGGGCTTGTGCAGCTTCGGAGATGCCAAAGCCGACGGCTATGGGTTTATCAGTAACACTACGAATTTGTTTGAGTAAATCGGACACGCGGATTTCCAGTTGCGATCGCACTCCTGTAACCCCAGTAACGCTGACTAAATAAATAAATCCTTGGGAAGAACGAGCGATTGCTTCGATCCGTTGGGCAGAACTGGTGGGAGCTACCAATAAGATTACGTCAATTTCCATCTCACTAGCTGTTTGGAGCAATCCTGTTGCTTCCTCTAAGGGCAAATCAGGTATTACCAATCCTGCAACACCAGCAGCAGCAATTTGCCCAAGAAATTTTTCAATTCCCCGGTGCAAAATTGAGTTGTAATAGATCAACAGAATAATCGGCGATCGCAATTTGGGAGTAATCCCTTGCAGCATTTCTAACACCTGTTCTAACTTCGTACCTCTTTGCAAGGCGCGGGTAGCAGCAGCTTGAATGACTGGCCCATCAGCTAGAGGATCGGAATAGGGTATACCCACTTCTATAATGTCGGCTCCACTACGATCTAGAACGCGCAAGGCTTTTGCTGTTGTTTCTAAATCTGGATCGCCAGCCGTAATAAACGGAATCAGAGCGCACTCACCATTGTGCCCAAGGGTTTCAAAGCAATCAGAAATTGCAGTCATTTGTCATTTGTCATTTGTCATTTGTCATTTATCATTTATCATTGGCCATTAGTCATTGGTCACAAATGACCAACGATAACTGACCAATGATAACTTTACACCTGAGATTGCTCCTCTTGTTCTATTTCGGCTTGAATTCGTGCTAATTCTTCGGGGGTAAGCTCGTCTAGCCGCTTTTGCAGAAAGTCTTGCTCATACTGTTCCCGCTGTTGGTGGTAGGTCATTTTTTGTCCCACCGCACGGAAAAAATAGGTGGCTAGCCAGCCAAGTAACCCACTGACTAGTAAGACTTGGCTCCATATACCAGCTTTCTGATTATCCAAACCAACTAGCTGCAATCCCAAGTATGCCAAGCCGCCAGCAATAAAAACACCCAAGCCAATTCCAATAGCGTCAATACGTCGCATGAGAGTTATGACCTACCAATCTTGTTAAACTTGAATTTGTCGCCGTTGGGGTCGAAAATTTGCAAACGGCGATAGAACCAACAAACCTGGAAAGAAGAAAAACACCAAAAAGTACATAAAGACACGCTCAATGGAGCCACATACATACCAACGTTGCTTCAGGTACAGCAAGATAGCAACGGGGATTACTAGAAGGTAAGCTCCAGCTAAAATCAGATACAGCAGGGCGACAATCATAACTTTATTTGTCTAAGCATCTGTTTTCCATCATAGGCTGAAGAGACAGACTCAGAGAAGTATAGTCATAATGCTTTCAACATAACTGCGCCAGAATTCCTCAAAACCGTTAACAAGCAGGCAAAAGCGCAGCTTTGGCGGACTGGAGTATTTTTACCAAACTCAGTGCTGAGTGCTGTTAGCGGTAGCAGGGCGTTTAGCCCGTGCTGAGCGGAGCCGGAGACTCCGAAGCTCCGGCCTGAGTATTTTTTATTACTTAAGTACTTTGGCACTATGGTAAATGCCCTGCCCCTCGCTGTGCGAGAAGTCAAAAGTAAAAAGTCAAAAATTAAAAGTAAAAATTCTTAATTTTTGACTTTTGCCTTTTGACTTTTGATTTCCCCGCAGGGGCGGTCTTTCAACTATAAGCCGAGGAACTCGGAACTCAGCACTTTTCATTGTGGGCGATTCAACGGATTTCATTACAAAAGCTAATATCATGCTATTATGTGAATCCACTAGCAAATAAATGCTCTAGTCAGAGAAAATTGAAAACTCATCCAGATTAATTACGAGAAAATTAAGAAGACTTCCAACTCTCTAAAGCGATCGCCCAATCTGAAAAAAAGATTTTCAATCTAGTTGGACAAAAGACACAATTGATGGTGGAATAGATAAGGAGGTATTGCTACTTCTAAAAAATAACTAGTTAGACTAGTTACCAAACACCTCTGGGGGTGTGGCGGAATGGTAGACGCTACGGACTTAAATTGATTGAGCCTTGAAGGAGAAATCCTTCAAGTGGAAGCTCTCAAACTCAGGGAAACCTAAATCTGGTGACAGACATGGCAATCCTGAGCCAAGCCGAAAAAGTCCTGAGTCATGAGTGTTGAGTGCTGAGTCAATTTAAAACTTATAACTCATAACTCCTAACTCATCAACTGTTCGGAAGGTGCAGAGACCCGACGGGAGCTACCCTAACGTTAAGTCGAGGGTAAAGGTAGAGTCCAATTCTCAAAATCTGATCTGGCTATCAGTCATCAGGTAGCGGTGAAAACTGCGGGAGAATGAAAATCCGTTGACCGTAAAAGGTCGTGTGGGTTCAAGTCCCTCCACCCCCACTAAAAATTTAAAATACCGAAAAGCTTCGTGTGTGTACAGTGACTAATTATTTGTCGTCAGTGACTAATTGTTGTCATTGAGCCAGATTATCTGTCATCGTGACAAATTAGATGTCGCTAGTTTGGCGATGACAAATTCATGTCGCTGATAATGCACTCTGTAATTATTATACAAAGCAACTAAAACGAGGGGGTGAAGGGACTTGCTTTCAACCCGCCCCTAACTTTAATAATTACTGAAACTTAACACTAATCCTGTTTGAAAGATTTTTAAATCCTCCCATTGCTGAGAGGACGGTTACAACGGATACTTCGGGATCAACCAACATTGGGGATATCTTTCAACCCTCCCATTGCTGAGAGGACGGTTGCAACAGCTACGGCTATTTCACCACAGACTATTTATTATTTTATTGTCAAGGTTCAGATATTTGTCAACTTCGCCTAGCTAGGCGGAGATGGTAAGCAGAAAAGGCTAATTCTTTTGCTTTTTCATTGGGACTGCCGCGAATAGGTTGTTTTCCCCCTTCAATCATTATTCCTGCCTGAGCAGCTTTGCATTGAATGCTTTGAATTAATCTGCCGTAGCTCCAGGAATGGACGTTAACTCGATACTGTTTAGCATATTTTTGCTGAACTTCTAAGGAGCCTGGACATTTTGCTTCGGCTATGGCTTGAATTTCACTTTGGACAATCTCTCGCATATCCCCTAGCTTAGGCAAAACGATACTGCCAGCTTTATAGGTTTGTGCGATCGCAATAATTTCTATAGCCAATAATCTGTCTACATACTGCCCTAACTCAGATGTACCAAATTGATTGGGAGAGAAGCTTTTTTGTGCTTTGTGACGTTCGTGGGATGATGATTGCTGTTGTCGTCTTTGCCGATTCAGAAGTTCGTAATTGTCGCCAAGTAACTGGCGGATACTTCGGTAAGCTAGAACTTTACCTGCGATCGCATCTACTACAGCAACACTTGCAGGTTTTTCCAGCCCCAGGCTAACACCTACTAAAATGTGTGATTATTTTTGTTTTTACTCCCTTTTGGTCTTCCACGTCCACGTTTCTCTTTTGGTTTTATTTCTGCTCTTGGCGATACACTACTTTTTTCTACATCGCTCTTTATCACCTGTTCTATTTGAATCGGAAATGAGTGTCTTTGTTCGACACTGACTAACGATAACGTAAAGAAAGATAGTCCTGATATTGGTTTATTTATTAGGCTGGAAAATAATCTATCCAACCCATAAGTCTGTTTCCCTG
>NZ_JBALDA010000051.1:0-14869 GCF_036917535.1 Nostoc sp.
CCAACTGCGATCGCAAAACCAACTATACCACCAACACCCAAAGTTGAGCCAACTGCGATCGCAAAACCAACTATACCACCAACACCCAAAGTTGAACCAACTGCGATCGCAAAACCAACTATACCACCAACACCCAAAGTTGAACCAACTGCGATCGCAAGACCAACTATACCACTAGCAGCCAAACCACAGCCAACTGCGATCGCAAGACCAACTATACCACTAGCAGCTAAACCACAGCCAACTGCGATCGCAAGACCAACTATACCACTAGCAGCTAAACCACAGCCAACTGCGATCAAAAGACCAACTATACCACTAGCAGCTAAACCACAGCCAACTGCGATCAAAAGACCAACAATACCACTAGCAGCTAAACCACAACCAACTGCGATCAAAAGACCAACAATACCACTAGCAGCTAAACCACAACCAACTGCGATCAAAAGACCAACTAGACCATTAGCAGCTAAACCTAAAAAAATAGCAGTAGCGCCTAATACTACACCATCGTCAGCCCTACCCCGAAAAACAGCGCTTGCACCTGCTATTAAATCACCAGTACCCAATCCTAAGAAGTTAAGCCAATCGGGAAGACTCTCAAGTGGGCGAACATCTATGGCTCAGTCATCTCTGAAAACAGGTGCAGCAAGCTTACTGAGTGGTACTCAAAGTGTATCTATTCGGAATTTTAGCGGTAATTATCTCGCAGCCTTACCTAATTCCAACCGAGATAACCAAGCTCCTTCTGGTATTGATGCCAGCAGTCAAGATATAGATATGACCTCTTACTTAAACCAACTAAAGCAACAAGTCGAGCAGCAGTGGCTACCAGGAGTGAGCCAGTCTTCCCGGCGAACAGTGCTTAACTTCACTATTAACCGTTCCGGGCAACTAAGCAATCTCCAGCTTGCACAAACCTCTGGATTCAGCGTCACCGATCAAGCGGCGCTCAACGCTATACAGCGATCTGCACCCTTTGCACCTTTGCCCACAGGATATACCAGTAACCACATCCATATTCAATTTACATTTGATATCAATGTCTATGGGCAGCTAGATTTATCGGGGAACGGTGGCTAACAATAGGTAAGCAATTAATTCAATTATATATTATACCGACTTGACTTTAAACCGATTTCAGTTTGGGACAGTGAGTATGGATGTGTGCCTTTTGTCTTAACTGGAGTTTAGACTAGTCAGGAGTGCGAAACATCGTTTTTCTACTTTTGAGCGTTTTTGCTTAAGGTTGCTATAAATATCGCTTCTTTGAGTAATTTGCTTGTAGATTTTCTGCGATACCACCACATCACAAAGCCAGTAATAAATAAAATTAATGGTGCAAGTCCAACAAAGACATAGAGGATGGGCGTAGGTAATCCGCCAAAAGTGCCGTAGTGGAGAGGAGTAAAAGAATTAAGAATGCGATCGCCCAATAATATCTCCAGTATGTTATCCACTCGCAACACTTTACATTCTATTGGGGTTAAAACTGCCACGAAATTGTTCCCTGCACCGTCAACGGCTCGCCTGGAAAGATTCTGAGAATGTCAGAAGATGATTCGTAGTAATCAACGTTGAAGAGATTTTTGATGCTGACAGCAGCTCGCAAGCGATCGCGTTTGTAGAAAATAGAAGCATCGGTGCGAAAATAGCTCGGTAAGGTAAAATTATTATTCAGATCCCCTTCTCGTTCGCCAACATAGAAAAGACCCAAGCCTAACCCCCATCCTTCTAAACTGCCAGATTGAAATTTGTAGGATGTGAACAAACCAAAGGAATTTTCTGGCGCATTAACTAAGCGGTTGCCTACAGGATAATCGTTGTCCTCGCTGATGCGCGCATCAATGTAGGCATAACCAGCTGCAATGCTCCATCCTGGCAAGATTTCACCACTAACGTCCAACTCAATGCCGCGACTGCGTTGTTTCCCAGTTTGGATAGAAAAGTTAGAGTTATTGGGATCGGTCGTCAGCACGTTAGAGCGAGTTAAGTCAAACAATGCCAAAGTTGCAGATAGTTTGTTACTTAAATCTCCCTTAATGCCCACTTCATACTGAGTTCCACTTTCTGGATCGAATAGATTGCCATTGGCATCAGTGCCACTGTTGGGGTTAAACGATCGACTGTAGCTAGCATAGAGAGAAATCGGCGGTAGGGGTTGATAGACAATTCCCACCCGTGGGCTAAATGCTTGATCGGATTGGCTAGTTTTTGTGTCTGCGATCAAATCATTCGAGTCTTGATTAGCCCAGTCATATCGTCCGCCTAGCACTAGTTTCAAGTTATCTGCGAAAGCAATCTGATCTTGAAGATAAACCCCAACAAACCCCCCTGATTGAGTACTATTACCTCTATTTTCAACAGCACCTCTGGGAGAGCCATACACCGGGTTGAACAGGTCAAGCGGTGCAGCATCGCCGGAGATATACTCAAAACCTGTTCGTTTGGTGTTATATACCTCGGTTCCAAACAGAAGTGTATGCTTAATCAACCCAGTTTGAAACTTACCAGTTAAGTCAGTCGCTACGATAAAGCCGTTTACAGTATCATCTGTTTTTGGGTTTGGATCGTCGAAGTAAAAGCGGCCCAGAGTTCGACCATCAGGGTCAAGGCTACTACCAGCAGTGAATCCACCCCCTCCTCTTTTTGAAACTACGTACCGAAAGACATTTCGTACTGACCAATCTTTGCTAAACTGATGCTGCAAGTCGTACCCAATTCTGGCATAGGAGAAAGTCTCGAAGTCACCTGGCTCACCTATAAAGCGATTGATGGGAATCTTACCATTGGGATTGGGCAGCACTGTACCCACAGCAGGTAAGCCCGCAGAAGTTTGACTGACTGTTTTTGACACATCTCCTTCAATGGTAAGTTTGGTATTAGGGCTAATCTGCCAGCTAACAACCGGATTGACCAACCAACGATTATTACGACTAAAGTCAACGAAGGTATTTGAGTCTTGGTAAAAAGCATTTAAACGATATAGCACAGTGCGGCTATCGTTGAGTGGGCCTGAAAAATCCAGTGCACCCCGGTAGAAGTCGTAACTTCCGGCGAGAAACTCAAGGTTATAGAAAGGGTCACTTAACGGCTGTTTGGTGACAATATTTACTGCGCCACCTAAAGATCCCTGACCATATAGCACAGAAGCCGGGCCTTTCAAGATTTCAACGCGCTCTATATTCGTGAGATCGTTTCTAGATGTTGAGCCGAAATCGATGTCTCTGACACCATTTCTGAGAACATTTGAGCCATAATCAAAGCCGCGAATAGAAAAGGCACTTAACCCTCCTTCGTAGGAGGGATTGGAGGGGATCACACCGCTCACTGTTCTGACTGCATCATCCGGGTCGGTGATCACCCGGTCTTCAATCACCTGCCGGGGAATTACCTGAATTGATTGAGGAATGTCGCGGATGCGTGTGTCGGTTCTCGTTGCAGATGAAGCATCAGTTGCACCATATCCATCTTGCTCACCCGTCACCACCAATTCAATTGGTTCATCATTTTGTGTTGATGGTTGACTTGGCTGTGTTTGATTCTCCTGTTGAGGTTGCGTTTGAGGTTTTTGTGCCGATGATGCAGCAGTTGCCACAGAGAATATCACACCCTCATCTGGACTGTCATACAACTCAACAGTAGGCAAACTCGCTTCACCTATCACCGTCACCCGGATAGTATTGGTATCAAAGTTTGTGACTGTGATTTCTGTAACCCCTTGAATTGGTTTTTCAGAACGGAATGTGTATGCTTCACCATTAAGTAGACGCAGTTGAGCATTAGGAATATCAGCGATAAAATTATTGCCAGCACTGCGATTTGTGATTTGCAACTCTTGCCCTTTGCTAGTCTGTAAAATCACCTCCACACCTTTAGAGGTAGGATTTGCTTTAACTCCTGTCACTTGAACTAATTCAGGAGTTGGCGCTGTTTCTGGTGTTGGCGACTGGACTAGTAACGTTTGGGCGCTGCTGATAGGAAGCTTTATTTGCTTGAGTTGCTGAATCTTTTTAATCGGTTCAATAACCTGTTTTTTGCTAATCAGTTGAGTAGAGTCTGCACTAGCCTTAGTGGATGCTGTTATAGAAGCAGTTCTTGTACTTTGCGCCCAAACAGGTTGAGCAACAAGTGTCATGAAGACACTCGTGATGCATCCAGATAAACTGACAACAAAAGATAATAAATTAGGCGATCGCTGAACCTTCATAGCTCCTCACACATCAAAAAAGCCAATATCCTCCTTGGCAACTCATCCAGGAAAACTTCCTTTTTGACTCACAAAGTTGTTGAAATTAATTGGCAATTAATTAAGTTATACGGAGCATACAGGATTTCATTGACTATTTCCGCTCAAGGAAGACCGCTTGCAACTCTAATAAGACCAAATCTTTGATAAATTTCAAACAACAGGCTTTTCTCCTGAGCGACAGGCGCTGGGACTAATGCTATACTTGCGTTTGAAAGCCACAGCAAAATGTCCAGTATTGGCGTAGCCCACTATATTTGCCACTGTCGCTACGCTCAACTTACCTTCACAAAGCAACTGCCGCGCTTTCTCCATGCGATAATCATGCAGGTAGCCAAATACAGTTGTGCCAAAAATTTCACGAAACCCTCGCTTGAGCTTGTTGTGATTTATTCCAGCTTGCTTTGCCAAGTCTAGTAAAGATGGCGGATTATCCCAATGCCGCAGTAAAATTTCTTTAGCATTATAAATGTGGTCAATATCAGTAGACTTGAGGGTTGTGACTAAATTTAAACCCTGTTCGCGCTTGACGGTTTGCTCTAGGTGCAAAACTAATAATTCTAAGGCTTTGCTTTCCAGATATCGCTGTTTAATCCATCCTCGATAAGGGCAAGTTAAAATCTGCCTAATTGCTAGCTGCATCGCTGGAGTAGTTGTTCCCAGCAGAATGAAATCCTCTTGTTTGTTTCCTTCAATCAAATTTTTTAACTGCAATGGCAGAGAGTCAAGCTGGTCGCTACCATAGGATTTGAGGAAAGAAGGCTCCATGCAAATCTGGACTCTGAAGATTCGTTGCTTGGCAGGCCACTCTTCTGTCTCCATCGCAGAGCCAAATCCGAAACAATTCTGTCCGCTAATTTCATGGAAGTAGTCGTTTGTCTTGTGAATCACTACTCCAGCATCACCGCAAATAAAAAATGTTAGGACTGATGCCGTCCATCCTTCTTCATAATCATCACAACGAATAAATTCTCGGCATTCAAATTCCCGAACGCGAAGCCAGAACCCATCCTGAAGCCAAATTAATCGCCTGTATCCTGTCCCTAACTGTTTAGGGTAATCAAAGATATCGTCGAAGTCGTCTGATTGGTAGAGACGATGGGTATTCTGCCAGCTCTGCTCCCATAGTTCATCATTGTCTGAGGCTGAAAGAGTAATTGTCATTGTTGCAGTTATTATCAAGTTTATTTTCAAGATTATTAAAAAATAATCTTATTTTTTCTGACTAGTTGATAATGGAACTCAGGTACACCACAAGCGGTGATACCAATTCACAATTCGTAATTAAAAAACTTAGATTTAGCAAGGCTTTGGGGGTTTACATCTGTTTCATTATTTTAGTGAATTTGTATGAGAAGTTAACGGTCGGATAGCATTTGTCAATACGCAATAATACTTAAAACCTAGCTAAAAATTGGAGTCGGAAACACAATTGTTGAGCAGGCGATCGCATTTAGTTTGATATAAACAGTAGAGTCAATATCGCTTTACCTGCCGCGCTTTCTCAGATTAATTTTCCCTAGCTAAAATATTAGAATAAAAGTAATTTTGCACCCAAAGCCAATCATGACAGAAGCAAAGACGCGGCGTAATTTCCTAATTACCAGCATTGCTGTGACAGGAGGTATTGTGGCAACTAATACTTTACAGCAAAATACTATCAACACTGCAACACCACCAGCAATTATTCCAGAACGGCTGCTGGGACGCACAGAAGTAAAACTCCCTATCTTCGGGTTAGGAGGAGCAGGACAAACGCCGCTATCCTGGGAAGGAAAAGAGAGTGATGCTGCGGCAATTATTCAAAGAGCGCTGGAACTTGGGATTCGTTATTTTGATACAGCACCTAGTTATGGCCCAAGTGAAGATTATTTAGGTAAAGTGCTACCACCCCATCGCTCAAAGCTGTTTCTAGCAAGCAAGACCGATCAAAGAGATCGGGATAGTGCATGGCGAGAATTGGAGCGATCGCTTAAACGTCTGAATACAGATTATCTCGATTTGTGGCAGTTGCATCACGTCTCTTTTTCGGAAGAACTCGACACTATCTTTAGTCCATCAGGTGCAATTAAAGCTTTAGAAGAAGCCATACAACAAAAATTGGTGCGCTTTGCTGGTATTACCGGACATCATGACCCTCAAGTAATTGCCGAAGGGTTGCGTCGCTATCCTTTCCACACTACACTGATTCCTGTGAATGCCGCTGACAAACACCACCCACGTCCATTTATTCCGGTAGTTTTACCAGTTGCTCGAGAAAAAAATGTCGGTGTGATTGCGATGAAAGTCCCAGCTTATGGTCGGCTGTTTAAATCAGGTGGGTTGACAGGTATGGAGGAAGCTTTAGGTTACACACTGTCTCAGCCTGGAGTTCATTGTTGCGTGATTGCAGCAGAGACAATTGCACAATTAGAGAATAATGTCAAGATAGCGCGGGCTTTTGTACCTCTGAAGGAGCAAGAATTGACAGCGATCGCACTGGCGGCTGCTAATATCTGGGAAGATAGTACATTCTTCCGTGCTTGGACTTAGCCCAACTAAAAAATGTCCAAATCAAGCCAAATTGTATGGTGTACTGCTCAAATTCATGTTAAATAGTTGGATTCAGTTTAAATCAGCATCTCTTTTACGGTATGGTTTTACTCGCTATCATGTAGATACAATTGTATGCCTACCGCACAACAGGCTCTTGCCTGCGTCAGAGTCTGCCAAATGCTCTCAAATGGGTATCATCAACCTATTCATGTATTTCGGTACAACCAAAACACCAAGACCGTGTTTATCCTTGCTGGTGTGACTGAGAGCCTAGAGATTCTAATTTTTTCTGATGGTCAATGGGGGTTTAACGATGACGAAGCCCAACTTTAGCAAAATGTCCCGACAAGAACTTAGAGCGTATATTTTAGCTCATCGTGAAGATGATAAAGCAATTGAAGCATTGATTAGACGGAGAAATCCTAATAGTCTGACATATCCATTCCCTGAAACTAACGAGGATTTGAGGGCAATGGAAGAGATACTCAAGAAAAAACTGGGTAGTAATGGAGAGGCTGTCTAATAAGTTGAAAGGTTTGACGATGGGTTTAGATAGTGAAATCTTGCAGATATTAAAACTTACTAATCACACTGATAATATTGTGCCGCTTGCGACATATTAAATTGTAATAGCTTCTCCTCTGGCAACTTGTATTCTAAACTCGGTTTAAAAGGCGAAATATTCAAACTGCGAATAATTTCTCCCGCTACAGCCTTTGCTAGTAATGGTGGTACAGAGTTACCAACTTGTCGAAATCCGTGCCATTTGGTTACATGAAATCTAAACCAATCGGGGTAAGAATGCAATCTCGCCGCTTCCCTGACAGTGATACAGCGCGGCGTAGATGGATGAATCGGTCTGGGAGATGTGAAAGAACCCCTATACTTATCTGTTCCGGCTCTTAAAGTATTACACACACCAGCAGGATGTAGCTTATAAAAACGACTAATTTTTTCTCTCTCGCCTTGTTGAGTCTCCTGAAAACGTTGAATAGTTTCTATAGAATGTTTGGTTCTTAAACTTGAAGAAAGTATTCGCAAATCATATTCTCGTTTGTAAGAATAATCATCATCTAGGCATTTGATACCGCGAAGTACAAAAGCATAGTTACTAGGCTTTTCGTAGTCTGCAACAACCCAATCTCTTGTTAATAACTCTGGATATTTTTCTATTTTAGGTAAATCTCCAATTGCATCCCATACTGTAGGACTCAATGGAATATCAGATGTTTTTTTAGAATTTAAATTATTTAGTAAAGCTTGTTTAGTAATCGGCTGAGGATATTTCGGTAACTCTACATCTTCCCTTGCGCCCATAAGAAATAATCTCTCACGGGACTGTGGTACTCCGTAATTTGCAGCATTGATAATTTGGTAATTTTCTTCTACTTTATAGCCAGATATTTTAAATTCACTAATTAAGATTTGGAGGATTTGTTTATGTTCGCCAACTGTGATTCCCCGAACATTTTCCATCACAAAGAATTTTGGTTTTAGCTCAAAAACCAGCCGATGAAAGTGAAACACCAAAGAGTTTCGGGGATCGTCAACAGCCCGTTTACCAATTAGGGAAAATCCTTGACATGGTGAGCCACAAATTACCACATCAATTTCACGATCGCCAATCTCAGACCGATTCCTAATTTCTTCCCCAGTTGTATCCACAACACTTTTACATAACACTGAGCAATAAGGGAAGTTAAACTCATGTGTTGCACAGTGGATCGGGTCGATTTCCACAGACGCTAGCACGTCAAAACCAGCTTGTTCAAAGCCAAGAGTCATACCACCCGCGCCAGCGAACAAATCAACTGCGATCGCTCTTTGTTTTTTCATCTCATAAGCCATGATGCCTCAATATATTTGGTCGCATTTGCAAAATTTCTTGAGCAGCGCGATCGCAAACCCCAACTTCTCCCAAACTTTGCCGCATTTCTTCATAATCTAGCAAAGTTTGCTCTCTGCGACTGGGATTGAGTAGCAGTTCCATTGCTGCTTGGGTAATATTTTCTGCTGTCGCTTGCTCTTGTAAAAATTCTGGCACGATCGGCTTCATCACTACTAAATTAGGTGGCGATGCGAAGGTTATTGAACCTTTGAGAATTTTCCGAGCTATCCAAGCAGTCAGACGACTGAGGCGATAAACTACAACCTGTGGCACATATAACAGAGCAAGTTCTAGATTGACAGTACCAGATTTGCTAATAGCTAAATCAGCAGCGGCAAAAACTTCCTTGTGTTGATCTGATAGAACTGTAGCCCGCAAACCATAACGCTTAATAGCCTCCTCAATTGGCTGTCTATAGACTTCCAGCGACAGGGGAATCCAGAAACGAACCTCAGGTAATTTAGCTTGAATAGTTTGGGCAGCTTGAAAAATAATTGGTAAAAGATATTTTAGTTCTTGGCGGCGAGAGGCGGGGAGGAGTGCGATCGCAATTTCTTCTGGTGCAATTCCCAGTGTTGCACGAGCTGCCTCCCTACTAGGAGCATTTTGCATTCGGTCAACCAAAGGATGTCCCACCCAACTAACATTTGCGCCTTTCTCACGAAAGTAACGGGCTTCTTGTGGGAAGATTGCCAACAGCTTGTCTGTAAAACCAACAATCCGCTTAGTTCTACGCAAACTGATTGACCAAGCCCACTCTTGGGGAGCGATGTAATACACCACAGGCACATCTGGTAGATGCTGTTTCATATAAGTCCCAATTTCTAGATTGGGAGTCATATAATCGATCAGTACTACTAAGTCAGGTGGATTTTGTTTTAAGGAAGCGATCGCCCGTCGTTGCACCTGGAGAGTCGGTAAAACATAAGGCAGCCCTTCTTGAATACCCACTGAGCCAATACTACTGGTATTTCCCAACAGAGTTGCCCCAGCCTCTACCATTTTCTCGCCACCCAGCGCTACAATTTCTAATTCCAACCCAATCGCCACAGCTTGACGCTTCAGCGCTGAAATTAGCAGCGACCCTTGTAAATCGCCAGATACTTCACCAGTGCTGATAAATATCCGCATTTGATAATTAAAGTTAGGAGTTAGCTGTTAGAGACGCGATTAATCGCGTCTGTACAGGAGTTAGCAATTAAAAGTTAGGAATGAGGAGTGAACAGTTAAAAAATTAATTTATCAACTCATAACTCCTAACTCCTAACTCACGATTCATCACTTGCGCCTTTTTTGCCTTTACTAGGAATCAAGCCACGTCTTCCAGGCATCTGAGAAAGTAAAAGGAAGCGTCGCAGATGCTGCAATTCTTCGCTATCTCCTAACAATTCCAACTGTTCCAAAGCATCCTTAAAAGACAAATTAGAACGATAGAGAATGCGAAAGGCTTTTTTCAGCATAAGCAAATCTGCTGAGTCCATACCAGATCGTTTGAGTCCTACAAGATTAAGGGTTCGCACTCGCGCTGGATTTCCTTCCACCAGCATATATGGGGTCACATCCCGGTCAATACGTGCCATACCTCCTACCATTGCTTGTCTACCAATATGCACAAATTGATGAACACCTAAAACTCCACTTAGCCTAGCGCGTGATTCTATATGGACATGACCAGCCAACGCCACAGAGTTAGCAATCACTACCTGGTCTTCAATCACGCAGTTATGAGCCACATGGACATAAGCCATCAGTAGGTTCCCATCGCCAATTACCGTCGCTTCACCAGCACCGGTAGCGCGGTTAATGGTAACGTACTCACGAATCAAGTTGTTATCACCAATTTTGACCCAGGTTGGTTCTCCTACAAACTTCAGATCCTGGGGTTCCATGCCGATAGCTGCACCTGTAAAAATCTGATTTTGCGCCCCAATTTCACAAGGCCCCTCTAGCACTGCATGAGCACCGATTATTGTTTCAGGGCCCACTTTGACATGCGCTCCAATCACAGCATAGGCACCGACTTGCACTGTATGGTGAAGTTCCGATTTCGGATCAATTACAGCAGTTGGATGAATTAGCGTTTTCAAGGGTGAATCTCCAGAACTGTCTTAATAATCCAGCGCCAGGCGGGGTTTTTGAGGCAGTGCGTTACTCTGATTAAGAGAGTTGTACCGACTACCGCCCCATTGAGGCGACTGGCGTTGTTGAGCGTGAAATATTTCAGTGAACGAAAGTGTCGGGCAAAGCAAGTTAAGTGTGTTTGTGAGTGCGTCTCGTAGAGAGGGCGGCGAAAATCAAGAAATTATCAGATGCTATTGTGGATATCTTTTAACTGTTATCCTGTTTCAAGATTCAGCAAGGGCATTTCACGGCTATACCCATACCACAAAAGCAAATTTTTAGCTAACTAAAGAAAACATTAATTCTCCTTCACAAGCAAGTTGACCATCAACTTCGGCACGACCTTGCATCTTACCGAAACGACGTTGTTTTACCCATAACAGTTCCACCGTCATGACTAGTTGATCCCCCGGCACGACCTGGCGACGAAAGCGGACTTTATCGATACCAGCGAAGACAAACAGCCCGCCTTCTACCGAAGACATTTGAGTTAGGACAATGCCCCCAACTTGTGCCATTGCTTCAACAATTAGCACTCCTGGCATCAGTGGACGTTCAGGGAAATGTCCTTGAAAATAGGGTTCGTTGATAGTGACATTTTTAACCCCAACAGCTTTTTTACTTGGAACGTAATCAATTATTTTGTCTACAAGTAAAAATGGGTAGCGGTGGGGTAGCAATTTCTGAATTTCTTCAGATGTAAAAGTTGTTTTAATCTCAGAACTGATTGTAATCTCATTTATCGCCTGTGGTTCGGTAGATGTAGGTGTAGTCGTATCGATGGTATTCACTTCAGTAAGGATTGACATTGGCCGTGTAATTGATTTTTTATCTGAAAGTTGAGTAGGTAGACATATATCCAAAGCTTAATAAGCTTAGATTTTAGATTTTAGTTCTAATTCAAAATCTAAAATCCCAAATCTAAAATTCTTTGAGCCAGTTGAATGTGTAAATTGTGGCTGGCTTTATACGCTAAAAAATGAGCACGAGGAAAAGTCCCTAGTAAACTCAAATCTCCTACTAAATCCAAGATTTTATGACGGACTGGCTCATTTGCAAATCTCAACGGTGGATTTAGCCAGCCTTCTGGGCCACAAACGAGGGCATTATCCAAACTACCACCTTTAATTAACCCTGTTTTTTGCAAGTGTTCAATTTGATGCAGTAACCCAAAAGTACGAGCAGGAGCAATTTCCGCAGCAAAGCTAGCAGAAGCTTTTTCTAGTTCAGGAGTTAGTGACCAGCTATACCATTGATTACCAATGGCAGGCAGATCAAAATCAATACCGTAACTAAAGCGGGTTTCTGGTGCTGGGAGGGCACATACAAAAGCATCCCCTTGATAGACCCATATTGGTTCTGTAACAGCCTGAACTTGGTTGTTAACGGATTGTGATACTAGGCCAACTTGGGCAATATTGGCTGTCCACACACTTGCTGAACCATCTAAAAGTGGGACTTCTGGACCATCAATTTCAATTCGGGCATTATCCACGCCCATACTCGAAAGTGCTGCCAACAAATGCTCTACCGTGCGAACATATACCTCACCCTTACCCAACTGAGTTGAGAGAACAGTGTGACTAACTGCCGCAACTTGGGCTGGAATTATCGGCAAATTTGGTAAATCCACCCGCACAAAGTAGCGTCCACTTCCCACCTCAGCTGGTAGTATCCGCACTTGGGTATTCACACCGCTATGCAATCCCACCCCTATTTGGGTGATTTCGGCTGCTAGAGTGTGCTGTCGCATAGCCGAAAAGTTAATATATTTCCTTTAGTATTGTTCATCGTCTGTTTTGGTAAAATCCCTGATATTCCCTGAAAAATCTCATTAATCCCTTTATCGGAACAGTATTGAGGTAAATGTAAAAATTAGCAAGCTCATTAGGAAAGAGAATTGTCATTAGTCCTTTGTTATTCACTAATGACCCTCCGGGTGACGCTCCTGCGTCGCTAACGCCAGTTACTCATGGGGGAAACCCCCAAGACCGCACTGGCTCACCAATGACTAATGACTAATGACTAATTAAAATCTTTCACCAATACCGAAATTAATCCGGCTATCACCATCATCGTTGATACCGTAATCAATCCGAATTGGCCCCAGTGGAGACTGGACGCGAACGCCAAGACCATAACCAAAGCCACTGCCATTTTTGTTCAACACTTCAGCAGCCCTAGTACTAGTTCCCAGATCACTGCCGAGATCAAAAAATAGTGCGCCACTGACTACTGAAAAAACTGGAAACCGATACTCAATTGATGCTTGCACATAAGAGCGTCCACTACCTAATGCTCCTTCTTCATAACCCCGGACGGAATTGCTACCTCCAAGGGTAAAAGCTTCGTAGGGAGGCAAGTCACCGAGGATGGTTCCTGCTTGCAGGTTAAATGCTAAGGTTTGTGCCCCTTTGCTCAGGCTAATCAGCTTAATGGGTAAATATTGGCTGTAGCTACCCCGCAATCTAGTTAGGAAGATATTGCCTAACCCTACAGGGACTGACTGATCGACTCCAAAGCGGAGATAAGAACCGCTAGTGGGTTGCAGCGGGTTATTACGGAGATCGCGCTGTACCCCTACTTGAAACAATAGTAAATCGTCTTGACCGCCACTAGAGTAAGTCAGTGGAATTTCCTCACTGATGCGGTTTCCAGTATCATCATCAAATACCGCTCCTGTTTTTCTAAGATTGCCATCAGCATCACGGGCAGAAACTCGTTGATACTGTAAACCTGCTGAGGCAGTCCAGACAGAAGTTTTATAAGGATTGGCAGAGAGAGGACGGGTAAAGGTAACACCACCACCTATACGGAGAATGCGGGGGCGATCCTGAGAACTTGTATCAGTGGGATTATCTGGATTAAACGTCCTAATGTCTTCATCTTGACCATCAAAAATCAACGAAATAGAACTGCGGCGGAAAATATTGGTTGTGTAGGAAGTCCGGTAAGGATCTCCTGCGATCCAGGGGTCGGTATACCGTATGTCAAACAGTAGTTCCCTTTCTCCCACCTGTATTTCTGTCCCCAGTTTTTGGTTCCTACCGTTCAGGTTTTGCTGTTGATAACTTACTGTTCCAAAAAGTCCGCTAGCAGAACTAATCCCCGCCCCAGCTGCAATAGAACCGCTGCTACGTTCAGCTACATTCACAACTACATCCACTTTGCTGGGGTCAGTACCAGGGTCAAGGGACACATTCACATCTTCAAACAGTCCTAGCCCATACACGCGCTGTAAGTCTTTTTGCACTGTGTTGCGATTGAATACTTGTCCTGGCTTCAACTCCAATTCTCGTGTAATGATATAATCCTGTGTCTTTCCCCGAATCGGTTGTCCCTTCTCGTCTGTCTCCTGACCTTCTTTATTGCGGAACCGAACTCTAATATTTTCTACTACACCTTCTGCTACTTGCAAGGTAACAACTCCGTTTTCAGAGACTTGGGGCGCTCCAATCACGTTGGCTAGTACGTAACCTTGATCTTGATACCGCTTGTTTAACTGCTTGATGCCTTCTTGCAAGTCACGCAAGTTGAGGATTTTGCCATACTGCTCTCGGAATATTTCATCCACAGTATTAGCTGGTAGCACAGAAGCGACACCAGTTCCAGGATTGGCTTGCACTTCTACTTTGCTGAGGATGGGGTTAGGCTGCACAACAAAGCTCACCCGCACTCCCAAGGGAGTATCTTCTGGCGCTGCTTGGACGTTGGAGAAAAAGCCAGTACCAAAGATAGCGTTGATATCTTCTTGCAGTTGGCTGCGGGTTGTCGTTTGTCCTGGTTGGGTACGAATTACTCTGTAAACTTGGCTTTCCAGTTCTGGTGATAGTTGGCCAGACTGGGATCTAACTACTACTTCTGATACCAGTACGCGGGGATCATTAGCTTCTGGGGCTGTGTTGGGTTGAGTATTGTCCGGAGTTGTCGGTGGATTATTATTCTGCGGACTGGGAGTAGTGCCTGGGAATGGAGTATTGCCCGGAGTTGTCGGTGGATTATTATTCTGCGGACTGGGAGTAGTGCCTGGGAATGGAGTATTGCCCGGAGTTGTCGGTGGATTATTATTCTGCGGA
>NZ_JBALDA010000052.1:0-142274 GCF_036917535.1 Nostoc sp.
CCAAAAGCGTATGCTTTTGCATCAGCATCTGCAAAAGCTAATCCACCTTGAACATTCTCATTTTCAAGAACGGTTTCTACATGAGATAGATCGTTAATAATCATGATTTTTCTTTCCTAAGAATTAGCCGGCAGCAGAACTAGATGAACCGTAGCTAGCAGATAAGCTGTATTTCTTGGAGACAGCAATGGTGCTAACGACAATGCTGGTGGCAGTGATGTTTTTACCAAAAGCGTATGCTTTTGCATCAGCATCTGCAAAAGCTAATCCACCTTGAACATTCTCATTTTCAAGAACGGTTTCTACATGAGATAGATCGTTGATAATCATGATTTTTCTTTCCTAAGAATTAGTAAGGTCAACTTGTTTGTTGTTGTGCCACTACAACTTGTTTTTTAGTGACATACAAACAATAGCACTATTAAAATTCTATGAATAGTAGTTTTACGTAAATTTTTTGTAAATAAAGAAAAAACATTATGTTATCAAGTTACTTACATTATTTAGTATTTACAGATTATTTAAAAATCACATTGCTATGTATTATCAAGTTACTTCCAAAAATCTAGTATTTAGAGGTTGTTTTAAAAGTATTTCAATATGAGTTTAGGCATTTTTAATCTCCCTAACCTCCAAGGCTGTTTCACTCAATTTATTAAGGATATTGTCAACAACATAGGCGGAAGTTAGTAATCAAAAAATTACTATCTCCAAGAGTCAATTTCAGTGCGTCGGTGAAACCTTGCTGGAGGTATCACCATTTTCTTGTGCAATCAGATTTTTTATTCACCTAATTTTTTTGCTTGAAACGCTTGTAAATCAGAACCTTTTAGGCAATGAAACAGCCTTGCCCTAAACCGTCAGGGCTGTTTTATAGCCTTCATTGGTATCAGTCAACTTAAGCTAACTAAAACTCCTTTAAAATCTCATTGCCTGTGGGAAATTGGAAATGCTGCCTCCCATTAGGCATTCCCAGCCTCCGACAGAGAGCAAGATAATCAGCTAAAAGCTTTTTCTAGACTGGCTTTAACCTGAAGTTGACACCAATGCAAGTCCTTGCACCCCTACAAATCTAGAAATAATTTGGAATAATTTATTTTTCGCAAGTCCCTAAAAAAGAAAGATAGTAAGACTCAAAGCCTCTTTTCTTTTAAGAGAGATATTGTAAATATTTCTAAAGATAGATTGACAATATATTTGTTCGTTGAATGTATCCTGTCTTCATAGCAAACTGGTTATAATTATTTTCCATCTCCTTCGGAAATGAAATTCTCATTTACACATTATTTATATGGGACGTGTTCGTTCTAAAGCTGACCTACCTACAAAAATCTGTCCGGTATGTCAACGTCCTTTCACATGGCGTAAAAAGTGGCAAGATTGTTGGGACGATGTGAAATATTGCTCAGAACGTTGTCGTCGTCACCGTTCTCAAGCTCAAAATGAAACCAACCGCAATACAGACGCAAATAGCGCAAGAGATTAATGGAGTTACAGGTGCAACCAAAATTAATTATTCATGGAGGGGCTGGTAGTTCTCTCCACGGTAAAGGCGGATTAGAGGCGGTGCGCCGATCGCTCCATAAAGTAATAGAAGAAGTCTATTCTCTGCTATTGTCAGGAGCAACTGCCTCAGAGGCTGTGGTGCAGGGTTGCCTAATGCTCGAAGATAACCCCCGCTTTAATGCTGGTACTGGTTCAGTACTGCAATCTGATGGACAAATTCGTATGAGTGCTTCCTTGATGGATGGTGCATCAGGGCGGTTTAGTGGTGTGATTAATATCTCGCGGGTGAAAAATCCTATTGATTTAGCGCAATTTTTACAAAGCTCGCCAGACCGAGTGCTATCAGATTTTGGTTCAGCTGAGTTGGCGCGGGAAATGCAAATTCCCAGCTATAACGCTTTAACTGATTTGCGGTTACAAGAGTGGATACAAGAGCGCCAGGATAATTTTAAAAGCACAATGGCTGGCGTGGTAGCAGAACCCGAACTGTTAGAAACCAGCAATGCCGGACGTGGCACCATCGGTGTAGTAGCTTTAGATGTATCTGGTAAGTTAGCTGCTGGCACTTCTACTGGTGGGAAAGGCTTTGAGCGGATTGGCAGGGTAAGTGATTCGGCGATGCCAGCAGGTAATTATGCTACTAGTAATGCTGGTGTTAGCTGTACTGGCATTGGCGAAGATATCATCGATGAGTGTTTAGCAGCACGGATTGTAGTGCGTGTCACTGATGGGATGTCACTCAAGGAAGCCATGCAGCGATCTTTTGGAGAAGCCCACGAGAACAAACGCGATTTAGGAGCGATCGCCTTAGATGCTAGTGGAGCGATCGCCTGGGGAAAAACTAGCGAAATCTTACTCGCTGCCTACCACAACGGCGAAAAAAGTGGCGACACCTTGGAATGGACTGGCAATGAACTGATCGGCTATTGTTGAATCAGTTTCAGCGCTTCCGCTAAAGTTTGTTGCTGGTCAACTATTGTAGCTAATTCTTGGGCTTCATAACGCCCCTCAAAAGCTTCTAGCGCCGCTCGTTTCAGTGCCACTTGATATCCTTGTTCCAGAATATCCATTAATTCTGCCTGATTCAAGTAAAAACCACCGGATTTGCGGCGCTTATTTATTTTGTTGATTTCACGTACTGTATTTTCTATCGAAACATCCCAAGAGCGAGTAGAACGTTTTTCGACCTTTTGTTTAATTAACCGTCTGAAAATATCTTTAATTTTGAATTTTGAATTTTGAATTGTTAATGGCTCTTCTTGCGCCAAGCAGGTTTCACCACCTGACGACTACGGGCAATTACCAGAGAATCATCAGGTACATCTTCTGTCACAGTAGAACCAGCTGCGATATAGACATCATCTCCCAAAGTGAGTGGAGCCACTAAAACGCTATTGGCTCCAGTTTTTGTCCGATCGCCTATTTTGGTACGATGTTTCTTCACGCCGTCATAATTGGCAGTAATTGTACCAGCACCAATATTCACTTGATTGCCGACAACAGTATCGCCTATATATGACAAATGTGCTGCATTGGTGCGATCGCCTAATTGGGTATTCTTCAATTCCACAAAATTCCCCACACGGCAACCAGCACCCACCTGTACCTGACCGCGCAAATGAGTATAAGGGCCAATTCGGCTTCCGGCCTCCACGGTGCTATTTATGACTACTGAATATTGCACTGTCACATTTTCACTTAACTGACTATTTTCAATTAAACTCCCTGGTCCGATGTGACTTCCGGTTTGAATTACCGTATTTCCCCGCAGGTGAGTTTGTGGTTCAATAATTACATCCGGCTGTAATTCCACTGTTTCATCAATGGTGATGCTTGTGGGGTCGATCAGGGTGACACCCGCCAGCATCCATTTTTCCTTGACTCGTTTTTGCAAAATTTCGGATGCTGTTGCTAGTTGCAGGCGATCGTTGATGCCGAGAATTTCTTGGTAATCTTCTACATCCACTGCCATTACTTGGCCCACCTGAGTCACAGCATCAGTAAGATAGTATTCTTTTTGGACGTTGTTTGCCTGGAGGTGGGGAAGCACCTTTGCCAAATCTAGCCAGCGAAAGCAATAAACTCCAGCATTAATCCGCTGATTTTGTCTTTGAGCAGCTGTACAATCCTTGTGTTCGACCATTTGCTGCACAATATTTTCGTCGTTACAAAAAACGCGCCCGTAGCCTGTGGGGTCGGGTAGATGCGAGGTGAGAATAGTGGCAGAGTTTTGATTTTTGATGTGAGTTTGTAACATCTGCTTAAGAGTTTCGCTGCGTATTAACGGTAAATCGCCGTTAAGTACCAGCAAATCTCCAGTGTAATTTTCCAAGTGCGGAAGTAATTGCTGGATAGCATGACCTGTCCCCAATTGCACAGTCTGTTCGACAAACTCCAAACTGCAAATTGAATGCATGGCGGTTTGCACTTCCTCGGATTGATATCCCACAATCACGATTCGTCGTGAGGGCGAAAGTGGTTCTACACTTTCGAGAACTCTCTCTATTAGCGATCGCCCACCCAAAGAATGTAAAACTTTGGGTAAGCGTGATTTCATCCGTGTGCCGCGTCCTGCCGCTAGAATTGCTACAACTACCATAATTAGCTATCAGCTATTAGTAAAATTGTGATTAATGCTGTTGGTACTTTAAAATCTCGGCTCAAATCATACCAGCTAATCATAGAAGACTGAAAATATTAAAGGAGTCAGAATTCAGGAGTTGGTATAACTTCACTCATAAAAAGTAGAGATTATAATAATGCAAATTAGCGTTCATTATTACAGCAGCTACAAATTATTACTTCTTACTGCCCACTCCTCCCATTTTTCTGACAAGAGTAAATAAACTCTGCAAATTGCTGCATTAGTTTCGGATTACGCCAACCGCAATCAGTTTCTTCTTGCATCACTAAAAGGGCTTCTGCTGAAGTAAAAGCTCTTTTGTAAGGTCGTTCACTAGTTAGGGCATCGTAAATATCAATTAGCTGAAACACTTGCGCCAGGTAGGGAATATCATCCCCCTTGAGTTGATCTGGGTAGCCTGAGCCATCCCAACGTTCGTGGTGATGACGAATAATCGGAATTACACCGCGCATACTCCGTAGTGGTTGGCAGATTTTTTCTCCAATCAAAACGTGCTGCTGCATAATTTGCCAATCTTCGGGGGTGAGTTTGCCTTTTTTTAGCAGCACAGCATCGGGAATACCCACCTTACCAATATCGTGGAGATAACCACCCCACATCAAATCTCGAATTTGATAGCGTGAGAGGTTAAGGTATTCACCAAAAACTTGTCCTAGTTTTACTAGACGTTCGCAATGGTTGCCTGTATTGGGATCGCGGCTTTCAATGGACATGGCAATAGAAAACAGTACTTGTTCGGCATGGTCTAAATCTTCGTTCAGACGCTTCTGCCGCACCAAGGACTTTACACGCGCCGCTAGTTCCACCCGATCAAAGGGTTTGGTGAGAAAATCATCTGCCCCAACTTCAATTCCCCGAATGCGTGATCGCCTGTCATTTAACGCTGTAATAAAAATTACTGGGATTAACCTAGTCTGCTCATCCTGTTTGAGCAATTGGCATACTTCAAATCCATCCATTCCTGGCATCATTACATCCAGCAAAATCAAATCTGGTTGTTTTTGAGTTACCAATCCGACAACAATAGAACCACTATCCGCCTCAATTACTTCGTATCCTTCCATCCCCAAGAGGGCAACAGCAGTCATCCGACTGGCGGCATGATCGTCAACTACTAAAACCTTCGGCGGATCTAAATCAAACCCATTCACTTTAAAACCTTTGGCTTGTAGTGTTTTAGAGACCAATGAATCATCACCACAATTAACATCAGATTTTATCCAAGAAGACATTGCTTGCCTATCTTCAAGCATAAGGTCTCCTTGAGATAAGCCTAAAGAATAACCTTCCGCATTTTGCGATTCCACGGCATGATTTGAACCAATACTCTTCACTGTGCTAATGGGGTTTGACCCATTAACAATTTTTTCTGTAAAGCTTGTATGGTTGGATTTCCATTGAATCACAAAGGCACTCCAAGTTTTTGCACAAGTTAGTTAACAGTGTCAGATTTTAAAAACAAATTTAAGATTCGACAGTATCTGAGTCAGAGTTTCGATATGGATTATGCATGATGTCAAGCTGCCGATCTGAATTTTTCACAGCATGTATTTTTTTATGTTACGAAGGTGGATTTTGTTGTCAAATTTTTTGCTTCTAATTCCAGTATGATAAATTATCACAAATGTTAAATCAGGTTTTTTACGGAGATTTTTTAGCCTTTTGGCGTCAGAAAGCGTTATAATTGACTCCTTTATATTGAGATATCGGATTTTGAGTTTCAAGTCTTTATAGTAATCATTAGATATATATGTTTTTACTCAGTTATAGCAATACTTCAGTACTGTTCAACAGTATGTAATATTGAATACTAACATATAGATAAGCTATTCGGCTCGTAAAAACTCGTTGAATTAGGCTTGCAGTCCATAGGCGTAGCATATTGTATGATATTGCAATCAAACTACAAACTAGTTCCTATAAAATCCCTACCTTGCGTTCCTAATAGCCACCTTTTTCGCCAATGGGAGGCAGGTTCCAGGCAAGAGGTTTGTTGCTCTTGTTGTCGCCGCCTGACTATGACTTCGGTTGGATCGCTCAATTGAGGATCGCGATAGGGAATAGCAGCACGAGTTAGCAAGTGTTCTTTTTCAACTTCTGAGAGGGTGGTGAGTGGGGAGCGTTCTTTAGACTCGGCATTTTTAGAATGTGTTGCCACGGTACCAGGCGATCGCCTTCCTACGGGTGGGGTAGAAGATATCACCAAGCCAGCAGACAAAAGTGCTGTGCGTACAGCAGCAGCACAAGAATAGGTGGTTAATAAACCATCTGGATGTAAGCACAATGATAGCTGTTTAAGAAATTCAACAGTCCATAATTGAGGACACTGTGGTGGTGAAAAGGGATCGAGGAAAATTGCATCTGCCGAGAAACCCAACTGACGTACTAGCATTATCGTAGTTCTAGCATCGCCAATTAGTAGCTTCGCTTTCAAGCAAGGTGTTTGTACTTGATGCTCAAAAGCTAGCTTTTTCAAAATTTCAATATAGTTACAGTTCCAATTGTCGAACAAATTATGAGCGATCGCCGCTTGTGGCACCGCTGGATTCAGTTCTAAACCGATTACTTCAACACAACAACTAGGATTCACTCCCCAAACTGTTTGCAAAGCAGCAGCCGTGTTATATCCTAGACCATAACAAACATCTAATAGTCGCAAGATCGGTTTTTGCGCTGCTGTAGCCAGTTGAGTAGGTTCCACAAACTTGCAAAAACTCTCCTGCTGCGCTCCATAATGGCTGTGAAACGATTCACCAAACTCTTGAGAGACAAAGGTGAAAGAACCATCAGCTGTTAACTTAAGTGTAAAATTTTCTAAGTCTGACATCTTCCAAAAAACTAAATAATGACCAATGCCCTTCAGTAGTGCTGAGTAGCAAATATAACTTATTTACTCAGCAGTTGGAACAGAAGACTGTTTTACCCTATGCCCTATGCCCAATCCCCAATTTATTGTTTCACCAGCTTGGCTGTTTGAACATCTGAAAGATCCGCAAGTCGTTATTGTGGATTGTCGCTTTTCTTTAGCCGATCCACAACTAGGACAACAACATTACCAGACAAGTCATATAGAAGGATCGTATTACCTAGATTTGAATCGGGATCTTTCCAGTCCAGTGGGAAAGCATGGCGGGAGACATCCTTTACCTAACCCTAATGATATAGCTAACAAATTGGCGACGATTGGGGTAAATTACCAAAAAAGTTTAGTTGTCGCTTATGATGATTCGCGCTTTGCTTTTGCGGCTCGTCTATGGTGGCTGTTACGCTATCTAGGACATGAGCAAGTAGTAGTATTAGATGGCGGGTTTGCTGGATGGCAAAAAGCTGGGTATTCTGTTACAGATGTTATTCCTCCTCCCCGAATGGGCACATTTGTCGCTCAAGTACAAACAGAAAAGGTAGTAGATATTACAGCGGTAAAAAGCCGGAAAGATAACCAGAAGATAACATTGGTAGATTCAAGAGACAGTGATCGCTACCGAGGCGAAGGAGAGTCTATCGATCGAATTGCCGGACATATTCCCGGTGCAGTCAACTATCCCTGGCAAGAAGTTACAGACTCTTCTGGCTACCTGCTTCCTCAAGAAGAACAACGCCGTCGGTGGGAAAAGCTAGAAACAGCCGAAGAAATATTGGTATATTGCGGTTCTGGCGTTACTGCTTGTGTGAATTTACTTTCTTTAGAATTAGCTGGTTTTAGCAAGGGTAAACTTTATGCTGGTAGCTGGAGTGATTGGATTTCTTATTTATAGTCATTGGGCATTGGTTTTTGACAAAGCGCAAAGTCTGAGCGCCGGCTTCCGGCGATCAGAACTTTGTAAGACAGGACAAATTTCAAAACCTACCTAATTGGAAACTGTAATTAATAGTGAAGAACCAGCCATCAAAATCAATGTTTTCGGCGGTTGAACTACCTAAACTTACTCCAGCCTCCATATTCATATTAATGGTGTCAGATATTTGGTAATTTAAGTGTCCGAATAGCCGATAAAATTCGTCTTCTCGATCGCGCTGTGTAAAGTCTGATAAACTCATTTGGTAGTCAATACCAACCTGGAGAGGCTTTTGCAAGTAGTAGTTCAGAGACACCCAAAAGGAATTGATTATCCGATTACGACTTTGGGGGTCAGCAAAATTTACACTCAATTGGTAGAAGCTATCTAGGGTTAATCTTGAAGTTAAGGGATCTCGGCGTCCTAAAGACAGTTGTAGGGAATTTTCATTTAAAAAGCGATCGCCTGCTTTGAAGCTATCGAAGCGATCGCTGCTGTTGGCATAAAATAACTGTTGATTGCTCCAACTGATTTCTCCATACATTCGTTGGGATAGCTGCTGGTAAATATTGAGATTGAATCTCACCTGGTTGTAATGGTATTGTGACTGATTTATATAACGAATCAGATTGCCATCAATTGAGCCATTTACAAAAGTCTTAGATCCCAAAGGAAAATATGTAGAGGCTAGTGTCAGTCCAGAAATAATTAAACCATCTTCTATGGGATTATCATTTGAGGAAAAAATGTTACTCGTTTGGAAGTAGCCGACACGTCCTTGCAGATAGCCGATAGGTTTAAATTTAGGTACGGGTTGTTCTGTTGGTGGTAGTGGCTGCTGTTCTAAGGGTCGTAACCGCACCCGTAACCCCAATTCGCGATCGCTATCAGATTCAAACGGTTGTTTTGGCGATCGTAGCAGTTCTATCAACCTCTCTCGCCTTTGGGAATACTCTAGCTCAGGTAAATTTAATAGTTGCTCTTTTGAGTCTGAAGGAGATATGGGCACATTATTTGGCTGCGATTCTAGCTGTGGCGGGTCATTTTGCTTTTGAGTATCTGTAGGTTCTTCGGTTTTATCTGGGATTTGAGTAGTTTCTGGTGTTTGCTGTGCCAGATTTAACGGCATCCGAGAATCTAAAGGATGTGACTTACTTGACAGCTTGCATAAAGAGTTAATTGCCTTTTGCTCCAACTCATGACATAACTGCTCATGAGTTACCTGTGTAGTTACTAAATTATTAGGATGCCAAACATCTGTAATTGCAGATTCTGCCGCATTTACTCTAATGCAACACCAGGTTCCACCACTGGAGGTTAACAAAATACAAAAAAACAAATTCTTCCAGTTCTTGAGTCGCATCTGGTTAGATCGCATTGATTGCGTTTGGCAAATGTAGACCCACAAGCTGTATCGGAAGTTCCGACTACAAAGATACAGTTGATTGCATCTATTTTAGCTTTGTAGGTATATACTGAAACTACAAACTAAAATTGCTGCTTTTCGGATTTTTCCCAGATTTTTTAGTAAAACTCAGAAGCTCCGATAAAATTGCTGCTTAAATTTTAGTGAAATACAGCCAGTGGGTAATTTCACAACAAATCCTTAACAAGTTATTGTCCCCCATAATTAATGATCCTCTGACTGAACTGATTATAAAAGATTATATGTAAGTACTTCTAATTTAATTGTTTATATCAAATACTAAGTTTTAAATCTACTACAGACTTGATTGCATACAATTTAAGTTTCATAAGGAAAACTTCAATCAACTAAATACATGTAGATAGTAATCCAATTTGATTCATGAACTTGCTTACGCAGATAAGGAACAGGTAGACATGAAAAAATTTAATAAATGTATCCTAAGTTTTTTCAAAATCAAATATGATTCATTCGTTTCACTTGTTATCGATTTTTATTAAATCTAAATTAAAATTTAAACTAATTTCTTGAAAACAACTCTTAAATTAATTAGTATTAGCTTAAACTTTAATTTTTATGATATTAGTTGAAGGTCACAATTTTTCAAACTATGTTTTATAAATCGTTTCCATTATTGGTGATTGGTTTATGGGGAGTTATAGTACTGCCTCTACCAAATCGGGTAAGTGCTACAACTCCTCTAACGCGAGCAGAGATTCAGAACCTCCGCAACATCGTACAACTGATACCCAAAGATAAATTAAAAAAACGTCCTGCACGCAAATTAGATGCAATGACCCCTGGGGACGGGTTGTCAACTGGTCGAGCTTCCCTAGCAGATTTGCGTTTTAATGATGGCTCTTTAGCACGAGTTGGAGAACAGGCGTTATTTCAATTTTTGCCGAAGACTCGTGACTTTCAACTGACAAACGGGACTGTGTTGTTGCTCATCCCACCAGGACAAGGGCGAACACGTATACAAACACCAAATGCAGCAGCAGCAATTCGTGGTTCAGCATTATTTGTACGCTACGACCAACAAACAGACACCACAATTGTGGGTGCGCTGACAAATAGTGGCATTGAAGTTTCAAACAAGAAAGCTTCTGAAACTCAGGTGTTGAAAGCAGGGCAAATGGTGATTATAGTTAAAGGCGAATTTCAGAGGTTATATGATTTTGATCTAAGAAATTTTTATGAAACGAGCCAAATGGTTCGGGAACTTGATTTGAACAGGCAGAGTCCTGTGCCTACACATGATCCTGCAATCACCAGTGTTCAAGCCGAAACTGCTGCGGCTTTGGAAGCACAGCCACCAATAAAAGGCGAGGAAATGCAGCTAACTCGTCCTAATAGCCCAACTGAGACAACATCGAACACCTCATCTGAGACAACATCGAACACCTCATCTGGGACAACATCGAACACCTCATCTGGGACAACATCGAACACCTCATCTGGGACAACATCCGTAACCCAAACTGATCCAACACCCGTAACACCAACAAATCCAACACCTGTAACCCAAACTGATCCAACACCCGTAACCCAAATTGATCCAACACCCGTAACACCAACAAATCCAACACCTGTAACACCAACAAATCCAACACCTGTAACACCAACAAATCCAACACCTGTAACACCAACAAATCCAACACCTATAACACCAACAAATCCAACACCTGTAACTCCGGTAACCCCAACTGATCCAACACCTGTAACTCCCGTAACTCCCGTAACACCTGTAACCCAAACTGATCCAACACCCGTAACTTCAACTGATCCAACACCCGTAACCCCAACTGATCCAACACCTGTAACACCAACACCCGTAACTTCAACTGATCCAACACCCGTAACCCCAACTGATCCAACACCCGTAACACCAACACCTGTAACTCCCGTAACACCAACACCTGTAACTCCCGTAACACCAACACCTGTAACTCCCGTAACACCAACACCTGTAACTCCCGTAACACCAACACCCGTAACTCCCGTAACACCAACACCCGTAACTCCCGTAACACCAACACCCGTAACTCCCGTAACACCAACACCTGTAACTCCCGTAACACCAACACCTGTAACTCCCGTAACACCAACACCTGTAACTCCCGTAACACCAACGGAATCTCCAAGTACATAAAGATTGCTAATGGCGTAAACAAATGCTCTGCGATCGCCGAAGGCAGTACGTTTTGTCATAATTTTGCGTAAGTCCTGTAGAACTTAGCTGCTCCAATGCAGTAGCAGTAGTACAGACTTATGCTCGACCAAGGGTAGAACTATAACAACTGTTAACTACTGCCTGTAAAGCCGCTAAAGCAAAAAGTGATTTTCCCTACGACCAGATAGCATCTGCTAACGCTAGATTAAATCAAGGACAGGACTTACACAGCGTTCACCGGATATCCTTATATAGTTCAATCACGTTTTGTGAAGTTCCCAGGAACTAACTTGTTGCGAAAGAGAACATAAACTTATGACTTTTGATTACGACCTGTTTGTAATTGGTGCGGGTTCTGGAGGTTTGGCGGCTTCCAAACGAGCGGCTAGCTACGGCGCAAAAGTGGCGATCGCTGAATATGATTTAGTTGGTGGCACTTGTGTGATTCGCGGTTGCGTTCCCAAAAAACTCATGGTCTATGGCTCTCACTTTCCCGAACTGTTCAGTGACGCTTCAGGCTATGGCTGGAAAGTGGATAATGTTGAGTTTGACTGGGAATATTTCATTACATCTATAGATAAGGAAGTTCGACGACTATCACAACTACACATCAGTTTCTTAGAAAAAGCCGGAGTAGAACTATTTTCCGGTCGCGCCACATTGGTAGACCCCCACACTGTAGAAGTTGATGGACGTAAAGTTACAGCAGACAAAATTTTAATTGCAGTTGGTGGGCGTCCCGTCAAGCCAGATTTACCAGGGATGGAACATGGCATTACCTCCGACGAAATCTTTCATTTAAAAGAACAACCAAAACATATCGTCATTATTGGTGCTGGTTATATCGGCACGGAATTTGCTTGTATTATGCGCGGTTTGGGTTCTGAGGTGACACAAATTACCAGAGGTGAAAAGATTTTGAATGGGTTTGATGAAGATGTTCGCATAGAAATTGAAGAGGGTATGATGAACCACGGAATTCGCTTGATTAAGAATAATGTGGTGAAAACAATTGAACGCGTCTCAGAAGGGTTGAAGCTAACTTTATCAGGAGACGACCAAGAACCACTAATTGCTGATGTGTTTTTAGTAGCGACCGGTCGAACCCCTAATGTAGATGGATTAGGTTTAAAAAACGCTGGGATTGATGTTGTTGCTAGTTCTATCGAAGGGCCTGGATACCCTACCACAAGTGCGATCGCAGTCAATGAATATAGTCAAACTAGTCAACCAAATATTTTTGCTGTTGGTGATGTCACAGACCGAATCAATTTAACTCCTGTAGCTATTGGCGAAGGTCGCGCTTTTGCCGATAGTGAATTTGGGGATAATCGCCGCGAATTCAGTCATGAAACTGTGCCCACAGCCATATTTTCTAACCCCGAAGCCGCGACAGTCGGCTGGACAGAAGCCGAAGCACGGGAAAAACTCGGTGATGCCGTCAAAATTTTTCGCACTCGCTTCCGCCCCATGTATCACAGTTTGACTGGTAAGCAAGAGAAGACAATGATGAAGTTGGTGGTTGATAGCAACACCGACAAAGTTCTAGGTGCTCACATGGTAGGTGAAGGTGCAGCTGAAATTATCCAAGGTGTGGCGATCGCACTCAAGATGGGCGCAACTAAAAAAGACTTTGATGCTACTGTGGGCATTCATCCCTCATCGGCAGAGGAATTTGTCACAATGCGCTAATAAAACTTAGGAGTGAGGAGTTGTGAGTTATGAATTATAAGTGAGTCACAAAAAATGATAAATAAAAATTTATCAGCACTCAATAATTTTTAACTCCAAACTATTTACAACTTTGGACTACATATATCTTCACGGTTTTGCTTCCAGCCCTAAATCTGCTAAAGCGCGGGATATAGGCGATCGCTTTATCCAAATTCAGACAAAGCTGAAAATTCCTGATCTCAATGCTGGCGATTTTTCCCAATTGACAATTACTCGTCAGCTTGCTCAAGTTAGCGCAGAATTCAGCAATGATTCTACACCAGTAACGCTCATTGGCTCAAGTTTGGGTGGTTTGACCGCTGCCCACTTGGGACAACAAAATTTACAAGTGCAACGCTTAGTTTTGTTAGCACCAGCTTTTGGGTTTTTATCCCATTGGTTGCCCAAATTAGGGGATGAAGAAGTACAGCATTGGCAGCAAGAAAAATATATTATGGTCTACCACTATGGAGAGCAGCGATCGCTTTCCTTAAGTTACAATTTCGTTACAGATGCTGCCCAATATCAAGAAAAGCTTTTGCAACGCTCTATCTCCACATTGATTTTGCATGGCAAAAAGGATGAAGTCATTCCGATCAAAGCTAGTCGTGACTTTGCGCGATCACGTCCTTGGGTGGAATTAATCGAACTCGACAGTGACCACGCCTTGGGTAATGTTATGGAAGAAATTTGGCAAGCAATTCGCCTCTTTTGCCAATTACCTTGAAGTTGTAAAATATTAGACTTACACATAACTAATGTCCTTAGTCATTTGTCCTTTGTTAGTTACTAATGACCAATGACTAATGACCAATGACTAATGACTAAAACTATGCTTCCCTTCATTCGGTCAGATTTAGCCCAATTCACCGCCTATAAACCTCATCCTAGCAGCGATACAGCCGATTCGGTCGCCACACAGTTCGATCGATTAGATACTAATGAAAGCCCCTACGATTTACCACCTGAGTTAAAAGAGAAGCTGGCATGGACGTATCAGCAAGTAATTGAAACAAATCGTTATCCCGATGGCGGACATGAAACACTTAAGGATGCGATCGCTGAGTACGTTAATCAGTCAGCCGCCCTCTCATCATCCTTATTTACTGCTGCTAATATTTCTGTTGGTAATGGTTCAGATGAAATTATCCGCTCTTTATTAATCGCCACCTGTCTAGGAGGAGAAGGGTCAATTTTAGTTGCCAATCCCACTTTCTCTATGTACGGAATTTTGGCGCAAACTTTAGGGATTCCTGTAGTGGCAGTGGGGAGAAATGAAACAAATTTTGAAATTGACATAAGCGCCGCACAGTCTGCGCTCGAACAAACTCAAAATCCTCCGATTCGTGTAGTTTTCGTAGTACATCCCAATTCGCCGACTGCCAACAGTTTAACTAAGGCAGAGTTGGCATGGTTAAGAAGTTTGCCAGAGCATATTTTGGTAGTAATTGATGAAGCTTACTTTGAATTCAGTCAAACTACTTTAGTAGGTGAATTAGCACAGCGTCCTAATTGGGTAATATTACGTACTTTTTCTAAAGCTTTCCGATTGGCATCTCTCCGTATTGGTTATTGCGTCGCTCATCCTAAAGCGATCGCTATCTTAGAAAAAGTTCGTTTACCTTACAATCTCCCTAGTTTTTCCATAGCAGCAGCATTAGTTGGTTTACAAAATCGTACATTGTTGCTGGAATCAATTCCCCAAACCCTGAGTGAACGAGCTAAACTTATCGAAATTTTATCTCAGCAACCAGAACTACAAATTACCCCAAGTACTGCCAACTTTATTTACCTACGTCTCAAACCAAATGGTTTTAATTCACAAGAAGTTGTTTTAAAAACTTTCCACCAGAAACTTAGAACACTGGGCACTCTTGTGCGGCACATTAGCGGGGGATTGCGAATTACTGTCGGAACAATAGAGGAAAACGCCCGCACCGTTAATCGAGTAAAAGCTGCTTTGGCAAATTTGTCATCTTAGCAATTTACTCAGTAATTAAACCTGCTATTCACCTCACTGCCCAAACGCCGTACTACTCCCACTGTTTGTGGCAGCACACCCACTAAAAGAGCAAAAGCAACATCCGGCAAAAGAGCCACTATTTCTGGTGGAAAGTATTGTTCAAATTGATCGAGAATTTTCTGGACTCGCTGCCCAGGAAGTGGGTTTTCTGTAATTTGTTTGATTAATCGAATCCACTGTCGCCTAATCAAGTAAGCCTTCTGGCGTTCTTCATTAGATTCAGGAGTTAATAAAGAAAGATTACCTATAGGCAGTGCCCTTTGGCAATCACAATCGTAATCCCCACCCACAGCAGCCCCAGGCCCAGCAAACTCTGCATGGTAGCGTTTAAAGAGTATTAATCCATTTCGCCTACGACTATTGACGATGAAAACTTCTCCACTGTGCAAACGTGTAAGGATATCCGAGCTTTGCGATTGCTCAGTTCCGTCTGACATGACAACAGAGTCAAGGAAAGTTGTTTCAGGGTAATAAGTTGATACCATAGAGGTCTGATAGCGTCGATGCTGTTCGCTATCCATGTTTTTTAAACTTTTAATGAATGTTGTTGTAGTATGCACTTTAAAACCGAATTAGCTGTTATACCAAATCAACTTTTTGAATTCTTTTATTATCAAGATTTTCCGGTCAATTCAACTAAAAATAGCAATAGAAAGGCGTTGTTTCAGTAATTGAGTGATTATATTTTAAGAGATATAACTAGATTTGTCTGTAAACTATACTAATGTTTTCTTAAAGTTTTTATAAAGATGAGTATATAAATTACAAAGTTATTATGAGGAAATAATGATTTCTTTCAATGCGATTTTGCGTATGTTCCCATTATAGTCGATTTTCATCTATATCGAATCCTGTAAAAAAATTATTAACTATAAATCCTAAAAAATAAATTTAACATTTTTTAATATTAAAAATATTTACTAAAATGATAGTTTGTTTATACGGACGAGGGAATTTTTCGTGAAAATTTTAAACCAAATATTCTTTTGAGAAAAAATTATCAAAAGATATTTACTTGTTTCGGAGATTAACAAACATGTTCTAGTCTTGATCTATAAAACTCTTATTTAATTGTGTAAAAAAACTCAGTATAACTAAAAGAGCCTTCTTTATCGTTAGCTCTTGCCTGCTAAACCAAGTAATTCCTTCAAATTAAAGCGGATTTATCTGGAGATTTAGCTAAGATTGGCTAGATTTATAATTAAACCTTGTCTATTTGAAAACCTGAAGTTCTTAAGAAAAGTATATTATTTAGTCCTGGCTTGAGTTTTGAGCTTTCTCTAAGTCAAAAGAACTATAATTCTCAAGGTAGAGATGGTTTAACTTAAGTTTGTGTTTAATACCGCTATAAGTTATAGATTTTACCGAATTAATTGGAATGGAACACAAAACTTGACAATTGCCAAAACAAAATTCAGATAATGGAATCAGCACTCAGGTGCTTGTGCAATAACATCTGGCTTGACCGTCTTAGAAGAAATGTATTCCAATTAGATTCGACTTTATGCACTCGATATCCCAGCTTGAAATAAAGCTGTCGTGCTTGATGGTTATTTTCTAAAACATGGAGATATAAGTCTTGAAATCCCCACTCGCGAGAGACTTTTTCACAACTGGTAAGCAATCCTGAAGCCACACCATGTCTACGGTATTTTGGGTGAACTGCTAAATTAGATAAGTAAGGAAAACCTACACTAACTTGGCTCCATGAATCACTACTATAACGTACACCTAGTTCCACACTTCCCACTAAGTTATTAGCCTCATCAGTAGTAGATTCAAGGGCAACTAAGCAAATATGACGGAGCGTAGGTGATGCCAGCCGATGCCTTAAGTCTTCGTAAATACCCAGACGTAGCAACGGGAAAGCCCATCCCCATATACCGTTGTGGGAGTGAAAGCTTTCAGTAATAATTTGGGCAACACCAATCAAATCAGCCGATGTAGCTGTACGAATTTGGAATTGGTAGGAAGCTGGATCAATTGGCTGTTGGTGGTATGGATAAAAAAACCGATATTTCAAGGCTAGTTTAGTATTGATTTTATTCAACAAAAATTTTCTCAAATATCCTAAAACAAAATTTAAACTCAATCAGAACTTTAGAGTTGCCCAGGAGATTTAACTGAACCAGTATTGTTAATTCACTTTTGCTTGTAGATGAAACAAACTTTTACACTTTAGTTTGAAGTTTTATAAGCTGCATTTTTGAAAAAGTATTAGAAGTTACAACTTCATAAATCTATAACTTTAAATTCAGTAGATTCATTGCATCCCTTGTGTTAGGTAGGCAGAATATCAAACTGATTGCCATAAAAACGTCTGTAAAGTGATAAAACTTTGAGCGACTGGGCAGAGAAATAGCATAACTTGTCCGTAAGCAGCATCTCCAAAATTGTTAAGTAAGTACACTATTGGCAAACTCTGGTTTCAAACCACCCTTGCTTGCAGTACTGAACTTGTTTTTGCAGTTGCCACTACACTGACACTACTTTGCTACCAAGTCATCCAAATAGGCTATACAGGTACTGGGACAAGAATCTGCAAGGTTCTCTAATCCCTAATCTCTAACTCCTCAACGACTACCACTTGTCTTAATGATAGTTCTGATTGCTAAATTAGAAAGAGGTATTTGTCTAATAGTATACTTTGACTTTAAATCTTAATTGTTCTAATTTGGCTGACTCTACCATGACTACCATAAATAAAATTTACCTGCAAGTGTTATTACAACAGCTGCAAAGGGAAAACTTAATATGCAGCTTTATTTGGATTTTTCAACTGGCTATGAGCGCTGTATGTATTATCAGACATTGTTCACAGGAGGTGAAAAAAGATTTGGCAAGCAAGCGTCGACTCTGTAAAACTAAAACTGACAATGAAAGCAATTACACTGCACCAACGCAAACGGTAATCGGTACAAGCAATTGAGACAAATTACTGTGAGTAAACGCTCCTACACTCAGCAGTCATGTAGCCAAACAGCCTTATTGGTCGAAATGCTCTGCTCTTACCTGACTCAGAAAAATCCTTACCTGATCAGATTATTCTTTATCCGACTGCCGTTGCAGCAGGAAAGCGGTGCATGAAATCCCAAGCAAACAGTAAGCCTAAAATTTTGGTTGTCGATGATGAACCAGACAACCTTGACTTGCTTTACCGCACTTTCTATCGTGATTATAAGGTGCTAAGGGCAACCTCTGGTCCTGCGGCCCTCGATCTGCTGGCTCAAGAGGGAGAGATCGCGGTGATCATCTCCGATCAGCGGATGCCGATGATGAGCGGTACAGAATTTTTGAGCCTGACAGCAACTCAATATCCAGATATTATCCGAATTATTTTAACTGGCTACACTGATGTCGAAGACCTGGTGGAAGCAATCAACGCTGGTAAGGTCTTTAAATATGTCACTAAACCGTGGGAAGCAGAAGAACTAAAAGCAGTCGTACGCCAAGCTTTGGATACCCACAATGTCCTCAAAGCTAGAACCCGCGAACTTACCCGCACACTGCGTCAAGAATCGCTGCTGAATACTGTTACCAATACGATTCGCAGTGCTTTAGACTACAGACAAATTTTGCAAGCAATTGTAGATACAGTGGGTCACATGTTGGAGGTGGATGTTTGTCTGCTACGTCCCTTCCAAGATGAGCAGTTGGCGGATAAAGGGTTTATTTATCAGAAGCCTCTTTCTGAAGAAGCAGAGATGCAGAAGAACGAAGGAGAACTAGCAGTAGGTCTTTCATCTGTACCCGCCTCCTCTGCTCCCCCTCTGTCTCTTTTGGCTCAGACGGTGTGGGAAACCCGCGAAGTTCAGGTGATTCACGATGCGATTGATGATGAGCGCATTCACGGTAACACTCCCGAACTGCGCGAGCGTGGGCAAGCTTTTGCTGCCGCTAACATTTGTTCTAGTTTAGTTGTGCCATTGATCTGCCAACAAGAACTGATGGCAGTGCTAGCATTGCACCAGTGTTCTCTGCCTCGCTTTTGGGGAGATGATGAGGTGCAGTTAGTGTTGATGGTAGCGGATCAGGCAGCCTTAGCTTTATCTCAAGCTTATGTTTACGAACAAGTACGTGCCCTTGCCAAGCGAGAGAGCTTGATTAATACGATTACAAGCGCAATTCGCTCTAGCTTAGATCCTCAAGATATTTTTGCGGCAATTACCCAGCAATTAGGACAAGCTTTACAAGTCGATGGCTGCGTCTTATCTTTATGGACAGAGGAAGATGAGTTTGTTGAGTGTGTGGGCTTGTATGACAGTTTTCAACATCTAGAAAATTTTAGCTCGCCAGCCCTAGAAAATAGATTAAGTAGCAATAATCACCTACCAACCCAGAGATTACCTTATTCTCAAGCTTCTATTCAGGAGAATCCCATCCTCCAACAAATGTTACAGACACATGAACCTGTGGTAATTGGTAATGTGAGCCATTCTCTTTCAGATGTGCAGGGTTTTGATTTGCCTTTAAAAATGCCAGCGCGATCGCTAATGTTTGTGCCATTATTGGCTGATGGTAAATGTATCGGTAGTATTACTTTACATGAAGGTAAAAAAGTTCGCCAATGGTTGCCATCTGATATTGAGTTAGCGAAAGCAGTCGCAGCACAAGCAGCGATCGCTGTGCAGCAGTCACATTTGTATCAAAAAACTCGCCAACAAGCTGAACGCCTACTGGAATTAGACAAACAAAAAACCGAATTTTTTCAAAATATTTCCCATGAGTTTCGCACACCGATTACCTTGATTCAAGGGCCCTTAGAATCGGCGGTGGCGGCTGGTGAGGGATTATCTTACTCCCAATGTGCGATCGCCCTACGTAACTCCCGCCGCCTGCTGCGACTGGTAAATCAACTTCTGGATTTACAACGCCTGAATGCCGGAAGAATGCAGCCTAGTTTCCATCCCTGCGATTTAGTCGAATTTGTCAGCCAAATAGTGGAATCTTTTCGTCCCTACTGCGAGAAAAAGAAACTGCATCTCATTACCCAGCTAGATGAATGTTCGACGGTGTACTTGGACATGGAAAAATTTGACAAGGTGGTTTATAATCTCTTGTCAAATGCCATGAAGTTTACTCCTGAAGGTGGCACGATCAGTATCAGACTAAAATCTGAGCGCGATCGTTGCATCTTGCAAGTACAAGATACTGGAATTGGCATTGTTAAAGAACAAATTCCTCATCTATTTGAGCGCTTTCGCCAAGCTGAAGGTTCAGCAAATCGCTCCTATGAAGGCAGTGGTCTGGGTTTAGCTTTAGTTAAAGAATTAGTAGAATTACATGGTGGTCAAGTCACTGTAGAATCAGTTTATGGTGAAGGTACTACCTTTAGTTTATCGCTGGTGACTGGAAATGCTCATTTACCTGCACAGCAAATACTAGAGACGCCTACCGAACTAAATACGAGCCGCGCTAGCGTAGAATTGGCTGATTTAGAACTAGTAGAGTCAACAACAAAAAATATTGAAGATATTACAATAAACCTCTCCGCCGATGTTGATATTAAAGACTCAGCACTCAAAACTCAGCACTCAATTTTAGTTGTAGATGACAACCCCGATTTGCGAACCTATGTATCTGAGATTTTCCGTCGTAATGGCTATCATGTAAAGACGGCTCGTAACGGTCATGAGGGGCACAGTAAAGCTAAGGAAATTATACCTAGCTTGATTGTGACTGACTTAATGATGCCCTTAGTGAGCGGACTTGAGATGATTCAGATGATCCGTAATGAGGAGACGTTGAAAGGAACACCAATCATTCTGCTGACAGCGAAAGTAGATGAAGAAACCCGCATCGAAGGTACAGAACATGGTGCGGACGCTTATTTAGCAAAACCATTTAACGATCGGGAACTTTTGGCGGAAGTTCGGAATCTTTTAGCGTTGAAAGAAAATGAACGGCGAATTGTGGAGTTAAATACTTATCTAACAGAATCGGTGCTAAAGCGCTTTTTGCCTGCTGTATTGGTGCAAAAAGCCGCAACCGGAGATTTAACGTTAGATTTGCGCCCAGAACCACGCTTAATTACAGTTTTGTTTAGCGATATTGTGGGTTTTACACAGCTAGCAAATACTCTCAGATCCCGACGAGTTGCAGAGTTGTTAAATGAGTATTTAGAAGCCATGACTAAAGTAGTCTTTAGCAATGGCGGTACTGTAGATAAATTTATGGGAGATGCTATCTTAGCTTTATATGGAGCGCCGGAAGAACTAACCCCTAACGAACAAGTGCGTCGTGCGATTAATACAGCAAGAGCAATGCACCGCTCACTGGCTGACTTAAATCAGCGCTGGCGAGAGCAAGGTGTATTCGATAGCGACAAACTTACTAGCGTACAGTTTCGGTGCGGTATTCACCAAGGTACTGCTGTTGTGGGGATGTTTGGTAGCGCTGAACGTGCCGATTATACCGCTATTGGCCCAAGTGTGAATATTGCTGCAAGGTTGCAAGCTGCCGCTGTTCCCGGTACAATCCTGGTTTCTGCTGCCGTAGCAGATTATTTACAGGAAGGAGAAATTACTAAAGGTAGGCCGCTAGAACTTAAAGGAGTAGATGAAACAGTTTTGACTTTCGCTGTTACACCAGAGGTAATGGTTAATCGCTAAAATTTAGACTGGTATTTTAAAGCATTACCAATGAGTAAAAGTGCATAATCATATCCAGTTTATATAATATGACACCATCGGTTGCAGACAAAACTCCAATTCCAGCCAAGGTCTGGAGACGACACACCGATTCACCAGGTTTGTGGATTTTTTTTGTTGTCAGTTCGGTCTCTCTGCACTTGCTGGTGTTCTGGCTGATGCGCTCATCTAATGCATTTAGTCTGTGGTTTCCCCAGCAAAATCAATCTGCTGTTCCCATTGAATTGATAGACATTGCTCCTAAAACAAAATCAATAATCAAATCAAAATCAACAGCCAAAATAGTTTCGTCAAAGCCACTATCCTCAACTCAAAAGTCTGTACCAACACGTTCATCACAAACAGCACGAACTACGCCTAAAAATGAAGATTTTGGCGCAATAAATTCCTCTGATAATCTCCAGAAAAAGAGCCGAATTTACGCTTCTCAACCTAATAGCAAACCCTCTAGACAACAGATAGTTTCCACACCAACATCGAAACCTACACCTAAAGCCACACCGAAACCTATAGCTAAAGCCACACCGAAACCTACACCTAAAGTTACATCGACACCTACAGTTCCAATCGGTAATTTACCTTGGAAGCGTCGTCAAGAAATTAAACTGGGAAAAGGAACGCAACTACCAACAGGTATTCCATCAAATCAACCAGTTTCAGAACCCGAAAATAGAGAAACTCCAGCAACTTCGACTAGGGAAACTCCAGCAACTCCGACTAAGGAAACTCCAGCAACTTCGACTAGGGAAACTCCAGCAACTTCGACTAAGGAAACTCCAACAACTTCGACTAGGGAAACTCCAGCAACTTCGACTAGGGAAACTCCAGCAACTTCAACTGGGGGAGCATCGGTAGCAATAGTAGCTCCCTTATCTAAAAATGAAGTGATTAGCTTGATACAATCAAGAGGATTCCGACAAGGTGTTTTACCCGACGTTATCGCTTTATACAGAGGAAGCAACACAAAACAATTAGACACAAGTTTTCTTGTCCACAATTCTGGACTTGAGCCTGCGCAACTCTTGGCTAGCTTAATAATCGATAACAATGGTAATTTTAAACAAGCTGTAGTTCTAGAAATAGAACCAGCAGCACTGCAAAGTGAAAAAAGCACATACGAGCAAGTCCTCAATGAAGTTTTCAAAACAGAAAACTTTATTGCTGCCTACAATAACGATGGCACAAAACCAGAATTGAGCAATCTATATGTCAGGATCAAAATCCAACCTACCAATTCCAACTAAATACTTGAATTTTGGCAAAAACTATGTTAAATTTATATGGTTGGAAATTTGCGGGCGTAGTTTAGTGGTAAAACTATAGCCTTCCAAGCTATTAATGCGGGTTCGATTCCCGCCGCCCGCTTAGAAAAAACTCTTAAATATACGAGTGCAAAAACTAAGTTTGAATCTTGGTAAAATAATTAGTTAAAAAGCAATTCCCAATTTTGCAGTATACAGAAATAGCTTGAAACTAAGAGTAGCCAAATTCAAGACAGCATGAGAAATCAGCAACACTTTCTTCAAGAACATCTGCACTCTGGCTACCTGTTTGTTGTTTGGTAGCTGACAGTACTCTAAAAACCGCCCAATATGTTTTGATTTTTTGGATTTTTGAATTGCTGCTAATTGAGATTTTCTAGGCGAATGCGTGGATCAGCTGCTTTGAGCATCAAATCGGCGATTAAATTGCCAACAATCAGCAGTACTGCGCCCATTACCAAGCTTGCCATTAATAAATATAAATCTTGAGCTTGTAAAGCCTGTAGAGTCAATCTCCCTAAACCTGGCCAGTTGAAGAAAAATTCGGCAATGAAGGCACCATTTAATAAGCCAGCTAATTCAAAACCTAATAAGGTGATTAAAGGATTTATGGCGTTGCGAAGTGCATGAACGTAGATGACGCGGTTTTCTGGCAAACCTTTGGCACGAGCCGTTTGGATGTAGTCTTGACGCAAAACATCCAATAATTCACCGCGAGTGATGCGTTGCAAACCAGCAAAACTAGTAATTGACAGTGCGATTGTGGGTAAAATCATGTGCCAGCCGATATCTAAGATTCTGCCAAACCACGACAGTTCTGAGTGATTGATGCTAGTCATGCTACCTACTGGGAACAACGGCGAGGTGATTTGGGCTAAAACCAGCAGCGCTAAGGCAGTGATGAAACTGGGAAAGCCTTGTCCGGCGTAACTAATCACCTGTAAAATCCGGTCTGCTGGCTTATTTTGTTTAACAGCGGCAAAGATCCCTAGAGGGATGGCGATCGCCCATGTGACAATTAAAGATGCGATCGCTAATAGCAAAGTCGCTGGTACTCGTTCCCATAACAGCGATGCCACTGAACGCTGATAAATAAAACTCGTGCCAAAATCCCCTTTGGTCAAGATTCGCCATAGCCACAGCCAAAATTGCTCTGGCCAAGACTTATCTAGACCAAACTGCCGTTTGATTTCCTCAATTCTTTCTGGGGATATCTTCGGATTTTGCCGCAGCGTATCTACATAATCACCGGGAGCAAGTTGAATGATGAAAAACGACAACGCTGACGCCAAGAACAAAGTTAGCAGTGCCTGCAATAGCCGCTTTGCCACATAAACAAAAGTTTCGCTTGTGACTAGCCCGATTAGCCAATCCCGACCTATCTCCAAGGAAATTTTCGTAGATGTCATTTATATTTCGTCCTTTGTCATTTGTTCTTTGTCCTTCGTCCTTTGTCCTTCGTCATTTGCCAGTTGTTTTGCTATTGACTAATGACCAATGACTAATGACTAATATTCAATTAAAGAGATGATCGGCACGTCTGGCAAATATGTACGCCCTTGTAAATCCCGTAGCTCGATAATAAACCCAAATCCTACTAGTTCGCAGCCAATTTTCTGCACCAACTTTGCTGTGGAACTTGCAGTTCCACCTGTGGCAATCAAATCGTCCACAATCAAAACTCGGCTACCTTGGTGTAAAGCGTCTTGATGCACTTCTAGGCAATCTGTACCATACTCTAGTTCATATTCAATTGAGTAAACGGCTGCTGGTAACTTCCCTTTTTTGCGGATGGGAATAAAACCAGCTCCTAATTTATAAGCCAGAGGTGAACCAAAAATGAATCCCCTCGACTCAATACCAATGACATAATCAGCTGTTATTCCAGCTTCATTGCATTTTTGTGTTAAAAAGTCAATAGTATAGCGCAGCCCCTCTGGGTCGCGCAGTAACGTAGTAATATCCCGAAATAAAATTCCGGGTTTCGGGAAATCTGGGATGTCACGAATGAGAGACTTTAAATCCATAAAATGGGGAATGGGGAGTAAGAAATGGGGAATGGGTTATGGGGAATGAAGTAAATAAATTAATAAGCAATGCTCAATGCCCAATGCCCAATGCCCAATGCCCAATTTCAGATACCTGAAAAATCGTACACTATAATGTCATACGCTGGGGGTCAAGGCTGAAGCTTCGCCCTTCATTGACGATAATTAGAATCTAAACCAAGCTAGAAAAGGTATTGCACTAATAAATAAGGTGAATTTAGTTATGTTTTAAAATTTTGATTTCAATATAGGGAAAACTTTGAGTAGAAAGAGTTAAGTAATGTATATCTCAAGTAGTCATGCTACTGCTACAAGTCTAACGCTCTTGTCTAGCTACAGATCTTAAATTTGTTTTATCTAGTCTGTTGGAACCGCACAAGGTATTTATAGAATGAATGTCTCAGCAAGTTTAACGCCGTTCAACAGTCCAACCCAAGACTCACTGCCGATGATTCTGGACACTTTACCAGATCCTGCGATCGCCTCCAAAACGTGTCCTCGGAGAACGAGGCTGCAAATTGACCTGATTTTACTGGCAATTGAAGCTTTAGAACTTGGTGGTTCGGAAGCAATCCTGGCTTTTGCTCAAGAGTTGGATCTTAAAGGAATTGTTAAAGACAGAGTGAATTTATGGCGGATGCGTAGCTCTAACCCGCTACGAAGAGCGCATATACGCCGTCCCTTAACTATTATGGAAGCAAAAGCTTTGGTGGTCATTGCTTGCTACATAGCACGGCGTTTAACTGTTGTCATCCGCCAGTTATTAATGATATGTCAACAAATGGAAGAAAAACAGATTCCATTAGAACAGAATTTGCGGCTATCTAATTACTTAGAGCGGTTTAGAGCACATTTTAAAAGCCGAATGAATGCTCGACGTTCTGGTGTACTGGCATTAACTTCTGATGCAAAATTAGATGCGCTAGCAATAAATTTGTTAGGACAATTACTATTTTGTACTGGTACTGCTGGAATGCAGCGGTTCTGGATTAGTCTTTTTGACGGTGAAGTGGAATGAATATTCAACGTAAGTACAGTCTACCTAATTGTACTCTTCTTTTAGAAGGGTTAAGTGATGTCACTAGGGCTGCACAGTTCCAGGAAATGCGCCCAGAATTATCAATATTGGTAAATGCAGAATGCTATTTGTCTGGTTACAATCAACCCCTAACGGGAGGGCGGGAATTTTTTGAAAGTTTGGTGAGGGCTGTTAGTGGTTACGCCCAAGAATTTTTGAGTACTGTACCCAATCCGCAAGCACACAACCAAGAATCGGAGCTAGTAGAGTTTCAAAAAATTGACGGCAACCTCCACAGGTTAATCATACATTCAGAAAGTGCTCCAGAGGGGTTCGAGTCTCACTCTAATAACTCTAAACGTCCGCCGATTGAAATAGATTTGAATACGGTGCAGTTGTTTGATTTGGTAGAAGCAGTGGATCAGTTTTTTGCTGATAGCCAGACTTTACCAGAATTATCCCTAGAACTACAACCAGTTACTAGACGCTACGGCGGTGCTAGTCAGGCTGTAATCAAGCAGGCTGTTCCTGCTGCTGTGGGAGTATCGAGTTTAGCAGTAGCAGCGATCGCATTTAACTTGATTCCACCTCCCCAAATGCGTATACCGCAGCCTAAGCCGGATGAGCAAACTAGCTCTACAACAAAGAGCCTTAATCCTCCAGCATCAGCGGCTGCAACACCAATCGCGGCGGTAACACCAACACCATCCACAGTCAATGAAAAGCCAGCAGTTAAAGATTTAGAAGCACTTTTAAATACAGTTCCAGAAATTACCGATCCATCCCAGCTGCGTGCATTGAATCGTCAAGTGTATAATCAAATCCATCCAGCTTGGACTAAACGCTCAGGATTGCAACAGGATTTGATCTATCGTTTGGGTGTAGCAGCGGATGGCGCGATCGTTGGTTATAAAGCGGTGAATAAAGAGGCTAATCAAGGAGTCGGGCAAACTCCTCTGCCTAACCTACTTTACAATCCTGCTAACCGCGCTCCCATTTCCAATGAACCAATTGCCCAATTCCGAATAGTGTTTACTACAAATGGTGTGCTGCAAGTTAGCCCTTGGCGAGGATATGCTAAGACACCAGAGGTAGTCGGTGCAAAAATTACTGACTCTAATATCACTAAAGGTTTAAATCAAAAGCTTTATAATACAGTTCGCCAAACCTGGAGTGGCACTCCCACCTTTACACGAGATTTGAAATATCGGGTAGCAGTCAACAGAGATGGTGTAATTGCTGACTATGAACCACTCAATCAAGTCGCCTTTGATTATTTCCGAGAAACACCTCTTCCTAAGATGTTTAACGCTATCTATGGTTCTAATGTAGCTCCTCCCAATGACAAAGAACCTCTAGCCCACTTCCAAGTAATATTCAAGCCTAACGGCAAGCTCGAAGTCACTCCTTGGAAGGGATATCAGTAATTGGGTATGGGGCATAGGGCATTGGGCATGGGGCATGGGGCAAGAGAATTAAGTTGCTATTCCCTATTTCCTATGGATTTTAGATAAGCATTGAGCTTGGGTAATAGTTCATCAAGAATTGGTTTAAATCTACTTACCTGTTCATTTGTCAATAACTGTCTGGCGTAGGCTAACCTTAACCAGCTGATAGTTTCATACAAAGACCCTCTCGCAATCTTGACAAAACGTCGATTGTCTTGGTCGTTATACCTACCTCTACCTTCTGCGATGTTTGCACAAATACTATCAGCAGAGCGAACAATTTGTTTGCCCAGTGTATCTTTAGTAAAATTGTCCCATCCTTTAGCAATACGCCAAATTTCATTAGCTAGCTTTTCAGAAAGTTGATAAACTTCTAAGTCCTCAAAATCAGGTCTTCTCACAAAAGTCCATTGATCATCATATTGATCAATAGTTCCTAATTCTCCATGCCCAATGCCCCATGCCCCATGCCCTATGCTCTATGCTCAATTACCGTGTAATTCTCCGCATATAATTTCCCCATAATTGAGCTGCTTGAGCACTGCTGCCAGATGTGGGGGAATTATTGTCGTTTCCCAGCCAAACGCCAGTTACAAGTCGCTGACTGGGGATAAAACCAATAAACCACAAGTCAACATTTTTATCAGTCGTACCAGTTTTTCCAGCTTCCCCTAGTCCAATGGCAGCACTACGACCAGTACCTCTTGCAATTACACCGCGCATCAAACCAGTCATTTCATCAGCGACATCATTTGTCAACACTCGTTTGTTTGCACCTGGATCTTGGTCGAAGGAGTAGATTACACGACAAGTTTTGATATCATTGCGATCGCGACAATCACCACTGTCTAAAATTCGGTTAATGGCATGAGGAGGATTCAATACACCGCGATTGCCAATAGCGCCAAAAGCACCAGTCATTTCCAAAACATTGACTACGCTTTGACCCAGTACTAAGCCAGGAACCGGATCGAGGTTTGATTTTATCCCCAAACGCTGCGCCATTGCTACTACTTTATCCAGCCCGACTTCTTTAGCAACTCGCAAGGCGATAGGATTTTCTGAAAGTGCCAGCCCGGTGGCAATATCGAAGCTCGTGTCAGCACCAGCACGACAGGGTTTATAAGTAAAGCCTTGCCAAGTTAAAGGGGCGCAGGAATAACTTTTTGATGGGGAAATTCCCTGTTGAATGGCGGCAGTGTAAGTAAAGATTTTGAAGGTGGAACCTGGTTGTCTATTGGCTTGAACAGCACGATTGAACTGACTTTTTTTATAATCAGTCCCACCTACCATTGCGAGGATACTGCCTGTACTAGAATCAAGAGTGACTAATGCCCCTTGAGAAAAATTAAAAGTTCTACCAGAGTTGTTGACCGAATTACTTAACGCTGCTTCTGCTTGTCTCTGTATGCCTAGATCGAGCTTGGTTTCAATGATATAGTTTCCCTCTCTTGCAGCTCCCTCCCCCAAAATTGATTCGAGTTCAGAGAAGACGTAACTGTAAAAATAAGGTGCGATCGTTTTAGCTTGCTGTTCGCAGACTTTAGGACTGATTTGGACAGTGGAGCGTCTAGCTCGGTTTGCATCCTCTGGTTTAATTTTGCCCATCTCCAGCAACCGCTTAATTACGCGATTTCGGTATTCAGCCGCTTCTAGCTTATTTGGCCCATCCCCACAAAAATCGAAAGCGTTGGGAGCTGGCAAAATTCCTACCAATGTTGCTGCTTCTGCCAAAGTTAATTCTTTAGCCGGCTTCTCAAAGTAATATCGGGCTGCATCCTCAAAGCCAGAGGTATCCCCTCCCAAAAAAACCCGATTTAAGTACATCAGCAAAATATCATCTTTGCTGTAAAATGTTTCGAGCTTTAGGGCGACAACTGCCTCCCGCAATTTGCGGCCAAGGGTATCTTGTCTACCTACATACTCGCGGAACAAACTGCGGGCAACTTGCTGGGTTACAGTGCTGGCTCCTTGTTGCACATCTCCGGTGCGGCTATTAATCAACACAGCTCGTAAAATCCCTAGAGGATCAACCCCAAAGTGCCAGTAATAACGACTATCTTCTGAAGCCACTACCGCAGCAGGCAAATAAGGGCCAAATTCCTCTAATCGCTTCATGTCAACATGAGAGATTGTCCGAGGTTCTCTCAAGGGAGTGGCTCCATCACGGGCGTAAACAACTACTGGGGCGCGTGTCGCTGTCGGTAGAGGTCTGACTGAAAATTTCAGCCATTCGACGCCAATCACTAATGTTAACAGGGCACTGACACCACCAACTCCATAAGCTGTCCAACTTGCAGCTTTGACATACCATGCTGGTGGATCGACATATTGCAACCGCACAGAAGCGGCGAGTTCTGGAGGACCCAGAGTCAGAATATCGCCGTGACGCAGTTCTAGGGAGCTAACACGACGCTTGCCCCGATAAATACCATTGGTGGAGTTTTCGTCTTTGATCGTGAAAACTGGTGTGCGCTGAGTAGAATTCCGCGATAGTGACAGGTGAATTTGGCTGACAACAGGGTTACGGATGACGATATCGCTGGATTTGGAGCTACGACCGAGAATATAGCGATCGCCCAACAGTGGATATACCTCTGCTTTATCCGCCCCCGCATCCTGCACCCAAAGTTCTGGTACTTTGGCATTAGGCTTGAGCGCCAATTTAGAAAAATCGACCCTAGCTTGAATCGTATGTACTGCTTGAGTCAGTTGACCTAGTAACGTTTGTGGCTTGTGAGGGGGTTGGGGAGAACTCATCGGCTATTCACATCACAGTTTTTAATGAAGAATCGGGCGAATCACAATTAATTTTAGATGTTAGTCTTTCATCATTTTACTCATAAGCCAAAGCAGAAATTAGCTCTGCGTGACTTTTTGATTTAATTTATACTTAAATTTATATTATAACTAGAATAAATTTGTGATTTTAATCACTTATTTCTATAAGGAAAGATTTTTTCTGTATTTTCAAAGGCTTACCTAAGCTGTACTAATCGTTCAATAACTACAAGTGTAATTTTCCCGCTTGTCTTTTTAAACACTAGTTGTCAGTAAATAACTGATTTAAATTTTACCAATTTTACATATTCATATATTTTGAAACGAACCTAAATATCTTCATTTAGGAAGATTTTCTAAATCTTAATTATCTGCTTTAATAGGGCGAGTGTTCCGTTGAGGTTAATTACAGTAATGATGGGAAAATCTCTGACCCTAATTGGTACAGCTTTATCTTTGGCATTTACCACTAATATTGCTGTAGCCCAATCCAGTAAATCCCCCATAGCCCAGTCTAGTAGCGACTCCACAAGCACACCAACGGAAATCAAGATGTCGCCAGAAGGTATGAAAATTCTGTGCGAGCATTTTCCGCTCAACTCCCGCTGTTCCGGCGGTACAGCAGCCACCCCTAGCGCTCCTGCACCTAGCGCTCCTGGTAGCACTACAGCACCAGCAGAAACAACAACGCCAGATAGCACCACCACTCCTGATAGTACAACTACACCAGGAACCACTACACCAGGAACCACGCCTCCAGAATCTGGCACTCCTGAAACCACTCCAGCGCCAGGAAGCACAACTCCAGCGGCACCTGATACACCTAGCAAGTTAACTCCACCATCAGGAAGCTCAACCACTCCTGAAGGCGCACCTAGCAACTTAACTCCACCAGGAAGCTCAACCACTCCTGAAGGCGCACCTAGCAACTTAACTCCACCATCAGGAAGCTCAACCACACCCGAACAACCTAACACTCCTGGCAGCACTACCGACCCAGGAAGCGCAACCCCACCAGACCAACCTGGCACTCCTGGCACTCCTGGCAGCAGTATCGAACCCGGTAGCTCTCCCAGTACTCCTGGCTCTAGTTCGCCAAAAACTCCTACCACAGGTAATTAAATTAAAAGCTGGGGCATAATCTAAATAATGGTTTGCCATCAGCGATCGTTAGTGCATCTTTCTTAAACTCTTGCACCAGTTATGTAAACTGGTGTCAGATCACAAATAAAAATTGATAAAACCTTATATGTAAAGTCTTCGCATATAAGACTAAGCAGGGGTTTCACTAATTCAATAGCCTGGGATTAATCATCCCAGGCTTAATAGTTCAATGGAATCTGCCAGTTGAAGTCGGTGTTTTTTGCAAGGAAGCAATTAACAGGCAAACAATACCGATACTAATAAATGAGTCTGCCACATTAAATACAGCAAAGTTTATCAGGCGAAAATCAAGAAAATCAACGACGTAGCCTAAAACAAAACGATCAATACCGTTGCCCATAGCTCCACCTAAAATTAAGCCATAGCCTAACTGATCCCACAAATTTAATGTTGGGCCGATTAACGCCAACGCTATCAAGACTAAACTCACTCCTAAAGATAGCCAGCGCAACCACTCTACTTTCCCACTTAACAGACTAAAAGCCGCCCCAGTGTTAGTAACATAGGTGAAGTGAAATATCCCAGGTAAGAGTGGTAGTGTCTGCCCCAAGCTAAAGCTTTGTACTACCCAATACTTTGTTATTTGGTCTAAGAAAAAAGCGATGAAGGCAGCGAGCCAGAAAAGACGATTTTTTAAACGCATGGCAAATTAGTCATTGGTCATTGGTCATTGGTCATTGGTCATTGGTCATTGGTCATTGGTCATTGGTCATTGGTCATTGGTCATGAGCTTTTGACAAAGCGCAAAGTTCAGCCATTGCGTTCCTGTCGCCCTGCGTCGGAAAGCAAGTGGCGTTGAGCGCCGGCTTTTGGCGTTGGCGCAGCCTGCCGTAGGCATCAGACGGCAGTTCTTTTAAGCGGGGGAACCCCGCCAACAGACTGCCTCAACTTTGTAAGAGAGGACAAAGAACAAATAACAATGAACTAATAAAACATTAAGTGACGCAATATATATGCTATTACAGTAACTGCACAGACCACAGTTAGTTGACCTGGTAGTGCAAACCAAGAGTATCTAAGGATTGCCTGCATCAAGGATAGATTTTCTGTGCCTTTCCACTGAAAAAGGTAGCTAATAATCAAATAAGTGATACCGCAGATGTGGAGAGTTAACAAGCCACAGACGCAACTAAAGGCAAGAGTTTCTAGTCGAGGTCTGGCTTTAAAGGCAACTAAGCCACAAATCCAAGCTCCAGGAATAAAGCCTAGTAAATAGCCAAACCAAGATAGCTTGACATAACCAATACCGCCGCCATCGGCAAATACTGGTAATAAGGTTAATCCCACAACTAAATAGGCAATTTGCGAAAGCGCACCCGCATTTTTGCCCCCTAAACAACCCACCAACAATACTGCGCCAATTTGAAAAGTGACACCTAAAGGAAAAGTCTGAATTCCGTGTTGACTCCAAGTCCAAGGTAAGGTGATGCCATAAACTTCTAAGAAGGTACCACCCATTGTCAGGAGTAAGCCAATCATAGACCATAGTAATTGATTGGAAGCAGCAAACATTTATTAGGCAACCAAGGAAAAGCAAAAGGGAAAACCAACAGCAACTAGTATATTCATTAATATTGAAATGAAATTTGTGCTTATATCTTAAGAACTAGCATATTTTCTTTTGCCTTTTTGCTATGTAATTGTTCAGTTCTATGAATTGCAACTAAGGCGTCTATTATCTGATTTTCTTAGCTGAGGTTTGCTGTGAATTCTGGTGTTTAACCTAAAACATGATAAAATTGACATTCATTATTTATATTAGTATTTATACTAATTTTGCAAAGCAGTGCCTAAATTTGGCTACAAAGTATTTAATGCTTAATCTTAATTAATATTAATCTATTTTTTTTATAACTTGACCAACGAAATTACACTAAAAATAAAGTTTTGTAAATGAGTACAACAAACTTAATGTAATCATATTTCTATCTTAGACCTAAAGTAAGAGTATAAAATTTATCAATCAAATCTAGAAACAAGGGTTTGCTCTTCATCAAAAAAACAAGCATCTTTATTGCTTTGTTAACCTTTCGTTAATCTCTATTATTGTTCTTTGGGAGTATCTTAGAAACGCTCACCTGAAAAGTTACTAAAAAATTGATAGCGATGCTCTCACGTCTTAGTGCAATAAAAACTCATCGCCTCACAGGTTCAATTTCAGTGTTAGCACTGACAATCAGCCTAGCAGCTTGTGGCGGACAGCAAACACCAGATAGTACAGCCACCAAAGATACGCCTTCTGGTACTGCTACAGATACTACTGCCTCTAGCCCAGCTAAATTAGACCTTGGCGGAACCGTAAAGTTAAGCGGGGCTGGTGCGTCTTTTCCGGCACCACTGTACGATACCTGGTTCACAGATTTAAACAAAAAATATCCTAATCTGCAAGTTGACTATGCATCAGTTGGTAGCGGTTCTGGAGTTGAACAATTTATCAAAGGCACTGTAGACTTTGGTGCCAGCGATGTCGCAATGAAGGATGAAGAAATCCAGAAAGTACCAGCAGATAGAGGTGTTATTTTACTGCCTGTGACTGCTGGTAGCATCGTGTTGGCTTACAACTTGCCTGATGTTCCAGAACTCAAGCTCCCACGAGCCATTTACGCCGATATTCTACTAGGCAAAATCACGTCTTGGGATGATGCCCAAATTGCCAAGGCTAACCCAAGTGCAAAGCTTCCAAAAGAATCAATCACAGTTGTTTATCGTTCCGATGGTAGCGGAACTACGGGCGTATTCACAAAACACCTCAGCGCTATCAGCCCTGAGTGGAAGAGTAAAGTTGGTGAAGGTAAAACTGTCAACTGGCCTAAGGGAGTAGGTGCTAAAGGTAACGAGGGTGTTACTGCCCAAATCCAACAAACTCAAGGTTCTATTGGTTATGTCGAGTATGGCTATGCCAAACAAAATAGTCTCAAGTTTGCTGCTTTGGAAAATAAAGGCGGTAAGTTTGTTGTAGCTAGTGAGGAGTCAGCTTCTAAAACTCTTGAATCAGTACCTCTTCCCGCAAATCTCCGCTCCTTCATTTCCGATCCCGACGGGGCTGATTCCTATCCCATCGTCACTTACACCTGGATTTTGGCTTACAAGAAATATCCTAATGCGGCAAAAGCCAAGGCGATTGAAGCTGCGATCGAATACGCTTTAACTGATGGACAGAAGCAGGCTAGTGCATTAGGATATGTTCCTTTACCGCCAAATGTGATCACAAAGGTGGCTGCTGCTGCTGACCAAATCAGCCCAGAATATAAAATTTCTGTCGCCAGTGGTAGTAGCGCTAGCAAGTAAGCAATCAAACACGCTTATTAAGTAGTAACTTTGAACATTGAGTTACCATTATATCAATTGAAACAGATGATGAGGCGGCAATTTTACTAATCTGGTTGCCTCCCATATTCTTCTCTGATTTAATCCTGAAAGTCGGTATTCATGACTACAAATTCTCAAAATCTGTCATCAGCGATGAAAAATCGCTCTGACGCCGAAAAATCCTTAGATTTGGGTTTTATTTGGCTGACTAAAATTTTCGCTTTTGGGGTTGCTGGAACTTTATTATGGATTGGGTCGCAGGTTGCAATTAACTCTTGGCCTGCCATCCAAAAGTTTGGTGCTGGCTTTTTAGTCAATACCACTTGGAACCCAGTTAATGATAGCTACGGAGTTTTACCTCAAATCTACGGAACTCTCTTAAGTTCTTTTATTGGTCTGCTGATAGCAGTACCAATTGGGATTGGTACTGCTATTGTACTAAGCGAGGATTTTTTGCCCGCTAAAGTGAAACTAGTACTGGTTTTCGCAGTAGAACTGCTCGCAGCTATTCCCAGCGTTGTCTACGGAGTTTGGGGTATTTTCGTTTTAGTGCCAATCTTAACCAGCTTAGGAAAATGGCTCAATGGTTATTTTGGCTGGCTGCCATTTTTTAGCACTTCTCCTACAGGGCCTGGAATGTTGCCGGCAGGAGTCATCTTAGCAATTATGACTTTGCCCATCATCACAGCCTTATCCCGCGATGCCTTGATTTCTGTACCCCCAAGTTTGCGCCAAGCTTCTATAGGGTTGGGAGCAACCCGCTGGGAAACGATTTTACAAGTTCTTATCCCAGCAGCCTTTTCAGGCATAGTGAGTGCTGTGATGCTCGCACTTGGGCGGGCAATGGGAGAAACAATGGCTGTAACAATGTTAATAGGAAACTCCAACAACATTAGTCTTTCTCTATTAGCACCAGCCAATACAATTTCTTCTCTACTGGCAAATCAATTTTCAGAAGCGAGTGGTTTGCAAGTTGCGGCTTTAATGTACGCGGCTTTAATTCTATTTTTTTTGACACTGGTAGTCAATATTCTGGCAGAGTTGATCGTTCTGAGAGTCAAGCGAATATAGCTTAGTTTTGGGTTAAATTATGACTTCTAATTTTCCAGAGCGCAGTTTAACTCGCTCCCCCACGTCTCAAAGGACACTGTTTAATACAGTAATGACTGTAGTCGCATTTATCTGCGGAGTATTAGCACTTTTACCTTTGCTAGCAGTGCTTTCTTACGTGATTATTAAAGGCTTTAGCAGTCTGAATCTGGCCGTGTTTGTGGAATTGCCACCCAAAGCTCTGCAAAAGGGAGGAGGCTTTGGTAATGCCATTTTAGGCACGCTGCTGATGGTAGGAATTGCTGCCTTGATTAGTATCCCCTTTGGAGTTTTAGGGGCGATTTACATTACAGAATTTAGTTCGGCGAAAGTAGCTAGATGGGTACGTTTTGCAGCTAACGTCCTTAGTGGAGTCCCCTCTATTATTGCTGGGGTATTTGCTTATGGGATTGTAGTTTTAACAATGGTAAAGTTGAACTTAGGATCGTATTCAGCTCTAGCTGGAGGGTTTGCGTTAGCAATTTTAATGTTGCCAATTATTCTGCGAACTACTGATGAAGCCTTGCAGTTAGTATCGCAAGATTTGCGACAAGCATCTGTAGGGTTGGGAGCGACTAACTTTCAAACGGTGAGTCAAGTAGTCTTACCAGCAGCTTTACCAGCTATTGTAACTGGGGCAACGCTAGCGATCGCCAGAGCATCTGGAGAAACCGCACCTTTGCTATTTACTGCTCTATTTTCTAACTTTTGGCCAGATGGTTTATTCCAACCAACAGCTTCCTTGGCTGTTTTAGTTTACAAATATGCCATTTCTCCGTTTAAAAATTGGCAATCTCTAGCTTGGGCAGCATCTTTAATTTTGGTATTGATGGTTTTAATCACAAGTATCATCGCTCGCTGGGCAACTCGCAAAAAAGCTTAGTAAACAACCATACACAGTGCAAATCCCCATCGCTTAAACTAACACTAGATTTAATTTATGGCTACCAATACCAGGACAGCGAATGACACTGAAACCGTTTTACGCACTGAAAATCTCAACATTTACTATGGCAAGTTTTTAGCCTTACAAAATATTTGGCTAGATATACCGAAAAATCAGGTGACTGCTTTTATCGGCCCTTCTGGTTGTGGTAAAAGTACGTTGTTGCGATGCTATAACCGTCTCAATGACCTGATTGAGTCATTTCGGGCAGAAGGTAAAATACTTTTTTACGATAAAAATTTATATGCAGCCGACATCGACCCTGTAGAAGTGCGTCGGAGGATTGGGATGGTATTTCAAAGACCTAACCCATTTCCTAAATCAATTTATGACAATATTACTTTTGGAGCCAAAATCAACGGCTATAAAGGTAATTTGGATGAATTGGTAGAAAACAGTCTCAGAAAAGCGGCTTTGTGGGATGAAGTCAAGGATAAACTACAGCAAAGTGGTTTGTCTTTATCTGGTGGACAACAACAACGGTTATGTATTGCTCGCGCGATCGCAGTACAACCTGAAATTATACTGATGGATGAACCTTGCTCCGCTCTTGACCCCATTTCTACCTTGCGTGTTGAAGAACTGATCCACGAACTTAAAGAGCAATATACTATTGTCATTGTCACCCATAACATGCAGCAAGCAGCACGTGTTTCTGATAAGACAGCCTTTTTTAATGTTCGGACTTCCGAAACAGGAACTCGTAATGGCTATATGGTAGAGTATGATGCAACAGAAGTAATTTTCAACAATCCTCAACAGAAAGATACTAGAGATTACGTTAGTGGCAAATTTGGATAAATAAACATTTTACATTGTTATCGATATTAAAGCAATGAGGGATATTCGGAAATTAAAGCTGTACGATATTCCTCTATGTTTTTTATTTTAAGGGCTTTTTCCTCCCCAACAAATCTCATCTCCATGCTGTCTGAAGTCTATTATTTGGTGCGTTCAAAAACTGACGGGAATTATCTTATAGCTCGTCCTGATGCTGAAACATCGGGTTATTTATTACTGTTTCAGGAAAACTTTGACGCTCTTAGTTATCTCAATGCCCATGCAGCAGAAGTGGCAAATCGCTTTGCTGTGGAATCTATTGCGCGTACACAGTTGGGAAATTTGCTCAAACGCTGGGGTTTTAGCGGTGTTGGTATTGTGACTGACCCGTTATTGCCCAAAGTGGAATTTTTACAGCACAATTAACTAATTCGTAATTCGTAATTTTTATTAATTAAATAGTTGTGCGATTGCACAAGTAAAATTAGGTAATATTGGTGAACTCAATTCATCAGCATTGAATAACGTAGCAACTAACTTTAAACTTGCTTGTTCGCGTCTATATATTTCCACTTGTTGCTTGCGCCAATCTACAATCCAATATTCTCTGACACCTCGTGATGAGTAGAGCTTAAGTTTTAGTTCTCTGTCTCGCTTTTCATTTTCACTACCAGCAGATAGTACTCGCGGAACCAGTGATGAAATTGATGAAATTGAATTGTTAGATTTAGCTGAGATATTGCTGAATAAGTTGGTAGATATTCGTAACTTATATTACTTATAATCAACTTGTTTATAGATATCAATAAAGACACATCTAACGAATCTAACAAATTAGCTAAATACTAAATTAACGTGAGTTCGACGGATTTTAGGGGCTACAAGCCTTGTAAATAAAAGATTATTTCAGCTAAGGCTGAAAGAAACTCTTATCCATTAGTTGAGAATAAAGTCAATAATTGACAGATTCCAGAGTTACTGATTTTATTCTCAATAAGCCCAAGCATTTTTAGTCACAGCTATTTTCCAGATAATAGGCTGGCTAACGGTTTCAGAGTTTAAAGTTCATCGAACTCACGTTAAATTAATAATCCAAAATCTAAAAAGAAATATTAGGTTTAACGATGCCTACGGTAGCAAGCTACGCCAAACCCAACCTCAAATAATCTAAAATCTCAGAACTAATTCGCTACCTCAGCCACCTCAATGACTCGCCCTTCATAGTCCTTAACTAAAAAGTTCAAGGGTTTGTGGTTACGAATTTTCAATTTCAAACCGCGCATTTCGACTCGCATTAAAATCATTTCCAAACAGTCATGGTCAAAACAAACGTGCCGTTGCTGATTTTTGCTACCTAAGCTCGCACCAGTAATGACGTGTAGCTGGGTGTTTTTCTTCAATTGATACCACAACCCATCGTTAGCATTATTCATCACTTTACTAGACAAGCTCGGCCCGGTAGACATATATAACGGATCGATGCCAGTTGCGCCTATCGTTTGTTCGTAGTTGTAGTAGTAGTGCAATGGCACCTCAGCTGCTGGCAAATCTAGCAGCCCTTCATACAATTGTCGGGCAATCTCCAAATCTGACACCATTACAGTGTGTACTTTTGGAGCACTGGTGAGAAACATCCACATAGCACCAGCGTAAGCTGCTAGCAGCATCACCATAATGCCTTGGGTGGAGAACAGGCTATCTAAGGGCAGGGAAGGCAGAAAGGAGCCTAAAGTAAGGGGGCTGAGCAGAAACGATACCACACTAATTTCTATAACCATGAACAAATAAGGATTCTTTAAGAGAGTTGATTTTATGATTGTCAATTAAGACTAAAATTAAGTCCTTGTTTTTAGTTTATCAATACTCAAGTAGTCTGAGTTTCATCTACAAACTGAGCAACACCAAGATATTATGCGATTAACTAGGGGAATGCAATTCCCAAAACTATTTTAACAACTATCAACTCCAAGACTTGTGCAAATTCCTCATTTTCCCGAAGCTAATCACCCGCTGGTGAAGTCGCTGTTCCATCACAGTGACCATGAATTACTGACTCTGTTTCAGCGCTATCCAGATGCTGGAAAGTACTTTACGGTGATTTTTTGTCGCTATAGCCCCATAGTCTACACCTTAATTCGGCATTCGGCGCGATCGCCTGTCCAGGCAGATTATCTGTTTGCCCTTACCTGGCGACATATTTATTACGAACTCGGTGGACTAAAGTTAACTGACTCTGAATCAGGTGAGGAAGCCTTGACCATGCAAAATTGGTTAATTAATATGACAGCTTTTTGTATAAATGAGATTAAACTACCACCCACAGAAGCAATTCATTATTCTCTGCAAGCGACTTCACCGCCGCTATGGTGCTATGTAGAACAAGCGTTAGACCAACTACCACCAGTTTTACGATTAATTGTGTTGATGGCTCAAACTTTCCACTGGAGCGAAACTAGAATCGCTGCTTATCTACAAGCTGAAGGAGAAGCGATCGCTCCTAACGAAGTAGCCAATTTTCTCCAAGAAGGCTATCGTATGCTAGAGGACAAATTGCCCACAGATATCCGCAACATATACTTTGGAGAAGATTTAGCTCAATCAAAAATTTAAGTACAAATGCGTATATTGATTGTCTTCAAATTAAAAACTAAAACTTCTTCTTAGACCTTCTACTTAAACCCGCAACTTTACGGGTAATTTTTATGAAACTACGGCTTGTATCTCCTTGGCAAAAGGTAGGCTTAATTTGTGTAGGTGCGATTTCTTGTCCCCAGGTACTTTTACACAGCTTTTTACTGTTAGCTTTTTTGCTGAGTCCGGTAGCGGGTGCGGTTGATATTACCGAACAACTCCACCGCCCTTTAAATAATTCCGTTGGGCGACAATCAAGAGATGAAGCAGACGGTTTGCTGCGTATTGCTGAACAAGATATACGCTTCAAGACATGCTGACAAAACAATCGCGTCTTGTTTGCGGGCATTAGAACTATATCATTCCATTGGCGAGCTGAAAGCACAAGGTCTGACGTACAATTTGCTTGCTAAGGCTTATGTGCAGCTTGGTAGTTCAAAAGAGGCGGAAGATGCTTTCAGAAGAGGATTAGCCATCGCTCGTGATACTAAAGACTTCCAATCCCAGATTTTTGTGCTGAATAATATCGGTACATATCTGCTGCAACAAGGCGAATCTGCTGCTGCTGCTAAAACAATTGAAGATGCACTCGCAATTGCTCACGGTGTCAAAAATATTGAAGGTGAAGGACTGTCTTTGAATAATTTGGGTTTGGTAAGTGCCACGTCGGGAGATTATAACAAGGCGATTAAACTGTACGAAAATGCTTTAATTTTCCGCCGTCAGACTGGCGATGCCATCGGTGAAGCAAATACCTTGAATAATTTAGGAGATGCTTATTTAGCATCTGGAGATTATCGAGATACCATTGCTACTTATGGTGAAGCAATGCAGACAGCTAAAACCAACCGCGATCGCACTAATCAATTACGGGCAATTGACGGTTTAGTTACGGCTCACACTGCTGTCGGACGTTACGAACGCGCCTTTGACTTACTAGAGCAGCGTTTAGCACTCGCTAAAGAATTACAAAATTTACGCGAAGAGTTAAAATCTTTTGAATCTTATGCTCAGTTATATAAGCAACAAGGTAATTATTTAACTGCCCGCAATTTTTACGAAAGGGCAATTATACTGGCGCGGACATTGCAAGACAGCAAGCAAGAAGTGCAATTGCTGAATCAGTTAACTAAAATGCTTCAGCGAAAGTAGTTAAAAGGGCGGTTGGAAACCACATCTACACAGGCAAAATCGACCTACGTGGGTTATAAAAACTTGATTTTCTCTAGTCTAGGTCGGTGTAGCTCTTATTTATGTAGCCGTGAATGACCTTCGCCCTAATTCTAAATTAATTAATTCAAGAACACCGAACCATTTCGTTCAATTCTCATTGTACTTCTACCCTGTGTTGCATTGGTGGCTTCCTTAAATGTAACTTCCAAATTTCCTGGCTCTGAAGCAGCTTGTTGTGGAGTCACTATCAACTGTCCGCCATCTTCTCGTTCAAATGTTACTGTTACTGGTACTTTTAAAGCTTGCAGTGTTACATCTGACTTACCTTGTAGCGATCGCGGTGCCGTATCGCCAATCACTTGGAAAGTTATATTAGCCGCAGTATTATTAACTAACTTGACATTAACCGTACCATTAGTAATTGCGATCGTTGCATTGGGGGTTTGCCGTGGTTCTACCAGTGGTTGTTGGTCAGTAGAAACCGCAGGTGGTGAAGGCTGTTGAGTTCGATCACCAGGAACTGGGGGTACTGGTCTAGCACCTGGTTGCGGTGGTACGGGAGACACTTGCCCTTCAGCCGGAGGAACTGGTTGTGGTGGTACGGGAGACACTTGCCCTTCAGCCGGAGGAACTGGTTGTGATGGTGTGACACCTGATTCTGGTGATACGGGAGCTTGAGAGCGGTTGTAGGGTGGTTCGCTAAAAATACTGGGACGTGGGTTTAGTGTTGAAGAAGTAGCTCCTGGCTCTTTAACATTGGGAGTAGATTCTTGTGCGAAAGCTTGAGGAATTGCTGGCAGACTAATCAGCAATCCTCCACAAAGAGCGCCAAATAACTTGCTAGACTTGCGGAAATTTTGAAACTTCATATTTGTTCTTAACTCCTAACAAAACTTTAACTTTTTTTTATTACAAAAATTTCTCCAACCGGAAATTAAATTAGGTTTTATCGGTCGTTGAGTATATCTAAATATCTAACAAATGACTCAATTTATCGCATCTAGCTAAGGATACGGAAATCATCTAAAAAAATGAAAATATTTCATTCTCAAGATTTAAAGTCTTAATCATTATCACTAAGCACATTTGTGTAGTAGTCAAATTCAATATACTGCTAAAAAATTAATTTTCTCGCTAAGAATTAAAGTCTGCTAGAATGGACTAAAATCTGACATCTATCACAAGAAATAAAAGTTTATTAGCGAATTAAGACTCAAGAATTATTGGTAAAGTGATAGTAAAAATAGTCCCAACGCCTTGGCTACTTTCAACTTGAATATGACCGTGATGATGTTCGACAATAGCTTGAGCGATCGCTAATCCCAATCCTGAACCAGTAGCGCTGGCTGTCGCCGTATTCCCCGTCCTATGAGTACGCGCTGGATCTACTCGATAAAAGCGGTCAAATAAGCGTGGTAGCGCTTCGGCTGGAATTCCAATTCCGGTATCACTCACCTTAACTTGCAACTGGGCACTGGTGTTACGTAGTCCAGAAACACGATTTATTCCTTCTATCCGCGCCAATTCCACTTTCACTCGTCCATGTGCTGGAGTGTAATGCAAAGCGTTAGCAATTAAATTTGTGAACAACCGCACCAATTGATCCCAATTACCTACAAGAGTAAACCAATTTTCCAGTAATTCAGGGCTAGTTTCAGAAATAGGAGGGTCAACTAAGTCTAGAGAAAGGGTGATTTCTTTCTCAGGGACTAACAATTGTTGTTCTTCAACCACCTCTATTAGCAAAGCATCCAACGGACAAGGTGAAAAAGTATCTTTGCTAATACCACTATCCTGTCGTGCTAAAAAGAGTAAGTCATCGACTAACTTACCCAAGCGCTGGGTTAACCGTTCCACCACCTTTAACTGTTGTCGATATTGCAAAGAAGTAGTCGTTTCTGTCTCTGCTAAATCCAAGTCAGCAAGCGTAACTTGCACATTAGTTTGAATCAAAGTGATCGGACTTCTAAGTTCGTGGGAAGCATCAGCAGTAAATTGTTTAAGACGTTGATAAGATTCACCCACTGGTTCCATCGCTTTACCCGAAAGAAACCAACCACTTGCGCCTACGGAAAGCACCATTAACCCAATACCTAATGCCAAATCAAAAATTAACTGGCGACTAGGTTTAGTAACTTCAAACCAGGGATGACTAACACGCAGATATCCTAATACTTGTCGTCTCACTTCTACGCGTTGGGTGACTTGTCGTAATAAGAGTGGGGAATTAGGAATTTTTAATTTTGAATTTTCACTCTCTCCCTTGACTACGCGCACAGTTTCACCAGTGCGATTGACACGAATAGGAATATTTAGGGGTTCAGATAGCGTTGACCAAAGTAATTTACCAGTTGGACTAAACCATTCTAAGTCAATGTGGTCATCTTCTACAGTGTCGGTATTGTCACCAAAACTGGCTTCTACATTAATGCGAAATTTATCTGCATCAGTATTAATTGGCTCAAATATGAGTGTAGATGCACAACCACTGGTTGTGAGGCAACGCTCCACTATTTCCACTACATGGTTAAGGGTGTCATCAATCCGCTCAATCAGTGTAGTACGAACGTATAAATAAACGCCACTGGCAAACAGTAGCAACAATATAGCAGTGACGGCAGTGTACCAAATTGCAAGACGGCGGCGAGTAGCCTGAAACATATTTTCACCTACCTTTTTTTGATTGAATATCATCAGATTACATGTCAAGAATAATTTGAAATTGCTTTTTATTATCAATAATTTTTTTCAAAATAATACTGGTTAATTTTTTTTGCGATCGCATCAAATTTTAACAAGCAAAAAATATTACTTTGTCTGCAAAAATAATATAAATATAACTTTGATTCAATTTGCTGAAAGGTTAAATAAAAAATTTAATCTTTGTATGCAGTGAGTTTATACAAGTCATATGCAACAAAAGATAAGGGCTTTTAAAACCTATTTTTTAGCCAAAAATTATACCAATTTTAAAAAAGAATACGACAAATAGACCATTTGTAGAGACGCGATTTATCACGTCTTTACCCAAGGATATGTTGCAATCATTAATCGAATTGGTATAACAGTTGAGTATTTTTTATCTGCAAGTCACTTGACTACAAGATGCTGTACGAACAAATAGTACAGCGTTAGCTAGGAACGAGCATCTAAAGAAGCGTTATTACGAATTACATGATATTAAACCCCTACCAAAACAGTCTCCCGCAGCTTGCCAATCACATCACTCAGATTACCCGTATTCAGGCGGTAACTCAGAGGATGGGCAATCAACCGCGCCGTGCTTTGATACAGACTAGCAATTTCAATCAAACCATTTTCGTGCAAAGTTCGCCCTGTAGAAACCAAATCTACGATCGCTTCTGACATTCCAGTAATTGGGCCTAATTCCACTGAACCATACAACGGCACTATTTCCACAGGTAAATCCAGACTATGGAAATATTCACGAGCACAATTCACATATTTTGAAGCAACTCTACCATGCGGTGGTAAATCTAAAGGCGATTGGTAAGAACTAGATGCTTTTACCGCTACTGACATTCGACAATGACCAAACTGCAAATCTACCAAGTGGGCAACTTGCGGCTGCTTCTCCCGTAACACATCGTAACCAACAACCCCCAGTTGTGCTTGACCATATTCCACATAAACAGGAACATCTTGCGCCCGTACCAGTAAAGCTTTCGCAACTCCCTTAGTATCAAGAATTTGAAGTTGGCGAGTTCCTGAATCTAAAAAAGCACTAAAATCTAATCCGACAGCTTGTAGCAAGCGGATGCTATTTTTAAGTAGTTCCCCTTTTGGCAATGCAACAGTCAGCATTTTTTTTATTGGTATCCTTAGCGTCTTGGCAGTTGAATAATATTGAGAATATCTCTATATGCTTACCACAAGCAGCATGAGAATTTTATTAGTTGATGATGAAGTTGAACTAACTCAACCCTTGAGCCGCTTACTAACTCGTGAGGGTTACGCTGTAGATGCCGTTTATGATGGGACATCTGGCAACGAACTTGCACAAGCAGGCAGTTATGACTTACTTATTTTAGATTGGATGCTGCCAGGAAAAACGGGGTTAGAGATTTGTCAGGAATTGCGACGCCAAAGCAAAACCACTCCCGTATTGTTTCTTACAGCTAAAGATACTCTTGATGACCGCGTACAAGGTTTAGATGCTGGTGCTGATGACTATTTAGTTAAACCTTTTGAATTGCGGGAATTATTAGCAAGAGTCCGGGCTTTATTGCGTCGTTCCGGTTCCCAAACCTATGAAACCACTACTGGACGTTTAACCGTTGCTGATTTAGAACTTGATAGTGAAAATCAAGTAGCCTATCGCCAAGGACAAATAATTGAGTTATCGCAAAAAGAAAGCCAGTTGTTGCAATACTTTATGGAACACACTGGACAACTTCTAACTCATGCCCAGATTATGCAAAATTTGTGGCAAGAGTCAGAACAACCCAGTAGTAATGTAATTGCGGCATTAATTCGTTTGCTGCGGCGTAAGATTGAGGTGGGTAAAGAAACTACGCTGATTCACACAGTCTACGGCAAAGGTTATCGTTTCGGTGCTTCTTCAGTAGAGTCAGTTTAGCGGCTGTTTCGACTCACAAAGATTTAGTTAATTGTTTAGGAGAATTATTGATATTTCTCAGTCTTTGCGACTTTAATTCCTGTCGAAGTTTGTTGTAGAGGGATAAATCCACAGGCATCATAATTTGTGAAATCCCCTTCCAGACACGAAGTTGATTATTCGCACCCATATCTTCCATCAGTTGCTCGGTATAGCGCAAGGAAAACGCGGCAATGCATGTCGCCTTTGCTACAACGCTATTGTATTGAGTTTTTATCCAATCGATATCTGCTGCTATTTCTTGATACATTGCTGAGGTTGAAGGCAATAACAAGTTGCCTTTGACATACTCTGCTAACCACCAAGCACCAACTTCTGATGTTAACTGACTGTACAAACTAGTGTTATAGCCAACAAAACCCATTTGTGGAATATTAGGGTGAATCAGATAACGGTAAAGTTTAAAATTGCCATCTTCATCGACCAATTGTCGGCGATATTCTGCTTCTAGAAAGGGAAGCTGTTGGCGAAATCCTGTACCAAAAATTACTATATCTGCCTGTAACTGCTGACCATTGATTAATTCCACGCCATTAGGGATAAACTTGGCAATGCTGGTTTTAATTGCCTGTATTTTACCAGAGTGTACGTACTTGAAGAAATCTGGGGGAGCTATAGAAATTTGACAGTTAGCCTGATTCATCGGTTGTTCGGGCAACATACCGCAACTATCAAGCCCAAATTGGAGGCGCAGCACTATCTCGTTAGTGCGCCAGAAAGCCCACACTAGTGGCTTACCCAGAGTGTGCAGCACTCTTTCAATCCGTCCCATCTGACGATAGGGAAACCAAGCTTCTGAAAATCGCGTTAATAAAACATACTTCAGATTTACTAAACCCAAGAAAAATCTCGGAATCTTCCATAGAGGTTGACGGAAGACAAGGGTGGATGCTTTGGCTATGTTCGCCGCCAAAGTCGCAATGTCGCAGGCAGACTTGCCAAAACCTACTACTATTACCCGCTTACCCTCAATGATTGAAGCATCGTTAAACTCAGTAGAATGGAGTACTCGTCCTCCAGATGCTGCGAACTCCTCCCTACCAGGCAAAGAAGGTAAATTAGGGAAACTAAATACTCCATTGCACACTAGCACAAAGTCAAATTCGTGTTTTTCCTCTTTTGTCCCATCCCCATTACCTTCCTTCACTCTGATGGTAACTACCCATCCTGGTCGTTCTCCAGTTTTTCGGTAAACCTTAGTAACTTCCGTTTGAAAGCGAATCCTTTCAAGAACCCCAAAATTCTGGGCGTATGAATTTAGATAATTCTGCATATCCTCTGCTGTTGGCCAGTCTGGGTATGATGCAGGCATGGGACAGTCAGAAAAACTATATGTGTCACCTGTATTCTGGGTTGTTAATCCTGGGTAAGTTCGAGATTTTTCCCAAACACCACCAAGTCCTTTTTGTTTCTCGAATACAGTAACGTCGTAGCCTTCTTCGAGAAAAGTTTTAGCTGTTACAAGACCACTAATTCCAGCCCCAATCACACAAATTTGTTTGATTTCCATTCTTTTTTAAAAAATTCTCAAATAATTTCTGCAAAGATTAATTTACAGTAAGTTTTATTTATTTGAACCACATCTGTCGTAGAGCCTAAATAAGGATAAGAAAAATCTAAAGTACGGTGTTCTGCTGCTTAAAGTTCTAGCACTGCTTGATCATAATCTAATCGTTGCGCTTCATTTACTTCTACAGCACTGTTGAGAGATGGTGCTTGATGCTTCTAGCGAAGCTTTTCTATTAACTTGCCACCTAGCGCCCATACAGCATCACCAATCTTTTCGCCGATTTTCTCTAGTAGCTTAGTCGACAGTATAGTAGCGATCGCACTCACAACAACCATCAGCGTCCCAGGTTCCATAAATGCACTACAAACTTACAATAGCTTTTATTTAATTGAACCACATCGTGAATTTGTTATAATCAACCAATTTCAGCTTGTACTATTAAGATTTACCCAAAAATTGATTAGTTTGAAGTTGCAGTTTTTCTCGTAATTGTTGCGCCTGTTGATAGGCGGCTGCACGCCCTTTCTTTAAGTGGTTATCTAATCCTGCTGGTTGCAAAGGGCTAATAAAGTAACGCAAACGAGTTCTCATTGCCCAAACTCCCATTGAGGGAAACAGAAGTAAGGCAAATATTAAAGGTGACAAAGGTAGGAATGGTAGTTTGACTAGTCGTTGCAATTTAGTAAAATTAACAGCCCAAGGATGCAAAAATTCACTCCCGATGCAAACTACTGGCAGAATGGGAATATGATAGCGATCGCTCAACTGAACAAAACTCACATCAAACTTTTCTAGTTGATAGCGTCTTCTCCAACCTTTCAAAGGCCCGCGAATACCTTCGGGTGCATATAAAAGAATTTTACCTTGAGCAAGCGCCCCTTCAAAATCATCTAATTTGGCTTGCACACCACCTAAAACCTGCGACCATTGAGATGGTAGCCACCAAATCACCCAAGGATGCTCAAATAATACTGGATTTGCTATGGGTTGTACAACCCATCCTTTGGCTTCACTTAATAAATAACCCAAGGTTAAAAAGTCCCAAGGAAAACACATCCCGGTATGATTCATTGCCACAATCAATGGCCCTGTTGGTGGCAAGTTTTCAACTTGTTGCAACTCTCCCTGAAAATAGTATTTCACTATAGGGCCCAGAAGTTCTTTGCGAAAAGCTTGTTGATATTTGGAATCGAATTCACCAACTTTTTTTTGAGGTGAACGAAGACCCAGACGCAACCAGCGACTCAGCAACGCTAGATAAAATCCACCAGGAATTAAAAATAATCCATATTCTAGCCAATTCCAACCATCTGGATCTATGTGATAGTGCTGCCAATGGCGATTGAATAAAATTAGCCACCCTGGAGGATACCAAAGACAAAACCAATCAAACCAGTTAAATATATAGCCTTCACCTGGTGCATTTTCCTGTTGACTGTTTAATAAGTTTTCGGAGTGTTGATTAATCAAAACGGTTAAAGATTAGGATTAGGCAAAAGTTTTATTAATAGCGGATCTTCAAAAGACAGGAGGAACCAATGTTTTTAAACATGGTACTGTAGCAAAGACGCTTTGTATCTCGCGGCACTATTCGCAACAAAAACAATCAGTACATCTATAAATTAGAGCTATGTCACCAGAACTTAGAGGAAACATTCCTGCGATCGCCCTTACAGCTTATGCTGGTGAGGTTGATTATCAATAGGCAATTGCCGCCGGATTTGGGCAGCATATCACCAAACCAGTAGAGCCAGCTAAGTTACTGCGAGCGATCGCTGACCTGATTTATAGTTGTAGCAATTGTTAATTGAGAGACTAATTAACTTTACAACTCGTTCCTTAACTTCATCTCGAACATGGCGAAAAGTTTCAATTGATTTCTCTGCGGGGCATCAAGTTGCCAATCTTCAAACACATCTCTTAATACCCACTCTTGGGGTAAATTAACACCACAACCACATAATGAAATTATATCATGTCCGGTTAAAGACTTATCATTAAGGCAGCAGAGGGGCAAGGGGGCAGAGGGGAAGGGTTTTTGGGTTTCTGCATAGATTCAAGAATCATAACTAATTGGCTGGACTTGATATTACAGCATTATAATCATCAGCATTGAAATCACTTAAAGGCTTAGAAGTTTGATTGCTAATATCAATCGCAATTTCTGCCATAACCTTAACAGTGACTGGATCTACCTCACTTACTGCCAAACCTGAACTAGCAACAGCAACTTTACCTTCTCCTAAAAAGATGACTTGAAAGATACTATCAGTGAAACGTTATCAGGGGTGTATTTTCTGGCTTACGCATCTACGTTATGCTGGAATTTTCTGCATCTGCTGAGAAGTTTTCTGCAACATCGGGATAATTAGATCGGCGGGCACAGGACAACTGAAGTAGTAACCCTGACCTTCATCACATCCCAGCATTTTTAGGTAGTCAAGCTGTTCTTGGGTTTCCACACCCTCTGCCGTGATGTTCAACCGCAAGCTTTTTGCCAAGGCAATAATCGCATTCGTGACGGCGGCACTATCAGAATTAGATATAATATCCTGTACAAATGACCGATCAATCTTGAGCATGTTTACGGGAAACCGCTTCAAGTAGTTGAGGGAAGAATAACCAGTACCGAAGTCATCTAGAGCCAAACATATACCCAGTTCTCGTAATTGTTTTAAGGTTTTAACCGATCGCTCCATATCAGCCATCAAAAAGCTTTCTGTCACTTCCAATTCTAGGTAAGATACTTGGAGTCCAGTCTCTTCAAGAATTTTACTAACGACCTCAACCAGATTCGGCAGTTCAAACTGTCGAGCTGACAGATTTACAGATATCCGAATTGGGTTAAATCCAGCAAGCTGCCAAGCACGGTTTTGGGCACAAGCAGTTCGCAAGACCCATTCACCAATTGGTAGGATCAAACCATTGGCTTCAGCAATGGGAATAAACTTTGTTGGAGAAACCAAACCTAATGTAGGATGCTGCCAGCGAACCAATGCTTCCACAGCAATAATTTGTCCACTGTGTAAATCAACCAGAGGTTGATAATAAACCAGCAGTTGATTGCGCTCAAGCGCTCCACGTAATTCATTTTCTAAAGTTATTCGCTCCTGCAACTGAGCATTAATTTCCGGTGAATAAAATTGATATTTGCTACGCCCTTGCCGCTTCGCTTGGTATAGTGCTATGTGAGCCTGTTGCAAAAGTTGATCTATGCTATTACGCTCATTTATTCCATTAATTGTGATGCCGATGCTGGCGGTGATATGAATTAAGTTCCCTTCTATAGAAAAGGGTTTGCTCAGGGTGCTTAACAGTATCTGAGAAAGCTTAATCACACTTTCAAAAGAAACAATGTCTATGCGGGCAATGGCAAATTCATCTTCACTCAAATGGGCAATAACATCTGTTTGTGTCATGCACAGTGATAACCTCTGAGCAACTGCTCTTAACAACAAATTTGTTGTTTCATGCTCCAAACCATGACTCATAGCAGTGAAATCATCAATACCTAGTAAAAAGACGGCTACAAAGCGCTGGTTGTTTTCAGGTTGGGATAGAGTCTGATGGAGGCGATGGCAGAATAAATCACGATTGGGCAATCCAGTTAGATCGTCATAATTACTGATGTAATGAATTAACTCATCTAATTTGTAAAGAGTTTGTGAAGTATCCGTCATCAATGTACCGGCTTCATCAGCAAATTCTGTAGGCAATTTAGGTAAGGTTTTGGTGTTTAGATAATTTTGCAATGCCGCAGATGTCAAAATAACCGGTTTGAGAAGGTGGTGTAGTGCGTAGAGGGTGGCGACTGTACCCGCTAAGGTAGCCAACAGAGCAACAAGCATAACTTGAATCGCCATCTCCAAGGAATAGGAGTTTGAGATAACAAAACTCAAGAGTAAGGTTAGAAGTGGTATATGAGTACCCAAAAATGCCACAAACAAAATTTTAGCGGTGTAACTTTTTTTGAGTAATGGAAAACGAGCCAAAAACGAGTATAGATACAGCTTGTCATTGAGCTTCATAAATTCTGTTCGATAGTTGGTAAATTAGTTCCGAGCTATTCTGGCAAAAAGGTATTTTTGATTTACAATTCAGTGCAATTAGCTCTCATGGAACCCAACCCTGATAAGGTTATATGTTATGCTTCCCAATATGGGATTCTATTTGATATGTATAACGATGAAGTTTCTGTAAAACTTATCCCCAAGCAATTTCACAATAAATACCTAAATTATGTTGATTGTTATTAGTTTGTCTTCAAGTGACATAAAAGCAAAAAATATGTAATGTTCTCATTTGATTGGTGAAAAATTATTTTTCTAACTAAAGGTAGAGACACAAAAAGAATAAAGATAATCAAGAAAGATTTTCACAACTAATTTAGTATTGCTATATCTCTCTTTAGTTACTCTGTAAAAATAAAAATAAGAGCCAAATTTTTAACTGTGGATGGGGCGAACATTTGAGCGTTTATTTTCTAATAGAATGGTTCAAATCAAGTTTTTTGGCAAAAGTCTTATGGTGTAAGCATTCTAGATTATTCTCTTCCAAAAGTCATAAAAAAGAGATATGTTGTAAGGGCACAGTATTGCTGTGTCCCTACTGCGTGGTTATTTATAGCCGTAGCCACATAGGTTATACCAATTCAAAATTCAAAATTCAAAATTAAGAATCTAGACAGGACAAGGTTTTGGAGATGTGTATCTGTCGCATTCTTTTTTCAAATTGGTATTAGGACAATGTTGATTGCTAAAAGCCTTGATTTCACCGGGTTTATACTCAGACCGGAGCTTCGGAGTCTCCGGCTTTGCTCAGCACGGGCTAAACGCCCCGCTGACGCTAACAGCACTTTGCTATACCTAAAAATTGCTGTACGTAACAGATTATTTATTGCTAGAGCCTGAAAAAAGCAGATTTGTAACTTGCTCTAACACCTTTAATGCTGTTAAAGAACCTCGAATCAACCGAGTAGCGGCAAGGGGTTGTCGAAGCATGACGATCGCTAAAATAAAAGGGTTTAGGCAACCATCAGAGTTAATTGCTGGTGTCAGATCGGGGATATTATGCTGACAATCATCGCTGACTACTCGCAGCATTGCCACGGAAACCCTAGCTGCATTGAAAAATTCTAAAGCGGTAAATCCTTCCATATCAACAACATCAGCGGCCAAAGTTTCACCCAAACGGCGTTTTTCTGGCGCAGACCAAATCACGCGATCGCTTGTCAGTGACTTGACCAAAGAGACTTTTTCTGATAATGAAGAGTGCAATTGTGCTGTAAAAGTGTGATCGCATTCTTGCTGTTTCCCCTGATAAACACAATTTTGATACAGCACAATATCACCAACTGTATAGCGATCGCTCAAGCTGCCACAGATACCCATAATCAGCACTCTGGATTTTGGAGTCAGAAATTGTCCTTGTTGCAGGTATTTGAGTAAAGGCTTCATCCCAACAGGTATGGCTACTATTGTTGGGATGGAGGCAGTAATGCCGCTTAATCCGCGACACACAGCTTTATATTCTGCTCCTTGAGGCACCAAAATTGTGTTAATGGGCAAAAAATTAGGCATTAGCTCTCTCAATCTTTTCAAGTTTTAAGGGACTTCCAAAAAAGAAATTATCCTAAATTATTTGTAAGTTTATAGGGACGCATAGCTTTGTGTCCTTACAATAGGATGTTTTTTTCACTGGAAGTCCTTAACGGTCAATTAATGTTTAGAGTAGATAGGTGTGTCTTCTTTACATTGGAGAGCGATGTCTATGACGGGCTACGCCTACGCAGTTTGTAAAATAGGATCGCTCACCGTCGCTGGGTAACTACTAACTATAGCTTGCATTAAAGATTGGGTCATATCTAAGTGATAATAAGTAATATTGCCGTTTAGTAGTAACCAAAATTCGCAAACCGAAGATGATTGCTGTAGCATGACTAAATAATTGTGTCATCCACACGATAATTTTCCAAGATGGTAAAGTTTCATAACTCCAAATCCGCACGAGAACTCTTCAATATTTCCAAATTAGCGATTCAATTTTCGTGGCTGACGGTGAGTTTTTGGATTACTGTAACGGTAGCTGGTGTTCTGGCTTTCAGTTCCCTTAAATATGCCTTGTTTCCAGATATTACCTTTCCAGTGGTGGTTGTGAATGCTACCGCTCCCCTGACAACTACCCTGGATACAGAAGCGAAGCTCACCAAACCCTTAGAAGAACGCCTCCGCTCCCTTAAAGGACTGGAGGATATCCGCTCATCCACCTATCCTAGTCAAACTGCTGTTAGCCTCTCTTTTGCCGTTGGGACGAATTTAGAAACATCGACCAAAAAGGTTGAAGCTGCCCTGAAGCAGTTGAATCTACCTCAAGGAGGAACTTCTAAAATTATTCCTCTGAATCTAAACGAGTCAGCCGCCATTAGTTATGCCATAGAGAGTCCCACACGGAATCTTAAAGATTTGACGAAGTTAGCGCAAGATGAGATTGTTAGTGCGATCGCTAAATTACCAGGAGTACTAAAAGTCTCACTACTAGGCGCTGCTACGGCGACTCCTCCGGTAAATCCAGCGAATGCGAGTGCAACGGCTCTCCCCCAAGGGGGGGCGACATTAGTCAGATTTAACGGTGAAGATGCACTCGCATTTCAGGTAATCAAACGCGGTAGTGCTAATACTTTGGAAGTCGTGAGTCGGGTTGAGAAAGAAGTTCAAAGGCTACGCTTTACCCTAAAAGATGTCAAACTCACCTTAGCTGCCACTCAAGCAGAATATATCCGCCAAGCCACCCAGTCAACAATCGATGCTTTGCTGGAAGCAGTCTTGTTGTCAATAGTAGTAATTTTTCCTTTTTTATGGAATTGGCGAGCAACTCTCATTTCTGCCTTGGCGATTCCCACGTCTTTGTTGGCGACATTTATCGTCATGGCGATTTTCGGCTTCAACCTGGAAACGATCACCCTGCTGGCTTTAGCTTTGGTGATTGGTAGCATTGTTGATGATGCGATCGTCGATGTGGAAAACATCATGCGACACGTTGAAGATGGGGAAACTCCCCGCCAAGCAGCGCTTTTAGCTACAAATGAAATTGGGTTGACAGTCACCGCCGCCACTTTGACAGCAGTAGCGGTTTTTCTACCTATAGGTTTGATGGGTGGGGTAATCGGTCAGTTCTTCAAGCCTTTTGGCATAACTGTTTCAGCCGCGATGCTTGCTTCTCTGCTAGTTGCTCGGACTTTATCTCCAGTTCTGGCTATCTACTGGCTGAAACCTAAATCATCGCTCTCCCCGCGTCGGGAAGCAAAAATCTGGGTAGCGTTTACCCAATCTTACAGAAACTTGCTGAGTTGGTCTTTAAATCACCGGAAGATAGTTATCGGGTTAGCTGCACTCAGTTTCATTGCAGGAATAGCACTGATTCCACTAATTCCTAAAGGGTTTATTCCCAAACTTGATCGCGGCGAATTTAATATTGCTTATACGGCTCCTTTGCCGAGTATTCCTAGTGGAGCAGAAGGGCAGGGGAGCAGAGGGGCAGGGGAGCAGGGGAGAAATCTCAGTCTCCAGTCTCCAATCCCTAATCCCTTGAACGATTCTCTTGAGGTTGCGAAGAAATTAGAAAATGTAGTCAGAAAATCACCGCCAGTTGAAACGGTATTTACCACTGTTGGCTCTCGTGAAGGTGAACCAAATAAAGGGACACTATATATAAAGTTAAAGAAAAACCGCACAATCACAACTGCGGAATTACAAGACCAATTGCGCTCCTCATTACCTACTCTTTCTGGGGTAACTACTAGTGTTGAAGATATTCAATTTGTCGATTCCGGCGGTCAAAAACCCCTGCAAATAGCATTGCAAGGTGATAATCTCCAAGCTTTGAGCAAAGCAGTCAAAGCAATTAAAGAAAGGATTCAAAGGCTACCGGGATTCGCTGATGTTACAGTTACAGGTGAAACGAATCCACAGGGCACGATTTTTCAGATCGAGCGTCTGAATAATCAGCGTGTAGCCTACATCAGTGCTAATCTTGGCAAAGATCTGTCTTTAGGTGATGCCACCGACAAAGTGATAGCTGAAGCAAACGCCGTGTTACCGTCTAATGTTTCTTTAAATTTAGGGGGAGACTCTGCTAACCAAAATAAGGTTTTTAGCAGTTTCGGCAGTACTTTAGCTCTATCTGCCCTATGTATTATTGTAGTACTAATTTTACTATTCAAAAGCTGGGTAGACCCTCTAGTTATTGGTGTCTCTTTGCCTTTAGCACTGGTGGGGGCGATGTTGGCGCTACTAATTACTAAGAGCGACTTTGGCATGATCTCATTGATCGGTTTTGTCTTTTTGCTGGGGCTGGCAAATAAAAATGCAATTTTGCTTGTAGATTACATCAATCAGTTACGCAACGGTGGCTTAGAGCGCACCGAGGCGATCCTTAAGACCGGACTAGTGCGCCTCAGACCAATTATGATGACCACAGCTGCCACTATTTTAGGGATGCTACCGATCGCTCTAGGTTTGGGTGCTGGTTTTGAATTGCGATCGCCTATGGCTGTAGCGATCGCAGGTGGACTAGTAACTTCAACTATCCTCAGTTTGATTGTTGTGCCAGTAGTCTACACCATTTTGGATGATTGGTTTCCCCGATTTGAGAAGAGGGGGGGAAGTTGATGCAGGTTTTTGTCACAGGAGGTACGGGTTTTATTGGTGCCCATTTGGTACGGTTGTTGCTGCAACAGGGATATGCAGTCAAAGTGCTGGTACGCCATAGCAGCAATTTAGAGAATTTACGCGGTTTAGAGGTAGAAATTGTCAAAGGCAATTTGAACAATCCAAATCTTTGGCAACAGATGGGAGGTTGTCAATACCTATTTCATGTGGCAGCTCATTATTCCCTCTGGCAGACAGACCGAGAATTACTTCATCGTTACAATGTCCTGGGTACACGTAATGTGTTGGCAGCAGCTCGCAAAGCTAACGTTGAGCGCACCGTCTACACGAGTTCAGTGGCAGCGATTGGGGTAGGATCGTTAGGGGAAGTTGTAGATGAAACACATCAGAGTCCCTTAGAAAAGTTGGTGGGTAACTACAAAAAGTCTAAGTTTCTGGCTGAACAAGAAGCTATACAAGCTGCTGCTAAAGGTCAGGAGGTAGTTATAGTCAATCCCACTAGCCCCATTGGCTCGTTGGATATCAAACCTACCCCGACGGGTGATATAATACTGCGGTTTTTACGACGGCAAATGCCTTTTTACTTGGATACTGGTTTAAATTTTATCGATGTGCGAGATGTAGCGTGGGGGCATTTACTGGCTTTGCAGCGGGGTAAATCAGGCGATCGCTATATCTTAGGTCATCAAAACCTTAGTTTCAAAGAACTACTCGACCAACTCGCTGATATCACAGGTCTGAGCGCACCTCAACAAAAAGTACCCGCTTGGTTGCCCCTGAGCGTTGCCTGGGTTGATGAAAAAATTCTCGCACCATTAGGAAAATCGCCCTCAGTACCATTGGATGGCGTTCGGATGGCGAAACAACCGATGTATTACAATGCTGCCAAGGCTGTACGAGAATTGGGTCTACCCCAATCTTCGCTAAACGCCGCACTCAAAGATGCTGTGGATTGGTTTGTTGCTCGGGATATGTCAACCCCTTTGGGGAAGTCAAAAGTCAAAAGTCAAAATTGAAGACCCCATAGATAAATCTTGGGGTTGAGAAAGTGGTGTATTTATCTTTAAAAGAGGAGCGATCGCAACAATGGCAGTTAATCTACAACAAGCTATAGATATTGGGAAGTATCTTGTTACTCAGCGTTTGAAAGGACGTAAACGCTTTCCTTTAGTATTAATGTTGGAACCTCTTTTTCGATGTAATCTCGCTTGTAGTGGTTGTGGTAAAATTCAACATCCAAAGGAAATATTAAAGCAAAATCTCACCCCAGAACAGTGTTTTGCCGCAGTGGAAGAGTGCGGCGCACCAGTTGTCTCCATTCCTGGAGGAGAACCTCTGCTGCATCCGCAGATTGATAAGATTGTCCAGGGATTAATTGAGCGCAAGAAATATATTTACTTGTGTACCAATGGTTTGTTATTAGAAAAGAGCCTGGATAAGTTTCAACCTTCCCCTTACCTGACTTTCAGCGTGCATTTAGATGGAATGCGGGAATTACATGATCGCTGCGTTGATCGCCAAGGTGTTTTTGATATTGCTGTCAAAGCTATTCGTGCCGCTAAAGCTAAAGGCTTTCGTGTTACCACTAACACCACTATCTTTGAAGGTACTGAACCTAAAGATATGCAAGAGTTCTTCAACTTTCTGGAAACACTAAATACTGACGGGATGATGATTTCTCCTGGCTACAGTTATGAGTGGGCACCAGATCAAGATCATTTTCTCCACCGCGAACAAACTCGCGCCCTCTTCCGAGAAATTCTGGCTCCATACAAAAGTGGTGCAAAAAACTGGAACTTCAATCACAATCCGTTGTTCCTAGATTTTCTCATTGGTGAGAAGGACTACGAATGCACACCTTGGGGTAGCCCTAGTTATAGTGTTCTCGGTTGGCAAAAACCTTGCTATCTGCTCAACGAAGGTTATTACTCTACCTTCAAAGAATTACTCGCACAAACTGACTGGAGTCAATACGGCCAGAAGAGTGGTAATCCCAAGTGTGCTGATTGTATGGTTCACTGCGGCTACGAACCCACCGCTGCAATGGATGCAATGCAACCACAAAATATGGCGCGTGCCCTTAGCAGTGTGTTTGGTAGGAACTAGGAAGTAGTAAATGCTACATATTAAAGGGTGCGATGCCTGCGGCGGACTACGCCTACGTACCCTTTAAAGATTCTGATTGCACTGGAATGTGCCCAACAATATGCGATAAGGGTTAAAGGAGGATGCTTATTTAGAAATATTGCGATACTTCCCTCAGCCAAATTCGCCGAAAATAATAAGTGAAAATATTTATGCCATTTGTATCTGCTCGTAACCTGTAAATGTATTATGAGATTCGTGGCACTGGTCAACGCCTGCTCATTATTAATGTTACTGGAGGAGACTTGCAGCGATCGCCGACTATTTTTGACTCACCGCTAGCCCTACACTTTGAAATCCTGGCCTATGATCAGCGCGGTCTGGGTCAAACTTCAAAACCTGATATTCCCAACACCATAGCAGATTACGCCGCCGATGCAGACTCTTTGTTAAATCTAGTCGGATGGGAGAGCGCTCATGTTATCGGAATTTCGGCGTTGCATAATGTCGGGAGGTAGTTTTTGGTATGGTGCGATTAGCTTTGCTGTTTCTTGGGTATGTGCCTCAGCCCAGCGCTGGATTTTATCAATCTCCTCAATCACTATCCGCAACACTCCCGGATTGTCAACCGCAAATTGCCTCCTACCAATATAGTATGCACGAGGGGTGTCAAGTCCTTGGGCAGTCTTGATCACTCGGATTTTACCCACTCGACCTTCACTCCCAGAGGTTCCAGACGCTTTTCTAATACTTTAGTTGTTCTGATCAAATCGCCTGCTGATTGATATCCCATGCGAAGTACTTTGGTCTTGATTCCAGATGAATTGGTTTCAGATACATTTGTAGCAGAAACGGGGTTTGAGCTTTTTGCCCTTTGGCTGTGCAACTAACTAATATTAACGAAGTTGCCAAGGTTAACAACCCAGGTGCTAAAAGCAGCGTGAAACGGCGAAAGATGTTTATATACTGAGGTTTAAATGTAGCGGTCATAAGGTTTTTGTCACAAAAGTTTTAGAGGCATTATTTACCTGGCTTTACTTGGAACACCAGTAAACGCGAACAACTGTTGCTCTTTGGGTGCAGCCAAACTTTCATCCAAGTAACGATGAATACCTACTCCCATGTCTCCTGTCGCAGTGAGTTTGAAGTTCACTTCTTCAAATCCATATTCACGGAAAAATTTACGAACAGTCTCAGAGTGGGCAATACCCTTAGAGTGTCCACGAGTCCAAATCACAAAAGCACCTTGTTTGCTCAGAAAACTCAGGTTTGCCAGTAAGCGATTGAGTTCAGCTTCGTCTGCGAGATTGCCGAATACACCGCATACAATCACAATGTCTGCTGGTACTGCTCCTACATAGTTAGAGGAAATAGTTGCATCACCATTGATAAACTCAATTTGTTTTGTCAAACCCAACGATTCTATTGTTTCTTGTCCACGTTCAACTAGTTGGGGATTTATCTCCACCAGTCGGGCATAAACATCTTTTGCCCGTGGGTGATTTGATAGCGTTCCTAGCAAATCTCGTCCATCGCCCGCGCAAACACTAACTACACGGATTAACCCTGGTTGGGACAAGTTCAAGCTATGGGAAATGTATTCCTGCACAATTTGCAGGCGTTGTTGCAATTTCGGTTCGTTTTTGTAGAGGTCGTGCCATTCAAACCAGTCTTTTACCATAAGAGGTGATTTCCATTAACTATGAGGAAAGCAAAGTGACAAACACACTGTGCAATTTTAAAGTACGGTAAAATTATCGTTTAACCGTATATTTTGGTTAAACGCAGACTATCATGGAAATTCATCCAAAATCAAGTCTTTTTTCTTTGGTTTGTGAATCCTGCAATTTAACAATTGAAAGCTTTTTTAACAGCTTTATATTCCAATCTCGGAAAACTCCCAGAAATACTGGACTGGAATCGATGCGACAAAATCAACATTGAACTAAGTAAGTCGGCGAGAAAAATTCAATGTATATGGAGAAATGTCAATACAGTTCGGTTAGCTTGTAGAGCACTAGAAGATATCCGTATCAACATAGATATTGAGTGCCATAAAGCATAAGTATATTGCCCATCTCATCAGCTTTTTAGCACTTTTTAACTGGATAGTTATTTCCGTCCTGATCTGCTAACCTCTCATAACTAAAGACGTAAATAATATTAAGTTATGTAAACAAATTTCACAAACATAATAATAATTTGTAATAAATAATGATACGGCAGCATTGTATAAAGAGAACTTGGAAGTAAAAAACAACATCTTAATCAGGTTTTCCAGTCGTTCATGGAAGTTTGAAGTTTTTTAACAAAAGTTTTAATCTGAAAGCCTGGAGATCGTAAACTTATTTCTTGGGTGTCTGTTTTAAACCTTTCGTAACTCGTTAGGCAGTGCTGACATCAAAAATCAACTGAACCATTCAGTTTTGAGTCCAATTATTCTTAACCAAGCAAATTAGGAGATTTAACGCAATGGTTTTAGATGCATTTGCCAAAGTAGTTTCCCAAGCTGATACACGCGGCGAATATCTCTCCGATGCACAATTGGATGCATTGAGCGAACTAGTCAAAGATGGTAACAAGCGTACAGATGCCGTTAACCGCATTACCAGCAATGCATCTGCTCTTGTTGCTGCTGCTGCTCGTGATTTGTGGGCAGAACAACCCCAATTGATCACTCCTGGTGGTAATGCTTACACCAGCCGTCGTGCAGCTGCTTGCATTAGAGACTTGGACATCATTCTTCGCTATATCACCTACGCTATTTTTGCTGGCGATTCCAGCGTACTAGATGACCGTGCCCTCAATGGTTTGCGGGAAACCTATTTAGCATTAGGAACTCCAGGAGCATCAGTTGCTGTTGGTATTCAAAAGCTGAAACAAGCTTCGCTGGCCATTGTCAACGATCCAAATAACATCACCAGAGGAGATTGCAGCGCTCTGTCATCTGAAATAGCTAGCTATTTTGATCGTGCTGCTGCTGCTGTGGCTTAAGCCAAGCATTGCTGATGTTGACTAAATAATTGTCCATAGGACAAAACAAAATTTCAACCATAAAGTTTGTGAAAGGGAAATAGCAAAATGTCAAAAACACCTCTAACTGAAGCAATTGCATCGGCTGATTCTCAAGGTCGCTATCTCAGCAGCACTGAAATTCAAGTTGCTTTTGGTCGCTTCCGCCAAGCGCCAGCTAGCTTACAAGCAGCAAAAGCATTGAGCGCCAATGCTCAACGCTTGACCGAAGGTGCAGCTCAAGCGGTGTATAACAAGTACCCTTACACTACTCAACAACAAGGCCCCAACTTCGCGGCTGATTCACGCGGCAAAGGCAAGTGTGTACGTGATGTAGGCTACTACTTGCGGATTATCACATACGCTTTAGTTGTTGGTGGTACAGGCCCCTTGGATGATTACTTGATTTCTGGCTTGGCTGAAATCAACCGGACTTTTGAACTGTCTCCTAGCTGGTACATTGAAGCTCTCAAGTACATCAAAGCTAACCACGGTCTAAGCGGCGATCCAGGTGTTGAAGCAAATTCCTACATCGACTATGTAATCAATACTCTAAGCTAGAGTGTTTCTTTAGCCCGGAGAGGAAATCAGCTCTTATGACAAGTAAGTTCTATGAGTTGTTTACCTCTCCGGGCAGTTTTTTAAGAAAAGCTAGCTGAAAACCCTGGAGAAAGAGGAACGTGGTTCTGTATTTTTTGCTTTAGAACAGGGATGAAAGCTACCGACGTAGTACGGTACTTGCTACAACTTTAAGAAAGTTCGCAATTCAGTGCCTCTTTTAAGCTACCGTCAATTGGCACAATATTTTTATCAGTACAAGATTTAAAAACCTACCCTCGGACTGGGGGAAAGTATACGCCCGAAATAACATAAGGAGATATCACTACCCTCTTGTGGCAAATGTGGTAGAGGCAGCGAGCGCAATCTTCTTCCTTGACGCTAGCGTAACGTAAAGCCTTCTCTTCTCTTTCAGAGACGCTAACAACATAGCTTCTCTACGAGACGTTACGCGAACGCTTAGAGCGAGTCCGCGTCCAGTACAGGGAAGCAAGCTACCCGCAGTGTCTGGTAGAAAAAGTCTGGAGGTTTCTTTCTCACCCATGAGGAACTGCCAAACCCGTAGGGTGAGCCTGGGAACCTGTGGAAACAGGATATTAAGGCAATGATGTCTTAAAAATCGCCTTACTTTAAGTAAGGTGAGTGTCAATTTCAAAAAGACTATTAAAAGACTAGAAAAAATTTTCTAAAAAGTTTTTAGTTTTGCAGTTAAAACTGAGGAGGTTAAAGATGGCAGCTTTGGGACAAGCAGCGAGATTAGGGATTAGAGCGTTTGAAAATTCAGCGCCAGTAGAACTACGTCCAGATAGAACAGAGGCGGATGTGGCGGTGGTAATCCGGGCGGCTTACCGTCAGGTTTTGGGTAATGCATATCTACTAGAAGGAGAGCGTCTAGAGAGTGCAGAATCACTGTTGCAGCAAGGTGAAATCACTGTTAGGGGATTTGTGCTAGCTATTGCTCAATCGGAACTCTATCGGGATAAGTTTTTCCACTCCAACTCCCAAAATCGGTTTATCGAGTTGAATTATAAGCATTTATTGGGGCGTGCCCCAGAAGATGAGTCAGAGATTTCATACCATGTTGAGCTTTACAACTCCCAAGGTTACGAAGCTGAGATTAATTCCTACATTGACTCATTAGAATATCAAGATAGTTTTGGTGAAAATATTGTGCCCTACTATCGAGGCTTTAAAAGTCAAGTAGGACAGAAAAACGTTGGCTATAGCCGACTGTTCCAACTGTATCGGGGTTATGCCAATAGCGATCGCGCTCAAGGACAAAAACAAGGACGGCTAACCTGGGAAGTGGCTAAAAATCTAGCTTCACCCATTTACCCAGTCTCTGCCGGAGCCTTATCAGGTCTTTCTAGAGGCGATCGCGGCGAAACATACCGAATCAGAGTGTTACAAGCAGCTTCCCCAAACTCAGCTGTCGTACGGCGTGGTACTGCGGAATTGCTCGTACCCTACGAGCAACTTTCTAGTAAATTGCAGCAGTTGAATCGCAAGGGCAGTAAGGTTATTAGCATTACAGCTGTATAAATAGGGAATCAGGGCGGGGAGTAGGGAGTAGGGAGTAAGGAATTTCACCACTCCCTACTCCCCTTACCAATTATTAATTACAAAGGAAAAATTACCAATGGCTATTACAACAGCAGCTTCCCGTCTGGGAACAGAACCTTTTACCGATCAGTCTCCTGTGGAATTGCGTCCAAATGCAACCAAAGAAGACATTGAGAGAGTAATTGCTGCCGTCTATCGTCAAGTCTTGGGCAACAACTACATACTGGCATCTGACCGCCTGACAAGTGCTGAATCTATCCTGCGCGATGGAAAAAGTACAGTGCAAGAGTTTGTGCGTCAAATAGCTAAATCAGAACTGTACAAATCGAAGTTTTTCTACGACAACTTCCAAACTCGTGTCATCGAACTCAACTACAAACATTTGTTGGGTCGTGCCCCTTATGATGAGTCTGATGTTGTCTATCACTTAGACTTGTATCAAGCTAAGGGATATGAAGCCGACATTGATTCTTATATCGATTCTCCAGAGTATCAATCTAACTTTGGTGAAAATATAGTGCCTTACTATCGCGGCTTTCAAACCCAAACAGGACAAAAAACTGTCGGATTTAGCCGGATATTCCAACTTTATCGCGGCTATGCCAGTAGCGATACCTCTCAACTCAAAGGCAAATCCTCCCGCCTTGCTAGCGAACTAGGTCGCAATAGTGCATCCGTCGTTGTTCCTCCCTCTGGTGCTTCCTCAGGCTTTTCATACGTTGCTTCTGAAAAAGGCGTTACCCCCAACAGTACTTTTGGTGGTGCGGGAACCTTTGGTAAAGAAGGCAGGCTTTACCGCATTGAAGTGGCAGGTGTTTTTGGAGCTGGGTATCCCAGCACACGCCGCGTCAATCAAGCGGTGGTTATACCTTATGAAGAACTATCTAGTTACTTCCAGAGAGTGTTAAAACAAGGTGGTAAAATAGCTAGTGTGAAACCTCTTTAGTGTCAATAGTCATTAGTCAATAGTCATTATTAAGGGCAAACGACTAATGACGATCTAGAATTAGGAATTAATTTTATGATTGGAGCAATTAGTAGTACACCAACGAGTAGTCGCTACTTTCGGTATGAAGTAGTGGGTCTGCGCCAAGTTGAAGAAAATGAAAAAACCAACTATCCGATTCGTTCTAGTGCCACTGTGTTTTTCACAGTACCTGAGAAGCGGATGAATCAAGAGATGCAGCGAATTGCTCGTTTGGGTGGCAAAATAGTCAGCATTCAGCCATTGAACGCTGTATCGAACGCTGTACCTCAAACAAATAGCGAACAAAGCGCTCCTCCTCCTTCTTCATAAATGAATTTTAGTCCGCAGAAATTTGAAGATTTATCACCAACAGGTAACTCTGGCGATGGTGAATCTTTAACAGTAGAGCAAGCGATCGCTAATCTTGAGAGTGCAGATTTAGGTCTGCGCTTTTATGCTGCCTGGTGGTTGGGTAGGTTTCGGATATGTGAAGCAGCTGCGGTTACAGGATTGATTAAAGCGTTAGAGGATGAAGCCGACAAAACACCAGAAGGCGGATATCCTCTGCGACGGAACGCAGCTAGGGCTTTAGGGAAACTAGGCGATCGCCAGGCAGTCTCACCTTTAATTGTGTGTTTAGACTGCTCAGATTTTTATGTCCGGGAAGCAGTGGTACAATCCTTAGAAATGCTGGGCGATCCGATTTGTATTCCTGCCCTGAGCGAGTTATTAGAAGTAGGTTTACAAGGAGAGCAGCTGATATCAAAACAGCCTGATTTATCTCAACCTTACGAGGCCATTTTAGAAGCCTTGGGAGCCTTGATGGCGACTGAGTGCATCCCTTTGGTAAAACCATTTTTAGAGCATCCAATCGAATTGGTGCAATATGCTGCCGCACGAGCCATGTATCAATTAACCCAAGAACCAGTTTATGGAGAACGGTTAGTAAAAGCTCTGGCAGGAGATAAATTGCAATTGCGTCGAGCAGTGTTAGCAGACTTGGGAGCGATTGGCTACCTAGCCGCAGCAGATGCGATCGCCGAAACTCTTGCTGAAAATAGTCTAAAGCTAATTTCTCTTAAAGGATTACTAGAATATCAAGTTAAGCACACAGCAACAAACACTTTGTCAGCAGGTGCGATTAAAGTGATAAATTTGATGGACTCGCTGTTGTAGTCATAATTTTCCAGGAATTAGTTGTTATTAATACGTTTAAAGCAAATGTTTACCACAGATAAACCCCCAACCCAACTGCAAAATCAGGGTTAGGGGGTTTATGTATGATGTCAACTACGGATAACTTAAGCTACAATTGGCTGACCCCTAATGAGTCATGAAAAATTATTATGAATAACAGTGACCTTGCCCAAATATTGATCCGTGCTGTGGAAGAAGCAGACTCCTCGGATCGCTTATTAGACGCAGTTCAGGAGTTAGCGGCAGCTGGTATCGAGGAATCTGTTCCCACTCTGATTGCAGCTTTAGGCTACAACAATCCAGGGGCGGCAGTGGCGGCAGTAGATGGACTAATTGCGATCGGGGAAACCGCAGTACCGTCACTATTGGAACTAATTGATGACTACAACTACAGTGCTAGAGCCTGGGCGATTCGTGCCTTAGCGGGAATTGGCGATGTTCGGGCGCTGGATACCTTGTTAGAGGCAGCAAAAAACGATTTTTCCTTAAGTGTGCGGCGAGCAGCTGCCAGGGGATTAGGCACTTTGCGCTGGCATCAACTACCTGCTGAGAAAGTGGAATCTGTTCAGACTCAGGTATTAGAGGCGCTATTGCTAATTTCTCAAGATCCAGAATGGGTAGTGCGCTATGCAGCAGTGACGAGTTTAGAAACACTAGCCATTGCCATAGCAGTCACTTTACCTGATCAAGCGTCGCGCATTACAAATCAACTTCAGCAAATGCTTGATACCGATGCCGATGTGGGAGTTCGCACCCGTGTAAAGTTTGCACAGCAAAAAATTCAGCCGCAACAACATCAAGAAGTGTTTGCACCAAAAAGAAAGCTAGAAGATATTGAAGTGTCTGAAATACCTCATCGTGGTGCTGGTAGACGCTGAACAATTCAAAATTCAAAACTAACCAGTTAACAATTCAAAATTCAAAATTCAAAATTCAAGACATTTTGAGTTGAGGATTTAAACTCCGACTCAAAATATGGTACGTGTAGACGTAGGGGTCTTAAACCCTTGAATGTACGATAATAGGGATTGAATTTTGCCTAGTTTTTGCCTCGTTTTCAGTCATAAACTGAAAACGAGATAGATATTATCATGGTTTTGGCTAAAGTTGACACACATGCTCATAGTACAAACGTTCATCTTGAAAGGGTTAGTCCTATCTTCTTTCTTTTGCCTTTTAACTTTTTACTTTTCTCTTATTTGGTCAATATCATTAACCTAAAGACTGAATTTCTCTCTGCATATTATTGCGCGCAGATGGTTCGGCGAACTCTGACATTAAAGGCGTAAAATAAATACGCGATCGCTGTAAAAATCGTTCTAAAACCTGCTGACGACCTGTGATATAGTCTGCCTTTGCCACCCAGGCATATTCCTGACGAATGGCATGGGCGTATTCTTGATAATCAACTGGGTTAGTAGCCAAAATCGCTAAATCTGCGTCAACTAAGACTTGGCTATCATAGTCATTTCCCGCAGCTTGATGATCTTTAGTGTTCAGAATCAGACGGGTGACAGTAATTATAGTACTTTCTGGAATACCCAAATTACTCAGCAACTCAAAAGCATAGTCTGCACTTCGTTCTTCATTATCTTTAGCTTCAGTGTCGTACACTACATCGTGAAACCAGGCAGCTATTTGAACAGCAGCTAGGTTATTCGTGTAGCCTTGCAAAATCTGAATTGTGCTGAGGACGCGATCAATATGTTTCAATGTATGGTAATAACGATCAGGGGTAGAATAAGCTTCAACCAAGAGATTGAAGACTTTCTCAGCCGCTACCTGGTCAACGCCAAAGGGTTGGAGTGTGTGTTGCCAGTTATAAAATAAAATATCCATAAAGTTTTCTGTAGGCATAGAGGCAGTATACCCATTCTGAGTATCGGAAAAAATAAGTACATGCTGTTAAAACAGCAGTAGAAGACTTCAAGTAAAATCTCAGCGCTATGGGAATTACGAATTCCGGATAATGGTGACAGCTAAATGAAAGCGTCAAAATAGAAGACACAGGCTTTGTACAAAAAGCCTTGCCTTGATTAACGGAGTTTATTATCAGTGGTATTACAAGTACAGACAAGCACCTACGAAGCTAAAACCCAAGAAATTGCTAAACAACTTCTAGCAGCAACGCAGGAAAATCGTTCGTTTTTTTCTTCCCTGCGGGATCAAATGCGTTGGGATGATAAATTACTCGCTTGGGCGATGAGTAATCCTGGCTTGCGGGTGCAACTATTTCGCTTTATAGATACGCTACCTGCTTTGCACAGTAAATCAGAAATTGCCTCACATTTACAAGAATATTTAGGCGATGAATCTGTAGAATTACCGGCAGCTTTGAAGGGAATGCTAAACTTTGCCAACCCCGACTCAATGCCAGGACAAGTTGCTGCGACAACCGTTGGTACAGCGGTTGAGACTCTTGCCCATAAATATATTTCTGGGGAAAATATTAAACAAGTCATCAAAACAGTTGAACGACTGCGAAAAGAAAAAATGGCTTTCACCATCGACTTACTTGGTGAAGCCGTAATTACCGAAGCGGAAGCGCAGTCTTATCTAGAACGCTATCTAGAATTAATCCAACAATTGGTAGAAGCATCAAAGAATTGGGCAGCTATCCCGGCGATTGATGAAGCTGATGGCGAAGCAATCCCAAAAGTTCAGGTTTCTGTGAAATTAACGGCGTTTTATTCCCAATTTGACCCTTTAGATGCTAAAGGTAGTGAGGATAAAGTTAGCGATCGCATTCGTATTCTCTTACGTCGTGCTAAAGAATTAGGTGCAACTGTGCATTTTGATATGGAACAGTATGCCTATAAAGACATAACTCTCAGCATCTTGAAAAAACTATTACTAGAAGAAGAGTTTCAGCAACGCACAGATATTGGTATGACAATCCAAGCATATCTGCGTGATAGCGAACAAGATACCGAAGACCTAATTTCTTGGTTGAAACAGCGCGGTTATCCCTTAACAATTCGCTTGGTGAAAGGCGCATATTGGGATCAAGAAACTATTAAAGCAGCCCAGAAGCACTGGAAACAGCCAGTTTACAACGACAAAGCCGCAACTGATGCTAACTTTGAAACCATCACTCAGTTGTTGTTAGAAAATCATCAATATGTCTATTCTGCCATTGGTAGCCATAATGTGCGATCGCACGCTCGTGCCATTGCCATAGCTGAAAGTTTAAATGTCCCTCGCCGTCGCTTTGAATTACAAGTCCTGTACGGTATGGGTGATAAAGTTGCTAAGGCGTTGGTTGACAAAGGTTATCGGGTAAGAGTTTACTGTCCCTACGGTGAATTATTACCTGGGATGGCGTATTTAATTCGGCGATTGTTGGAAAATACAGCTAATAGTTCTTTTTTACGGCAAAATCTCGAAAATCGTCCGATTGAGGAATTATTAGCGCCGCCAGTTGTAAAAGACACAGAAAATGACAATTTTCCCCTGTCCCCCCGTCTTTCCGTCCCCATGTCCTCTTCCTTCCTTGGTGCTGCTGATACCGATTACGCTGAGGAAGAGGTGAGAATGAAAGCAACGCAAGCTTTCCAAAGCGTTCGCCAACAACTTGGTAAAACTTATTTACCGCTAATTAATGGCGAGTATGTTAATCCACCAGAATTTGTTGATTCTCTCAATCCTTCTAAGTTCAGTGAGATAATTGGTAAAGTTGGGTTGATTAGCGTTGAACAAGCAGAACAGGCGATGCAAGCTGCGAAAGCGGCATTTCCTGGGTGGAAGAAAACACCAGCTAAACAACGCGCTGATATTTTGCGGAAAGCGGGTGATTTGATGGAAGAACGCCGCGCTGAACTTTCAGTTTGGATAGTTTTGGAAGTTGGGAAACCAGTTAAGGAAGCTGATGGAGAGGTTTCGGAAGCGATAGATTTCTGTCGTTACTACGCTGATGAAATAGAACGGTTAGACAAAGGTGTGAATTACGACATACCTGGTGAAACTAATCATTATATTTACCAGCCACGGGGAATTGCTGTAGTAATTTCTCCCTGGAATTTTCCGCTAGCGATCGCTTGTGGAATGACTGTTGCAGCTTTGGTTTCCGGCAATTGTACTCTCCTAAAACCTGCGGAAACATCTTCTGTAATTGCCGCGAAACTCACAGAAATCTTGGTAGATGCTGGTTTTCCCAAAGGTGTATTTCAATACGTACCCGGCAAGGGTTCGCAAGTCGGCGCTCATTTGGTAAATCATCCAGATACCCATGTAATTGCTTTTACGGGTTCCCAGGAAGTAGGTTGTAAAATTTACGCAGAGGCGGCAATTTTGAAACCCGGACAAAAGCACATGAAACGCGTGATTGCGGAAATGGGTGGTAAGAATGCCATTATTGTCGATGAAAGTGCTGATTTAGACCAAGCTGTTGTGGGAGTAGTACAGTCGGCATTTGGTTACACTGGCCAAAAATGTTCTGCTGCTTCCAGAGTAATTGTGCTGCAACCGATTTATGATGCCTTTGTGCAACGGTTGGTAGAAGCGACAAAATCCTTGAACATTGGGGAAGCAGAGTTACCGAGTACACAAGTTGGGCCGGTAATCGATGCTAATGCTCGCGATCGCATCCGCGAGTATATTGAAAAGGGTAAGGCAGAAGCAGAAGTGGCGTTGGAATTAGCAGCACCTGAACAAGGATATTTTATCGGGCCAGTTATTTTTAGTGAAGTCTCACCAAATGCGGTAATTTCACAGGAAGAAATTTTTGGCCCTGTACTGGCGATAATTCGGGTGAAGGATTTCCAGGAAGCGTTAGCAGTCGCCAACGGTACAAACTACGCCTTGACTGGCGGACTTTATTCTAGAACGCCTTCGCATATTCAGCAGGCGCAGACAGAATTTGAAGTCGGGAATTTGTATATTAATCGCAATATTACCGGAGCGATCGTTGGACGGCAACCCTTTGGTGGATTCAAACTTTCGGGAGTAGGTTCTAAAGCAGGCGGCCCTGATTACTTACTGCAATTTTTAGAGCCACGCGCGGTGACAGAAAATATTCAGCGTCAAGGTTTTGCACCAATTGAAGGAGCAGATTAAACCAACGTGAATTTTACGGCTGATATAGTATCCGTCTAATTAGCCAAATCAAAACACCTCTCCCTGATTTTACTACGTAAAACCCTCCTTCTCCGGCTCACAGAGGGACAGATTTGCACTTTCGTCAAAGTAGGGAGAGGTGTATCAAACTCATACCAATTCAAAATTCAAAATGACGTTCTCTACAAGACGCTAAAAGCGTAGTTTGCAACTCTTACAGAGTACGCGGACTCGCTCTAAGCAAAGCCATGCCGTTGGCGAAGCCTCTCGAAGAGAAGGCTTTACGCTGCGCTAACAAAATTCATGCATTAAGAAAGCCAGACAGAACAAAGGTATGTCCGTATGTATTTGTCGCATTCTTTTTTCAAATTGATATCACATTAAACTACAATAGTTAGTAATCTCAAAGAGAGTTTAATGAGTAATTTAGTTATAAAAGTTGCTGAATTACCTGAAGATTTTCCGATAATTCAAGCAATTAGGAAATCAGTTTTTCAAGAAGAACAAGGGGTAGATCCTGCTTTAGAATTTGATGGCAAAGATGAAATATCCGATCATCTAATTGCTTATTCAAATCTGGAAGCTGTGGGTACAGCCAGAATCAGATATTTAGATGATAAAACTGCCAAAATAGAAAGGTTAGCTGTTTTATCGACAGTTAGAGGGCAGGGTATTGGTAAGAAAATTATGGAAAATGCCCTACAGGTGATAGCTAACAAAAATATTCCAGAAGTCGTGATTCATGCTCAAGAATATGTGAAAGATTTATACAAAAAACTTGATTTTGTAGAAGAAGGAGAAATATTTGAAGAGGCTAGTATTCTCCATGTGAAAATGAGAAAAATCTTTTCACAGTTAAAGTAAAATTATCTAAGATGATTTTTCACTAATTGTTCATACAAACATGTATTTTTATGAGCAATTAACTAAAATATTTCATTAGTATTGACTCTAGTTGGACTATCTGAATTGGCTTAACGAGGTAGTCATTAAGACTACCTGGTAGCGTGGCAATTTCCTCCTCTAAAGATTCGCTAAAGGTCATCATTACAATCGGTAAATGTTTCCGATAAGGCTCTTTTATAAGAATATTCAGTAAATTCCAGATATGAATATCCTTTACTAACTGAAAATCAAAAAAAACTAAATCTGGTTGGAAGCTTTGTACCTGTTGCAAAAAGTCGTTACCATTATCTATCCACTTGACTTGGTAGCCAATTGTGTGGAGATAATCTTGTAACACTATTGCTGTGTTTTCATCTTCTTCTACAAGTAAAATAGTTTTATTTGTAGAGATGACTGGAGAAGATGAGAATAAGGAAGACGAGGTTAAATTTGCTTCCTCTTCTGTCTCATCTATCTCATTTGTCTCATTTCCAGGATGCTCTGGATTTGGTAGAAATAGAGTGAACTGACTGCCCTTTCCTAAGGTTGATTTAAAGGTCACATCTCCACCATGTAAACGCGCTAATTTACGCGTCAAAGCTAAACCTAAACCAGTGCCTTCATACTGCCGATTTAACCGACTGTCAAGCTGTTTAAATGGTTCAAATAAAAATTGAAACTGACTTGAGTCTATACCAATGCCAGTATCTGAAACTGTAAACGTTATCCCTTGTGGCACTTTTTTGACTACCAGCGATACTTCACCTGCTGGAGTGAATTTAATGGCATTGGTAAGCAAGTTGAGTAGCATTTGCTTGATGCGCCGCTCATCAGCAATACAAATATCCGCTTCTCGGTCAATTTTATGTGTGAGTTGCAATCCCTTTTCTGAGGCGCGATCGCGCACTGTCCAGATGGCATAATTACATATATCTGCTACCGACAAAGATGATAGTAACAGTTCCTCTTTGCCTGCTTCTACCTTTGATAAGTCAAGGATATCGTTAATCACTGCCAGCAGGTGTTCGCCACTACTATATATACAACTTACATATTCGTTCTGCTTTTCATTTAGAGAACCAACTATTTCTTGTTGCAGTAACTGTGACAAACCCATAATCGCATTCAGAGGCGTCCGCAACTCATGGCTCATGGTTGCTAAAAATTCACTTTTTGCTCGACTGGCAGCTTCTGCTGCTTCTTGAGAAGCACGTAGTTTCAACTCTGTTTGCTTACGTTCAGTAATATCCTCAATCATCGCTAGAAAAAATTCAGGTTCACCATTGCTGCCTGGTATAACAGAAACAGAGATATGAGTCCAAACTAAGGTACCATTTTTATGCAGGCAGCGTCTTTCTATCTCAATCCGATGTCTTTCAACAAGTTGTTCCTGATGTTTGAAAGGTTGTAAACCGTCCCTGGAAGTTCTTTTTAAGTCCGTGCGAATTCCTGACATCAGTTGTTTGTAAAGTTTTAAATCTTCTTTTTCTATAGAAATATAATCTGTAAAGCACTTACCGGATAACTCTTCTCGGCTGTATCCTAAAATCTCGCACAGTGCCAGATTAGTATCGACTATCTGCCCTTTTATATCTATAAGTCCAATGCCGATAGAGGAACGCTCAAAAATCGCCCGAAATTGTGCCTCACTCTGTCGCAGTGCTTCCTGTACGACGTTTCGCTCGCTCGCTTCTATAGCCAGCGTTACAAAATCTGCAATTGAGCCAGCAAAACTCTCTTCTTCTAAAGTCCATTGGCGACCTTCGCCTATGTGTTCGTGACACACTACGCCTACCAAATGACCCTCTAGCCAAATTGGAGCATCTAGTATAGATGTGATGCCCAAAACTGAAAGATAAGACTCGGATAATTCTTGGGTTCTGGTATCGTTTATAGCATCATCTGCGGCAATGGTACGTTCCTCTTCTAAAGCCTGGAAATAAGCAGGAAAATTTGTTTTTAAAAGCGAGTTACCAAAGGTATGCTCCTTAGTCCTCACATCATACAAATTAATGCATTCAATTTTTGAACGTTCTTCATTATATAACCATACTCCTACTCGCTCTACTAACAACGTCTGAGCAGCAGTTTCTGTGATTTCCCTCAATACCGCATTGAGATTACCTTGCTGAAATGTCTGACTTCTTGCCAGTTGCACCAGCGTCTGGCTTTGTTTTCGCCGACTATTTTCTCTGGTTCGTAAAGCCTCTTGGGCCTGGTTGTGCTCTGTAATATCTCTAGCTGACACCACCTGCATTAGTTGCCCTCAAGAAGAAGTAATTTGGACTTGCAGTTCTACGGAAAAGTAGAACTATCTTTGTATAACTACAATTACTTGATATGGTTTTACATAACCGGAAAGTATAATTTTTCTCATCAAGTTTTATAATTCTGGCTAAATAGTTATAAGCTAGATTTTGCTCATTACTTCTAATACTTCATAACAGTGATTTTTGCCAGGGGATAATTAGCATTTCAAGTAATTTCACTATCAAGTAATTCTACTATCAAGTAGTATAAGTAGTATAGTATTTTTAGCTTAGGAGTGGGGAGTGGTAAAGACTCTTTCCAATATCCAATCTCCAGTTGAATTTCTTGCTTAGTACTGACTAGCAAAATACCCTTGATTCTCCTAGAGAAAGATATCTAATGACTCAAATTCTGCCAAACTTAAGGTAACGGCAGCTTATGCGGAGGTGGAGTGATGACAGATAGTGATATAAGAATTGTTTCCCTGATTCCCGGTGGAACAGAAATTTTAGCGACACTAGGGCTGGTTAATGCTATTGTAGGGCGATCGCACGAATGTGATTATCCTCCAGAAATTCTCAATCGCCCTATTTGTACCCAAGCACGTTTAAACAGTGATGCCTCCAGCAGCCAAATTCACGACGAAGTGAACAGTTTATTGCAATCTGCTCTTAGCATTTATGAAATTAAAACAGATGTTTTAGAGCAATTGCAGCCTACCCACATTCTCACTCAAGACCAGTGCGATGTTTGTGCTGTCAGCTTACATGATGTTGAAAAAGCAGTTGCTACACTCATTGACAGTAAACCTGAGATTATTTCTTTACAACCCAATATTCTCCAGGATGTTTGGGCTGACATTGAGCGAGTCGGCAACACCTTTGGCGTAGACTCGGTAAAAGTCTTAGAAAATTTAGAAGCTCGCGTCAAAATTTGTCAACAAAAAATTCAAGGACTTTCTTTACATGAACTGCCTACTGTCGCCTGTATCGAGTGGACTGATCCTTTGATGATGGCTGCGAATTGGATTCCTGAATTAGTGAACTTAGCCGGAGGACAGTCTTTGTTTTGCGCTACAGGTCAGCCTTCTCCAACCGTGCCGTGGGAAACACTATTAACAACGAATCCAGATGTAATTGTTTTTATGCCTTGTGGCTTTGATTTAAATCGCACTCGCCAAGAAGCTAAGTTATTAACTCAACGTCCAGAGTGGGAAAAACTACACGCTACCGAAACTGGTAGAGTCTACATTACTGATGGCAATTCTTACTTCAATCGTCCAGGGCCGCGACTGGTAGATTCGCTAGAAATTTTGGCAGAAATTTTGCATCCAGAAATTTTTCAATACGGCTACAAAGGAACTGCTTGGGAACGTTTGTAAAGAAGAATTCAGAACTCAGGAGTCAGAACTCAGTATGAATTTAAGTCCGGTTAAGTGAGATTGGTTTAAAACCTTAGCGCGTTCCAATCGCCCACAAAGACTAATTCTGATTTCTGGATTCTGAATTCTTCTTTAAGGTGTTTGTTCAGAATCTGCTGATGGTTCATTGTTAAATAACAGCAGGCGTGCGGCAAGGATGGCAAATCCTACAGCTGCGATCGCTTTTAAAACACGTGTAGGTAATAATTCGGCTACTGCGCCCCCTGCTAAAGATCCTAACAGGCTTGTCAACAGCAATGCGCCTGCTGCACCAAAAAATACTGCACGTGGAGAACTAGAACGTCCTGAAAGTGCGATCGCTGCTAGCTGACTTTTGTCACCCAATTCTGATAAAAAAACCGTAATAAAGCTCAGTCCTAAGAGATGCCAATCCATATAATTAAGGGGAAGTGAGGAATTTTACTAATGACCTTGTACAGACGCGATTAATCGCGTCTCTACTGATCAATAACCAATGACTAATGAATAGTAAATACATCCCAAAAGAGCATTAGAGAAATTACTAATAACATCACGCCAGCTGATTTTTCTACGGTTTTTGGGCTGAGTCGGTTGGCTATCCAACTACCTAAAAGTACGCCTAATAAGCTGGTAGTTATTAGCGCCGCCGCAGATCCGATAAATACCACCCACGGCGAATGAGATTGTGCGCTCATTAATAGAGTGGATAGCTGAGTCTTATCTCCAATTTCTGCTAGAAAAATGGTTACAAAAGTCGTACCAAAAACTACTAGCACTGATTGCTGCTTTTGAGGACTATCGGCAATTACAGACTGAACTGATGGAGCGATCGCAGGAGTGAAGTTAAAATCATTGCTGTCTTCTAGTTCTAGCTCGATCTCAGTGTGAGATATGCCAGAAATACCCAAAGGTGCGGAGTCAAGTTTCACAAGCAGTAGTTTTGGTTGCTAGAGTATTTTCATATTTCTATCATTTTCTCAGATTTTTGTCATAAATTGCAACCCTACACAAAAAAAGGAGGGTTGGGTGTCAAAGGCCAACAGCTTTGTCAAAGCGTATTATTTCTAAACTGCGATCGCCATAAACTCCTTCTATTTGCTGGCGACAGCAGTCAATAGCAAAATCGTTGACTTCTTCGGGTTCAACCCCATACATGTCTTGAAACACTTCTGATTCCACACGGCAGAAGCGCGGACGATTGGAGTAGATGCTACATTCTCGCGTGGTATGGTCGAAATTAACGCACCATCCCCCTTCGCCTACCATGCTGAGGTAGAGTTCTAGTTCTGGTGGAGAAAGATACTCTTCCAAGTCTGGACGCTCTGCGGGATCGAGATTACAGCAGGCTCCACATTGCTTTACACATTGCCAAGTTGACATTTTGGATTAAGGATTAGGGAGTGGGGAATGGGAGCAGAAGAGCAGGGGAGCATACTTTGACTACGCTCAGTGGGGGAGCAGGGAACAAGGGGGACAAGGGGGAAAAGGGTGAATTATTGAACAAGTCTCACCCTTATTCCCCCCTCTTCCTTGTTTACCTTGTCTCTTCCCAATGTCCCATGCCCAATACCCTTATTTTACATTTTTATATCTTTTCTTATAATTTTGTTAAGTAAATTAAATCTAACAGGCCATAGCCAGATATGATCGATTGCGGGTTTTGTAATTAAGTTATTGAATTTTTTAAGACAATTGGGAGGAGAAAGGGAAAAATGTTTGACGCTGTATCTGACTTGTTTAACGCTTTTCTCAGTATCAATTGGGAAGTTATTTTCCAATTGTTGTCCGTGGCGCTAATTGTGATTGCTGGTCCAGCAGTAATCTTTGTGTTGGCATTTCGCAATGGCAATTTATAAGAGTACTGAGTGCTGATTAAGAGTTAGGAGTGAGGAGTTAGGGGTGAGGAATTAAATTTTGTTCTCAACTCATAACTTATAGCTCATAAATCAGCACTCGCAGTGTCAGAGTCACAAGTAAGAAGTTAATTAAGAACTTCTAACTCCTAATTCCTAACTCCTAACTGATAACTGATAACGCCTGAAGGGCAGCTTGGATAATATTGTCATACTGTGGTTGAGAGATATCAACTTTTTTAGCATTTTGACGATTAGTGCCCAGCAAACCAATTATATGTCCAGGCTGCATGGCTAAGACTTTGCCTTCAGAATTTTTAATTCTTAATTCTACTTCAATACCGTTTTTATAGAAACCACAAGTATATTGTCGCTGGTTGTACTCAAATGTGGTGCTTGATTGGATAGGTGGCGAAGCAAAAAATTGTTGAAGCCGAATTGGCAATCTGACACCAATTAACTCTAGCTCGATGCTGGTGTTGCCGTTAAAGTAATTTTCTCGCAGTTTGTAAGCGATATCCACTCGCGATGGTAGGTGGAAATAGTCGCCCCAACGCCAGGCGATCGCTTTGATTTTATACTGCTGATTATCTATAGTTTGGGCAATTGTCATTTTAATGTGACCCTTACCAACAATTTTTTGCTCAACCACTTGGACATTATGTGTCCAGAAAACTGGATCTGGGTTGTCCATACCGCAGGGGTGCAGAGCATTAAGCTGTTGATAAAGCCGTTGATTGAGATGATTGAGGTTGACTTCGGCATCAATTTTGAGCAGAGGTTTAAGATGTTGGGGTTCAAGACACTGGTTAGCAAACTCAATCAAACGCGATCGCAACACTTGTAAATTCTCTGCTGGTAGAGAGAATCCTCCGGCTGCTTTGTGTCCGCCAAATTTCCCAAGTAAATCTTGACAATATTCCAAAGCTTCAAATACATGAAATTCTGGAATTGAGCGTGCTGAACCGCGTATGTATTCTTCATCCTCATAAGTACCGATAAACACGGGAACACCATACCGTTCCACCAAGCGAGAGGCGACAATGCCAATAACGCCGTGATGCCAATTGGGTTGAACAACAATTAATACACGGTCATCTTGTAGAGAAGCAGCAAATTCTGTCTCTACATAAGCGATCGCTTCTTGTTCGATTTGCTCACACATTAGCTGGCGAGAGGCGTTGATTTGTTCGCACTGCATTGCTCTTTCCAGCGCCACCCCCATATCATCTGTAGTCAACAATTCAATCACAGTTTGGGGATTACCAATCCTACCAATAGCATTAATTCGCGGCCCCAGCCGAAACCCAATATCTTCAGGCTTGAGCGATTTTGAATTTGAGGAATTAGGAATATTGAATTTTTTCTCCCCTGCTCCCTCATTTCCTCTCGCCTGCACCCCAGCTACCTGAATCAACGCCTGCACGCCAGGTAAGTTGGATTTGGGTAAATGTTGTAAACCGCGTTTCACCCAACGGCGATTTACACCAGTTAAGGGGGCTAAATCTGCGATCGTTCCCAGTGTAAATAGTGCTAGCATCGGCTTAATTAAGCCCTTAGTCTCTCCTAGCTGTTGTGCTAAAGAGACTGCCAAAATGTAGGCAACACCAACACCAGCAACACCCCGATAAGGTGAGGATTCGGCAATTAGTTTGGGGTTGAGGATAGCGTTAGCTGGCGGTAATTTTTGTGGTAGATCGTGATGATCGGTGATAATTACTGCAAGACCAAGTTCTCTAGCTCTAGCAACTGGTTCAAACGCAGAGATACCATTATCTACAGTCAAAATTAGCCCCACACCTTCGCTGTGGAATTCTTCAACTATGCGTTTATTAATACCGTAGCCTTCGTGCATCCGGCTGGGGATAGCATAATCTACTTGTGCGCCTAAAGTGCGGAGACTACGTAAAAGTAGAGCAGTGCTGGTCATCCCATCAGCATCGTAATCACCACAGATAGCAATTTTTGTTTGAGAAGCGATCGCATTTTGCAACAACTCCAAACTAATTGCCAAATCTGGGAAATCTTCTAACGGCGAAGGCAAAATTAAAGACTCTGGAGCTAAAAATACTTGTATCTGTTCTGGTGTTTCTATACCCCGATTAATCAACAACTGGCTGACAATTGGGGAAATATTTGTCAAAACCGCCAGATTTTGGGCAAATTCTGGTTTCTGCGGATAAATTTGCCAGCGCTGATTAGGTAAGCGCCTGCTAGGTTTTGAGAGTTCAGATACGGGTCGGTCTAGCACAATAAAAGTTAGGAGTTTTCAGTTATGAGTATTGAATTGAAAGTTGTTTCTTAACTCATAACTAATAACATTATTTGCTATTTAAAACACGTTTATTCTGCCATCATCCATAATATACAACGAGCGATCGCCTGGAGAGCGTAAAGTCGGACGCAGTTCCAGCCGCAATGTGCCAAAGTTAGGTTTTGAGACAATTGCTTGTAGTGATAGACCTTTTTCGCTCCAAAATATCAAAGATGTATTTGGCTCTGTACCTTCTATTTGTTCTAAATTTAATTTCTGCCCTGGACTCAAGGAGATTGCATCAGTCCCGGAGGGTTTTTGAATTTTAATCAGGTTAGGTGTGCTATTTATAACTTCAACTCTGATGTGTTGCCCAGGTGTAAACTGAATTGGGTGCGACCCACACTTAGAGGCACAAGTTCGAGCTAAAGTGGCACTAGGATTATTGATTGATGCAACTAGAACGGTAGCTGTAACTAAAGCAAATGACAAAGGCTTAAGCATAATACACAGTATAAATACTTAATTTAAATACTACTTTATTTAGAAATTTCAAGCCTCAGTGTATTTTCTCGAATTACTTTGCTAATTCCCAGTTATTAAATTACTAATTATTTTTTATAAACATCTCCTCTGGCACCAATGGCGTAAATTTCGATGTCTTTGGAATCAATATCGACTGTAAAAATAATTCTGTTTTTACCTATACGTAGTCTGTAAAATTCTTCCCAATCACCTTTGATCTTTCTTATATCTAGTTCTGTAAATGGAATAATACCTTGGTCTTCGACAGCAATAACAATTTGTTTAATTTGCTCCCGAATATTTTCAACATCTTCAGGATTGACTTTTTCTAGAAATTTAATCGCTTTTTTGCGAAATTTTATTGCGATATTTTACCCAATCGGTCATATCAATTACTTCATCCTCAGCATCATCTGAAGGTACACTAAATTCGGCTTCAAGTTCACGTTGCTCATCATCATTTATATAAAGAATAAGAATTTGGCAAAGGCGAAGTCTTTCTTCTTGCAGAACTTCAAGCATAGTTTCTTTAATCAATGCTTTTAATTCTTGAATTTCTACTGTATACCTTTTATTCATGGTTAGATGTATATATTATCTAGTCTCAGTTTGTACTGCGGGGAAAGGTTAAAGAGCAAATGAATAATAGCTGCTCACAACTGAACTTGGCTTTTACCTTTCCCCTTCTGCTGTGATGCCTCTTTAACCGAAGCGTCCACTGATATAATCTTCAGCTTCTTTGGTTTGAGGGGAACTGAACATTTGGACTGTAGGATTGAACTCAACTAATTTGCCGCGACGTTTGCCATGCTCGTCAATTTCTGTATTGAAGAAAGCGGTGAAGTCTGCAACTCTGGAAGCTTGCTGCATATTGTGTGTCACCATAATGATAGTGTATTGCTCCTTGAGTTCTAAGCAGAGTTCTTCTACTTGGCGGCTAGAAATTGGGTCAAGAGCAGAACATGGTTCATCCATCAATAATACATCTGGCTTCATCGCGATCGCTCTTGCTATGCAAAGTCGTTGTTGTTGTCCGCCAGATAATGCAGTTCCCTTCTCTTTGAGTTTGTCTTTAACTTCATTCCAGATAGCAGCGCGTCTAAGAGAATCTTCCACCAATTCATCAATGTTACCTTTATAACCGTTAGCACGCGGGCCAAAGGAAATATTTTCGTATATTGACTTGGGGAAAGGATTTGGTCTTTGAAAAACCATGCCGACTTGGCGGCGTAATTTTACAGAATTTACCTTTGGATCGTAAATGTTGCGATCGCGATAATTCAGTCTCCCCTCAACCTTAGCACCAGGAATTAAATCATTCATCCGATTGAAGCAACGCAGTAAAGTACTTTTACCGCATCCTGAAGGGCCAATAAAAGCAATAATTTGTTTATCAGGAATCTTTAAATAGACATCTAAAAGTGCCAGGAATCCTCCATAAAACACCTTCACCCCTTCAACATTGAAGACGCTATTACCTTGGTCAATTGTGGCACTATCTGATTGACTTCTACTATTGCTATAAGTCATAAAAGCGTATCTCCTAATTTCTGTGAATATATTCAATTAGATATATTAATTACCTAATTTATTGAGAAGCGTTGTCGAATATAAATTGCTACACCATTTAAAACTAAAATCAAGATTAACAACGCAATAATTGTGGCTGCTGCTGCATTAGCAAAACCCGGTTCAGGACGAGTTATGTAACTGTAAATTTGAATAGGTAATGCCATAAATCTCTGAAACAAACCAGGGTTAAAGGTGAGAAAACCCACAGCACCTACAACAATCAGAGATGCTGCATCACCAATAGCGCGGGATATAGAGATAATCACCCCCGTCAGAATACCGGGAATAGCATAGGGTATGACATGATTGCTGATAGTTCGCCATTTTGTGACACCTAATCCATAAGAAGCATTTCTTAGGGAATCTGGGACAGCGCGAATTGCTTCTCTAGCTGTCACAATAATTACTGGTAAAGATAGCAAAGATAAAGTCAATGCACCAGAAATCAAAGCGGGGCCAAATCCAAGCAAATAATTGAAAACCCCTAAACCCAGCAATCCATAGACAATAGAAGGTACACCCGCCAGATTACTGATATTAATCTCAATAATCACTGTCCACCAAGCTTTAGGTGCATACTCTTCTAGATATAAAGCTGCTCCAACACCAATTGGGACAGTTACTAAAATCACAACAGCTCCTAAAAGCATACTGCTGATAATCGCAGGACGAATACCACCTTGGTCAGCAAAACGAGAAGGAGTTTCCGTAAGAAAGCCGGGTGATAAAAATCTGCCTAATCCGTCTCGCAAAATATCAAATAGTAGCAATGCTAAGACAAATAAACCAATCAGTAATCCTAACAAAAAAAGTACTTCAAATACTTTTCCTAATGTATCCCTACTTTCAACATTATCGGTAAATTCTGCCGGAGAATTTCGAGAATTATCTTGTTGATAACTTGTAGCCATATCTATTTAGTCGTATTTTTCTTTAAAGCGATTAGCAACCCAATAACTAACAATATTCAAAGCTAGCGTGAGTATAAATAAAACAGCGCCTACAGCATATAATGTCTTGAAATTGAGACTACCACGCGGACTATCTCCACCAGAAATTTGTGCCATGTAAGCTGTCATAGTTTCTACTGATTCCATGAAGTTAACAGTTAATCTTGGTTGTTGTCCGGCGGCGATAAGGACAGTCATTGTTTCACCCACAGCACGAGAAATACCCAAAATAATCGAGGCGATGATTCCAGAAAGTGCAGCTGGTAGAACTACTTGAAAAATTGTTTCCAGTTTAGTGATACCTAAAGCATAAGCTCCTTCTCGCAAAGAACGGGGAACTGCTCGGATAGCATCTAAGCTGATAGAACCAACAGTAGGAGTAATCATTACCCCCATCATTAACCCTGCACTCAAAGCGTTGAATATTTCCAGAGGGACAAAATTCCGCAGCAATGGTGTAACGAACAACAGTGCAAAGTAACCATATACTACCGTTGGGATTCCTGCCAAAAGTTCCACTGCTGGACGTAAAATTGCTGCTACTTTGGGTTCAGCATATTCACTCAAATAAATGGCAGAAGATAAACCCAAAGGAATAGCAACTGCCATCGCAATAGCTGTCGTTAAGAAAGTACCATTAATTAAAGGCCAAACGCCAAAATGTTTATTAGCAAATAAAGGTGTCCATTTAGTATCAAAAAAGAATTGGGCAAAGGAGACTTCTTGGAAAAAACTGAATGTCTCCTGAAAGATAATTATGACAATACCAAAGGTAGTCAAAACCGAAACTAAAGCACAAGCAAATAAAATTGCCGTAACAATCTTTTCCGATATATCTTCAGATGCATTTTTCTCCAGTGAATGTCTAGATTGTAGATCAGGAGCGTCTTGATAGTTTGTATTTTGCATAAACAGTTAACTTCTTATTAAAATTAAACTACAATGACTGAGACTTTATTTAAATGAAGTTTGTGATTGGTTCACCTGGTTTTGCTTTTTTAAACTTTGTCCCAGTTTCACCAGTAGCAAACTTTTGTTTGACTTTGATGTAAGCTTCATCGGGTAATGCTACATAACCAACGCTATCTACCCACTTCCAAGAGTTTTCTAGATAAAAATCCACAAATTCTTTGACTGCTGGCTTAGTATCTAAGGATTTCTTACTGACATAGATGAACAGAGGACGAGACAAAGGTGTATAGATATTTTTAATTACATTATCTACCGGAACTGGTTTTTCGCACTTTCCTGTAGGACTTTCCACAGCAACTAGATTTAGTTTTTCTTGATTTTGAATATAGTAAGATATGCCTACATAACCCAAAGCTGTTGCATCACCTGACACTCCTTGTACGAGAAGGTTTTGATTTTGAGTGGCAGTGTAGTCTGTACGGCCATTTTTGGCTTTGCCAGTCACAGCTTGAGTCATATAATCAAATGTTCCCGTATCAGAAGATGGAGCATACAGCTTCAGCTTTTCGTTAGGAAACTTGGAATTAACTTGATTCCATCTCAATATTTTGCCATCTGATTTGCCGCCCCAAATCTTACCTAGTTCTTTAATAGTTAGACATTTGGCAAAGTTATTTTGGCGATTGGCAATCACGGCGATACCATCTAAAGCTACAGGCAACTCGACAAATTTAATATTCTTACTTTGACATTTTTTAATTTCTTCATCTCTAATGGTGCGAGAAGCGCCAGCAATATCAATATCGCCATTACAAAATTTACTGAAGCCACCACCAGTACCACTTGAGGCAACGCTTACTTTAGCTTCAGGTTTGAATTTACCGTATTCTTCTGCAACTGCTAAAGAAATAGGAAAACCTACAGCCGCACCATCAAGACTTACCTGACTTTTCTTTTCCTCACTGCTGCTACAAGCATTGATAGTGGTGGCAATAATCATTAAAAATGTGAGTATAAAGCTATTTTTAAATCTGCTATGAAAGCTCATAAATTATCAATTGAGGTAAAGTGATTGAAAACTATTTATTCTTTGCTTGGCTATCTGCTAGAAAAATATAGATGTCATGCTTTGCTAACAGCATAAATTTTGTCAAAAATTGCCCCATTCCCAAAAAACTTGCTCTGAATAATATCCCAACCACCTAAATCTTGAGATGTGAATAAAGTTTTAATTGGCAGATATTTTGATGCTACTTCTTGGTTAACAGAGGGGTTAACAGGACGATATTGTAATTTGGCAAATTCCCATTGAGCTTCTGTGGAGTAAAGAAAATCTACAAATGCTTGTGCAACTTCTCTGGTACTGTGTTTATCAACGTTTTTATCAACTACCGCTACAGGATTGTCAATAGAAATATTGACTTGAGGTACAACATAAGGCAACTGCTTCCCATTTTTACCCGCCAAAATCACCTCATTTTCGTAGTTGATTAAGACATCTCCCTCACCTTTTTGGAAAAATAAATCGCTAGCCTCACGGGCATTTTTTGTGAGAGTAGGGGTGTTTTTATAAACTTTGGTGACATAATCTAGCGCTTTTGCCTCATCACCACCTGTTAGAGTTACCGAACCCCAGAAGGCTAAGAATTCCCAGATAGCAATACCAGAAGTTTTTGGGTTAGCCGCAATCACTTTTACGCCATCTTTTGCCAAGTCTGCCCAAGTCTGAATGCCTTTCGGATTGCCTTCGCGAGTGACGATCGCAGCAACCGATCTACTAACAATACCATTTCTCGGTGCTTTGGTTTCCCAACCTGATTTAATCAAACCCGCTTGCTGAATTTTACTGACATCAAGGGCAAGCGCCAAGTGTACTATATCTGCTTCTTGGGAACCGTTAATGACAGCAGCCGCTTGAGCGCCAGAACCACCATAACTTTGCTCAAATGTGACATTTTGGTTGTGTTCTTGCTTCCATTTTTCGACAAATTTAGGAATTATCTGATCGTGAGCGGCTTTGGTGACAGAGAATGAAACGAGTTTTAACTTAACATCATTTTTGCTAGCTGAACTGCTTCCTGAACACGAGGTAACTGCTATACTCAAAAAAATACTTATAAGAAATAGACTTAGAAAGCTTTGTACCCTGTGTCTATTCAACCAACTTTCAATTGCGTGTTGATATGATTGTAGGTTTTGCAAAGCTTTCATGACATAAGTCTGCATCCCCTCACTTAGGAATTTACTTAATTGTGTCGGTTGTTGCGACTTGCTCATTAGAATCACCCCTAAATCTACGGTATTTGTAGATGGATACCGTAATTATGAAAATTATAGGGTATATACAATGATATTTATCATTTGGATTAAATTTTTTTACTAAGTAGCAGTTTTCGCTCAAAAGTAGCAAATAAATTTGATTACCAACTCATTTCAAAAAATGGGTTTTCTGCGGAAAGCAAAACAACCGATTGCATACATAAGATTTGCCAAAAAACATGTGATGATTAATACAAAACAGTAGGATAAACTCGGCTTTCTTTAGCTTTTAAAGCTGTTTGTAAAACAAAGTAGCCGTATTAAAGCATCTTGAATATCATAATTTAGCGATCGCACTCACTACTGAATCAAGGTATGCTGAGATTTGGTAATGCGATCACTCCTATTGGTAGAAAATATAATCAGGCGATCGTGCTCCTACAGCTTTTTTACTACTCTAACCAGTTCTCTAATTGCAAATTAGGTATATTTTCAAAATCTTTGATATTGTTCGTGACTAAAATATCATTACGAGAACGGACAACAGCAGCAATTAGTGCATCTACTTCTCCTGTTGGTCTACCAATTTGCCTCAATTCACTTTGTATTTTACCAAATTCTCTGGCAGCATCTATATCAAATGATTCAATGGGTAATAGTTCAGTTAGTTGTGTTAGTGTTTCTAAATTTTTCTTAACTTGTTTAGAACAGTAAACACCTTTGTAAAGTTCTGAAACTACTATTGTAGATAGATAGCATTGGCTGAAATAGCGATTAAATATAGGTACTGCTTTAGGACTACCGTTAAGCAATGCAATACAAATGTTAGTATCTAGAAGATACATTAATCTTTATTCTATTTATTTATTGAGTCTATTCCCCTTCCTTGATAAGTATGACGTTGCTGGTCAATTTCAGCAAAGATATCTATCAACTCTGGTTGATCTTGCCAAACTCCAAATAATTTATTCAATTTGGCTAGCCTTTCTTCATCTGTTAAGTCTAATTTTTCTACAACAGATTGAGTAGAAGTGAGTTCTAGATTAACGATTATTTCTACTCCATCAGGAATATCGTGAATTTGTTCTAATAATTCAATAGTTTGACCGCGTTTGATTCCTCTAATTTTCATTGTCTGTTTACTCCTGTAATCCCTACTATTCAAATATCAGACATTTATCAGACATTTTTTCATTACTTAATGCTAACTGATGTAGCGTGGATGCCTATTGGCTGGTGTCAGACATCACCTATTCTATGAGAATATATAATCAAGCAATAAGATTTAAGTACTCATTAACTGAGTCAGCCGTTTCAGTATACGTAGCACGTCGTATAACTCATTTCCAGGGTTTCGCATCAAAAAACCCTTTGATAAAGCATAACGCGGTGGATTTCCTTTCACTAATTTGATAAAAATAAACTCGCTTCCTGTGACAATCATACCAAAACTAGGTTTATCAGTATATGAATTCCCTAACATATAAGCAAGAATTTGTGCGAGTCCTTGTTCCACTGAAAACGAAGCTCTTTTAGACTCAATAATCATCACCCAAAATTGCTCTTTTAAAATTAAGGTATCTATTCTACCTTTGATAATTACATCTTCATCTGGCACAGCAATATCTATAGATTCTTCTGATTTTACATAAAATGGAGCTAGATAAAAATCACCAATAAAAAGTAATGGATCTACAACTGCCATTCTGACTACATCTTCTAGTAAAGGTGGGTAATTAAGAAGATTAAAATAACCCATTTTTACCTTGTCTAAAAGTTTTTTATCTAAATCATTTATTTCTGGTAAATCTTCTTGCCATTCACAGAAGAATGAGCCATCTAAAACTAACTCAATACCAAAGTTATCGATTAAATAGCGTAAGTCGATGACCTTTGCTTGGATTGTTTGTGCCATAACTTTTGGGAACTGAAATATAGTAAATTAATTGGCTTTATCTTACTCATTAGTTGCTGCTTCCAACCAAACTTCCACTTCATCTGCTAGCAACTTCTGGGCTGCATCCATCATTGAGGTTGCGATGTCTTTCAGGTCTTCGCGATTGTTCAAGTAAGTTTTCAACGCTTCCATTGGGTCGATGCTGCTACTCGCACTTAATTCAGGAATTCGGGGTCTGGCTAATTGACTGACTAATTCTGCTTGAATGGTGTAGGTGTGAGCGGGACTTAAAGCAGTATGTAGAGAAGAACTATCAATTAAATCCATCTGTTCGGAGCGGAGTTTGTAAATTAGCCGCACTACAGCATCTTGAATATCATACTTGGCGATCGCTTTCATTAAAACTGCTTGCGGCTCATCTATTTTTGAGATATCCACTTCAATGGTGCGGAAAGTCCGAACTGTCAAAGGACAAAATTCCCACTCCGCCCTCCCCCGCTCTAGTTCCAGCATTACATAACCTTTGTCTTCTTTTTCTTCGCTGAAATCTACCCGCTCAATACTCCCTGGATAAATCACCGGCGGGTTATTGGATTTATTCAGATTTTGGTGGCGGTGGACGTGTCCCAGTGCTACATAATCAAAACAAGGTCGCGTCAGCAAAGATAGGGGTAGGGTAAAGCCTTTACCTACTGCCAAAAAACGTTCTGCGCCCAAGCTAGCATTGTCAGCCATCAAGTGAGCCAAAAGAATAGTAGGCACATCGGGGTCAAGACGGCGAACTTCCCCTTCTAAAACAACTCGCAGACGTTCCGTTAATAGTTGGTTGACTTCCGCCAAAGACAAACCTTCAGTTTCTTGGCGAGTCATCAAAGTTGAACGAGTCAGCCAAGGCAGGGTGATTACTTGCACTTTGCCATTGCGGGTTTGAATACAGTGCGTAGTTAATGCATCACCAACAACAAACCCTGGCACTCCCAAAGTGCGGTAAATATTTAAACTCGCTCCTCCCTGTCCTTGGGAATGTTGGTCGTGATTGCCTACCAACAGCACTGTCGGAATATTAGCATCCATGAGACGGCGAAACTGGCTGGCAAAAGCTTGTTGTACATAAGGCGGTGGTGTAGCATCTGGGAAAGCATCGCCACCAAATATCACCATATCAACGGTATCTGTCAACGCTCGGTCAATACATATAGAAAGAGTATTGACAAAATCCTCCAACCGTGTATTTAATCCAGTCGCGGGATTAATTCGTCCGTGGGAGAAGCCACTTCCCATGTGGATGTCGGAGAGATGAAGGATTTTAATCATATTTGTCCTTTGTCTTTAGTCATTTGTCTAAATACTAATGACTAATGATTAATGGAGCAACGCGATTTTGTGAGATCGGGCAAAAAACGTGCGTTCACGCAGTGTACCGCAGGTATCGCTAAAAATTATATTTAAGTACAAGGTAAATTTATTTACAGAAAATATACTGGTTTACAGGATTCCCCCAATCTATGAATCGCGATCGCAAAAAATAAGTAGATAGACAAAAGTATTTACAGTGATTGTGAGCGAAGAGAAGTAATCCAAGCCCTTGTGATTGCTTCATTTCGCTTCTTTATGAGACGCTCCGCGAATGCTCCATTTGCAATGATATTGTAATAATTCTGTCTGACTACTTACTTTTCTAGGCGATTCTAAGGGCAGTAAAAATATTTTAGTAGATTACGGTCAATTCCAGTTTGGGGCGTTACGCGATGAAATTGACAGAAGTACACGTACAATTAGCGGGTGATAGAGAGTTGGTGTGCTAGGAGAGGCTACTGGGAAATAGATTTTTAAGCACCTGGTCAGGTGATGGCGAGATTTGGCGGATATTAATTAAAAAAGAATATCCAGGGGGAATGTGTAAAAGTCTGGATATTCGTAAGTAAACTAGACTAGTTCGCGGTGCGAAACTAAATTTCCAAAAAATAAGGATACGGATTTAAGATACTTCCAGGAACTAAAACCAAGGTTTTTAGGCTTTATAGAATGAGCCTTCTGAGTTTCGCACCGAAAACTAGTCTAAACTCCAGTTTCATCCCTTTACTGGAACAACAGTGCGTGAATTTTCCAACTGTTGAACTCTCGCTTGACTCCAAAAGTCCAGCATCCAACCAGGGTACTCAACCGGAATTTGGCTCACTTGATCCAGCGTTCGCAACTCCTCCTCAGACAGAAGAATATCGATCGCGCCCAAATTGTCCGTTAACTGCTCGATTCGCTTTGTTCCTAGTATGACGCTCGTGACGCGAGGTTGATGCAATAGCCACGCGATTGCAAGTTGTGCCACAGAAACCTGTTTCTGTTGAGCCATTTCCTTTAGGACATCAATAATGTTGTAGGCACGCTCCATCTCGACTGGCGGGAACTTGAACGCAGTGCGACGGCTTCCTTCATGCTCCTGCTGCTCTCGATTATATCTGCCGCTTAACAGTCCTCCGGCTAAAGGACTCCAGACTAATAGACCGAGATCTTCACTACTGAGCATCGGCACAATTTCCCGTTCTAAGTCCCGACCTGCAATAGAGTAGTAAGCTTGAAGCGAAGTAAACTTCGCTATGTTATGAAGATTAGAGATGCCGAGTGCCTTGGCAATCTGCCAAGCTGCCCAGTTTGAAACCCCGATGTACCGAACCAGTCCCTGCCTGATGAGATCGTTCAAAGCTCCGAGGGTTTCGTTGATCGACGTTGCCGGATCAAACCCGTGAAGCTGATACAGATCGATGTACTCCAATTGCAACCGTTCAAGGCTTGCCTTTGCGCCATCGAGAATGTGACTACGTGACGATCCTTGCTGATTCGGCTTTGAACCCATATTGCCAAACACTTTGGTCGCAATGATCACCTCATCGCGCTTTGTACCTAAATTCTTTAATGCCTGTCCGGTAATCCGCTCTGAATCGCCTTCTGAATAAATGTCGGCGGTGTCGATGAGGTTGATTCCCGCCTCAAGTGCATGAGCTAGTAAAGTATCGGCTTCCGCTTGCTGTACCTTACCGATGATGCCAGTGGCTCCTCTACCTCCGAAGGTCATAGTGCCGAAGCACAGTTCTGAAACGAAAAGTCCTGTAAACCCCAGCTTGTTATAGCGCATAGTCCTGGTAGCTCCGAATAAATGAGTGTTGCGGCGTTGGATGCCGACTGAACTTCAACGATATCTCGAATACAATTGCTTGACTAGATGGCATAATCAGCATAAATTAATGAAAAATATGCAGTAATGAAGCGAGATGAACTAAACGACCTAGCCGCCTTCGTCGTAGTTGCTGACGAGATGAGCTTTACACGCGCCGCAGTGAAACTAGGCATGTCTGCCTCTGCCTTGAGCCATGCCATGAGAGCGCTCGAAGACCGTCTTGGGATACGACTGCTGGCGCGAACGACCCGAAAAGTCTCGACGACTGAAGCGGGTGAGCGACTGTTAAGAACACTGCGACCTGCCTTTGAGGACATCAGCGCCGAACTGACTGCCTTGAGTGAACTGCGGGACAAGCCTGCTGGGACAGTACGCATTACTACGTTTAAGCACGCCGCGACTTCGATCCTGTGTCCCATGCTGCCCGGTTTTCTCGAAACCTATCCCGATATCCGCATCGAGATCACGACCGATGAAGGACTGACCGACATTATTTCGAGTCGCTACGATGCTGGCATCCGGTTTGGTGAGAAGGTTGCTAAAGATATGATTGCGGTGCGAATCAGCTCAGAGGTCCGCTGGGCAACGGTTGGATCGCCCGCCTATTTTGCCCACCACCCGATTCCCAAGACCCCACAAGATCTTGCTGAACATTGCTGCATCAATTACCGATTCATAACTTCTGGAAGTCTCTACCCTTGGGAGTTTGAGCGAGATGGGCGATCGTTTCAGGTGAGAGTTGATGGATCGCTCATCTTCAATGACAGTGATTTGATTCTAGCGGCAGCATTGGCAGGACAAGGAATTGGGTATCTCTTGGAGGATCATCAAATTGTCGAGCTTGTGGCTGAGGGTCAGTTAATTCAAGTCTTGGCAGAGTGGTGTCCGATAGTGCCTGGTTACTATCTCTACCATCCAAATCGCCGCCAAATTCCACCCGCATTAGCTGCACTGATTGATGTGCTGCGAATTCAATCAGATAACGAGCAACATTAAGGATATTAGACAGGGTGTAACTACTTTATTTGGTTTTTTGGTGTGATTAATATTGTAGTTCTAGGAATCATATCTAGTAAAGCTTACCTGATTGAACTGGTTTTGGTTGTTGTGTTAGTTTGGCTGGATTTAATAGCAGTGGAACAAATGACCAATGACTATAGACATCTCCAGAAATTAATATAACCATTATTCGTTGCCTTAAACCCTTGTAGAGACGTAGTACTGCTACGTCTCTACACTCATTTTCAAAGATGACTAATAACTAAATATGAATTCCACATTCTGTTTTATCACTTCCCCGCCAGCGTCCGGCGCGTTCGTCTTCGCCTTCAGCTACTTTGGTGGTAATGGGTTGGTCGCCTATGCTGGGATAACCTTTGTCATGAAGGGGGTTGTAGATGACTCCATGTTCAGCCACATAAAGCCAGCTGTCTTGACGTGTCCAAGTAGCTATGGGATTTACTTTCAGCCGACCTTTACCGTCTAATTCAAATATAGGCATATTCGCCCGGGTTACTGCTTGGTCACGGCGACGTCCGGTAATCCAAGCAACGCTGTTGAGTTCGTCTAAACCCCGTAATAATGGTTCAATTTTTGTAATATTGTGGAATTGGGCAATATCCTTGTCCCAAAGTTTGTCGCCGTATTTGGTTTCAAAGGCTTCGCGAGTGTCTACATCTGGAGTTTTGTAAGTTTGCAAATCCAGATTATAAATTTGTTTGGCTTTGGCTACTAATTCTAGGCTTTCAGGGAAGTGGTGCAAGGTATCGAGAAAGATCACAGGAACGGGATGCTTCAGTTCACTGTAAAGAATATGGGTAATTATCATGTCATCCACGTTAAAAGCGCTTGTTTGCACCAGTCCCGTTGGGATATTCTCTATAGACCATGCCAGTATTTCTTTGGGAGTGGCAGTTTCAAATTGCTCATTTAATTTTTCTAAGTCAAAAGCGATCGCTTGGTTTCTAGATGCTGTGGAGACTGTCATGATAATTTTCTGTTCAAATATTTCTACCTTGATTAAGATCGATCTTACTCCATTAAGACGCCTATTCCGCTCGGATATAAGGTAATTATTATGTGCGGAAATTACTACATTTTGAGCATGGGGAATAAGACAAGGCGACAATAACAATAACTATATTCACTATTGTTATAAATTATACATAAATATTTATAGCAGTATTTATGAAGAAACTTTACAGTAATTTAAGTTTTGCATGATTTTTATAGATATTTATACTGATTTTGATATGGTTAAGGAACTATTAATAAAAGGGATTTTACTTAAATGAACAATGCAAAATTCAACAATCCATTGGGGCAATCTATAATTATGGGCGCTTTAATGATGTTAACTAGCGTTGGAATTATTACAATCATGAACTTTTTCTAAGATTAAGATTTCTCATTTTAGCAATAAGACTTCACATCCTCCTGCTCAAAACTGAGTGGGACTTTTATTTTTTTCATCCAGCTCAATCAGTATGTATTAATTTTCTGTTGTGACTTTCGGCAGAGAATAATTATGAAGGCGTGTTATTACGTAGTTTTGCAGTCAAAAAATTTAGAATAAGGATGCGATCGCTATTTCTTTTACCTTAGTACAACACGGCGGAAATAAATATACCCCTGACGCTCGAGGACTCGCTAACGCTGCGCTAACGGCAGTTCCTCATGGGGAGCCAGTGCGTTGGGCGGCTCTGCCGACTTGAAGCAACTGGCGTGGGAACCCCCTCTGAGCGACTGCCTCACCATTTCAAATGGCGCAAGAGCTTAAAATACAATTCTTTTGACTTTTGACTTCCGCCTTCCGCCTTGCGGTACTAGTGCCCGACTGGCGCTTTTGCTCCTGCACCGCCTTTACCCAGAAATAGCAACAGAGGTAATGAGCAAAGAAACCCTACCCCTACCACTCGAAAGCAATCTGCGTAAGACAAAACCGCAGCTTGAATATCTACTGTTTGACTTAATAAAGCTAGTGCTTGTTGTTGTGCTGTTGTCGCATCCATGCCTTGACTTTGAAGTGCCCCATTGAGTAAGTCGAGGCGCTGAGTGGTTTCTGGGTCATAAGGACTAAGTTTTGTTAAGAGGATGGCTCGATGAAAAGCTTCTCGTCGGTCAAGCAAAGTGGTGAGTAGAGCAATGCCTATGCTACCACCCAGTTGTCGGGTGAGGTTGTAGAAACCAGAGCCGGCAGAAATATCCTGTTTGGGTAGCGGGCCTAAAACCGCCAAACTCAAAGGAAGAAACATCAACACAGTAAAAGCCCCACGCCAAACCAATGGCCAAAATAAATCATCTATGCCAGTTTGTGGGGTAATTGCTGCTAGTTGAAACATGACTCCAGACGAGCCGACAGCGCCCATTGCAATTAAAAATCGGGCATCAATTTTACTAGACAGTTTGCCTAATAAAACCATAACGATCGCAGACGCTAAAGCACCGGGTGCTAACAATAGTCCTGTCTGCGTTGCCGTAAATTGCAGCACACTCTGAGCAAATATCGGCACAGCAAAGAGTGTGCCATAAAGCCCCATACCCACCACTGCTGAGAGAACGCTTCCCGCAGCTAAAGAACGGTGGCGCAAAACTTTCAAATCCACAGCAGGGTGATCTGTTTTCACTTCCCGCCAAATAAACAACCCCAAGCTGATAATACTAGTGATCGCTAACGTCGTAATAAAATCGGAGGAAAACCAGTCGTCTTGCTCTCCTTCCTCTAACAAAGTTTGCATACAGCCAATGGCAACGACTAAAAACCCGATCCCTAACCAATCGACGGTTTGGCTTTTTATCTTGCTTTTATCTTTGTCTTTGGGCAAAAACATGAAAGACATTGTTACTGCAACGATCCCGAAGGGAATATTAACAAAGAAAATCCACCGCCAGCCTAAACCATCTACCAAAAATCCTCCCAAAGTTGGGCCGATGGCTGGACCAGAAATTACACCTACCCCAAAAACTGCCTGTGCTAAACCTTGCTCAGCAGGTGGAAAAGTCTCAAATAAAATCGTTTGGGCTTTAGCTAGCAACCCACCACCACATAAACCTTGAAGAATTCGAGAAATAACTAGCATTGGCAGATTAAATGCCAAACCACATAAAACCGAGGCCAAAGTAAAGCCAATCAACGAGAAGATAAAGTAGGTTTTGCGTCCAAAGTAATCTCCCAGCCATGCAGATAAGGGAATTAAAACAACATTTGCGATCGCATATCCAGTTACCACCCAACCTACTTCACTGACAGTTGCACCCAAACTAGCCTGTATATCTGTCAGGGCAACGTTAACAATACTAGTATCAATTACTTCTAATATCGCACCAATAGAAGCCGTAAAAGCGATCGCCCATTTCAATGGACCGTGGACATAACCAAATTCGTCAAAACTAGAACCTTTAATGTTAGTAGCCATTATTTAGCACAAATAATATTTAGCAGATGTCAAACAATGTCAAAGCTTTGCGACGCTTACGCCAAAGCTAAAATTAAGTATTGTATATATACGCTACGGTAGCGTATCATATAAAAATGGTCAAGAGAGTTTTTCCTCAAATGTGGCAGAAATACTTATGCTAAAGATGGATGGTCATTGTTGCTGTTTTAGTGCATGAGAATTGGGTTATAAGGCTTATTTGTTTCTCAAATGGAGCAAATGGACAAGAAGATATTGCTTAGGGATGATATTTTTATGAGTAAGCAAATCAACATCACTTCTGGACGCCCACGCAGCATCCACGCCGACCAAGCGATTTTGCAAGCGACCTTAGACTTGCTTGCAGAGGTAGGATATGAAAGCATGAGTATAGAAGCGATCGCTGCTCGTGCTGGAGTTGGTAAAACAACCATCTATCGGCGTTACACTTCCAAAGAAGAACTCGTAGCAGACGCGATAGAAAGTCTCAGAGATGATTTAGCGATCCCCGATACTGGCAGCTTTTGGGGAGACATGAATATCCTGATTAAGAATGCTGCCAAAAAAATAGATAGTCCCCTTGGTCGTCAGACACTAGCCTTGATCGTTAGTACAGCGTCTAGCAATCCTCAGTTTGCCGAGGTCTATTGGACAAAATATACGAAACTCCGACGTGAAGCCTTTTCAAAAATACTTGAGCGTGCCAAATCTAGAGGTGAAATTCACAAGGATGCAGACGTAGACTTAATTATCGACCTTGTAAGCGGTTCACTATATTATGCATTGATTTTCAAACCCACAACCGAGCCAGTAGAAGCATACATGCGCCGCACCATGAATCTTCTCCTTAAAGGTATTGGGAATGGGGAATAGGGCATGGGGCATGGGAAAGAGGCAGGGGAGCAGAGGAGACAAGGAGGACAAGGGGGAATTATTGAACAAGTCTCTCTCCGAAGTTTTGATCGCCGGAAGCCGGCGCTCAGACTTCTCTCCTTGTCTTCCCCCTCTTCCTTGTCTACTTGTCTCTTCTCCATGCCCTGTTTGCCCAATGCCCATTTCCAACTTGTTGCCAAAATAACTTTTCACGAACGGTCATAAATGAGATGATGGAGAAATTAGAGAAAAAGGTGAACAATTGTTATTTTTCTCCCTCCGCTTCTGGTTGCAGAATGGCATCACAGTATTGAATGAGAGTTGTCAAGCGATCGCTAATCGTTTGAAGTCTCGTTTGTGCAGTAGATGCCTGCCGCGCTCCTTGGAAAAACATCACATCTATTGCCAAAAGGTGCAATTGCTTGCTCATCTCCGTTTGATAAGACTGCACTCGCCAGTTTTCATCAGCCAAAGGCACAATCTGCTGCCCGAAAAATTGCTGCAACGTGGCTGCACGCTGCCGCAGTTCTGGCGCAACGATTTGGGTAGTTGTGGCATCGGAGCGTAATTGCTCTAACAAAGTTACGAATGCCAGATATTTCTCACGATTTAAAGACATCCAGTGCTAGTTAAGATAGTATTAATGTCAAGTAATTTTTCTTTTACAATAAACTTTCTTAAAGACTTATCAGCACTAAAAGCCTCAAATCGTGATTTGGGGCTTTGTTTGCCATCAATGAATTTTCTTTCTTTAACGATTTTTGAAACTCAAACTGGATGACTACCAGACGCTCCTGTGTCGCTAACGCAATTGCAGAATCATCCTTACACTGCTTTTTCCACGCGTCTTTGGGCAACAGCATCTTTTCAGGGTGATGCTGCTAGTTTTATTTATCATTCACTTATCTACCGATTCTCTCTAAACCCAAATTGTATGAGCAGTATAGCGATAAATTCATCAGTTGACCTTGCCATTCCCGAATGGTTAAAAAAATGTTTGAAGGAGTCATCGACAAGTAGCGGCGCAGCGGAAGATGACCGAAGGCATAATGATGCAGTCTTAATTGGTCGAGCATTTGAATTTGCTTACCAATTGCATGAAGGTCAATATCGCAAATCGGGAGAACCATACATTGCTCATCCCATTGCTGTGGCTGAATTGCTGCGTGACTTGGGAGGCAGTGCTACTATGATAGCAGCTGGATTTCTCCATGATGTCGTTGAAGATACAGAAGTTACAAGTCAAGAAATAGAAGAACGCTTTGGCCAAGAAGTGCGGCAATTGGTCGAAGGTGTTACCAAGCTTTCTAAAATCAATTTCACCAGCAAAACCGAAAGTCAAGCCGAAAACTTCCGGCGGATGTTTTTGGCAATGGCGCAAGATATTCGGGTAATTGTCGTAAAATTAGCAGATCGTTTGCATAATATGCGAACTTTACAATATATGTCAGAGGCCAGCCGCCGCCGCAGTGCCCAAGAAACGCGAGATATATTCGCACCCTTAGCCAATCGCTTGGGAATTTGGCGGATTAAATGGGAACTGGAAGATTTGGCTTTTAAGTATTTGGAACCGGAAGCTTTTCGCGAAATGCAGCAGCATGTTTCCGAAAAACGGACGGCGCGAGAAGAGAAGTTGGCCAAATCTACAGAGATTTTGCGGGAACGTTTGCAGCAAGCTGGAATTCCCTGCCAGGAGATTAGCGGTCGTCCCAAGCACCTTTATAGCATCTACCAAAAAATGCAACGGCAGCAAAAGGAATTTCATGAAATTTATGATTTAGCAGCGCTGCGGATTATTGTTCAAACCAATGAAGAATGCTATCGGGCGTTGGCGATTGTTCATGATGCTTTTCGCCCAATTCCTGGGAGATTTAAGGACTACATTGGATTACCAAAACCTAACCGTTACCAGTCGTTGCATACTGGGGTGATTGGATTAACAGGTCGTCCTTTGGAGGTGCAAATTCGGACAATCGAAATGCATCATATTGCTGAGTATGGGATTGCCGCCCATTGGAAGTATAAAGAGACAGGAGGTTCTAGTATTAGTCATTTGACAGACACAGATGACAAGTTTACTTGGCTGCGGCAACTACTGGAATGGCAAACCGATCTCAAGGATGCACAAGAATACCTTGATAGCGTCAAAGATAATCTATTTGAAGATGATGTTTATGTTTTCACCCCTAAGGGGGATGTTGTTCCTTTAAGTCCTGGTGCTACTACTATAGATTTTGCTTATCGTATTCATACAGAAGTGGGAAACCACTGTTCAGGGGCGCGGGTGAACGGGCGAATGGTACCGCTGTCAACGCGGCTGCAAAATGGCGATATTGTAGAAGTTCTGACTCAAAAGAATTGCCATCCGAGTTTGGATTGGTTGAACTTTGTCAGAACTTCAGCGGCGAAATATCGAATAAAACAATGGTACAAGCGATCGCGCCGCGAAGAAAATGTCGCGCGTGGACGAGAGTTGTTAGAAAAGGAACTTGGCAAAACTGGTTTTGATAGTCTGCTGAAGTCAGATGCGATGCAGATTGTCACCGAAAAGTGTAACTACCATAGCGTGGAAGATTTACTTGCCGGTTTGGGTTACGGAGAAATTACGTTAAACCTAGTGCTAAATCGTTGGCGGGAAGTAGCAAAAGGACAACAACCAGTTTCCAATGTGTCGCTATTTATCCCCAAAGAACCAGCGACATCAAAAGCTTTGCGAGATGCACCTCCAACTACCTCACGTTCTACTGATTCGCCAATTTTTGGGGTGGAAGGTTTGGTGTATTATTTAGCTGGGTGTTGTACCCCGATTCCTGGCGAACCAATTATTGGTGTGGTGACGCGAGGTAGGGGGATTTCAATTCATCGCCAAGGCTGCCATAATCTGGAAACTGTGGAGTTTGAACGCTTAGTACCGGTTAGGTGGAACCCAAGCGCTGAAAATAGTGGTCGTCCGCATACGTACCCAATAGAAGTTCAAATTGAAGCTCTGGATCGCGTAGGAGTGCTAAAGGATATTTTGTCACGGTTAAGTGACCAAGGTATCAATGTCCGTCATGCTCAGGTGAAAACCTCTACTGGTCAACCAGCATTGATCGACTTAGGAATAGATATACGCGATCGCTCTCAACTAGAGCAAGTATTCATCCAAATTAAGAAAATGAGCGACATTTTGAATATCCGCCGCGTTGGTCAAATTGACGAGTAGATATGCCAATTTTAGGTGCGTTACACTGCGTTAACGCACCAGTTTAAGTTGCAATTTTACTCTCAAGTTTTGAATTTTAGGAAAGCGACAGTCATACCTGAACGATTGCTTCTAATGGCAAAATTACTGTAAATGTAGACCCTTTTCCTATCTGTGAATCTACTTTAATTTCACCATCCATTAATTGAACGAATCGAGAAACTATTGCTAAACCTAATCCTGTACCATCAGAACTTTGCACTTGGGGAGAAGTTACTTCTCGAAAATAAGGATTGAAAATTTTTGCTTGAGCATCTGGTGAAATACCAATACCACTATCAGTAACGGAGATAGCCCACTGCTGTTGAGATAACGTCCAGCACTGCAAATGAATTGAACCAGATTCTGTGTAGCGAATTGCGTTACTCAACAGATTTATTAGAATTTGCTGAAGCCGAAGAGGATCTGTGTTAACTTGACTTGGGGCGCGATCGCATTCAACAATCAAGGATAATTCTTTCGCACGCGCTAATGGCTCAATCATCTCTAAAATAGAGTTGATTAAACTACGCACATCGGTTAAAGTCGGCTGCAATTTCATCTGTCCGGCATTATAACGCGAAATTTCCAGAGTATCGTTAATTAACCGCACAAGAAGTCTACCACTCTTGAGAACTCGCTCGATACTTTCAAGATTTGTATAGGTGTCTTTGAGTTCTGATTGCTGACGCTGCTGGCGCAGAAATAAGTCTGCGTAACCGATGATTGAAGTCAAGGGCGTTTTCAGTTCATGAGCCAAATGAGAGAGGCTATCTTTATTAGCACTAACCAAACGAGTTAGCTCTTGGTTAGTTAACCGCAACTGACTTTGGAGTTGTTTAAGCTCTTGTAATCGTCCTTGAGTATAACTATTAAAGCATCGGGCGATCGCTTCATCAATTACTGTATCAATCAAGCGAACAGCCCTTAGCACTTCTTGTGCAGATCCTTGTAATAAATCTTCTTCTAAAAATGAAAAAATCACAAACCGCAGTAAACGATACTCTCGCGCAATTTCCTCTGGTTCAAATCCCTGTTCAGCACGAAGTGTACCGTGTTCTAAACTTGCATCTACTACTGTCTGCAAATCGCTCGTTTCAGATTCAGAAAGTACTGTTGCTAATGCTTTCAAAACGCGGGGTAAGCTATCCTTTACAGCATTGAAAGTCAGTTCATTAGTAGCTTCAATTTGTTCATCTTGGTAAACCGCTTCTACCCATTGATCGAGAATGGCATCACTTTTTGCAATTAGAGTTTGACTAAAATCCATTTTTTGCCCAACCAAACACAGTTAGCGCGAAGCCCCTTGCGCTAGAGCTAGCTTAGTGTATTTGATGTCTAGTTCGCAACTGATCGAAGATGGAGGTTAGTAGAAAAGACAGCTAATTGCTGAACTAATCACTTTATTGCAATTTGAATACCGATTCGCTTATTTCATCATAGAGGTAAGAGCGATCACTTAACCAAGTAGATTTTAGATCCAGCTACGGGAACGGGCACTTTTATTACTGAATTAATTGATTATTTGCCTAAAAATAGTCTGGAATATAAATATAAACATGAGATTCATTGTCATGAAGTGGCAATTTTGTCTTATTACATTGCTAACTTAAATATTGAATACACCTATAAACAAAAAATGGTTGTATATGAAGAATTTAAAAATCTTTGTTTTGTCGATACTCTTGAGCATACTTCTTTTGAAGGCAAGCAATTAGATTTGTTTGCTATGAGTGTTGAAAATACCGAAAGAATCAAGCAGCAAAATGAAACTGATGTCTCTGTGATTATGGGTAATAGACCCTACAATTGCTGAAAAATTCAATACATACCGCTTTGCAGATTACAAAGAACAAGTAATAGATTTACTACAAATAATCTGCACCGTTAACGTGGAAACAATGCAGATTATTCAACAGATTGAGGTGTAATCGATTCGTTATTTTTCGGGAACAGACTAATCAATGTGCGTAAAGCCTGATTGACAGCTTCTCCATTAGGAAAATACTTCTGTACATCAGGATCAAGCATCACTGCCCCATCTTCAAGGGTAAAGTGCTGTACAACAGTTGTCTCATCAGCTTGATGAATGGTAACAGTATGTCCACGCCGATAAGCTTGGTAATGCTTTCCACTAACACCATCAGTGAAATCGTACTCTGGAAGCATATCGTTATCTGTGATATCAGGCTGCTCAGAATTAACATTGTTCATAAACTTTCCGTTCTGCTTTTGTGTCTTGGCGGCAACTGATAATGCGAATATTGGATTGACGTTCTGTATAAACTACAACGAGTAACTCTCCTCGTAAAGAAAGACCAATATCAATGTATCGTTTTTCCTCAATTGAGTGGTCAGGATCAGTGATAGTAATCGAAAACGGATCATTGAATACAGTTTTTGCTTCCTCAAAGTTAATTCCATGCTTCTTGAGGTTTTCTTTGGCTTTTTTTTCATGCCATTCAAACCTCAATTCCACAGAACTACCCTCACTCTGACGAATTAAGCAAGCCTACCAATAATATTGTACGTTGTTTTTTAAAAAGTATATTTTAGTCCATACATTTTAATACTAAAAGTTCCTACCACCGATGTAGGATATACCTTAGTAATCATGGATGATTAATATTGATTAGTGTACTTATAAATTCCAATCCCCATGCAACAGTTATTTCCTGGAGAGGTATTTGCCAACACTGCTGATTTTGACAGTGGTATTCGCCAACTGTTACCGCGATACGATGAGATGTTGGAGGTAATTACCCGTTGTTTATCTTCCACAAGTCGGCGTATTTTAGAATTAGGCTGTGGTACAGGCGAACTTAGTCTCAAGATACTCAACCACTTTCCAAACGCCCAAGTAATTGCCTTAGATTACTCACCTAGAATGTTGCAATTTGCCCAAAATAAAATCACAGCAGTTGGATATCAACAACGCTGGACTGGTATACAAGCAGATTTTGGCGACTGGGTAAACAATCCAGAGAAATTGGATATTGGTAGCGAATTTGATGCTTGTGTCTCATCTTTGGCAATTCACCATCTCCAAGATGAGATGAAATTGAAGTTATTTGAGCGAATTGCTGCTAGCCTTACTCAAGACGGCTGTTTTTGGAATGCAGACCCTACTTTACCAGAATCACCAGCCTTAGCAGAAGTTTACAAGGTGGCACGAGAGGAATGGGCAGTTGAACAGGGAATTAATTTGATAGAGATCCGCGCTAAATTTGCTACCAGCACTACTCAAGGTTACTCTAGTCAAAACCAGCTAGCTAGCTTAGATACTCATTTACAAATGTTGAGCAAAGCTGGATTTAAGACAGTTGCAGTACCTTGGAAATATTACGGTCTAGCAGTGTTTGGTGGCTGTTTGTGAAAATTCTCGGTTTTAGATGCCTAGATTTGAGATTAGCCTGTCTCCAATAGGCATTTATCGCATTAACAGCTTGATAGTAACAAAACAGTAATAAATAATATTATTTCTCTCGATCGGAACTAATATATAAACGCATTAGGTCTGTAAAGGAGGTCTTGCTAACTCACACAAGAGTTTTGGCTGAAACTTGCAGTAATTAAGCTGGCTTTGTGTTTTTATACAATATTTCCACATCATAAGTACTCATGAGGGTACGATCAATCCTCTACAGACCTATCCAAAAATACAGAAACGTAGAAAATTTTCTTCAGAAAAGAAACCAGGAACACGCGATCTGGATTCGTTTTTCTGCTTTTTTCTCCAGTGGAGTTAAAGCCACTGTTTGCCATCACTTAGTTTCAAAAGGAGAATATCTTGGATGGCTCGAAATAAAAAGAAATCAGTCGGTTTCAAGCATGAGCAATCACCATACTCTAGATGCCCTATTTGTTGTATTATTCCACCCCATATACTAAAAAATGTCGTGGTGAATGGCAATCCCCAGCAACGTACTTGGGCATTTCATACATTAAATATTTCGGCACAATTTTTAGGACGAAGAAACGTCGTAGGTAACATCTCGTTTGCGCCTTCTCCCGGTGAGAAACGCCGCACCATCTACGATGCCAAAAATAGGCAGCAACTTCCTGGTACACTGGTGCGTGCTGAGGGCGATCCTCCCAGCAGCGATCCAACAGTGAATGAAGCATACGATGCTGCTGGTGCTACTTATGACTTGTTTAATGAGATGTTTGATCGCAATTCCATTGATGATAAAGGACTACGTTTAGACTCCACCGTGCATTATGGTGTCAAATATGACAATGCCTTTTGGAACGGCGACCAAATGGTTTATGGTGATGGCGACGGAGAACTATTTCAACGCTTCACCAAATCAATTGATGTGATTGGGCATGAGTTAACTCACGGTATAACCCAGTACGAAGCAGGTTTACAGTATTATGGCGAACCTGGGGCATTGAATGAGTCTTTTTCTGATGTCTTTGGTTCCTTGGTGAAACAAAAGACTAAAAATCAGACTGCACAAGAGGCAGATTGGCTGATTGGTGAAGGTCTTTTAGCATCAACTGTCAAAGGTGTTGCCCTCCGCTCCATGAAAACACCTGGAACAGCATACGATGACCCTGTAATGGGTAAAGATCCGCAACCAGCCCATATGAAAGATAAATACACAGGTACTGAAGATAATGCTGGAGTGCATATCAACTCAGGAATTCCTAACTATGCCTTTTATCTAGCGGCTGTTGACATTGGTGGGTATGCGTGGGAAAAAGCTGGCAAAATATGGTACATAGCTTTACGTGATCGCCTACGTGCGAAAGCAGATTTTAAAAAAGCTGCCAGTGTCACCATTCAAGTTGCTGGCGAACTCTATGGTAATGACAGTAATGAGCAAAAAGCTGTGCGAAATGCTTGGCAAAAGGTAGGAGTTATTTAGAGTTAGGAGTTAGGAGTGAGGAGTTTTTGACTCTCAACTTCTAACTTTTTTAGATGTGTTATTTGTTATTGCTAAACTGGGAGGTAAAAACTATCATCTCCCAGTCTTTGTATTTTCTCCTAACTCAGTAGCACAACGGAGAGCAAAAAAATGCGGATATCGTTTGAACGCACGGGCGGCTTTGCTGGGATTACCAAGAAAACCACTGTTGATACAGACACTCTCCCGCCAAATGAAGCTAGCACACTTCCACGACTGGTGGAAGCAGCTGATTTATTTAGGCTACCGGAACTAATTACTTCGCCAACTCCCCAGAGCGATCGCTTTCAGTATAAGTTAACAGTAGAAGATAACGGCAAGCAGCATACAGTGACAGTCAGTGAGTCAGCATTGCCAGGAACCTTAAGACCCCTAATTGAATGGCTACAGACCATAGCACAGAAATGACACAAGATTCAGAAAATACTTTACAAGTTGCTCAACAGGCATTTGATAATCTGACGCATGGTATGGCAACAGGAGAGTGGGAACCGTTGTTAGATATGCTCGCAGAAGATTTTACCCTTTGGTTTCTTATGGCAAAATTCCACGGGTTGAATGTAGGGAAAGAACGAGCTAGAGAATTTTTTGAGTACGTTTCTGAATCATTCAGTCCTGGATTGAAACTGGCTGGTCTAGACCGTGTTACGAGCAATGAAACGACAGCTGTTTTTGAGTTTCGGGATGAGGGGCTTTTGTTCGGACAGCCTTACAAAAATCGGGTAGCAGTTTCTTTTGATGTGCGTGGAGACAAAATTTGCGGCTATAGGTCATACTTTGGTAGCGATGGGAAATCCTATTAAATAATTCGTAATTCGTAATTCGCAATTATGAATTATTTAATTTAGTTTTATTAGTTACTTTCAGGGTTGAGTTCGTTGATTTCTCTGCACTTAGCCTCTGCGGCTTGATATGCTGCCAGATAGTCTTGACCACCCAACATTACATCACCGTAATATTCATAAGGTGGATCGCCATAAATTGGCAATGGATCATCTTCTGGATAATCTTCTTTTGATTCTTCAATGATGGCTTTCAGTTTTTTAACAGTCAGACTATGTGCTGCAAAATACCAGATTTCTTGGGGATTTTTGTTCAGGTAAGGTAATGTGGGGTCGATAATGCGGACATCGGAGGCGTCGTCTAGCTCAATCCAACTGTGTTCAATAGGTCTATATGGCTTCCCAGGAAAAGCTAAAAATCCCTGAATATACCTTGCTCCCTCTACAGATAATGCTGCTTTATAAGCATTATCAAATGGAGTACTAGCTTTGCTGTTTATCTGTTCAGCAATTTTGATTGACAGCGTTTCATCCAATAGTTTGTTCATCAATAGCAAGGATTAGAGCAGCCATGAAAACATATTACCACTGCTACTTACCATTTTGCTTGGGCATTGGGCATTGATTGTTCACTAATGACAAATAACTAATGACCAATGACCAATGACCAATGACAAATTCTATTTTGTGCTAATCACCATCTGGAAATTTATTAACATTTTGTTTTAACCAAGTTTGAGTAACCTCTCGAATTGAATCTTCATCATCAACAACGAGAATTAATTCTCCATGTCCTGCTGGTAATTCCTGATATCTAGCTAATTTACTAAGCTGTTACGCAAAGAAAATTGCACATTAACTAGTGAGGGTTGTCCTTGTTTCATTTTTTTTCTAGAATTGGTATTAGTTCCTCAAAGACTATTGCACTTTTATTCTGTTCCCAAAAACAAATAAATATGTAGAAAAGTTAAGGGCGACAACTTGCTGCCCGCCCTTACTATGTTTATCTATAGAATCACGGGGTTGTGGAGGGATCGAGTTTTAGCCGAGCCGTTTTGGCACGACAAGGACTTCCCCAACAAACCTGCCCAGAAGGCATATTAGTAAAAACACTACTGCGAGCACCAATCACAGCATTAGCCCCGATTTGCACTCCCGGCCCAACAAAACAATCTGCCGCTACCCATGCACCATTCTCGATGGTGATACTCGCTGTTTTCAACCCAAAGGCAGGATCTTGGAGATCGTGAGTACCAGTACACAGATAACTTTTTTGGGAAACTACGCAATGTTCACCGATATGAATCTGATCGAGGCTATATAAAACTACGTTATCTCCAATCCAACTGTAGTTGCCAATAGTGACTTTCCAGGGGTAGGTAAAGCGGGCTGTTGGTCGAATTAATACACCTTTGCCAATACGAGCACCAAATAATCGTAGCAAAGCACAACGCAGAATATTTAACGGTTGAGGAGTTAGAGGAAAGGCGATCGCTTGTACAAACCACCATAACAAAACATACCAACTTGGACGCCCCCGATCAAACCAAGATTGGTCATATTTGCGTAAATCTACAAAAGGTTGGTCATTTGTCATTAGTTATTATCAGGAATCAATAGTCAATAGCTTTCCCTCTGCTTCTCTGTTCCCCTGCTCCTCTGCTCCCTCCTTCGCCGTAGTTGCAGTATTTAAATGACCACCACAGCTGCGTAATTCGTAAAGTTTAACGCCAATTTGATATTCATATTGACTCAGCAAACGTGCATAGATATATCCGGCTTTGCCATCTAAAAAACCACGTTGAATTATATAAAACAAAACAAATCGCAGAATGGGTTTAAATGGTAGACGTACCCACACTTTTTTCAAAAATCGTTTGCGTTGTACGGCATCACCAAATAGATTAGCGCCGATAGTACCGCTATCATCTTTACCTGTAAGAATATTAAAATAAACCCTGGCTTCCCAGTTAGAATAGCGGTTGTGCCGTTCTAACCAGTGGTAAAGGTCGCGGAAGTCTTCGTGGAGCATATCATTTTTGAGATACCCAACTTTCCCTTGCAAAATCACGTGTTCGTGAACTTCGTTATCACCAGTATTAGGAATATCTTCTGTATTTAAATTTTCGTAGCGACCTTTTTTATGTTGAAATAAACGTAGATTCCAATCAGGATATTTACCGCCATAACGAATCCATTTTCCTAAGAAAAATACGCGGCGATTGAGATAATAACCTGTATATTCAGGATTTTGAATTACTTGGTCAATTTCTTCCCAAAGTTTGGGGGTGATGCGCTCATCACAATCTACAATTAGCACCCATTCATTACGAAAAGGTAAATTATCTAAAGACCAATTTTTCTTTTTGGGCCAGCGTCCATTGAAGTTGAATTGTACAACATTTACACCGTAACTTTTAGCAATCTCAATGCTGTTGTCGGTACTTTGAGAATCTACTACAAATATTTCATCTGCTCTGCTGAGGCTAGTAAGGCAAGCAGGCAAGTTGGCTTGTTCGTTTTTTGCCGGAATTAGTACTGAAACTGGTATTTTAGATGACATATTAAGTAGAAATTATGTTACTAATTATTTCTTATTTGATGTAAATAAAAGACCCTGAATAGCAGCATTTAAGTAACCAATCTGACCGTAAGCATACACCAGTTTGTCAAACCGTTCTGCTGGATCGGAGAAATATTGTAATGCTTTATACAAGCCTCGCACAAACCGTTCGCTACCTCGCTGCAATTGATCGATCCCAGCTTTACCAGCAAGTTGTTCTCGATAGCATTCACTGATACCCTGCCACCAGCCCCGGTTTAAAAACCAAGAGCGTTGGAGGCGTTCTGGGGGTACATTGTGAGCGGCGAGTGCTTCGGGAAGATAAGCGACTTGCCAACCACGCTGTAGAGCAAATTCAGTCATTTGCAGTTCTTCATTAGATAATAAATTTTTCCCCACTCGACCAAGATGAGGATCGAAACCGCCAATTTCTTCTAGGAAACTGCGGCGGATGGAGTAATTTAAGCCTCTGGGTGTTAAGCCAGGTTGCTCAATGTAAATGTTACTGTCACCTAAGTCGTATGCACCCAGATTTGCAGCTAGCCCCGGAGATAGCCACCGTGGTTGTTGAATTCCTGGAGGCCACAAAAGAGTGACTTTGCCACCTGCGATCGCTAGCTTAGAATCATTGTAATAGGCAAAATATAAAACTTGTAGCCAGCCCTTACTGGCAACGGCATCATCATCTAGATAAGCAAGAATATCACCACTGGCTACCTTTGCACCCGTGTTACGGGCGACAGATAAACCAATGGTGGGTTCAAAAACATACTTGAGGCGCGGATTGTGGGTTCTCTGTTCTACAACCTCACGAGTGCGATCGCTAGAGCCATTATCAACTATCACAATTTCAAAGTCAGCAGCAAAATCCTGTGCTAAAAGACTATCAATTGCAGCCCCTAAATAGGTCTCTCGATTGTGAGTACAGATGATGGCAGAGATTTGGATGTCTGGCATAGATTGAATTTTGGATTTGAGATTTGGGACTTTCCTTCTCTTCTCTTTGGGAGACGCTAACGCGAACGAGAGGCTGCGCCAACGGAACGCTACACTTAGCTTGCTTCCCCGTTCGCGGAGCGTTCCGTTGGAAAGGGGTACGGCTACGCTCAGTCGAACGATTTTAGATTAAAATCTAAATCCAACGCATAACTGCTGAGAGTTAATCTAAACCAAAAGTTACCGACCTACCAACCGAGTTTCTTCGGAAATAATCTTTAAAACTTTACGTTTGTTGAATATGACTGTGTAAAACTATAAGAGTTTGGGCCAGTTGACTAAGGCGGGTTTCTAAAGATTGCTTGCGCCCTAAAAGTTGACGTAACTTTTGGTAGCGAGCGATCGCCATACTAACATTGGGAACCTGATCCGGTGGACATGGGCGCGACCAAACTTTACCAGTATCGTCTACACCACAGAGGCGATAGCCAGTAATAGATGATTGATAAGATACTTTTCCACCAGTAGCGCAAATTTCTTCTACGTAGTTCATTAAGCGGTCAACTTCTGCATGGCGTAGTGTCGCGGTTCCTCCCGATTCTGATTCAGTAGGATTGGATTCTAACCAGCCATTGACAATTGGCCCTTCTAAGTAAATATCCTGAATTTGCTTCAAAATATTTTGCAATTCTGTTTGCCAATCGGCGACAGTTTCCTGAATTTCTTGCAATAGATTCATCGCCAATGCTGGATTTGCTCCGTTGCGATGGCTACTAAAACTCGGAGTTTTCAACTTGGGTAGGCTGGGTGTTTTACTACCATTCTCTTCTGCTTGAAAGGTCTGCACAGAGTCATGGTGAGGAAAGAAATTTTGTTCACAAGAATAATCACTCTCAGTCTCTTTGCCCAATTCAACGAGTTTCTCATCTTGAGAGGATGGAATTTGTGTACTTTCTGTGGGTTCGTTGGCTCCGACGCTGATTCTAAAAGAGAAAGGCCGTTTTGTCGTCGAATCACCTGTTTCGGCAGTAGAGGCAGTGCCGCGATTCCCTAAATCGTGTAGAGTTGCTTCAATGCGTTTTAAGCCTGGGTTCATAAAGATATCCTAAAGTTTGCTTTCCCCAGTGGTATTGAATAATTGAGAATGGGGTTGTTGGGATTTTTGGCTTTTGCCAGTTGTAGCATCAATGATGCTGGTGCTAATTTTATCCCTTAAAAGTTATTTGAAACCAAAAATCTCACCGATGAAGTAAAAAATTGTGGTGATAAATTGTAACCGTGGGTATGTGGAGGAGGCAGGAGGTTAGAATTTATCTGTTGCTCTCAACCCCATCTAATTCCAAGCCACGAAATCGTAGATTTTACTGGAGGATTTAAACCACAGGCTCACTTGCAATAATAACCGCAAGAGACAACGGCAATATTTCTTCTGCTTCCTGTCTCTTTTGTTAAAATACTCAGTAAAAAACTTTGGGTAAAATCATCTTAGTAACAGGGCCAGCACGATCTGGTAAAAGTGAATGGGCAGAAACTTTAGCTATGCAGTCAGGAAAAGCAGTTGTCTATGTAGCAACAGCTACCGATAACCTAGACGATCAAGAGTGGCATCAACGCATTTTAGAACACCAAGAACGTCGTCCCCAAGACTGGGTAACTCTATCTGTACCCGTGGAACTTTCTGCTACCCTTGCTGATGCCAAACCCTATACTTGCTTCTTAGTTGATTCTTTAGGGACTTGGGTTGCTAATCTCCTAGAACAGGATGAATTTAGCTGGGAAAATACCCTTGCAGAGTTATTAGAGACGGTGGAACTGGTTGCTGCTGATATGCTGTTTGTAGCAGAAGAGGTCGGTTGGGGTGTGATACCAGCTTATCCCCTGGGAAGGATGTTCCGCGATCGCCTTGGTTCTTTAGTACGCCAGCTAGCAACACTTAGCGAAACTGTTTATTTAGTGACTGGCGGCTATGTTCTCAATCTCAGTATCCTTGGTTCGCCATTGCCAAATAGAGGTGATGCTGGAACATACAGGAGTCAAGATTCTTAACTATTAATTCAAATTAATCCCAAATCTAAAATCTCAAATCTAGAATTGTAATATGGCAACCAAACAAGAAGTTAAAGGATACCTTGCCTACTGGTTTCAGTTGGGTAAGAGAGTGATTACGGGCAACGGTGAGGCAAGCTTTTTGCCCCAATCGGTGCTAAATGGCGATCGCTATAGTGAAGAATTTGAAGAGTGCTGGCAAAAAATTATTTCACCAGAATCGGCTGATTGTTACCTTGAGGGTACATACGAAACCATTTCTGAATTGTTAACACCAGCATGGAATATGCTCCCTTGCAGCCGATGCAGTATGCCAATAGCAGTGCGAAATGTTGGCATGCCGGCGTTGTTATGTCCCTGCAATGATTTACCTAACTGGCCGAATACTGAATTGCCAGCACCACGAGAGCCAATTAAAACTCAAGACCAACTCCAAACAATTCGTGATCGGCTTGTAAAGAATATTACATAAACAAATAACCAATTTGGAAATCTGACAACTTTTTTCTAATTTTCTAATTATTTGATTATTTTGATTTCTCTTGTAGTGCCCCTGAGTCTCACTACAGAATTTTTGTATGCCTGTACTAGCTAGGGGAAAAATAATATCAATTCAAAATTCAAAATTCAAAATTAAGAAAGTCAGATATAACATAGGTTTGGGAGTATGTATCTGTCGCATTCTTTTTTCAAATTGGTATAACTATTGGTTATTTAACGTGAGTTCGGGTTAAGATTAGGCGGCAGAAAGCAAATTGTGATCGATGGCGATCGCAGGCTTCTTAGGTTGGTGGCAGTAGGCGATCAAACCGCAGACGATATTGATTAAGCAGTTGACAGGCGATCGGTGGCGAGAATGCGATTGGCGGGGAGATATTCTTGAACTGGTCAATGATGGTCTCAATGATCGAGCGTTTCCTAAGCAACAGGCGATCGCCTTAAATAACCTTTCGCTGGCATAGTCGAAAATCCACGGTTTTATCTCATTACTATTTTATGCACATTAGAAGTGGAACAGCTTAGGCTTTGAAATTCCGGTAACAAGACTGATGAAAGCCGATCAGAATTGTCATGATCTCGCTCAAACACAGACTGCGATGCCTACAGCGGTAAACTACGCGCTTTCTTTTTTGCAGCCCATTACCCAACAGTTGCCGCTCCCACTTTGGTTCAAAGGTTTGGCAGAAGTCATCGACAGAACAGAATAGTTCTTCTAGAGTGAACATAGGGCAAGCAGATGGATGAGAATTTAGCACTTTCAGCCTACCTGTTTTGCCCCTTTTCTTATCCCGAACTCACGTTATTTAGATAAAGTTCATTGCAAAGCAGCGATATCTATGGTGAGCTACGCCAAAGCACTACACCTGATTTGAGTAAAAGGAGCGATCACTTGTATAAAGTTCATTGCAAAAAAGCGATGTCTACGACGGTCTACGCTAATGCACCAACAAAAGTTACGAGAATCGATCAAATTTTAATTAGCAGCACAAGATGTAACGACGAGCGAGGAGTTATGAGGCGATGCAGTGGGTACTTGAGCAACCAGAACCACGTTCCCATTGGCATCTAGAATCCACCCTTGGGCTTCTACAATTTGAGTAGGTTCATTGACAGAATTAACCTTCTGTGATTTTTCTTCTGTGTATCCCTGCGCTTGAATAACTACTCTTTTCTCAATACCCTCAACACGATTCTGACTCTCTGGCGGGAGCGAGATCCAATCTGCTAGCACCGCATCATCAGCTATCAATGGCTCTGTGGGATCGGCTTGTATTCCTCCACGCCCAGTAGTAACAAATGAACTTCTTCCTATTTTTCCACCAGAACTACAACTAGCAGTAACTTGCTGCGAAGCATCAACCAGATTTACGGGTAGTTCCACTAATCCTTTACTGGGGTCAGCATCTGGTGAGTTGATTTGTACAGTGCCACTTAATGAAGGGTTTTGCTGAGAAAATGCAGTGATGTCACTTGTTGGTATGTTATTCGGGTTTATATCTTTTGGATCGAGCCTCTCCACCTCTGCACGAGTGCGTGACACAAACCCAAAGGTATTCTTTGCGGTGATTGCGATTTTACCACCAGAACCAAAGTTGGCATTGGCGGTAATATCGCTATTTTCAAAAGGAGTAGCAACAAGAAAACCATTAGGTGCATTGATGGTGATATTACCGCCAGTTTTATCTCCTCCGGCATTAGTAGAGATTTGACTGTTGCGACGCATCAGTAATAAGTCCCGCACCTGTACCACAATGTCACCGCCCCTACCTGACTCACTATCAGATGTGAGTTTTCCTTTATCCAGCAGGATAGAACGAGCGCTGACATTGAGTTCGCCTGCTAGACCTAAATTAGGTATACCCCCTTGATAGTTAACATTTTTTCGAGCTTCACTGCTCACATTTATTGCCGCCCCATCTTTGATAATTAATCGCCCTGTAGTTAGGGTCAAGTTGCCACCATTTCCAGGCCCTTGAGTGCCAGCAAACAAGCTACTGAGCCTAGAACCATTTGCTGAGGTTCCGATTAATTCTACGAACTCAGAGGCGTTCACTGTCAAATCTCCTCCATTTCCTGTAGCTGGTATAAATTGGTTAGATGAAAGCCTAAGTATACCCTCAGAACTTGTTGATACTGCTGCCCCTCCCTCGATACGTAACTTTCCAGTATTAATTATTATGCTGCCAGCATTTTGAGCGCGATAAGTTGCACTAAATAATCCACTGGATATTAAATCAGTACCATCTGGCAAAGGAGAAATGGGGATACCTGCAATTAGTTCTACAGAATCTGAGGCGTTGATAGTCAATTGCCCCGGCAATCCCGAACCAACATTGAATATTAAGACTTGCGCTCCATCTTTGACAATCAACTTTCTGGTAGTGATATTTATATCTCCAGAGTTTCCAGTGTCGAAAGTTCCAGTAGACAAGAACGCATTTAGTCCAAGTTCTACAGACTCGGAAGCGTTCACTGTCAAATTTCCTCCTGGTTGCGCTCCCAGAGTATCAGCCGAAATTTGTGAACCGTCAGTTACCAGTACACGCTGTCCTTGCAGGTGGATATTACCACCACCTTTGCCACTGGTATCTACATTAGATAGAATCTCACTTTGCTGGGTTAGTTCGATGTTCTGAAAATTTTGAACACCTTCATATCCGAATGCCCAACCTTGATTCGTCGAACTTAGACCAACCAAACTATTGCCAGCAACACTTCCTAACTCAATTCTTCCTTCACTTGCTGTTAAATTTCCGCCCTCTAGCGTTATATTACCGCCTATAAGTGCTAAGGTTTTGCCTTGCTGCACTTGTAGACCAACATCTTGTCCGAAGGTATTAATTGCATTATTTGGACTTGCTTGGGATTGATTGCGAATAGGTCGAGCAGTTGTTCCGAATTGTAAGCCAATAGGAACACTTTCTTTGAGTAGAGGTGCAGTTTGACCAGATGTAGCACTAAATTTTGTACCATCAGCAAAGTTCAAACTACTTGCCGTGCTAGCCACAAACGAACCGCCGATATTTAAAGAAGCATTGGGCCCAAAAACAATGCCGTTAGGATTAATCAGAAATATATTGGCTGTGGAGTTAGCTTTGAGAATGCCATCTATATTAGAAACAGAATTGCCTGTCACCCGACTGATAATGTTCTGAATATCGATTGCATTGTTAAAATAGGCTGTCCTTCCCGCAGAGACAGAAAACTGTTCAAAGCTGTGGAACAAGTTTGGACCACGAACTGCTCCACCATCAATCTGGTCTGTAGGCTGACCATCGATTAGCTTTGGTGTAATTATTGAGCTTTCAGATCCGAGCGTGGTATCTGTTTTAATTTGAGCTAAGGCAAAACTCTCAGCAAAAGTGAGTACTCCAGCAATTACTAAAGTACTCACCATTCCTAACTTCCAGTGGCAACTGCTTCGATTTTGAGACATGAAAAACTGGCGCTCAAAAAATCAGAGTTTATTAAAATACTGCTTTTTGCTAATTAGTGATGTTAGTACGCTGATGTAATCTTTGTAACCTAATTACTACATAAAAGCAAAGTTTAGTATTTTTACATTCACTAGAATAAACTTTTTGCAGTCCGAAGATAAAATTATTTAGCAGTAACAGCCCTTTGGGTTGCCAGTTGATGGGCAAGGAATACACAATGCTTTTTTGACTAACACAATTTCTGGTATTAAAGCTGTTGAAGTTTCTGCCAATAATGCATTGGGTTGCTTTTCATCTACTGCATCATCAGATTTGAGTTGATTGGGGTCGAGATTACACTGCCAATGAATTCTCAATACTCTATATTCTAATAAGCCGTACTTTTCAAGCACTGAATGTAAGTCAGCGTTTTCTAGGCTTTCATTCATTTTCTGCTGAATCTCTTCTTGTAACTGCTGTAATATTTCAGGGTCTATAACTTGTTGAGAACTCATGAGTATTTTCGTTCCTGACGAAATGTGTATAATTATTGCTTCAGTTTAGTTAGCAATGATTACGCTCGGTGTCATAAAAGTTCATGTTTCCCTGCGGGATTTCCTTTGCAGCTTATTTTGAGATAATACTAATTCAAATTATTTATTCTAGAGTGGGCATCTCGTCTAATAACTAAAATCAGGCTTCCATTTCCCGCCTGTTTCCCCACTAATTCTTAATCCCTGACGCAGCGATACCCTGAAGAAATTGACGCTGACCAATAATAAATAATACCATCACTGGTACTGTCGCTATTGTCACTGCTGCCATCATCAAAGGCCAATTATTCGTAAATTGCTCCTGAAACTCAGCCAACGCTAGTTGTACTGTCCTTAATTCTGGTCTTGTCGTAAATACTAGAGGCTTAAACAAATCATTCCACTCACCAATGAAGGTGAACAAAAACAGCGTTAACAAGGCCGGACGAGCTAAAGGTAACATCACCCGCCACAAAATTTGCAGTCGGTTCGCCCCATCTATCGCTGCAGCTTCCTCTAACTCCACGGGAATTGTCTGGAAATACTGACGTAATAAGAAAATCCCATATCCGCTAACCGCAGTGGGTAAAATGAGCGCCCAGTATGTATTTATCAGGTGTCCCCACTTCAACACCAAAAAAATGGGAATTACTAATAACTGAAAGGGAATCACTAAAGTTGCTAAAACGACTAATAGCAGTGCTTGGCGTCCCCGAAACTTCAACCGTGCTAGGGCGTAACCAGCCAAAGCAGAAGTGACAATCTGAAACGCCGTCACAGCGATCGCTACCAAGGTAGAATTAGCAAACGCGAGCAAAAATTTTCCTTGTTGCCACGCAATGCGGTAATTTGCTAAAGACCAGTTCTTTTTGTCCAAATTTTCCAGACTGGCGGTCGTCGGTGCAAAGGAGGTGATAAAGACTACAAACAGCGGTAGTAAAACGATAAATGCCCCTAGCAGTAAGATTACTAGGCTCAAAAAATCGCCAGATTTCAGATTCGGGTTTGATTTGAACATAAACTTAAACTGCAAAGCATTTATTTCGCTAGTACTAGAACATTGCCCCCAGCAACAATTAATCTATAAACATAGTCTACTTGTTAAGTTAAATTAAACCACAGTGATTGTTACTCTTAGTTCATAGGGAAAATCAATCTTGGTGTCAAATAATTCAGGTTTACAGGAGTAAAGATAACCATGCAGCAGCTTGCAGACCAATTTAAAGAATTAGATTTCAAGAGCGAAACATACAAAGATGCTTATAGCCGGATTAATGCGATCGTAATTGAAGGGGAACAAGAAGCCCATGAAAATTACATCAAATTAGCCGAACTACTGCCAGAATCTCATGATGAATTGATTCGTCTCTCGAAGATGGAAAGCCGACACAAGAAAGGATTTGAAGCTTGTGGACGAAATTTGGCTGTTACCCCAGATTTGCAATTTGCTAAAGAATTTTTCTCTGGACTACACCAGAATTTCCAAATAGCAGCAGCGTCCGGGAAAGTTGTCACTTGTCTTTTGATTCAATCTTTGATTATCGAATGTTTTGCGATCGCAGCATATAACATTTACATCCCTGTTGCTGACGCTTTCGCACGCAAAATTACGGAGGGAGTTGTAAAAGATGAATACAGCCACCTCAACTTTGGAGAAGTTTGGTTGAAAGAACACTTCACAGAATCCAAAGCTGAACTAGAACAAGCAAATCGCCATAACCTACCCATTGTCTGGAAAATGCTTAACCAAGTAGAGGGTGATGCCCACACAATGGCAATGGAAAAAGATGCTTTGGTAGAAGACTTTATGATTCAATACGGTGAAGCATTAAGTAACATAGGTTTCACGACTCGCGATATTATGCGCTTGTCAGCCTACGGACTCATCGCCGCTTAAAAAGTGCTGAGTAGAGACGCGATTAATCGCGTCTGTACATAGAGTGCTGAGTAGTTCAAATTTATCAGAACTTCAGAACTCAGGACTGCTAAACCGCTTATTTATTCCACGCCTCAAGACAGCATAAGCCTAATAATCACTACATGTTTGGTCTAATTGGACATCTGACTAGTTTAGAACACGCTCAAGCGGTAGCTCAAGAATTGGGATACCCAGAATATGCCGACCAAGGGCTAGACTTTTGGTGCAGCGCCCCACCGCAAATTGTCGATACGATTATTGTCACCAGTGTAACTGGGCAAAAAATTGAAGGACGGTATGTAGAATCTTGCTTTTTGCCGGAGATGCTGGCTAGCCGTCGAATCAAAGCCGCAACCCGCAAAATCCTTAACGCTATGGCCCATGCACAAAAGCATGGCATTAACATTACAGCTTTAGGCGGATTTTCCTCAATTATTTTTGAAAACTTTAAGTTAGACCAGTTTAGCCAAGTCCGCAATATTAAACTAGAGTTTGAACGGTTCACTACAGGAAACACACATACTGCTTACATTATTTGTAAGCAGGTGGAAGAAGCCTCAAAACAATTGGGAATCGATCTATCAAAAGCGACTGTTGCTATATGTGGGGCAACAGGGGATATTGGTAGTGCAGTTACTCGCTGGCTAGATGCAAAAACAGATGTCAAAGAACTTTTGTTGATCGCTCGTGATCAAGAACGCCTCAAAGAACTGCAAGGCGAACTGGGGCGAGGAAAAATCATGGGTTTGACAGAAGCACTGCCCCAAGCTGACATTGTAGTTTGGGTTGCCAGTATGCCCAAAGGCGTGGAAATCGACCCGACCACTTTGAAACAACCCTGTTTATTGATTGATGGTGGCTATCCTAAAAACTTAGCGACTAAAATTCAGCATCCTGATGTATATGTGTTAAATGGTGGGATTGTAGAGCATTCCCTGGATATTGACTGGAAAATTATGAAAATCGTCAATATGGACGTACCAGCCCGCCAGTTGTTTGCTTGCTTTGCCGAATCAATGCTGCTGGAATTTGAGAAGTTATACACGAACTTTTCGTGGGGACGGAATCAGATTACCGTAGACAAAATGGAGCAGATTGGTAAAGTATCTGTGAAGCATGGATTTAGACCGCTGCTGGTTTAGTCATTGGTCATTAGTCATTTGTTATTTGCAAAGGACAAAGGACAACTGACAAAAGACAAAAGACAAAGGATAGATAACTTATAACTCGTACTTATAACCCCTACGATGGCAACTACCGAGCGTAAACCGCTACTGTTAGATTTTGAAAAGCCCCTAGCAGAACTTGCAACCCGAATCGATCAAATTCGGCAACTTGCAGAAGAAAATGGCGTCGATGTTTCTGGTCAAATTCGTCAACTAGAAGCACGCGCCATGCAACTACGTGAGGAAATTTTCACTAGTCTATCCCCGTCCCAGCGATTGCAAGTCGCTCGTCATCCGCGTCGCCCCAGTACTCTCGATTACATTCAGGCAATTAGTGATGAATGGATGGAATTGCATGGCGATCGCTGTGGTGGTGACGATCCGGCTTTAGTTGGTGGTGTTGGTCGTCTGAGTGGTCAGCCTGTGGTGATGTTGGGTCATCAAAAGGGCCGCGATACTAAAGACAATATTGCCCGTAATTTTGGAATGCCTTATCCTGGCGGCTATCGCAAAGCCATGCGGTTAATGGAACATGCCAACAAGTTTAGTATGCCGATACTAACCTTTATCGACACGCCAGGAGCTTGGTCTGGGGTAGAAGCAGAACACCAAGGTCAAGGAGAAGCGATCGCTTACAACTTGCGGGAAATGTTTTGCTTAGACGTGCCAATTATCTGCACAGTAATTGGTGAAGGTGGTTCTGGTGGCGCACTTGGTATTGGTGTAGGCGATCGCCTACTCATGTTTGAACACTCCGTTTATACCGTCGCCACTCCCGAAGCTTGCGCTGCAATTTTGTGGAAAGATGCCGCTAAGGCTCCCCAAGCCGCTGTGGCGCTAAAAATTATTTCCCATGACCTGAAAAAGTTGGGAATTATCGACCAAATACTGCCTGAACCCACTGGTGGCGCTCATTCCGACCCCTTAAAAGCTGCTACTACTCTCAAGCAAGTGCTGATGGAAAACTTAGACGAACTCAATCGTTTAACCGCTCCAGAACGCCGCCAAATGCGCTATGAAAAATTCCGCAAAATTGGTGTTTTTACAGAAGTTGCCCATTAACAACACTGCATAATGATTGATTAGAAAAGCAGCAATGCTATAATTGCCTATGTGCTTAAAGATTTTTAACAATCTAGCCATAGGCATTTGCATGTTTGGCAAGTCTACTCAATTTGATTGAGTGGGTTTTGTATTATGTAAATAATCTAATTTGAATGTACGATGTACCGCGTGGTTTTGTAGGCAACACATTGCTAAAACCATCAACATTGGTAACTATTGTGCTCAGATTTTAGCATCTGCCTAATGAAAATCATCAAATTTTTAGATTCCTTTAATCTATTCAAACCGATAAGTGTAAATAATGAGGTAGTAATAGGATTTGGGAACTGCCAAAAAATTGGGAGACACCATGAGTGTTGAGCAAAAACGACGCGCCCTAATTACTGGGGCAAGTAGTGGAATTGGGAAAGCAACGGCTTTAGCCTTTGCAAAAGCGGGAATAGACGTCGCCTTAGTCAGCCGTTCTTTGGATAAGTTAGAGGCAGTAAGACAAGCCGTAGAGCATACTGGGGTGGAAGCGAAAGCTTACGCTGTAGATTTAGCGAGGATCTTGGAAGTCAAAGAAAAGATCCAAGCGATCGCCCTTGACTTTGGTGATATAAACATTCTGGTAAACAATGCTGGCATCGCCTATACAGGCACTTTGAGCGAAATTTCCCTAGAGGACTGGCAGCAGGTAATTGACTTGAATCTCACCAGCGTATTTCAGTGCATTGTGGCGATTTTACCTTCAATGCGGGATCGGGGCACAGGCACAATTATCAACATCGCCTCAATTTCCGCCAAGCAACCCTTTCCTGGTTGGGGAGCATATAGCGTCAGCAAAGCTGGTTTGATAGCCCTCTCTCAAACCCTGGCACAAGAAGAACGCACTCACGGCATTCGTGTCACAGCTATCTGTCCTGGTGCAGTCAATACCGAACTTTGGGATACAGAAACAGTCCATGTCAATTTAGACCGTTCCAAAATGTTAACCCCAGAAATTGTGGCTCAGTCAATTCTGTACACAGTTCTGTTACCACAACAGGCAGTAATTGATGAATTGATCCTCATGCCCAGCGCTGGCGCACTCTAATTAGTCCTTCGTCCTTTGTCTTGTCCAAAGTCCAATTGCTTTGTCTTTTGCAAATGACCAATGACCCTTTGGGTGACGCTCATGCCTCGCTAGCGCTGCGCTAACGCCAGTTGCTCATGGAGGAAACCCCAAGACTGCACTGGCTCACCAATGACTAATGACTAATGACTAAACCATAACCAAGACTGAATCATGACTATTGCTAGTTCCAACGGTTCCAATTGCTCTCAATCGCCTCTGATTCCCGACTTGGCAGAAGCCATAACTCCAAGACCCGATCGCAATACTAATAACGGGCGACAAGCGGATGTGTTCCAGCCAACAGAGGAACAGCTGGACGAAATGAAAGACGCCGTGCGGACACTAATACTGGGAGTTGGCGAAGACCCCGAACGCGAAGGACTTTTGAAAACACCCAAACGAGTAGCCGAAGCAATGCGGTTTCTTACCAGTGGCTACAACCAATCTCTTGAAGAACTCGTTAACGATGCCATCTTTGATGAAGGGCATAGCGAGATGGTACTTGTTAGAGATATTAATTTCTTTAGTTTGTGCGAACACCACATGCTGCCATTTATGGGTAGAGCACACGTTGCTTATATCCCCAACCAAAAAGTTGTCGGACTGAGTAAGCTGGCTCGGATTGTTGAAATGTATTCCCGTCGCTTACAAGTACAAGAGAGACTAACCCGCCAAATTGCCGAAGCAATCCAGACTGTTCTCGAACCTCAAGGCGTTGCCGTAGTGATGGAAGCTAGTCACATGTGTATGGTGATGCGTGGCGTTCAAAAACCAGGTTCTTGGACTGTCACTAGCGCAATGATTGGTGTGTTTCAAGAGGAACACAAAACCCGCGAAGAATTTTTTAACTTGATTCGCCACCAAGGGGCGTTCTTTTAAGGAATGGGCATGGGGAATGGGGAATGGGGCATTGGGCATTAGTTATTCTTTTTCCCCTGCTCCCTCATCCCCCACTCCCTACTCCCCAATTTCTTAAACAAGTTGGCTACTTTATCTAAATCCTTATCTCTTGGTGTCCGTTCCACACCACTAGATAAATCAATGCCGCTAGGATTAATCTGATTTAGAGCTTCCACAATATTATCGGCTGTCAATCCTCCTGCTAAAAACCAAGGACAACTAGGGCTAAATTGTTTTAGCATCGTCCAATCTAAAGTTTTGCCTGTACCACCCAGTTGTTGCGGATGATAAGCGTCAAGTAGCAAAGTATCTACAAATTTGGTGTAATCAACTACTGTGTCAAGATGCTCAAGACTACGAATTCTCAGTGCTTTAATGATTTCAACATTGGGTAAAGCTTGACGTAATTGGTAGCAAAAATTTGGTGATTCATCTTTGTGTAACTGCACACCAGTCAACCCTGAATCAGCAACTATCTGACTGATTTCAGGGATACTAGCGTTGGCAAAAACGCCAATTTTGTCAATATTTGCCGGGAGTTCTGCCACTGCTGCCCGAATTTGGGATATAGTCACGTAACGAGGTGAGTTTGGCACACAAATAAATCCTAATGCCGTTGCGCCTAGAGAGGCGATCGCTATAGACTGCTGTGGTTGGGTGATGCCGCAAATCTTAACGCGCATGAATATTTAACAAATTTAAACTAATCATCAGAAAAGTCTAAACTATCTAAAAAACTTTTGGGCCTTGTAATTTTATAATCTTGTAGGTCTACATTAACTTTTCCATTCAGGAGACAAAAGCTTGACTTCCTCTATTTTGCTAGCAGCCGCTGCTGCATCTGTTCCCGCAACACCTGCGTGGAATCCCACAGTAGGAATCATCATCAGTACCAGTAGCTTAGTAGTAGTTTTACTAAGTACTAGGATTGAAAAACCCCTAGTTGGCCCCAAGTTCCCTGTCCTACCGATTAGTATTCCCACATTCGTTGCTGCGATGGCTTTTGGTCATATTATTGGCGTTGGCATCGTTCTAGGACTGACTTACATCGGTCGTCTGTAGTTTGGTAATGACAGAGGTGTTACTTGTAACCCCGCTATCAATGCAAAACTCCTAAAAATGATTTTGGGCAGGGGGAGTAGGGAAGAAATAACTTATGCCCCATGCCCAATGCCCAATGCCCAAGAGGCATTAATTGTCTATTCTAGAAATAAGAGCATTTCGTCACTTGTTACTACCGAATTGATGCTCAATATAAATGTGTATACGAATGTGCGTAGTATTTAGGTATAAAAAATATCGACGATATCTAGTTTTAGGGCAATATAATGCAAACAAATTGGAGAATTGGGTCATTATTTGGAATTCCCCTGTTTTTAGACCCGTTATGGTTTGTGATTTTAGGGTTAGCAACCCTGAATTTTGGCGTAGCTTATCAGGAATGGGGGAATGTTATCGCTTGGAGTGCTGGAATAGTTATGGCACTGCTGCTTTTTGCTTCGGTGCTATTGCATGAGTTGGGTCACAGCTTGGTAGCCCGATCGCAAGGCATTAGAGTTAATTCGATCACCTTATTTATGTTTGGCGGGATTGCTGCCATTGAAGAAGAATCTAAAACTCCTTTCAAAGCCTTTCAAGTAGCAATCGCTGGCCCTTTGGTGAGTATCATCCTATTTTTCCTGCTTCGTCTGGCAGCTTTTGCGATACCTGATACTAATCCCCTCAGTGTCATGGTCGGAGATCTGGCGAGAATTAACTTAGTGGTGGCTTTATTTAACCTGATTCCCGGCTTACCTCTAGATGGAGGGCAAGTGTTAAAAGCAGCACTATGGCAAATCACAGGTAATCGTTTTCAAGCTGTACACTTGGCTGCAAAGGCGGGACAAATATTGGGTTATGCTGCGATCGCTTTCGGATTTGTTGTAGATTTCGTGACCAGGGAGTTAGTAGTTGGTTTGTGGATTGCACTGTTAGGTTGGTTTGCTGTCCGTAACGCTAACACCTATGACAATATGACTACATTGCAAGAAAGCCTACTCAAGGTGATGGCGGCCGATGCGATGACCCGTGACTTTCGCGTAATTGATGCCGATCAGACATTACGCTCTTTTGCCGATTTATACCTCTTGGAAACCACTCCCTCACAGGTTTATTTTGCGGCTTCTGATGGACGTTATCGCGGTCTAGTTTCCATTGACGATTTCCGTTTAACCCAAAGAAGTCAATGGGAAAGCCAAACTTTACACAGCATTGTGCATCCCCTGACAGAAATACCCACCGTTGCGGAATCAACATCGATAGCTGAAGTAATTAATAAGCTGGAAAATGAGCAGTTACCTCGAATTACGGTGCTTTCTCCCGCTGGCGCTGTAGCTGGTGTAATTGATCGGGGAGATATTGTGCGATCGTTGGCACAAAAGTTAAATTTGCGAATGACGGATGCTGAAATTAAGCGAATCAAAGAAGAAGGCAGCTATCCGCCTGGGTTGCAACTGGGAGGAATAGCGAAGTCAATTACAAATTAAACGTCATACACTCGTCATAGATTTGCAATAGATACGTCAAAAGCGTGTGTGATATTTAAATTGGTATTTGGTTACAAAATGCTTTTTTTGGGTAAAAGGTAGGATTTCCTACCTTTTTTATTTATCTCTAAAAAAGTAGCGATTGTTAGCCCGCCCAAGAGCAAATGTTTATTTGCCAGATTATAAGAAAAGAAAAATTGACTATCGAAAATTCTTGATATTTAGATAATAATATTTATCAGTAATCATTTAGCGATCAATACATTCACTGCAACTTTACAAAAAATTATCAAGGTTGCTATACAAGCAGATATAAGTGGTGCTACTGTCACCACAGTCCGACCTGGCGCAATGCTGACTTACGTACCCGTCGGAAAATTAAATTAAAACTTCAAGTTTAAAGTGAGTAAAATGTAAGTACGTGATATACTACGCCTCTCACTTACCCTGGTTTTATGGCACTGCCAATTGTTGCAATTATCGGACGCCCAAATGTAGGCAAATCCACCCTGGTTAATCGACTCGCCGGGGAACAAACGGCGATTGTCCATGATGAACCGGGAGTGACACGCGATCGCACTTATCTACCAGCTTTCTGGAATGATCGCGAATTTTTAGTGGTAGACACTGGTGGTTTAGTTTTTAATGATGATACCGAATTTTTACCACTGATTCGCCAACAGGCAATGACAGCCCTTACAGAAGCGTGTGGTGCTATTTTTGTAGTCGATGGTCAAACAGGCCCGACATCAGCAGATTTAGAAATCGCCGAATGGATGCGCCAACAACCCGTACCTGTACTACTAGCAGTAAATAAATGTGAATCCCTAGAACAAGGCTTAATGCAAGCTGCTGAATTTTGGGAATTAGGATTGGGCGAACCATACCCCATCTCCGCGATTCATGGCAGTGGCACAGGAGAGTTACTCGACGAGTTAGTTAATCACATCCCTGCTATTGAAGACATTCCAGAAACTAATGAAATCAAAGTAGCAATTGTGGGACGCCCAAATGTGGGCAAATCGAGCTTACTTAATTCTTTTGTTGGGCAACAAAGGGCAATTGTCAGCCCCATTTCTGGCACTACCCGCGATGCTATTGATACCGTCATTGAACGAGCCGGACAAACCTATCGATTGATTGACACTGCCGGCATTCGTAAAAAGAAACACATCGAATACGGCACAGAATTTTTTAGTATTAACCGTGCTTTCAAAGCGATTCGCCGTGCTGATGTGGTTTTATTAGTACTAGATGCCGTCGATGGAGTCACCGAGCAAGATCAAAAATTAGCTGGGCGAATTATCGAAGAAGGCCGAGCTTGCATCATCGTTGTTAATAAATGGGACGCTGTCGAAAAAGACTCTTACACAATCTACGATTACGAAAAAATTCTGCAATCACGTTTACATTTTACCGAATGGGCAGAAACAATTTTTGTGAGTGCCTTGTCAGGACAACGGGTAGAAAAGATTTTAGAATTGGTGAAAACGGCAGCTGAATCACACAAACGCCGTGTCAGCACATCAGTGATTAACGAAGTCTTAACAGATGCCGTCAGTTGGCATTCACCGCCAGCATCTCGTGGTGGACGTCAGGGCAAGATTTATTATGGTACACAAGTAAGTAGTCAACCACCAACGATCGCTCTATTTGTCAACGACTCCAAACGCTTCAACGACAACTACCGCCGCTACATTGAACGGCAATTCCGGCAACAGCTAGGATTTAAAGGCACACCAATTATTTTACTGTGGCGAAGCAAAAAAGTCCGTGATGCCGAAAGTGGTAATGTTAATAAAGCAACTCGCGTGTAATAATTGTCACTTGTCATTAGTCATTTGTTTTTTGCCTAATGACTAATGACTAATGATTAATGACTAATGACAAAACATGGATTTATTGCGATCGCTGCCACTTGGACTTTATTTAGAACAACCCCAAACTTGGCTGCATAAAATCGATCCGCGAGTCAAGTTCGCCTGGTTGATGAGTTTTTTAACAAGCTATGTTTTAGCCAACAATAATTGGCGGGTGCTGCTGGTGGTAATACTGATTATTGCCACCTTGATTGCAAAAATCCCCCGTCGAGTATGGCAGCAGCAAATGGGTTGGCTATTAATGCTATCGTTTTTTGTGCTAGCGATCGCAGCCCTTAGTCCTGATGGTCTGGGTGTAGATTATCAGTCACGCCTGCCAGCTAACGAACAAATATTAACCCAGCAAGCATTCTCTAATGATCTTGTTCAAGAGCCAGCAGTTGAGAAAAAAAAATACAGCTACGTGCTATTTCACAAAGGCCCGGTTAAAGTCAGTCGCTACTCCTTGAGTTTGGCAGTACGCCTGAGTACACTTATCTTTACCGTGATTTACAGCACCAACCTGTATCTGCTGACAACCGCACCAGAAGAAATCACATCTGGCATAGAAAGCTTAATGCAACCCTTGCGCCGCTTTAAATTGCCCGTCACAGAAATTGCTTTAACTTTAACTTTGTCCTTGCGCTTTATTCCTCTAGTTTTAGAAGAAGTGCAAAACTTATATCGCTCCGTAATGACAAGGGCAATTAATTGGAAAAAGCTGGGATTAAAAGGAGCATTTAAGGTTTGGATGACAGTTGCAGAGAGACTTTTGGAAAATCTGCTCTTACGAGCCGATCAAATGGCGAATGCAATGATGGTGAGGGGTTTTACCAGTCCTAACGATCATCGAGTGCAGTGGCACGACTTACGATTAAAAGGGCGTGATTGGCTGGCGATCGCAACTTTAATCTTATTTTGGGGAATACGACTAGCTATAGGAACTCAGGTCTAAATTTTGCACCGAAAAAATGGTAAGAGATAATACAGCAGAATTCAGGAGCAAAGCCGGAGACGCTCCGCCAAGGCGTCAGAATTGAGGATGCAGAATGGGAAATTGAACAGCTACCCAGCATTAACAATTCAAAATTCAAGACATTTTGAGTCGGGGATTTAAACTCTTGAATGTACAATAAAATTGATCCCCTACCATTTCGCGTAGATTTTTGGTCTGAACCAGCCTTATGCAAACACTATAAACTAATCTTAATATTTTTTACAGATTCCCTGATGAATCTCTGCACAAAACTCAGGCACAAATTGCACCACTGAAAATACTAGATAATCAATAGACCTTTTGCATAAATCAAAAATAAAACCACACTCCACTAAAGCTACACTTTTTTTCTAAGATCTCACCATATTGGGTGTCAGGGACTTTTGCAAAAAGTCCAATATAAAGATATTTTTCTTTTCTGTACCCAATCCCCAATCCCCATTACCGCTTATCCCCAAAGGGAACCCCACCTTCTCCACTCTCCAATTAGGATTTTGTGCCATTGGGCGACAGTTGTGGCAGTATGGAAAGAAGTTGAAAAATTCGCCGTTGCTGTTGGGAACTTCAAAGGGTGTTTTTCCTTCCCACGTCGAACTTTCAACAACAGGATCGGGAATATTTTGTGCCTTGTCCCTACAGATTAGTAAATTGAAGTCACCAAAGCAGATGGTGATATTTGTCGAACAGCCTCTACTCTTTTAATCTACGCTTCGCGACTTCTGTTGTACTATTGCGCTTCACTACCACTAGCTTCATCTGCTCATTAGGAACTAGATCGAGGTCTTCGTAACCGCAGTTTCGCATTTTAAGCAAATATTCTGACGAATGTTGGTATTATCGTCTGAATGTTTAGAATTCCTTGCGAAAAGATATATATACTTTCACCTTGACTACACCTTGACTCTTAAATGAATCCAGAAAACGTAGAAACTTACATAAACCATCCAACTTGGGGTTTACTTTACAAAATCTGTATGGTTGATGAGAACCAGGATTTGTTCACCACACTTTATGCCCAGCGCTTATTTTTTTTGGTGGCAAATGACGTTAAAGGTGTTAAATTCCAGTCTCTAGGACGTACTGAGGCTAGAATGATGTTGGAAAATCGCTTACGTACCCTGCGGCGCAGTGGGCAATCTCAGGAGTACGATCAGCTTCAGAGTGTTTTCCAGCGCACCTTCCAATGAACAGTTCGATTTCCGAACGTATTGTTACTATTCGTTCTTCCCTGCCAACTTCAGTCAAATTGATTGCTGTTAGCAAGCAAGTTTCTGCTCAGGCTATTCGGTCTGCATACAACGCAGGAATTCGTGATTTTGGGGAAAGTCGTATCCAAGAAGCTGCCAGCAAACAAACCGAGTTGCAAGATTTACCGGATATTACCTGGCACTTTATTGGACATTTGCAAAGCAATAAAGCCAAAAAAGCCATCGAGCATTTCCCTTGGATTCACTCCGTGGATAATTTGAATCTGGCACAGCGCTTAGACCAATTGGCGCAACAGCTAGGAGTGAGTCCCCAGGTTTGCCTGCAAGTGAAAATTCTTCCCGATGCCAATAAGTATGGTTGGAGTGTACCAGAACTTTTGGCTGATTTACCTACGCTCAATTCTTACAAAAGTTTACAAATTCAAGGTTTGATGACAATTCCACCTTCAGGATTAAATGATTCCGAAATTCTTAGTGTGTTTAATCTCAATCGTAAGCTAGCCAAAGAAATCCAGGAGCAAAACTGGTCGCATATTAAAATGCAGCACCTATCTATGGGTATGTCAGGCGACTACGAACTAGCAGTACAAGCAGGCGCAACGATGGTACGATTAGGAACCATATTGTTTGGCGATCGCTCTTAGCCGATTAATCATCAGCCTTACTCTTCAGTATTAATAGAAGCTAAGGATTTGATGACAAGAATTTTGTAACAGACTGGTGCAATCCGAAACAAAGGATATAGTATTGACAAGAGCAATCGCCAAGAGGAAATGGGGTATCAAGAACTTTCCTTCGGATAAACCTTAGGATATAATCTTGACTCATTATTGTGTTTAGGCGATGCACAGACCTTTCCAATAAGTGTCAGTTCATCGCCAAAACTCGTAATATGGGCTACAACTAGCAATAAAGTTGCTGAAGTATCCACGGATGTAGCGTAGTTTACCGCCGTAGATCATCGCTCCTAGCTCAATCAATCCTCAGCCAAGTCAATGCAGGCAATTCGCATCAGGAGAGTACACGCACCATGAACAACATATTTTCTAAACTCAGAGACTTTGTGGGTCTAAATGAGCAAGTAGAATACGAGTATTACGAAGAAGAACCAGAAACAGATAATAATTACCAAAATCTGTATCAGCAAGAAAATCCCCAACCAGCACCGCAAGAGAGTACAGCCGCTCAAAATCGACGCTGGCGGGAACCAGTGCCTACAATGGGAGATGATATGACAGCAGGTTCAAAGCCAATGGGGAATGTGATTGGTATGCCAGGAGCAATTAACGGAATTTCGGAAGTTTTAGTACTCGAACCACGCACCTTTGAAGAAATGCCCCAGGCAATTCAAGCGTTGCGAGAACGCAAGTCAGTGGTATTAAATCTGACAATCATGGATCCAGATCAAGCTCAACGAGCAGTAGATTTTGTTGCAGGTGGTACTTACGCATTAGATGGACATCAAGAGCGCATAGGTGAGAGCATCTTTTTGTTTACGCCAAGCTGTGTCCAAGTTAGCACCCAAGGTGGCGTTCTGCATGAAGTACCACAACCACCAGCACGTCCATCCCGTCCCACAGGTACTCCAAATCAAACCTGGGGCAACGAAACCAACCGGATGGCACAATAAAGTTAAATTAGTATTTAGTCCTTTGTCCTTTGTCATTTGTCCTGGGTTTTGCTCATAGTGACAAATGACAAATGACTAATGACCAATAACTAATGACTGATGACTAATGACTATAAAATTTGGCTTAATTGGTGGTGGGGTAATGGGAGAAGCACTCTTATCCCGCCTTATAACGCGTGGAATTTATCAATCATCAGAAGTCATAGTTAGCGAACCGCTATCTTCACGCTTAGAGTTTTTAAAGCAGCAATACGGTGTTGCTGTGACACCAGATAATAGCCAAGTTTTCACACAAGCAAAAGAAGTTCTATTTTTGGCAGTGAAGCCGCAGGTGTTTAGCGCGATCGCTCAAGAATTAGCAGATATTGATATTCTTAATAGAGAACACTCACCGCTGATCGTTTCCATTTTGGCGGGTGTACCTTTAAGTCAGCTAGAAGCTGCATTTGTGCAATTGCCAGTGATTAGAGCAATGCCCAACACCCCGGCAACAGTGGGAGCAGGAGTTACCGCGATTTGTTTAGGTGCATATACCAATGCCAAGCATCACCAAATAGCACAGCAAGTTTTTTCTGCTGTGGGTGAAGTAGTAGAAGTTTCAGAAGCGCTGATGGATGCAGTTACGGGGCTATCTGGTAGCGGCCCCGCTTACGTGGCGCTCATGGTAGAAGCACTTGCAGATGGCGGAGTAGCCGCAGGTTTGCCTAGAGCAATTGCCAATCAACTAGCTTTGCAAACCGTACTGGGAACAGCAAAACTGTTGCAGGAAACTAAAATGCACCCAGCAGAACTCAAAGATCGTGTTACTAGTCCCGGTGGTACAACCATTGCGGGAATTGCCAAGCTAGAACAAGCAGGATTTCGTTCCGCTTTAATTGAAGCAGTCAAAGCTGCCACAGAGCGATCGCAAGAGATGGGAAAATAAAATGGGGCAGGGGCATGGGGCATAGGGCATGGGAACGATGAGGGAGAAATCAATTCAAAATTCAAAATTCAAAATTCAAAATTCACGCATTAAAGAACTTCTGACTTCTGGCTTCTGTCTCCAATGCCCAATGCCTAACGAAGTTGACAAAAGACTCGTTAGTATAGTAAACAATCTGGTTGCAAATGTGATTGAGTGAATTATCCTGCACCGTCTCCAGAACTTGACTTAGGGTCTATATTTCCCTTTGAACTGGATCAGTTTCAAAAAGAAGCGATTGCGTCCCTGAATGCTGGGCGCTCCGTAGTCGTATGTGCCCCCACAGGTTCGGGCAAAACATTAGTTGGGGAGTACGCTATTTATCGCGCCCTAGCGCGAGGGAAACGTGTGTTTTATACTACTCCCCTGAAGGCGCTATCGAATCAAAAATTACGTGACTTTCGAGAAAAATTCGGATTTGATCGAGTCGGGCTGTTAACTGGAGATGCTTCCATCAACAGAGATGCACCGATTTTGGTGATGACCACAGAAATTTTCCGAAATATGCTCTATGGCACACCCATCGGGCAAATTGGCATCTCATTAGTAGACGTTGAAGCGGTGATACTTGATGAATGCCACTACATGAACGATCGCCAGCGCGGTACTGTTTGGGAAGAATCAATTATATATTGTCCCCGTGAAGTGCAGCTGGCAGCTCTCTCAGCAACGGTTGCCAATAGCGATCAACTCACCGACTGGCTAAACCGCGTTCACGGCCCAACTGACTTAATTTACTCCGATTTTCGCCCAGTCCCTTTAGAATTTCACTTTTGCAATCCCAAAGGGTTATTTCCCCTGCTGAATGATAGCAAAACCAAAATTAACCCCCGCCTTCTTCAGAAGAAAAAGGGGAGAGGGGGAGAAAGGGATAGGGGGAGAAATGGTAGACCTGAAGCTCCGGGTATAATTTTTACCCTTAGCCAGTTAGAGCAACGGGATATGCTACCAGCGATTTACTTTATCTTTAGCCGCCGGGGATGTGATAAAGCAGTGGCGGAAGTGGGTGATTTATGGCTAGTAAATAATCAAGAATCCCAGATTTTGCGGCAACAGATTGATGACTTTTTAGCCCGCAATCCTGAAGCCGGGCGTTCTGGACAAATTGCACCTTTGTATCGGGGAATTGCTGCTCACCACGCTGGGATTTTGCCTGCTTGGAAAGCACTGGTAGAAGAACTATTTCAGCAAGGGCTGATTAAAGTAGTATTTGCCACTGAGACACTAGCAGCAGGAATTAATATGCCCGCCCGGACAACGGTAATTTCTACCCTTTCCAAGCGTACCGATACTGGACATCGCCTGTTGAACGCTTCCGAATTTTTGCAAATGGCTGGACGAGCAGGCCGCCGGGGGATGGATAAACAAGGTCATGTAGTGACAGTCCAAACTCCCTTTGAAGGAGCTAAAGAAGCCGCGTATTTGGGAACATCCAAGCCAGACCCTCTAGTAAGCCAGTTTACGCCCAGTTACGGCATGGTACTCAACTTGCTGCAAACCCATAACCTAGAGCAAACCAGGGAACTGATAGAGCGCAGTTTTGGGCAGTACATGGCTACCTTGCATTTAAGACCAGAATACGATGAGATTGCCGAATTGCAAACCCAATTAGCTCAACTTCATGAGCAAATCGCCGCAGTTGATGAAAATGAACTAGCTATTTATGAAAAATTGCGGCAACGGCTGAAGGTAGAACGCCAGATATTGAAAACCTTGCAAGAGCAAGCACTCTCAGACCGCCAAGAGGAATTGGTGATGATGTTGTCCTTTGCAGTGTCAGGAACTCTGTTGAGTCTCAAGGGTAAAAATATCACAGTGTCTTCACCTGTAACCGCAGTGTTAGTGGGAAAATCGCCTGGTTCTGGTCAAGCTCCTTACTTGGTATGCTTGGGGCATGATAACCGCTGGTATGTGGCAACCACAGGGGATGTAGTTGATTTGTATGCCGAACAGCCGCGAATTGAAGTGCCACCTGATGTACTACCACCGCCAGAGATGCCTTTGAAACCAGGACAATCGCGCCGTGGTAACGAAGAAAGCTTTGCGATCGCTGTACGTATTCCTAATCCGATAGAATCTTTGCATCTGGCACCAGAAGTAGCAGAACAACTCAGTCGCACTACCGCCGTCCAAGAGCAATTAGAAGCTCATCCTCTACATCAATCAGGCAATGCGGCAACGTTTTTCAAGCGCCGCGCCCGCTATGTTGAACTAGAAGCCGAACTCGAACAGTTACAAGAACAAGTAGAGCAACAGTCACAACGTCATTGGGAAGAGTTTCTGAATTTAATTGCAATTCTGCAACACTTTGGCGCTTTAGATAACTTAGTCCCCACACAATTAGGGCAAATCGCTGCCGCCATTCGAGGCGAGAATGAATTGTGGCTGGGTTTAGTATTCGCTAGTGGCGAATTGGATAACTTAGATCCGCATCATTTAGCAGCAGCAGCAGCGGCTTTAGTGATGGAAACGCCCCGTCCAGATAGCAAAGTTAACTTTGACCTCAGCAATCAAGTGGCAGAAGCATTGGCAAAATTGCGGGGAATTCGCCGTCAAATGTTCCAACTACAACGGCGGTATAACGTAGCGCTGCCTATATGGTTGGAATTTGAGTTAATTGCCATTGTGGAACAATGGGCGTTAGGAATGGAGTGGATAGAACTTTGCGAAAACACCACCTTGGATGAAGGCGATGTCGTGAGAATTTTGCGGCGGACGTTGGATTTGTTATCACAGATACCTCACGTTCCCCATTTACCAGATTCTTTCCAGCGTAATGCCTATCGGGCAATGCAGTTAATTGATAGATTCCCTGTGAATGAGGTGGTTGAATAAACAGGACACTCTTACGCTTTTACACCGGGACGCACAGACACCATTACGCGATAGAGATCGCTTGAACGCTGCGATCAATATTAATAACCCAAGTTGCTAGTTATCATGTTTACGACCCCTAACCAGCAATTTACGTTAGTAAAATCTAACAGTGCTTCGCTCAAATCTTCGAGAACAAGTAAAGGTAGACTGGAAATATGCGATCGCATTTCCTAAAAAAGTTCTCAAATCGCTTAGTTATATCATGTCCGGCTAATTAGTTATAATTTTTTCTCTATGCAGAAAGCCCAAAAAACCCTCCCCTCTGAACCTCTGCTCCTCTGCCAAAAACTGCGGTCTTGATGATAAGTCTTTAACCGAACATGATATTAGCAGTCGAATTAAGGGATAGCCGCCCGCTGACATTGGGTATGCCTCATCCCCTGTACTCAAAAACTCCACCCACAAAGGGGTAGAGTTTTCATTTGAGGGGTTTGAAGTAGTACTACAAATCGCCCTAACAATCAATTTACATTTGACCAAATAATAGTAGTGGTATATAGTTAAAAATGCTTTTTTGGTTTCGTATATCTTCTATACGTGATTAATCACGTGTATCTAACAAAAGTTATAGTCGCTATCAGCGCTATTCAATCTTAGTACACCAAGTTTCCAGTACCCTGCAACTGACGCAAAGAATTTATACATAATGGACAGTCGCAGCCAAATACCCTGATTGCAGCGTCGCTTTCCTCTTCAGTAAAGTTCAACATGGCAACATTCCGATCTGATACTGATGTGACAATAGTCGAAGAACTTGTAGAGGTATACGGGCGTTTTCTCTCTGAATCTCGAATACACACAAAATCTTGTCCACCATGTGGATTAGTGATACAGGTACGACCGTCTTTTGTATGCAGTAATCTCTGTGTAATGCTACCACTAGCATGGGCAGGATGAAATGTCACCAGCGTAGACATCATCGACACAAAAATTGAGGAACTGGAAAGCAAATTCAGGAGAATTTTTTTGTTCATAGATTTCCTTGAAAAAATTGTCTACTAGATTAGGGTATTCGATTAGCTTTCAAACTTCAAGTGAATTTTCCCTGAGAATAGCTAGATAGACACTTGTTAGCCAAGAAAGTTCCATCTTTACACCAGTTCAATCTGAAATTATTTACTACATCATAATTCAGCTATAAAACAGGCTTGATGTCTAGCTTTTAGATGCAATGTTATGTAATTTAGCAAATTTCAATCCGCTGTATATTTCTAAGACGGTTATTATTTGCTTGATGTAAGTATAAAAGCTTAATTAAATTAAAGCTTGTAATTAGTGGCTCTAGCCCTTGAAATTCTTATACAGAGCAATAAATCACTCACTACGAATAAAAGTTATGTCTTACATAATTTTATACACTTGAAAGCCACTATAGCTATTCTTACAAGATTATAAATATTAATTTTAATCAAAAGATAGTATATATATTTAACATTCAACTTGAGATAGATTCTCGTTCTTAAAATATCAACTTGTAAAAAACTATTTTTTTCATTACATTTAAAAAAGACTCATATCTCAATTAATTTACTAACATACATAGAAAAAATGAAGCAGAAAGTACATTCAGAATCTTCAGATTGTTGCAACTGCGAACATGACTATCACGAGAATCATAACCATGTTCATAATCACAATTATGATGAGAATCATAACCATGACCACAATCACGAACATGGGGGAGAGTTCAATCTGAAAAATGAGATATTGCCTTTGGTAGGAATTTTAAGTTTATATGCACCTGGTGTAATTTTTGAAAATCAATTACACAATACATTTTACTCAATAGGTGAATATCTACTTTTTATTCCTGCTTATTTATTAAGTGGATGGAGTGTTTTAAAAACTGCTGGGCGCAATATAGTCAAAGGTAGAGTATTTGATGAAACATTTTTAATGACAGTGGCAACATTAGGGGCGATCGCAATTCATAAATTACCCGAAGCGGTCGGAGTCATGTTATTTTACAAAATTGGAGAATTGTTTCAAGATATTGCCATTAGTCGCTCTCGTAATTCGATCAAATCATTATTGGAAATACGCCCAGACTATGCAAATATTCAAATAGAGGGAGAACTGAAAAAAGTATCACCAGAGACAGTAAAGATTGGGGATATTATCGTTGTCAAGCCTGGAGAAAAGATTCCCTTAGATGGCGAAATTATAGATGGTAATTCGCAAGTTGATACATCTGCATTAACTGGAGAATCTGTACCACGAACGGTAAGAATTGGAGAAGCAGTTTTTGCTGGGACGATCAATAAAATAGGTGCGCTTGTCATTAGAGTCACAAAACTATTTGATGAATCTTCTATTGCCAAAATTTTAGACTTGGTGCAAAATGCCAAAAGTAAAAAAGCAGCAACAGAAAAGTTTATTACTAAATTTGCCCAATACTATACACCAATCGTAGTTTTTACATCTCTAGCAGTTGCAATATTGCCTCCTTTATTCATTTCGGGTGCAACTTCTTCAGAATGGGTTTATCGTGCCTTGATTTTACTAGTTATCTCCTGTCCGTGTGGACTCGTTATCAGTATTCCATTAGGTTACTTTGGAGGTGTGGGAGGTGCAGCTAAACGTGGTATTTTAGTCAAAGGCTCTACTTTTTTAGATACTTTAAATGCAGTTAATACAGTTGTTTTTGATAAAACTGGGACGTTAACAAAAGGGGTATTCAATGTAGTAGAAATAGTCCCATTAAATGGCTGGAATGAACAAGAACTGCTGCTATTAGCTGCCAAAGTAGAATCGCACTCAAATCATCCCATTGCTCAATCTATCTGCAAGGCTTATGGTAGGAAAATCGATGAATTTGAGGTAAAAGATTATGAAGAGATAGCAGGCTATGGAATTAGAGCTAAGGTTGAAAATAGGGTAGTGATAGCGGGAAGCGATCGCCTATTGCATAGAGAGAAGATTTCTCACGATAATTGCCAGTTAGAGGGAACAGTAATTCATTTAGCAGTGGATAATATTTACGCTGGCTATATTGTCATAGCTGATGAACTCAAAGAAGATGCAAGACTTGCTATTCAAGTACTCAAACGAATGGGTGTAGAGAGAACAGTAATGTTGACAGGAGATAACCAAGCGATCGCTTCTCGAATTGCCCAACAGCTTGGCATAGATACCTACGAAGCAGAGTTATTACCTGAAGAAAAAGTTAATGCCATTGAGAAGTTACTCAGCACCAACAGCAAGCATGGTAAAGTAGCCTTTGTTGGGGATGGAATTAATGATGCACCAGTGATTGCTAGAGCAGATATTGGTATGGCAATGGGCGGATTAGGCTCAGATGCAGCGATCGAAACTGCGGATATTGTAATCGTGACAGATGCACCATCTAAAGTGGCAGAAGCAATCGAAATCGCGAAAAAAACTCGTAAAATTGTTTGGCAAAATATTGGGTTTGCGTTAGTAATTAAAGGTGTATTTATTGGATTGGGTATTTTCGGGATAGCGACAATGTGGGAAGCTGTATTTGCTGACGTTGGAGTAGCAATGCTGGCAATTTTAAACGCAACTAGAGCAATGAAATAAAATTTTTGAAAATTGGGAATCTGTAATTGGAAAATTGTAGTAGTTAAATTATGAGTACTTCTCACTCATATTCTGCTACTTAATAGTAAAACCTATGAATCTATCAATCAAAGGCATTGCTACAGCTACTTTAGCTTTACTGTTAAACTATTCAGTAAACCCAGCCTTTGCACTACCTCAGAAAATCAATCATCCAGTTACTATTGCTAAATCGCAACCCTTAAAAGATACCTTAATTGTTCCTGGGGAACGAGTTGGTCCGATAACACGCACAACTACCAAGCAGGATTTAGTCAAACTGTTTGGTGTGTCCCGCCTCGTTGATAAAACTATCTCTGGTGCTGAAGGAATAGGTAGTTTTGCAGCTACTCAGTTAAATATAAATCAGGGGCGATCGCTGCTAGTGGTTTGGAGTGATAATACTCGTACCAAACCTCTAGATGTGCGTAACTTGGGTTCAGCTTGGAAAACCCGCGAAGGTATTGAAGTGGGAACCCCTTTGAGCGAATTACGTAAAAAATTAGGTAATTTTAAACTTTATGGATTGGCGTGGGACTACGGCGGTACTATTTTGTTGGATAGTAGTAAATTATCCCGTTATCAAGGCAAACTCATTTTACGAGTAGATACGGCTCCCAATGCTTCTGAAAAGTTCCCCAATGATTACCAATCAGTGTCTGGGGATAGTACTTTTTCCTCCAGCAATCCCCACTGGAAACCTTTGGGAATTAGGCTAGCAGAAATTATCGTTGTACTAAATGCAAGTGAGTAGTGGTATGCTAAACATCTGTTTGCTTGCTAGGGCGTAGAGTAACTATGAAGACGACGTTCTTATACTAAGTTTGGAACTGGTAAATTCCTGACGGAAGAAATTACATAAGTGACATCTCATGTCGCAATGATGTTTCAGCTATTGAAATCAAACACAGCAAACCAGATTGCTAGATCGATAATTTAGCTAGTCGTATTGAGTAAAGATTATTGACTAAAAAAGTACCTGGATGTCCTTCGAGCAGCATCTACAGCACAAACGCCATGCATTACAGGAGCATTATAACCTGGTAGCCGAGAAGCTAAAAATGTTGCGTCGCGATTATGCGATCGCAGCAGATACTCTTATTCGCTTTCAACTTGAAAAGCAAATTGAACAAACTGAAGCTGAACTAAACGAATTGGCTCAACAGCTTGATGATCTGGAACGAGCTTTATCTAGTGGAAGAGTGTATCGTGCTTTGTTGAAATTGGGTTATCGAGAGCAGACGCGAGCATTTCGGAGATTTATTGAGACTCATTCAGTAGCAGCCTTCCTAATCCACGGTTCACTTCACTATGGTCAACGCTGGTTGTTGAATCGGTTAGTGGTACAAAATGTCCCCAATATCATGACGGGAAAGATTGTGCGAATTGAACTTAGTCGCATTGCTCGGAGGAGTGACAGTGCTGCTTTGTGGCGTGAACTTGGTGGTAGAGTTGGTCTGGGTAGACAAAGCTCAATTCCTGAAATTGCTGAACGAGTTTATCAATGGTGGCGAACTCAGAATGTCCTGTTAATTTTTTATGATGTGGATTGTCTTTCGGAAACTTTTTTGCACGAGCTGATCCAAGATTTCTGGTTACTATTAGCGACTAAAGTTAACGCGGCTAGCCCGCAAGTGAGTCAATTTAAATTATTAATGTTCCTGGTAGATTATGATGGCTGCGTAGGTAGTTGGAATATTCCTTTTGTAGAACGGCTCGATCCTACTTGGAAGCCAGATAACCCTGTGAAACTGCCTGAGATTAATCAATTTTATCAGGATGAACTGACTAACTGGCTAGAGTATACAGAGGACGAATTGCCGACTAAACTGATAGATCAGTTAGATGAAACAGTACAAACAATACTGAAAAACAGTGATAATGGCATTCCAGAACACGCTTTAGGCGAAATTTGTCACCTGTCTGGCTGTAATTGGTATGACGAAGAGGAAAAATGGTTAAGGCTGTAGGTGGAAAAATCTTGGAATATACAGGTAAAGTGCAGCCCCAGCTAGGAGAAAGGGGGGCGAACGGACAGCTGTTATATCCCTATTTGCCTAATCCTGAACTGGTAGAAGCAGTCAACTTGGCGATTTACTTGGAACGTCCCTTACTGCTAAAAGGCGAACCAGGGTGTGGGAAGACTTTACTGGCAAGTGCTGTCGCTTACGAACTAGGTTTAAATTTAGAAGCCTGGTATGTCAAATCCACCAGTCGAGCGCGGGATGGCTTGTATACTTACGATGCTGTAGGACGGTTGCGGGATGCCCAGCTTGCCGCTTCTGATCGCTTGACAGCAGAACAGATTCAGCGACTTGATAACCCGACTAGTTATGTCAGTTGGGGGCCTTTGGGACGGGCATTTCAGAGTAAGCAACGTACAGTGGTGCTGATTGATGAAATTGATAAGGCTGACATTGACTTTCCCAACGACTTGCTGCTGGAACTAGATCAAAAACGATTTGTTGTTGAGGAGACGGGGCAGGCGATTGAAGCCAAGGCAGCACCCATTGTTTTAATTACCAGTAATGATGAAAAAGATTTGCCAGATGCTTTCTTACGCCGATGTTTATTCCATTATGTGGAATTTCCTAGCCGTGAAAGACTGATCCAAATTATGAATGCTTTGTTTCCGAAAACGTCAGAGATTTTGATAAACCAAGCTGTAGAGCGTTTTTGGGAACTGCGGGAAGAAATGAAAAAAAACCAAGGTGGAGCAAGCAAGAAAATCAGCACTAGTGAGTTGATTGACTGGTTCAAGGCTTTGCGTCGCTACCCAGAAGATGAGGCTTTAGCGAAACTAAATGGTAAGTTGCCTTACCCTGGTCTGTTGTTAAAGAGTTGGGAAGATCACATCCGTTATCTAAAGTTGAAAAATAATGGATGATTTACCCCTACTGGAATTGTTTACTCGACTGCGACAGGCAGGATTACCTCTGGGTGTAGATGATTACCAGTCGATGTTGCAGGCTTTGCAAGCTGGTTATGGTCTTCCAGATAGGGCTGCTTTAGCTCGATTGTGTCGAATACTTTGGGTTAAATCAGTTGAAGAAAAATATATATTTAATTATCACTTTGAACAGTTAATTGGTAGTGAGACTGTTCCCCAAACTCAAGCTTTAGATGTAAACCAAAGTCAAGCTACTCAACTTGTTAGGTTTGCAACTTTAGTGGGAGTGTTAGTTTTAGGTGTAGGGTTAGCGGTATGGGTTACACGCCCAAAAAATCAAGTGAGTGTACCTTCCCCTACGATATCTTTACCAATAACAGTACCAGAGAAATTACCCACACCAGTGCAGCAACCAATTGCACCGACCCCGACTGCACAAATTACTCAAAATAAAAGTCAAATAAATTGGCCAGTTTGGTTGATTTTGTTGCTCATTTTGGCAGTAAGTTCAGGGTGTTTGTGGTTGCTAAGGTTGTTGATGAAGCGTCGCGATCAAAATAATCAATTACAGACAGAACTATCTAAGCCCATACCTACTGCTACGCTAGCTTCAGAATCGTTTCGTAATATTGAAGATGAAGTACAAGTTGCCCAAGCGATACGTCAAGTGACTAGTGGAAATGGGGAGGTGTTGGGCGATCGCTTTCTCTTCTCTATGGACTATTTGCCTGTAACTCAAAGGCAAATGAAGCAGATGTGGCGACACCTGCGCCGTTTGACTAAAGAGGGAATTGCTATAGAATTGGATATAGAAGCAACAGTTAACCAGATTGGACGCTACGGAATGATGCTGGAGCCTGTGTTGTTACCAGCCCGGGTGAATCGGACAGAACTGCTGTTGTTGATCGACCAAGACGGATCGATGGTTCCTTTTCATTCTCTGTCAGTTCGTTTGGGTCACACTGCCTCGCAGGGTGGGCAATTAGGTGCAGCTGGCATCTACTATTTTCATAATTGTCCAGTTGGGTATCTCTACGATGATCCACTGCATCAACAAGCAGAGCCAATTGAGAATGTTTTAGCTCGCCTGCGTCAGAATAGAGTAGTAGCACTCATATTTAGTGATGCTGGCGCTGCTCGTGGTAGTCTAAATTCAGAAAGGATAGAGTTGACAGAGGCATTTCTCAAACAGTTAAAACAGCACGTTCGTTATGTTGCATGGTTGAATCCCATACCGAAAAAGCGTTGGCTGAGTACAACTGCTGGAGAAATTGCCGGATTAGTTCCTATGTTTGAGGCAACCCGCGAGGGGTTAGATAGTGCCATTAATGCTCTGCGAGGTCGTTATAGCAGTTTGCAGAACTTTTAAAAGGTGTAAAATGACTCGCACAGCAGCATCCTCAAATGAAGCTAGGTATAGAATTGCAAAACGGCGCATTGAGTCATTTAGTAAACGCTTTGGCGAACCACATTTTTATTTAACTTGCCATGCTGCTTTCCCATTAGCATTAACTCCTGATTTGCTATATCGCTTGTGGGCTAATTTCCAGCAAGATGTTAACAGTAATCTACTGAATATTCCCTGGATTGCTGTCGCAGACCTGCTGCTGTCTAATCTTTGTAATGAAGTAGGTTACGAACTCTACGAGATAGATTGGGCAATCCGCAATGAACTTTTGAACCAACTAAAGAATAATCCGTGCTTTGGTCAGCAAAGAATCTTAGAACTCTCAGACTTTCTTCTTGCTTATATGCAAGAACAGCTTAATAGTTCAAATCCTGACACTCGTGACTTTGCCCAAGTTCAAAAGTGGACAGCTTTAGCTTATGCTCAACCTCATGAAGCAGCCCGTGAAATTGCTTCTAACTTGGCAAGCTTGAATATTGAAGATGGGTCAGAATGGATACGCCTTACTTCGCTAGTAGAAACACTTGCAGACCCCTTGGCAGGCTATGAACCTCTGCTAGTATACGTTAGTGGGATGAAAAGCTTTGCCAGAGGTAATGTGACCGAGGCAAAAAATCTCCTCAGTCAAGTTATGGATTCCAAAGACGAAATTAAGGTTGCTGAAGTCAAATTGTTGATCCCAGACCAATTTAAAGCCAAACCTATACCTAAAGTTTCTTTTAAAACAAAAAGGCATCGTTGGTTAATTGGGGTTAGTTTAGCAGTGGCTATTGTGGGGACAGGAATCTTTATTTGGCAAAAGCTTAATCCAACAGGGTTTCAGCAGCTATGGAATAGTTTGTTTAATCAGGAGCAAAAAGTTACAAAAGAAAATATCTTATGGATACAAAGTAATATCCTCAAAGGGCATAGCAGTACAGTCAATAGCGTGGCATTCAGCCCCGATGGCAAAACCATCGCCTCTGGCAGTGATGACAAGACAATCAAATTGTGGAATTTAGCCGGGCAAGAGTTGATAACCCTCAAAGGGCATAGCAGTACAGTCAATAGCGTGGCATTCAGCCCCGATGGCAAAACCATCGCCTCTGGCAGTGATGACAAGACAATCAAATTGTGGAATTTAGCCGGGCAAGAGTTGATAACCCTCAAAGGGCATAGCAGTACAGTCAATAGCGTGGCATTCAGCCCCGATGGCAAAACCATCGCCTCTGGCAGTGATGACAAGACAATCAAATTGTGGAATTTAGCCGGGCAAGAGTTGATAAC
>NZ_JBALDA010000053.1:0-69472 GCF_036917535.1 Nostoc sp.
GGGAGATTTTTCTTGTTTATTTGGGGTGGCGGGGGTTGCCGTTGGCAACCCCGCCCTCCTCCCCCTGTAATGATTATCATTTTCAAAACTGTATATTTTATTTCCTGGAAGTCCCTTAAGCGAGGGAGAATATGGAGTTAAAGACAAACCTGAACGTTTCTTGACTATTTGTATTTCTTTTTTCAACAGATAATTATCACAGGAGGTTCAGCTTTTCTCTAATTGTATTCGTTGGAGTATTATTAGCTGCGATAACTAAGCAATGAGCAAAGAAAGTGTCATAAAGTTTCTTGACAATGTCAAAAAAGACCCGGCTTTACAAGACATCAGGAGAGGTTTAAATAAAGGAAAAACTAAAGTTGGCATTGTCAATTATTTGACAGAGGAAGCCAATCAAAGGGGCTATGAATTTACTGCCCTAGAACTTGAAGAAGAACTTGTGCCCTGGTTTTTATCTGCACAATCTGAACTTTTAGAAACCCCAGAAGAATCTATAGAAGGCTCTGGAGAAAAATCATGAAATCATCTAAACTTCCGATTCAAGCTGCGCCTGTTGAGCGGACTATCAGTGGTGCTCGCATTTCCTGCTAGGGTAGTTTTACTTACTGAACTTGGCTAAATTTGAAGCAGTGTACCTAAACTTCTCTTGACCAGCAATAAATTCTCTATCAATGAGAAAGATGAATTTGTTGCTGGCGGAGTTGAAAACCTGGATATCGATTGCCAAATTAATTGGACTTTGGACAAAAAGAAGTGTTTGCGTAACATTTACGTGAACACTTCTTTTCTTTCTCAGCATACGTTCAAAATTACAAGAAAGGCACAAGGCAGAAGGAAAGGAGTATTAATAAAAACTTTAGTTCTGGGTCTGAGCTACAGTTTAAAAAAAGAATTGTATCGAGACGCGTAGCGCGAGATACAAAGCGTCCAAGATCAATCCCACGTTTAAAAACGTGGTTTCGCTTCAGCATAGCTGCCTTCATACTTCTGCTTTCTGAAGTCCGGTATTTTTTACCTCGTTAAATACACCTTCAATACGCTCTCACAGGCTGTTTAATAAAACCTCAAAAGCTTTGGCTGTTGTTGAAGTTGATTAGCTCGTTTTGGAGTGAAACTGTAGTTTGGTGAACGCGGATCTGAATCGGGCAGTGAATATTCTATACTCCTCAAGGTGAACTTACAAGATGGTAATTATCAAGAAAATTCTATTGATGAGCTAACATTAACTGAGATTTCACAGTTAATGCAACGATGGATTGAGTGCTGCGTAGCTTTTTTTCGGGATGTTAACATCGCTTTTGCAGGTATTGATAGTAGTGAAATCAAAACACCAGCATTTCTAATCGAGCAGTTGCAGCAATTCATCGCCGAATTTTTAGTTTGTCTGCACCAACTCCATCAACAAGAGGAAGAAGCACGAAAAGCTCAATTTCATAATCGCCTCAAACTTAACCAACAAGTTAGCGATCGCTCCATTGGCAATTTAACGGCAATTTTTTAACCGAAAGCCGCAGAATTTTTACTTGAAGGAGCAAACTTATTAATTGCTGCGGGAGCGGTAGGTGCAGCGTCGGGGATTGAGATCCGTCCCCCGGCTCGTTCCGAAGACCCCAACCGAGTTAAAGATCCATTAGAAGCGAAGTTTCACCAACTAGTTTGCCCTTTGAGAATGTTGTTAACTGCTGTTTATCGCTATCTTGTTGAGACTGCACCATCGCTAAATTGCCACTTAAGCATATATAAATAAATGTGACAAGTTTACCGGACTCGATTAAAACTGTTCCTGCTTGATAGATTTTCTCCTCTGCCACCGAGTTGAGCTAGTCAAAATCTTGGTCTTGCAAAACTCTAAAATGACGAAAATTAGAAAGAACTTGTTTTACAGGAGTTGCTTCTGAATTCGATACTAGGGACATGATAATTATAAATTTGTGTAAAAAGTAATCAATAATAGCGACTAACTATTGGCTGTAAAATTCAGGACTCGTATATTTTATTTCCTGGAAGTCCCTAACAAAAATAGGTGATTGTTGTAAATTACAGTAAGTATTGAAATTTCAGTAGGGACTTCTAAAAATTGAAGAAGAATTCAAGAGCGGAGCAAGGAAAGCTCCGCCAAGGCATCAGAATTAAGACGTTTATTCAGACGCTCTCTACAAGAGGCTTTGCGTAGCGTCTCGTAGAGAAGCCATGCCAAAGGCTTTAAAATAGGACGTGCAAGATTTACGCCCCGCAAAAGTCCTGTTTGAATTTGGTTATGCAATTTAGATAACTTTTAGCTTAATCATTGCTATTTTTGAATTTACGCTGCAATTGTTTTAGCGATTGATACATATCTGGCAGGCGACCATAAACAGCAGATACCTTGAGATATAGTTTGTAAGGAAGGGCTGGAGTTCCGCAGACAACTTCTCCTGGTGCAACATCGTTATGAATTCCAGTTTGAGCAGATGTCATCGACCCATCTCCCATCTTCACTTGATTAACTATTCCTGTTTGTCCAGCTAAAATAACGCGATTTCCCAGTTTAACACCTCCCGCCATGCCAACCTGACCTGCGATCGCACAACCAGAACCGATTTGGCAACCATGACCTATTTGCACTAAGCTATCAATTACTGTATTGCGACCTACCCGTGTTTCTCCGACTGCTGGGCGGTCAATACCAGTGTTACAGCCAACTTCTACACCATCTTCTAAGACTGTATAGCCTGATTGTTCCATTTTGAACCAACCAGTCCGGGTAGGAACAAAACCAAAGCCTTCTGCACCAATGACAGCACCACTGTGAATGACGCAATCTGCACCAATGCGGGTGCGTTCGTGAATGGTACAGTTAGCGTGTAAGGTGGTGCGATCGCCTATTTTGGCATTTGGATAAATTACTACATTCGGATGAATGATTGCACCATTGCCAATTTCTACCCCTTGTTGAATCACAGCATGGGGGCCAATATAAACATCACTACCAACTTTTGCGGTAGAGTGAATCACAGCGGTGGGATGAATTTCTGGGGTAGGGCGATATGGTTGATAAAAAAGTGCGATCGCTTTGGCAAACAATAATCGCGGATCTGGGGTCGCTAGCCAGACAATACCTCTTTCTTGTGCAAGCGCCTGTAATTTTTCGTCTTGGGGCAAAATTAAAGCACTAGCATTGGTATTGCCGACAAAAGACCCAAATTTTGCACCTTCTACATAACTGATCGTACCGTTGATAGCTTCATCAATAGCTGCTACCCCTGTAATTTCTGGGTCTTGGTTTGGGTTACTAGTCAGGCTATGATTGGTGGCCGCGTCACCAAATTGACGGAGGATTTCGCTGAATTTCATTGTTGGGTGTGTTCAAAATTGATCTACAATCGCAAGATAATTTTCCCTCTTTATGCTCCAATACAATAATTTTGTAGACGCGTAGCGGTGAGGCAATTAGACTGTTCCTAAATTCACTTTAAGTTGGATTACTTTAGTGACATTCTTCTATTGATGGCTCTCGTGAGCTTACTTTCACAGAATCTTCTCTCAATAGGGTCTTGAGGCGTTGATTATCTTCGGTAACGATCGTTTCACCATAATGATGAAGTTGAAAAAGCTGGCAATAACGGTTTTGTTTGGCGCAAATCAAGCAGCCATAGGCATGATTGCCGTTAGTACCGCATAGCCGATGTCCCATTACCGGGCCGAGAGAAATATTTTGCTCGCTAGCAACAGTACTGAGAATTGAGCGCAGTTTTGACTCGAACTCCAATGATAAGTATTGCTTACGTCCTGGTTGTGTACGATCCCATTCTGGAACAATTAATTCCTGTTTTAACAGACTCGCTTCAATCTCTTCAGACATCACAAGCCCAGACAGAATAACGTGACGGGAAACATGGGGCAATAGTGTCCGTGCTAATTGCCACATTAAAGCTTCATCAAACCACTCTTCAACCAGTGGACGCAGATACCAACAACAGGGTATACCAAGGTTTACTAAATCTTGCAGCAACTGTACCCGGCTCTGAATTGAGGCTTGCTCATAGCCTGGTTTCAAGGGTGGTAGACTAACAAAGACAGTGACTCGAAGTGAATGAGGTCGCTCTAGAATTGTTTTGAGGCGCTCTAGAAAAGATTGACCAGGATGGACTTTGGTGGTGATGTAGACTATGTTGGCAGCTTTGCGGTCAATCAGTGCATCCAGAATTGATAGTACGCGTTCTCGATGGGCTGGAATAAAAGGGTCAGAGTAATCACACAGTGAAATTGGAAAGCCCTTTTGTCCCTCCTGGGTAGCAAAAATGTAGTTTAGCAAAAGATCGAGCAGGTCAACTGGATCTGAGACATCCTGAAAATTTTGTGGATAATGATGCCATTCACGGTCTTGATGACATACACAATAGGCACATTCAATCGGGCAACGATTCTGGGCGTTTGGCAGAAATGGATTGAGGCTGAAGTATTTTACAGCACGTTCCTCATCAGGAATACCAAGCACTGGAAAGCCATGCAGCATATACTGGCTTCCCTGCAACGTAATTTCAGACGCAGCATTTTTATCAGTATTCATATTTTTTATGAAAAAAGTAATACATCCGGAAAAATTTGTCTTCTCTAGGGTGGCTGGTGTAAATGTAGAGTGGCAAGGTGGGAAATGCTGGAGGATTAATAAGAATTTTGATAAGTAAATATAGTTAAGTAGCGATCGCTTGTTCCTAAAGAACTGGTAAATGGGTTCGGGTTAACACAAAGAAAAATTCCGCGTCTTTGTGTCACTCCAAATCCATCAATTTTGGAGCGGCAGACTATTCGTGGCTAATCGCCATTGCCACGCCTGCTAAATAACCAGTTGTCCAAGCACTTTGGAAGTTAAACCCACCGGTAACACCATCGATATCTAAAATTTCTCCAGCAAAATAAAGACCAGGAATTAACCTACTTTCCATCGTCTTGAAGTTGACTTCTTTGAGCTTGACACCGCCGCAGGTAACAAATTCTTCTTTGAAGGCTCCTTTGCCGTTGATTAAATATTGTCCTTGAGTAAGTTCTTGCACCAGTTGATTTAAGGTTTTACTAGATATTTCTGCCCAACGGTCTTCTGTGGAAATGCTTACACGAGCAATGATATATTGCCAAAGACGATGGGGGAGATCAACGCCACGATGTAATGCGATCGCTTTCTTTCCCCATTCATCCTTTACTGCTAAAACTTTTTCTCGCACTTGTTCTTGGTGCAAATCAGGCAGCCAATTAATCAATAATCTGGCTTGGTAGCGGCTTTCGCGCAGAACTCTCGCACCCCAAGCAGAAAGTTTCAAAACAGCCGGGCCACTCAAACCCCAGTGGGTAATTAGCAATGGCCCAGTTTGTTGTAATTGGGATTTTCCGCCCGCAGATAACCGCAATTGAGCGGGGTTAACGCTAACTCCAGCCAATTCCCGCAACTTTTGATCGACAATGTTGAAGGTAAATAACGAGGGTACTGGCGGTTCAATTTCATGACCTAACTCTTGGACAATTTTATAACCCGCAAGGCTGCTACCAGTCGCCAGAAGTAGGCGATCGCATTTAATCGTCTCTCCCGACTTTAGAAGAATATCAAAACCCTCATCTGCGGAAGTTCTCACTGAAGTCACAGGTGTACCGATACGGAGTTTTACCCCAGATGTCGCCAGCGATTTAATTAGACATTCCACAATAGTTTCTGAAGTATTGGTGACAGGAAACATCCGGCCATCAGCTTCAGTTTTGAGATAGACTCCATTAGCAGCAAACCAAGCTACTGTATCCTCAGGCCCAAACCGAGTCAAAGCACCCCGCAAAGCTTTTGTACCTCTGGGGTAATTTTGCACTAATTCCTCTGGCTCAAAGCAAGCGTGAGTTACATTGCAGCGTCCGCCACCAGAAATTAGCACTTTTGCTAGGGGTTGGCGACTGGCTTCGAGTAAAGTAACTTGGGCATCAGGATTGGCTTTAGCACAAGCGATCGCGCCAAAAAATCCTGCTGCCCCACCCCCAATAACTACAATTTGTAACGGTAGCAAGTTCTAAAATTCTCAATAGCACGTACCTTACTAGGCTAGCCGTTATCTTCACTATTCAACTGGTTCAAATTGATCTTTTGTAGCACCGCAAACCGGACATACCCAATCATCTGGTATATCTTCAAAGGCTGTTCCTGGCGCTATATCGCTATCTGGATCGCCTACTTCTGGGTCATATTCATAGGCGCAAACAGTACATATATACTTTGCCATGTTCTTTTCCTCTCGTAAATTGTTGGCATTGCTTCAGTATTAAATACTTTTGGCAGTGAGTCAAAATAGGCAAGCTACAATTCTTAAACGAGAACTACGGCATGAAAATCAAAGCGTTTCGCAAAGTCATTAGTCCAAGAGAAACCACGCTCCTTGTGAGCGCAGTAAGAATTAGTCCGATATCCTGATTTTTTTCACCTACAAGAAGTGAGGTATGTAGCAAAAACTCTCGTATCTTAGACTAATGACAAATAATTAAAAACGCCACCATGTCCTTTGGGCGTAACTGATAATCCCGATCGCGATCGCCCCAAATAGCAGCAGCCAAATAATTCCACCTGGAATAAAAGTGAGAATACCAATACCTCTAAGTACCCAGACGGCGACGCTAATGCCAAGAAGTATACCAAAAATCTGGATTAATCTACGATTTAAAGAAGATTGACTCACCTAATTTTCCTCTCAATTATACAAACATTACACTTGATATTGATCATTAAGATATGAAGTTACGATGAAGTCGCAGTTTTATCATAAATAACACGTAAAAATTGAGAGATACTATCCAAACATTGGGGTAAGGTACTTGATGTTAAATTGTGTTTGTGCCATTCTAGCTGTTAACAACGTAGTTTTTCATCTAAAGTATTACTTTGACAAAACTCACTAAAGTATCAATTATGTTAATTGTGATAAGAAACACAGTTTTTATAGTAAAGTAACTGAAATAATTAGTAAAAAATCATCCTTTCCTGAAAAGATAAGTATTAAACTAGAACTAATTTTATAATGGGTTGGATCTAAATCAAGTTTTATGGCTTGTAGTTTCAACTCTATTTAGGTGGATGAGTTGAGGAGTAACTTAATCATTATGTCTGCGTCTTATATATCAGATTCAATTATTGCAGGTTCAGATATGGCTTGGAGTCAAGACAAGCAAAAGTTGCTGGTACAGGGTGAAATTTTGGTAGAAACGCGATCGCACAAGATGTCGGGTGGTGCGGTGACAGCCTGGATGTATTTGCCGATGGTGCGATCGCACGTTTGGCAGCAATTAACTGATTATCCCCGGTGGGTGCAATATTTTCCTGATATCACCAAGAGTGAGGTAGTACATAAAGGTGAAGTCAAACGTCTGTATCAAGCAGCACAAAAAGCCTTCTTCTTTTTCACGGCTCAAGTGGAAATTTACCTCAATGTTGTAGAAGTGCTGGGGCAGCAAATCCAATTTCGCATGGTAAATGGGACTTTTGAGGATTTTGACGCCAATTTAGAACTAAAAGATTGTGGTAATGGCACAATACTTGCTTATACTGTGCAAGCAACACCTCTAATTCCGATTCCATCTATTTTTATTCAACAAGCGATGAATTTCGAGTTACCTGCAAATATGCGTAAAATGCGACAAGTTATGTGTAAAGCTCAATAAAAAATTCAGGCGTTGCTGATTTGAAGGATGAATTTAGTGGCTACGCGAACAAAACGCTCTCGAAGAGATGCTGTGCGTAGCTTGCTTTTTTGCAGGAATAAACGGACAATTCTGAATTATGCTGTATGTACCGTTCCACTAGCACTTCTTATTTACTATTTAAATACGAAATCGATTTCATGAATCGATTCATAATCGATTGAGGTAATCGTTGCGGATACTTAGAAAAATAGAAAATTCTTAATGGAATAAAAATCATGATTCTATTCAAGCGTATCTCCCATTGCTCAATAATAGAGAGTGTTTTAGCATATTCCTTAAATAACTGTTGAATGCGCGTTTTATTTGTTCCATTTGTAGAATCATCAAAAGTTTTTGTTCCTGGATAATATCTAAAATTTCCCCAAATTTCATTAGAATATTTGACATAAGCTACTTTAACTGCCTTAAGTAAAAAATCTATATCCATTACATAATGCTCTTCAACTTTGTAGACTCCAATTTGTTGATGTAAGGATTTGTGGTAGAAGTAAGCCGATGGATTCACAGGAAAAGTAACATCAATCATGCCATCATCATTAATTTGCTTTTGCATCAATAAATCAACTGACCGTAGTCGTTTAGGTTTATTAATATGAATTAAGCTATTTTGATGATCCCACATATTACAATTGCCAACAATCAAGCTAGGTTCTGGTAAAGTTTTAAATAGTTCCAAAATACGACTAAGAACCTTTGGCTCATAGAAATCATCAACATTTAAAATACCTATAATCGCTCCTCGCGCCATAGCAATTCCTTTATTCATCGCATCTGATTGTCCCCGATCTTTTTCAGAAATCCAGCGGATATGGGAATATTGATTGGCGTAATGTTTGATAATATCTATTGTTTTGTCAGTTGAGCCACCATCGACAATAATATGCTCAACTTCTGCAAAATTTTGGTTAATGACATTTTGAAGGCAAGCTTCTATAAATTTCTCACCATTATAAACTGGTGTAATTACACTGATCATTAGTTATCACTTTGCAAAGGAGACTGAAGATTGGAAAATAGTTTTCCTAATTTCCAATTTTTCTTTTTAGGAATATAATTTATAATATCATGTCCGGTTAAAGACTTATCATTAAGACCGCAGGGGAGCAGGGGGCAGGGGGCAAGGGGAAAAAGGTTTTCCTGGTTTTTGCACAGATGTGGGAATTATAACTAATTAGGCGGACATGATATAACCCTCTTCCATCAGTCTTGGAGAAAGCAATCGCTGCAAGGCTTACGAGACTTTGCTTTCCGAGTTTTGGCTACATTTTTGAATTTATATTAGAAAATAAAGCCTCAAACCTTGATTGAGTCATAGTTTCAGTTTTCTGCTTCGATTATTGTTTTCTGAGAGTGATGGAAGAGCGATAATTCCCACTTTCTCCCTAAAACAATCAAAAACCCGCTTTCTCACGGAAAACGGGTTTTTGTGTGTGATTTGTGAGGTGTAATTATCCAGTAAATACTTCTACTGGTAAACGGCTAAAGGACAACCTTTCATTTTGCACATCTACAAAGATGGTGTTACCGTCGTTGAATTCGCCGCGCAAGATGGATTTAGCAATTTGAGTTTCTAACTCTCGCTGAATCGCCCGCTTCAGTGGACGCGCCCCATACACCGGGTCATACCCTACTTCTGCTAAAAAGTCAAGGGCAGCATCTGAGAGTTTGAGAGATATTTTGCGATCGCCCAATCTTTGCCGCAATCTTTGCACTTGCAATAGCACAATCTGCCGCAATTCCTGCTTATCCAAACCGTGGAAGATGATGATTTCGTCAATCCGGTTCAGGAACTCTGGACGGAAGCTATTCCGCATCGCTTCCATGACTCGACGGCGCATTTCGTCGTAGTGGGCATTATCCCCAGCAACATCAAGAATGTATTGCGAACCGATGTTGCTAGTCATGATGATAATAGCGTTCTTAAAATCCACCTTATGACCTTGGGCATCAGTGACGCGACCATCATCAAGAATTTGCAAGAAGATATTAAAGACATCGGGGTGTGCTTTCTCGATTTCGTCGAAGAGAATCACTGAGTAAGGACGGCGACGAATTGCTTCTGTAAGTTGTCCGCCTTCTTCGTAACCCACATATCCTGGAGGCGCACCAATTAAGCGAGAGACGGCGTGTTTTTCCATGTACTCAGACATATCGATTCGCACCAGCGCATCTTCGCTATCGAACATATACGCCGCCAGTGCTTTCGCCAACTCGGTTTTACCCACACCCGTAGGCCCAAGGAAAATAAAGCTAGCGATAGGACGATTGGGATCGGCTAATCCAGCCCGCGATCGCTGAATTGCATCGGCTACTGCTGTGACTGCTTCTTCTTGTCCAACTACCCGGCGGTGCAGTTCATCTTCTAAATGCAGCAGTTTTTCTTTCTCCGATTCCACCAATTTGCTGATCGGAATTCCTGTCCATTTAGAAATAATTTCGGCAATATCACCTTCTGTAACTTCTTCTCGTAATAGTGATTTACCACTTCTTTGAGTGTTTGCCAATTCTGCTTCTACTGCTTCCAATTGACGATGCAAACTGGTTAAATTACCGTATTTCAATTCAGCAGCGCGGTTAAGGTCGTAATCGCGTTCTGCTTGCTGAATCTCTAAGTTGACCTGTTCAATCTCTTTTTTAACAGACTGAATTTTGTCAATGATATCTTTTTCAGATTGCCATTGAGTATTCAGTGTTTTTTGTTCTTCTTTGAGATCGGCAATTTCTTTTTCCAATCTTCCTAGACGTTCACGAGAAGCAGCATCGCTTTCTTTTTGCAGCGAAAGCTTCTCCATTTCCAATTGCAGAATCTTGCGGTCAATTTCGTCGAGTTCTTCTGGTTTGGAGGTAATCTCCATTTTTAATCTCGCGGCGGCTTCATCTACCAAGTCAATCGCTTTATCTGGTAAGAAGCGATCGCTAATATAACGACTCGACAATACAGCTGCTGCAACTAAAGCGCTATCAGAAATCTTCACCCCGTGGTGGTTTTCATAACGTTCTCTCAATCCGCGCAAAATCGAAATACTATCTTCTACACTAGGCTGATCGACATAAACTTGCTGGAAGCGTCTTTCTAGCGCGGCATCTTTTTCGATATGTTTGCGGTATTCATCTAGGGTTGTTGCCCCAATACAGCGCAATTCGCCCCGCGCCAACATTGGTTTTAACAAGTTACTAGCATCCATAGCGCCTTGGGTTGCACCAGCGCCGACAACAGTGTGAATTTCATCAATAAATAAAACAATCTTGCCGATAGATTCAGTAACTTCTTTTAATACTGCTTTCAGGCGTTCTTCAAATTCACCCCGGAATTTTGCGCCTGCAATCAAAGCACCCATATCTAAAGCAATTAGCTTGCAATCTTTGAGGGATTGAGGTACATCACCTGCGATAATGCGCTGTGCTAATCCTTCAGCGATCGCAGTTTTACCAACACCCGGTTCACCAATTAGCACAGGATTATTCTTGGTGCGGCGAGAGAGAATTTGCACAGTCCTACGAATCTCATCATCTCGCCCAATCACTGGATCGAGTTGACCTTTACGTGCAGCTTCTGTAAGGTCACGCCCGTATTTTTCCAGTGCTTCGTATTTGCCTTCTGGATTTTGATCAGTCACTTTCTGACTCCCCCGAACTTGTTTAATAATATTTTTTAGTTTGCCTTCGTCTAAACCAAACTCTTGGAATAAAGCTTTGCCAAAGCGGTCATCTTTAGCGTAAGCCAGTAATAAGTGTTCAATTGAAATATATTCGTCTTGAAACTCTTTGCGATATCCGTCTGCTCGATCTAGAAGTGTATCCAAGCTGCGTCCTAAGTAGACAGAACTGCTAGTACCAGATACTTTTGGCTGACGTTGGAAAAATTGCTCAGTGCGATCGCGCAGTTTTTGCAAGTCAACACCCGCTTTAGTGAGAATCCCAGTTGCTAGACCATCTTGTTCTAGCAGTGCTTTCATCAGGTGTTCGCTTTCAATTTGCTGTTGTTGATATTGTTTAACAATATCAGGAGTATGGGCGATCGCTTCCCAGGCTTTTTCTGTAAATTGGTTAGGATTAGTAGGTTGCATAGGCTTTTTCAGGAACGTAAAGGTGCAGTGGCTTGTCGCAGACTACAACCAAAACACCAAGTAAACACAATTTCTGTTCTCATTTATAAATATTGTATGAACAGCAGAGCGATCGCCTAGATCGGTGTTCACGTCTTGTAAAAGTGGTATTTTCCCCTAGTTCCGATTTTCCTATGTGCGATTCTTGTTAGTGCAGCTTAATCCCTATTGGCGATTTCAAGTGATTTATGGGCTGTTGTGGGCGAGTGGAAATATAGGGCGATCGCGTGCTTTATCTTCCTTCAAGGATAGGCAATATTTAGCCGAGTGGTGTTACCAAAACTCTCACCAAAGCCAATAAACGTATGGAAGAGCTGTCTGTCAAATTAAACACAGGACTTCTGAATCTGGCTCCTATGGGAGCAAACTATAGTGCCTCTATTAAAGAATCAACAGATACTTCTGACAATTACTGGTTCTATGACCAGATTATACAAACAGCTAAAAAACTTGAATATTACGCTAATCTTGAAGCTTATAAGTCATGGATCAGACTTACTATAATGACCCAAGATCAATTTGAATTAGTTATCAGTTTTCACAGTATTAATTATAGCTTTCAAGGAATACTTGTGGTATCAGCTTTTACCTTAAAGAGAGTAGCTAATGAAGAGGGAGGTAAGGACGTTTCAAATCTGAAGCAAGCCACTCAATAACTATTTCAGTTTAATTATGCTGAAGCCTTTGAAAGTATTGAAAAACGGTTCAAGGAATGGCTAGAGTATGTGTTAGCAATTGGTCTTGCTGAGTGGAAGAGGAGCCTTGGTGGATAAATAAATTTTTGTAGCGGTTCTCGCTTGAATTAAGTACAGCGAAATAATTAAATCCAAAACCATTTCCCTACTAAGAAAGTGGATGCTTTACGCGAGCGCACTCGCTCATACTGTTTAACGAAATAGCTGATACAGATACATAGCTAGGGTGTACACCTGTACGCTCCTACAGCCGATTTATATGTTGCAAAAATTTTGGGAAATGGTATCACACCGCTATAATCATCGATTAATTGAGGCACAATAGAACCAAAAGCACTGTGAACACACAATGACTACTCAATTGATGGTTCAACCCTCATCCTTAATGTCTTCTGGTATCAGGATGAGCGAATTCGGTGATATTTATCTTTTTAAATTCACTGATGAGCTACAGTCCCGCTTTGAAGAACTGTTGCAAAAGAAAAAAGCTGATGCACTTACTCCTGAAGAAGAAGCTGAATATGTAGGTATCTCCGAATTAGAGCGAATATTTACCTTGATTAACGCTCAACTAGCGGCGAAAAGTAAATGGTGTCCGAACAAACTCGAAGACTTGTAAGAAAACGATCTGAATACCTTTGCGAATATTGTCATTCTCCAGAATACTTGAGTCCAGACCGTTTTACAATTGACCATATCATGCCGCAATCTTTGGGTGGTTCTGATGAACTGGATAATTTAGCATTAAGCTTGTCATCGCTGTAATGAGCGTCACTATAATTTTACAGTAGGTATTGATCCCAAAACCCAAGAACAAGTCTCTCTATTTCATCCCCGTCAGCAACAATGGTCTGACCATTTTATCTGGACAAAAGACGGGACAAAAATTGTCGGTACAACTCCTATAGGGAGGGCAACTAGCACTCGCTTTGACTTCAATGATGAACGTCGGGATGAGCCTTCGATTCAAGTGGCTCGTCGTTTTTGGGTAGAAGCTGGTTGGCATCCACCACAATCAGATTCACGTCAAGAATAAGAGAAAATACCCTTGAGCTATATCGCCTCACGGCTAAGTTACCGCTAAATCCCGACTTACTCCAAACAAACTATTTATTTTTGTCGCCGAACTCATTAATTATCGTTAAAGATTAGTTCAGGGGCTTGGCAGTAGTCACAATAATGGTTAAGTAGTTGTGCGATCGCAGTGTAAACTTTCGCATCATCGATTACGAAGATGGTACGGGTACGTTAGAAATACTTTGCCCTAACGAAGTTGTAAGGCAACGACTTTCCAAGAAAAAGCGCAAAATTACCAACAACATCAACACCTGCTGGAGTCATATCAGATGGTTTTCGCTATGTGTCCAGCAAGATAGTGAGTTGCATTGCCAGAAGTTTATCCGTAATGGTGATTTGGTGACATCTTAATTGAGGACTGGGGGAGGATAAGGGGAATGAAGGGGATGAGGGAGAATTATTGAACAAGTTTCTTCCTTGTCTCTTTCCAATGCCCCATGCCAAATGACAAATGACAAATGACAAAAAAACAAAAATTTCCTTACCTAGTTGGTTCTAAATGGACAGCACAGCGAAAAGTTGATGGCTGGAGGCATTTCCAAGTTGTTAACCGGAAAAATCAGGCTAAGTGGGTTTACGCCGAAATGGTTGCTGCTTGCGATTCTAAAGTCCGTTTTTGGATAAATGCCAAATTATTACAAGATAGCTCCCAGTGGCAAGCTGGCTGGCAAACATTACAGGAAATCCAGGAAATTGAAACTGAGGTGTCCTGATTTGCCTTGTTCCCAGTCAGAAACAGGGAATGCCCATTAGTAGGCTGCCGCCTCCTTCACTGGCGGCAGCCAAAAGATTTTAATCAGCTTAGACAATATTTGACAATTTAATAATTTTTTACAAAATCACACTAACTTACTCTCAAGCAGCAATTAAAGGGTCTTAGCTATCGACTAAAAACTGGCAACTTATCTGCGATACCTTCTCTACGAGACGCTACGCGAACGGTGAGCTACGCTAACGCAAATTTCAGTAGTATTTCCAGCATCAGGCTACACATACCTTTGTTTACCCGTGCCCCTGCGCCCAATGCCTTGAAAACACGTTGTCTGACCATCAGCTAATTCTATGAAAAGCATTCAAAAAAGCCGATCTAAATTTTTGTATTTTGTAACTATTTTTATAAAAATAAATAATAAAAATTTTTTAAATAGGAATTTTTCGAGATAAATAGGATTTTTAAGCTAATTAAAGCTGAAATACCCTTAATTAAGTTCTAATCCATCGGATAAAACAGTTTTAAAAATTAAGAGCCACTTTCTTTTCTATGTAATTTGCCCAATAATGACAATCACAGACCTCACCCATGGCCATCTCAGGACAGGTGGAGGCAAATGTTTGAGCCACAAGTTTGACAAAAAGCTATAAGAGGCAAACAAAAGTGAAACTAGCAGTCTACGGAAAAGGTGGTATCGGTAAATCCACAACTAGCTGTAACATATCAGTCGCCCTAGCTAAACGTGGCAAGAAAGTGCTGCAAATTGGTTGCGACCCCAAACATGACAGTACCTTTACCCTGACTGGGTTTTTGATTCCGACAATTATCGACACCCTTCAAGAAAAGGACTATCACTACGAAGATGTCTGGCCAGAAGATGTTATTTACAAAGGCTACGGCGGTGTTGATTGCGTAGAAGCTGGTGGACCACCTGCGGGTGCGGGGTGCGGTGGATACGTAGTCGGCGAAACCGTGAAATTACTTAAAGAACTCAACGCCTTTGATGAGTACGATGTAATTCTTTTTGATGTTCTTGGTGACGTAGTTTGCGGTGGTTTTGCAGCACCACTCAACTATGCAGATTACTGCCTGATTGTTACAGACAACGGCTTTGATGCTTTGTTTGCGGCTAATCGGATTGCTGCTTCAGTCCGCGAAAAAGCACGAACTCACCCACTACGTTTAGCTGGGTTAATTGGCAACCGTACCTCCAAGCGCGACTTGATTGAAAAATATATAGAAGCAGTACCAATGCCAGTTTTGGAAGTTTTACCTTTGATTGAAGATATCCGTGTTTCCCGTGTTAAGGGTAAGACATTGTTTGAGATGGCAGAGCAAGATCCTTCCCTAGACTACGTTTGCGACTACTATCTCAACATCGCCGACCAAATTTTGGCGCGTCCCGAAGGTGTTGTACCTAATGATTCACCAGATCGGGAATTGTTCTCTTTGTTATCTGATTTTTATCTAAATCCGGGTAAACCCCAGGTTCCTAATTCCGAAGAGGAACTAGACTTGATGATTGTATAAATCACCAAGTTCTCAGGATGGGGGACAATAATATGGCATTCTTTCACAGCTTTACAGACTCATTAAAGCAAAAGTGGTTGCAATTTTTCCAGAATAATCGAGACTGGATTACTCTGCACATGGAAGTGGAATCAGTCTACACCCCTGATGGCGGGAAGCGACCACCTTCTTACCTCATCCTGGGAGTTCTTAACGCCCTAGAGCCAAAGCTAGCGCAATTAATGTTGCCCTTTGCCAAACTCAATCCTGACGCCGATACCCTAATTGAGGTGCTGGATTTGCATTTTGACCCAGATTTAGCTCTCGGTAATCGCTTCGTCGTCAACCCAAAAGTAGAGAAATACGTAGAAGAAGCAGCTGTCATTGATGAAAAGCCTGAAGATGAAACATTGACACATGCTCATACAAACGGCTTTGCGTCGGTGGCGGTAGTTCAAGAGTTCGTAATCGTGGATTCTGAGGATGAAAGCCTGGGAATCAGTGAATTGGAGGAAACCGAAAATGGCTTTGGCGATGTTTCCTTAACCAACGGACACGATTCAAAAGATAAGTCTCTGGAAACCTCTAGTTTAGAAGTAGATGAGTTTGGGGACATAGACTTCGATACAACAGCTGCAACGGAAGTCAAGCTGGATGAAGAAGAGGCGCTTGAAGATAGTCCACTAGATGAAAATGCGTTTAAAGACGTGTTATCAGATGTCTGGGGTGATGAAACAGCTTTGCAAAAGGCTGAGGAAAATAACGATTTATTAGGGGAAGAACTGCCAGCAGGCGTTTTTGATGAATCAGAAATTGCCCGTCTCTTCCCCAACGCTTAATTATTGCCGTTCTTCGCAATTTTAAGTTTTAGATTTGGGGTTTTGGATTAGAAATTAGGGAAATTGTCGTTAGACAGAGGATACTTTTGTTGTCCCAGCCTTCAATCCCTCCGGGTGACGCTCCTACGTCGCTACCGCTGCGCTAACAGCAGTCACTCATGGGGGGAAACCCCCAAGACCCTTACAGGTGACGCTCGAATACTCGCTACCGCTGCGCTAACGCCAGTCGCTTCTCCCAAGGGGAGACGCTGCGCGAACAAGTCGGGAAACCCGCTGTTAGCGCCTGGCTCACCGCGCTGCTTCACCAAAATTATCAATCTAAAATCTAAAATTGGTAGATCTGCCATTAAATATCAAGGGGAGAAAAAACAAAATGACTGTCGCTCAACAACCAGAAGCTTTAAACTTTGAATGTGAAACTGGAAATTACCATACCTTTTGCCCAATTAGCTGCGTGGCGTGGTTATATCAAAAAATTGAAGACAGCTTCTTTTTGGTGATTGGGACAAAAACTTGTGGCTACTTCCTGCAAAATGCGATGGGGGTAATGATTTTTGCTGAACCCCGCTATGCAATGGCAGAGTTGGAAGAGGGCGATATTTCTGCACAGCTGAATGATTATGAAGAGTTAAAGCGGTTGTGCTTGCAGATTAAACGCGATCGCAATCCGAGTGTAATTGTCTGGATTGGCACTTGCACAACCGAAATTATTAAAACAGATTTAGAAGGTTTGGCACCGAAACTAGAATCAGAAATTGGGATTCCCATCGTTGTAGCGCGGGCAAATGGTTTAGATTACGCCTTCACCCAAGGGGAAGACACCGTATTAGCAGCAATGGCTAACCGTTGTCCTGATAAGGCTCCGGTGGCGGAAACAGAGAAGAACGAACGCAATGCGATCGCTAAATTGCTCAACTTCGGCAAGAAGAAAGAAGATGTCGCCCAAGATGAATCTGAGTACGTGGATCATCCACCCTTAGTTCTCTTTGGCTCCCTTCCCGACCCCGTGGTTACTCAGTTAACCTTGGAACTGAAGAAACAAGGCATCAAAGTTTCCGGCTGGCTACCTGCGAAGCGCTTCACTGAATTACCAGTACTAGAAGAAGGGTATTATGTCGCTGGTGTCAACCCCTTCCTCAGCCGCACAGCTACCACCTTAATGCGCCGCCGCAAGTGTAAACTCATTGGCGCACCCTTCCCCATTGGCCCCGATGGCACCCGCGCTTGGATTGAGAAAATCTGCTCGGTGTTTGGTATTACTCCCAAAGGTTTGGATGAACGGGAAGCACAAATTTGGGCAGGGTTGGAAGATTACGTCAAACTAATTCGCGGTAAGTCTGTATTCTTCATGGGTGATAACTTGCTGGAAATCTCCCAGGCAAGATTCTTAATCCGTTGTGGGATGACAGTTCACGAAATCGGCATTCCCTACATGGATAAGCGCTATCAAGGTGCTGAGTTGGCATTGCTGGAGAAAACTTGCCAGGAAATGGGTTCACCCCTACCAAAGATTGTAGAGAAGCCGGATAATTACAATCAACTTCAACGAATTTATGAGTTGAAACCAGATTTGGTAATTACTGGTATGGCTCACGCTAACCCATTAGAAGCACGCGGTATTAATACTAAGTGGTCTGTGGAGTTTACTTTTGCTCAAATTCACGGCTTTACAAATGCGCGTGACATATTAGAGTTGGTGACTCGTCCGTTGCGTCGGAATAATAATTTGAAAGATTTGGGTTGGGATAAGTTGGTGAAAGAGGAAGCGAAGATTTAGATTTGGATTGAGCAACAGCATAACACCATGTTAGGGGCGAACTTTTCGGGTTCGTCCTTTTTTTTACGAACCGCAGAGGCACAGAGAACGCGGAGGAAGAGGAGAAATGGGGATAATCAAAAATGCTAAAATCTTTATATTACTCTTAGTTTTTTACTTATTAAGTTAATGGAAATTACCAAATTGTCTCCTCAAGGACAAGTAATTATTCCCCAATCTTTGCGGGAAGCTCATCAATGGGAAGTAGGTCAAGAATTTATTATTATTGATATGGGTGATGGAATTCTTTTAAAGCCTAAGAAACTTTTTCCAGAAACTAAATTAGATGATGTAGCAGGTTGTTTAAAACATCAAGGAAAACCTAAAACTCTTGAGGATATCGACAATGCAATTCGCCAAGGTGTAGAGGAATTATGTAATAGTTAATTTATTATTAAATTTATAATAAGCTCTATTTTTAATAAGTTATATTTTTCAGCTAAGGATTAAGTATAGGAGATGTTATAAAATGCAAAACTGGAGATGTACACATACTTTTACTGGACATCAAGGCTGGTTTGCAGGAGTTAATTCAGTTGCATTTAGCCCAAATGCACAAATTATTGCTAGTGGTAGTGATGACCAAACTATTAAATTATGGAATCTAAAAGTTTTACAAGAAATCCAAACTCTTTCTGGTCATAAAGGGATAGTTCGTGCAGTTACTTTTAGTCCTGACGGAGAAATTCTTGCTAGTGCTGCTACAGACAGAACAGTTAAGATTTGGAACTGGGCAAATGCACGAGAAATTCAAACTCTATTTGGACACTATGAATCAGTTACATCAGTTGCTATCAGTCGTAATGGAGAACTTTTGGCTAGTGGTAGTAATGACAAAACAATTAAGTTATGGGATTTGAAAACAAGGCAGGAAATTCATACATTCACATCTCCTGATTCTTCATTAGTTGAATCGGTTGCTTTTAGTTATGATGGCAAAACTCTTGCTAGTGGTGGATGGGATGATAAAGTTAAGCTGTGGGATATAGGCACTGGAAAATTAACTCAAGATTTGTCATGGCATAGTAGTAAAGTTCGTTCTGTTACCTTTAGTGCCGAAGGAAACATATTAGCTAGTGGTAGTGCAGATAAAAGTATCAAAATTTTTGATTTAACAAAATTGGAGGATATTTATAATACTCTAAATGGTCATTCTAATACTGTAACAACGGTCTCTATTAGTCCTAACAATGAAATACTTGCTAGTGGTAGTGATGACAAAACAATTAAGTTATGGAACTTAAAAACATGGCAAGAAATCTGCACTCTTTGTGGTCATGAATCTTATATTATGTCTGTTGTTTTTAGTCCTGATGGTCAAACGATAGCTAGTAGTAGCCACGATAAAACTATCAAAATTTGGCAGTGTGATTGAAACGAAAATGCAGCACGTTTCTAGTAGCAAGTCGCATCGCTTCTACACAGCAAAGAACTTAATTCAGATGCAAGGGTATAATTCTAAAGGTTTGGATAGAATTATATACATTAATTCTGCGCCGTCTGGTTTAATTTCTGTTGATGGAGTTAATTTAAGCCAGTCATGAAAGCTGATTCTTAATTGGGATATTGCTTGTACTTCTGTTTGATATGCTTCAAAACGACAATTGGTTTCAATCATAGATTCAACTACAGCCAAAGTTTTAGGAAGACGTGCGTAAATCTGCGGCTTAGGATCATCCCAAATTGCTTTTCCTACCCAATCTACTTTGGAATCCCAAATTGCTGCTGGTATTGATTCTACCCATTTATTAGGGTCTTGAGCCAACATGAATAAATTCATCCGTTGCATATCAAAGACTGCATTTTCATCCAAAGTTGGGTCGAGCCATTGGTAAATTCGGGTTAGTCTACGCAAATCAATCTGACCTCTGAACTGAGGCTGTAAGTATACTGCTGGGTTAAAAGTAAGCAGAAGCTTAACATATTTCTGAATACGAGAACGAATAATTATTGACCCTTCTTGGAAGCGGCGAAGTGCTGTATCGTGTTCTTCTAATTCTAAATAGCAACGTGCTTCAGCTAGGTAAGCTAAAGATAAAGTCAGCAGATATTCATCAGCAATTTGGCTTTTTTGCTCAATTTCGATATCTGTGTATTCAGTATAAATATGCTCTGCTTCTAAAAAGCGGTTAATAGCTTGTAGTGCGCTGCTTCTGCGATTTTCAGGTTTAGTCATCGTAAAAGCATTAGTTGCTAATTCGATTGCAGCACGAAAATTTGCATAGAAACTAAGGTCGATTTTATTATTAATGTTATTTAACAGTTTTTGCGCTTGTTGTAAGCGTTGTTCTAATTCCTTAAGCCGTTGTGCTATTACAGCAAAGCCTATAACTGAGACACCAAGGTTAAGTATACTGACTGCACTAGTTACCTGCAAAATTCCTTCAGTTACTTGCAGACTTCCACTAAAATTATTTGCTCCCTGCTCCCGTAACCAACTAACGATTTGTTTTGTCTTTACATCTCGAATTACACCCCCAACTCGTTCAAAAGTTCCATCTGCCAATCCTTTGGCAACCCAATCAGTAAGCATAAAGGTTACTGTCACTGGTAAACTCATGATCTTCTCCTAGTTACTACAATTTCAGCAGTGTGATGTCTGGTAGAAAGTCGCTTCGATTTTGCACAGCAAATACCTGTACTTTACTCAGTATTCCCAATTTGAGTTCTATTCTGTCTAATAATGATCGCCCTTTTAAAAAACCCCAGAATATAAAGATGGCGATCGCTCAAATCTAATCACAGTCAAACACAGTTACAATAAGATAATAAAGATGGGAGAGCCATACCAATTATGCTTAGTGGAATTAAACAAAAGGCTATTGTTGGAAAAGATGGCAAGATTGAACTGTCTGCAACGGAATTACCAGAAGGAACTATTGTAGAAGTCATAGTGTTAGTTGAAACAGCAGTTGAAGAAGATGAAACTACCTATCTTCTAAAATCAGAAACTAATAAAAAACATCTGCTTAAAGCTTTGGAGAATGTAGAAAAAGGCAACTTAGTTTATGTAGATTTAGATGAATATGAAAAAAGTTGCCTTTGAACCAGAAGCTTTTGAACAATTAGGTCAGTGGGCAACAGAAGACAAGAAAATTTTCAGAAAAATATTGGAACTGATTAGAGATATACAAAAAGATCCTTTTGCGGGGATAGGGAAACCAGAACCATTAAAATATGAACTACAAGGTTACTGGTCAAGGCGGATCACAGATGAACATAGATTAGTTTACAAAGTGCAAGAAGATTTATTGATTATTTTGACTTGCAAATATCATTATGAGCAATAAAGGCTATTGAGGCTGGAATATTATTTTATTTCAAGCGATCGCTCTTTTTTAATCCAATGATGGGAAGCAAAACAAGAGAGCGATCGCAGATACAATCATAAGGAAAAAACAAGCTCGTAGAAAATGGCTGAAATTGTCAATAACCTTAAAATTAGCTGTTGAATGCGGCTTGAAACTAGCCTTCAATTAATAGCAAAATCTGTATATTTACGCACAGATGGTAACTGAAAACCTAAAACAATATCTTCTTTTGGGACACCTAATTCAACCAATTCATTAGCAATTCCTATCTCTGTTCCATCTTGCTGAATCCAAATTTTCTCGTTAATAATATCTAAATGGAGAACAGGGCCATATATGCGGTCTTGTTCGCGCCAACCTACATAAACTAATTGATAATGATCGTGTTCTGTATCGAAAATTATCTGTGCTTGAATGCGATTATCCCAAACAGTATTAGCATGTTGTTTAAGTAAATTCTTAATATACTGTCGATATTCGTCTATCTTTGCCATTGGGCGATCGCCTCCTGTTCAATATTATAAATTAGTAAACAGAGATAATTAGTTTTAATTACAGATTGGATAAATGGAAGGATAAAAAATTCATTGTAAACAGTACTAGGAAACGTTAAATATAAAGTCCGATTGGCTTCTTGTTTTTGTAAAGCAATTCGGTAAATGATAAATTGTCCTAATGCAGCATAAAGTTCTGTGATTTTTGATGGACTTAGAAAACTTTTAATTTCAACAGCTATTTTTTGTCCTTGTTTTTCGGCTGCAATAACTTTTTCTGCTCCTAAATCAATATATAATTCAAGGGTTCCTGCCTGGAGAGCATAAGGATCGTGAGTGATTAACCAGCCATCTTTCTCAAGTGCTGTTCTGACAACTGTATGAAAAGCATCTTTAGCAGACACAGGTTTAATTCCAATTTATGGCAGTGCTTGATTTAAAAATTTTCATTTTATTAATACATTGACAACCTAACGAAGCTTTTTTTTAACTAAATTTAATATAGTTCTGTTTCTTCTCACCTGTCTACTTACTCCAGATGCAGAGGAGAAGAGGATTGAATGAACCGCAGATGAAAGAGCGATCACCCCATCCCTGAATAACTTCGATAAAATCACTATGGTGCTAGTTAACCCTGCCTAAATTTAATGAAAAGCGATATCTCCGATGGGCTACGCCTACGCCCTTTTTCCCAACCTTCCCTTCAACGTCCTGAACTACTTGCGCCAGCAGGTAATTGGGACTGTGCTAAAGCTGCTGTGGAAAATGGGGCAGACGCGATTTACTTCGGTTTAGATCGCTTCAACGCCAGAATGCGGGCAGAAAATTTTACTGAGGCGGACTTACCTCAATTGATGACATTTCTACACCGTCGCGGCGTAAAGGGTTATGTCACTATCAACACACTAATATTTCCCAAAGAACTAGCAGAAGCACAGCAATATCTCCGCACAATTATTGCAGCTGGTGTGGATGCGGCGATCGTTCAAGATATTGGTATATGCCGTCTCATCCGTCACCTTTCCCCCGATTTTCCCATCCATGCTTCCACCCAAATGACCATCACGAGTGCAGCTGGGGTGAAATTTGCCAAGTCCCTTGGCTGTCAATTGGTAGTGCTGGCGCGTGAATGTTCTCTCAAAGAAATCAATAAAATACAGCAGCAAATTGCCCAACAGGAAACGTCTCTGCCCTTGGAAGTCTTTGTTCATGGTGCTTTGTGTGTGGCGTATTCTGGTCAGTGTTTGACTAGTGAGGCTTTAGGCGGACGTTCTGCTAACCGAGGTGAATGTGCCCAAGCTTGCCGGATGCCCTACGAGTTAATCGCTGATGGGGAAGTTGTGAATTTAAAAGAACGCAAATATTTACTCAGTCCTCAAGACCTAGCAGGGTTAGATATTTTGCCAGATTTGGTGAAATCAGGAGTAACCTCTCTCAAGATTGAAGGCCGCCTGAAAGCTCCAGAGTATGTTGCTAATGTCACCCGTGTTTATCGGCAAGCTCTGGATGGAGTAATGACGCAATTGGAAAGACCTAATCCCTTAACTCCTTTGCATACAAAGGAAAGAGAAAGAGGTCAATCAGACCAAGAACACTACAACCTAGAAATGGCATTTTCTCGCGGACTCTATACGGGCTGGTTTAGCGGAATTAATAATCAGGAACTAGTTCACGCCCGCTTTGGTAAAAAACGTGGGGTTTATCTGGGTGAAGTTATCCGCATTCACAACGAACAGGTAACAGTCAAATTGCAAGCGCCCGTAAAACCAGGAGATGGAATTGTATTTGATTGCGGTCATCCAGAAGTGAAGGAAGAAGGTGGCCGAGTTTATGCTGTGGCGTCCAAAGGTAAAGAAACTTTGCTGACATTTGGGCGAAATGACTTGAACCTGCGCCGAGTGCATATAGGCGATCGCATTTGGAAAACCAGCGATCCAGAACTCGATAAGCAACTACGTCAAAGTTTTGCTGGCGAAAATCCCCAATATCAACGTCCCATTGACTTGGAGGTTTATGGAGAAGTTGGTCAGCCATTGATTGCGATCGCTCGCGATCGACTCGGTAATATTGTACAAGTAGAGTCTGCAATTTCTCTGGTGGAGGCGCACACTAAACCCTTAGATACAGAGCGTTTACAAGAACAATTGGGTCGTCTCGGTAACACACCTTTCTGTTTAGGAACACTAACCAACCACCTCATTGGTGCTATTATGCTACCCGTAAGTGAGTTGAATCGGATGCGGCGGGAAATCGTAGCGCAGTTGGAAGAATTGCGAAGTCAACCCAAACGCTGGCAATTACGTTCTGATGTCTCTTTCCAAAACTTACTCCCTTCCTCATTATCCTCATCTCCCAACCTGCGGGAAGCTAAAGCTATATCTCCTTCACTCATCGTCCTAGTACGAAATCTCAAGCAACTTCAAGTAGCACTCAAAGCGGGAATCCAAACACTTTACTGTGAATTTGAAGACCCCCGTGCCTACCAAGAAGCGGTGCAAATGGTGCGCCAGCAACAGCAAAAAAACAAAGCAGACAATTCCTCACTTTTAACTGATAACTCAGCACTCTTAACTCCTAACTCCCCACTCCCCACCATCTGGGTTGCACCACCCCGAATTACCAAACCTGGAGAAAATTGGATTTTGCAGCAAGTACGTGCCTGTGAAGCAGATGGCTATCTGGTGCGGAACTATGACCAACTGCAATTTTTTGCAGCAGACCGTTGTATCGGAGATTTTTCGCTCAACGTTGCTAATCCCTTAACAGCAGATTACTTTCAACAACACTTTGGTTTAGAACGGCTGACGGCATCCTATGACCTGAATATTACCCAACTGCAAGACCTGCTCACCAGTTGTCCACCCCAGTGGTTTGAGGTGACAATCCATCAACATATACCGATGTTCCACATGGAGCATTGTGTATTTTGCGCCTTTCTCTCGACGGGTACAGATTACACTAATTGTGGACGACCTTGTGAAAAGCAGGAAGTGAAATTGCGCGATCGCGTTGGTAGCGAACATGTCCTCAAAGCAGATGTAGGTTGCCGAAATACTGTATTTAACGGCACTGCTCAAACGGGAGCCGAGTACGTACAACGCCTCATAGAACTGGGATTACGTCAGTTTCGCATCGAATTTGTGAATGAAACACCAGAGCAAGTGAGTAAAACAATACATTTTTATAGTCAATTATTGCAAGGTGAGATTACAGGTTCCCAACTCTGGCGCGAGTTGAAGTTGCAAAATCAACTGGGTGTGACTCGTGGACCGATGGGAGTGTCAGCACTGCGGTTATAATTGATTTTCTGAACGCCCAGCATGAAAAATCTGTTCGGCGGTCAAGTTTAATTCTGGGAATGTAGGCGATATGATGCGGTCATTTCCCAAAAACAGATTAACTTGATACTCACCATCCACCAAATAATAAATCGAAATAGTCGGTTGTTTGGGATTACCTATGATACCTTCTACCGCCCAAAGCTAAATAGTCAACAATCCAGTATTCAGGAACGCCAAAAATTTCATAGTCAACCAGCTTGGATGCATAATCATCTCTCCAATTAGTGCTGACGACTTCAATAACTAGGGGAACCGATGCAGCTTGAATCACCGTTGAAGATTTTTTCCACATTGGTTGTGCTGAAAGATTATTTTGATTTCTCAATATCACATCAGGTGAATAAACTGATTCTTTGTCAGGAATCTTAACTAGTGCTTGCTTGGGTATGAGGTATGGGAATTTTAATCGTTTGAACTCTAAAGTTATTTCACCAGCTAAAAAACCATTAATCTCTTCATGGTCTCCTACTGGCTGTATTTCAACAATCACTCCATCGTGTAGTTCATAACAACCCTGAGAAAACAGGCTTTTCAGTCTCAGTATGTTTTCAGAAATCAAATCGGAGTCCTATATATTGAATTTCTTAACGAGACACCCTTTGTTCATAATTGGTTTGCAACTTGTCTAACTATTTCCACAAATCTAAGCACGATTGGGGATGTCTCATTTTTTCGCCAAATCATCGCAATGCCGACTTTTGGAGTAGATTCTTGTACACTTTTATAAACTACTCCAGTCCGTTGCATATTTTGCAAAGATGCTGGCACGAGCGCCACACCCATCTCGGCTGCTACTAAGCTGACAATCGTTTGCATCTGGATAGCTTCCTGAGTAACATTAGGACTAAAGCCTGCTTGTTGGCAAAGACTGATTATTAAATCGTAAAGTCCAGGCGCTAATATTCTAGGAAATAAAATAAATGGTTCATTGGCAAGCGATGTCAAACACACATCAGACTCATTGGCTAGCAAATGTGCTTCAGGTAATGCCACCACCAGCGATTCTTGAAAAATAATCTCCCAATTAAATCTATTCTCATCAACAGGTGGACGCACAAATCCTACATCCATTCGACCTTCTCGCAACCACTCTAGCTGTTGATCTGTAGTTAGTTCGTGTAACTCTAAACTCACACCAGGAACACAACTACGAAAGCTTCGCAGAATAGTTGGCAAAATATTATATGTGGCAGAACTGACAAAGCCAACCACTAACTGTCCAATTTCGCCCCGACTGGTTTGCCGCCCAACTTGAATTGCCTGTTGTAATTGCCTGAAAATTTGCTGAACTTCACATAGAAACACTTGTCCCGCTTCTGTTAACTGCACATTTCGTTTCGTACGGTGAAACAGTTCAAAACCTAATTCCCCTTCTAGCTGCCGAATTTGTTGACTCAAGGGGGGTTGGGCAATATGCAAGCGTTCTGCCGCCCGCCCAAAGTGCAGTTCCTCTGCCAGGATGACAAAGTAGCGCAAATGCCGTAGTTCCATTTGTTACCCAAACTCATATCTTTTAAATATTAGTTAACGTCAAAATATATATTGGACATAATTAAAAATCTTTTTTACTGTAGTGATTAGGTATTCATGAACCTCAAGCAGATGGTTGAGGATTGGTGAATCAACACATTGTAATTTCACAATTTTATGAATAATATCTCAACACTCAATAATAATTGGGACACTTCGCTTTACGAAGATAAACACGCCTTTGTCTGGCAATATGGTGAAGACTTGTTGCAATTACTCAACCCCCAGCCAAGAGAATCGATTTTGGATCTTGGCTGTGGTACTGGACAACTCACCGATAAAATTGCCCAAGCCGGTGCCCAAGTATGGGGAATTGATAACGCACCTGCGATGATTGAAAAGGCAAGACAAAACTATCCCCATATCCGCTTTGATGTTGCTGATGCTAGGAACTTTCAAGTAGATAAGCCATTAGATGCTGTGTTTTCCAACGCTGTACTACATTGGGTAAAAGAAGCAGATAGCGCGATCGCTTCCATATATAAATCCCTAAAACCCGGAGGGCGTTTTGTGGCAGAATTTGGGGGTAAAGGGAATGTAAAGGCGATCGCCACAGCTTTATACAGTGCTTTAGAGTCCATTGGTATCCCTCAAGCACAAGTAGAGAATCCTTGGTATTACCCCAGCATTGGTGAATACAGCAGCCTCTTAGAACATCAAGGCTTTGATGTCATTTATGCTATCCTGTTTCCTCGCCCAACTCCCCTAGCAGAGGGAGAAGCTGGCATCGCAAACTGGATTAAAATGTTTGCCAGCCCTTTCTTAGCAGGACTTTCACCTGAGCAACAAATACAAATAATTCCCGTCATCGAGGAATATCTAAAGCCAACACTATATCAACAAGGAACTTGGACAGCAGATTATCGAAGAATTCGCATCGTTGCCGTTAAACTTTAATTTGTGCCAATTTTAACTTGTGTCTTCATAACGAATTATAAATTAGTATCAGTTATGCATATATTTAAATTGTGCGATCGCCTTTGGCGTTGGCGCAGCCATCGCCAGACATCGTTTTCATTACTACTAACCATTAGCCTTACAGCTTTACTAGTCCCGCCCTCACTAGCACAGACCCCTTCAATACCGTCGCCTTCTAGTGCGCCTTTAGAACTAGACTTATTGACCAAGCCAAAAGACTATATAATCACAGCTACCACCATTCACCCAGAACGATTAACCGTTCCCAGTTTATGGTGGGCACAACAAAACTCTGAGAAAAAGCTATTGGATAATTGGATCGCATATCCAGCTTCTAACAAAGAACCTGCACGAGTAGACTTGATCGTGAATCAGCAAATTTGGAGCTTACTAGAGTATATAGAGCGCTACGACTTCGTAAATCGCTTGGGTAGCGCTGCACGGAACTTTGGTTACAACGTCCGGGTATTTAATTATCAAAAAGAACCCTTGGCAACCTACACTTGCAACTTTAGTATAAGTCCAGCTTTATGCAGTATCCAAACCACTATTAAGAACAAGATAGGGTTACAGCGTTCACTCTAGTAAGTTGATTAGGTTTTTAACCGCTGGAAAAGGAGAATCAATAACCCATGCCCAATGACGCCAGTTGCTTAAAGTCGGGCATTGCCGGACGCCAGTCGCTCATGGGGGAAACCCCCAAGACCGCGCTGGCTCCCCAACGCACTGCCTCCCCAATGCCCCATGCCCAATTCCCAATTAAACCTTAATTTTGGCGAATAAAGACTCGTATTGTTTTATTGCTGATGGAGATAACGGAAGTAAAAATTCACTTTTATCAAAAACTTTGCGATCGCTCTCTAACAAACTCCATAATGGTTCTTGGATATCGGAAGCGGCAATATTTGTAGAAATTGGCGAATTACTTTTAGTTAGCACCGAAATTTGTTTAGCTGTGCTTGGTTGCCAACAAAAATCAATCCATTGATCTGATAAAGTATCCTCAGTAATCCCTGCGGGACGTACCCATAAGTCCGCCCAAATTGCTGTTCCTGACTGGGGGATAACTGCGGCAAGCTGCGGATAACGTCCCAGAATAGGCAATACATCGCTTGACCAACCAACCGCTAACCAAGTGTCTTCTATAATTAGAGGTTCCAAGTAGTGATTGGAACTGTAAAACTTCACCTGTTGGTTTAATATCTGTAATTCCTTTTCCAAGTCTGGTACTTGGTCAAGATTCTCAGTATTATAAGATTTTCCCAGTTTTTTTAAGACCAAACCAATAACTTCTCGTGGTTGATTGAGTAGGGAAATACGCTGCTGCATTCCATCTCGCCACAAATCACTCCAATCTTTGGGCGTCCATCCCAATTTTCGCAACTTGTCACGGTTATAAATAATTACTGTACTACCCCACCTGTAAGGTGCACCCCACACCTTCCCTTGAGTATCCAAAATACCTTGATCGTTACGCGTTACCAGTTGTTTCCATTTTTCATCTAAAGTAGACCACTGCTTTAATTGGTTTCCCTGCACTTCTTGGAGTGGTTGAATCAATTTCTGTTCAATAGCTGCTTGTAGCCAGTAATCTCCCAATGTCACTAGGTCTGTGTCAGCTGCTTTTTGACCTTGCCTAAAGGGTATAAAGCGACGCCATCCCTGCTCATCGCTGGTTTTTGGCTTCTGCTGCCAATTTTGTAATTGCTGAAATAAATCCTGTATATGCCCAACTGGAGTAAACTTTAACTGTACCCGTTGTTGCAAACCTTTGTGGAATTGATTCACCACCTGACCAGGTATAGAACCTTTTAATAACTGTACTTTTAGTTGCGTCTGCTTGTTTCCACCACAGCCAAAAAGCAGTTGTGAAAGTGCCAGTGTGCTTGTACCTAGCAAAAAAGACCGTCGATCCATTGATTTTGGATTTTGAGATTTTTGATTATACTTAATATTAAGCAGAGATTTACCAGTGGCTAACTAGCTGAAAAAGTGGATCTGGAGAATTATCGGTATTTTTTCTTAATAATAGGGTTAATTTTGAATATTTGACTCAAATTAGCGATTTTTTGTCAAATTACTACCTAAAGATTAATTTTTATCCATATATTTACTTGATGGTACTTATGGTGGAATCTTACTTGTATTTAGAACTAATGATTTAAATGTTACATTTCCACCAAAAATTATCAATACTTAAAAAATCCATAAGTATCGTTAAGGTTGGGAGTAAATTGAATAACATATAGAAAATGTACGAATAAAGGTATTAAATGGAGCTATTACAGCAGCAGATCCTGACTTTAAGCCAAAAGCTGGATGACCTGTGCCAAGTAATTGAGCAGCTTGATGGTAAAGTCACTCAAACTTTCTCAGAGTGTTCTTTAGCGAATACACAAGCAAAGGATAATTGCCAACAAAATGGCGCGGCTGGAGGCTACCAGTTTAAAGGACGTAACAATTTAAATCCAGAAATGGAACACAAGGATGTGTTGACAGATGGCATTTATCTAGATACACATCGTCAAGCTGGAGATAATATAACACCAGAAATTCAAATACAACGACTGACAGCACAATTAACAGCAGCGTACAATCGCATTGCGGCTTTAGAAGAACAATTACTTAGAGAGAGAATTCACTAAATTTAACTTGAGTTCAACGAATTAAAAGAATGGTTGAAGGTAGATGGCAAGCCTTTAGGTTTAATGTCAACTGATAGCTTTGTAAGCATATATTAAATAAGTATAAGCAACTAATCCAGCTATCAAATTGATAAAAAACTTAAACACACTATTACATATATTTACGTAATAGTGTGATATATTTACTTGTAAGTCTGAATAACCTTCATCCAAACTACTGTAAAATACGTTAACGTTGCCATTTCCGTCTTCCCCTCTTCCAGAAACCAGGTAAGAAAAACCGTTCTGGGTTAGTAACGGTGTACTTGTATTTAAAAATTTATCATTGATTCCGTATGTACCTGGTGAGAGCAACCCGATGATTGTCTCAGTAATTCCTTGGGCTGTCCTTTTGCTAGTTATTGCTGTAATTGTTTTTTATAGGATCTAGATCGGTGGTAGTAAGAGTGCCGCTAGCGGAAATCCCTGTACCATTTGCTTCATAACTGGGAAAAGAGTATTGAAAATCAAATAGCTGTACAGCTTGTGCCGCAGAAGATGCACCAATACCAGTAATACCGACAACAGCACTAGCGGTAGCAATACCAAGCTTTTTTACTAATTTCATCAGATAATTCTCCTGAAAAATAAGAAGGTAAACAAAGTTGCATAGTTTAAATTGCTAGAAAGACGCTCTTACGCATAGACACACAGAGAAGTTAAGAGTTTCTGGCTATTGTATAGCAACGGACAGGGAGCTTAGGACAGCAATAAAATCACATAGTATCCTGTTGAAGGCGCGTTTCCCACGAACTGTCCTAACGGCTTTGGCGACTGCTATAAGTCAACGCATTGGCATTGCAGGGTATTGCCAAATTTAATTCGCTACGAATTAATGAAATTCTGTACTTAGCCGTTCAAGTTGGGCTTCAATGGCTGTCAAAAGTTGGTGTTGCTGCCAATCTTGGCTAAGATGTGCAGCTATGCAAGCGGCTCCAGCACCCATACCTTCTTTGACAAAGCCCTGCTCATAAGCTCTCAGTTGGGGATAACGAGAATCAGCAAAGCTCAGATGAGTTGCTAATAGAGGAGGGGTTTCTCTACTCAAAGTTAAGCTGTTTTTTCCTAAGTTAAGGGCTAAGTCAACTGTAGCGCCAGTAGGATCTTCAGCCACCCAGCGGGTTGTGCCTACAACTACTGCTTCTGGTTGCCATGATAAGGCGTAAGCTTGAGCGATCGCACTAATGAGCGCATAAACCGCCAGCATTTGCGTCCCTCCAGCCAGCATTACACCACAACTACGGCTAGCAGCGATCGCCATCCCAGCTACCACCACCTGCATTGGATCGCCCACGGCGGCGACAAGTTGTAGGGGATCTACAGAATTTTGGATTTGAGATTGGAAGTTTATCTCCCCCTGCTTCTTGCTCCCCCTCATCTTGTCCAGCCCAGCTTGCACTAGTGCCCACTTTTGCGCGTGGTTACAAACAGGGTGGCTACTGTTAACTTTTCCCGCAGCATCTATACCTAAACCAGTTAAGATTGCCAGGGCAGTTGTAGTACCTCCGACGACGCACTCACCGACAATCAGATACCCCTGTTGGATATTGGCGGCAAGGCGTTCTCCCCAAAGTAGCCCTTGTTCAAACAAGTGATGTACTGTTGTAATTTCCATAGCAGCGCCTCCACTTAAACACTTAGCAGGAGCGCCACCCAAATCAATTACTGGCAAAGCAGGAGGCTGAGGTAAACCAGCATTAAATAAATGAACTGGTATCTTTAGTGACTCAAAGACAGTACGAGAAATCAGCACAGGTGAAGCCCCAGCCGCCAATGGTGGCAAGGGATATTGGGCTTTATGTTCTGGGCCGTAATACAAAAACTCAGCATCGGCACAAGCAGTATATTTCCGATCCTCTGGAGTGCGACCAGCTGCTGAAATCCCTGGAATTAAACCAGTTTCAGTAAATCCTAAAACACAAGCAAATACAGGTAGACAACCACGATATCTTTGCAGCCATTGTTCACCCTGTTCTTTTTGGGTATAAATACGAATTTGGGAATTGGGCATGGGGAATTGGGCATGGGGCATTGATTATTAGTTAAAACTCATCATTTAACCAATGACCAATGACAAATGACTAATAACTATCCTTCATAATCCATGAGAACTTGTACCCAATGTGGTGGGCGGGGAATAGGGTTGCCCAGGCGGTCAAAAAGCAACCATGCTGCCAGGTGTACCACAAAAAGGTAGATAAAGTTGTTGAGTATAATTAAAGCGATCGCTCCCACTTGAATCAAAAATACACTGGGACTCGTCAACAAACTCAAGTTAAAAAATACCCACTCAATGAACTCAGTCACTTGGGTAATCACATAAATCCACAGGTCTTCACCTGACAAAACAGACAGCAACCACAGCCGAAAAAAGACTCCTAAAGTACCTAATAGCGTACCCAAAGTGATAGAAACAATCCAGGGAACACGACGACGACACCACGTCGCGCCCAAAAGCACGCCCATGAAACCGTAGGGCATGACAAACAGCAAACTGCGGGCTGGCCCCATCAATACTGTTAGCAGTAACCCAGAGGTGAGTGCTGCCATCCATGCCGCACGTTTGCCCCAACGCAGATAAACTAGAGCGATCGGCACTGGAAAAAATATCCGCAAAACTGGGCCCAAAGGAAAGTAAAAATTAATAAACCAAATTAGGCTAGCGGTACTCGCTAAAAATGCCGTTTCCACCATCCTTAAGGGCGCATCAGCTTTGATTTGAGGGGGCATTAACTGCTGTTCTTTATCTAACCAATGATTCTGAGGAGTTGGAGATTCAGAGGATGGATCTTCCTCCGGTTCATCTGGGAGAGAATCTAAAATACTCATATATGACAAGTTTTTAAACGATCATTCTTTCTAAGGCTGACAAATCAGGAATACAAATAGTGTCTTGATCCCGTTTAATCAAGCCTTTTTTTTCTAGCCTTGTCAATACTCGTGTCACTGTTTCTCGCGCCAGTCCGCTCAAACTACTCAATTCCCGATGAGGTAAATTGGGGATTTCGGTTCCGGTTTGCCCTTTTCTTCCCTGTCCTTCTGCCAAAAATAACAACGTATCTGCTACCCTTGATTGGCTATCAGATTCTCGCAACCGCAATCGGCGATTTACTTGCCGCAAACGTCGTGCCATTAGTTGCGCCAATCGAACTCCCGCCAAAGGTTCTATCTGAAGTAATTTGACAAAATCCTGAGCAGGCATACTACCAATTACCGTTGGAGCCAACGTAATCACATCCGTGGATCGAGGTGCTTCATCTAGCGCCGCCATTTCACCAAACAATTCACCTTTGCCAATAATATTCAGCGTTACCTCTTTTCCTTCCAGATTGTAGGTGCGAATTTTTACCCATCCATCCATAATAAAATACACAGAACCACCCCAGTCATTTTCCAGCAGAATCACCTGATTGGCTGGGTGAGTGCGGGTAACAAGATGGGTGAGGGCTGATTCCACAGCAGTTTCTGGCAACCCTTGAAAAAAGGGAGCGGAGGTGATCATCCAGGAATTAGCCTGTGCTTGCAAGCTATATCGATCTTCCATTACGACATCTTTAATTCAAGCTGCTATGTACACATAAAAAATTAGGAGCGCCATTTGTAGCCTAAGCTATCATTGCACATCTCCCTTTCAAAGAAAAAACTAAACTATGCTACACAAGAAAGCGACAAGAAGTTTTTCTATAATCTTTACCTATAAGTTTAAACGGAGTAAAAGTTTTGCAAAAAGTATTTTATAGCCGGCGGTTGTATTGCTTAGGGCTAGCTGCACTGCAAACTTGATTAGTTATGAGTATAGGCAAACAACATTAATGATACTAAAGGGAGTAAATTATTGCTCAGGTATTTTAGCGATTTTCAAAAATAGGCAACCAATGACCTGCAAAATTAAGCTTTTCGAGCAAAGGCTGTCTGAAAAGGACAAGGAGAGGGGGAGACAAGGAGATAAGGGGATGGGGGGACAAAAAGAAACTTTTTCCTTGTTTTCTTGGATGATTGAAGATTGCCACGACTCCCAGTAATCCATAACATAATGACAGTCACAAGTCCAAGTAGCGGCTTTTGCCACTCAAAATTCTATGGTCGATGCTGCGCGTAGCAATATCTCCATAGGGGTACGGTGATTGTAAAGTAATTGTCACATTAGTTGACATACGTTTATAAGTAAGGTGACAAAAGTGACTTTTAGTACAGATGAAATTCAAAAGCTGATTGCAGACATTGACAACTTACTTGCCAGTGGTGGCAAGCGCCTGTCTAGATTTCTGTCTGGTCAGGCACAAGAGCCTAAAGAAGTTTTAGAGCGAATTCGCGACTTATTGTTGAGGTTACAAGAAAAAGAAGTATTAGAGAGCAGCATCCCAAATCAGTCTTCTGAAGAACCGCGATCGCCTTTGTTAACAAAATTTATTGATCGCGATTATAACCAGTATCCACTACCGCAGCCCGAACTCAGTCAGGAACAGAGTACTGTTGGCGCAGGACAATTAAATAATGAATTTTCGAGATTGATTCAGCCGTTGCGATCAGAATTAGAATTGCTCTTGCAAGAGCGAGCCACTCTCATACAAGAAATTCGGCAACTAGAACAAAGGCGTTTGCAAAACTACTCCCTAGCGCAGCAGTTGACAAACCAAGAACAAATGATTACCGAGTTTTTACAGGTACTCATGAGTCGCCTTGTGCCAACTTTAACGCCACTGATTGGACAGACCAGAGAAAATTCCGCCAGTTCTTCAGGAGGAATTAATTACGCAACCTCTGCAACTCAATCTTTATTAGAATCCTCTGACGATGTGGAGCGCTTAACCCAGCTAGCTAGGGAGTTAGATCAACGGCTATTATCACTAGATGGAACGGTGAATGTAGTCTTTGAAGCACTACAGCGGAACATTAATACTTATTACGAATCCCTGTCCCAAGCACTGGCAAGAATGCATAGCAAGGGGATGCAAGGTGAACAGCTGATGACTAGCTTTGTCAACAATTTGACCCAGCATTTACAACAAGAATCCCTTAGTTCGCAGTCATCTTTGCTGGGAGGAGAATCTGAAACACTACCATCATTGACTGAACCAGCCGAGATTGCTGCTGGAGTTGCGCCTCAACCATCGGAGCTTATACAACCAGAAACTTCATCTCCACTCACAATTACTTCTGAGCAACAGGAGACTACCCTTACAGAGGATCTAGATGCAGTGCTGTTGCAGCTTGGTGTAGACTCATCTGAATATTCTCAAACCCCCACCGAATTACCGCAAGATATTTCTGTGACAATTGGTGATGAAGTAGACCAACTTTACGCCAGTTTGTTTGATGCTGGTGATGTTAATAATTCTAGCCTCGATGTTCCTACAAATGACTCTCCTTCTACAGCCTCTCCATCACCGTTGAACATCACGCAGACCCCGCCTGTCTCTCCAACCGTCGATTCTGCGGTTGTGACTCCAGATATGGGTCTTTCAACTCAAGAGACTTTAGGCGAAACCACAGATTCATCAGAGCCACAGGAAGAACTATTTTTTGCAGAGGATACTGATCTAGACTCACCTCCTAGCTTCTCTACTCCACAAATAGACAGTTTGCCACAAATCGGCACTCAGCCAGCTAGTGTTGATACAATTAATACCCTAACTGACTTATTGCCTGATGCTGATAGCGAACCGCAATTGCTGGAAGTCTCATCTTTAGGGGATAATGCCACAGCTACAGCAACTGACCTATTGCCTGATACAGATAGTGAACTGCAATCGCTGGAAGTCTCTTCTTCTGAGGATAATGCTACAACCACAGCACCAGTTACTCCAGAAGTACCAGAAATTGCGTTGGCAGAGCCTACCGTACCCCTACGGGGAAGCAAGCTACGCGAAGCGGACGCACCAGAAAGTATCGCCACATCGGAAGTATTAACTAACAATGATCGCTCCGACGAGCTGTCTTCAGATAACTACATTGCTGCTTCACCCCAGGAAAACTTACTTTCTATTGAGTCAAACCAGTCTCCAGCCGTACCAGATATTTCTTTAGATGAAGAACAGTTGCAGCAATTAGATCAAGATTTGGCTAATTTTGATCGGCAGCTAAATTCTGAGTCGCAGCCAGCTACCAACTTGGATGTTTTCTCGGAACCACTTGATAACATTCAAGACACAACTTCCCCTGAAAATCTCCAAATAACAGAGAATACATCAATTACTGCTTTCTCCAGTTTGGCAGTTCCCCAAGTAGAAACTGAAAAAAAGGAAGTCACAACTCCTGTTCCAGAAAGTTCTTTACCTCCAATTGCCAACTCCATAAACAATCCAGAAGTTTCGCCCAATATTTTAGAATCAGTCTGGTATTTAGGAATTGATTTAGGTACAACAGGAATTTCCGCCGCATTATTAAATCGCTCAACTTTTGTTGTACATCCTATCTACTGGTCAGCAGAAAATTCGTCGGGAACAAGTTCCTTTCAACAATCGTTTCGTTTACCAACAGAGGTTTATCTGCCTATAGCTTCTGTACCCCACGGTGAAAACGAAACTATCGAAGCACATGAGCAGACAGCACCTGCGGCTGTTGCCAAAGATAAAGTGCCCGATCGTGCCAACACTCCTGCAACACCAAAATCGACAGCAGATCCGACGAAAAATAATCTTTACTCGGCGCAGTTGAAGCCCTATCTACAAGTAGCCATTCCCTACAAGAGTGAACGACAGAAATGGGAACCAATTTTGCAATTAAATGAATTTTCGGCAGGGCCTTTGATTTGGGTTGTGCGATCGCTATCTAAATTACTATTAACCCTCAAATCCGAAAAAACAAGTACCACCCCTAGTTTAATAACTGCTGCTGCTGGTATCAACAAACAAGATTTTCCCCAAATTATCAATCATATTGCAGGTGTAATTTGTACCTGTCCATCTAGCTGGTCAGAACAATACCGCTTTAACGTGCGGGAAGCTTTACTCACTAGCAAACTCATCCAACATCCGCAGCAAGTCTTTTTTGTCGAAGAAGCGATCGCTAGTCTACTTTCGGAACTGGATGCTGCTAATGGTGAGCAAGTAAAACTAAGCGATGCTCAAGGTTCTCATCCAGCCAAAACTAGCGAACATCCCATTGTTGGCAACACCCTTGTGATTAATATTGGGACAACTGCTACAGAAATGTTGCTGGTGAATCTACCAGAAACCTTGCAGCAATTGTCATATAATGATTTCATGCTCCACAGTTTTGCTTATGCTGGCAAGGGTATTGAACAAGATATTATCTGCCAGCTGCTATTGCCACCGAAATCTCGACAATCACGCCTAGAAACACCAAGCGATGCCTGCGGCGGGCTACGCCTACGCAAAACTACCACGAGTAATCCTTGGCAATGGCAACCATCAATCCCTGGTTTAGACCAAATGCGTTGGCAGACTTTAGGGTTAGAAGAATTAGAACTACCCAGAGTTGGAGAACCAGATATCACCGCTCGAATTCGTCTCCAGCAGCGTCTAGAAAGTTCTCTACTAGGACAGGCGGTATTAGATGCAGCATTAGCCCTAAAACTAATTTTGCAACACCAAGACTCTTTTACCCTGGATTTGGCCGATCAGCGATGGGTTTTGCAGCGACGAGACTTAGAAAGCCAGGTATTTATTCCCTTTGTGCGCCGCCTGAACCGAGAACTCAACAAGTTATTGGTAGCTCGTGGCATCCCCACAGAAGCTATTAATCAAGCTATTCTGACTGGTGGAGTGGCTTGTGTCGGGACGGTGAACCGCTGGTTACGGCAAAAACTTCCCAGCACTAAGATTATTCAAGATTTATATCTCGGCGAAAATGGCGCTCCCAATTGCAGTCGGGTTGCTTATGGTTTGGCGATGCTGCCTCTACATCCCCAGATTTTAGATATATCCAGGCAACAATACACTGATTATTTCTTGTTTACAGAACTGTTGCGATTGCTACCAGACCGTCCCTTATCTTTTGGTGAAGTTATCCAGTTATTTGAGGGTCGTGGGATTAATACTCGTACTTGTCAGCAAAGGCTACTGGCTTTTTTGGAAGGTGAGCTGCCTTCCGGTTTAATACCTTCAGTCACAGAATCAACCTGGCTTACCCAGAGTTCGCAAGAAAATCCTGACTATCAGGCGATCGCCACAGCACCACTTTTTGAAAAACAAGGAAGTCTCACTTATCGTCCCAATTCTCAACAACTGTTGTCTTTGCGTCGCTATCTAGATGCAATCAAGGCTAGTAATCAGCAATCACTAGAGGAACCGTATACGGTGAATTTCGCCTTAGAGGTTAATCGTTGAAACTAGTACATCGCGTTAGAAATAAGAATACTACTTAAAATTCCAAATGCTCATATATAAGCATTTGGAATTTTTCAAAAAGCGGAATTAAAAAATAAAAAATAAAAAACAAAAATGGATACAGGGTAAGCGTTTCATTAATTTTGAATGGGTGGTTTATTTACGCCGTGTTTCACCAGTACTAATACTTTAGCTCAGTAATTTTTTGGATGTATACAATACTAGTATATTTATTTATTAGATGGCAAAAATACCGTAGATTTACAATCTATCTGTTTAATTGAAAGATTCTGTAAATTTGGAATTTTTAGTTTTTATATTGGTTAAGATATGTGCATATTCATACTCAGGAAGTTAAGTCGATGGAAAAAACACAATTATGTTAAGAAAGATAAAGGAGGCTAAAACCTTTTCCCTCCAGCATAGCTGCCTTCTGCCTCATCCCAATTACAAATATTTACACCGTTCTACTTAATAGCGACAACAGTAGTAAAAATCGCCTAAAAATCATGTTTATGTCTACACTACTAATGTAAAAATTCCTGTTATAAAACTAAGTTAGCCCTTGTGAATAATCTTTATCTTTATTCAGTTAATTATTTGCAACAGCCTTCACACCCCTCAACGTTAAGCGTAAGAAAACGATTAATTGACATTGTTGGAGCCATTGTGGGGCTGATTGTTACATTTATGATAGCAATTCCCGTAGTAATTGCTACCTTTATTCATGAGCCAAGTCCAATATTTTATTCTCAAATTCGTTGTGGTTTAAACGGAAAAACTTTCCGTATTTGGAAATTCCGCTCTATGATAGTCGATGCTGATAAACTCAAGCATTTGGTTGAAAACCAAGCCAAAGGTCACATCTTTAAATCTATTGACGATCCTCGCATTACTCCTGTTGGTAAATTTTTGCGGCGTACTAGCTTGGATGAATTCCCTCAATTTTGGAATGTTCTGATTGGGGACATGAGTTTAGTTGGTACTCGTCCACCTACTCCTGATGAAGTCAGTAATTACGATCCACACCACTGGGATAGATTGCGAGTCAAACCAGGAATTACTGGAGAATGGCAAGCTAATGGGCGTTCTAGCATTACAGACTTTGAAACCATTGTCAAAATGGATATAGATTATCAGCACAAATGGTCTGTAACTTATGACCTGAGTTTGATTATTAAAACTATCTGGGTGGTGCTTAAAAAGACTGGTGCTTATTAAATTGGGCATTGGGCATTAATTATTTCTCCCTCATCTCCTCATCTACCACTTTCTTATTCTAACTTCTGAATTCTTCTTCACCCCTTGACGCCGCTACCTGTTTCTGTCGGTACAATGTAACGTTGTAAGAACAAAAATAGTAATAATACTGGGGCGATCGCAATTACTGAGCCAGCAGCTACCAAGCGCCAGTCAAGAGAAAATGTTCCTGCTAGCTTTGCGACTCCCAAAGGAAGAGTGTATAAATTTTCATTTTGGATGACAATTAAAGGCCACAAAAAGTCACTCCAAGCACCAATGAATACGAAAATAGCTAAAGTTACCAGTGCTGGGCGAACTGCTGGTAACATAATATGCCACCATAATCCTAACTCTGAGCTACCATCCATCCGGGCGGCTTCTTCTATCTCTTTGGGCACACTCATGAAAGCTTGGCGCAACAGAAAAATACCAAAGGCAGAAGCTAAACTCGGAAAAATCATCCCCAAATAACTATTTGTCAAACCTAACTGGACCGTCAAAATATAGAGGGGAATCATCACGATTTGGAAGGGAATCATAATCGTAGAGACGATCGCTACAAAAATCCAGTCTCGCCCGACAAATGATAATCTTGCCAACGGATAGGCAGCCAAGGCGCAAAACAGTAGATTTAAGCCCACAGTCAGTACTGACACCAAGGTACTATTATACAGGTATTGTCCAAAAGGTAGAGAGTTCCACACACTAGAGAAGTTATTTAGTGTTGGCTGACTGGGTAGCAACTGTGGCGGCGACTGAAAAATATTTTCCGTCGGCGATTTCAAGGCTGTACTAATTAGCCATAGTAAAGGAAAGAGCATCAATAGTGCGATCGCTCCCAACACTGCATACATTAGTAGAATTTGCGAGCGTGATTTTTTCCAGTTCAACATTTGATTAATAAACATCGCTTTTAGTCCTGATGGTCAGCATCTTGTTAGTGGTAGTGCAGATCATACTGCGAAGCTATGAGATGTTAATACAGAAAAGAACTTTACACTTTGGATAACCATTCAGATTGGGTTAACTCTGTCGCTTTCAGTCCTAATGGCAAAACTTTGGTTAGCGGTAGTCGAGATATGACCATTAAGCTTTGGCGATGCAATATATAACAACAAATTAAAAATTTAGAGAATTGAAGCAAATTGTTAGATTTTTTGATCAATCCATTGAGTGACAGTTTAATAACATCCATCTTTGGGATACTCTTTCTGTTGATTAAGTATTAACTCTCTAAAGATAAAGTATTAACTCCCTGGAGATAGAGCCATTTGTTTGAGGGCAGAGGTTATTCTGAGATTACCAACAGTTGAGTAGCAAATAAGACTCAATTTTTATCAGCAACATATATTTTCAGTTCATTAAAACCTTTTGTTTTCACAAAGTTTTAGTTCGTCAATATCTTAATCTGAGGAGTTAAATCAACGGCTATGTCTATTCCTAATGAACGCGAAATCAAAAACAGTGAACTCAAGCAAAAATCTTACACTGATATTAATGGTAATACTCATACTGACTTGACACGAACCACTGAAACAGTTAAGAATAACGCAGCTAATCCCAACTCTTATAGTAACGGTTACGTACATGGTCGAAATGTTGAGCGTAGCTACCAGCAAGCAGATTTAGCCCAGCGTGATGAAAACAATGCTAGTGGTGGTTTGCTGTTGGGTATTATCATTACTTCCCTGCTTGGTTTAGTTATAGGTGGGGTTTGGTACTTCAACCAGCAGAATAACGCAGCGGTTAACAATATTGTGCCGGTCGCGGTTCCTGTACCGAGTAAGAGTAATCCAACTCCCAGTCCATCTCCTCAACCACAAACGAAAATAATCGAAACAACTAAGGAAGTCCCTGTTCCTGTTGCTGTTCCTGTTCCTGTTCCCCAACAGCAAGTTACACCTCCGTCTACACCTCGCCAACCGGATATTAACATTACTATTCCACCCCAGCAGCCTGCGGCAGAAAAAGCACCTTCTGTAACCCAGCCAGCCCCGAAAGCGACACAAAGTCCGGCGACGAGTTCAACTACTAATACTCCGACTTCGCAAAACGATAGTTCTACTAATACTGTTGCTCCTAGTACGAAAAGTGACACCTCTAAAACTACTACACCTCAAGGAGTAGACCAGTCAAACAGTACATCTAATAGCGGTTCTTCTACCGCAGGCGATTCTGCTCAATAACGGCTTCTGAACTTTCGGTCCACTTGGTAATGTTGGCATTCACGCCAACATTACCAAATGGGACAAATTTTAAGTAATATTTCTGGATTGTTGCGATAAATTAATGGTCTTCAAGTTTAGTAAAGGTGTCTTGTCGCTAAACAAACACAATGCTAGATTAAGACCAAGGTACAAACAGGTTAAAAGTTAAACAAAAACTTTCAAGTTAGAGCCTGTGCCTCCTGCTCTAATCTTTTTGTGATCGCTCTTTTGGTTGTGGCATCCGTTGAATGTGTTTTTGCCTTGAGTTCAATGAGTTGTTTTGGAGGTTTTAGAACGCACAGCCAGAAAATGCCTGCCTAGTTGGAATATAAGGATGTGCAATTCTGAGTAAAGCGATCGCGAATACTGTCCACCAAATTTTAAGTTAGTCATTTCTGAATTTTCCAATCTTCAAGGAACCGCCCCAAGCTATTGAGATTTATCTATCGTAGCTTCAGGCGGTTTCTGCTTTGAGTTTATGTATTTAAAATGCACTTTGACTAGTGAGGGCTGTCATTTGTCATTTATTTAGACCAATGACCAATGACTAATGACTAATTAAAGTAATTACAGTCACTTCAGGCGGACAAAATAAACGTCCTGGTTTATAAGTTCCTAAACCACGATTGACATATAGTTGATTTTCTTCTACCTTGTGAAACCCTTGCGCCCACTCCCAATATCGCACTACTTTCGAGCAGTCTCCTAAGAAAAATGTTACCCAACACCGCAGTTTTTTAGGAATTTGTTTGAGGAGCTTTTTATAATAAAATACTAGAGGGCCAATGCCCGGAATGACGATGTGACCACCGTGGGTATGACCAGATAGTTGCAAATCTACGCGCCATTGTTGCAATATTTTGGCTGTATCTGGGTTATGAGATAAAACAATGCGCGGTGTAAGCGAGTCTAGTTGATTCATGACTGGTGCGGGGTAGAATTCTCGTGACCAATAATCAGCTAGCCCTACCAGTGGTAATTCTTTTCCTAGTGGATAGGCGATTTCATTCCAAAGTACGTGAACCCCAATGCTGGTTAACGCTTGTGTAACTTCTGCTTTGGAGTGGCTGTAATAGATATCATGGTTCCCAAGTACGGCGTAGATACCACGGCGACTTTGCAGATGTTTGAGTCGAAGTACCAATTGATGGATTGGTGTGGGATCGTCAGTTACATAGTCACCAGTTAATAGAATTAAATCTGGTTCAGCTTCATTAGTAAGTGCGATCGCTTTTTCTAACATCTCTTCCGACAGTCGCAAACCATCATAGTGAAAATCTGACAACTGTACTAATGTTGTACCTTGTAAAGATGCAGGAAGTTCCGCAATCTTAACCGTTATTTTATCTACTCTTAAATGTCCTGTAAACAACCAATGCATAAGTCAACCGATACTCCTCATACCAGCGCTTACAGCTTACCAAAAATAAAAATGTAACTTGATAAAATGCAATAATTTATGTCATATACTCCAGATACAATTAATTCATTGATTTAAATTCTCTGATGAAATTAAGCAGGTTATGACTGATTTTGCAAGCACTCATTAGCCAAAATACCTGCTGTGATTGCGTTCTTTTCTTTTGAATTTGGAATTACCTACTCACCTTGTAGGGTGATTATGGTAACTTCTGGGCGGCAAAATAAGCGTCCTGGGAGGTAAGTTCCCAAACCACGATTGACATATAGCTGATTTTTACCTAACCGATGCAAACCCTGCACCCATTCCCAATGGTTGACTACAGAAACATTTACTTGTAAAAACGGGAATCGACGCCGCACTTTTTTGGGTATTTTTTTTACAAGCTTTTCGTAAAACAACGCCGCAGGGCCAATTCCGGGAATCACGATTTGACCACCGTGAGTATGACCAGATAATTGTAAATCAACTCGCCATCTTTGTAATATCTCCGCAGTATCTGGGTTATGAGATAAAACAATGCAGGGTGTGTCAGAGTTTAGCTGGTTCATAACTGTTGCGGGATGGAATTCCCGTGACCAACTATCAGCAAGTCCAACTAGTGGTAATTCTTTTCCTAGTGGATAAGCAATTTCGTTCCAAAGGACGTGAATTCCAATACTAGTAAGGGCTTCTGTAACTAATACTTTTGCCTGTTTGTAATGTATATCGTGATTGCCAAGAATAGCATAGATACCACAGCGACTTTGCAGATGTTTGAGTCGAAGTACCAGTTGGTGAATTGGTGTGGGATCATCAGTTACGTAGTCACCAGTTAATAAAATTAAATCTGGTTTAGCTTCATTAGTAAGTGCGATCGCTTTTTCTAACATCTCTTCCGACAGCCGCAAACCATCGTAGTGAAAATCTGACAATTGCACCAGCTTTTTACCTTGTAACGATGCAGGCAACCCTGCAATGTTAACCGTCAATGCTTCTGTACTCAACGGCCCAGATAATAACCAATGCATAAAACGTTCAATAAAGCTCAATCATAGCGTTTACAGCTTAACTGAACATTGTTGGTTGGTGTGTAGCAACCAGTGCAACTTATTGAAAATTTTATGAAAGCTGTATATTTTAGTGTATTTATATTTATTAAAATCAGACGTAACTTTGCTGTTAATTTATGTCAGAGTATGCTTTTTTCTCTGAAGACAGAAAGATAGTGATTCATGTTACGTACATAAATCAACTATACGGTCAGGGTTTATTTTGGTAGAGTATACTGTATTACATACTACCACGTTTAACTAAAACACCTAAGGCTGTTTATGTCGTCATCATTAGAGCCACAATTTATCCAGGATTTTACCCACTTTGAGCAGCACGTAGCAAAATTGCTCCATAAAGCAGATTGGACAGTTGAAACTGCAAAGACCAATCAACCTGGCTATGATCTAGTGGTTAAAAAAGGAAACCTAGTTGGTGTTGTTCAGGTAAAATGGCTAAAAAGTAACGTAACAGCGCCACAGCTTTTAAAGTTTGCTGACTTTTTAGATTCTGACGAAGGCAAAAAATTTAATTTTGGTTGGTTCATAACTACAAAAGGATTTGGCGGCCCAGCATTGGCATTAATCAGAACTTGGGGTAAAGATACTAAAGTTCACTGTGGTATTGCCCATGAAAATAAGCTGGTTAGGATTGATGGCGGTTCTGAGATTGGTGGCAGAGATAATTTGAAGCCTAACGAAGAAACTACGCCAAAAAAAGTTTACTTTGGAGTTTTTACTTGTAAAGGCGGAGTAGGAAAAACAACTGTAGCAAGTCATTTAGCAGGAGCATTAGCACTGCAAGGATTTAATATAGCACTTGTGGATTTAGACCCAGAACAAAATCTGCAAAAATTAGTAGGTGATGGGGTTTTTGTTCCCAATCCTAAAGGGGTAGGTACAACTATTCAAGTTTTTGATGGAAATGATTGGGATGAAGATGCTGCCCGTGACTGTCAAATAGTAATTTGCGATTGCTCACCAGCATTAGAGCGTAATCCCCCAGAGCTAGTTAAGCGATTAGATTATTGTATTATCCCAACAACCTTCAATCCATTGGGAATAAGTAAGCACGGTAAAGTTATTCAAGATACTGTTAAAGAAATACGTGAAATCAATAATTTAGCTCATTTATTTGTATTAGTTAACAACTTTAAAGATCCTGGTATTAAGCGCTTAAAGCTTCTAAAACAAGTCTATTCTAATGCTTATAAAGAAATTAGTAAGATAGATAAAAAATTTCATTGTATAGATCCAGAAGAAGTTTGTATTCGGACAAGCGACCTACTTTACTACTGGGGTATACATATACTCGAAAATCCAGAAAATCCTGCTAGTAGATTAGCCTTTGATCTAGTTGGTGGAAGATGCTACCCGCGTGAAGATTTTATCAACTTAGCAGATTATATTGAAAGAGAAGCTGGTATAGGAATTCTTAGAGCTAATTAAGACTTGTTAAGATAAGTTTGCACTTAGCGATCGCACTAAACAATATGGGACTTGGTTGAAAATCTTTATTTTGTTCATGTAGTAAACGCTATAAACCCTTTAAATTATTTACTGTCGTAGCTGGCGATCGCCACAATCGTAGATAAAGGAACTTCCGCAAAATACTGTTGCTGAAATTGTTCTTCTCGGACAGCAGCTAAAAATCTTGCAACTGCTTCATCAGAAAGGTTTTCGGCACTATCGGTTGGATGCCAGGTAATTTGTAAAGAACGGTCTTGTCGTTGAACTGTGAACCCTAAGTATTTTAAAGCTTTGATGCCGACAAGTAAGGTTTGGTCGCTGATGCCGATTTTCTCTAAAAGTTGTCCGCGGGTAACTAGTTGATTTGTGCGACTGAGATATTTGGCAATTCCAACAAGAGTCAGCCAAATTTGATTGGGTGGTTGGTGCTTAGGTTTTGACCAAGCGATCCCTAATTGTTGCTGATTGTCAAGCCCAGACGTAGAGCGGCTTATCGCCAAACATCGCCGTAACCATATACGTAAATCATCCCAATTTGTGGGACAATCTTCAATAATTAGTGCTAAATGCTGAGTGCTGCGCGCTGAGTGTTCCTGATTCCGTAAGTCTAGGATGAAGGGTGTTAGCGATAGCCGGGCGTTTAGCTCGTGCTGAGTGTTGAGTGCTAAGTTAGCAGAAGAGCGCACGGCAATTAATCTGATTTCATAACGTTTTTTGAAGGTGTTGTAGTCTAGTTCTACTATGCAATCACACCTTCCTATAGGCAATTCATCTTTATAGTGTCCCCACCATAAGCCAGGAAAAGCACTTCTGCTAAAATCATCCCGAATATCAAACTCAGTTTTAATGTACTGTACCTTTTTGCCTTGCCAATCTTGCTGATTGCGATGCCAAGAATTTTCAAACCAGCAGTTTTGAATTAGCAATTTCGGAACTGGATTACCCATTCCACAAGGTTCTAGCAGTTTGAGTTCTAAAAATAACTCTTTTCCTAAGTCTGCAACTGTTACCGTCAAGTCTGCTTGCACGGTTGGCGTTAGAGTTGTACTACCTAAAGATTGCCGTAACTGCTGATTAATTGCAGCTGTAAATAAAGGAATATTCTCTACCAACAAACTCAAACCTGCTGCAAAAGGATGTCCCCCAAAACGATGTAACAAATGTGCTTGCTCTTTCACCAGTTGGTATAAATCGACAGAATTCACCGAACGGGCGGAACCCCTTGCAAGCAAAGAAGAAGAATTGCTCCCCTGCTCCTCTGCTCCTTCTGTACTCAACAAAATCGTCGGGCGTCCAGTTTCTTGTGCTACCTGTCCGGCGACTAAGCCCAATACACCCCCAGGCCATTGGGCATCTTCTAAGACAATGACGCTGGTGGTTGATAAGTCTAATTGGGTGAGCTTTTGCGCTACTTGTGCCTGCACGTCTTTTTGTAAAGATTTGCGGCGGGCGTTAGCGAGTTCTGTAACTTCGGCTAGTTCGTTACAACGTTTGACATCCCGACTAGTTAATAATTCAACGCAAAAACTGGCATCACCTTGAATGCGGCTGACAGCGTTAATTCTTGGGCCTAAACCAAAGGAAATATCTGTGGGGCGATCGCCACTTTTCTGGCATAATTCTAATAATCGCCCTACCCCTGGTCGCCGCCGCGCTGCTGCTGGTTGTTTAAAATCTTCTTGCAGTCGTTGAATTCCCATCTGTGCTAAGTAGCGGCAATCTCCACTTAACTGCACTAAGTCGGCAATTAATCCGACTGCAACTAAATCTAATAAATCTTCTAAGGGATATTTGGCAACATTGGGCAGGCTTTGATATAGTGCTTCCACCAACTTATAAGCTACCGCCACCCCAGAAAGATTAAATAATTGATGTTCCTTTGGTAAATAACGGGGATTAATAATCGCTGCAACAGGTGGACGTTCGGCGGATAACGTGTGATGGTCTGTAACTATTACATCTATGCCTAACTCTTTAGCATAAATAATTTCTTCAATGTTTGTGCTACCCGTATCGCAAGTAACTATTAATTTGCAACCTTGTTTTGCTAAATTATCAATGCCTTGATCGTTAAGTCCGTGGGATTCTTTCAGGCGATTGGGAATGTAGTAAACTAACTGAGTATTTTGAGCGAAAAACTGCCCCAATCCATCCCAAAGTACAGATGTGGCGGTAATCCCATCAGCATCGAAGTCTCCCCAAATGGCGATTTTCTCTTTAGTATTATATGCTTGTTGCAAGCGTGCGATCGCCAGATGCATTTCTTGCCCAAACTCAAAGGGACTTGCTGGTTGATAAGCTTTATAGTTGATAAAAGCTGTTAATTGTTGACGATCTTTAATACCTCGTTGCCACAACAACTGGGCTGCATACAGTCCATTTGATGCAGGTGTATACTGTTTCACTGCTTGGATAAACCACTCTGGTGGTTGTTCAGTTGCTGTTATAGTCCACTGCTGTTGTTCTAGCATACAAACAAAGTTAGGATTTAGAAGTTAAAACTCTTAAAATACAAGGAGAATTTGTCAACCTGTGAAGTTGACCTTTAGAAAAGTGAAGAAAGGTTCCAGGAATTGCTAAGATAATCTGATCAATAATTTTCTATAATTATTTAACTTTGCTTTTGCTTACAATGATACCGCTTATTTTTACCTGTTTAATTCTTGTATAAATTTAAATTTAGTTAAGTAAAATTTCATAGTTTTGTTGTATACAGATAGTAGATATCTTTAGTAGAATCTTTCTATTAACTCACATTTTGCATCTAACGATTAAAATCGCGGCTACCCAAACCAAGCTTGCAAAAACAGGCTTCAAAACCCATGCAATAAGCATCTATGAGCAAAATCAGTGATGATGAAATAATAATATTTATTACTTTTATTTTTATTTACAACTTGTGAGCTAAATCACACTAGTAATCTAAGCATCGAAATAACATTCTATCTGTGCATAAAATATTACATATAGAATGATGGAATTACTTCAACTAATTTTGGTGCTAGGTACAGTAGTTGGTATTACAGATGGGAACACAATTTTGGTTAAAGATAATGCAGGACAAACAACTACAATCAAGTTAGCGTGTATTAATGCACCAGAGGCAACTGATAAGCACTATGGTTTAGCAGCAACACAAAGGCTAAAACAGCTATTACCACCTCAAACTCCTGTTGTGATTAGAAGGACAGAACAACTTAAAAATGGTCGCCCAGCGGGTGAAGTGTTTGTAGATAATCGGTCAATAAATCTCCTTTTGGTAGAGTCAGGTAATGCCATTGTTGACCAAGAATCTTTACAAAATTGCTACGAAAGCAAAACCCAATTTTTAATTGCAGAAGCTAATGCTAAAAATAAGCATTTGGGTTTGTGGCAACATTCAAAATTGTAAATGAACACCATATTTTAAAAGCTGCAACTGGTACAACCCAGCAAAAGTGTTGCAAGGTCGCACCTAAAAGAAACGCTTGTGCAACAATACTTTACACTTTATGCATTTCTTACCTTTTTCTCCTAAACCTGACTTTTGCCATTAAGTTTCAAAAAGTTTGCTCATAAAGGATTCTGGACAAAGCACCGTATATACGGTACAGTAATTTAAATTCGGCGCTAAAGGTAACAAGCAATATTGGACTGGTGGAAGAAAAATTTGTGCTTGTCTTGCGATCGCAAACGCGGTTACGAATTTTTTTCTAATCCCAAAACAACATTATGATCTGACTTTTTCGCATTCCGTGAAAAGTCAGATTTAATAGTGGGGTGTAATGACTATGAAAATCATAACTAACTTATGCAAAAATAATACAAATAGGCTAAGTCGCTTACTTTTTTGTGTTTTTAATATCACCAACTAATTCATCAATTCTTGATTGAGTAGTGTTCCAAGAACACATAAAACGTACTCCTCCCACGCCAATAAATGTATAAAACTGCCAGTTCTTGGCTTTTAAGCTGTGAATGACTTCTTCAGGTAATTTTACAAATACGGCGTTGGCTTCTCTAGGAAACATCAAGTCAACACCTTCTATGTTTAATAGTTGATTTTCTAAGTATTCAGCACATTGATTGGCATGTCTAGCATTTCTTAACCAAGCACCAGTTTCCAATAAACCCAACCAGGGAGCCGAAATAAACCGCATTTTTGAAGCTAGCTGCCCTGCTTGCTTACATCGATAATCAAAATCCTCTGCTAGCGATTTATTGAAGAAAAGAATGGCCTCACCTAATGCCATTCCATTCTTGGTACCACAAAAACACAATACATCGATTCCAGTTTTCCAAGTAATTTCAGCAGGGCTTTTATTCATAGCAGCAACTGCATTTGCAAAACGAGCGCCATCCATGTGAATCTTTAAGTTATATTTGTTTGCAACTTCTTTAATACTTAAAAGTTCTTCAATAGAATATAAAGTTCCTAATTCAGTTGATTGGGTAATGCTAATAACTTTAGGTTTTGGATAATGAATATCAGTACGTTTAGTAACAATTGCCTCTATAGCTTTTGATGTTAATTTGCCATTTTTACCTTGTGCAAGTAGCAGTTTTGAGCCATTAGATGCAAATTCAGGTGCGCCACATTCATCTGTTTCTATGTGAGATGTCTCATGGCAAATGACGCTGTGATATGACTGACAAAGAGCAGCTAAAGATAAAGAATTTGCGGCCGTACCGTTAAAGGTAAAAAATACTTCACAATCAATTTCAAAGAGTTCACGAAAATAATCTGTTGCTTTTTGAGTCCATTCATCATTTCCATATGCTGGAACACTACCTTGATTTGCCCTAATCATATATTCCAGCGCTTCAGGACAAATACCAGAGGAATTATCACTTGCAAACTGTTCTAATTGGTTACTCATAATTTAGATTTTTATTTTTAACAGTTATTGTTACAATCATACTAAATAATTTATGAATTTATCAATTATCAGATTGACAAATAATGCTATTAAATTCCCTTTATTATTTAATAATTATGCTAATTATAAGAACTTTGGATGGAAACAAATTAATTTTTATAGCCATATTTAATAATTTATGGAAAATAGGTTTTTGACTTATTATAAAAAACCTAAAATCATAATATTCGATATTCATAAATAAAATATGATTTTTATTTTTTGTATTAACTTACTTAATGAGTTTTTTTTGCTGTAACTTTTCTCTGAAGTAGTTATAACCTAAAGTAGTATAGTAATACTATTAAATGAGTTTACTTATCTCTACAGAAAACTGGAATTTTATTTTCACATCACTGAGATGTTTAATTACTACGGTGTCTTCGTCAGCCTTGCGTTGAGGGTATTTTGAGACGAGAAACATCGCCAATAACTAAATATTATGCTAAAAAATAAAGTTTGCTAATCAGAATGCTAATTATGTATTTATAATACACTATACAATTATACAATGTCCTACCAATAACTATGAAATCACTATTTGGCATATTTGTCTTTTATTAGTTCTCAGTAGTCATTTGTTTATTTTCTACTGACTAATGACCAATGACCAATGACCAATGACTAATGACTAATGACTAATAACTAATGACTGAACCATTGATTGAACTGAAAGGTGTTTCTAAGTCCTTTGCTAGCCATAAAGTTCTAGATAATATAGACTTGACTATTTACCGGGGAGAATCACTGGGGATTATTGGGCCATCAGGGACTGGGAAATCAACTATCTTACGAGTAATAGCAGGGTTACTTAGTCCTGATGAAGGAGAAATTTATGTCAAAGGAGTGCAGCGAGAGGGTTTAATAGAGGATGGCGGCCAGCAGGTTGGCATTAGTATGGTGTTTCAGCAGGCGGCACTATTTGATTCGCTAACAGTGGAGGAGAATGTAGGATTTTTACTATATCAAAATTCAAAGCTACCGCGATCGCGCATCCGAGATTTGGTAAAAGAAAAATTGGAGATGGTAGGTTTGCCAGAAGTAGGCGACCAATACCCAGCCGAACTTTCCGGGGGAATGCGAAAACGAGTGAGTTTTGCCCGTGCGATTATGTCTAATCCCGATATTCCCAGTGAAAGCCCAGAAGTTCTACTATACGACGAGCCAACAGCCGGACTCGATCCCATTGCCTCGACAGTAATTGAAGATTTAATCCGCCACTTACAATGTTTACATGGAACTTGTACTACTTATGCCGTTGTTACTCACCAGCACAGCACTATCCGCCGTGCATCTGATAAACTTATATTTCTCTATGAAGGTAAAGTGCAGTGGCAAGGTACAGTTACTGAAATATACAACACAGAACATCCCTTGATCAGACAATTTCTCAGTGGAAGTGTTGAAGGCCCGATTAAAGTCGCCGGCTAGAAACTTAAAAATGAGGAGTAAAGAGTTATTAACTTCTAACTTTTAACTCCTAATTAATTATTGGTTGTTGGTGGAGGCAAAACAATGCGAGGTCTTATGACAAGCCGCTTCGCCTCTGGGCGAACATTTAGAGAAGGTTCTGTGGGGTTATTACTCCTGTTAGGACTAGGGGTATTTGGATTACTCTTTGTCTGGTTAAATAGATTCACTGCTGCTGGCCGTTCATACAAAGTTATTGTAGAATTTGCTAACGCTGGCGGAATGCAAAAGGGATCGCCAGTTCGCTATCGTGGCTTTAAGGTAGGAACTATTTTCCAAGTTCGACCAGGACCAAATGCCATTGATGTAGAGATTGAAATTACCCAAAAAGACCTAATTATCCCCCAAAATGTAGTAGTAGAAGCTAATCAAAGCGGATTAATTAGCGAAAGTATTATTGACATCACACCAAAAGCAACGTTACCTGCTGGGGTTGTGCTTGCTAAACCCCTAGATAAAAATTGTGATACCAGCCTCATAGTGTGCAATGGCTCTCGGTTAAAAGGTCAGCTTGGTATCAGCGTTGATGATCTAATTCGCAGTTCAACTGAACTAGCCAGTGCATACAATGACCCCAAATTTTATCGAAATGTCAATCGGGTTCTAGAGACTACCACAGGCGCAGCATCCAGTTTTACTGAGCTAAGTCAGGATTTACAAGGTTTGACCAAAAGCTTACGACTACAACTTAATACCTTTTCTGCCACTGCTAATTCAGTGCAACGGGCAACAAACCAACTTAATACATCCGCAAATCAAACACTAAACAAATTTGATGCAACTGCAACTCAAGCAAATCGATTGCTGAACAACCTGGATAATTTATTGACAACAAATCGTTCGGCACTGGTTGGTGCTTTGAATAATATTACCGAAACCAGTAACCAATTGCGGGTTACAGTCAGTAGCTTATCACCATCTGTGAATCGATTGACTAAAGGAGAATTACTCAACAATTTAGAAACGCTTTCCGCAAATGCAGCCCAAGCCTCAGCTAATTTACGCGATGCTTCTAAAACTTTAAACGATCCCAAGAACATGGTGCTGCTACAACAAACTTTAGATTCAGCACGAGTCACCTTTGAAAATACCCAAAAAATTACATCTGATTTAGACGAATTGACAGGTGATCCTAGTTTCCGAAAAAATCTGCGGCAATTGGTAAATGGTTTAAGTGGTTTAGTATCTTCTACACAACAGATGCAGCAACAAGTGCAAGTTGCTACCACTCTAGACTCGGTAAAAGCTGCTGTGAGCAAACCAAAGAAGCTAGTTCCTATGCCATCACCAACCCAAGAGGCGATGTTTAATGACAAGTCCTTACCCGTCTACGAAATTAATCCCTCAACGCCTAATTTTGCAAGTACCGACACCAACCTTCAACTAACCCCCAGTCCATCTATTCCTAGCTCATCCCAAGAAAACCTTTTGAAGCAACTGCGGGAGTATGGCAAGCAACGGGAGCAACTGGAGACGACGAAAGAGGCAATACAGGTTGACCCTTCAGCTTCGCTCACTGCTGACCCTGAGCAAAGCCCAACTGTTGAGAATTTTAAGTAAGATATTTTACTGTCAGGTAAATGTGTTAAAGCTTATAGACACTACTCGCCATAACCTTGAAAACCGCATAATTTTGTTGACCAAAACAGACTCATGATACAAGCCCCTAAATTAATTTATGGACAAGAAAAAAGATTTATTTCGAGATGCGTTCGCGGAGCGTCTCGTAGAGAAGCACGAGAAATAATGTGTCCTTATTTCAAGCCCCATTATTTATTTATGGGAATAATAATTTTGAATTTTGAATTTTGAATTTTGAATTCCCCGTACCCCTGCGGGGAAGCAAGCTATGCGTAGCGTCTCGCAGAGAAGGGGTTGACCGGTATCGATTCTTTGTACAGTAAGGTTTTCGCGTAAACAAAAATTAAGTTAAAACGTAACGCTGTGATGGCAAGTTAAATATGGAACACCTTATCTTCCAAAACTCAAATAAGTTTGTTCTCATTAATGACAGTACCCGCTTTTAAGAACGAATTAACATTGGGTCATAAATTTGACACTCTTGAACCCCATAATTGCACAGAATAGAGCTAGCTATATCTTGCTCATTATCTGTGCCACTAACGATAAGTATGTAATTGCCTTGCTCTATTTGCTCATTGTAAAAGCGTGCCCACTCATCTGCTATTCCTAACCTCATAGCGTCAAAGCGTTCACTTAAATTAATGCCTATTGACCCAACCAATTGAGAAAAGTCTTTGCAAATTAAAGAAATCTGGTTTAATGAAAAACCTGCGACACACATATCCTTAATTGCCGCTTCAGCATTCTCTATCCTATTAAAGCAACTAACACTATACTTAGACATCATCCCACTTTTATTAGGAATAGCAGTAGCAGAAGTCGTTGTGGTCAGATAATTTGTAGTTTCATATTCACTGTTGAGATGCTCATAAATGCCAAACTCTTCAATACCCCAACGCCGTAGTATTTCTTCTACTTTAGCAATTTCAAAAGATGTACAATCCACGATTATTAAATAGTGTCCATCCTCTACTCGCTCGTTATATGCTCTAGCTTGCTCTGACGACATTCCCCAACCAACTAATGCACCAGCAAAAGTCCCAGTGGCAGCACCAATACTTGCCCCAACAAGGGTTGTAACCAAAGCAGTTGCTGCTGCCCCAGCCAGCATTATTGGGCCAACTCCAGGGATTGCTAAAGTTCCAAGACCCACTAATAAACCAGTTAACCCACCAACAGCGCCCCCTGAAAGCCCTCCTACTGTTGCACCTTCATCAGCTTTATCACCAGTGTCCTCTTTAACTTCATTATCGGCAATCTCATGATTACGATCTGAATTCTGTACAACTACAGATACTTTCTCCATCGCCAAGCCAGAATCTCTCAACTCATGTATTGCCTGCTCTGCATCTATCCGATGAGTAAATACGCCTACAGCACGTTGATATTGACTTAAAACCATTATTACTCCTTGGTCGCAGGGAAAAGATTAATCGCTGACAAAGTTGATTTTTCAGTACCTGTTATATTAAATACGAGTTGTGTTCAACTCAAAACTATCCTTAGTAATAAAATACATTCTCTCCCTCATTAGGTAGGCAATAACAGCCTCAACTAGATGTGTATGTCCAACGCAGACATAACTACATTCCCCTGTGTTGATATCCTAAATTTTCACGGCTTGGTCAGCTTGTGGATTTGCACGTTCAGCAGTTGGGCTATTTTATTGTCCGCGCGATCAAAAGGTGTATATTGACTTGAGTTTTTACGGCGAATTGAAGACTCAATATCTGGCACTTGGAGATTTTGCTCAAGCATACGTGATTGCTCATGAAATTGGGCATCATGTCCAAAATTTACTTGGGATTTCGCAGCAAGTTTAAACCTTGCAGAACTAAGTGAATTTCTGGAAACGAGATAGCGATCGCAAAGTTTATTTTAAGATGACAAAAACTATTTGGTTATTTATTACTAAACCAGTAAGTAAAGGTACTGATTTAGAATTAGCCACTTCCCAGTAGATTATAGAGAAAACATGTGGATAACTCACAGTGACATCTGAATTAGGCAAAGGCGTAGAATTAGCGATCGCTATTCCAGGGCTGAGTCAGGAGTCAGGAATGCAAAAGAACCCAATGCCCAATGCCCTATGCCCTATTCCCCATAACTAATTCCAATCCTGTTCATCTTTCTTGCCACGGCTTTTGTAAATTCCACCCAAATCGTGAATTTGACGAGTTTTCTCAAAAAGCTCGGCTTCGGTCAAACCCCACTGTTGCAAGACTTTATCTAGGTCTTTTTGGATGTCTCTCGCCCCTGGAAACCCTTGATAACGCATTCGCAGTCTAGCCAATTCTGCTAAGTTATAGTCTGTCGCCTCTTGAGCGAGTAAAATATCAATAAGGGGGCGATCGCGGTTATAAAGTGGATGTTGTTGGTCTTTACCGGCCGTTGCTTCAGTCATTGTCAGTCCTGAGTTTAGAGTGCTAAGTCCTGATTTTTAAGTTTAGCTGACAGTGAAAAACAAAACACACAAAATAAAATTGTCAAATACCGAAAGCTTAACTGTCAACTTTGCAACTCTTGTACTAGACGGCAAGTACACCTAATGTCTTACGGCTCTCACCACTGCCACTCAAATTTAAATAAAGTTACATTAGTCCTTAAGAAAATACAAAAAACTTTAGATGAGGGTGAATTTTATCTCACCCAAAGTCCAAGCAGCGAGGGAGCAAGAACCCATTATGTTTGAACACTTCACTTCCGAAGCCATTAGAGTAATTATGTTAGCTCAGGAGGAAGCACGTCGCCTGGGACACAATTTCGTAGGAACTGAACAAATTCTCCTGGGTTTGATGGGAGAAGGAACTGGGGTTGCTGCTAAAGTGCTGGCGGAATTAGGCGTTACTCTCAAAGACGCACGTCGCGAGGTAGAAAAAATTATTGGTAGGGGTTCTGGCTTTGTACCACCAGAAATTCCTTTTACTCCAAAGGTAAAAAGCCTCTTCGAGCAATCGTTTAAAGAAGCTCATAGTCTAGGACAAAATTACATTAACACTGAACACTTACTCTTAGGATTAACCGAAGCTGGTGAAGGTGTCGCCGCCAAAGTACTACAAAATCTAGGGGTTGACTTTAAAAGTGTCCGCAGTGCCATAGTTCGCCGGTTAGGTGAAAATGCACCAGCTTTTGCTGGTAGTGGTAGTCAAAAGCGTACCCAACCGCTAACTATGGAAGAGTTTGGCAGGAATTTGACCAAATTAGCCCAAGAAGGCAGACTTGACCCCGTAGTTGGTCGCCAGCAGGAAATTGAACGGGCGATCCAAATTCTTGGTCGCCGCACTAAGAATAACCCAGTGTTGATTGGGGAACCAGGAGTTGGCAAAACTGCAATTGCAGAAGGTCTAGCTCAACGGATTGTTAACCAGGATGTTCCCGAAAGTTTGCAAGACAAGCAAGTTGTCAGCCTCGATATGGGGTCATTGGTAGCTGGAACTCGCTTCCGTGGCGATTTTGAAGAACGCATCAAAAAAGTTGTGGAAGAAATCCGCACTGTGGGCAATATAATTTTGGTGATTGATGAGATTCACACCTTAGTTGGCGCTGGTGGTACAGAAGGTGGTTTGGATGCAGCCAACATCCTTAAACCTGCCCTAGCAAGAGGTGAACTTCAGTGCATCGGTGCAACTACCCTCGATGAGTATCGTAAGCATATCGAGCGCGATGCTGCCCTAGAGCGTCGTTTCCAACCGATTATGGTCGGTGAACCCTCAGTTGAGGAAACCGTACAAATTCTTTACGGCTTGCGCGGCGCTTATGAACAACACCACAAAGTCACAATTTTGGATGCGGCACTTGTAGCAGCAGCACAATTATCAGACCGCTATATTAGCGATCGCTTCTTACCCGATAAGGCAATAGACTTGATTGATGAAGCTGGTTCTCGCGTTCGTCTGCGGAACTCTCAAAGTTCTTTGAATAAAGAACTCAAGCGTGAACTCGCTGGCGTTACCAAAGAAAAAGAAGCAGCAGTCAGAGTCCAAGATTTTGACAAAGCTACACAACTGCGTGACCAAGAGTTAAAACTCGCAGAACAACTGCAAGCAACGTTTACGCAAAACGATCAACCTGTCAACTCGACTGTAGTTGACGAAGAAGACATCGCCCAAATCGTTGCCTCTTGGACTGGCGTACCAGTCAACAAGCTAACTGAATCTGAGTCAGAGTTGCTCCTGCACCTAGAAGACACTCTGCACCAACGGCTCATCGGTCAAGAGCAAGCAGTCTCGGCTGTATCTCGCGGTATCCGTCGCGCTCGTGTTGGATTAAAAAATCCCAATCGTCCCATTGCGAGCTTTATCTTTTCTGGACCTACTGGAGTCGGTAAAACAGAATTGGCGAAGGCATTAGCTGCTTATTTCTTCGGTTCGGAAGACTCGATGATTCGGCTAGATATGTCTGAATACATGGAAAGTCACACCGTCGCCAAGCTGATTGGTTCGCCTCCTGGTTATGTCGGATATGACGAAGGTGGACAACTTACAGAAGCTGTGCGCCGGAAACCATACACAGTACTGCTATTCGATGAAATCGAAAAAGCACACCCCGATGTATTCAATATGCTGTTGCAACTTTTGGATGACGGTCATCTTACTGATGCCAAAGGTCGGAAAGTGGACTTCAAGAACACGCTGATCATTTTGACTTCAAACATCGGTTCCAAGGTGATTGAAAAAGGTGGTAGTGGTTTAGGCTTTGACTTCAATACTCAAGCCGACGCTACTTATAACCGCATCCGCACCTTGGTAAATGAGGAATTGAAAGCTTACTTCCGTCCTGAGTTCCTCAACCGTCTTGATGAGATTATCGTCTTCACCCAGCTTTCCAAAGATGAAGTTAAGCAAATTGCCGAAATTATGCTCCGCGATGTTGCTAACCGCTTGACAGAAAAGGGAATTATCCTAGAAGTTAGCGATCGCTTCAAAGAGCTTGTGGTACAAGAGGGTTATAGCCCCAGCTACGGCGCTAGGCCATTACGTCGGGCAATTATGCGCCTCCTAGAAGATTCTCTCGCCGAAGCAATGCTGTCTGGTGAAATTACAGATGGAGACACAGCCCTTATCGATGTTGATGATGACTCTCAAGTGAGAGTACAAAAATCAGAAAAACGAGAATTGCTCTTAGCAAATGTTGGCTAATTTTATACGCGATCGCTTTTTACTGTAATATTTGAGAAACACTCCAGTCTCTTGCGTAGAGCAGAGGCACAAACAGGGTCATCTCAGACAAACATCAAGTGAAATGGTATTATTTCTCACCCCTAGTAGAAATGCTAGGGGTTTTTTATGCGATTCCTTTTGAGTGGTCAATAGACTTCTTGCAGAAGTAGGGGAAAGGGATGGAATTTACCTTTACCCTTTCTCCAACATCTTGCAAAAGTAACTTTTGCAAGATGTCTAATACCCACCTATATACTGTTTGTAATCAGTTTAGGCTATAGCAATAAGAGACTGAGGATAGCACTATGACAAAACCTTTACGTGTCGGAATCATCGGTGCCAGCGCAAATCGCGGTTGGGCCAAGGAGTCACACGTCCTTGCAGTTCAGAAGCTTAGAGGATTTGAACTCACAGCGATCGCCACCCACAGACAGGAGACAGCCGATGCAGCCGCCAAAGCTTTCGATGCCCGATCAGCCTATGGCAATGCAGCAGACCTGATCCGAGATTCTGACGTTGACCTAGTGGCAGTTTGCGTTAAGGTGCCCGACCATCGTGATCTGGTGTTAGGCGCGCTGGCAGCAGGCAAGCACATCTACTGTGAGTGGCCGCTTGGTCGTAACCTCACCGAGACCGAGGAAATTGCAGCAGCCGCGCACACCGCAGGTGTTCATGCGGCGATCGGGCTTCAAACGCGGATGAATCCTGCCATGCATCGCGCCCGCGAACTCGTCGTGTCTGGGGCGATCGGTCGTCTGCTCAGCGCACGGCTCTACTCCGGCACTGCCGCTTTTAGTCCGAAAATAGCGGCGACGGATGCCTACCTAGAGAACGCCGAGAACGGTGCTACCCTGGTGTCTATCCACGGCGGACATGCGCTCGATCTCGCGATCGCGGTACTCGGTCAACTCGAAGACGTGACCTCGCTAACCACGACCCAGTACCCTCAGATTGAGGTCGGCGAGGACTCGACGCGGCAGGCTCGATCAATCCCTGACCACTTGCTCGTGCAGGCGCGTCTAACTAACAGTGGCGCGCTGTCGCTTGAGGTGGCTGGGGGTCGCCCGCCCGCAGCATCACAATTTCGCCTAGAGGTAGTTGGGGAAACGGGCGTTCTCGCATTGGACGGCGGCGCGCCGCGAGGCTTTCCAACAGGTCGGTTGCGCCTTTCACTCAACGGCGAGCCTCAGCCCGTGGACGACGGAGAGACGAGATCGATGCCGGACACAGCCGCTAATGTTGCGGGAATCTACGCCGCCCTCCGTGATGATATTGCCCGAGGAACCTCGAGTGCTCCCGACTTTACTCATGCAGTTCGCCTGACGCGGCTTGTGGACGATGTACAGTCAGCGGCACAGACCGGAACTCGCAGATTCGCAGTAGACTGGCCATTACAGCAGTGAGCGTGGCAATCGTGTGTAATTTAACAACGACTACTGCTGGATTTGCCGATTTCAGGGCGAGCAAATGGTGGAAGTCCGCGCTTACCTTGATTCTGCATTGGTGGCGGAAGCCATCCAGCAAGGATTGCCAAGCTAGTCGGTGCACGCGTGATTGCGACGACATCGAGCGCAGAACAAGTCCCAAACGTTGCGCTTACTTGGAGCCGATGATGCGATCAACTATGCCAAGCTGCATGATTGGGGGGAGCAGGTGCGATCGCTCACGTGCGGGCGGGGTGTTGATCGTGTTGTCGAGGTAGTTGGATCGGCAACAATTCATCAGTCGGTGCGAGCGATCGCGTCTAAAGAAGAGGTCGTCCTGGTCGGCTTCCTGGGCGAGAACAAGTCTGGGATTGATTATTCTTACTTGATGATGTGCCACTTAATAAACTATCAACGATAGTAGAATATAACGCTTGATAATCTGAAACTATTGCTATAAGTAGGTGGAGAAGAATAATGCTTGCTTATAATTATTTGATTGGTTTTCAGTTTTAAAAAGGTGAAGGTATTAGTATGAAGCGAACTATTTCAGGTGCATTGATTTCCAGCGTGATGGCTGTAAGCTTAGTCAGTGTGAGCTTTGTTCCGGCAAGGCAAGCATCTGCGGATGAACACATCCTGCGAGATGTAGGCATTGGAGCAGGTGCAGGAGTATTATCTGGGACAGTAAGGAGACGTGGTTCGATATTGAATAATGCCGTAAAAGGAGCTGCTGCTGGGGCAGCTGTTAATGCTGTCAATGGTACGAGGTCTAGATACAAAAGAAAGCATCGGAATTTAGGCCAAGATGTTGGAGTCGGGGCAGCAGCTAGCACAGTTACGGGTGCTGTGACTCGTGGTCGCAAAGATACTCTAGGGGATGCAGTCGATGGTGCAGTCGCAGGAGCAGCTATTCATATTCTGACCAATGGCAAAAATTAATAATCTCTAGATTTACAGAATAATATTTGATTTCTATTGCGTGCAATAAAAACTGCCCTGGCACAAGTCCAGGGCATTGCTTGAAAAAGGGGATTAAATAAGGGATTTTTAAAATCTTATCCCTGTTTTACATATACTAAGTTTGGTATGTAATATTCTTCAGCTAAAGTCTTGTGTTTTATGCAAAAATAACTAAAAATTTTGAAAGTGCCATCATATAAGGATTGGACAAAATAACCAAGCACTATACAATTACTCCAAGGAAGCAATTTGGGATTTATAAAAGATAGTTATCAATCTAGTAGAAGCGATGCTCACCTATTTCAGCTAGTGCGAAGACAGCACAATCGCTTGCAGCGATAGTGCATTAAGTCAATCACTCCCAAGTAATATCTGTATTCTCAATCTCCAACCAATATAGGGATTTTGGTAAAAATCCCTGCATATTGTAAATTAATAATAAATGCACAGCAGCTAAATTTTATTTCTATGCGATCGCCAAAGCTTCACTCTGCTATCTATTAGACTTTTTGTGCTTTGTGGGGTCTACTAACCTATATAATTGGTCAGGTTCACTCGTTGGAGGAAACGGATGTCCAGTAGTTGATGTTACCTCTAAGCCTGTGCTTTCTCCATCAGAATTTATTAATTCATACTGTCCGCTTTGGGGAGTGCGTTCGCCTGGTCTATACAAAGAAGCTTGAGGTTTCAATGTTTGCTCATCTAACTGGCTTAACTGTGTAGTACCAGCACTATAAATTAGAGAAAACTGACGATGAATCTCAAAACCTGGAAGATAGCCACCTTGGAACGGTATTTCTAAGAGTTGACTAAGCGCCCCTTTAATTTCTGAGATTGGTTTAAGCAATTTTTCATTGTCCTGGCTCCATCTAATAATTTGTGCATCTAGCAATTCTTGAAACTCAAGAGCGTGCAACGTCGCCTCATCTAAGGGAGTTTGACTATCTACGACAATCGATAACTTGAGAATGAACAAAAGTATCGTTTGTATTTGTGAAGAATCGTCATTAGAGGTAACTTGCGTACAATACTCGTCTACATGAAAACCAAACTGGGCCTTAAAATGTGAAAAGCTCTGTGTTTGAAGCTGTTGACTAAGATATGGTAGCAATCCAGCATCCGGATCTAATAGGATTTGACGAACGATTGGTATTTGTATCATAAATACTCTACAAGTTTTCAATTAAACATTTTCTTCCCTAACAATTTCACAAGATTTAAACACTCTGGGACATCCATCAAACTGACGAGAGTTAGTTCAATCGCTCTACCGATTTACTTAAAACATCTTTGGTGCTACTTTCCTACCAAATAATTGGTAAATTCCTGAGCAAGAGACTCGTATTTTCTATAGATTTGGTGTATCTTGGTAGTTCTGTGCAATTATTAACACCCAACTGACCCTGACTTTCTACAAATCTACTGTCATCCAAATTTTTGAGCCAAGCCTTTGAAGGAACACCAATGAATACTTATAATGAGATACATACTTTAAAGATCATCAAAAAACCTAAAAAGCTGACTTTGAAGGAGATGATGGAGATTGAAAAAGCTTTAGACCAAAATCTTCAAGCTGATACCGTTAATCCTTCACCGCAGGGAATTGATGAGCAACTACCAGCAGCTATTCCAGGACCAATAGAACCGAGCTACATACAAGCGCTAGACAATCCTATAGTGCAATCGGTAGGGAAATCAGGTTGGCAGATTTCCGATATTTGGCGGGATATCCGCGTGGATAATTTTTGTAATTGATGATAGCAATGGCGCAAGCGTCCAGCGTAGCTGATCGCTTCTGAAATTAAGTTCAAGAATGATTTTTATTGACCAAGATTTTCTACAAGCTCACAACTTTAGGTCGTATTCACTTTACTAAAATCTATTTTCAAACTTCGTAAATTGGCAAAGGTATTGAGTTTATTGAGAATATACTTTGTTTATTGACATGATGCGCCCGCCTGGGGTGGAGTTATCTATTGTAAACATCTTTTGAATTGGTATTAGTTAACAAAAATTAGAATGCACAAATGCTCAAATTTGAAAAACTTTGCCAGAGTAGAAATAAGGGTTTTGAAATTTACCTATGTGTAATTAAATGACCGAAAACGAAAAGGATACAAGCCCCTAAATTTATTTATAGGGATGATTAATTTTGAATTCGGAGCGAAGCGACGTGACTCAAATATTTGAAGATGCGACGAAAACAGACGATTATATCCGTGTTGCTAAACTTACAGAAGTTCAGGCAGCAGGCAGTTTGTTAGTCCACAAGGAAAAGCATACGATTGCTTTGTTTTACTCAAATAATACAGTTTACGCAATTGATAACCGTTGTCCTCACATGGGCTTTCCCTTACAAGGAAGCACTTGCAAAGATGGTATTGTTACCTGTCCTTGGCATTATGCTCGCTTTGACCTTGCTAGTGGTGGAACGTTTGACTCGTGGGCAGATGATGTTCCTTGTTTCCCGGTAGAAATCCGTGATGGTGAAGTTTGGATAAATTTAGCACCACCAGTTAACCCTTATGCTCACCACCGCCAACGTCTGCTAGACGGTTTAGAGCAGAATATTTCTCTAGTGATTGCAAAATCAACACTGGCACTTTTAGATATAGGAGTGAACCCGACAGAACCATTTCTTATCGGGCTAGAATTTGGCACTCGTTATAACAAAGCGGGTTGGAGTTCAGGTTTGACTATCCATACCTGTATGATGAATCTACTGCCTTATCTAGATGCAGAAGACAAACCTCGTGCTTTATTCCACGGACTGTCAGCAGTAGCTAATGATAGTGCGGGTGCGCCACCAGAGTTTGTTGTTCACCCATTACCCAACTCGAAAGTAGATTTTGCGACTCTCAAAAACTGGTTTCGTCAATTTATTCAGGTACGGGATGCTGAAGCAGCACAAAGATGTTTAGTATCTGCTGTTCGTTCTGGAGCTAATTCAAAGCAAATAGCAGATATGCTGTTCTGTGCTGCCACGGATCATCGCTATCTTGATGTTGGGCATACGCTTGATTTTATCAATAAAGCATTAGAAGCACTTGATACTATAGCTTGGCAAGCAGCAGAATCAATTCTGGCTAGCCTAGTTTCGAGTTTAGCCAATGCCTCTCGGATGGAAGAATCCAATTCTTGGCGCTACCCTGTAGATTTGGTGGCAATATTAGAGTCAGCTTTTGAGCAATTACCGACTGTATTAAGTGTGGGAAAATCTCGACAAGGAAATTGGTCACAAACAGATGAACTAGTACCAATTTTATTGGGTGAAGACCCACAAGCGATCGCAGACTCGCTATTGAATGCACTGAAAGCAGGTTGTACTGAAGAACAATTAGCTGGTGTCGTTACTTATACAGCAGCCTTAAGAGTAGCTCGTTTCCACACTAATAATGATTTTGGAGATTGGAATTCAGCCCATCATCCATTTACGTTTGCAAATGCCGTACATCAAGCTTTACGAAGAGTACCAACAGTCGAACTACTAAGAGGTGTGTTTGATGCGGCGATGAGTGTGTACTTAAATCGTTTTTTGAATGTCCCACCAGCAAGGCTGCCAGAACCCAAAGACATCGTAGAAAATCCCGAACAATTACTCCAGCAGTTACCGGATTTATTAAACCGTCAGCAGCAAGTAAACCAGACAGGGCAATTAGTTGCTAATTATTTATACAGTGGTGGTAGTGCTGAAAGACTGATGGCAAAACTGGGGAAATTGATGCTGCGAGAAAACCGTGATTTTCATGTCGTTCAAGAAATGGAAGCCGCTTTTCGTCAGTATTCTTTCCTCGGTAAAACTTCGGCTGGAATTCATGTACTAGTGGCTGCATCTCGGTATTTAGCTGCTCATTCTCCGACAATGCGATCTCAAGGACAAACTTATCAAATTGCGGAACGTTTACATCAAGGCGATCGCTTATTTGAGGAATCATGACCGGAAAGTGGAGAAATGAAAAGGGATTTGATTTATTTGAGTAATGCTCATTTTTAAACCAAGCGATCGCTTGTCGATTTACACTTGAAAGTAGAGCGTAGACGCTTCATCGGCGAAACACATCATTCAACGTAAGATTAAACTGGTAGCACAACGCGAGATTTCATGGCGATAAGGTTTATTTTGAGCGACTATGTTGATCAAGCGATGTCTGACGACAAGCCGCTTTGCGTCTACGCTCAGGCAATTTATGACAAGTTAGAAGATGGTACATTTGCAGGTAGAATTCCTGTTTGCAAAGGAGTGATAGCTTTTGCATCAACTTTGCGCGAGTGTGAGGATGAATTACGCTCAACGCTGGAAGACTGGATTTTGCTTGGGCTAAAGCTGGGACATCCTCTACCAGTAATTGATAATATTGACCTCAACAAGGAGCCGACTCTTGAGCCGATGGATACCCTGTAAGCGTCGGGATCGCTTTCTGGATTAGTCAATAGACGTTATCCTTAAGCAAGGAACTGATGTAAGGAAAACGCGTATGGCTAGTGCGACCATCACCAGCAAAGGACAAGTAACTATTCCTCAAGAAATTAGGGATTATCTTAACCTTGATCCAGGTAGTAAGGTTGATTTTGTCATTGATGAAAATGGAACAGTTAAACTGATTCCTCTAAATATCCCCATCCAAAGCTTATCGGGGATTTTACATCGTCCGGGGATGAAAAGCGCAACTTTAGAAGAAATGGAAGCAGCAATCCAAGAAGGTTCAAGTGATTGGACTTGATACAAATATTTTAGTGCGTTATTTGACAAAAGATGATGAAAAGCAGTGGAAAAAAGCTGCTGAAATTATCGAAGGGGGAGAGCAATGTTTTGTTGCTAATATAGTTCTCTGTGAATTAGTCTGGGTTTTGCGCGGGAACCCTTATCAATTTAGTAGGGAAGAAATTAGTAACACCATAGATTTGATGCTGCAATGTTCTGTATTTGAGTTAGAAAATCGCTCTATAATTTATCAAGCATTACAGCGATTTCAGCAGGGAAGTGCAGATTTTTCTGATTATTTAATTGGTGTAATTGCTCAAAATTCTGGTTGTAGTTCAACAGCAACTTTTGACAGAAAGTTGAAAAACGAAAAGGGATTTGATTTCTTTGAGTAATATTCATCTCTAAACTAGGCGATCGCTTGTCGATTTACACTTATTTTTTAGAGTGATGTCTACGACAGGTAGAGTTGTTGAAAAAAAGCACTGGAGGATATTGCGATGAAGATTGGTTTTATTGGAATCGGCAGCATGGGTGCTGCAATGGTGCCTAACTTGGTCAAGGCAGGGCATCAAGTCAGCGTGTGGAACCGCAATCTAGACGCGGCGAAGGCGCTCGAAGGCGTCACGGTTCTGACATCGCCCTCAGCCGCGTTTGAGAACGATGCTGTGATCACCATGCTGTCTGATGATGTGGCTATCCGCAGCGTCATCATTGACTCCGACATACTCGCGTCTGCCCGAAAAGACTGTATCCACATCATGATGGCGACGATTTCACCCGCGATCGTTGAGGAATTACAGGAACTGCATCGCAAGGCGGGCATTGCTTACGTGGCAGCACCTGTTTTGGGGGTACCTGCTGTAGCGGCAAAGGGTGAGTTGAACATCTTAGCAGCAGGAGATGCTAAGGCGATCGCAACCGTTCAGCCCCTTTTCGATGCCTTGGGTGAGAAAACCTGGCATCTCGGCGACGATCCCAAGCACGCCAACATCGCCAAGATTGCCACCAACATGATGATTACCCTGGCGATTGAGTCGATGGGCGAAGCCACGGCTCTGACCGAAAGTTATGGATTGAAGGCGAGTGATTTTGTTGAAGTCATCACTAATACAGTATTTGCAAGTTCAAGCTATAAGCGCTATGGCGGCAATATTGCTAACAACAGCTATGAACCAGGGTTTAAGTTAACCTTGGGACTCAAGGACGTAAACTTGGCACTCGATGCCGCCAAGGCAAAACACGCGGCTTTGCCTGCGGCGGAAATCGTGCGGGAGAACATGATTCAGGCAGTTGATCGAGGACTGGGATCGAAAGACTGGTCAGCTTTAGCTAAGGTGACACGTCACCGAGCAGGCTTAGATGAAGGTTTAGCCTAGTTGGATGAGTCCGTAAAGAAAACAGCAGCTAGGAATTTAACATATATGACAGCTTGTGTTTCTAAAAAGATTTTTGGCTGTGTTTGGTCGTCAAATGGACGATTATAAATACTGGTATCTAGATAAACTCTTGTCATATAGCTTTTTTTACAACTTTCTCTAAAGAAAAGCGATGCCTTCTCTTCTCTTTCGAAGATGCTAATGCCAACGAGAGGCTTGTCTGCGACACGCTCTTTTTAGCTTGCTTCTCCGTAGGAGTACGCCAACGGCAACGGCAAAGCCGAACGCAATTATATTCATCTCTCAACTCTCACAGGCGATCGCCTCTTGATTTACACTTCTTTTCTAGAGCGATTTCTACGATGGGCTACGCCTACGCTTTTTTTCGGCTCAATAATATACCAAAATGAATGCGTGAATTACTCAAATGAGAAAGCAAACTGGGGTTTGAATAAGTAAAAGCTGCTTTTGCTTGCGGAAAACACCAAATTGAGAAAGTAAAAGCTGCTTTTGAGTAAGTCAAAGCTTATTTTACTTGCGGAAAACACTAAAATGAGAAAGCAAACTGGGGTTTGAGTAAGTAAAAGCTGCTTTTGCTTGCGGAAAACACCAAAATGAGAAAGTAAAAGCTACTTTTGAGAAAGCAAAAGCTCATTTTGAGTAAGTCAAATGCCATTTTGAGTAAGTAATCAGGCATTTTTACTTAGTTCAATATGAATTTTAGTCTAAGCGATCACGCATTTAAGTTTTAACATAGTATGTTTTGGGAAAAAGCTGTAAATACCATCTTCCTGTCTCTCTATTGCTGATCTGAGATGAGGTGATCGCACAAATCTACTAAATTTTTACGAACAGTAAGAGTATTAGGATGATTTACACCTAATCGTCGCTCAAAAATATCTAATACTTGCATGTACAACGGTTCGGCTTCGCTGTATCTGCCTTGGGAATGGTAGAGTAACGCTAGGTTGTTGAGGCTAGTGGCGACATCTGGATGTTCTTCTCCCAGCAGCTTGCGCCTCAGTGCCAAAGCTTGGATAAACAGGGGTTCGGCTTCGCTGTATCTGCCTTGGGAATAGTAGAGTAACGCTAGGTTGTTGAGGCTAGTGGCGACATCTGGATGTTCTTCACCCAGCAGTTGACGCCTGAGTGCTAATGCTTGGATGAAAAGGGGTTCGGCTTCGCTGTATCTGCCTTGGCAACGGTAGAGTAAGGCTAGGTTGTTGAGGCTAGTGGCGACAAATGGATGTGATTCTCCCAGCAGTTGACGCATGAGCGCCAATGCTTGGATGAAAAGGGGTTCGGCTTCGCTGTATCTGCCTTGGCAACGGTAGAGTAAGGCTAGGTTGTTGAGGCTAGTGGCGACATCTGGATGTTCTTCACCCAGTAGTTGACGCCTGAGTGCTAATGCTTGGATGAAAAGGGGTTCGGCTTCGCTGTATCTGCCTTGGGAGTCGTAGAGATACGCTAGGTTGTTGAGGCTAGTGGCGACA
>NZ_JBALDA010000054.1:0-50380 GCF_036917535.1 Nostoc sp.
GTTGTCTACAGCCCCAATGGACAACAGTTAGCTTCTGCTAGTTATGACAAGACCATTAAAATCTGGGATGTCAGTAGTGGTCAACTCCTCAAATCTCTGACTGGTCATAGTAGCGCGGTCAATAGTGTTGTCTACAGCCCCAATGGACAACAGTTAGCTTCTGCTAGTTATGACAAGACCATTAAAATCTGGGATGTCAATAGTGGTCAACTCCTCAAATCTCTGATTGGTCATAGTAGCGCGGTCAATAGCGTTGTCTACAGCCCCAATGGACAACAGTTAGCTTCTGCTAGTTATGACAACACCATCAAAATCTGGGATGTCAGTAGTGGTCAACTCCTCAAATCTCTGACTGGTCATAGTAGCGCGGTCAATAGCGTTGTCTACAGCCCCAATGGACAACAGTTAGCTTCTGCTAGTGATGACAAGACCATCAAAATCTGGGATGTTAGCAGTGATCAACTCCTCAAATCCCTAACTGGTCATAGCAGTTGGGTCTTAAGCATCGTCTACAGCCCTAATGGACAACAGTTAGCTTCTGCTAGTTATGACAAAACAATAAATTTATGGGATTTGGATTTCGATAACTTATTATTCAGTGGTTGCAACTTGCTGAATAATTACCTCATTGGGCATCCAGAAGTGTTAGAAGAGTTGGAATCATGCCAAACGCGATCGCGGTTAGCGCAGGGGGCGACAGTGTTAGTTACCCAAGGTGACAAGCTAGCACGAAATGATGATATTAATGGTGCTGTGGAAAAGTTTGGCAAAGCACAGCAGTGGAATAATAAATTAAAGTTTGATTCCCAGGCGAGAGCAAAAGATTTTGTCAACAAAGGCAAGGTTGAACGCTTAGTTAATGAAGGAAACAGTCGCTTAGAAGAGAAAAAGTTTAAGGAAGCAATAGCAGCTTATACCGCAGCTCTCAAGCTCGCTCCAAAAGCCAAAATTCCTGCTGATTTTTGGAATATACTATGCTGGGGAGGTAGTCTCCAAAAACAAGCTGCTGATGTTTTACCAGCCTGTGAAAAAGCCGTTGCACTTGCACCTGAAGATGGCAGGATTCGTGATAGTCGTGGCTTGGCTAGGGCGCTGACAGGCGACACCCAAGGGGCAATTGAGGACTTTGAAGCATACATCGCCCAAACTCAGGATAAAAATAGTAAAGCACAACGGCAGCGTTGGGTGAAAGATTTAGGGGCGGGGAAGAATCCGTTTACAGAAGCAGAACTTAAGAAGTTACGGAATTAGTTAAAAACGGTTACAAACCCTCTCTACACAGGCAAAACCTACCTTCGTGTGTTAAAAAACCTTAATTTTCTCTTAGTCCGCCTCTGCGGACTGACTACCCTGTGGAAAGGCTTTGCTTATGTTTGTGTATCGGCAAATTCTATTCGCCCTAGCTTTGTAGTAGCTGGGATCGCTCCCATTCAATAGGGCTAAGATTGAGTTGTATCAAATGGAATAGATGAAATTAGATAATCACAAGGTGGAAGGATGGCATATAGCGATTTTAGTCTCGCTAAGGTGAAAAAGAGTTTTAACTTAACACTTGATGAAACTCGGAATTTATTTGCTGATACAAAACCTGTTACACCATCAGAAACTCTCAAAACGATTTTAATAGATTACATTCCTTTAGCAACTGCAATTTCAACCGAAAAAGCCAGGTCAGAGTTTTTAATTGCACCAATCCTCGCAGAGATCAGACGATTATTAAATAATAAAATATCGCTATTCTCTGGAAATGAATTTAATGTTGATGCAATTTTAGGCTTACAAGGCTTTTGCGATTACATCATCAGCAATTCCCAGGAACAATTATTTATTTCTGCTCCAGTAATGTTTATTTTTGAAGCGAAAAAAGAAGATATTATCGGTGGTCTGGGTCAATGTGTAGCGGCAATGATTGCAGCGCAACTGTTCAATCAAAATCAAGGTAATGAAGTCGGACGAATTTACGGCTCGGTTACTAGTGGAACTAATTGGAAGTTCTTATTTTTAGAAGAGACAACAGTTTATATAGATTCGGCTGAGTACTATATTAAAGAAGTTGATAAAATTTTAGGTATTTTATTGCAACCTTTTTAGCCTGTTTTAACTACTGTTTGAATATATAGCAGGTACTGATGTAACTTACCTAGTCAAGGTTTAAAATTTGCTAAAAAATAAGAGAAGTTAAAAAACTCGTCTACCATTACCACTATTCAATTGATATGAGTCTATATTGTCTAGTTCACGGTGCTTTCCAAGCTACTTGGTGTTGGGATTTGCTAATTCCCTATTTAGAAGCACAGGGTCACAAAACTATAGCAACGGATTTACCAATTGAAAATGCATCTGCTACTTTGTCCCAATTGGCAGATGTAGTAATTCAAGCACTGCCAAAAACTGATAATGATATTGTGCTAGTCGGTCACTCAATGGCTGGTACTATAATTCCTCTGGTTGCAGAAGCGGTAAAAGTGCGTCAACTAGTATTTGTAGCTGCGCTCCTCCCCTATCCTGGAGTTAGTACACTCGACCAATTTTCTCATCGCCTTGATTCTGATACGCTCAAATCATTCAATTACCAGCCCAAAGACCCAAGTATACTCGAACAGTTCTACGATGAGCCTGATATGTATGAACCAGTTTCCGTAGGGAAAGATTATTCAGACGAAGCAGTATTAAGAGAATTTTTCTTTCATGATTGTCAACCAGATGTAGCACAGTGGGCAATCTCGAAAAGTCGTTTGCAACAATCTATGGCATATATTTTTGAAACGAATCCTCTAAAAGCTTTGCCACATGTTGAGCGTAAATATATTGTTTGTACTGATGACCGAATATTGTCTCCTACATGGTCACGCTATGCTGCACGCAAGCGCTTAGGGGTAGATGCCATTGAGCTAGCTTCTGGACATTGCCCACATCTGTCTCATCCTGACCTTCTGGCTACAGTATTAACTAATGATTAATTGTTTGAGTTTGGCTCGATTGTTGCTATAGCAAACTTATACCAATTCAATTAATTGATTGCAATACATCTTTCGGTAAAGACGCGATTCATCGCGTCTCTACAAATGGTCTATTTGTTGCATTCTTTTTTTAAATTGGTCAGGACTTACGCAACTGCTGCATTTTTGACAAATCTTATAAAAATGTGGAATATCCTATACCATTTCCTGAAATACTTGATACAAATGATTTGTCTCTAACTCTTTCCCTCTGCTCCCTGCCCCCTGCGGTCTTAATGATAAATCTTTAACCGGACATGATATTACTCTCTCCCAAGACAAACTTGTTCATAGCTTTTACCAGCAATATCCCAAGTGAATTCCGTTTCTACCAGTTGTCTGCCATTGTGAGACAATTCTGAACGCAGATGTGGACGATCAAATAGTTGACTAATAGCGATGACGTACTCTGCTGGTTTATTGGCTCGTAATGCCCGTAATGGATGACTAGCAACATCTACAGCTAATCCTTCTAAGCCGCGATCGCTCGCTACTACAGGTATACCAGCTGCCATTGCTTCTAAAGTTTTATTTTTAATACCAAACCCAGTCCGCATCGGTACAACGCAGATGGTGGCTTGATGTAAATATTCTGCCATCGAAGGTACACGTCCAAGCACATTAATTCCTGGTTTTTTATCAAGTGCTAAAACTTCTGCCACTGGATGAGAACCGACAATATCGAAAGTTGTATCGGGATAGAATTTTTGGATTTCTGGCAAAACTTCATTGCTGAAAAAGCAAACAGCATCAATATTTGCTAAATTATCCATTGCACCAATAAAAATTAGGCGATGTCCTCCTGGATCGATGGTACGGTTAGGAAAAGAAACTAAATCTACGCCATTGGGAATAACTGTAATTTCGCTATTGGGGTTAAATTCTTGTAGTTGAATTTTATCTTCTTCTGTTGTCGCCACAATTGCCGAAAATTTAGCGCAGTAGTTTTGCTCATAACGACGCAAAAGTGGGAGATTAATTTTATCTCTGAGTGAATTTTCTGAAATGCCTGTTGCTAGTTGGTTCCGACAGGTAGCATAAACAGAACTATGAACATTAACTATGGTTTTTAGCTTTTTGGGAAAATGTGGCTGCACATAAATTTCATTGACGCTATGTTCGCAAGTAATTACATCACATTTTCCCGCTTCCACCCAATTATTAACCCATGTTTGCATTTCAACTGAGTAGCGGTTAAGTACACTTGGCGGTGTTCCCTGCTGCAAAAATCTCCCAAATCGCTGTATTTTCTTCAAGATTCCAGTGGTTTGAGAATCTGGCGGACGTTCAAAAATGGCTAGATGATCCACACAATCACGTAATCCTGCTATTTCTGCGTCTGTAACATCACCCTCGCGTTGAGTCGCGAGGGTGATAGTATGACGTTGACTCAAGTACTTGAGTAAATTAAATGTTCTAACTTGGGTTCCTCCGCGCGTTGGTGGGTAGGGAAAGGTGGAAGATAACATTAAAATGTTCATACAAGTAATGAATCAAATGTGATATATGTACACCATGACCTCATTAGAGGCTGTATGTCACTCGCTTCGCTCAAATTCAAAATTCAAAATTAAGAAAGGTAAACATAACAAAGGTTTGAGAGTATGTATAGCCGTAGTCACATAGGTTAGGACAGTGTTGCTCGCTCAAAGGCTTGACAAAACTGGGTTTTTACTCAGCACGGGCTAAACGCCCCGCTACCGCTAACAGCACTTTGCTATATCTGTTGCATTCTTTTTTCCTCTTGGTATAACAAAAAACCAGTAGAAAACGCGCGTTTCCTCCTGGTGTTTGGTAAATGACTACAATAGTTAGGTGTGGTTACGATTTTTGGGTGGACTTGCTAATCTCACTGCTAAATGGGCGCTGCTTCTATTTTAAAGACGTCTAGTACAACACGGCGGAAATAAACATACGATTCAAAATGACGCGAAAGCCCGGAATACAATACTTTTGACTTTTGACTTTTGAACGCCAGTTGCTTCAAGTTGGGGAACCCGCCCAACGCACTGGCTCCTTTTGACTTCCGCGCAGCGGTATTAGTGTAATGATATTAGAAAGCTGCGACAGCTGCCTCAGCTACAGCTTGATCCTGTTCACCGCTACCACCACTTACTCCGATTGCACCAACTATCTGCTCATCGCGTTGAAGTGGTATACCCCCGGCAAAGATCGTGATTCGTCCTCCATTTGAGGCGTGAATACCATAAAATTGTCCTCCTGGTTGAGCATTCTCACCAAGGGATTTGGTAGGGAGATTAAACGCACGAGCAGTAAATGCTTTGTTAATTGAGATATCGATACTTCCGATCAACGCATCATCCATACGAATATGAGCAACAAGATTCCCGCCGACATCAACAACCGCAAGATTCATTGGTTGTCCGATTGCACGAGCCTTTGCTTCTCCAGCCGCTAGTATTCGTCGTGCGTCATCCAAGGATACAGAATGTTTGTCAGAAGTCATGGTAATTCTTTCAATCGTAGAAATGTGTGCGTTGAGGGCGTGTCAGCCCCTTTGGGGAAGTCAAAAGTCAAAAGTCAAAAGTCAAAAATTTACCAAGCCCATAAATAAATTTAGCGCAAAGTCGAGCCAGTGGCACAGTCAGGGTTTCCCGAATTGGGCTTTCCTGGCGTTGAGCGGAGGTTTCCACGCTCTCGCGCAGCCCGCCGCAGCGAAAAGTTGGAGCGGAGGTTCCCTCCGATCCAAACTTTTCAAGGCAGGCATCAGGGCAGTTCCTTTAAGCGGGGGAACCCCACCAACAGACTGCCTCAACTTTGTAAGAGAGGACTTTTGACCAAGGACGACAGATCAAAGCATAATCAAACCCAGTCGCACACCCACAGCAACAGCCTCGGTGCGGCTGGAGACACTGAGCTTTTGAAAAATGGATGAGAGATGAAATTTAACGGTATGCTCAGAAATATGTAAACGTTTTGCGATCGCTTTATTTCCCAACCCCGATCCAAGCATTCCTAAAACCTCTATTTCCCGTGGTGTCAAGGTTTGTACAGGATTTGTGACGATTTTTTCGCGGATAGACAGTAATTCTACAGCATCCGGGTGCAACACCAGTAAACCAAAAGCGATCGCCTCCACAGCCGCGACAATTTCTGACTCTGTGCTAGTACTGGGCAATATTCCCCGGATACCAGAACGTAACGCCATCTCGAAGTCGATGCTGTCGAGTTCTTCAACAATGACGATCGTTCCTAATGGATATTGCTGTTCTTGAATGATCAGCAATTTTTCCCACACCGCTTGTTGAAAATTACCGCTCAAATCTACCAGCACCACATCTGGTTGTAATTGCCCAACTTCCCTTGCCAATACATCCAAATCGGATGCACTCCCCACAACTGTCAACCGAGGATTGGTAGTCACCACAGTTGATAACCCTGCTCGCACTACAGGGGAAGTGGCAACCACCATCACCTGGATCATGTCGCCTCCACAGCAGTTTTATCAGACTGCACGGCAACATAAATCACGAATTGCTGTCTACCGCGTAGGAGTTGTAGCGGCACAGATCCTTTACTTTCATGGAGATTTTTGCTTAAATCATTCATGCTAGTGAATAATCGGCCCGAAACTCCAATTAAAACATCGCCGATTTGTACTCCAGCAATTTCCGCTGCACTACCAGGTAAAATTGACAACACCAATAAACCCAATCTACGCCTATCTAAAAGCACAGGTTGCAGCGTGACTCCCAGTTGCGGACGACTATTTCTCCGTAAAAAACGCTCAACGGTGTTGCTGGGAACTGCCACAGCCAAACCATTAACAATCATCGTGTTAATTCCCACGACTCGACCAAGACAATCGGCAAGTGGCCCCCCAGAATTACCAGGATACAGCCGCAAATCGGCCATAACTACTTGTGGATTATTTGCATAGATAATTCCAGTTGTCACAGCGCCACTGTCAGCAAAGGGATTACCCACCGCCAAGACTAATTCACCCACTCGTAGCGCCTCAGAATTGGCGATAGTTGCAGCAGTTAAATTAGTGGCGACAATTTTCAGGGCGGCTAAATCCTGTTGTGGATCAAATTGGGTACGCACTGCATCAAATACCCTTCCGTCTGCCAATTCTACAGTTGCGCGGTTACTGGTTGCCACATGGGCATTAGTGATAATTAGTCCGTCAGGTTGCCAAATTACACCAGAACCGACTCCTAAAGAGCCACTTTTTACTTTGACAGTGCGATCGCGTAGTTTAGTAGCTACCTCTGTCAATTCAGCAGCGATGTTAGTTAATGTTGTGTTTGCCATGTTATACAATTTTTGAGCATGTCAAAGTAGAATCAGTGATGTCATTTGTCTTTTGTCCTTAGAAACACAAATGACTAATGACGATTCGAGCAAAAAGGTGCAACTTCCAAGTTCAGAAGCTCAACGTTCAAGCAAAAAGGTGCAACTTCCGAGTTCAGAAGCTCAACATTCAAGCAAAAAGGTGCAACTTCCGAGTTCAGAAGCTCAACGTTCGAGCAAAAAGGTGCAACTTTCGAGTTCAGAAGCTCAACGTTCGAGCAAAAAGGTGCAACTTCCGAGTTCAGAAGCTCGAATGAATAGAAAATTTTGATAATTTTGACAAAACTAGTTAAACTGATCGCAAATTGGGATTATTCCTCTTTAGTAGGTCGTTCGCCAACTGTGATCGCTAACTCAACTAACACTCCACCCCGGACAACTTGCACGTTGACAGCTTTACCAATGCGATCGCTACTATTGAGCAGCGCCAACACATCACCTGTATCACCAACAGTTACGCCATCGAACGTTACCAAAACATCGCCAAGCAGTATACCTGCATTATCAGCAGGCCCCGAAGGCTCAACATTAACGACAATTACCCCAGTTGCAGAACTTAAATTCAGAGATGTTTTCAGGTTCTTTGGTAAGCGTACAGGTTGCATTCCTACACCCAAGTAGCCTTTTGAAATACGTCCTTTTGCTACTAATTGGTCAACGACGCGATCAACTGTAGCAGTGGGGATAGTCAGAGCAATGCCACGCCGCCCCGATGTATTCATGCCTACCACAAAACCAGCAGCATCTACCAAGGGCCCACCCGCAAAACCAGAGTAAAGGGTGATGTCTGGGCGGATGAATTGGTCAATATTGCCGCCACTCATACTCCGCCAAGCACCGCTAATTATGCTGACCGCACCCATCGCCGCTCTTAAGTCACCTTCGCTACCTCTTGCCAGTCCTAATACCAGATGACCGACTTTGAGCATTTCAGCATCGCCAACTTTTGCCACAGGTATTTCGACATTTTCTAGTTTAAAAACGGCTATATCGGTACTAGAGTCATGACCGACGAGTGTTACTGGTGCAGTGCTACCATTTGATAAGGTAATCGTGATGTCGTCATAGCGCTGGAGGCACTCATCAGAGGTAACAATGATGCCATCACGCCAGTGAATGCCGCTTGGGAAAACACGAGTACCCCCATTTACTGCAACTACAGCATTCCCAGCTTGTTCTACGGTGTCAGCTAAACTGTTAGACAAAGCCAGTAATGAAGACATAAGATTTTTCCGCAAATGTTTTTAGATGTTTATATCGTGCCGTTTTATCAACACAGACGACATCGGAAAAATGGGGAGAATTCACCCTAGAAAAATGGCTAGTACCGCAAGGCGGAAGTCAAAAGTCAAAAGTCAAAAGTATTATGGAATGGGCTTTTTAGGGATTTTAAATGGTTGCTCTATTTACGCCGTGGCGTACTAGGATTGACATCTACCCACATTTTTTTTCACAAGCTTGAGGTTCAGAGAGGCAGAGGGGAAAGAACTTATACAAGAACTCTCCTCTGCTCCCCTGCACAAGGTTTTGAGAGATGTGGTGAGAAATCCGAGATCAGCTTTTTGGTATTAGACCTGTCTTGAAAATGCTGATAGGCTTAGTGCACTACCTCTAACGTCTGATTAAGGCGTTGCATAAATGCGGGATAATTTGGCGGTTGAAACCATTGAAAATTCGTTCCACATTGGGCGAAATCATCTCATAATTCTGCAACGCCTAAAGATTAAATAACCACTCATACTACCTTATCGAATTCAATATAGAGGTACTTCAGTCCCCGCATGAGTATATTCGGTAAGTACTGATAACCGGATTGTCCCAAGCGGATGTTCTTAAGCCGTAGTAACAATCGCTGATATGCAATCTGCATTTCCTTACGAGCAAGCATAGCACCTAAACAAAAATGAATCCCATGACCAAAAGATAGGTGATTGCTGGCATTATGGCGGCGCACATCCAAACGCTCACCCTCAATAAATTTTATGGGGTCGCGGTTAGCAGCATCGAAGCGGATCATCACCAAAGACCCAGCTTGGAGAGCAACACCTCCTAGTTTTATATCTTCCGTCACAACTCGCCACATTCCCGCTGTTGGACTTTCCATCCGTAGAACTTCTTCAACAAAGTTCTCTAGCTGCGAAATATCTGTTTGTAGCAACTTTATTTGCTCTTTATTGTTTGCCAGCAACAACATCCCACCTGCGAGCGCACTGGTGATAGTTTCATTGCCAGCCACTAATATCTGCTGAATTATACTCAGCAGTTCAGCAGTCTCAAGCGATCGCTCTCCAGCTACCTTTGCCTGTACCAAGTCAGTGATCAAATCATCTTGAGGCTGTTTTTGGCGCGAGTCTATGACATCCTTAAAATAGTGCTGGAAAGCAACAACATCTTTAGCACACTCGATCTCCTGCTCTCTAGAGAGTGTGTGGCCTAGACGTGCAATAAAAGCATCAGACCATTGCTTGAACTTTGGCATATCTGCTTGCGGCACACCTAACTGTTGAGCAATAACTTTGAGCGGTAAAGCTACGGCAAACTCACTGACGAATTCACACTTGCTGCGATCGATGAAATTGTCAATTAGTTCATCAACAATCTGCTCAATCAACTCAGACATTTTGTTGACACGCTCAAAGGTGAATGCTTTATTCACTAGCGCTCGAAATCGCTCGTGTTCTGGCGGATCTGCTGTGAGCAGGGTGTTCATCTGAGGCCAGCCTTGAGCAGAAATTTTCTGCAACTCATCATCCTGTTCTTCTTTTCCAGCTAGTAAAGTAGAGAAATTGCTAGAGAATACTCTTGTATCCTTAAGAATTTCTCTCACCAAGTCATAGCTGGTAACGAGAAAGAGTTTTGCTCCTGTTCTGGAACTAGGTAGCTCCATAATTGGTGCTTGCTCCTGTGCCAGCTTGTAGAATTCATAAGGACACACAAGCACTTGTGGGTCAAAGAAGTTGTAGTCCGACAGATGCTTCATGCTTTTAATGGTGGTCAGTGATGGTTTACTTTGAGTGATTGTGCAGTCAACATTATCTTAACAAGTTACCTATCAACCCCACTCAAATTAGCACCACTCAAATCAACCTCACTAAAGTCTCTCTCCCCAGCAGCATAGGGTTGGAGCAACTCTTCAGCATCTATAACTCAACCCCTACATCAGTCATTCGATAAACAAATGCATACCGAATCAAGAGAAATCAACATGTTGACTCCATCAAGAAACTTACCTCTCTATGGCAAGAGAATTTTAGTAACAGCACCGAGAAATTATGCTTATAGGTTATCCGAACAAATTATCAAAAAAGGTGCTTTACCTGTTTTCATGCCTACTATCGAAACCTGCTATTTATCAAACTACACTCACTTAGATGCCGCTTTAGCCCATATAAACGAATTTGATTGGATTCTCTTCACAAGTCGAAACGGAATCGCTGCATTTTTTCACCGCATAAATGATTTGAATATTCCTATATCTGTAGTGCAAAAATGTCAATTATGTGCCTTAGGAAAAGATGCAGAAAGCTTATTATCTTTTTCTGACAAAGTGGATTTAATTCCAATAGAATCTAGCCCAGCCGGAATTGTGGCTGAATTAGCGAAATTTCCGCAAATTCACGAGAAAAAAGTGCTGATCCCGGTTCCAGAAGTTGTGGGTTTGCCTGAACCTGATGTTGTACCCAATTTGATTACAGATTTGCAACAATTGGGCATACAAGTAACTCGTGTACCTACATATATTACGCAGGGTTTAGACAAAAGTATCTACGGTATTGAATTAAACTTGATACGTCAAGCAATTATTGATGTAATTGCCTTTAGTAGCACAGTGGAAGTAGAAAGCTTTTTGACAATGGTTAACTCGCAAAGCGATTACGAACATTGTGTTATTGCATGTTTTGGCCCTTACACCACTGCTAATGCCCAAAAGTTGGGTATGACTGTCTCTATCGTGTCTAGAGATTACAGTTCATTTGAGGGATTTGCTGAAGCGATCGCAGCATTTTTTACTCTGACTTCTGATTAAAACTAAGCGTCTCAAGATGTAAAATAATCAACTAGATTTCACTCTAGACTAGGTGCACATAAACCCGTAGTATCGAAAATGGAGTTTATATTAAGTTAGGAAGTTTTACATGGCAACTTACAAAGTTACATTGCGTACCCCAGACGGCGAAAAAGTAATTGACGTTCCTGATGATGAGTACATCCTAGAGGTCGCTAACGAAGAATATCAGCTAGACTTGCCCTATTCCTGTAACGCTGGTTCTTGCTCTACCTGCACTGGGAAGCTGGTTTCAGGTAAAGTTGACCAATCGGATCAGAACTTCTTAGATAATGAGCAAGTGGACGAAGGATGGGTTCTTACCTGCGTTGCCTATGCTAGTTCTGATTGCACTATCGAAACCCATCAAGAGGAAGCGCTTAACGGTTAGGAGCGGGTAAGGGTTAAGGGCATTGGTGTCATACTTCAGCCCTAACCCTTTTTAAATCTCGTTTCTCCGGCTGAAAATGCTGCTCATTGAGCTGCTGCCTCCCTTGCTGGCGGTAGCAGCCTCTATTGTATACGTTACTTTAAAAAAGGTGTGGAAATTGAGCTGCGATCGCAAGTGGTTATAAATATGCAGCAACGTTTTGATAATTTGCCTTCTCTGAACGATTAGCCAAAACTTACAACTACTTCCACAATCCCACCGCCGACATTCAACAATTGCGTGCATGATAAAGGCAAGAAAAAGGCGAAATATATAAGAAATAGACGTTTATTAAATATAAAATTTCGTAGACAACATAATATTGGTAAATATATAACTGATTTTTATTGTCACGAAAAATTACTAATTATTGAGTTTGAAGGTAGTATTCATGCAAATCAGCAAGCTCAAGATTTTATCAGACAAAACTGGTTACTGTGATTCGCTTTAGTAATGAGCAAATATTTAATGATATAGAGTTAGTTTTACATAAGCTGATGCACGTCTAGATTGTACATTTTTGCATTCAGACCGTCTTAAGTCAATTGGTCATCTTTCCTTTGAAATATAAATGAATAATAACCATTGTACAGACGCGATTAATCGCGTCTGTACTGACCAATGTGTAACAGCATACAATTACTCAAGGAAAGAGGCTAGCACCAAGGTAAAAGGCAGGATAATAGAAGGTTTTAGCCTCGTTTATATTTATTAACATGGTTATGTTTTTTCCCACAGACTTACTTGGTAGAATTTTAATATGAAACAAATAGCCTTTAGTTGGTGCAAAAAATTAGCTCAATTTCCACAGTGATTTCTGATACAAGTTCTAACACTTTTTGATATTTGTAAATAATAATTTAGTATCAGAATTATTGAATAACTAATCTTAATCGTTTATCCTAACAAGTAGAATTGAATTTATGGCAACAACAGCTCTAATTGTCGGTGCAGGTAATGGACTGAGCGCTTCTTTAGCTCGCTTATTTGCCAAAGAAGGATTTACCATAGCTTTAGCGGCTCGCCAAATTGAAAAAATTACTCAATTGAGCAGTGAAATTGGCGCAGTTAGTTTCGCAGCTGATGCCTCAAAGCCGGATGAGGTAGAACAGTTATTTATTGATATTGATAATAAAGTTGGTTCCCCGAATATTGTCGTTTACAATCCTAGTTTTCGGGTGCGGGGGTCTCTTGTCGATCTAGACCCTAGTGAAGTGGCAAAAAGCCTAGATGTCACTGCTTATGGTGGCTTTCTTGTGGCTCAAGCTGCTACCAAAAGGTTTTTGCAACTTGGTGGCGGTGCTATATTTTTTACTGGAGCTTCAGCCAGTATTAAGGGTTATCCTTTGTCTGCTCCCTTTGCAATGGGTAAATTTGCACTACGCGGTTTGGCTCAGAGTATTGCTAGAGAATTAGCACCAAAGAATATCCATGTGGCGCATTTCGTGATTGATGGTGCAATCCGCTCCGCAGACCGCCAAGATCCAATAGATAATCCTGATAGTACTCTTGACCCGGATGCGATCGCTCAAACTTATCTCAGCATTCTCCGCCAACCCCGCAGTGCTTGGACTTATGAAGTAGAACTACGTCCTTGGGTAGAGAACTTCTAGGCAAAACAATTGCTACAAAAATAGTTTTGCAGGTATGAAAATTGATTTTGGTGCAACTGCTACTGATTATGCAAAACACCGCGCTGGCTTTCCCAGTTCATTATTTAATAAACTGTCTGAATATGGCATAGGTTTACCAGGGCAAAATATTGTTGATCTCGGTACAGGAACAGGAACATTAGCGCGGGGCTTTGCCGATAGAGGTGCTTATGTGATTGGCATAGATCCATCAGCCTCACTTTTAGAACAAGCGAGACTGTTAAGCGAATCTGCACAACTGAAAGTAGATTATCGAGTCGCAACTGCCGAGAATACTGAGTTACCAGACGCTAGTGCGGATATAGTCACAGCTGGACAGTGTTGGCATTGGTTTGACCGTCCGCGTGCCGTCCAAGAAATTACTCGGATATTGAGAAGAAATGGCTTAATCGCGATCGCACATTTTGATTGGATACCCTTAAAAGGTAATGTAGTTGAAGCAACAGAACAACTAATTGAGGCTCATAATCCCGCATGGAATCTAGGCGGCGGTAACGGATTGTATCCCCAGTGGTTACAAGATATTGGCGAAGGAGGTTTTCGAGAAATCCGCACATTTTCTTACGATGTATTTGTGTCTTATACACACGAAGATTGGCGGGGACGAGTTCGGGCGAGTGCTGGTGTGGGAGGCAGCTTGACACCAGAAAAAGTAGAAGTATTTGACCAGGAATTGGCAACATTGCTCGAAACAAAATATCCTACACCAATTCTTCAGGTTCATCATCGAGTTTGGGCTGCGATCGCAAAATCACCGCAATCTAATTCGTAATATTTACCATTCGCGTAGCGTCTCGTAGAGAAGGCAAGAAGCAAGCTAGGTAATTCGTAATTAAGAGATGTCTGTAACACACTATTAACCTACAAAAAAGTCGCACAATTTTAGGAAAAGAACCATGATTGAACTTTATTATTGGGCAACTCCAAACGGTCATAAAATAACAATTTTCTTGGAAGAAGTCGGCTTACCATATACCATAATTCCTGTGAATATTGGGGCTGGGGATCAATTTAAGCCGGAATTTCTGAAGATTTCTCCTAACAATCGGATGCCTGCGATCGTTGACCGTGAACCAGCTGATAGAGGTGCGCCAATTTCGGTATTTGAGTCTGGTGCAATCTTACTATATTTGGCAGAAAAAACTGGGAAATTAATCCCCCAAGATTTACGCGAGCGCACTCAAGTTTTACAATGGTTGTTTTGGCAAATGGCAGGACTAGGGCCAATGGCAGGACAAAATCATCATTTTAGCGTCTATGCTCCCGAAAAGATTGAATATGCGATTAACCGCTATGTGAATGAAACGGGACGCTTATATGCAATACTGAATAAGCAACTAGCAGATAGAGAATTTGTAGCTGGCGATTATTCCATTGCTGATATTGCTGCTTATCCCTGGATTGTGCCCCATGAACTCCAAAGTCAAAACCTAGAGGATTTTCCTCACCTCAAGCGCTGGTTTGAGATAATTAAAGCCCGTCCAGCAACAATTCGCGCCTACGAAAAAGCCGAAGCATTCAAAACTGAAGCGCTCGATCCAGATAAGTTACGAAATTTGTTATTTAACCAGTCGGCGAAGACTATTCAGCCTTGAGCCTTTTGAATTGTCTTGTCACTGTGGCGATCGCTAAGTTAGCTCTAATCCTAGATCATCGATTGCAAGTATGAGCAACGATTTCTCACCATCTCCCTTTCCTCAATTAGAAACAGATAGGCTTCTTCTTCGTGAGACAACGTTGCAGGATGCTGAAGCTATCTTTGCTGTATTCTCCGATCCGAGCGTAACTCAGTTTCACGATCTTGATACCTTCACTTCTATTAAACAAGCGATCGCTGTCATTGGACGTAGAGCCAAGCGGTTTGAGGAAGGAGAAGGAATTCGCTGGGGAATTATCCATAAGCAAGACAACGTTTTGATTGGTTCTTGTGGGTTTACCTGGAACCCACAAGAACACTCGGCCGAAGTCGGTTATGAGCTTGCCAGTACTTTTTGGAGACAAGGTATCATGACTGAGGCGGTGAGTACTATCTTGCAATTTGGATTTCAGAAAATGGGTTTGCGTTTCGTTGTTGCCCAAGTCATGCTGGAGAACATAGCTTCTAAAAAGTTGCTAGAAAAGTTAGGTTTTCACAGTCAGGGTGTACTGAAACAGTATGGCTTTTTCAAAGGGCAATATCACGATCTGGAGCAATTTTTGCTTAAAAATAAAAAACTGAGTGAGTAAGCTTAGTGGTGCAGAAAACTCTTCAAAGTCTCAATATTAGGCTTGAGCATCCCACAAGTAAAATCCGAATTGGTATTACATCATTAAGTAGCCATAATAATATGAGAGAATTTCTCAATAAACTTGAGATTATAGCTTAATTTACTAAAATGGCGGAAGTTTATACAAATGCCCAATGGTCTGAAATCTGGGAAGAAGGCTTACAAACTGGAAAGATTACCTACCAATCTGATGAGATTGAAAGCGTTGAGATCTGGCAACATCCACTCATAAAAGGTCAAGTTAGTAACACTCCACTTTGTCTGGGACTGCGAGCAGACATTGCTAATTTGGAGTTACCAGAGACTGTTGGTTGGGATTTTGTGGATGGTGATACCTACGTGACTCTGGTTTTTCGTAGCGCAGGGGTACTGAAAGAGGAAATTGAAGATATTTGCGAACAACCTGGAGAAAGCTATTTATTCTACAGCTTAGGAGAAGTCAGAGAGATTGAAAAATTGATGGCAGGACATAATGTGGATGTTAGAGTCCGTTTGGAACCGCATCTGCTGAGATTATTGAGTATGGGTCAAGAAGCATATTTACCCTCCCAACTCAAACCATTCTTGCAAACAGACACACCGCCTTCATTTCATCAATCACTTGGTAAAATGACCCCGGCAATGCAATTAGCATTACATCAACTGCTTCACTGTCCGTTTCAGGGAATCATGCGACGCACTTATTTAGAAGCTAAAACACTGGAATTGATCACCTTACAATTTGCTCAACTGTTTAATGATGGTACACCCTCTTATCAGTTGGTTAATTTGAAGAGAAACGATGTTGAACGCATCTATCAAGCGAAAGATATTTTGCTTCAAGATATTACTAATCCACCCTCATTAATTGAATTAGCAAAACAAGTAGAGTTAAACGATCGCAAACTCAAGCAAGGATTTCGTCAACTCTTTGGCACAACAGTGTTTGGATATCTGCATGATTATCGTCTAGAAAAAGCTTGTCAATTCCTCATGGAAGGACGGATGAATGTAGCTCAGGTATCCTACGCTGTGGGATTTGCCAATAGAGGTTACTTTGCTGCGGCATTCCGCAAGAAGTTTGGCATAAATCCCAGCGATTATCAAGCACAGTGGCGAAAATAGTCCGGCTAGCGATCGCAAATGACCCTGTAGAGATCACCTGAAATCAGAAAATGCCCTATTGTACCTAAAAGTTATCGAAATTTACTTGCAACTGTTCTCTTAATGCTGTGATCATGGTGTGTGGAGCTATGGGTCAAAAATCTTATATTCTTTTCGTAGTGGGTGCGATTTCAATTTTGACGATGCAACCTGCTCAAGCAGATTCAGGTATTTCTCGCCTTCAGGATATTATTCATCCCCAGAGAAGTGCTGCACTGCTGGCTCAAGATGGTGTAACGGTAGTACAGGTGATGGGAGTGAAAGCCAATCCCACCAATCAAGGCGTGGAGATAATTTTACAGACGACTAAGGGGCAACAGTTGCAAGTTATAAATCGCAGTGCTGGTAATAACTTTATCGCTGATATTCCCAATGCTCAACTGCGTTTACCCAACAGTCAAGCCTTTACATTCCGCTCGACTAAACCAATTGCAGGTATTACTGAAATAACAGTTAGTAACTTTGATGCCAATACTATTCGGGTGACAGTTATCGGTGAGGGGAGTGTACCAACAGTTGAATTATCTGATAGTCCAGACGAGGGTCTAATCTTCTCGGTGGCTAGTGCTGCATCTAGAGCACAAAACCCTACCCCGCCTGCGCCAGGGTCACAACAAACCCAGCCAGAGCAACCAACAGCCCAGGACGATCAGCCGATTGAATTGGTAGTCACAGGTGAACAGGATACAGGATATAACGCGCCAGATGCGTCAACTGCTACCAAAACCGATACACCCCTCCGGGACATTCCCGGTTCAATTCAGGTAATTCCCCAAGAAGTGATCCGCGATCAGGGTGCGATTAGCGTCAGAGAAGCAGTGCGTAATGTCAGCGGTGTCACCTATGCCAGTTCATCAGGCAATCGTGGAGAGAATTTTACTGTTCGCGGATTTGGTGCCGAACCCTTCTTGAATGGATTTCGCGGTGAGGGCTTCTCGCGAACCCAAGAGGAGAGTGCAAACATCGATCACATCGAAATCTTGAAGGGGCCTGCATCCATTCTGTATGGACGGGTAGACCCATCGGGAATCATCAATCGGGTTACTAAGAAACCGCTATTTGATCCTTTCTACGAATTGAATTTTACAGCCGGAAGCTATAATTTCTACCGTCCAACCTTAGATTTTGCCGGTCCACTCAACGACAAGAAAACATTAGCGTATCGCTTGAACATTGCCTACGAGGACGCAGGGAGTTTTCGCGATCGCGTGCAGACTGAGCGATTCTTCTTTGCGCCATCTTTTACCTATCAGTTAGGCAAAAATACGAGCTTAAACCTAGATGTATCTTATCTGCGGGACGCACGACCGATTGATCGGGGACTGGTGGTACTGAGTGACAATAAAGTTCCTAATATTCCAATCGGTCGCTATCTGGGCGACCCAACCAGGCAGGAAAAATTCACCCAAACCCTAGCAGCCCTTTACCTCGACCATCGCTTTAATGCCAATCTATCGCTCCGGTCTTTGTTTCGCTATACCGCAAGTACTGAAAGTGGTCCTGGTGCCACTTTACAAATCTTCGGTGATACAGAAGATGATCGCACCTTTGAACTGGGCAATTCCATTGGCGGTCAATATTATGAAACTTACTCCTGGCAAAATGACCTGACTGCCAAAGTCAAAACGGGATCAATTCAGCATACGGTATTGCTGGGCTTAGAACTCACACGACAGAAGAGCTTCTTCTCTGCCAGAGATCGCTCGGCAGGATTCATTGATGTTTTTAACCCCAGCTACAACTTTACTTTTGGTGAGTTTGATCCCTTAAGAACTGGTAATGATGTTACTGAGACTTTTGGTATCTACCTGCAAGATCAAATTACCTTGCTGGATAACCTCAAACTGCTGGTCGGCGGAAGATTTGATACCTATCACTATGAATCCACTACCAATGATGTTACAAATCCACCCGACAACGCAGATGCATTTACCCCACGTGTAGGCATTGTATATCAACCGATTCAAGAAGTGTCACTTTACACTAGCTACAGCCAGTCTTTTACCCCTAACAGCGGTAGAAGTTTCAGCAATCAACCCTTTGATCCCCAACGTGGCACAGGCTATGAAGTTGGAGTCAAAACAGAGTTGCTCAATGGTCGGTTATCTTCAACGTTAGCGTACTACAATACGACACTGAAAAATGTCCTGATCGACGATCTAGATAATCCTGGCTATTCGCTTCAAGTCGGTGAACAGCGCAGTCGAGGTGTTGAGTTTGATATTGCAGGTGAAATTCTTTCGGGTTGGAAGGTGATTGCATCCTACGCTAATACTGATGCAAAAGTTACCGAAGACAACATATTAGCGATCGGCAATCGGCTTAATAATGTGCCGCGCAATAGTGGCAGCCTATGGACAACGTACACCCTGCAAACAGGCAGTTTGAAAGGATTAGGCGTTGGGTTTGGGGCATTTTTTGTCGGTGAGCGAGCAGGAGATTTAGCTAATTCCTTTGTGGTTCCCGGTTATACTCGCTTGGATGCAGCCCTGTATTACCAAAAAGAGAATTTCCGAATTGGACTCAATTTCAAGAACCTCTCGGATATTCGCTATTTTGAGGGGTCACAAGGTAGAAATCAGGTTATTCCAGGCGCACCTTTTATTGTACAAGGTACGATTTCATATTCATTTTGATTGGTACAGCGGGATTATCCATTATGACATCTAAAACGGTACGTAAAGTTATCTTTGGTTTACACCGCTACATTGGCTTAGGTGTTGGACTGATTGCGCTCGTTGTTGGTTTAACTGGTAGCCTGCTAGTTTTTCATACAGAAATCAGTTGGAATGCTCATCACAAGCGAGTGAACTTTGATATTCACAAAGTTGCTGGTGCGATCGCAATTATAAATGGACATAAAAGTGAAAATTAATTCTGCTAAGACATCTAAGGGCATTTTGCACATTTGGGATGCTCCCATTTTACAGAGGGCGAGAAATTAGTAATAAATTATTTTCCGTGAATTCTTGGTGATTGCCCGAATTCAACAAACGACTGCCCAAATTCAATAAACAGCGGCGATAATATTGGTTTAGCCGCGTTCAACACTAGTTCAGTCTTTTTCTTAAATTCTGCATCTTGTTTTTTTACAAATTCAATTATTCTGGTAATTTTTCAACTTGATTGAAGTATAAAGATAGCGATCGCATAGATGTAATATATCGAAACAACAGCGATTGCATAGTACACACACGATGACATTTAACATCACCATATATGATTTTTGGGATTTGAGGAAAGCAGCAAATCCACAACTCCTAATCGATCCAATCCATCCAGAAGATTATCTTTGTCGGTATTCTAAAGAACTTGGTGAAGGCTATTATCGCTGGATTCTCCTGCGTGAAGGCATTCTCATCGAAATTCTCGAAACTTATTTACCGCAGTCGCTTTGCTGCTGCATTTAGAAAGAAATATGGTACAAATCCCAAAGCATATCAAATGCAGGAATTAGATTTGTGAACACTAATAATAGATAAAGGATTGGCAAATGGTTAGTTAGCGTTCAGCACTTAGTTTCTCAGCTGATACCAACAAAGCTAATCGATACCTACCTGTGCGAATCTGATGAAATCCTAACCGTGTCAGCCAATCTAAAATTGTCGGTTGTGGCCAAATACGTCCACCACAGGTAACGTAGTAGATTAAAGAGAACAAGCTCATAGGTGAGGAGAGTTTTCCTTGCTCGCCAGGATGAAACAGGTCGTTGATGAGTACAGTTCCGCCGACTCGCAATGCTTGAAATGCTTTGCGAAGAGCTATTTCACACTGCTCGGCTGTGAGGCAATGGAGGATATTGGAGAGAAACACAACATCATAATTATTACCCCAGTCAGTATCGAGTAAATTACCTTCAATATATTGGATGCGTGAGCCTAACCCTGCCTGTTCAATTTGGGGTAAACCTGCTTCGATAGCATTGGGTAAATCGAGGATATCTGCTTTGAGGTCAGGATATTTCTGGCAAAAGGCGATACTGTATTCGGCAGGTCCACCCGCCACATCTAACAACCGCTTTGGTGGTGGATTCAGCTTTGCCCATTTGAGTACATTTGAGGCAGTTTGCTGTCCACTGCTTTTGAGCATTTCGTAGTAATTTGCAAAACAAGTAGCGGATTGAGGATTAAAGTGAAAATTCGCACAGATGTAATATATCTAATCAACAGCGATCGCACAATACACACACGATGACAATTAAGATCACTATATATGATTTTTGGGATTTGAGGAAAGCAGCAAATCCAAAACTCCTAATAGATCCAATCCATCGAGAAGATCGTCTTTGTCGATATCCCAAAGAACTGGGCGAAGGCTATTATCGCTGGATACTGCTGCGTGAAGGCATTTTCATCGAAATTTTTGAAACCTATTTGCCGCAGTCAATCAAGTGGATTACTCATCCTTATCACCAAAACAGTTTAGAATTTGGATTTATTTTAGCTGGATCAGGACAAGATTGTGATGGACAACCAAAAAAGTCAGGAGAAGACTATATTTTTGGCGGTGTGTATCCACAATCGAATAACAACATTGATGGAGCAGGTAATCTGAGGTGGGTGAGTTTGATAATTAAGCCAGAAACCCTAAGGACGTTGATCGAAAGTTATGGAGAACAACTACCAAAAGATTTGGAAAAGGCGATCGCAGGTGTACCAGAATATTTTAATCTACGTCCCAGTATAATTACCCCAGCCAAACAAATCGCGCTCCAGCAGATTCTTCATTGTCCTTATCAGGGACTAACACGCAAAATGTATCTGGAGAGCAAAGTGTTAGAATTGGTTTCCCTCAAGCTAGCAGATCGAGTAGCAGCGCCAACAGAAAAGCTGTTACGGCTTCAAGAAATTGATCGCATCCATCACGCCAGAGACATTTTACTAAAAAATATCGGTAATCCACCTTCATTAATCGATCTAGCTCGACAAGTGGGTATTAACGAATACACTCTCAAACGCGGGTTTCGTCAAATTTTTGGGACTACAGTATTTGGTTACTTACACGACTATCGCATGGAACAAGCCAGGCAATTACTGCTGTCAAGGCAAATAAAAATTGAACAAATTGCTCAAATAGTTGGTTATGCAAACCGCAGTCATTTTGCTACTGCATTTAAAAAAAAATACGGCATAAATCCCAAAGCGTATCAAATGCAAAAGAATATTTAGAGACTTATTACTAGGATCAATCTACTCAAAAACTCCGATTATCGTGCAAAAAAATTCCGTACTTGGGTCATTTTTTTCACATGAATCCTGTATTGTATTACCAAGAGCAATTTGAGAATACTTCTCGACTAACAAGCAAAAATATTTGCTCTGTTGCTAAAACCTGCTGAATTTATCTTGGTGTGAGGAAAATATGTGGAATTTCAAACTACCATTGTTGGTGGCTACTTTGGTGTCGGTGTTTTTTGGACAGACTGTATCAGCACAGGAAATGAGTAAGAACCAGAATCTGACAAACAACCAAGAAAATTCGATACACCAGGTAAATTTGACCGCAACTCATGTAAATAGAACGATTAGGCAATTAAGTGAGCTAAAACCAGTTTTGACTAGCGCTCGAATGTTATTAGTGCAGTCGCCAACACCCACATCAGAAATTGTCCAAGTCACCCAAGTCAAAGCAAACCCCACCGATAAAGGTGTGGAGTTGATTTTACAGACATCTAAGGGGCAACAGTTGCAGCTAGTAAATCGCTCTAGTGGTAATAATTTTATCACTGATATTCCAAATGCCCAACTGCGCCTAGCGTCGGGCGATGCCTTTAGTTTTCGCTCAGATAAACCAATAGCAGGTGTTAGCGAAATCACGGTGACAAACTTTGATGCAAATACTATCAGGGTTAGTGTTACAGGCCAAGTCAGTCAGCCAGTTGTGGAGTTGTTTGATAGTCCAGATGAGGGGATAATTTTCTCTGTTGCAAGTGCCGCATCTGCGACACCATCACAGCAGCAACCGCAAACACAACAGCCTCAAACTAGTCAGCCAGAGAATCAGACACAACCAAAACCATCAGCTAGTGGTGATGAGCCGATTGAGTTAGTGGTGACTGGGGAACAAGATAATTACCGCGCCACAGATGGATCAACTGCTACCAGAACTGACACTCCTCTACGCGACATTCCGCAATCGATTCAGGTCATCCCGCAACAAGTCTTGCGAGATCAACAAGCGACCACGATTCAAGATGCCCTCAGAAACGTGAGTGGAGCGAATATTACACAGATTCCCGGTTTTCAATCAAACAACTTTGTGCTTCGAGGTTTTGCTGGTAGTTATCTCAGAGATGGTTTGTTTGATGCCAACAGCTCTCAATCAGCTGATCTGGCTAATATTGAGCGAGTGGAAGTTCTCAAGGGCCCAGCTTCAGTGCTGTTTGGTCTAGGTTCTCCAGGTGCCACAATCAACCTGATTACAAAAAAACCGCTTCAAGATCCTTTCTATCAGGTCGATGCCACCGTTGGCAACTACAGCACTTACCGTGGTGCGATAGATTTATCTGGACCGTTAAATGATTCTAAAACGGTGTTGTATCGTTTGAATGCCTTTTACCAATACGGGGGTAGTTTCGTCGATTTTCAGAACAGCAAAAGTTATTCGATTGCCCCGGTGGTAAGTTTGATGATTGGCAAAAGAACAAAATTAACTCTAGACGCAGAATATAGGCATTCGCGTGTCGATGGGTTTAACTTGGGTCTACCAGCTCAAGGCACGGTGCTTCCCAACCAAAATGGTAAAATCCCCATCAACCGAAGTACTGGTGAGCCTAATTACTATTACCAGTACAATACCAGTAGCCTTGGTTACAATCTGGAGCATCAATTTAGCGACAACTGGTCGCTCCGCAACGCCTTTCGATTCTCGTACGTGCGTGGTAATAGTTTTCGATATGTGGGCAGTGAGATTCTAGACGATAACCGTTCCCTAGATCGCCTTATTATAGCTGAAGTTTTTGATAATTATAGCTATAACCTAACAACCAATGTGATTGGCAAGTTCTTAACTGGTCCTGTTCAACATCGGTTACTTTTTGGAGTCGATCTCAGTCGGGGTGGATACCCACTGTATACCAGTGAGTTCGGAGAAGCGGCAGCATTTGACATATTTAACCCCGTACATGGTCTGCCACCACGGATTCCTGTACCAAATGATGATCCCAATAATCGGGGTTCTTCTACTAGCTTAACCGATCAACTTGGTGTCTACATTCAGGATCAAGTCAATATTGCCGAAAATTTGAAGTTACTACTGGGCGGACGGTTTGATCTTTTTAGACAGAGGAATGCAGATATACTTGCCCAAACTTCAGACACTCAAGGAGGTGATGCGTTTAGTCCTCGTGTTGGCATTGTCTACCAGCCAATTCCAGCCATTTCGCTTTATGGCAGTTATAGTCGCTCGTTCGCTCCGAACGGTGGCAGAGCCTTTGATAACAGCCTGTTTGACCCACAGCAGGGCAGACAGTACGAAGTTGGTGTGAAAGCAGATTTGAGTACAAGTCTTTCTGCCACCCTCGCTTTTTACGATATCGTACTCAACAACGTTTTAACAGAGGATCCAAACCATGCTGATTATTCGATTCAGACCGGTCAGCAGCGTAGTCGAGGCATTGAATTGAATCTGACTGGCGAGATTTTGCCGGGATGGAATATCTATGCAGGCTATGGTTACACCGATGCCCGCATCACCAAAGACAACACCTATCGCGTTGGGAATCGGCTGTATAGTACACCAGAGAATGCCGTTAACCTGTGGACAACCTATGAATTTCAAAGGGGCGGCTTGAAAGGCTTTGGGGTTGGGTTGGGATTGTTCTACGTCGGAGAGCGAGAAGGAGATTTATTGAATAGTTTTCGACTGCCAGATTATTTTCGCACTGATGCGGCTCTATTCTACAAGCATGGACAGTTTGGGGCACAGCTTAATTTCCGGAATCTGTTTAATATCGATTATTTTGAAACGGCTGCAAGTATTTCACGTGTGGTTCCCGGTAGTCCGTTGATGGTCGAGGGAAGAATTTCTTGGGAGTTTTGAGTTCACGACTTATGCCTAGACACCATACGTTAAAGGGATGCTCTCATTATGCACCCTTTTAATGGCGGCTCAAGGGCAAAGCAGAAGTCCTAAGTTTTGACTTTACCAATGATTTGAGCGATCGCTTTTAGTTTCAAGCAAGAAGCTGTGTAAAAATATTTAAAATTTGTTTGTCTTGTTGTACTAGCCTACAACAGGCGGATAGGCGATCGCGTTTTTTAAGTGAAGACGTAGCAGGTAAAGGACTTTTTTGCGGACTTCTCTGTGCGATCGCAGCAATTTCTGCAAGTGACAAATTTTGGTCTAAGTTATTATTGATATAAGCGATCGGCGATCGCTTCTTTTAATTTATGTTTTGGTAATCCACCTGTGTATTCTCGAATGATAATAAGTTTTTGCGTGGAGTAGCGTTTGAACAAATGCACCGCCAGTAGATCTGCTGCTGAATCCATATACAGGTAACTATCAAATCCGGTAGTTTCTATTTTTTGTTTGAGTGTCAGTCCAATTTGTTGAATCAATGGATCATAGGTTTGCAGTTGTTGTACAATTTTAACGGCATTAGTATTTACTGACTCGTAGGCAACACTAGTAATTATCGCTGGTTCAAAACCAAAGTGAATAAACCCTAATTCTCGTTCAAATTATACTGCTGGATAAATTTGAGGGCAGTATTAATTCTAAAAGGCTGGTCTATTTGCATGATGACTCACAGCTTTTTTTTAAATATAAATTAAGCGGTGTTAATTGCCATTTTCTTTTTTCCAACTTGTTGTGCTAAAGATGAGAAATCTTGGGCACAACCAGTTAAAATACGGTAAGCTCTCCAAATTACCGTTGATTTATCCAAAACAAGGCTCAATTATTATTAATTGTTTGTATAATTGGAAACTCAAATAACTACTTATGTCAGAACAATATCGTTTTGAAACCCTGCAAGTTCATGCTGGACAAGAGCCAGCTCCTGGCACTAATGCTCGTGCTGTACCGATTTACCAAACGACTTCCTACGTTTTTGACGACGCCGACCACGGAGCGCGGTTATTTGCTCTCCAGGAATTTGGCAACGTTTACACCCGCATCATGAACCCAACAACGGATGTATTTGAAAAGCGGATTGCTGCCTTAGAAGGGGGTGTAGCAGCATTAGCAACTGCTAGTGGGCAAGCGGCGCAATTCTTGGCAATCAGTACCATTGCTCAGGCTGGGGATAATATTGTTTCTACTAGTTTTCTGTATGGTGGAACATATAACCAGTTTAAAGTTTCTATACCACGTTTGGGTATTAATGTCAATTTTATTGAGGGAGATGAGCCGGAAAGTTTCCGTCAGGCGATCGACGATCGCACGAAAGCCCTATACGTTGAAACCATTGGCAATCCTCAATTTAACATTCCCGACTTTGCAGCTTTAGCTCACATTGCCCACGATAACGGCATTCCTTTAATTGTGGATAATACCTTCGGTGCTGGTGGGTATCTAGCTCGGCCAATTGAACATGGTGCAGATATAGTAGTGGAATCTGCAACTAAGTGGATTGGTGGACATGGTACTTCTATTGGTGGCGTAATAGTCGATTCGGGTAAATTTGACTGGGGTAACGGCAAATTTCCTCTGTTTACTGAGCCAGCACCCGGCTATCATGGGCTGAATTTTCAAGAAGTTTTTGGCCCTAATGGTTCCTTTGGTAACATTGCCTTTATTATTCGCGCCAGAGTCGAGGGGTTACGGGATTTTGGCCCATCCTTGAGTCCATTTAACGCCTTTCTTTTATTGCAAGGATTAGAGACTCTCTCTCTACGTGTAGAGCGGCATGTGAGCAATGCCCTAGAATTGGCTCGGTGGTTAGAGCAGCAAGAGCAAGTATTGTGGGTTAATTATCCGGGACTTCCCAATCACCCTTATCATGAACGAGCGAAAAAATATCTCCAACATGGCTTTGGGGGAGTTTTAAACTTTGGCATCAAAGGTGGACTGGAGGCAGGTAGAGCTTTTATTAATCATGTGAAATTGGCTAGTCATTTAGCAAATGTTGGCGATGCGAAAACTCTCGTCATTCATCCCGCTTCCACAACCCATCAACAGCTAAGTGATGACGAACAGCTTTCAGCGGGCGTAACAGCCGATTTGGTGCGGGTATCAGTGGGAATTGAACATATCGACGATATCAAAGAGGATTTCCAGCAGGCATTCCAGCAAGTTAGGATTTAGTTCTCAATTTCCCCACTCCCAGATATGATCTATTCAGACTTCATCTCACCGCAAACCCAGTTTTATCAGATTACGATGCCATTTCAACTAGAAGGAGGCGAAACATTAACTGGGGTTCAGGTTGCTTATCGTATTTGGGGACAGTTAAATGCTCAAGGCGATAATGGGGTACTAATTTGTCATGCCTTAACTGGTTCGGCTGACGCTGATGATTGGTGGGAACCTTTGTTTGGTTCAGGGAAAGCCTTCAATCCAGAACGCGATTTTATTGTATGCAGCAATATCTTGGGAAGTTGTTACGGTACAACTGGGCCAACTACTATTAACCCAATAACAGGAAAGCCTTATGGTGTATCCTTCCCTAAGATTACAATCCGAGATTTGGTTCACTTACAAGCTGCACTACTAGAATACTTGGGTGTTCAATCTCTGCGGTTAGTAATTGGCGGATCGCTTGGTGGGATGCAAGCACTAGAGTGGGCATTATTATATCCAGAAAAGGTGAAAGCGATCGCACCCATTGCTGTTTCTGGCAGACATTCAGCTTGGTGTATTGGATTAAGTGAAGCCCAAAGACAGGCAATTTATGCCGATCCTAACTGGCAAGGAGGAAACTATATCCTGGATGCGCCCCCAAATCAAGGACTAGCAGTGGCAAGGATCATGGCGATGTCTACTTACCGTTCTTGGGATAGTTTTACAATCCGCTTTGGGCGGCAGTATGATGCATCTGAGCAGTTTGCTATAGCTAGTTATTTACAACATCAGGGTCAAAAGCTGACAGAACGATTTGATGCCAACACTTACATTACCCTTACCCATGTAATGGATCGCCACGATGTTGCACGCGATCGCAACAGTCCTAATTTGTCAGATTATGAATCTATTCTGCAAAGCATCCAGCAACCGACTTTAATTGTCGCAATTGATTCTGATATTCTCTATCCTCCAGTAGAACAACAAGAATTGGCAAATTTAATCCCTAATGCTCAACTGGTGTGGCTGAAGTCAACCCACGGACATGATGCATTTTTAATTGACATGGCTGCATTGAATGAACTGCTGATCTCTTTTCGGCAAAGTTTAGATTTCTCAGCCTCCTAACTCGATATATTGAGAAAAAAGCTTAGTGTTTCGACTTCTGAGGTAGAATGATGAAGTTGAAAAGGCGATCTTTGGAATGCGTTTTCACACAGCGTGAAAAATGTTATTTACTGCTTTTACTCGTGTTGTAGATAAAATCGTTCAACTAGATCGACAATTAAATCACATGGATCTTCTCCTCTTTCCTTAATGAAGAGCATTTCCTTGAGATGCTCTTTCATTATGAAGAGAATGACTCTGCGACGCCGACTGTAAATATTATTTCGCTGAATATGAGCACTATCATTAGGAAGTTTGTTGCACACCATTATTGCAAGCTTACCCATAGGCTCTGTCAAGTAATTATCAGTTTGAATTACTTCCTCATGTCCAATATCTGTTGCATCGTAATTTTTGAACTCAAATAGCACCAATCTTGCTTCCAGTTCACGAATAAGCAAGCCCCAACTGTGTTTTTCATCAAAATTTCGATTTGGAAATACTGCATCGCGTCGACTTGTACCAGAGTACGTTCGTGGCTGAATAATTGGTCTTACCAACGGCGGGACAAATAAAAATTCAAGAATTTCTATACACATATAGCAGTCGCCAAAGCCGTTAGGACAGTTCGTGGGAAACGCGCCTTCAACAGGATACTATGTGATTTTATTGCTGTCCTAAGCTCCCTGTCCATTGCTATATCTTCAAATTCTCGCCAACCTTTCTGACCAGCAGGACAGTTATCAAGCCGATTGATAAAACCAGTAATTCGGCTCATTAAGCGTGACCTACACTGGCAGTAAAGTACTTGGAAACTAGATCGGTGTTTTGAAGGAGAAGGCGCTTTAACTCTGTTCCATCAACAACACGGATTGGGATACCAGTTAATTTTGGAGCATTGTTTACCCAATCAAGAGCAACAGATGTAAGATTTCCGTTTGTAACAAGCAGTGCCTTATCAATCTTTGGATCATTCTTGACATAACCGACAATTGCACGAGTGTTCGCAAGTCAGCACGAGAATCACGGTAAAATTTTGTTTCAACAGCATATACCTCTCGATTTTCAGCACCAAAAGGATCTTTATGTCGGAATTCAACAATAGCATCAATACCTGAATCACTTTGCTTACTCTCCGATTGCAGATTGATAAAACCTAGTTTCTGAAGAAGATCTGTAACCAGTTGCTCGAAGGTGTGTGGAGACAATTTCTCAAAATCAATCTCCACAGTAGAGCTAAGTGCGTTAACGAGTTTTTTTAAGTTTTCCTCTATTCCACTTCTCATATCAAAAAACTGATATGTAGCAAGTGATGATGGAATCTCACAATCCTCCAAAAGAACAGGTAAGAATGTGATATTTCGGTTTTGCAGCTCTTTCAGTACAGCTTCAGTTTCTTTGCTTACCCAATGGGAGTTTACCAAATGTTTGGATAATAGAAGGAGAAAATAGGCACTTGCTGAAACTGTGGAGCGAATAGATTCAGCCCAATGCGTTCTTGGATAGAGTTCATAATCATCTAACCATACATTGATATTCTGCGATCGCAGTCCCTCCACAATTGCTCTTGCAATCGTTTTATCGACACTTGCATAACTTACGAAAACTCGTGGTCTTGTCTCCAAGTTATAAATATTGCTCATCTTCCAGTTTTTTGGCTCAGGAGCAGAACAAAATTACTCATACTACTAACATAACTTATAGGTGTTAGACCTCTCTATTAGTAGAGAATCGACTCTTGTTCTTTGACCGTTAAAATCCATTCTTCTATAAAGTTTCGCTTAGATTCGACGCGTATGAAAGATTTCTCTTCATCTGTTAATAATTTTCCGTGTCTCCACCTGTGCGTGGAGATATCGGCATTCAAAACGGACGCATTGTCACCCTTGCACCCTCCTTAACTACCCCAGCGCGTGAAGTAGTTGATGCTCCTGGGTTATGGGTGACACCTGGATTTATAGATATTCATACCCACTACGATTTAGAATTAGAAATTGCACCAAGATTGAGCGAATCAGTGTGTGATGGTGTTACCAGCATGGTCATTGGTAACTGTAGCTTGTCTGTTGCGATCGCAGAACCCCAAATCCTGGCTGATATTTTTCAGAGAGTAGAGACACTTCTCATCTGCTGATTGCAAAATGGTTGAAAAAGTTGGTTTCCTGGCAGACACCAGCAGAATATTTACAGCATTTGCAACAGTTACCCCTTGGCCCCAATGTTGCCCCAATGTTTGGACACAGTGCCTTACGCGCTCATGTGATCGGATTAGAACGCAGTTTAACAGTTCAGCCGACAAATTTGAACTAAAAGTTATGCAGCGCATGATCATGAACCAATGTGGCAATAATACATCCTTCTTATTAGAGCTAGAGACTTCACCTTTGGGGGACGCGATCTCGCCTGTGACAGTTGCGTAAGTCCTGAAAGCAAGCTACGCAAAGCGTCTATCTGCAACACGTTGCACGAACGTAGAGAAGTGTTGTATAGAATTAATTCTGAATTCTGACTCCTGACTCCTGAATTCTGTTTGATAAATCCATTAAGTTTGCCAGCTTGTAAACTATCCGCGCTCCAACATTACCATCCCACTCCGCATCACCGACTTCGCAAATATCAAAGCCAATAATTTTTCTCCCACTATTGATCAATTCCCGGAATAGACAAAATGTCTGCTCTAACTCCAACCCACCCGGAACAGGAGTACCCGTACTCGGACAGAGTTTTGGATCTAAACCATCTACATCAAAGCTAATATAAACATACTCAGGTAAATGACTGATAATTTCTTGGCATAAATCAATCCAAGTTCTGCCAGAGTAAAGCTTTTGCTTAATAGCGGGATCGTAATAAGCAATAATGCGACTATCAGATTGCTCAATCATTTGCACTTCATCATGACTAATATCACGCAAACCTACCTGCACTAACTTAGAAATTTGCGGTATTTTCATCGCATTAAACATAATCGACGCATGGGAAAACTCAAATCCCTCATAAGCATCGCGTAAATCTGCGTGGGCATCAATGTGCAAAATGCCATAGTTTGCGTATTTAGCTGCTAATGCTTGGAAATAACCTAAAGGCGAACTGTGATCTCCACCAATGACTGCAACTCGCTTACCATTATTAATTGCTGCCTGACAATTTTCAAACAGCCATTGATTAACCTGTTGACCAGCCTGATTAATTTCTGTCAGGACAGATGTTAAATCTGGTGTATCTGAAAGTTGTTTTCCTTGTGCTAATCGCCCGATAATTTTTGCTGCCAAAGCGCGGTAGTATGTGTTCTTCTCTAAAATATCTTGGGGAATTTCTTCCATAAAAATTCCCTGCTTCCAGCCATCAGGGTTATCAAAATCGAACAAATCTAGTTGAGTCGAAGCATCTAGAATTCGCTGTGGGCCATTAGCAGTGCCAGCACCATAAGAAACAGTGACTTCCCACGGCACACCAAAAACAATCAAGTTTGCAGACTCATAATCGCAGGGCAAACCTAAGAGGTTGCCATTTATTTCACCTACGCCGCTGGGATTGTAGTCTTTTAATTGATTACTCATTGAGTATGTTCTGGATTTACGTGGATAGACAGCACGCCGCCTAGTGGACATCTGCATTGTAATCAAAATTTTTCACAGGCGGTAAACTGCTTCAAGGGATGAATAGGAAAAACCCACGAGTATACAGGTCACTTCAGCATAGTTTATCGGGTACAGAGGATAGTTTTTTTCCTGTGCCCTTGTTAACTTCCTACTCAACCCGCTTAACTTCAAATCCCCGTAACCCTTCCGGTTCCTCATATTCAACCACAACATCTTTAACTACAGCAGCAGGTGGCCCAGAGTGACACCAGCGAACCATGTTATCTACAACCTCTCGCGCCCCTTCAAAAACTGCTTCTACTTGATTATCCGGGAGATTCCGCACCCAACCAGTTAATCCCAATTGCCTAGCTGTATCGACAGTGGAATAGCGATAACCCACTCCTTGGACTCGGCCAGAAATGAATACATGGGCGCGGATAATCTTTGGCAGTGCTGTAGAATTCTGCATAGACTGGTCTAATCTTTATGATTCCAGTCTACCTAGTTTGTGTATACACAATCTATTTTTTACTCCAGCGCCGCGAAATTCATTTCAGTCTTTCTTAAAACCTAATAGTTTTTATACATTTACAGCGCTTTTCAAGTAATTGAACTACCCTACTCCCCATCCAAGCCGTAGTCTAAATACCTGAAAACTGTTGTAATTTAATCAGTAGTCAGTTTTTTCCCTTGGAATTTTGAATTGTTTATGTCTAATCTGCCACCACTTAATACAGAAACAATTTGGGCAATTCTTGACGATAAACTTGATGATGCCACAGTCAACCAGTTGCTATGGCATTATTTAGGCTATCGCTATGACTCCTCAATTGCACAATGGGACACTAACCAAGTTGCAGCAGAATGGCATAATGAGTACCCACAACCACCAGATTTCATTGCATCTCGCCCCGCAACTGTCAAATTGACTCGTTCCATTCCTGCTGAAAATAAACAAATGCTGAAAGAAAAACTGGGTTTCAAAGGTTACAAAATTGGAGAATTTGGGCCTCGGCAAACTCGTAGGGCGACGGCAGCAAATTGGTTGTTAAGTTATCTTCAACAAGCTAACAACAAAAAAGAGTAGTTTTGCAGCATATATTTGGTAAAATCAGACTGCTTTTTACCAAGTATATACTGTATTTTCATATTCCAAAAAATCTTGTTTTATTTAAAAGTTTTTTATTTCTATGCAATACTTTAAAAAATATTAGTTTTGTAAAAACTTTTTACAAGATAATAAATCCATATTATTTTAGCCAATAAATACTATAAACAGCTAAAAACCAAAAAACTATAGTTAAGTTTTATAAAAAATTTATAAGTTATTCCTGAAGATAGAAGCACTTGCAATCTAATTATTTCTCTAGAGCTATTTGCAAATTCAATTGAGCATCAGAGAATATCTCTATCAACCCTTGATATTACAAACACTTCTATGGCAAAGCCAGTTGAATTTAATTTATTTGCACCTTATAACAAAGGAGCTGCATTAATTGGTTCCTTTTCTGATTGGCAAGAAATTCCAATGGAAAGAGGTGAGGATGGTTATTTCCGCACAAGTGTTGAACTAGAAGATGGTGTTTATAAATATAAATTCCGTGTTCAATCAAATTCATGGTTTTTTGAACCAGAACAATGGGTTGATGTTACAGATCCTTATGCAACTGATATAGATGAACAAAGTGGAAACGACGATGGTGTTATCCAAGTAAAAGACGGGAAAAGGATTATCGATACTTATGTTTGGCAACATGATGATAAACCTTTACCTGCTGACCACGAATTAGTAATTTATGAATTGCACGTTGGTGACTTTTCAGGTGGCGAGGACGATCCTTATGCACGAGGTAAATACAAACACGTCGTTGAAAAGTTAGACTATTTATGTGAACTAGGAATTAATGCTGTTGAGTTGATGCCACTTAAAGAATATCCTGGTGATTATAGTTGGGGTTATAATCCCCGCCACTTCTTTGCAACAGAGTCAAGTTATGGTTCTACTGCTGAGTTAAAAAATTTGATTGATGAGTGTCATGGCAGAGGTATTCGTGTAATTATTGACGGAATTTACAACCACTCAGAAGCATCTGCTCCCTTAACACAAATTGATCACGATTATTGGTATCATCACGAACCTCGTGACCCTGGTAATAATTGGGGGCCTGAGTTTAATTACGAACATTATGATGAAAAATTAGATATTAAGCCAGCCTGGAAATTTATTGGCGACACAATTCGTTTTTGGATTGGAGAATATCATCTTGATGGTATTCGTTATGATGCGGCGCGGCAAATTGCTAACTACGACTTTATGCACTGGATTGTTCAAGAAGCCAAAAAAACTGCTAGCATGAAGCCTTTTTATAATGTTGCCGAACACATTCCTGAAACTCCCAGCATTACCAATGTAGATGGGCCAATGGATGGTTGCTGGCATGATAGTTTTTATCACTGCATTCTAGAACACATTTGCGGTGATACATTTGATTTAGAGCGTTTAAAAGATGTCATTGACTGCAAGCGTCAAGGCTTCTTGGGTGCCACCAATGTGGTAAATTATCTTACCAACCACGACCATAATCATCTCATGGTTGAACTGGGGAACCGTGAAATTTTTGACGAAGAAGCATTTCGGCGGGCTAAATTAGGAGTAGCCATCCTAATGACTGCTGTTGGTGTGCCTTTGATTTGGATGGGAGAAGAATTTGGCGAGTATAAACCTAAACAACCTGAATCATCCAAAATCGAATGGACACTGTTAGGGAATGATTTAAATCGTGGTTTATTTGAGTCCTACAAAGGCTTAACCAACCTGCGTAAAAGCAATCATGCTCTCTATACAGAAAATATTGATTTTATCCACGAAAATCCTGATGCAAAAGTATTAGCTTATACTCGTTGGAATGATGAAGGTTCTCGTGTAGTCGTAATTACAAATTTTTCAGAAAACTTCCTAGCTGAATATCATGTTCCTAACTTTCCTAGTGCTGGTACATGGCACGAGTGGACAGGCAATTATGATGTCGAAGCTGGTGACGATGGCATCATAATCGACTTGGGGCCATACGAAGCTAAAGTGTTTGTATGGCAATAATGATATACACTACTCAGTTAAGAGTTTAATAGCAAAGAAAAAGGGGGAACATATTTCCCCTTTTTCAGTTAGTATTTCATTTAGATACAGTCTAATTAGAAATTTGTCAAGCAGAAAATAAGCTATTTTAAAATTTCATAGGTTTATGTTAAAATTTTGAGTTGAAGTGCGTCTATAGAATTGCCAAAGCATCCCCATGCACAACAAATTATTTAATACTGATATCGATAACGCTAACATTGAGAACGATCGCATTTTATTAACTCCCAATGAAGTCAAGTCAAAATTACCTTTGACACAATTAGCAGAACAAAGAGTTTTAGCATATAGACAGGAAGTAGAACATATCTTAGATTTTCAGGATCGCAGGAAATTTATAGTAGTTGGCCCATGTTCAATCCACGATCCAAAAGCAGCGCTCGAATATTCTGAGAGATTAAAAATATTGGCCGAGCGAGTCAAGGATAACTTGCTACTAATTATGCGAGTATATTTTGAAAAACCAAGAACAACCGTAGGCTGGAAAGGTTTAATTAACGATCCAGATATGGATGATTCTTTCCATATAGAGAAAGGTTTATTAATTGCACGAGAGCTATTATTAAAAATTACGGAGTTGGGATTACCTGCTGGCACAGAAGCACTAGATCCAATCATACCTCAATACATCAGTGAACTGATTACATGGTCTGCCATTGGCGCCCGCACAACTGAATCACAAACTCACCGCGAAATGGCAAGTGGGCTTTCGATGCCTGTAGGTTTTAAAAACGGTACCGACGGCAATATTCAAGTAGCTTTGAATGCCCTACAATCAGCTGAAAATCCGCATAATTTTCTAGGAATTAGTCAAAATGGACAGGTGAGCGTCTTTCAAACTAAAGGTAATGGCTACGGTCACGTAATTTTAAGGGGTGGTAGTCAACCCAACTTCGATCCAGCAAATGTCAAACTGGTAGAAGAGAAATTAAAACAGGCAAATTTACTACCGAGAATTGTTATCGACTGTAGCCACGGCAATACCAATAAAGATTACAAATTACAAGGTGCTGTCTTAGAAAATATTATTCAGCAAATAGTGGATGGTAATACATCAATTGTTGGTATGATGCTAGAATCGCATTTGTATGAAGGTAATCAACCAATTACTGGTAAACAAGAACAATTAAAATACGGTGTTTCTGTAACTGACAAATGTATTAGTTGGGAAGAAACCGAAAAAATTATTTTGGCTGCTCACGAAAAACTTAAATGAGAAGTCAGAATTCAGAATGCAATCAATGGGGGATTAGAGGATGTTTGTAAAGTCTGAAAGTATACTAAAAAACCCGCTTTCATTCCTCTCCTCGTTTCGGCTACAGTGTACACACAAATCGAAAAACCTGCTCCACATTAGCTATTAATTTGGTAGGGTATGTTATGGACTTTAGTCCTAACGCACCGAAAATCTCTGACTATGCGTTACGCTGACGCGATAACACACCCTACAAAACTGGAAAAAACCCCCAAGTGGTTGTGACGAGTTCTATCTTTAGCAATCCTATTTAATATTCGAACAGAGTTCATACTGATGCAGCTTAGAAAAATCAAATTCTTGGTGATTGGTAAAGAACTTCAAGTTGGTATAAATGTACCATTAGTTTTTATTTCATTTAGGATTGCTATATCGAGAGAAGATTCTAATAACGATCGCACTATCGGACTAGTTCTAAATCGGGATTGCCAGTGGATTTCGCTGAGAAACCTACGGCTGGCCAAAATATTAGAGTGCTGCGTTCGCTTGCGAGTTCTAAAATGTAGGTTTTGCTACTTGGATCGAAGAGTGACCACGAGCCTGTAGATCCTGTCTCACTAAGGATTTTACCATCTGGCATTAGCTTAATCAGCTTATTGGATTCATTATCACCAAGTATATAGCTATGAACACGATAGGTTCCTACTATCTGTGCTTGGTTGGAATCTATTGGGGCAAATTTCACGGCACCAGTGGCTTTTATGTTGTAGCGACCTGCGGCTACAATTAGTCCTGACGAAGGAGGGTCGATACGCAAAATCACCTGACCCGCCTGCTTAACATCAAACGGGATAGTCACTTGTCCAGTCTGTGCTGCATCTGAACCAAAGACGGCTTTTGTTGATTTGACGACTACGCTGTAGTTTTTATTACTACCATTCTTCAGCAAGCTAACTTGGATCTCTCCCCCAGCACCAGGAAATCCATTCGCGGAAAATTCAACAGTCAATGTCCCCTTACCTGGTCCAAGGGTCACATAGTAGTACTGTGGAATCTGAACTGTGCTGCTGATTACAGCGATGTTATCGTCAGGTTGCAGTGGAGCTGGGTGTTTAGGATCTGCGGATTGGGCAGTAGCCGCACCTATGCATGTAGTAAGTGACAAGAGTGCACCAAGTGTTGTTGCTGTTAGGTAATTGCGAACTAAACCTGTTTGTAATTTATTGGTTTTCATGTTACATTCCTCAATTAATTGTTGTGGTTGCTATTCATTAATCTGATGAGTTGCTTGGCTTTATCTATTTATTAAAGCTAATTCATAAAGAAAATCTTAAGGATACTCAACTCATCATTAGATCTGAATTTCAGCAAATAACTGCTTCTTTGACTGCTATTACTGAAACGCTTACTCAATCAGTACTTTACTTGAGTTTACAAATTAGCTATTAGGTAGTTTATTACCTAATAGTAAAGATATTAATACTAAAAATCCACCCATGATTAAGCAATATTTTAATATTTTCTTGTTGCATAAACTTGATTTAGTTTTGTAACCACAACAAGGACAAGAGTAAAGTTCTTCAGTGCCCATGTTTTTCAGGAAACTACTAAAACAAGCAACAAGTAGTTATCAGTTATATATCAGTTAATTGCTGTTCACTGTTTATAGATCAGGACAGTCTGCTAATATACAACAAAACTAGAAATGTTTCGGGCTGATTTAGGGTAGGTAAATAATATGACTATACGAGCAAGTAAAGTATTGTTTTATTCTCATGGTAGAGAAAATATTCAATAAAAACCCTTTTGTGACAGCTAGGGTACGGAATGTGGGTTGTACTGTTGTGTCAGTTTCCCGCAGGGTACGAAAGTTCAGTGGTATCTATCAAATTAGTAAGAGTCGAATCCCCAACGAACTACCTCCTGCCATCTTTAAGATATACCCAAGATAGATGTAATAGTATCTAATATGTGCTAAACACTCAATATTACCAACTGAAGGATTGAAAATTAGTATTTTTCTACATAAAATAAAAAATCTAAAATTAAAAATTGGTAACACTGATGGTTAGGAGTGTTAAAGTTTCAAGAAATTCACCGAAACTATTCAGCGGGTATTCATGCTGAAGAAACTACAGAAAAAACAAATTTCGATAATTGCGGGTGCAGCACTGTTTGCCTTTTTAACTGGGGCAATGGTATCAGCACCTGAGATTGGTAGGTCTCTGGGAAAATGGCTCAAACTGAGTCAGAATCAAGCAGAGCAAAAATCGGACGGTAGTGTTGCTCAATCAGCTGTCTTTGGGTTGATATCGCAATCATTGTCAGAACGGGCAGCAAAACTAGCAACGATCGCTCAAGAATCGCGCTCGCCAGATCGGAATCGCGCTCGTTATCTTTTGGCGAGTGATTACATTGAAAGAACCCAAGGGCAAAAAGCTCTGGTTTTACTCCAAGGACTGGAGAAAGACTATCCCATCCTCGCGCCCTACATTTTGCTCAAACAAGCCCAAGCAGAGGATATGTTGGGCGAGGACGGCAAAGCTTCGGATCTCAGGCAAAAAGTGCTGAAACTCTATCCCAAAGAATCGGCCGCAGTCAAAGCGCTATATCTAATTGCTCAACCAAAGCAACAAGAAACTGCGATCGCTCAATTTCCTTCTCATCCTTTAACTTGGGAAATTATCCGCAAACGCTTGCAAGAAAATCCCAATCAGCCACAATTACAGTTGATTTTGGCTAAGTATGCCTACGATCAACCGGGTATAGTGGGCGTTTTGGATCAGTTAGTAAAAGAGCCTAATCTCAAACCCGAAGACTGGGAACTCATTGGTACAGACTATTGGGAAAATAGTCAATTTCCCAAAGCGGCGAATGCTTATGCCAAAGCACCCAAAACATCGCGCAACCTCTACCGGACTGCACGAGGCTTACAGGTGGGAGGCAAAGACAAAGAAAAAGCGATCGCCACCTATCAACAATTAGTGCAGCAATTTCCCAATAGTGAGGAAACTGGAACGGCACTACTGCGGTTAGCAGAAACTGCAAAAACACCTAAAGACGGCTTACCGTATCTTGAGCAGGTAATTAGTAAATTTCCCAAACAAGCTGCTACTGCACTGGCACAAAAAGCCAAAACTCTCCAAACTCTTAAGGATCAAAAGTCAGCTAGCGCGGCGTGGCAATTACTCATAGGTAAATACGGCAACTCTGACGAAGCAGCAGAGTACCGTTGGAAAACCGCCCAAGATAAAGCCGAAGCCAAAGATTACGTCGGTGCTTGGCAATGGGCAGAACCAATCGTCACTAATAACCCCAATAGTATTTTGGCTCCAAGAGCAGGCTTTTGGGTAGGTAAATGGGCAGCTTTACTGGGGAAACAGCAAGAATCTAAAACTGCTTATGAGTATGTGATTAGCCAGTTTCCCTACTCTTACTATGCATGGCGAGCCGCAACAATGTTAGGGCTAAATGTCGGCAATTTTGACAACGTGCGCGTCATGAACCCGGAAGTAATCGCACCCCAGCGTCCATTACCGCCTGCTGGTTCTGAAACTTTCAAAGAATTGTATCTACTAGGTCAAGACCGTGATGCCTGGTTACAATGGCAAACAGAATTTCAGAACAAAATTCAGCCAACGGTAGCAGAGCAATTTACTGAAGGGTTAATGCGGCAGGCTAGGGGAGACAATCTCATCGGAATTGATGAAATTTCTAAATTGGAAGACCGGGAAATACCAGCCGAACTTGCCCAATATCAGACTTTAAGTAAACAAATCACCTACTGGCAAGCGCGTTATCCATTTCCTTATCTGCGAGAGATTGAAAAGTGGTCTATTGACCGTAAACTTAATCCTTTGCTAGTAACTGCTTTGATGCGTCAAGAGTCACGGTTTGAACCAAAAATCAAATCTGTTGCTAATGCTATTGGTTTAATGCAACTGTTGCCGAGTACGGCTAAATGGATCGCCCCACAAATCAAGGTGGATTTCAAAACAATCAACTTAGAAAACCCCAATGATAACATCATGCTGGGTACATGGTATTTGGGTCATACCCACGATCAATATAACAATAACTCCTTGCTGGCGATCGCTAGTTACAATGCTGGCCCTAATAATGTCTCCAAATGGTTGCAAACTCTAACTACAAAAGATCCAGATGAGTTTGTTGAAGAAATTCCCTTTGATGAAACTAAAAACTATGTGCGGCAAGTATTTGGCAATTACTGGAATTATCTAAGGCTTTACAACCCTGAAATTTCTGGTATCGTAACAAAGTACTCGACTACACACCCAAAACTACCGAGCCAGTGATTTTGCTATTTTAGGGTAGAAAAAAGGGGAGGGGAAGCAGGGGAAGTAGGGGGAGCAGGGGAAGATTAATAACTTTCTACCAGTACCTAGCACTCCTGAATTCTCCTCGTTTTACATATTTGAATGGGAAGCGATCGCAAATAGCTTGAGTTGATTGCACCTGTAGCGTTAATATATCTTAATGTATGCAGCATTGCTTTTTAGCGCCCCAATGGAGTTAACTTCAAGAGAATTTCAGTCAGAACTGATATTAGAAGTCCAAGCCTGCCTGCAATTGGCAGTTCCTCTGGTAATTACTCAAATATTAGAAGCGGGCATTCCTTTATTGGATGGCGTAATGATGGGCTTGCTTAACAGCCAAGCTTTAGCTGCGGGTGCTTTAGGTGCTGTTACCTTTTCTACACTAGCTTCCGTTTGTCGTTCTGTTCTTTCAGCTGCGGGTGTGAGTGTAGCCAATGCTTTTGGTGCGGGAAAAATAGATCAAGTTAGCCGTGCTACCGGTCAAGGAATTTGGTTAGCTGTGACGATGTGCTTACCTATAATGTTTATCATTTGGCACTTTGACTATATCCTACTGCTAACTGGTCAAGAAGAAAGCAATGTATTATTAGCTCAAACATATTTACAGTCTATTGTTTGGGGTTTTCCGGCTGCACTTGGTTTTTGTATCTTAAAAGAAGTTAGCTCTGCCCTAAATCGCCCCCAATTCTTAACAGTAATTACGGTAGCTGGACTATTATTAAATGCGGTTGCTAATTACGTGTTAATGTTCGGTAAATTTGGTTTACCAGCCCTTGGTTTAGCTGGTATCGGTTGGGGAAGTGCACTCATTCTTTGGCTGAATTTTATCGCTGCTGCCAGTTGGATTTGTTTTGATAACTACTTTCAAGACTATCAGCTTGATTGTGCTTTGCATCAGTTTGATAAAGATATGTTTTTAGATATCTTCCAAACTGGGTGGTTTTTGGGGTTGCAGTATGGAGCAGAAATTGGAGTATTCACTGTTACTGCTTTACTGATGGGGTGGTTTGGAACAGAGACATTAGCAGCACATGAAATTACCGTCGAGACAGAAAGTTTTGTTGAAACAGTGTCTATAGGTATTTCCTATGCCGTCACGATGAGAGTAGGACAGTTAAGGGGACAAGATGATCTTAAGGGTGCAAGCAGAGCGGGATTAATCTGCATTGCGCTTGTTACTCCCTTTGTAAGCATTGTGGCACTAATTTTTTGGCTGTTTCCCAACTATATTGTGGCAATGTATTTAGACACCAGTAATCTAGATAATATCGAGATAGTTAAAACGGCAACTTCCTTCCTCGCTGCGGGGGCAATAGTTCAAATATTTTATTCTATTCAGACTATTGCTGCTGGTGCTTTAATCGGGTTGAAAGACACCAAAATGCCAGTGTTCATTACTATGTTCGCTTACTGGGGAGTAGGTCTAGGTGGTGGCTATCTGATGGCATTCACTTTCGGCTGGGGTGCTATAGGTTTATGGTTAGGTTTAGTACTAGGGCTACTTATGGGTGCAGTGATTTTAACTGGGCGTTTTTATCTTTTGACTTCTGAGATTGAGTCTGGTTGACTAAAGAGGTAGAGGGGCAAGGGGAAAGACTTATTGCAAGTTCTCACTCATATTCATGTTTCCTTGTCCCGTCCTCTTGTCTTTTCTGCCCCTGTCTTGACAGGTGTAGGTTTGTACACAGTGATCGCAAAATAAAGCATAAATGAGTACCTGAAATAGTGGTCGTGCATAGTATCAACAATGCCCACTTCTCATTACTTCATTACTGTTGAGAAGGTCTAAGTCTATCCCGCCAAGATGGTTGTGACGATGAAGAACCTGAAGAACCGGAACTATTTGCGGGAGGCAGCTCTCGCCGAGTTCTTCGAGGTGGGGGAGAATCAGATTCTACTCTTCTAGCTCGTCGCCGTGGAGTAGATGATTCTGAGGTAGATGATTTTGAGGAGGAGTTACTAGAACTTGATTCGCTGCGATCGCGCCTTCTCCGTCTTGGGGTATAATCGCTTGCTTGCTGTTCTTCTTGAGAATAGCTCCTGCTTCTTCTACGTCTTCTAGATGAACCACTCTCCTCAGAATTAGAATTTCTCGCTCTTTCCCCTTCTGAGTCATCATCATCATCAGAGGCAATAGAACGATTCAGCACTTGTTTGGGCTTGATGGACTGGGCTTTGATAGTGCCTTTGCGACCTTCTAACTTAGGTCGTTTGGGAAACTTTTCTATGGGCATTCCCTCTACCGCTTTTTCCATAAATTCGTGCCAGGTGTAAGCGGCACTACTACTACTGCCATCAGTAGGGTGGTTGTCATCGTTACCTAACCAGACCCCTGTCACCATCTGAGGAATGTAGCCAATAAACCATAAATCGCGGGCTTCGTCGGAGGTGCCGGTTTTGCCTGCAACTGGTCTATTATCTAATTGGGCAGCACCACCAGTTCCCGCTTCGACCACGTTGCGTAGCATCCAAGTCATGATGGCGGCACTGTCAGCGTCGAGGGCCCGTTTTGACTTGAAATTAGCTGACCAGATGACTTTGCCTTGGCGGTTGAGGATGCGAGTAATACCATGAGGTTCTGCGTGCAATCCTTGAGTAGCAAAACTGCCATAAGCGCTAGTCAACTCTAGCAGATTGACTTCATTTGAGCCGAGTGCTAAAGAGTAGGTGGGTTTGAGTTCAGATGTTATCCCCATATCATGGGCAAGTTTAATCGTTGGGGTAAATCCTACATCAATTAACACCTTGACCGCAACAATATTAACAGAGCGGGTGAGGGCATCTCGGATGTTCATTGAACCGTGGAAGTTTTCACTATAGTTTTTTGGTTCATAGCCGTCTACGACAAAGGGCGCATCTTCGTAGCTATCGTAAGGGCTTTTACCAGTAGCGATCGCAGTAGCATATACAAACCCTTTAAATGTCGATCCTGGCTGCCGTTGTGCCTGGGTAACTCGATTAAACTGATTTTTACCAAAGTCTTTTCCCCCGACCATTGCCTTAATTTCACCACTGCGGGGGTCTATGGCCACCATTGCGGCTTGCTTAAAGTTTTCCCAGCGTCCTTGATTTCGCAACGTTTTCGCAACTGCCTCTTCTGCCACCTTTTGCCAACTTGGGTTGAGCGTGGTTTCTACTACTAGACCCCCACTTTTGAGCACATTAGCAGAAACATACTTGGGCAATTCTTTTTGGATGTAGCTGGTAAAATAGGGTGATTCTACTTGGACTCGCTTGGGTGGACTGCTTTTGAGTGCTAATGGCTCCTGAACTGCTGCCTGTCTTTGCTCTGGTGTAATTACTCCATCTTCTTGCATCCGTAATAATACTAAGTCCCGCCGCCGTTTTGCCGCTTCCGGATTTTTGTCTGGGGCGTATAAGCTAGGAGCAGGAGCTAATCCAGCAATCGTTGCCATTTGGGCGAGAGAAAGTTGATCTGGCGACTTACTAAAGTATACCCAGGCTGCATCTGCTACACCGTAAGCTCCACCTCCCAAATAAACCAGATTCAGGTAACGCTCTAAAATCTGATCTTTGGTTAATTCTTGCTCCATTTTTTGAGCTAGGCGGACTTCCTTGAGTTTGCGCCAGATTGTCTGCTCTTGTTTCAAAAACAGAATCCGCGTTAGCTGTTGGGTGATGGTGCTACCACCTTCTACCACGTTTTGCGATCGCAAATTATTCAAACCCGCTCTGACAATCCCTTGCGGATCGACTCCGTTGTGTTGCCTAAATCTTCTATCTTCTGAGGCGATGAAAGCTTTTTTTAAAGTATCTGGTATTTGTTCTAGCTTTAGCTGTTCTCTGGTCGCTTCACCTTGTTGTTGTAATATGGTGCCATCAGCAGCTTTAATGGTCAGTGTTTGCTCTCGAAACACAGCATTCAACTCGGACTTATCTGGCAAAGTCCGATCTATTAAACTGATGCCGTAGATCGAAGCAACTATCCCACCACCAATACCTAGACCTGCCCAAAACCATAAGCGACGATAGAGTGGTTTTTTGCCAGTTGCCCGATTGGTCCTCATCCTAGATGGTAAAATTTTCATTTTGCTCAGTAACTGCCTCTTTTACGCCAGATGTGCTGGTGGTAAGCTCTCATTCGTTCCTCCTTGTCCAGAGTCACTCAAATTAGTTGGTCTTCGCTTGAACCAGGAGATAAGCTTCCCCACGTCAGTTCCTCGCTCAAAGTAGTAACTGTATAACCACCATCAATCAACTTTGGGGTTATCTAATTACCATTGTGTTTAGTATAATATCCTATAAATAATTAACTAAATTCACTGTCAAACAATGTTTTTTAAATTTGGTTAATTTAGTTTTGTAAAAAAGCTTTAATTTTGATAAATACTGGGAATATAAAAGCTATTGACAAGTATCCGCAAAGACAGCCCGAAAACGGCTTATTTCAGGAAAGTATAATGTCTACACCGAGTTACGACGAAGCAGAGCTAAGACGAAGCGCCGTTGCTCTTGGTAGTAATATCGGCGATTCCCAGGCTATTTTATCAGCAGCTATAGAGACTTTAGCCCAAACGCCAGGTATTGTTTTAGAAGCCAGATCCCATTGGTATCAAACCAAAGCTGTCGGGCCACCACAGCCAGATTACCTCAACGGCTGCGTCACATTACAGGTAGAAATACTTCCCCAGCAGTTATTAGAAATTTTGTTAGGAATTGAACAACAATTTGGGCGCGTGCGTCAGGAACGCTGGGGACCACGAACCCTAGATTTAGATTTGTTATTATATGATGACATTATTTTGGATACACCAAATCTCCAGATTCCCCATCCACGAATTCGGGATCGGGCCTTTGTGTTAGTCCCACTGGCAGAAATTGCCCCAGATTGGATAGAACCAGTTTCCGGGTGTGTGATTAAAGAGCTGCTCAAAGGGGTAGACTGTTCTGATGTACATTTATGGATGGACAATTAAAATTACCATCCTTAAAAGCAGAAGAACACTGATTTTGCCTCTGTATTCACGAGATAATCAGATTTAACTATGCCATTAGGTAGAGAATTACCACAACTGCTGAGACAACGCCTGTTTCATAAAGGACGCAAGTTTGATTTTGAAGTTAATCGCTTGCGTTTGCCGAATAACTCGGAAGGAGAATGGGAATGTATTCGTCACCCTGGCGGTGCCCTAGCTGTACCAGTGACAGCAGAAGGTAAACTTATACTGGTGCGCCAGTACCGTTTTGCAATTCAAGGAAGGATATTAGAATTTCCGGCGGGGACAGTGGAAGGAAGTGAAGATCCTTTAGAAACTATACAGCGTGAAATTGCTGAAGAAACTGGCTATAGTGCCCAAAAATGGGAAAAGTTAGGCGAATTTTTCCTAGCTCCTGGCTATTCTGATGAAATTATCTATGCTTTTCTGGCACGAGATTTAGAAAAGCTGGAGACACCACTACTACAAGATGAAGACGAGGATATCGAAACTGTGTTTATGACTCCTGAAGAATTAGAAAAAGCTATTCTGGAGGGAGAGGCGGTAGATGCTAAATCAGTTTCTAGCTTTTTTCTGGCGCGTCCGTTTTTAGGTTAACACCCTTATGCTGCTAGAGTTAGCGATGCCTACGGCGGGCTACGCCTACGCAGATGCCTACGGTGCAGGCTTTGAATATGCAGACGAAACGATCACTAACAACGATTTGAGTCGATACGATGAACATCCGCGTTTTCGACTCAATCCTGGCAGCTATACCATTGGTCACAAGTTAAGGTTGTGAAGCAGTTGTCAAAGGGATTTGAGAAGGTGCTTGAAAGAAAAATTCAGGTATGCTCTACTACCCAACGTTTTTTGAGCAACACGAAGCCCTTGGTTTGTTCTGGCCGCAGCACCACTTGAACAATCCAACGGCAAAAGTCTATGACCCACATCATGAAGAGCGCACCGTCAAAGCCACCATCAACCCAGATCGTCGTTGAACGGGACGCCCTTTCACCCATACGTTTGACCCGTTTGAGTACCTGTTTACCTCCTTCCCGTTCCCCGACACTGGCAGCAGTAACGAATACCCGCAAGACTAACCCCAAAGTATCCACAGTCAAAAACCGTTTCCATCCCTTGATGAGTTTGCCACCATCAAATCCCACCTCCTCATAGATTCTGAAACTTTCTGTAATTCCTTCATAGTGAATTTTTCCATTTTGACCTCTAGTGCACTGTGTAAGCTATAACGAGGGCAACGAGGAGCAGCGAGCAAACAACTAGGCTCACCAGCTTTTGCGGATGCAAGCCGAGAGGCATCGGCATTTCGCTTTTGAATTCGGGATCAACCCATGCTGTACCAGGGAACAACGGTGCGAGAAGCATACTGACGAAGTACAACCCTGCTATAGCTGTCGCGAGAGTGAACAGGGGTAACGTAAGCGGTCGGAACGCAAACAAGATCACCAGTGATAGCAGCCCAAGGCCGACGCCCATTAGTATCCCTTGGCCGTTATGGAACTTAGCGTGCGGCGGCCACATCGGGTTATAGATATGCTGTTTTGCGCTCCACGGTATGACAGCATCGGCGATGTAACCGCCGCCATTGAATACGGCGACTGCCGCGACAATCAATTCCGCAACTTTCATGAGTATTTCATTTTCCATCAGCGTGTCCTTTCCCTATCTAATAAGATCCCACAAAGTCTGACCGCTATTGAAAATAACGGCTTTCTGGGCTTGGAAAGGACGTACTGGAAGACCAATCCCGCTAGAGGGAGGATGCCCGTACGAACGTAAAACACGCTACCCGGACTACCAACCGGGCTGTGACTTTTGCACGTCCACCTTTTATATATTTTATTATAGAGCGCTCAGAGGATGTCTGAGAAGTTTTGCATTAGTAATTAAAATCACGCAAGTTGCTTTAACATTAAACGAATCATCGCTATATAAATAAAAGCTTCTGTTGTTTCAGGTAAAATCTCATACTCCTTGCTTAGTCTGCGACACCAGTTGAACCAACCAAAAGTTCTTTCAACTTTTCCTAGTTTAGGTAGCACAACAAAACCTTTCTGTTGCTCAGAGCGAGTAACTACGCTCCATAGCCTCAAGGGTGGAGAAGAGGCCAGCGTCACTCGCCCTTCTCTACGGCACGATTATCATTCTTATACAGATTTATTTCTACTCAAAGACGTATTGACAAAATTTGCTCACTTTTAATTTGTGACTAATGCTTGTACATTATCTGCGTACGGGAGTTGTTCCTATCCCGCCTTAATCATTATCCCATTATGCAACGCCAAGAGCACTGTCATTGCGATTTCTCCACCTGCGCCATCTTGTCGATTGCAAAACTGAAGACTTCCACAAGCGCCCGCAAGCGTTCTTTCTGTCGTTTAGGCGGAAATCGCTTGGTTCTTGTCAACTCGACTATGCCATGAAGGCTCGCCCAGAACAATTCCGACAGGGTTTCGGACTTCGTGCTCTGCTCAGGAAAGAGCTCCAGGATTTGGGAGAACGCGAATCTCAACTCGGGAGGAGTGGCGGGATCTCCGAAAGGCACGCTCAGGCTAAGCGAAAACATCGCTTCGTATAGAGCGGGTGAAGCGGTGGCAAACTCCAGGTAGCCGCTCGCCACCGCCTCGACTGGGTTTCTGCGCTTTCCCCGTTGCCGCGCCTTCTCCAAAGCCAAGCCCAGCTCCTGGAAACCCTCAATGGCGACTGCGGCGACAATGCCCTCGCGGTTCTCAAAGTGGGAGTACAAGACGGGTTGGCTGTAGGAGATCTCGTCCGATAGCCGCCGCATGGTAACGTTGGGCCATCCTTCGGATTCCGCGACCTGTCGAGCCGCACGGATGATCTGTGCCCGGCGAGCCTGCCTGTCCCGCGCCTTTCGTTCCTCAATTCGCTGGGTCGTCATACCAAAGTAATCATAGCGCCGCTAGGAATTATTTTACGCTGCGGAGTCCTAAGTCACCTCATTTGTATTTATAATAGCGTTGCTAGTATTTCTAAAGAGGAAATAAATCATGCATGCCGCTATTCCGCTTTCTCTGGCCGTCCTCGTTTCTGTCACGATCATGGTGATCGGTTGCTTTTACATTGCAGCTCCGGAGCGGGTCGTAGATTCGTTTGGCCTCGAGCCGCCTGCTGCCGATGCGAACACTAGCGCCTGGCTTCGCACGAAAGGGGTCAGGATGTGGTCTCTGGATTGGCCGTGCTGACCCTGATGCTGACCACGAACAGCAAGACGGTGGGCATTGCCCTCCTAGCCCTTGCCGTCATCCCGCTTGGCGACATGTCCAACGTTCTGGCGTCAGGCGGGCGTAAAGCTACGGCGTTTTCCGTTCATGGCATGACCTGCTTAGTGATGCTTTTCGCTGGCCTCTTGCTGATCCATGCCTTCTAAGCAGATGCCCCAATAGCAAGAGAACGGGTATCAAGACCTCACCACAAACAGAGCAACAAGGAGAATCCCATGCGAAAGTTTCAGCTCAGAACCTATCGTCTCCGAACAGAAGAGGCCGCTACCGCTTACCTGCCTCATTGGGTACTACATGTCAAAAGCCTTGAGCTCTTCGGTGTGGAGACGCATGCCTTCTTCTCGGCTCCCTCGGCGCGGCGGAACGTAGTTGCGCTCATAAGCTTCGGCGAGCAAGCCGATCCTGAGGTCGTCACACGTGAGTACATGCAAACCGATGCGTTCAAGCAAGACATGAGCGGATTCGATGTGGCACAGATAGAAGGCGTTGACACTCTTCTCCTCATCCCGGGAGATGGGTCACCTCTGACCTAAAATCGCTTCCTGTAAAGATCCGGCCGCACAACCATGCTAAAAGCTGACTTCCCGGCCTCTCTCAACTTAGCGTTCGTCCAAAGCCATCAAAGGAGTTGTTCATGCACTTGTTCAATGTGGCCGCTGTGTTCAGCTTGCTTCTGCTAGTGGGATCCGAGTTTTCTGTTTCCGCGTTCGTAAACCCTAGCGCATGGCGTCTTGACCCCGAGCCGCAAGCGAGAATGCTGGGCCATTACGCTGCCGTGCTTGGTAAGGTGATGCCGGTGTGGTACACGGCTGATCTCCTGCTACTCGGGGTTGAGACCTGGCTTTATCGGCACACGCCAGGGTTTGTGATCCTGCTCACGGCCAGTGTGATCTGGTTTCTTACTGTGCTCGCCACGATCCTCTTCCTGGTGCCACTAAATAATCGTGTGGTCAAAGGTGCTGCTGGATGGCAAGGAATACATCGTACCTGGGACAGAAGACATCGCGTGCGTATAGTCGCTCTCGCCGTCGCATCCATCCTGTTCACATACGTCGCGGTCTGCTGAGGGATCCATGATCTGGATAAGTAACAGGAAACGCGCTTGGCGTCAGTTGCAGCTGTCCATTAAGAAAATATGCAGCGATGCTCAATTTTACGGTTATCAATTCAAATGATTTGTGGAGGATAACGATGACTCAACGGAATGATTTGTCAACCAATGCTAATGATTTACCGATGAACTCCCTGCTATTTTGGCTGGTGGTTTTGCCTGCCGTTGGCATCATCTTTATTGGTGCCCGGTTTATTATTGCACCGTTGGTTGGAGCAGCAGGTTTCGGTGTACCCGTTGATAGCACAGATACTTATGCCTATCTCTGGGCAAAGGGAACGCGCGACATCGTATCCGGTTTGTTTGTGATTGTCTTTCTTTGGATAAAAGTGACTCGTCAGGTATTGTCTGCCTTTCTCTTCGTAGTGGCGCTCATTCCGTTAGGTGACTTGTTAAATGTGTATATCAACACTGGAATGAGTAACATTACTGCACTGATGATTCACGGTGGCACGGCTTTGTACTTGATTGTTTTAGCTAGTGTTCTACTCAAAAGAAATTGAGACTTTAGAGCTGATTCGTAAAGAAAAGACTTGTCGGGAAATAAGAGAGAATAGACAGCAGTGGTAGGGAAGGATGATGCTGAATATTGAAGGTGCGCTGAAGCAAGACCGACTGTTGAGG
>NZ_JBALDA010000055.1:0-10588 GCF_036917535.1 Nostoc sp.
CAACAACCGAGGGTTAGCTTTCAGTAACAAAAAAGACTACAATTACGCCATTGCTAACTACGAACAAGCCCTGAAAATTGACCCCAACTTCGCCCTAGCTTACAACAACCGAGCGTATGCTTACCTTAAGAAGGAAGACTACGACCGCGCCATTGCTGACTTCAACAAAGCTGTCCAACTTTATCCTAAGGATGCTAACGCTTATGACAGTCGGTGTGAGGCATACCGTAAGAAGGGAGATAATGATAGCGCCATTACTGACTGTAACCAAGCCCTGAAACTTGACCCTACCATCACTAACTCTTACTACAACCGAGGGCTTGCTTACAAAAATAAGGGCAGTAAAGATAATGCTGTAGTTGACTTCAAGAAAGTTTTGGAATTAAACAATGATGTTAAATTAAGCCAACTTGCCCAAGAACAACTTCAAAAACTCTCCACGAAATAGAGCGCCTCCAGTTGATGACGTAAGAGTTTACAAAACTTCAAACTTCAAACTGCGATTGCGTTTGGGTAATGTCTCTGGATATGCGATCGCGTCTATTCACTCAGTAAAAATCAGTTTGTAATAACTACCCCCGGTATTGCCGTTTTTGGGATTTTTATTTCTGATCCGAGAATAGCAGCAGAATGAAAAATATAAGATATATCAGTCTCGCCAATGTAAAAACAATCGCCTAATGATTCACCTTCTGTAGTAGTGATTTTGTAGAGCTTGTTTGGCAACAAAGTAGTGTTTGAGATCATAACATCTCTATCCATTTTTAAGTACTTAATTAGTTTTGTTTACGGTCTGGTGATAGGCGGTGTTTCGCGCAAATCTTATATTCAGATGATGGACACAGAAGCAGCCGAAGCTCAAAAAACAGGACGTGTCAGAGTAATCGTACAGTATAACGGTCCAATACATCGATGTCAAGAAGTTCAGCAATTATGGTCAAAGTGGGAAGAAATGGGTTTGTACATCTTCTTTTTACCTAAATATTTCACTAAAGACTTCCTGATATTTTCCGAGTAAGCTTGAAACAACAAATAATCAGAAAGTGTCTGAATTATTGTTTTAATAGACTTACAACTTATGAAAAAAGCTATAATTTATCGATACCGTACTTATGGACTAGTTGGGTTAATATCCTTAACTGCTGTATTAAGTACAGCTACATCTGCATTAACACAATTGACAGGCAATTCCCCAATTGGGCAAACTTCTATCCCTACTTCTAACTTAATCTGGCCAACTAAAGGGTTTATTTCTCAAGGCTTTCGCAAATATCAACATGAAGGAATTGATATTGCCGGAGCCTCTGGAACTCCTGTTGTTGCTGCGGCATCCGGTACAGTTGTTAAAGCAGGTTGGGATAATTGGGGATTAGGAAATGCCATAACTATTAAACATCTCGATGACAGCATTACTGTTTATGGCCACAATCGCCGTTTGTTGGTGAGCAAGGGTCAACAGGTCATTCAAGGTCAAATTATTGCCGAGATGGGATCTACAGGCAATAGTACAGCACCTCATCTGCACTTTGAAGTTCATCCAAATGGTCGAGTAGCAGTTGACCCCCTTCGTTTGTTGACATCCGTAACTGCAAGTGTTGGCTTTGGTTCTAAAATTCAGCAAGTGGATAACCCGAACCGTCCAGTCTCGGTACCCCCAGCAGCAAATCAAATTTCACCTTCACAGCCAATTCCAATAGGTTTTGCACCTGTAAGCGCTGATACTAAATGCAATGGAGTTACCATCATTGAAGGTGAGACAGCAACCATTCATGTAAAAGTCTGTGAAGAAAATGGTCAGTTGTTTTATATTGGGCAATTGAAGCAAGACCCAAGCAAGCCTATAAAAATAACAGCTTTGAATATTGGTAAAAGCAAATATCGAGCAGATAATGGGAGTTTTTATTATTTAGTCACTCCAGAAAAAGTGGAAGTTTGGCGAAATGGCAGTCAGATTCGTTCTGACAGCTTTTATAGTTTAACGAAATCGCCTTGACCGAACAAGGCAAAAGTAAAAAGTAAAAAGGCAAAAGAAAGAACTGTATGATACGTAAATCGTAAATTATTTTCGCGCATCAGCTTATATTAGATTGTTAAAACTGTAATACCCCTGCCTGAATGTTTCGTAAGCAGATGTATTACAGCGATTAGATAAAACTTTCAGTTTAAATACACTTGCTAAAAGTTAAGTGTTAACTGAAGCAAGTGGTTGAGAGTTATTTGGTACAGAGCCATTATTTAGGATAGGCTGACGAGTTTTTAGGTCAAATTTGAAGCCATGTGGCAAAATATGAAGCTTTGCTCCACAAATCGCCAAAGACTCATCTTTCAAAATTTCGCCCATATTGTTATATGTAGCTTCTGATTCATCAACAATTGTAACCGCACCTGCACCAATTACTTCAATTTGGTTATCTATCACTACCATAGCGGTATTTTCATCAATACCAAATCCCAACACAGCAGGCTGTAGTATCAAAGCTGATATTAAACGTCCTAAGCGTCCCCGTTGGGAAAAATGCTGGTCAATTACTACCCCTGGTAAAAATCCCATACCTGGGCCCATTTCGACAGTTTCAATTCGAGGATGTGTTTCTGAGTCGCCTTCCACAATCATTACGTCTGGCATCACGGCAGCTCCAGCACTTGTGCCTGCGATAACTACACCTTCAGAGAACCGCTTGTGAATCGCCATATCGATTTCGGTGTCCTTGAGGATGTTGGTAATACGCGCTTGATCTCCCCCTGTAAAAAATACCCCAGTTGCTTTACTAATAGCTTCCAATGCGGTAGATGAAGATGCATCTTCACGGGTTTCTGTATCAATGATGCGAACAGTTTCCGCTCCCAGCCGCTCAAACACTCTGATGTAATTTTCTCCCACTTCTCTTGGTAGCTCTGTGGCTGCTGTCAGAATTACAATATATGCCTTTGTACCCCCAGCGCGTCGTACAAAGTCCCGCAAAATTACGGAATCTCCCTCTTTGTCTTCGGCTCCCCCAATAATTACTAACTGCTTTTTGATATTACTTTCCACCATGATGCCCCCTGGATTTGAGTTAATAAATATCACTAAAACATGACAATTCAATGTATCAAATCATCCCTTTGATAGATTACTTGATAAAAGTAGGGTTAACATTTGCGTAGACGCAAAGCGGTAAGCCAGCGCGGTCTTAGGGGTCTCCCCCATAAGCGACTGGCGCACCCGGAGGGCCTGTCGTTAGACATCGCAATTAGACCAAAATACTTTTCCGAAAAATTAGATAATTTTTCACTTAACTAAATACAATTCACAATGTCAACTGCCTCTAGAAGTATTTTCTAGAGGCATTGTTGGCTATATTGCTAATTTTCGATTGGAGATTTCTCGTGCGATGCAAGTGATTGATATCGACTCTAGTACAACACGGCGTAAATAAATATACCATTTAAAATGACGCGAAAGCCCGGAATACAATACTTTATGACTTTTGATTTTTGAGAGCCAGTTGCTTGCTGTCGGCATAGCCGACGACAGTCGCCTCAAGTCGGGAAACCCTTTCGGCAGTTCCTCCTGGGGGGAACCCCCTCTAAGCGACTGCCTCACTACGGCGCTGTCTCCCCAACGCACTGGCTCCTTTTGACTTCCGCGCAGCGGTACTAGCTAGATGCAATTTAGATATATGATGATAAGTCCTAATGAACCCGACTTCTGTAAAGCAAGTTAGTTAAGAAAAAACGTGCTTGTTCTAGTGGGAGATGCCTGGGTTTGCCTTGGTAGACAATTTGATACTCATTCATGTCTTCCCCATCTCCATGTCCAGAGATCAGCTTTTGGTGAAAAGCTTCGTCAGCAAGTTCTCGAATCTTATCTCTTAGAGCAGCTTGTGTGCTATTCATAACTTTGCTGTTTTTTATGCTGTCTTTATTAATGCATTATATCTATTTATACAATTCTTGGATGAGTGTTACACCTTTCAGAGGTTATATCTTTGATTATTCATGAGGATGAATTGACTGTTCTTTATTCCTGGCAGAAGAATGGGAATTAAATTATGCCTTAAGATAGTTAAAAATGCTTAGTAATAAAGTTAACGTGGGTTCTGATTAGCTCAGTGGCAAAGCCATCACTCTCCAAAATTAACGTGAGTCAATCTACAATCAGTAAGTCTGAGTAACTACAACTCAGCATTAAAAATTCAGGGTGTTTAGCTGAAGGTTTGTAATCAATGGTTCTACAAAAAAGCAGTGAATTAGTCCGGATTAATGCTAGAAGAACGGATGTATTCGATATTTTCAACTTCAAGCATTACCTTGGCCCCAACCCTTATTTAGATGTAGGGGCTCTAGTATTTGATTTTACTCTAATTGACTCTAGAGAGCCTTTGCCCATTGAAGATTATATTGCCAGCATTGGCGATCGCTATCCAAATATTCGCGATCAAACCTACGAATCTTATGCCCATCTCTTTGCCCAAGTTGTGTCCGAAGCCGGAAAATTGGACATGGATTTACACCTTAACCGCTGGAGTGTTAAGCCATATCCAAATTTCACACGGATTAGCATTCAATCACTACATGAACGCACAACTAGAGAGGTAGTCTACTTTGTTTGGGATTGGTTTGAAGCCATTACCCAAGATGAAGACTTTGCCTTTGATGAGCAACTGATAAAGTTGCAAGATAGATTTCGCGCATCTATCTATGGTGGCCCCACAGTTTACGCCCTATTGCGAACAGCTTATGAGAAAGGTATTCCCGCCTTTTATTTGTGGGAAGAAGGATTAATGCAATACGGCTTGGGAAGAAAACACGTCCGGGGGGTAGCAACAACATTTAACTGTGATAGCCATCTAGATTCGGAGTTTACTACCCGCAAAGATGATTGTAAAGCTTTTTTAAAAACCTTGGGTTTCCCAGTGCCTGAAGGTAGTATTGTCTTTTCCGAGAAAGAAGCCTTGGCAGCAGCAAGAGAAATTGGCTACCCAGTGGCAGTTAAGCCAGTGGTAGGTCACAAAGGAATTGGCGTTACGGCTGATGTGCAAGACTCAAAAGAACTGATATCTGCTTATAATCGGGCACTAGCAGCGATTCCCGAAAATCAGCAAACCCGAATAATTGTTGAGAAAAGCATCTCAGGATCGGATTTTCGTATGCTGTGTGTCAATGGTCGATTTGTCGCCGCCACAGAACGCCGTCCAGCATCAGTTGTGGGTGATGGGTATTTAACGCTTGCAGAGTTAATTCACCAAGAGAACCGCAAACCTGCACGTTTAGACACGCCAACTTCGCCGATGAGTAAAATTCAGATCGATGAAGCGATGGAACTCTACCTAGAGGAACAGCGCTTATCATTAGACAGTGTGATTGAGAAAGAACGCACTGTTTTCCTGCGTAAAGTTGCCAATCTTTCAGCCGGAGGTATGAGTATCGATGCAACCTCGACAGTTCATGCTGACAATATTATCTTGGCGCAAGATATTGCCCAACATTTCCAACTGACTTGCCTGGGGATTGATGTAATCACCAAAAGTCTTGCAGAATCTTGGAAGTCCAGTAACTTTGCCATCCTGGAAATCAATGCTGCACCAGGCGTTTTAATGCATCTTAAACCTTCTGTTGGTGAAAGTGTTGATGTACCTTCTCATATTTTAGAGACCTTTTTTGAGTCGGGTACAGATGCCAGGATACCAATTATTACCTTTAACAAAATCTCAGTTGAAGAACTACAAGCGACGATTGACCATATCCTTTTGCAAAATCCTAACTTGACAATAGGTGCTGTTTGTCGTGATGACATTTTTGTGAATCGCTCGAAAAAAGTATTAAGCAAAGATTACAACAGTAATGTCCAAACTTTGCTGCGTCATCCCAAAGTTGATTTGTTAATTGCCGAGTACCCTGAAGACATCCTCGAAGAACAGGGCGTATTTTACCAGAATAGTAATATCGTAGTTTTGGATAATCCCACCGAAACTGAGATGCTTTTGGCACGAGATGTTTTCGATGGTTCGACTGTAGTGATTAGAAAAGGCAACGATATTTCTATTCGTCGCAAAGGATTGATTGAAGATTATACCTTGGGTGAAGATGAACCATTTACGCGGGTTTATTTGAAGGAAACTGGAGCAATTTTGTAAGTGAATTAAATAGGCGCTTCGGGATTGGAAAGCAGGGGAGCAGGGGAGAAATCAATTCAAAATTCAAAATTCAAAATTCAAAATTAAAGAACTTTTGCCTCCTGCCTCCTGCCTCCTCTTCCTCTTATGCCCAATCCCCAGTTTAAGCTTCCAAAGCTGGAGAAATTATAGAGTGTCTGGAGTCAGCTAAACTAAAGAAGAAATTGCCTAATAAGTTTTAATAATGCTGTTATGAGTACTGATTCACCTACTAATTCTCCCGAAAAACTTGAATCCACATTTGGGAAGCGTCTGAGAAACTTTTTAATTGTAATGGTAGCGATCGCTCTTAGCGTTTCCCTTGTCTTAGGATTGCGAACTGAAACAACCTCGGCAACTCTAGCCAAGTTAAGCGAGACTTCTACACCCTTAGAAGTAGCCGTCAGCAATGGCAAACCATCTTTAGTAGAGTTTTATGCTGATTGGTGTACTGTCTGCCAGAAAATGGCACCAGATATCACTCAACTGGAAACAGAGTATGCTGACAAAATGAATTTTGTCATGCTGAATGTAGATAACACCAAGTGGCTGCCGGAAATGCTGAGATATCGGGTGGATGGGATTCCCCATTTTGTATTTTTGAATCAGCAAGGGGAAACCATCGCTCAAGCGATCGGCGATCAACCCCGGACGATTATGGCTAGTAACTTAGAAGCTTTGGTTACTGGTTCCTCTCTCCCTTATGCTCAAGCTAGCGGCAAAGTTTCCAAATTTTCAGCCCCAGTAGCACCAACGGCGAATCAAGATGACCCCCGCAGTCATGGCAGCCAGGTAGTAAATTAGACGTTGCCGGGGAAGCAGTGGCAGCAAGGGAAGCACAGATGTGGGAATCATATATTAATCAAGCGAACTTGTTATGACACCAACTTGTGCAACTAAAACTTGGTTTCTTTCCGTTTTGGGTAAAAGAGCTCAAGCCACGACCGAATAATACACTCTCCTTAAAAACTCCAGGTTTCAAAATGGACGGGGTTTAAGAGTTCCCTTTTTTCAGAGACACGATACCGCTTCATGTAAGAGATTGCCGCTTGAGGCGCTTGTGAGCATACATTAATTCATCAGACTTGGCGATTAGTTGTTCTAATGACATATTGCTCTCTGGTGAGTAACGCTCTATCCCGATACTCATCGAAAGTTTATAGCTACGGTTTTGCTGTTGATTAAAGTTGGCGATATTTACTTGTAGACGGGCTTGGATACTATCAGCGTCCTTAAAGTAGCTATAGATGAAAACAATGAACTCATCACCACCCAAGCGGGCAACAATATCCGATTTCCGAAAACTTTGCTTAAGTAATCGACCAGCATCAATAATCAAGGCATCTCCCATGTCATGACCAAGGGTGTCGTTAATCTGTTTTAGCCCATCTAAATCAATGAACATAACCCAGCAAAACACTTTCATGCGGTGAGCAATTTTCAGCTGCTGTGCAGCCATTAGGAAGAAACCACGTCGGTTATACAAACCTGTGAGTTCATCAGTCAGCAATAATTGTCTTCCTTCGATCTCTGCTTGTTTGCGGTTGCGAACTTCCTGAATAAGTTCCATTTGAGCGATCGCCTGACGACTTAGGCGGCGCAGTGCATCTAACTGCTGATAACTTAGGTGATGAGGAATGGTATCAAGAACACACAACGTCCCAATTGGAAAACCATCAGGTGTAATTAGAGGGACACCAGCATAAAAACGAATTTTGAGATTACCTTTAACTAAGGGATTGTTATTAAAGCGATCATCTTTGATGGTGTTGGGAACCACTAATATATCCTTTGGTTGAAGAATGGCATGGGAGCAAAAGGACCAATCTCTGGGTGTTTCGCTACTTTTTAGTCCAACCTTAGATTTAAACCATTGGCGATTGCTATCAACTAAGCTAATTAAAGCAATTGGAGTCTTACAAATGTAGGCAGCAATAGCAGTTAGGTCATCAAATGCTTGTTCGGGTAGGGTATCTAGAATATTGTAGTCTACCAGCGCTTTGAGCCTTTCTGCTTCATTGTCAGGTAGAAGAACAGCTTGGGTTTTCACAGATGAGTGTTTAAGCCTTAGCCAGGAAAGTTTGGGATACTGGAAATTTCGGAACAACCGCAGTATTATCTTTCTAGCAACAAGGCTGCGTGACATAAATATCTCTGCAACGAAAATCAACATTCGGTTGAATATACAGAAATATTTTATTACATAATGTTCTTCATGCCTTTGGTTTGCTCTGTTGTTCATGTCACCCCCAAATTCCCTAAGTATCTAGATACTTACAAGGTTTTTTGCCCAAAGACGACTTGAAAAATATCAATTTTAGCTAAAAGTTATTAAAACTTATTATATTGTTAGAGTTCTTCATTCTGGATTAATGCTTTTGATACTACTAATTTGTTTATATGTATATAAGTAGACCTCTTGCATAAGTCGAATAGACCCCCCTTAATCTCACGCCACTTGCTACAACGGATAGCGCAGCGTTAGCGAGTACTTGAGCGTCGGGAACCTCCCTTCGGGTTCGGGGGTTCGCAATCGATGGGAACCGCCAAGACTGCGACCCCCTCACCGCAACGCAGTGGTTCCCCGATATATTGGGGGAAACTTGAAATCTTGCCCCTCCCCTTTACAACTACGGTGTACACACAAGTCAAATTACCCCCCTTAATCCTCCTTAATCCTGCCTTATAAAGCTATGCATTATAAACATCTTTCTTAACAGAAAGTTTGACAAAAGAAAGCAGTTATGTATGGAGTAGAGAGGTAAAAAATCATGATTGACTCTAGAAAATAGCTGACTAGAATCAACAAAGACGCAAAAAATATCATTTTCTCATGGTTGAGAGTAGATCAAAGTCTAATAATCACAAATACAAGAGTGAAAAGGTTAAACAAACTGACTCAAGGATGGGATGATAATAAACGATTGAGAGACTGACAAACTTCCCAACCTTGAACAAGATCATGTAATCGAGTCAAGCCACACCAGAGAACTTTCACACCAGGAGAGCCATCGCCTTTACGGTCTAAAAACCCACGCCCGTCGAGCAATCCAATTGACAACTTCAGCCAGAGTGGGTGGTGCTTTGTGAGAATAAAGTTGGTGATGTAAGGTGGCATAGAGGACTTGCCACTCGTGTGGTTCTAAAACTTGTTGACAACTGGTATCAGGTTGACAACGAGCTAAGTAAGTGAGCCTGAGTTCTGTGGTATCTTGAATCGCCAACACCACCCTATGCTGGGCAATTCTCTCTACTGTCCCATGAATATGTCAAGAGTCTAATCATCGATGGTTTGATGTCGGGTGAATTCCAAAAGTCATAGGTGGCTTTAGTTGCCGCCCATGTCCCACTAGCATGCGGAACACTGGCTTCTGGTTTTGCAGTTAAATTTTCTACGATTTTCATCAATCGTTTGGTTCTTCTGATGTCCCCTAATTCTGTTGTTTCTAGTTCTTTTGTGATCCATTGTTCCATTTGTTGACTTTGGTAGATTTTCCCTCTCGGTTTAGACACCACACAATTTCTCGCTCTTGTCAAATTTTCTGTTAAGAAAGATGTTTATAATGCATAGCCTTTACAAGGGCAGGGTTGGGGAGGGGTGATTCAAGGATTTTTGCAACAGGTTTAATGACGATTAAACTACTACAAAGTTCTTTTCAGTTAGTGTTAAACCACCAGATAGTTGTGCAAATTTTACCTGAGTAAACCCAGATGCACTGCCGTCCTGGTCAAAGAACAATGCACCCGTAGAAAAGTCATAGATCAATCGTTGATCGGTTGTGGTTGCAGATGTTCCAATGGTAAACTGACTTGTTTTAAGTGAAGGTGTTGACAACCCGCCACCAAAATCATAAGTCGATACCTGAATCAGTTCTATACGTCACCCTTGAGGAACAGTAAATTTAGCAAAAATTTCCCCGATTCTAAGGTTTTTACATATACTTATTTTAAGAATCTCAAACTATTTAAGTCTTAAACACTGCATAAATTAATTAGCGTGTGAATTTGCGATAAATGGTCATTTCAGGCTTTTTTTATCATCCTTTTTGAATAAAAATCACTCTTTTAAGTATCGAAAAGTTCAGCTTCAATGGCTAAAATTTATCCTTCATATTTATTTTTTACTAGCGCCTAAGTCTTACTAAAAGATAAAATAATCAACAGTTGACTCTTAATCGAAAAAAAGATTTTGATGCTTTCCTTATAGGCTGTTATCTATGGGCGTCTAGCTTAAAAATAGAGAATATTTTAAGAGCCTCAAAATAACTCCATAGTCAATATAATACTTAGATGTCTATACTTAAATACTCATCTTTGCATACTCTTCACATTATTGGCTGAAAAATGTATACATAAGTATACTCATATCTTGGACGTGTAAATATGGATGTCAAAACCACAACTACGTGTAAGAGGAATTAATCGTTCGATCTCAAGTAAAAGAAGAGACA
>NZ_JBALDA010000056.1:0-56248 GCF_036917535.1 Nostoc sp.
CCGGTTTTAACATCCCACAATTTCACTGTTTGGTCGTCACTACCACTAGCTAAGGTATCACCATTGGGATTAAAAGCAACAGTCCGTACCCAACTCATATGCCCCTCAAAGGTTTTGAGGCATTGCCCGGTTTTAACATCCCACAGCTTTAGTGTGTGATCCTCGCTGCCGCTTACCAAAGTATGTCCATTTGGACTAAAGGCAGCTGACCATACTCGATGTGTATGCCCCTCCAAGGTTTTAATGCATTGCTCAGTTTTAACATTCCACAGCTTTACTGTTTTGTCATCACTGGCACTTGCTAAAATCCGACTATCTGGACTAAAGGCAACTGACCATACCCAACTCGTATGCCCCTCCAAGGTTTTGATGCATTGCCCGGTTTCAACATTCCACAGCTTTACTGTTTTGTCATCACTGGCACTTGCTAAAATCCGACTATCTGGACTAAAAGCAACAGACCGTACCCGACTGGTATGTCCTGTGCAGGTAAAAAGTGATTTTTCATTTGAAACTTGCCATAAATGAATCTGGTTATCAGCGTCACCTGTAGCTAAAAATTTACCATCTGGGCTAAATGCCACCGATGAAATAGTACCCAAAGTTTCAGCAAAAACCGATTTTCTGAGATCCGAGTAAGCGAAATTGACACGATGCAAATTCACATCCTGGAGGTACGCTTGCCAAACTGCCAGATGAGAAAAGTCATAGTCACTTAAATTGGTCTTTAGGTGACAAAGTAGATTGAGAGCATTACCTCCTGCATATCCTGGTTTGACAAAAGATTTATTTCGCAGTTGCGATAGGATTTCAGTTAGTTTTTCTTCAATAATTTTTGGAATTATAAAAACATTTAGCAATTTTTGTGCTATTGGCTTTAAGATGAGGCGAATTTGAATACCTCTAATATAGTCTTTAGCAGTAGCTTCAATCAGCGTATGGCTCATGAATAGTGCTAATATTTCACCTGTGGTAATTTCTTGACATACCTCCTCAATGAGTCGGTCTATCATGTACTCCATAACCACAGGTTGAAGCGTGAAAAGTGCTGCACTTTTCTCAATGAGCGATCGCTGTCGTAGGGATTCTAAAGCTTCCAGTAATTCCCTTTTTTGCAAGTCACTTACAATACTATCTAGCAAATCCTCCAGCGAAACTGCTTCACGCTTAATTGCCAACCAGTACATGATTTCTTTTTCTAACTTTGAGGCGCGCTTAAACTGTTGATCTAATAAATCACGAGTATCGCCAAAAATTATCTTCCCTGCATCTAGAAAAGCACCAATCTTACCACCAAATAACTCTCGAATTGGTTCAGAAACTAACTTTAATGCCAAGGGATTGCCTGAATATTTCTTAACTAGTTGTTCCCATTCTTGCTCCAACCCAGTCAAGCCTTTATCCTTGAGAATTACTTGCCCTTCTGTTTGTCCCAAGCCAAGTAATGAAATCGTTCTGACTGGTGATTCTTCTCCCTCCAAAGGTGCGAATTCTTTCGGTTTTTCGCGACTAGTCAGCACTAAGCAGCTAATATGAGGTTGTGCTCCCACCCGTCTTAATAACTCACCATAACCTTCATATCCTTCTCTATATTCCCCAGCGCGTTTCCCTTCTTGCAAAATCGTTTCAGCATTATCTAGTACTAAAAGACTCCGGTGCTTTTGTAAATAATTAATCAGTAGCGTAATTCTATCATTTACGTTTTCTGGTAAATCAGTTTCCTCCTCATCAGATAAAAATCGGATCAGGTCCGCCAACATCTCTTCGACAGGTGGAGCATTGCGGAGAGTTCGCCAAATAAAGTACTTAAACTTATTTTGAATCTCGTATGCTAGCTTCACAGACAAAGTTGTTTTGCCGATTCCTCCCATACCCAATAGTGCCACTAGTCGGCAGTTATCCTCGACAATCCACTGCTTGAGTGTGCACAGTTCTGCTTCCCGTCCGCAGAAGACATCACTACTAGGTGCTTCACTCCAAGAAACGCGCTTGTTGATATCTCTTACCTGACTGTGTACTTTTTGCACCAAATATGAAGATGTTATCTCAGCCTCGTCTTTATGACTCGACTCAGTTAAGTCTTGGTTAACCATTGGTTCGGAGATAGTAATTTTGTACAAGTCTTGCTCAAAACCCAAGTCTGCTCCAATCTGGCGAAAATTCTCCAATAAAATCGGTTTGCCGTTAAGCAAGGCACTAATTACTGAACGATGAATTCCTAGCTTATCGGCTAGCATCTTTTGCGTTAACCCTCGCTCGATTAACGCTTTTTTGACAAGCTGGATTCCTTGTGGGGAAGCTTGTAAAGTTGGTTTTGCCATAAGTGTCTGCATTAAAAAGCTTTACAGCCATTATATTACCACTATAAACCAACCTGTAATAGTCTTAATACTGACATTGATTGATATATAAACCGACATAATTATATCATTCAACCCTGTAATAATCTTAAGACTGACACATTGATTGACAGATAAACCGACATGGTGATACCATTCAAGAACACGTAAACAAACACAGACGCAAGCGCACTCGCACAAGAGGAGGCTAAGGCTTTATGGACACTGGGGTGATTATGGAATTAATTAAAAATATGCCTAGGCCAGGTTGTCCGCTAGATTTTAGGTTAAGAACTATAGAGGGAAATAATTTAGATTTGCTTGTTCCGAATGTAGGCAGCTTTAGTTTTTCTAAAGAACAACTAGGAGATTTTGCGCTTGAGCATTCCCTTCCGATATCACTTTTTGATTTGATGAATTTAGTCGAGAATAAAGAGATTAATTGTCCATCGCTTTTTCTGCAAGCAGCTCTCACTGCTTTATCTTTGGGGCATGGATATGGTGTTATTAATCTAAAATATCCTGATACAAGAACATTCATTGTGACAGTTGGACCTTCCTACCGAATATGTACGGGGTCAAAGAAAGCGGTTTAGTTTATTGCATCTGCTTTTTGTGTAAAAAATAGTTGTTTGAACTAAATTGAATAATTAAAAACTTAGTTTATTAGCAAGCTGGGAGGATTAGAACTTAATCACAAAAGCTGGTCAGTGATATGTCGCTGACCAGCTTTGTTGTTGGAATTTACATAGAAAATGAGGGTCTGATATCTATAGGACTTACGCAAAAATCGCCAAAAAGCTTAATTTATCGAACCGCCAAGAACGCCAAGAATCGTAGAGTGTGCGTAAGTCCTAATCTATGAACAAAATCGTAAGATGCAATTACTTAAACAAAACTACACGGCTCCAAGTTTTTAGAGGTGTTCATCCTCTACTGTGAGCGGAGAAAATATGTAGTCCAGCAAAAATTGTCAGTTTTGATGCACACATAAACGCAGTATCAAACTTTTAGCATGTTGCAACTACTCTCGGTTGCTGTAGTCGAGGGTGCATTTCTCTCTAAATTTCACTCTGAAAAAGGTAAAAACCATGAAAACTAAACTAAATGATGACCGTAATCTCTTATTCGATTGGGCTTGTAAGGGTCTGAAATATTTTATGCTGACTCTGCTTGGTTTTGCGATTGCATTGGTCATATTTAGAGTTTTTGGAGCTTCTACAATTGTTCAGATGCTTCTAGATCTAAGAGTATGGGAATGGCTTTTACGTATTGCTGTCTTTATCTTCTGTTTTTTTGCGGTCGCCATAATTTATGAGTCTTCTCGTTAATTCGCCCTTGTATAGCAGTAGATAAATCTTGGGAGCTTTTGTATAACAAAAGCGTAGTTGGCAGCTTCTCTCTAATTACGCCTATTCACACACAAGGAAAAATCTATGCATTCGATTCAAAATAATAATGACTTTTCCCAGCAAGACTTGAGTTGCCGCGATTTAAGCAACCAAAACTTTAGCCACTATCTCTTCATAGGCACTAAGCTTAATGGTTGTAATTTGAGTCACTGTAATTTAAATGGTGCCAATCTAAAGGATACACAACTATGTGGTGCCAATTTAACAAACGCTAGTTTGTGCGGGGCTAAATTGCATAATGCAAAGCTCAATGGGGCTAATTTGTTTCAAGCGAATCTGGCTGGCGCAAATTTAACTGGCTCAGATTTACGGTGTTCTATCCTAAGAAAAGTCAAATTGAGCAACACTATATTGAGTGACGTGAAAATGGAAAATGCAGTATTTGAAGGTTGTGATGAACTAACTGAAGATATGAAGTACGATCTGAAAAATCGAGGTGCAATTTTGAAAAATTCTGCATCTAAAGCCGAAAATATCAGATGGTATGTTCAGTATGTAGCCGTACCAATTTTGGTTGCTCTCATCGGTGCCGGCATTTTCCTAAAACCATACAATAGACCCCTTTGTCTCCAAAGGCTACTAAACAACTTCTCCACGATGGGTCAATGCATGAGATAAATAAGCAAATTTATGGCTTTTCGTGATAAGCATTGAGCCAGTAGATTAGACGTCTTGCAAAATTATTTTATGATAATATAAATAACTTTGCCGATCGCTCGTTTTTGCCCGACTTCAGAAAATCGCGTTGCTCCCAAGCAAGTTTATCAGTTTGTGAACCTGACGAGGGACGTGATATGATTTTCTCCTCTTGGTTAAATCTGCGGGAAACACAATTTGATTGTGTCTCCACTACTACTAATATAGATTTATCACAAGAGATTCTGGACACACTACCACAGTCAATCCCCCAAGCCGAGAAAGGATTGAGACAGTTTTGTTGCGGCAAGGTAGAAAATGCTGGCAAGTTCTACGCCTGATAGCCTCCTATTGACGGAAATGCAATCGGATTGCCTCAAACAGAGCCAGTATGCAAAGGATATCTAGGTAACTGGATGGTTTCTATTCAGTTTGTGGGCGAGTCTAAATTTGTTATTTGTGTAGGGATGGTGGCGGGATTACCCTTGCGGAGGTTTAGATGAATGTAGTTAAGCGTCGTATCGGTCTTGAGCAAGAATTTTTTTTGGTAGATGAGGCTGGTAACTTAAGCGATCGCGCCGATGAGTTTTTGAAAGATTGTCACTTAATGGCGCAAACACAAGGTTTAGACCCAAAGTACTTTGTGCCAGAGTTCGTCAAAAGCATGGTAGAAATTAACACACCTCCTGCTGACACTGGTACAGAACTAGCAAAAGTTTATCTCAAAAATCTCAAATTGGCGCTTTGTGTGGCGCAACAGATGGGTTTACGCCTTTACCCTCTGTCTAGCTACCCTTTGCATATTACACCAGTTATGCGCGATCACCCTAATTACCATATCCAAGCGCGGACTGTCGGCTATGAGAAATTCTTGCACGCCGCCAAATGTACAGGTACACACCTGCATTTAGAAGTCCCGGCTGGGGTAATTGACCCTAGTGTTGCAGTCTCCTACAACTCGACATCAGCAGAGCGAGAAGAATTACTAAATATCTATAATTTAGCTACAGCTTGCGACTCAGCACTCATTTCCCTGACGCGGGCGTGTCCCTATTATGAAGGACAGGCGATCGGGCTAGCCGCGCACACAATTCGTTATCGAGGTAGTGAAACCTTTGGCTGGGAAGGAGTTTACACTCATTTACAGCCTGTCGGCGGACTCATGCCTTATGCATTAAGTGTAGAGGGTTTAGTTGAAGAGCACTTTGCTCGTTACTATGCTTGGTTGCAAGCGATGGAAAAAGCCGGAATTGAACCAAACCTGATATTAGAAGCAGAAATCAGCTTACTCAAGTCAGCTTGGAATCCAATTAGACTCAACAAAATCGGCACTGTTGAAATTAGATGTATAGATAGTAACTATCCATCGGTAACTTTAGCTGTAATTACATTGCTTGAGAAGGCAGCTAATCGAGTCAGGCGGGAGAAGTTAACGGTTAAACCAGCTAAAGAAATGCAGATATTTGAACTAGTTGGCTCTAGTCTGTATGTACCAGATTTTGAATATCTAAATGGTGAACTGCTCTATACCTCAGCTACAGAGGGAGTTAAAAATCCCAAAGTTAGGGCTTACGTCAATTCAATTTTGCAGTTTGCCAGCGCAGAGGGTGGCGAAGGAGCAAATTTTTTAGCAAAACTGAGCAAACACCTCGATCAATATCAGACGATAGAAGCTGGGATATTGCAAGAGTTTACACAGACAACTGCTCAACTTCCATTAGATGTTGGTTTGGATTTAGTGCGCTCTTGTTGTGACAAGCTAGAAGCACAGGTTTCATGGATAGACACAGAAAATCCTCTAGCAGCGTTGGATACTGATGAACGATTGTTACTACAGCAGTATTAAAAAAGGGCTTAAAAGCCCTGTAATGCTTGTATTTCTTAAAGGCGGCACCCGGATTTGAACCGGGGGTGAAGGTTTTGCAGACCTCTGCCTTACCACTTGGCTATGCCGCCACAACAAAATTTCCTGAACTACTTTAATGTTTCTACGCAGATGTCTTAGTAGGCATTTAGTAGCCATAGGGCGCTAGTTAAACCATGATAGCATAGGATTCTGAGGTAGAGATAGTAGGTTAACTGGATGTTTTTGGTAGTTTTTAGGCGATCGCTAAAAGGTGGCGATTACAAGTTGACCAAACCACAAACTACTCTTAGCAGATTAAAAAGAGTTTTGGGTTGTAACTCCTCACTCCTAAATTGTTACACCTTTACTTCATCGGCAAAACTACCCCAACGGAGAAAGTGAAATGGGCCAGCGATAGAACCCCAGAGACGTTCATCGGTGTCTAAGTCCCTTCCCCGGTCGAGGCTGAAAAATTCTTTAGCGTCAATCTCAAATTCGTTATCCAGATAAGTATTTTTGCCGTCGCGAAACACTATGCAGCCTTTACCAGGTTCAACTCTGCCTTTGAAGCTTTTTCCTGTCCACTCTACAACCATGTTGCAACCTGACATTTTTTCTAATTGGTCAAGAGACAAATCTTTGAGGCGTTCGGGTTCGCGAGATGCACCGTAAAATTTCTCTTCTTGTTTAACGGTGTAGTGTTCAATCGCAATGTGGTTTTCTACCGGAATTAACTTCATTACCCGCATCCGGTAGGGTTGATTGAGCGCAAAATCATAAGCTTGTTCGAGAAATAAACTTACCCCTGAGAACAACTCTAAGGGAAGGGGACGGATACACACGCGGATATGAGCATAAAAAGGCGGATTTTCAAAAGCTTGTTCTTGATTGCTAAAGTCAGCTGCCATCCAGCGGGCTAAAGTGGCGATATCAGTAGAATGAGTCATTACAAAACGATCAACTAGTTACTTAAATATTATCTAGGATTATTTTGACATTCCCCTGACTCAAAAATCCTGGCTGCGATCGCAATTTTTAGATTATATCTACGATGGATGCTTTGACTGGAGAAAATTAGGCTGCTTCAATACAAGTCAAACTGCTTACATCTTGTACCTAATAACTAAAACTAGTTAGGCATTTATTTTGGCAAAATCCGCACACTGCCTTTCATTTGTGTGCTGAAGCCACATAGCTCTCAGGTAGGCTTTTCTTGTATAGCTGGAGAATAGTTAGTCAATAATAGGGCATAGGGATAATTGCTAATTATCTCATGCAAATCACTCAAGATAAAGTAAAGTACCCATGCTCAGGCACTTAATTGCGATCGCTACTGCCACTATACTCTTTAGCAATTCCTTTGCACTGGCAGAGAGTAAACCGCCGAAACCACCCGATCAATTTCCTCCTAGCCCTCTAGAGATTACCACACCCGATCCACTGTCACCACGTTCGCCCAAGGATAAACAACCGTTAACTCCCCAAGAACGGCAAAAGTTAGAACCAGCGTTGGATGCGTTAAATCAAGAAGCGGCGGCGAAACTGCAAGCAGGTGAATCGGTTGCGGCGTTTGAAATTTGGAACCGAGAATTGCGTTTGCGGCGGTTTTTAGGTTCATTAGCAGAGGTGCAAGCATTATCACGAGTTGGGGCGATCGCTTGGAAGCAAAATGACGCACAAGAAGTACAATATATTACGCAACGATTGCAAGCAATTCAAAAGCAAGCCCAATCTCAGAAAAAAACTACCCCAATCGATCTAGAATTATGGCAATCGCTAGGTGAAGCTTACAAAAATGTGCGATCGTCTAAACTGGCTATAGAAGCTTATGACCAAGTTTTGCTAGTAGTGCGACAACAACAAGATCGAACAGCAGTATTAGAAACCCTCAAAACAATTGGAGAACTGCATTTGAGTTGGTTTGATTATCGCAAAGCTGCGCCAATCTACGAAGAATTGTTGAGTTTAGCTACATCCCAAGGCGATCGCGTCAACGAAGTAACATATCTGCAACAACTGGCTTATATTTACGAGCAGACAGACCAACCGCAGCAGTCTTTGAATATACTTAACAAACTAACAGAAATTTATGCCAATGAAAATAATCTTACGGAAATATTAGAATTAAAGCTAGCGATCGCTTCAGATTACGAATCTTTAGCCAAGAAAGATCCTAAATTACTGCTAGAAGCTTTTAATAATTATCAAGAAGCTTATACTACTGCTTGGCAATTAAAGGAGTACGTTCGTGCTGGTGATGCTTTGCAGAAGTTAATTGCGCTGTATCGTTCCCAAGGACAAACACAAGAGGCTTTGCAGGCTAGCGAAATTTTGGTGCAGATACAGGCGCAAGCCGCCAACTTTTACGGAATGATGCAAGCTTATGACCAAATTGGGCAATTGTATCTAGAACGCAAAGAATTTCCTCAAGCACTAACAGCTTTTCAACAAGGGTTAAAACTGGCGCAACAACTCAAACATGAAGAAGCATATTTTACTGGACAAATTGAAAAACTGTCGAAAGCAAATTAACTGAAGTTTCTGCGATCGCTTAACATAAAAATACCCGTCACGCTTACCCACAAGGTGAAAAGCTATGTCAGAAACTATCCTAGCTGCACCAGATATTCAACTCCCACCCACCCAAGCAGAATTACCAGACGATGACGGTATTCCGATGGAAAGCGCGCGACACAAAGCCCAGATGGATTTGCTAATCGATGCTCTGATACCTTGGTTGGAAGAACGAGAGGATGGGTTTATCGGCGGTAATATGTTTGTTTACTACAGTCTGGCCCAGGTGCGAAACAAAGACTTTAAAGGGCCAGACTTTTTTGCTGTGCTGGGAGTCCCGAAAGGAGAACGTCGCAGTTGGGTGGTTTGGGAAGAGGAGAAAGCACCAGATGTAGTCATTGAATTGCTTTCTGACAGCACAGCCCAAGCAGACAAAAATGAGAAAAAGCTGATTTATCAAAATCAAATGCGTGTGCCAGAATATTTCTGGTATGACCCTTTTAACCCTAATGATCTGGCTGGTTTCTCTAATGAAAAAGGAGCTTATCAACCTATTGCATTCAATGCTCAAAATCAGTTGGTGAGTCAATCTTTAGGGTTAGCATTGCAGTTGTGGCAGGGAAATTATAAAGGTATTAATTCTACTTGGTTACGCTGGGCAAATTTGGCAGGGGAATTGCTGCCAACTCCTGAAGAAAAGGAACGTCAAAGGGCAGAACAAGAAAACCAAAGGACAGAACAAGAACGCCAAAGGGCAGAACAAGAACGCCAAAGGGCAGACAAGGCAGAATCACAGTTATTAAAAACTGCACGCAACTTACTTGAGTCTGGGATGACAGTAGAACAGGTAGCGAGGTTAACGGGTTTGAATGTATCTGAGATAGAAACGTAGAACTTAGAGGATGTCTGAAAAAGCATCAAAAATACCGCCACCTGGAAGATTTAAGGTTATCATTTGAGCGATCGCAGTCTGATAGTGATTGAAAAGCAGTGGAACTCCCTCTAAATACTGTGACATATAACCGTAGTCATATAGGTTAGGACATAATGACAATCGTGAATGTCAGGAAGAATAATGTTTTTACCTCCTGCCTTCTGCCTGCTGCCCCCTGCCTCCTGCTATATCTACAATAATCATCTCAGCTTGTTGGGGACTAATACGCGGCTGAATGGGTAAGCGTGTGATCACAGAATATGTTTCAGCTAAACTGTGAGTTGAGATAAACCCTTGAATTTGTCCAGATTTTGCAGCTTTAATCTTGGAAAAGCAAACAGAATGTTGCGGGTGATTGACAATGAATGCAGGAACTAAGAGGAGAAGTATCAAACAAAACTTTCATTAAGTTATTTGATCCTAAATGCGTTCTTGTCTCAACTCATCTATAAAAGCATTAACATCAAAGTTTTCTGGTAGTTCTGCCTCTACAACTAAAATCCCTTCTTTTCGATAAATATTTGGTTGGTTAAGAGGCAGTACATTGGTCATCTCAGAGTTTTGTTGAGTATCTTCTTCAGTGACTTGCTGACTCAGCGTGGCAATTTTTTCTGCAATAGCTTGCAAAACAAACTGCTCAGTCGAAATTCCCTGACTATTTGCCCATTTTTCAATCTTTTGTTGGAGTTGAGGAGGAAAGTTCATAAAGGTAAATAGAATTAATACTCCAAATACTCATCAATATCTCAACTGGCTTTGGGTGTAATGACTATCCGCTTGGTCATTGTTTCTCTTGATGCAGCTGGTTTATCAAGTGTGTGCGTTTTTGCAGCCACCATTGCTCATTAACTTCTATTGTCTCTCCACTTTCAAGTCCTGCAATTAAAAGTTCTTTTATATGTTCTTGCATCTTGCGTTTTTGGTCTTGAGTAATTAATTCTTGTAGATATTCGCTAACTGAACCGTAGCCACCTAGAGCGACTTGTTCTTCAACAAAAGCTTTCATCGACTCAGGTAAGGAAATATTAATGCTACTCATAACCAAAGGCAGTGAGCTTAAACTATTTTTTCCATCTTATCAAGGTTGTTAGGCGTTGTTTTTGGAAAAATTTCTGCGATTAGCTTGCCCCATTATATTTGTGTTTATCAGAGAATAGAGATGTCTGACAATAAGCTGTTTCTCTATGAGATGCTTTGCAGGAGTACGCATCTGTGCGAATAATCGGGTCATGACCACAAGATTGAAAAATGCGATTATAGCCAGTGTTATCCTAAGAAATATTAGGAATTAACAATTACTTGGGCAAATGAGTATCACCGTCAATGTTTCTGAAGTAACTGCCAAGTTTTCTGAATTGCTGAGTCAGGTATTACTTGGTGAAGAGGTCGTGATTGCACAAAAGGGTATTCCAGTTGCACGCTTAGTCGCTCTCACAGATACAGCCTCACCTCGAATTCCAGGGTTGGATAAAGGTAAAGTTATCATTGCACCAGATTTTAACGAGCCTTTACCAGAAGATATCTTAAATGATTTTGAAAGTTCTAATCTAGTTTAAAGATGAGAGCTTTACTGGATACCCATGTATTTCTTTGGTGGGTGACAGATGACTCTCAGTTATCTTCCAACAGTCGCAGTATAATTGCTGATTCAGGTAATATTTTATTTTTGAGCGTGGCAAGTGTCTGGGAGATTGTCATCAAGACTAAATCGGGTAAGCTAACTTTACCTGAACCTGTAGAAGAATATATTCCAAATCGACTAGCACTGAACCGCTTCGAGAGTCTAGACATTCAAATGACACACACTCTACAAGTTGCCACTTTGCCAAACATTCACCGAGATCCGTTTGACCGGATTCTAATTGCCCAAAGTCAAGTAGAGAATTTGCCAATTGTGACCATCGACCAGAAAATTGCACAGTATTCTGTCGAGACTATCTGGTAAAAGAATTTTTTTAGACAAAAGCGATCACCTACGATGGGCTACGCCGACGCATTTGTGTTGATCAGAGAAAAGCGATCGCTCCAGCAACGCAATCATAAAAGCGATCGCTAATCAACGATCGCACCTTCGTTGATCACAGAAAAGCGATCACTTAAAATTAGTAGATTGCAAATATCGCCTAGACTCGCTCTTTTAATTACGAATTAATTTTTTAGCCAATCGCCACAACAGAGAAAACGGTAAAATTAATATCGTCTTTAATATTTGTACAAACTGACCTAACCGACCTTTGCGGATAGCACGGGGAGTAGACTGGCGTTGTAGAATTGTTAGATTTTCTCGAATTGTCGCTGTAGTCGGATGATTAACGCCTAACACCCTTTGGCACATTGCCAAAACTTCAATGTATAGTGGTTCGGCATCGCTGTACCGCCCTTGGCTATCGTAGAAGTAAGCTAAATTGTTCAAGCTTCTAGCCACATCGGGATGGTCGCCAGCAAACAGGCGCTTTGTCATTGCCAAAACTTCAATGTATAGTGGTTCGGCATCGCTGTACCGCCCTTGGCTTTTGTAGAGGTAAGCTAAATTGTTCAAGCTAGTAGCCACATTGGGATGGTCGCCAGCAAACAGGCGCTTTGTCATTGCCAAAACTTCACTGTATAGTGGTTCGGCATCGCTGTACCGCCCTTGGCTATCGTAGAAGTAAGCTAAATTGTTCAAGCTTCTAGCCACATCGGGATGGTCGCCAGCAAACAGGCGCTTTGTCATTGCCAAAGCTTCACTGTATAGTGGTTCGGCATCGCTGTACTGCCCTTGGCTATAGTAGAAGTAAGCTAAATTGTTCAAGCTAGTAGCCACATTGGGATGGTCGCCAGCAAACAGGCGCTTTCTCATTGCCAAAGCTTCACTGTACAGTGGTTCGGCATCGCTGTACCGCCCTTGGCTATAGTAGAAGTAAGCTAAATTGTTCAAGCTAGTAGCCACATTGGGATGGTCGCCAGCAAACAGGCGCTTTGTCATTGCCAAAACTTCAATGTATAGTGGTTCGGCATCGCTGTACCGCCCTTGGCTATCGTAGAGGGAAGCTAAATTGTTCAAGCTTCTAGCCACATCGGGATGGTCGCCAGCAAACAGGCGCTTTGTCATTGCCAAAGCTTCACTGTATAGTGGTTCGGCATCGCTGTACTGCCCTTGGCTATAGTAGAAGTAAGCTAAATTGTTCAAGCTAGTAGCCACATTGGGATGGTCGCCAGCAAACAGGCGCTTTCTCATTGCCAAAGCTTCACTGTATAGTGGTTCGGCATCGCTGTACCGCCCTTGGCTATCGTAGAGACCAGCTAAATTGTTCAAGCTAGTAGCCACATTGGGATGGTCACCAGCAAACAGGCGCTTTCTCATTGCCAAAGCATCACTGAATAGTGGTTCGGCATCGCTGTACCGCCCTTGGCTATTGTAGAGACTAGCTAAATTGTTCAAGCTAGTAGCCACATCGGGATGGTCGCCAGCAAACAGGCGCTTTATCATTGCTAAAGCATCAGTGTATAGTGGTTCGGCATCGCTGTACCGCCCTTGGCTATTGTAGAGACTAGCTAAATTGTTCAAGCTAGTAGCCACATCGGAATGGTCGCCAGCAAACAAGGACTGGCAAACATTTACGCATTCTTCACGCCAAGGTTCTGCTAATTGATATAATCCTTGTCCTTCGTAAAATCTTCCTATTCCCACAAATATCCCAATTGCTTCATCGCTAGGGACTGATGCTAGAGAAATTATCTGTGCTTCTTTTGCTTGCTCAATCTCTGCAATTATACGTTTACCCAGGTCTTCGAGATGGGGAACGACATCTCTGATGCTTTCAATCTGCTTAGAAGTGGCAGAATCAGGAATGATTTGGGCAACGGTTATCATGGCAGTGGCGAAGGTTGTTTCTAAAACTGATTTGATTTCGCCAGAGATTGTTAACTGCCCTTGCAAAAACCACCGCACTAAGGCATGAATTTTATAATATCCTGCCTTTTGTTCCACCAATTGCAGCAAGTTGCACCCGTAGAGTTGCTTTTTAGCTGCGTTTAATTCATCTTCTGACCAAGTTAAAAGAGGCAAGGGAGCAGGGAGCGGGGAGCAAGGGGGACTGTTTTCTTCACCTTGGAAGGTGTCTAAGTCTCCTACTTCCGTTTGTGGGCTGTTTTTCTCCTCTGCTCCCCTGCTCCCCTGCTCCTCTGCTTTTTGACCTTCTGTCGCCACCCAAATAACTAAATCCCAAAGAATCTGTATAGGAGAAAATAAACTCAAAAATATTCCTAATTGTTGCGCCAGTGGGTCAAGTTCTGACCAAGTTAAAGCAAAAACGGCTTTGACTCCCAGTTGAGTTGAGTTGAGAGTTTTCCGGTCTTGTAAAGCTGCTTCTGCTAATTTACGTTCTTGCAATCGCCCAAACATGATATCTAAAGATATGTCCGGGTCGCGTAGCAAATAACCTCCAACTAACTCTATCCCCAAGGGCAAATATTCTAGACATTCACATATATTTGTTGCAGCTTGTGATTGGTTTTCAACTCGCTTATCTGTTTCTCCCAACAATTGTTTTAACAGTTCTAAAGCTTTGCCTGGTTCTTTTTGGGGCGAGAGAATATCTAAAGGAATCTCTTGAATAAAATTCGGGTCTAAACGCCGCAGTCGAGTAGTAATTAAGACTCGGAAGCGGTTATCTTTGGGAACGACTTCGCGGAGGTTGTCTAAATCAGTCACGTCATCGAAGACGATTAAAATCGGCAAGTTAGAGTCGGGATATTTAGACCAATACCAGGCGACTTGTTGTTGAAGGCTTAAAAGTCTGCCTCCTAATTCTTGGGGAATCTCCAAACCAAACTGTAACCGGAAAAACTCTAAAACTTCGGCGGCGAGATTGGTTTCTCTGTCGTTAAACCAGGCAATTCCCCCATAATCTTGTTGATATCGTCTGGCGTATTGGGTAGCTAATTCAGTTTTGCCTACGCCACCCATTCCGGCTATTGCTACATAGTCTTTGCGCTGCAAGTCTTCATGCAGTATTGTCAGTTCCGTTTCTCGCCCGACGAAATGAACAGAACCGCGATAAGGAATAAATTTTGTGGGAGTTAACTTTGTCCGTTCCCCGTCAGACGACTTTAGTCAGTTAAAGGTGACTGGGGCGTTAAATGTGTTGCCCTGAAAGACATTTTTGATTTCATCTGCTAACTTCTGATAGTTGATGACACTTGACGACTGTTGCGACTTTAGAAAGTCAGCTTGTTGTTGTAAAGATTGAATAAAATTGATATTTTTTTCAGCTTTGGCTGCTTGTACCAATTCTTGTGCAGCTTGAGCCACTTCGGGATTAGCTTTAGCAGCCGATTCAACCTCTAGTAAAGCTTTGCCATAATCAAGTGGTTGCTCTGGTGCTTTCTCTATAGCAACTACAGTATGGGGAGACTGTTTTTTGAGGGTGACGAGAAACTTACTAGTCTTATCTAATAAAGTTTCTGTTACCTTTTCGGTTGTTTTTTCTAGGGCTTTGGTAGCTATTACAGAGCCGATCGCGATCGCCGCAGTTTCAAGTATCATAATCCTGCCTTGACTATGTGTATTTTATTTACTTATTAACACAGCGCTTTTGTGATAAATTTCGCAGCTAAGTTAAAAAACCTAGATTTAACTGAGTGTTACAGATTTTGCAGAGTTCAGCATTACTATGTCAATTAATTGCCTGTGATATCTAAGTTTTTGGAATTGAAACTAGTTACCGTTACTAACATCGCCACCAACATCGCGCTTTAAGTGACTAAAATAACGAGTTTAGTTACCACGACGACGATTTTTGTTACAAACACGATTATTTTCGTTACAATATTACGAGTTTGTTACTAAAATAACGAGTTTAGTTACCACAACGACGATTTTTGTTACAAACATGATTATTTTCGTTACAATATTACAAATTTAGTTACCACCACGACGATTTTCGTGACAAACATCATATTTTTAGTTGATATTGCTGAGTCTATCGTTACACTCGATACCAATATTTGTGGATTTTACCCAACCAAAATTAGGCTTTAGTAGGGCAAGCTAGCTCTAGAACACCATAAAAAGAAGATAATTATGCCTCGGCAAAAGCGTACATATCGCGTTTTAGAAAAAGCTGAATTGAGAATCGCCGGACTTAAAGCAATCGATCCTGGCATGGATTTTGGGGATGCTCGGAACTTGCAAAATCTTACACAAATAATTCAGCAGTACCGTAGCAAAATAGATATTTATAATATTACTCTAGCTATGATTGACTCTTACACAAATGAGATGAAAGAGTTGGAAAAAAGTTTGAGCGATCTGACTGAAAAAATGCTCCTGGGAGTTGCCTTTAAGTACGGCAAAGACAGCCATGAATATGAGATGGCGGGTGGTGTTCGCAAAAGCGATCGCGTCCGCAAAAGCTTAGTCAATCGCTTGAAAGCTAGTACAGATGAAGTCTCTAATAATAATACCCAAACTGCATAAGCTCATCAATAGACTCCTAACAAAAGTCTTGATTTGAAAGCGCTTTTCAAATAATTGAACTACACCATTCCCATATCAGTCGTGGTCAAAACACGTGTTTGCAATGATTCATATTCTAATCCAGCGACATTGTAATTTCACTTAGTTTGAAAGATATTTTGTACCATTTTTTTATCTGCATTCGCCGCCGCCTGATCCAACTCTGCAATCTCACCAGCGTCTAATCGCCAACCCAACGCACCAATATTCTCCCTCGCTTGTTCCACGCTCTTTGCTCCGGGGATAGGAATAGTTCCTTTACAGATGCACCAATTAATTGCTACCTGTGACATAGTTTTGTTTCTGAACTGTGCCACCTCTTGCAAACATTCCAAAAGCGATTTGCTAGCAGAAGCCGCTTTGCCTCTACGCATTCCTGATAATATTTGCTTAAATAACAGACCTCGAATACCTTTAGGCAAAGGGCCTTGCTCAGAGTATTTTCCTGTCAATAGTCCCAAAGCTAAAGGGCTATAGGCAATCAATTTAATGTCCAACTGATCGCAAAGGTCTTTGAGCTGGAGTTGGGTGACAGGATATGTAGACAACAGAGAGTATTGAACTTGCAGAGTTGTAATCGAAACACCTCGTTGAGCGAATTTTTTCTGCACTCGCTGAAGCCGTTTCGGCCCATAATTTGATAATCCTACTCCCTTGACCAGTCCTTGCTCATACAAATCTGCAAGACCATCTAAAAGTCCTTCTTCTTGCCAAGGAGCATAGTTTGCTGTTGACCAATGCATCTGTACCAAATCGACATTTCTTCCCAGGCGTTGGGCAGATGACTGACAAGCCTTTATCATTGATTGACGTGTCCATCTCCACGGGTAAGCAGCAAGCTTAGTTGCAATACAAATATTTTCTTTGCCTGAACCTACATATTCTCGGTTGAATCGTCCTAGAAGTGACTCACTGCGACCGTTCAATCTCCCAGTTCCGTAAGAATCACCTGTATCAAATAAAGTTACACCGTTGCTCACACAAAGGTTAAAGACGGCTTGCAACTGCTCATCCATACTTTCGTCATATCCCCAAAGCAGTTGGTTGCCCCAGGCCCAAGTACCGCAGCCCATGCTTGGGAGTGAGAGTTTTTGGAGAGTCTGCATCTTTGCTATTTGTAGATTGTCTTATTAATTATCAGGCATATATAGCAGAAATCATTCATCAAAGAAAGGCAGGGGGCAGGAGGTAGGAAGTTGGAGGTCGGAGGCAGGAGGTTGTAGAAAATAATTTCTCTCTGCCTTTCTTCGTTTAACAGAAGCACAAAAAAGGCAGACTCTTTGTCTGCCCTTAAGACTTTAGAGGTTGTTTGAAAAGTGGTTAGTTGTGATTTTAATTGCGTTGTTACCCCCCTTAGTCCCACGCCACTTGCTACAACGGAGGGAACCTCCGGAACGCAGTGGCTCCCCGATGTATTGGGGGGAAACAAGAAAAATCTGGTTCCCTCTCCTTTACAAGGGGAGGGTTAGGGAGGGGTAAAAAAATATTTGACACATCATTAGAGACTTTTCAAACATCCTCTTAAAGTTAAATTTTTGGTTTTAGTCTTTAATAACGGCCACCACCACCACCACCATAGTTTCCTCGTCTACCACCAGAAGAACCTCTGTCTGTCTTGGGCTTGGCTTTATTAACTTTTAAGCTTCGACCCATCCATTCAGCGTTATCAAGGGCATCAATTGCCGCTTGTTCTTCTGCATCTGATTCCAATTCCACAAAGCCGAAACCTCTCATCCGACCTGTTTCTCGGTCGGTAGGCAATTGAACATTTTTGACTGTTCCATATTCTGCAAAGACTTGGCGGAGGTCATCTTCTTTAACCTGATAAGATAGATTGCCGACGTAAATTGACATAAAATGTCTCCAGAATCAGAGGATGTAGAGATTTAGATCCGGAGAGGTCTGTAATACAAGTACATATAAAAACAAACTGTACAGCCGAATTTCTATCTTCCACGCATACTTTAACATAAATTGAGATGTTATGTTATTAAGCAAGAGTATACTTAATCTGTCGATTTAAATACTCGAACAGTTGGCAACACTCGTTTAAAATCAACCTACTAGCGATCGCATGAAATTCGCAGCGCTCAAAAAATTTCCAGAACTGAATTTATTTCTCTTCAAAAAATATTAATTAGTAATTTTTAAATTTTATTCAATCAAAATTTCCAGAGAGGGCAATTCCATAAAAGCAGTGCGATCGCTTGTAACGTAAAATTAATTTCCATCCAGCATTTGCTAACAGCTTGACGCCCATGTTTTGCGACTACCTCATCCAAATCCTGACTGCCCGTGTGTATGATGTTGCCCAGGAAACACCACTGGAGTCTGCTCCAAATTTATCTGCGCGGCTGAATAATCAACTTTTGTTGAAACGTGAGGATATGCAGTCAGTATTTTCTTTTAAACTGCGGGGTGCTTATAACAAGATGGTGCAACTGCCAGCAGATGTATTGGCACAGGGTGTAATTGCTGCATCTGCGGGAAACCATGCTCAAGGAGTCGCCCTTGCTGCCCAACGGTTAGGAACCAGAGCGATTATTGTCATGCCAATAACTACACCTCAAGTGAAGGTAGATGCAGTGAGAATGAGGGGTGGAGCAGTGGTGTTATATGGAAACACTTATGACGATGCTTATAGCTATGCGCGTGAATTAGAAGTAGAAAAAGGATTGACTTTTATTCATCCCTTTGACGATCCCCATGTGATTGCTGGACAGGGAACAATCGGGATGGAAATTTTACGGCAATATCAACAACCCATCCATGCAATTTTTGTGGCAATTGGCGGCGGTGGATTAATTTCTGGGATTGGGGCTTATGTAAAACGGTTGCGTCCCGAAATCAAGATTATTGGTGTTGAACCAGTAGATGCTGATGCCATGTCTCAATCACTCAAAGCCGGACATCGGGTGCGCTTGTCCCAAGTAGGGTTATTTGCTGATGGCGTGGCGGTGCGGGAAGTAGGTGAAGAAACCTTCCGTTTATGTCAGCAGTATGTAGATGAAATTATTTTGGTGAGTACAGACGATACTTGTGCTGCGATTAAAGACGTATTTGAGGATACGCGATCAATTTTAGAACCAGCTGGTGCATTAGCGATCGCAGCTGCCAAAGCCTACGCCGAACGAGAACAAATCGAGGGACAAACTTTAATTGCTGTCGCCTGTGGTGCAAACATGAATTTTGATCGCCTCCGCTTTGTAGCAGAACGAGCAGAGTTGGGCGAACGCCGCGAAGCAATCTTTGCAGTCACAATTCCAGAGCAACGGGGAAGTATTCGCCAGTTTTGTGAATGTATTGGCAACCGTAATCTGACAGAGTTTAATTATCGCATTGCCGACGAAAAAACAGCCCATATTTTTGTCGGCGTGCAAATTCAAAACCGTGCTGATGCTGTCAAGATGGTAGAAACCTTTGAAGCTCATGAATTTGAAACCCTTGATCTAACGGACGATGAGCTAACTAAACTACATCTGCGGCACATGGTGGGTGGACACTCTCCCCTGGCTCAAAATGAATTGCTCTACCGTTTTGAGTTTCCCGAACGTCCCGGCGCATTGATGAAGTTTGTTACTTCCATGAGTCCCGACTGGAATATTAGTCTTTTTCACTACCGCAACAACGGTGCAGACTACGGACGAATCGTTGTCGGTATCCAGGTTCCCCCCCACGAGATGAAAGATTGGCAAGCTTTTCTTGATCGCCTGGGCTATCGTTATTGGGATGAAAACAAAAATCCGGCATACAAGCTGTTTTTGGGATAGGCGGGGAGTGGGGAGTGGGGATTGGGAGGATAAGGGGGACAAGGGAGAATTATTAAATAAATCTCTCTTTGAAGTTCTGATGCCTACGGCGGGCTGCGCCAACGCCGGAAGCCGGCGCTCAGACTTCTCTCCTTGTCTCCCGCCTCTTCCTTGTCTCCCTTGTCTCTTCTCCATGCCCAATCCCCAATTTAACGAGAATTCCCCTTCAAGATCAGATTTGAATCCCAAGTATAGAAGCCGATTTGATTAGGAACCCTAGCAAATCTGCCTATCCGATAGCCTCTAGATAGTTCATTCAGTACCTTATTTTTGATCTCTCTAATTTGCTGAGGATTTAGTTCTCCATAAATTCCGGCAATGACTTCAGCAACGCTAAAAACTTTACCTGGATTTTGTTTTAACAGAGAGGTAAGGGCATCAATTAAAAATTGACCCTCAAAGGCTTTGAGCATTGGTACTGTTTTTGTCGGGGGAACCAAAGGCTTCTTATTTTTGTTCTTGATACTCCTAGAAGCAGCATTGCGATTACTTTGGGCTACCAAACTTAAATCCAGAGTATAACAACCTGGCTCATCGGGAATAGTTACCCAGTAATTCCTTTCTCTGCCTTGGGTAAGCGAAGATTGCACTCTACCTTTAACTACTTTGAATAGATGGGAATCTAACTCTCCATAAAGCGATCGCACGATAAAATCGATATGACAAACAATGCCTATGTGCTCCTGCAATAGCTCTTTTATGGCTTCCATTCGTGAGATAGCGTGCTGATACTGAGGTAGCATCGGGATTTCCACTACCTTCATTGAACTATCGTTGTTCTCTGGAGCAATCTTTGGATCTGTTGATGTCGTTAGAGATTGACTTTCTTTTGTATCAACACCAGCAGAAAAGGAATCATCAATTTCAACTTGATCTGAGTCTTTTTGTACTGAGTCTAAAGACTCCACCAAGTTGATTTCCTCGATGTCATTAAGAGGTGATAAAAGCCGCAGAGAACCTTCTGGAGAAACATTTGAGGTTTCATTAGCTGTCGTTAATCTTGATATCTGCTTGTTGGCATCAGAAAAAGACCAGTTAGACAACAACGCTTCTACATGATCGAGCTGCGATCGCGCCTGCACAAAGAGGCGTTCATACTCTTCTGTCAGGCGAGCATAATAGTCTCGTAATTCCAACAATGGTGAGAGAAAGTTGCCCGGAGGCGGTTCTAATTGTCCATTTTGAGTCATAGGGCTTTAATCAATTTAAATTGATGTCACTTTTATAAGACATTGCTCTGGGTTTTGCTTTGTGAGATCCTGGCTGGGATTTCTTAGGCGGTTGGGGAGGGCGACATCTCTCACAATATAAAGGTCGAGGGCCGTAAGTCTCGCGCTTTGTCAGATCGTTACACTCTTTACAGACAAACTGGAAAACACGAGTATGAATCTGTCTTTTGTGCGCCCTGACAGTATATTCCCTAACATCAATGAATTTACTTGCCATAATTAGGAATTGTGAATTGCCGTCGGATCGATGTCATATCAATATAGCTATTCAAGCAAATCAAACTGCATCAGTGTGTGTTTATGTAGAAGTTTTATTGAAATCAGTGAATCTGAAGCCTAGCGTCAAGTGCAGATGAGCAACTTGATAGTTAGCTATTGACTACTCTTTCAGCATATAATTGGTGATGAGCAAACACTACTATAATTCTTTAGGCGCAGCGATTTATATTGCCCCGATTATAAAAATGGGTAGGGGAAAGTGCAGGATTATTCACTTCTACTACTATTGATTGGCAAGTCAAGCGATCGCCAGTGTGTCTAATTGTCCATCAGAAAATTATTCCTATTTGAAGAAGGCAGCTATGCTGTTCTTGCTGGAGGCAGAAGGTTTTTTTTCAGAAGGGGACTCAAACCCCTCACGCCAGATGCTCCACTTGGGGAGCCACCCCCGTGGGCGGGTCTCCCGACTTGAGGGGAGTGGCGTGAAACCCCAAGACCGCACTGGCTCCTTTTCAGGAGCCAACAAATTGAAAATTTGGTGCGTGTTTCACCTTGTTCTGACGGTACGAGCAGGAGTTAGGAGTCAGTTTTCCTCTAGCAAGAACTGCCTCCTAATTCCTGCCTTCATTGATAAAAAACAACCGCCTCCTAAAAACAGGAGGCGGTGTGCGATCGCCAATCAAAGTATGATTCCAGTAAGTTTTGTTTTGTCCCTTTACTGCTGACTAGGAGCAGTAGACGGTGCAGCAGGTTGCGATTGACGTTGTTGGCGTAAACCGCGCAAAGAGTCTCGCAACTTGTTCTGGCTAGTGTTTTCTCCTCGCCGCCGATTTGTAGTTGCTTGTGGCTGCTGTGATGAATTGGTAGTTGCTCGCTCACTCCGGAGACGACTGCGTAGGGACTGTCTGGCACTTCCTTGAGTGCGATTTATCCTTGCTTCAGATGATGAGCCGGAGGTAATAATTCCTCTTCTTTGAGGTAGCAGCTGCCTACTCGATTGAGATTCTGTTGGTCTTGTGGCTGTAGCTTGATTAGATGGGGGTGTTAACTCTCTGCGCCTACGTCTTGAATTGTCTGGTGTAGAGTTGGCAGCAGCTGCTGCTTGTCGGGTTCTCTCTTCTGCTTCTCTTTGTGCTTGCCGTTCTTGAACTTGGCGCGATCGCCGTGAACCTTTTATAGCAAATTCAGTGGCGATAGTTACTCCTTGTCTACCACTTTCTGAGGGTTTTAATTTCCAATTACGTGCTTGTCTGGCGTAATCTTCATCTAATTCGCGGTTTCCACTGGAGCTAGTAAGCCGCACGTTGGTAACATTACCGTCTTTATCAGTATCAACTTTTACTTCCGGTCTGCCTTCAACGCCTTGCCGTCTTGCTCCCTCTGGATACTTGACGTTGCATTCACGGCAGGCTGCACGACCAATAGCGTTACCATTACCTGAACTGTTGATTTGTGGAGGTGTTGGTGCAATCGGTGCTGTTGCTACTGTCGGACGGTTTCCTACTCCATTGCCTATACCACTGCCAATTCCTGAACCTCTACCACTGCCAATTCCTGAACCTATACCACTGCCAATTCCTGAACCAATTCCTGAACCTGTACCACTGCCAGAGCCAGAGCCAGTTCCTGAACCTGTACCTGTACCTGAACCTGTACTTAAAGCAACGCCAGGGCCAGAACCACCAGAGTTATCTGTCAGGACTGGACTTTCACCGCCACCACCACCGCCGCCGCCTTGAGGAGCAACAGTTTTCACAGGGGCTTCTGGCTTAGGAGCAATTTGCCTATTTGTTTGAGTAGTTTGTTTTGGTTCTTGTTGAACTGGCTGAATTTTTGGTCTTTCAATCAATTCTTGTACTGGTTTTTGTACTGGTGGAGTTTCTATAGACTGTTTTTGAACAATTTTTGGTTCTTTTTTGGGTTCTTCTGGAATTTTTTCAAGTGGTTTTTCTGGTTCTGGAGTCGGAGCTTCAATGATCGCCACCTCTATTGGTTCATCATTCTCGTCAGGCATTCTTGTTAAATAATTACCTATGCCTGAAGACAGTACGCCGATATGCAGCGCCAGTGAGCCTATCAGACTGTAAGCCAGAAAATACTTGAGAGCCTCAACTTCTTTGAAACGTTGCTCGACAATAGTGCCGGAAAAGCTCATAGCTATTGCTACCTATTCTCACTAATTTAGTCATCTTAGAATGCATGGTTGCAAATATCAAGTAAAAAATTAAAATTTTTTTGTGCAGTGTTACAAAACAGCATACTACAGCATACTTAATGATAAAAATCTCTTTGAAAAAACCTGTTGATTATCCCGATTTCTAGATAAAATGAATTTTTGTGTTAGTTAATTAAATTAATTTATATAAACTCCAAAAATGATTAAATAAAAATAATGAAAATTAGGTTTGAAAAAATTACCATTGTATTTTAAACTTTCTTGAGAAAAAGTTTCATTTTTGCGCTTGATTCTGGTAGTCTGATTTTGTATTGTTGATGACGTTTAGAGGCACTACATGGGAATTCAGCATTTATTTGAAGCAGGCGGTGTGGTCATGTTCCCCCTGCTGGCGTTTTCGGTGTTTGCAGGGGCATTAATGATTGAGCGGGCGAAGTTTTGGATACAGATTGGTAAGCGTCAAAACCGGGTGGTGCGAGAGGTTTTAAATCTTTATCGACTTGATAATCTCGTTAGCGCTGTGGATAAGCTGCAAAAAAATGTAGATTTACCCATAGCACGCATTTTTCTGGCTGGACTACAGCTAGAAAGACCGACTCCAGAAAAATTTCGTTTGGCTTTGAAAAGCGAGGCACAAGCAGAAATCCCTACGCTTAAGCGGTTTCAAGCTGTATTTGACACCATTATTGGTTTAGCGCCTCTGTTGGGACTTCTCGGCACAATTTTAGGATTAATTCGCTCATTTGCTGGACTGAATGTTGGTGATGTCGGAGCTACTAAAACTGGTGCAGTCACTGCTGGTATTAGTGAAGCTTTAGTTGCTACCGCCACAGGATTGATTGTGGCTATCTTCGTGCTTTTAGGAGCCAGCATCTTCCGCGGACTATACCAAAAACAGATAACAATGATTCAAGAGTACGGCGGACAGCTAGAAATACTGTTCCTTGATCGCTACGAACAACATAACCGTTACGAACAACAGGAGAAGTCTTATGGATCTAGGTGATAATGAACCAGATTTAGCACCATTTATAAATGTAGTACCTCTGATAGATGTAATGTTTGCCCTTTTGACATTTTTTATTATGTCAACACTGTTTTTAACAAGGTCGCAAGGGTTGCCAGTAAATCTACCGAAGGCAGCTACGGCGAAGGAACAGCAAATTCCCACTAAAGTTACCATCTCGGTAGATGAAAAAGGTCAGGTAAGTCTAAACCGCGATCCAATAGCAGTAAATGATTTAGCAGCGCGAGTGCGGACTTTAGTTGGTTCTAACCAAGATACATTAGTGATTATTAATGCCGACCAAAAAGTCTTGCACGGTGAGATAGTGGGGATAATGGATCAAGTACGTCAGGTGAAAGGAGCAAGGTTAGCGATCGCTACCCAAAAATAACAAGTAGATATATTGTGCATAATAAGTTCAGAGAGTCAGAAAAATTCTATATTCTGACTCCTAACTCCTTCTTGCCTAATACACATCTCTAAAAATTAATTATGTATTGCCCAAAATCCTGGTTATACACAATTCATGAATTTTGCTTACGTGATTTTAACCAAATGTTTAATAATAACATAAGTAACTTTTCTTAGTGTAGGTTTTGGCAAGATTAAGTTTAAGCCGAATGCTTCTATTCTAGTATCTACAATCACGACATAATCCAAACTGACTTGATAAATTGCTAATTACACGAATAAAATAAGGCGTAGCAAATTTATACAAGCAGGTAGATTATCTGATGACTATTGCAGAGTCAGTTAAAAAATTCATTACATGGATACAAGGTTTTGACCATCGTGTTTTACGAAATGAAGATGATGTAAAAGAAAAGTTAATTTTGCCAATGTTTCACTATCTCTGCTATCCAGAGATATGTCATCGTGAATACTCTTTGAAAACATATCAATCAGAAACCGACGCCAAAAATCCAGAAATTGCTCAGATTTATTTTGCAACAGATGATATTAAGAAACATAATACAGATACATCACTGATTTTTGTAGAAGCGATAAAGCTACATAATCTGCTGTAAATCCAACACAAATCCAGGTAGTACATTTTCTCCTGATAAACTAGCAGGATTGTCTAATATCTCTACATCTTTACCTGGACGATAAATTTCTACTCGCTTGTTTTTCCGGTCAATTAACCAGCCTAATTGAGTGCCATTTTCGATATACTCCTGCATTTTTTCTTGCAATTCTTTCAAGGAATCAGTACGAGAACGCAACTCTACTACAAAATCAGGACAAATCGGGGCAAATTTTTCTTGTTGTTCTGGGGTTAAAGCATTCCAACGCTCAATTTTTACCCAAGAAGCATCAGGAGAACGTTCTGCACCATTGGGTAGGGTGAAGCCAGTTGAAGAGTCAAAACCTTTGCCTAATTTAGTCTGTTTATTCCAGATACCTAATTCAACAACCATATCAAAGTTACGGTTGCCAGTATCACTACCTGTAGGTGGCATAATTAATATTTCCCCTGATGCTATGCGCTCAAATCGATAATCGCGGTTTTTCTGACACATCTGGAAAAATTGCTCATCAGTCAAGTCAATTTTCAATTTGAGTGTAGAAGGGAAAGTGGTTGTCGTGGCGTTCATAGGCTATTGTGAGCATCTCATTTTCTAGTGTAGTGCTGTGTGGGGTGCGGGTGCGATCGCTGCCAGGAGATGATGAAGAATGATCGCATTTTACCTATTAAATAAATTTATCTGCCCATTGGGTGCAGCTTTACCAGGATAGATTTGCTTGGAACCCTTAGGAATAGAAATCCAGCCAAGGTCTTGTAGGCGATTTGTTAAATTAGAAATCGTGACACCAAGCTCTTGTCTCATTGCATAAAGATGTTTCCAATTAGTTAAATTACGTCCTCTTTGTTTAGCTTCCAAAATTTCTCTGGGCATTAACAGGCAGCTAGCAAAATACTGAGCTTGCCATTCAATTTTATCCAAATGGCTTTGAATTATATTTGGATTAGTTTTAGCCCCTGTAGTGCGACACAAATAAAGCTTTGTAGCATCTTTCATTCCTAGATTTAATTCTAGTTGCTCTGTGAGTCCATCAACTTCATTTTGATTGACATGAAGTATCCAGTGTCCAATTTCATGAGCAATTGTAGATTGCTCAAATCCTCCAGTTAGCTCTGAAATACATTCATTGAGTACAATCTTTCTTTGCAATGGCAGAATCTTAGCTACTATCGACCCCTGCTCATCAGGAGGAATTCTTTCCCAACTCACCATAATTCCCAAAGCGTCAGCAGCACAACTAGCCTCAAAAGGCCACTTTGGGGGGAAATTTTCTAACTCCATAATTTCGAAAACTTCATAAGCTTTCTGCTCTATTTCTTGTTTAGAATAGAATTTATACCTGAAAAAGTTCATTGTAACTCCTCACTTTCTTTACTCATAACCACCACCTTCTTTCCTGAGATTCTAGTTCTAAGTTGCCTAGATAGATTTGCTTAGAACCTTTAGGAATATAAATCCACCCAATATCTTGCAATCGATTAATGAGATTAGATATTGTTACACCAAGCTCATCTTTGATTACATAAAGATGTTTCCAATTAGTTAAATCACGCCCTTTGCTTATTTCTTGCAGTACATAACGAGGCATTAGCAGACAGCTAGCAAAATATTGGGCTTGCCATTCAATTTTATCAAGCTGACTACTCGCAGTATACTTATCAAGTGGCTCACTAGCACTACGACATAAGAATGAATGATTAGTTTCTTGAATCCCAGCATTTATCTCTATTTGTTCAGATAAAATTTCACTTTCATTTTGGTTAACATGAAGTAACCAATGTCCTATTTCGTGAGCAATTGTCGATTCTGTAAAGGCTCCTAGAACTTCTGGAATATCATCATTTATCAAAATTGTACGTTCTAAAGGTAAAATCATAGCTATGATTAATCCCCGATCATCAGGAGATATTTGTGCATAACAAACACTAAGATTCAAAAAGTCACATACCCTAGTAGTATCTATAGATAATTTAAGGGCATATTGAGATGAAATTTGCATACGACTTAGAAGATCATTCGCTATGTTTTCAATCTCATCTTTAGAATAGAAGCGATTTTGAAGCTTTGCTACCTTATCTCTGAGTTCAGCATTTTCTTTTTGTAGTCTTGCAATTTGCTCATCTCGTGCTTTTACCAATGAATCAATACCTGGACTTTCGCGCACTCGACGGAATAAAGCTGGCATTTCCTTATAGTTCGCCTTAACCAATTCCTCAAAAGCATCCGAATCACGTTGAGTCATACGTCCAGCTAGATAGATCAGCTCCTCTGCATTCAAACTCAGATGTTCTGCTAACGAACGGATAACCTTCTCGCTTGGCTCAACATGGTCGTTTTCTAGTTTGGACAAATACGTGTAGTCTACCCCTACCTTTACCGCTAGCTCACGCTGACTCAATCCCTTTTTTCTACGAGCTTGCCAAATACATCTGCCAAAACTCTGACTCTCTTGTTTATCCATAATCACATTCAACTGCCTAACGCATTTCCTGAAGCATACATAATAATAAACCTTGTATCGGATTGAGTCATAGTAGGCTAAAATCCTTATTTTACATAGCTTTTCAGGAGTCGGTGGGCTATAAGTTACCTAAAATTTTTAGCCTTTGAATCACTCATAGATAGATAATACCAGTGTTGAAAATAAACTTCAACATTTATTTTTTATAGATTAAATAGTTGACATAAACATGCAGGTTGAATAATATGGTTTAACACTGAACAACTGATATCTTGCCTTGTTGAAATTATATGGCAATTCAGGCGGCTGCACTGATGTTCGTTGAGTTATATTTCGTTACACCTGAGCAAAAGTATGAATAAACAATCGTTGAACCCTGAACAATTGTGTTTTTCCGTCGGTAGACCTCTACCAGTTCTGCTTGAAGAAATTCAAAAATCAAGCCGCAATCCACAACTCATAAAGGCTGCGGAACAGATGCTAGAAGGTTTGCGTACCTTGGAAATGGCAACCGAGATTGGTGTATATACGGCAATCTACGAAATCCTAACCAAATAAAACTTTTTTCTCTGCTAAATTCTGGGATTTGACATCAATGAGCCAAAATTGGCTACCATTTGCCAGCTATAACCTATGGTTGCAGTATTCTCCACCCATAGGCAAGGAACACTTGCACTGTGATATGAAACGAGGTTTTACAAAAGTGCGATCGCAAGAACCTGCGGTTGCAGCAATCTTGGCAAGTGATAGCACTCCTCAGCGAATTGGACTACTAGCACAAAGGGGAGTTTATGAGTTTCATCAAAACTCTCCTTTGTTACATCAAGAAGACGCTGTAGAAAAAATGATAGAGATTCTGGAATTGCGGAAAGAGTCAGATTTGGTTCAGCAGCGAGTACTTCAGATACTGACAAACTACCAGCAAAATCCAATTCTTGTTGAGAAAAAAATTATTCAACTTAGCCGAGGTGATGAGGGTTTTCCAGAACCAATTTTGATTAAGCAGGGTAATCAATCTTTTAACTTCTTTGCTGCGATTGACTGCATTTTTGCCGAAGAAGATGATACTTTGCACATTTTAGATTTCAAAACTGGCCACTCTGATTTTGATCTGCGACAAGGGTATATTTATTTACTAGCTGCTAGTTACCGATACCCCCAGCAAAAAGCAGTAGCGTCTTTTTATAACTTAGAAAATGGTAACTGGTCAGAACCTATCAGCGCAACACCTAACACTCTTAAGGCTTTTCAGATAGAACTCGCTCTAATAGCTCAACGACATCAAGAAGATTTGAGACGCTACCGTAAAAATTCTGCTGATTTCAGTCAAGTATTTCCCCCAAATCCGGGTATAAATTGTCGCTACTGTTCATTTAACTCAATTTGTGAATTTACTATATTAGAGGTGTCTACATGACTGCTACTGTACTTCAATCCCCTTTAAAAACTAATGTATACCCAATATTTTTGTCAGAAATATTTTTACTAAATATTCCTCAACCTAACTTAATCTGCTTTCGACTGACTCCCAAAGTCAATACTGAAATAGGAAATCGCTTAAGTTGGCGGTTTAGTCAGAAATTTCCTGATATTATAGTCGTTTTTGCAGATAGTAATTTTTGGGTTTTAGCTAAACCTAATCAATCAATGCCAAATTTAGATCAATGGCGAAAAGCTTTAACAGAAATTCAAAAGGACTTGAAAAAAGATATTGGTGATCGCACTTACTCAATTCAGTGGGTAAGCCAACCACAAATAACAGCTTCTATATTGGCTCAATTAGCTGTGAGGGTCTTGAAAGTTAGACGACCTTTTTCATCTGATACTATTTGGTCTGAAAATAAGGTGGAAATCAAACGTGAAGTAGATTTTTGGGCAGAAACGATAGAAATAAAAGATACTTTACATCCTGCTATTGCTTTTACAATTCACAGTTATTTTATTTTCAAAGGTGATTTAGCTGAATTTTACGAAAATCATCCTTACCGACAAGACCCAAATAAGCTTTTGATTGGCTTAAAAGTCCGAGATATTGAAAAAAATAGCTCTGCTACAATTGTGGCTCTTGCAGGAACTTTTGGGGAGCGTAGAGAAGAACTTTTTAAGGAGGCTACTGGAGCTATTAGTAAACAAAAACTTGAACCTGAAGCAGCACCAGATGAGCAACCTGTAGTAACTATTCAATTTGGTAAAAAGAAACAACAATATTCTTATCCAATGGCTGCTTTAATTCCCTGTGTTACAGAAGAAACAGCTGACTTATTTGAAGTAAAGTATGGTGATCTACTAAAGCAAACGAAAATTCCTTATCAAGAACGGCAGAATCGTTTAGCTTCATACAAACAAGAAGCTACAAATACTTTAGCTGTCTATGGTTTTCAGTTAGCAGCTAAATGCATTAACAACGGTAAGCATCCAAAACTATTCTTACTGCCTACCTTCAAACTTGAAGACACATTACTTCAATTTGGTAAGAATGTGATCTGCAAGCGAAATGAAGTCTTAAAGGGGCTATCTACAGGTAAGGTTTATCGCCGTCACAAAAATTATGAAGACTCCTCTATAAAAATTCGTATTGCAGCGCTCAAAATAGGCGATTTTCAAGTTAATGTATCTTTTCTTCAGCAACTCCGGCAACGCTTAAAAGATTATGGCTTTGAAAGCCTTGAAATTGACGAGGATAGAAGAAAAGCCGTTTCAATCAATGGTTTAAGCAGTGCTGAAGCCAGAGCTAAAGTAGAGAAAGCCCTTGATGATTTAATAGCTATTCCTACTGATATTGTTTTGACCTTTCTACCACAGAGCGATCGCCATACTGATAACAGTGATGATGGTAGCTTATATACTTTTGTTTCCTCAAGACTACTCCGACGTAGTAACCCTGAGATAGTAAGCCAAGTAATCTATGAGGATACTTTGAAAAATCCTAGCAATTACAAAAATATCCTCAATCAAGTAATACTAGGAATTTTGGCAAAATTAGGAAATTTGCCTTTTATTCTAGCAGAACCTTTAGGGGTTGCTGATTATTTTATCGGCTTAGATATTTCTAGAAAACCCAAAAAGAAAACCGTTGGTAGCAGAAATGTCTGTGCAAGTGTTCGTCTGTACGGGAAACAAGGAGATTTTATTCGTTATAGGTTAGAAGATGTTTCAACAGAAGGTGAAGAAATTGATAAACAAACATTAGAAAGGTTTCTCCCATCTGCTGATATCAGCGAAAAAACTGTACTAATTTACCGTGACGGACGCTTTTGTGGTAATGAAGTTGAATATTTACAGGAAAGAGCCAAAGCAATTAATTCTAAGTTTATTCTCGTAGAGTGTATTAAGTCTGGTATTCCCAGATTATATAACTATTATCAGTTAGTTGTGAAAGCACCCACACAAGGGCTAGCACTTCGTTTGTCCTCTCGTGAAGTGATTTTGGTAACTACTAAATTACCCTCTGAAAATATGGGCTTACCTTATCCTCTACGTTTGAGAGTACATGAAAAAGGACACCAAGCACCCATTGAGGATGTAATAGAAGCAACGCTGAAACTCACCTTGCTGCATCATGGAGCGCTGAAAGAACCACGCTTACCCGTTCCACTGTATGGATCTGACCGTATAGCCTATAGGCGCTTACAAGGTATTGTCCCAAATTCGCTGAATGGCGATCGCCAGTTTTGGCTGTAGAATTAACATCAATCCTACAGACATTCTGCATCCAATCAAAACATGACTTTTTGCAGGAGCGATCGCAGCATGAAGAGACCAAAAAAGTCGTTATCAGTTTCTTTTGCTTAAGCGTGGTGAGGTAGCGGTGTCTACGACGGGCTAGGCTTACTAGTCTGTCAAGTTTAAATTGATGGGTAAGCAAGTTCGTATTAAGGACTTTAGTCCTTGATTTTCTAAAAAGCTTGCTGACCTTAATAACTACAAGTAGATCCGTTTTAGCAAAGCGATTCGTAAGCATTGCTGGCTTCAAAATCTATGATTTGGTCACATACAAAACTCGTCATTTTTCTGTCTCCCCATCTTCAACGCAAACAACGAATTGCCTCTAATAGACCTCTGGCTTTATTCAGTGTCTCTTCATATTCTTTTTCTGGCTCAGAATCAGCTACCAAACCTGCACCGGCTTGTACGCTGACCGTACTATCATGCACTACCATTGTGCGAATTGCGATCGCAGTATTTAATTGTCCTTCAAAATCGTAATATCCATACACACCGGAATAAACACCCCGACGACTAGACTCTAACTCGTGGATAATTTCCATCGCCCTAATCTTGGGTGCGCCGCTTACCGTACCTGCTGGGAAGGAAGCTTTCAGTAAATCCCATGCTGTTTTACCAACTGCTAATTTACCCACAACATTGCTAACAATGTGCATCACATGAGAGTAGCGTTCAACCACCATTAATTCATCGACTTTAACGCTACCACTTTGACAAACACGCCCCAAATCATTCCGCCCTAAATCTACAAGCATCACGTGTTCGGCAATTTCTTTGGGGTCTTGGAGTAAATCTTCAGCAAAGGCCGCATCTTCCTTAGTGGTTTTACCCCGTGGACGCGTCCCAGCAATTGGGCGTACCGTTGCGATTACTCCACCATCTGAATCAGTTTCGGCTTTCACCATCACTTCAGGACTAGAACCGATGATTTGCCAATCTTGGAAGTTAAAGTAAGCCATGTAAGGCGAAGGATTTATCTGACGTAGCGACCGATAAAGGGCAAAAGGGTCGCCTGTGTATCCTGTTGATAGTCGCTGGGAAATTACTACTTGAAAAATATCACCTGCTTTAATGTAATCTTTCGCCTTCTCAACGCTGGCACAAAAATCAGGGCGGGTAAAATTACTCTGATACTCTTCTGCTCCTCTGCTCACGCCAGTCGCCTCAACGGGGGGAACCCCCGCACGGCGCTGGCTCGCCTGCTCCTCTGCTCCTCTGCTCCCTGGCGGTTTCCATTCCAATCGAGTTTTTTGTGGCGATAGAGGTAGAGATAGCTTTTCGAGCATTTGAGTGACGCGATCGCTAGCTTGTTGATATACTGCTTTGAAATCTACTTTCGGGTCGCGTAAATCAGCATAAGCGATCGCCCAAATTTTCCGCTTCACTTGGTCAAAAATCAACAAGTGGTCTACTTGCATCCATAATCCATCAGGGATATTTCGCTCATCTGGTGGATAAATTGGCACACGCGGCTCAATCCATTGAATCAATTCATAGCCCCAAAACCCAAATAAACCGCCAATTCCTGGCGGTAGCTGTGGTAACTTCACTGGGTGATAAGGTGATAAACATTCGGCTAAAGCTGTAAAAGGGTCGCCTGCAAAAACCACCTGCGAACCATCGCGGTTTTTCTGAGTCGTGCGATCGCCCCTTGCTTCCAAAACCCAAAGTGGATCGCAACCAACTAAACTATAGCGTCCCAGTTTTTCCCCACCTTCAATGGATTCCAGCAAAAAGCTATAGGGCTGACCTGCACAAACTTTATACCAAGCAGATACGGGCGTATCTAGATCTGCCACCCATTCTTGATATACTGGGACGAAGTTGCCTTGTTGCGCTAGGGTAGAAAACTGGGAGAAATCCGGAAATATCATTATTTTTCAGAGGTAATTGGTAATTGGTAATGGGTAATGGGTTTTTACTTACCAATTACCCATTATTAATCACCCACTAGCTAGTAACAGCTAGTTATGGAGCGTCGTAGGTATTGACACCACTAAACTTTACTTTAGAGGGACTAGGGTTTTGTCCGATACTACGGTCTACATAACGCACTTTATCACGACCTTCGGTCACTTTTTCAGGGAAGACGCCATCGGCTGGGTGAAGTAAGGTAGTTTCTCCGTTGGGTAAAATCCGGTAAATTTTGTAATCTGTGATTTTGAGTTTCCGGAGTTGCTGACCGCCTAAAGCGATGCCATATTCTTTACGAGCTATATACAACAGGTTTTCACCTTTCCGCATAGTAGCAGCACCACCTGTAGGCAATTCAAATACTTGCTCTTTCGGGCTAGTCCAAGTGATAGCGTACTTTTCTTCAACATTTGCTTTATTTAGCAAACCACCAGTGCTGCCAGCAAATAGCGGGGTTTGTCCAGAGAGTGTTTCTGCCATAAAGATGATTTTCTCAACGTTTTTAGGGAATCCTAACACCGCAACCAGGATCATATTGCGATCGCGTCATAGACTGTAACAGTTTTTAGTCATTTGTCATTTGTCCTTTGTCTTTTGTCCTTTGTCTTTTGTTCTTTGTCATTTGTTAAAAACCAATGCTCCATGCCCTTCAGGAGTGCTGAGTGCTGTTAGCGTCAGCGGGGCGTTTAGCCCGTGCTGAGTGCTAAGTGGGGAATCTCACTTCTTTACTCGCTTGCCGAGGAACTCGAAACTCGGAACTGTTTTGCCCCATGCCCCACGCTCAATGCCCAATGACAAAGGACTAATACCTATTTACTCTTGACTTTTGTCCGCTTTTCCTCTTGTCTACTCTGAACAATCGGGATGGTGAAGTGAAACTGACTGCCCTGGTCTTTACCAGTTGACTCTGCCCAAATTTGCCCACCCCAGCCATTAACAATTTGACGGCAAATTGCTAAACCAAGTCCAGTTCCGCTAGTGGTGCGGCGCAACGCTCCTTCTTCTTGATAGAAGCGGTCAAAAACTATTTCTAAACGATTTGGTTCAATGCCGCGTCCAGTGTCAGCGACAGTCACCTCGACCATTTGACGGCTGTTGGAAATCGCTTTAATCGTGATTTCTCCTTGGGGTGGCGTAAATTTCAAAGCATTGTCTATGAGTTTTGCCAGTACCTCGACTAGCCAATCACCGTCAGCTCTTACCAAAGGTAGGTTTTCGGCAATTTGAGTCTTGATTTGGGGCGGTTTTTCCGTTGAAGAACGCGTACGATTTCGGGTAAGTGCTAAATCCACACATTCTTGTAAGGTGAGAGATTCTGGATGCCATTCCACCCGACCGCTTTCCAAGTTAGAAAGTGTAAGGAAATCTTGTACCAGTTTTCGCATCCGTTCCGAGTCGGAAAGAGCGGTGTTAAGCATCACCTGCTGCAACTCCAAGGGCATATCCGGTTCGTTAGCGAGACTTTCCAGACACACTTGAATTGTGGATAGGGGGGTACGTAGTTCGTGTCCGGTGATGGCTATGAGGTTGCTGCGGGTGCGGTCTAGGGCTTCTAGTTGCTGGTTAAGTTCTTCTAGATTAGCGTAAGCTTCCGCTTGGATGAGAGCTGCTCCTACTTGGGTAGCGATCGCTTCTATCAAATCTAATTCCCCAGGTTGGCACTCGTGCGGTGGCATCCGGCAGTAATGTAACTCCACAATCCCCAATAATCGTCCCTGATAGAATACTGGTTCCATCAGCCAAGAACGAATGGCAAACTTTTTGGCGATCGTGGAAAGTCCTGACGATTTAGTAACACGGGGGTCACTCAGCGTATCGCTGACACAAACACCTTCACCTTGTTCCACGATGTCCCGAAACAGGGAATTTTTCTCTAACTCCCAAGTTTGCCCACAAACAGATAAAACACCGGGAGTCAAAAACTCGTGTTCAATTATCGCTTGGCTATCTGTGGCTTGAGCGCGGTAAATTAAACACCGACAAGCTTTTAGGTGTTGCCCTAATTCTTGTGCTGCCACCTTGAGAACTTCGTGAGGATCGAGCGATCGCCGAATGGCAGTACTAATTGAGTTGACTAATCGTTCTTTTCGTGCTTGGGCAGCAATAGAACGGTAAGCTTTGTGCAATTTGTATTGACTAGCTTGCAAATAAGTTACTAAGCGCTGCACAAAGGGATCTGTATCAATGTCACAGGCATATTCGTTTACCTGTTCGGCTCCAAAGTGGTTTCGCGGCTCCCCGATGCCAAACCTCTGACGTGCCTGTTGAATTTTGCTTGCTAGTTCTGGTCTGTAAACCAAAACTCTATCTAACAGCAATTCGGCTGCTTTGAGGCTAACTCCCCTTTCCGATGTCCAAATTCCCTCAAATCTTCGGGCTGTGTCTATATCCAGATTAGGGTTTAGTTCCGGTAGTTGCTTGTTTTTGGCAAGAGAACCAAGGTTTTCTCGGCAAACCAGACAAGTAGCATAATTGTCAGCGATCACTACCAAATGCCACTCCTGACTCAAGCCATCCGTTGGCTCAAAAGCCACTTTTTCGTAGTTTTCCGAACTGTTGGTGAAATCTGTTTCTGGAGCAGATAATACGTATATTTGGTTACTCCGCAAGGCTAGTCGCAGGTAGCGATGAGCTTCTTGGCGGTAGAATCGCTCTCGCTGGAAACTAGCAATTACAAGGGGTTGTGCTAAAGTCGCAGCTAAAACTTGATCTTCCATCGCGTGGGAGAGCGCCGTTAGTGAAGCCTTAAAATATAGCTGGGGCCGCAAGTAGGGTAGGGACTTTAGCAGATCACTCAGCACAGAAGTCGAAATGCTCATGAATTATTGTTAAACGCTCAACCTCGATCAGATCCACGACACAGCTGCATTGTACAAATTCCAAGGGACTCTCAAGTTAAATAGACAGTTGCAATATGTAAAGAACGCTAAAAAGCGCTTTTTGCCAAAGCAGTCGTAACACTTTGTTACCAATTAAGGGGCGTGCGTACAATTTGATTTGTTGATTGACAACCTATTACGCCCAATATACATTCTCGACACCTGATGCTTTTGCTTGCACAGGTAAAATCTTTCAGGAATAAGTACTAAAACATTAATTATTGTATGGTTTTAACTACTGTGTTTGCTAATAACCACAGACGATCGATTTACAGTCCATGCGTCGGCAAAATAGCCTGTCGTAGACATCGCCTACTTTGCCGACGTTGATTTCTGCTAACTAAATAAATTTTCTTACCCAAAAATCATGACTGTGACATTCACATAACTTAATCAATAATTAGTAATTAAACTTAATCAATTAATTAATTAATTATTATAAATTAGTCTAATCAAATACCAAAGATATTTAAGACAAAATCGTATTCTAGTAAAGAATAAATTTTCTTTATGTCCAACAAAAAACCATAAGTTTCACATTTTCACTGAGTATACTATATACCTTGTGTTTTTGAAAGTTCAACGGCTAATAAATTAGCTCAAAACCCTCAATTTTCAGTTTTGACCTCACACTTAATAAAATATAAATTTATCGACAAAGGCAGTTCTTACTGAGGGCAGTCTGCCTTCTGCCTCCTTCAATAAGATTTACTTATAGTTGTATGGATATAAGCGCTGCTATTTTGTCAGCAATATGTCAGGATTATTTTGACTCGAATAGCTCAAACGAGTTTTAAAGAGCGTCTTTTTTCGGAAGTTGTGAGGATGAACAAGAAGCAGAAAGGATAGGGCAAAGAGAAAACCGCATATTTACAGAGGTTTTCAGGTATTTAGACCAAGACTAAGACAAGGAGTAGGGAGTAGTGTAGTTCAATTACTTGAAAAACGCTGTAAAAGCAGGGCAAGATTGCTGATCTGACTCTGCACTTTTTGTCTCTCTACGATACGCTGTCCTTTGTTTAAACTACGTGTCTTGACACAAATCTTTCTTTTTGCGACTTAAATAAATTTAGTTGCTCTGTCTCAAAGCAAAAGGGGTATTTATTCTTTCCCTCTGCCTCTTGGGTAAGAGACTTCTACTCAAAAGACCACAAAAATTTAGACCTGTACACGGAACTTTGTCTAATGACACCGGATACGCTAATCACCCCAGAAAAAATTTTTTTGGATGGAAAAACTTTTATTCCTGCCGAACAATTACCGATCCCGGAGTGGCCCTGTGTTGTGGCTGAAAGAGCGCAACCGACACTAACGGTTAAAGATGATGATTTATTTTTTGTGACAGATACTATCGGGAATATTTCTGGCTGTTCCCTCAACGATGGCAATCCCAGTATGGGACTGTTTTGTTGTGATACGAGATTTCTGAATCGCTTGGAAGTGCAAATTGAAGGGCGATCGCCTGTACTCCTCAGTAGTACTGCTGAAAAAGGGTTTTCACTCTCAGTTTTGTGTACCAACCCCAGAATTGACGAACGCCTAAAAGCCGAAACCGTAGGAATTCGCCGAGAAATTGTGCTAAATGGAGCATTATTTGAAGAAATAGAAGTATCTAACTACAGCACAACAACCGTCAATTTTGAACTAACCATCAGCTTTGATGCGGATTTTATTGATTTATTTGAAGTCCGGGGCTATGACAGAGAAAAGCGAGGTCGGCTTTTACGCCTAGTAGAACCGACGACTGAGGAAGGAACATCTTCTCACATTGAGGGTGTTGCACCAGTACCTAAAGAGCCATCTGTCTATAGAGAAGAATCCTTAACACTCGCCTATCAAGGTTTGGACGGCTCAGTGATGGAATCCCGGATTCTATTCCAGCATCGGCAACCAGACTATTTCAAAGGCTACACTGCGGTTTGGCAGCTAGAGTTGGCTTCTCACGAAACTCAAAAGCTGGGCTACCGAGTGAATATGTTGAGAAACAACCAGTCCAGTTCAACCGTGAGCGCCGCTACCACATTAGGACAAGCAAAAGCTGCTGAGTGGATGGAGGAGCAACACTGGGTACAACAAATTACCCGCATTAGCTCAGATAAGAGTACCTTCAATCGAGTGATTGAGCGGGCTGAACAAGATATGTATTTGTTGCGCCAGTCTTTTGGTAAGCATAAGACTGTTTCTGCCGGAGTACCTTGGTTTTCAACATTATTTGGGCGAGATTCGCTGATTACAGCTTCTCAAAGCCTGATGTTAAACTCGCAAATCGCTAAGGAAACTCTGATATTACTTGCGACATACCAAGGTAAAATTGACGACGAATGGCGCGAAGAACAACCGGGTAAGATTTTGCACGAGTTACGTTTGGGAGAAATGGCTCGTTGTGAAGAAATTCCCCATACACCTTACTACGGTACAGTTGATGCCACTCCCTTATGGCTGATGCTCTATGCCGAACACTATGCTTGGACTTACGATGGAGAACTCCTAGAGCAACTTTGGCCCAATGCTCTAGCTGCAATGGAGTGGATTGATCGCAATACCAAAGAAACCAGCTACCTCAGCTACTTCCGTAGATCCAAACGCGGTCTTGTTAACCAGGGTTGGAAAGATTCCGGCGACTGTATTGTAGACCGCAAGGGAGAATTAGCCAACGGCCCAATTGCCCTGTGTGAGGTGCAAGCTTACGTCTATGCTGCAAAAATGCGTCTAGCAGAAATAGCTAGGATGAAGAAGCGGCTTGATTTGGCAGATCGTTGGCAAGAAGAGGCCAGAAATCTTAAAGTTCGTTTTAATCGAGATTTTTGGGTAGAAGATCAAGATTTCTGCGCCCTAGCTTTGGATGGAGATGGCAAGCCAGTAGACAGTATTACCTCAAATCCTGGTCATTGTCTGCATTTGGGACTCTTCACAGAGGAAAAAGCTCATAGTGTAGCAGAACGGTTGCGGGCACCAGATATGTTTAATGGTTGGGGTATTCGGACTTTAAGTAGTTTGTCACCCGCTTATAATCCGATGGGTTATCACATTGGTTCAGTTTGGCCCCATGATAACGCTTTGATTGCAATGGGATTGCGATCGCTCGGTCTTATCGATCAAGCCCTAGAAATATTCCAAGGTTTATTCGATATGACTCAGCAGCAACCCTATCAACGTCCTCCAGAACTTTTCTGCGGCTACGAACGGAACGGTGATAATGCCCCTGTGCAGTATCCAGTTGCCTGCACTCCCCAAGCTTGGGCTACAGGTAGTATTTTTCAACTACTGCAAATGATGGTTAACTTAGTACCTGACGCTCAAAATAACTGCTTGCGAATAATCGACCCTGCTTTGCCAGAATCGATTAATCGCCTGTCATTTTATAATTTACGAGTTGGTCCCACCATCCTCGATTTGGAATTCGAGCGTTCTGGAACTACGACTGCTTGTCGCGTTGCGAAAAAACGGGGCAATCTGCGGGTAGTTATTGAAGCTTAGGAAGGGAGTAGGGAGTAGGGAATTTACTGCTCCCTATTTTAAGCTGATATGCTTGGTGCGTAAGCATAGCCCGTCGTAGACATCGCCCAGCGCCATCCTACTCCAACCAACGCAGTGTTAGCCTGCTTTATCGCCAGTGTGTAGAGTTCTCAAGAGCTGCTCTGTAAGCTCGATCAATTCGTATACAGAATTTGGCGTAATTTGTGTAGTTTTAAAGCCATGAGCAATAGAATTACGTAATGGAAGTGCATTCATTAGTAACTGATACTCAGATTTTGAAATTACACCTTCAGTTGCTAATTGCTTTATTAAGTAGCGTGGATCAAATCTTTGTAAACTTAGCTCTTCTTCTTGGGCAATAAGTCTCAAAGTTGCTTCTACTAAAGACCAGGAAGATAGGAGAGCTAATTCTGGATTTTGCGTTATAAGTTGCCTTGCTACTTGTAACTGTGATTTTATTTCATGTTTTTGAAGAGAAGCCTCTGCTTTGGGAGAATACGTTGTATCCTCTGGGTTGGTCATTACTAATTCAAATCTCCAACCAGGATGTCTTTCTACCGCTTGAGCTAAATTACCTAAGTATTGATTGGAAGAAGAGTTAAGTGAGGAGCGTGACTTGACTTGAATAACTACATTTTCTTCTCCCCGACGTACTATCATGTCAGGGCTATAGTTATTAAGGAAGTCAGGCAAATCTTCTGGATTTGGATGAAAAAAAACTTCGTAACCCTTCTGGCGGTACTCCTCTGCTAATTTCAGCAATCGCTCTCTTTCTAAATTTGCGGTTGAAATTGCCATCAGGTAAGTACCTCCTGGTTAGAAGCATTAATTACGACAATATGTAAGAACTCATTACCACGAGCAAAACCTTCTGCCAATGTCGAGGTCATGTTTTCTATTCTAAAGTTACCTGACAAATTTCTCTTTCTAACTACGAGATCGCTTACTTGCTCATCATCGACGTAGGCTAATCCTTTAATTGCATCTTGAATAGGTTTCACTATATTGTCCACATCTATTTGAACAGAATCATAGAAATAGGTTATCTGGAGCATAACCAACCCAGTAGCTGTTTTGTGTTCCGAAGACCAGTATTTTTCAGCCTCTTGTCGCACTGTCTTTTTCCAATCTTGAAGCCGATTGCCCTTACCGCGCTTACGAGCCTGTTGTGATACTGGTGGCCCATCTACTATGAACTCAAATCTGGTTAATGCACTTTTAAATAATAAATCAAAGGTTATTTTATACTAGTAACCTAGAACACAAGCAGATAATTCTCACTACTCAGCTGGATTTAGCTTTTCTTTTATTGCCATTACTAACTGTTGCTATATTGCCCAACAGCTTTGTTGAGTGCTTCACCAATTATCTTATCACTCACACCATGTCGTTTCAGGCTGGCAATCAATGTAGAAACAGTATCCCCTTCAAGTCGCTCGCCAAACAGTTTAAGCACTATTACTTATTGACAAAATATCTATAATGTAATACCTACTGATAGGTTTGGGGAATCTTCCAGAGTCAAATATCATTAACACTAAACTTTTTGAGATATAAGTAATTTTTCATTTGCATTCAAAATAATTAATGAGACTTTCTTTCATTAATTTCAATTTTAGTGTAGACTCTTTTTAAGCCTATTGAATAATATTCTCAATAGAAGGATAAATGGAAAATGACAATTTCTACAAGTCCGCTGTCAGTGGAACAAGACCTTACTGACTCACCTTGGTGGGCAGGTAACGCCAGACTCACCAGCTTATCAGGGAAATTACTAGGCGCTCACGTCGCTCATTCTGGTCTAATAGTTTTCTGGGCAGGAGCTATGACTTTGTTTGAGCTAGCCCACTTTAATCCAGCAGAACCGATGTACTCGCAAGGCTTAATTTTGCTACCTCATCTAGCTACTGAAGGTTGGGGTGTTGGTGCAAATGGTGCGGTTGTGAGTACTTATCCCTATTTTGTAATTGGAGCTTTACATCTAATTTCCTCAGCCTTTTTGGGTTTTGGAGGAATCTTTCATTCCCTGCGTGGCCCGGAAAAATTGGAAGGTAAAGTTCCTTTCTTTGGCTACGACTGGTCAGACACGGGTAAAATGACCACAATCCTTGGTATACATCTGGTTTTACTGGGTTGTGGTGCATTCTTGTTAGTCGCCAAAGCAATGTACTTTGGGGGTTTGTACGACCCAAATGTTGAAAATGTGCGGGTAATTACAAATCCGACATTAAACCCAGCCGTCATTTTTGGTTATTTGTTTGGTGCAATTAGGAAATTCTGGATTGCTGGCGTTGACAACCTTGAAGATGTGGTTGGTGGACATATTTGGGTTGGTGCAATATTGATTATTGGTGGACTTTTCCACATAGCTACTAAGCCCTTTAGTTGGACGCATCCACTATTTGTTTGGTCTGGAGAAGCTTATCTCTCATACAGTCTGGGCGCTTTGGCACTGATGGGTTTTATTGCAACTCTGTTTGTATCGGTAAACACCACTGTTTATCCTGAAGTTTTTTATGGGCCGGCGCTTGTAGTTAGGCAGAATATCGTGCCGTACTTTTCATCACCTGACCCTGACCTTGTAACTGCTCGGACTTGGTTAGCTAATGCCCATTTTTGGTTAGCTTTTTTCTTTCTCCAAGGTCATGTCTGGCACGCCTTGCGGGCACGCGGGTTTGATTTTCGCAAAGGTAGGGTGAGTCAGGAGGCGGTAATTCCGCAACCAATTAGCTAAATTCAATTTAATGCAATGCATTTGCAATTATCTTGAAGTAGAAGCTCAACAAAATTGCTAAAAATTCTCAAGGATTACTAGAAATGACAGCAGTAATTGAAGATAGCCCATATAAGCAACAGATACCTGAGGTTGGTTGGTGGGCTGGCAACTTTCGTCTCACTAATTTATCAGGAAAATTACTAGGCGCTCATATTGCTCATTCTGCATTGATTTTGTTATGGGCTGGAGGGATGACGCTGTTTGAATTGTCGCGCTTCAACTCTAATGAGCCAATGTATGAGCAAGGGTTAATCATACTGCCTCATCTAGCGACTCTAGGTTTGGGTGTCGGTGCTGGTGGGCAAGTTATTAGCACATATCCCTACTTCGTAATCAGCGTCTTGCATCTGATACCTTCAGTAATTCTGGCTGCTGGTGGTATTTATCACTCTCTGCTAGGCCCAGAAGTGTTACAAGATAATCCCACTTGGGCTGGATTTTTTGGCTATGACTGGGAAGATAAGGACAAGATGACAACCATCTTGGGCATTCACCTAACGCTTTTAGGTTTGGGTGCTTTGGCTTTAGTTGCTAAGGCGATATTTTGGGGTGGACTGTTTGACCCTTGGGTAGCTGGCGGTGGAGATGTTAGGATAATCAATCATCCGACACTTAACCCATTTCGCATCTTTGGCTACCTATTCGGGGCTTGGGGACCAGAGGGATTGGCTGCTGTTGATAACTTGGAAGATGTGGTTGGCGGTCACATCTGGGTTGGTTTGATTTTAATTGGCGGTGGTATTTTCCACATCTTGACTAAGCCATTTGCTTGGGCACGCCGAGTTTTGATTTACTCAGGGGAAGCGTATTTATCTTACAGCATTGGTGCTGTAGCATACATGGGCTTTTTAGCAGCATACTTTGCTTCAGTCAATAACACCGTCTATCCCGAAGTTTTTTATGGCCCAGTTAAAGCTATAGAAACTTCTGCTGGTATAGTTTCTGCTCGTGGTTGGTTGGTAACTTTCCATTTTGTCCTAGCGCTCATGTTTCTGTTAGGTCACATTTGGCACGCTCTCCGCGCTCGTGCGATCGCAGGTGGATTTGATTTTAAAAATGGTGATATGGTTCAGCCTCCACGTGTTGAGCGCCAAACGAGTAATCGTAATCAAGTAACCGTAGTCAATTCTTCTGATCTGACGCTGAAGTTTCTCAAATACTTGCCAATTTACCGCCCTGGTATATCTGCTTTGTGGCGGGGATTAGAAATTGGCATGGCTCATGGTTACTGGCTAGTTGGCCCCTTTGCAACATTAGGTTCACTGGGTTTATTACGCAATTCTAATGTGGGCAGCTTGGTTGGTTTACTAGTTACAGGTAGTTTGATTATCATCCTGACAATTAGTTTTTCGTTTTATGGCACTACTAGCTACGAAAGACAGCAAGAAATCTACTCACGACCGGTTTCGGTTGCAACAATTGCCAAAGTGCCACAGAGCATCAATACTGTCGCCGAATGGAGTCAATTTACTGAGGGCTTTTTGATTGGTGGAATTGGTGGAGCAATCTTCGCTTATCTGCTATTGACTAGTATTGCTTTATTCGGTTCACTTGCAATCAACTCGATTTAATCATCTAGTGATTTAGTACCCATGATGTAAAGACGTAGCATTCTACGTCTTTACAATAAAGTATTTAGTAAGTATCTTAGAGCAAGACTTAGATTGCTCGCACTCGCCTCACTCCTTGTTTAAACGGCTATACGTGCCGAGCTATCCTGTACCTTTACCTTATCATCGTAGAACGCGAGGTTATGCAAGGATAGCGACCTTATTTAATGGAAGGCGATCGCTATTGGGAATGTCAACAAGGACAGCATTTTTTCACTTCTTTCAACCAACTCTTCTAGCAAAATAGATTCTCGATTTCTGGCAATCTCCACATCACTCAGATTCAGTTTATTCAAGTCTAAAAGTTTAAGCTATCTCCAGGCATTCTTAGCGCTCATTGCCTCAAGTTAATAATTAGATTGCTTAGACAATGACATATTGATTTATGTCTACCTACTGACTCAATTAATTTAGTTTCACTCAACACCAGCTAAATAATATTTCATGCCTGCGGTTGAAAGCAGTTGACTACAGGCACTTTTTTCTAATCTTTAGGAGGATGACTTATGCTGGCTACAATTTTTTGCGCTTCATTTGCTTGGGCGACTTTGATTTTCTTTATTTTGAGTATCTGGTTTACCTTAAAACATGGGATAAATCATTTAAAAAAGCTACATCAAATTCCTTGTCATGCTTGTGAATATTTCACTAACGACTATCGCCTTAAGTGTACTGTACATCCAATTAAAGCTTGTTCTGAGGAAGCGTTCGGCTGTCTTGACTTTGAACCTCAAACTTCTTTCTGTAATGCTTGTCAAAAGGGTCGGCGAAAGCTTTGTTAAAATTTTTCAATTAGATAATTTACTAAACCGTAATACTCTAAATACTTATGAACCGACAATCTGATTTGCTATCCGAACTATGTGATTTTCTATATCCTCGTAGTCCATATTATGGGCAATTTAAACCAGAGTATCTAGTATTTAACGCTAATCTTCAAGATTTTTCTCAAAGGGTAAACTACATTTGCATACATTTGCAGCCTCCAAATTAGTGGTAAACTGGAGACAGTTAAAAAATGCCAAAAAAGAATTGGAAATTCGTTAATAAGTTGATCGGATCATCTCTGAGTCTTTGATTTCGATCTAAGCACTGACTAATGGCTAATAACCAGAAAATCTTAACAACAGTGCTACTCGTTTCAAATCCTCAATCACATCTTCAAAAATGAAAATTGTATCCGCCTGCGATCGCAGTTTTTGCAATGATGAGTTCAATCGTCCACCAATTGAGTATTTTTTATAAATATGTAAAAAATCTACATTTACTGGATTGATATGGAAATCAATTTCTGCTAATAAAAGGGTTAAGGATGTAAAAACAACAATAATTTACACCCAAACTATTAACAGACGCGATTAATCGCGTCTCTACTCCTGACTTTTTTTGTTATGCTTCTTCGGAATTTTCTCTCTTATGTCCTGGGGATGCTTCATAAAGTGCATCAAGATGTTGACGTGCATCTTCAACGTTAATTGAACGCATTACCAAAAGTGGATCTTTAATTAAGTTGCCCGCGTTATCTAATAACTCTGGATGGGGTACAAATTGTTTCTTTGAATAATAACCATAGTTGGCTTGGTTATTCATTGGCGAGGAATTTGTCGGGTAAGTTCGCTCCCGATCAAAACTGAACATAATCAGGTTACGAATTAAGTTGCCAACAGCTATAAATGCAAGAATTGTAAAGGCAAGAATGTAAAGCAAATGTAACATTGGATTTTCCTCCAGAACAGCAATTTTTAAAACTTTATTTTGTAACACTTTGTTTCGCCGATACTGTGAGTCACAGCTAAGACGAGCATTCTAGGCACTTTTCATGTGCTTACATTTATATGGAGCTATTTGTCAACCGTTATTCTACTTAACGGTAGCATAGGATACATTCTCTTGTTAATCCCGATAATGTTAAGAAATTGTTAAGAATTTTCTTCTATCTTTTTAACGACTGATTTACCATCTTATATAGACGCTTCCTTGGCTAGTCAAAAGATATCGTTAAGTAGTCTGTCGAAATTGAGCGCTTACACATCACGTTCTTGACGAAAGCGCATTGCGACATTCCAGCATTCTGTTACTAATTCATGCCAAGGCATTAACGTTGCCATCTCAATGCCAACTTGTTTATCAGTCGCATTAAATAGCATCTTCGCCGTATTTAGTTCATCCTGTGCTTGCTTAACCCGTAAGAGCAAGTCAGATTGCTCTTGGTGACTCATAAATGATAGTTCCTCAGTTTCGAGTAAATGGCGCGATCGCGTAAACCAATGCTGAAAATCTTCCAGCAGCGGATCTAAAACCGTTTTCAGCAACTCTGTCCCTGGTAAATTTGAGTCTGGCATAAATAAGAAGCATATTTCAAACTTGCTTACTAATATTAACGTTATTTACGTTTCTTAACACTTTTTTGGTTTCTCTCAGAAATTTCAGATGTAAAAATTTGTTACAAAGACTACAAATTTATTATATAGTCTTGATATCTGGTTTGTACAGTGCCTTTGGAGAGACGACTATAGGTATATATAACACCGAGTTGCAATTCATCAGATAATTTAGCGATCGCAAGCAATCCTGAATTTGACACTCAGGTAAAAAAGCAAAAATTTATCTTTATCTTTGGATTGAAGAAGAATTCAGGACTCAGAATCAAACGCTACGCAAAGTCATTAGTTATTAGTGATTAGTCCAAGATAAAGCACGCCCACTCTTTAACATAGTTTGAATTACTCCGATGAAAGAAAAATTTTTTCTGCCCACCACGTCAAAGCAAGTTTACGGTGAGCTTTGTTGAACTGCTCATGACATTGCAAGGGATGGGGTATGCACCAATGACCAATGACAAAGCGCAAAGTCGAGCCAGTCGCACAGTCAGGGTTTCCCGACTTGGGTGTTAGCGAAGCGGTAGCGACGCAGGAGCGTCACTGGCGTTGAGCGGAGGTTTCCACGCTCTCGCGCAGCCCGCCGCAGGCATCAGACGGCAGTTCCTTTAAGAGGGGGAACCCCGCCAACGGACTGCCTCAACTTTGTAAGAGAGGACAAATGACTACTTAATCAAAGTCGTTATAGTTGAATAAGCCTACAGATTTAGATAAATCACCTTTTGTAATCACTTCGCCAACGGTTCAGTAGCCAATGTCGCTAAAATCATCGAATCAGTCCGAACAGTCAGAACAAGTTGAAAAAATTTATTTACCGCGTACCAGCGAATCAGAGAACTTAAAAAAGATTCGCCACACTGCTTCCCATGTAATGGCAATGGCAGTACAAAAGCTGTTTCCCAAGGCACAAGTTACAATCGGCCCTTGGATTGAAAACGGTTTTTACTACGATTTCGATAATCCAGAACCATTTAGCGAAAACGATCTCAAAGCCATTAAGAAAGAGATGGCGAAGATTATCAATCGCAAACTGGCAGTAATTCGGGAAGAAGTCAGCCGCGAAGAAGCCGAACGCCGGATTCAGGAAATTAAGGAACCTTATAAGCTAGAAATTCTGGCAGATATCAAAAACGAACCAATTACAATTTACCACCTGGGGAATGAATGGTGGGATTTGTGCGCGGGGCCTCATCTGGAAAATACCAGTGAATTAAACCCGAAAGCAATTGAACTAGAAAGCGTTGCTGGCGCTTATTGGCGTGGGGATGAAACTAAAGCCCAACTACAACGCATCTATGCCACCGCTTGGGAAAGCCCAGAACAACTCGCTGAATATAAGCGACGTAAAGAAGAAGCTCTACGGCGAGATCACCGGAAACTGGGTAAAGAACTAGGATTATTTATATTTTCTGACCAAGTGGGGCCGGGTTTACCTTTATGGACACCTAAAGGCACTTTGTTAAGAAGTACTTTAGAAGACTTCCTCAAGCAAGAACAATTGAAGCGGGGTTATTTGCCGGTGGCAACGCCGCACATCGCCAGAGTAGATTTATTTAAAACCTCTGGACACTGGCAAAAATATAAAGAAGATATGTTCCCCTTAATGGCGGAGGATGAGGAAGCATCTGCCCACGAACAAGGCTTTGTCCTCAAGCCGATGAATTGCCCCTTCCACATCCAAATATATAAAAGTGAGTTGCGTTCCTACCGAGAACTACCGATGCGCTTGGCAGAATTTGGCACTGTTTATCGCTACGAACAGTCGGGGGAATTGGGCGGTTTAACGCGAGTGCGTGGTTTCACCGTAGATGATTCTCACCTCTTTGTCAGCCCAGAACAGCTAGACAGCGAATTCATCAATGTTGTGGATTTGATTTTGTCGGTGTTTAATAAACTGCAATTAAAGAACTTTAAAGCGAGACTGAGTTTTCGCGATCCGGCTAGTGATAAGTATATTGGTTCTGATGAAGCTTGGGAAAAAGCTGAAGGTGCGATTCGTCGTGCTGTGGAACAGTTGGGGATGGAACACTTTGAAGGAATTGGGGAAGCGGCGTTTTACGGCCCCAAACTCGACTTTATTTTCAGCGATGCCTTAGAACGCGAATGGCAACTGGGAACTGTCCAAGTAGATTACAACTTGCCAGAACGCTTTGAATTAGAATATGTTGCTGAGGATGGTTCTCGCAAACGCCCGGTGATGATTCATCGTGCGCCTTTTGGTTCGCTAGAACGGCTAATTGGAATCTTAATTGAAGAATATGCGGGCGATTTCCCTTTGTGGTTAGCGCCAGTACAAGCTAGATTACTGCCAGTGGGTGATACACAGCTAGACTTTGCTAAAGATGTGATGGCGAAAATGAAAGCGTTGGGCATCCGTGCAGAAGTTGATACCAGTGGCGATCGCTTAGGTAAACAGATTCGGAATGCAGAGAAAGAAAAAATACCCGTGATGGCAGTGGTGGGAGCTAAGGAAGTGGAAACCAACACCTTGAGCATCCGTACTCGCGCCTCTGGGGAATTGGGAGTTATCCCTGTAGATGAAGTGGTAGATAAAATGAAGGATGCGATCGCTAAATTCGAGAATTTCTAAAATCTAACCGCAGACGCACACCAATTGTAATTAGTGTGCGTTTTGTCTAGTAGATCAGATAATTGGCTACCTGGTAGGTTTTGGCAAAGGTTAAATCAAGTAGAAATTGAATTATCCGTTTTATCCCGTCAATGTTTAGAGCAACGAATTCCAGAAGTAGAAATATTGAAATCTGAAATTATCGCTTGGAAGAAAGCTCGTAATCAAGAACGAACAAGTGTAAGTTGGCGCTTTCAAACCTTCGGACGCACGGAAGAAACTCGAACGGTTGTATCCCCCTGTTTGACCTTGCAAAGTTTGTTTGGTGAAGTACTAGATATCAGCACAAGTCAACTCCTTCCATTGCGATCGGGCAGACAATGCACGAGAACCAGAAGTACAAAGAGGGCAATTAGCCGCAGGCCAAGATTCAATTGGTCGGCGAACAATTGACCTAATATGTAATCCGTCAATATCATCTTTGTTGGAGAAATTACCTAGAGTTAGTAGGGTTGGAATTACGTTGCAGTTGGCATATTTGAAAGCGGTTAGCATCTTTCTAATACTGCCTCCTGAGTGTATATCGTCAACTACAATTAGTATTGTATCGTGCTCCTTGATGGGGAAGTTAGTTTTTCCTGTCGCAATATTAAAATATCCAAGACGTTTACTTAGTATTGTAGATATTTCTGTTGCAAGCGCTAAGCTTGCTGAGACAGATGCAAAATATGAGAAAACCCAATAGTCGTCTTGCGTATCTTCTACAAAAGATGCAAGGTAGCTGGCAGCTATGCGTCTAAGATCAGGATACATTATAGCAAGATCACTATTGAAATAGTATCCTGAATGCTTATCAGCCATATCATAAGCGGCGTGAGGACCGTGATTATGCTGCTCCCAAATAATTTTTCTATCTAAGAATATTTTAATTATATTGTCGCGTTCATCTGTCATGTTTAACCCCAGAAGTTAGTTTTACCATGAGCCTGACTTTGGTATTCGTAAAGGTTTTGTCTGAAAAACAACTTAGAGCACAGCTAGAACGCCTCGTTAATTTCGCATACAATAAAATTAGGAGCTGAAGTAGCTAAGAGTTAGGCATTGTTGTTAAATTATAGCGATGATGGCGGCAAGGGCTATAAAGAGTTAACTTTAACGCTTGCATTTGAGGAAAATCGCGCTTAATAAGTTCGATAGTTTTTCTTTGACTCTCTTGATTTTTAACCATCAGTTGTGCAGTGCCATCGCCCTGAGAACCAACACCTTTTCCTCCGAAGATATAAGGCTTAAGTGGCTCGTGATGAAGAAGCAGATGCAGCTTTTTTGCAGTTAATTGAGCGGGACAAGCCGGAACTACATGCCGATCAAATTCAGATTGGGCTTTTGTCATTAAAGCTCCAAGAAATTCGGCATCTGCTCTTTGTATTGCTTCAACTGCTGCCTGGGTAATTTCAGAGCTAATAGAACCAAAATATTTTTGAACATTTTGCTGAAGAGAATTAGTAGCAAAAGGATAACACTGATTCAATCTTTGTAATATTTCTTGTGTGTTTTTGCTGCCGCCAAGATCGACAATCACAAAAAATAAATCCTCACTAACTTTCAGCTCAAGCAGGTCGATTTTTTCACCATCAAATATCATCAATATTGGGCGATTTCCATAAGCACAAGCCTGATCCATACGGCCACAAAGGCTAGGAGTAGTTCTTTCTCCTAGATAGGCAAACTCCATTTCTTCACGAATTGTCATCTTCAAGTCATACAGACGATTAAAAGCCCTCGCAATGAGAACGCAAAAGGCAGCACTCGAAGATAATCCTTTTTGAATGGGTAAGTCGGTTAGATAATTATCAACCTCAAGTCCGCCGACACCATAGTGAGTCAGAATTTGATAAGCTGTACCAGCAGCATAACTAAAGAAACCACCTTTTGCCGCTACGCACTTCAGGGTGTTAGATTCCATAGGTAATCTCAGCGGTTCATAACTCCTGCCATCATTAAGAGAAGCACGAATAATTAATTCAGTAGAATTAGGTTTGACATCAGCATAAATTCCTTGATTAGTACCAACAATTAAGGTGTAGCCCTTTTCGATTAGAGGATTAACACTGCGATATTCTCCTGCCCAATCGCTGTGTTCTCCGAACAAACAAAGACGGCCTGGAACAAAAATTTTCATTTGAAGTTTCCTGTTGTTAATCGGGCTATATTATCCTGATTACAGCAGTTTTCATGTATTTGAACCACATCTGTTCTAGGGGCACAAGGCCTTGCGCCCCTACCGCGTGGTCTATTTACCTGAAAATAGCTGTAACTTGAATTAACAACATGCCATCCATTACTCCAATAACCCTAACATTAGCAGAGCTTTCGGTAATAAAAGGAAAAATCGATTATTCCTGGAATCAACTATGCCCGTTTAAGAGAGGGATGGTTACTTTAAAAAGCTGTGACGCTCGTTTGTGCAGCCTGCTGCTAACGCTGCACTATCGGTTTTGCGTCCCTTCCTCTATCCCCAGATTTCCTTACTCAAGGTATTTTTTTGCTAAAACGTGATATAGGAAAAAACCAAATTCAGATGAGTGATCAGGTTCTTGAGAAGATGTCATAAGGTGTTCCACAGAAACTATCCATTGTGAGAAAATGTTCACTTGATCTGCAAATAGACACGGCTTCAAGGAGTAACAGCGATGGAAACGCGATTTTTAGGAAAGTCCGGTCTCAAAATTTCGGTTCTTAGTTTCGGTACAATGACATTCGGTGGTAGCGACTTCTTCCAAGGAATTGGGGCGACTCAGCTAGACGAGGCGCAGCATCTGATTGATATTTGCCTTGATGCAGGTGTCAATATCTTTGACACAGCAGATGTTTACTCGAATGGACTTTCTGAGGAGATTCTTGGTAAAGCTCTCGGAAAGCATCGTTCTGATGTAATTATTGCAACTAAGGCTTATGGTCGTATGGGAAAAGGAGCAAATGATACTGGCCTGTCACGTTATCATCTGATTCGAGCCTGTGAGGACAGCCTACGACGATTAGACACAGATTACATCGACCTCTATCAAGTTCATGGTTTCGATGCTCTGACTCCATTAGAAGAAACGCTTCGCGCCTTAGATGATCTTGTACGTAGTGGCAAAGTTCGCTATATTGGCTGCTCTAATTATTCAGCTTGGCATTTAATGAAGGCGCTGTCTGTATCAGAGCGTTTGAACTTGGAGCGCTATATATCACAACAGGTTTATTACTCGCTTGTGGCGCGAGAGTTGGAATTTGAACTAATTCCTTTAAGTTTAGATCAAGGTGTGGGTATCTTGGTGTGGAGTCCGCTCGCTTTTGGTTTCCTCTCAGGTAAGTATCGTCGTGGTCAGTCGCAACCGGAGGGGACGCGACGAGCAAAAATCGATGATATTGGCACTGTCAGTGACCTGGAAAAGGGATACGACATTGTGGAAGTTTTGCTTGAAGTGGCTAATAACCGTGGTGTCAGTGCTGCTCAAGTCGCACTCAACTGGCTGTTACGTCAGTCTGGTATTACATCCGTTATTATCGGAGCGCGGAATGAACAACAACTTCGAGACAACCTTGGTGCTGCTCAGTGGGAGCTAACACTAGAGGAAGTAAATCGGCTCAATGAGGTTAGCGCCAGCGTGCCAATCTATCCTTATTGGCATCAGCGCAAGTTCGGAGTTGAGCGCATTCCACAATAAAAAGACCCGAAGAAGTTGCGATCGCTTTTGGCAGTAAGCTTGGTGTGATCGCTCCCTATCTGCTTGTCCTAGTAGTGTGCCAAGCTAATTTTGCTAAGTAGCAAAGAAAAAATGAAAAATACCTCTAAAGTTAGAGATATATTCTGTGCTGTGGTAGAGGATTTTTTGATTCTATTTCAGTACCTTAAAAAATAAGCAAATTTTCCTGCTATTTACCAAAACTTAGTTTCTATAACTGAGAGATAAAAACCTTAAAATGATATTGGCAGCAGATAAATAGTCTATAATAACAATAATAAATATGGATACCAAAAACAAAGTTGATAGTACTAAAAACAATTTAAATCGGGATACAAATGTGGCTGAAAATAACATACATTCATTATCCAACGAACCTAAACAGTTAACTAAAACAATTAATATAGACGGTCAGCGTCCAGTTGATCCAAGTAACATTCAGATTGAGGAAACAATTGATATAGATGGTCAGCGCCCAATTGCAAAAAATGAAAATTATAGCGAAAAAACAATTGATATAGATGGTCAACGTCCAATCGGCAAGAGTAATTTTCAAGAAAATGAGATGCTAACTGTAGACGGCGAGCGTCCAATTGACCCTAGTGATTTAGAAGTTGAGGAAATTCTTGATATAGATGGTCAACGTCCGATCGCCAAGAGTAAATTTCAAGTTAAGGATACTCTAGAGATAGATGGTAGCCGCCCAATAACTTAAAATAACACTGTTGATTCGCAAATATTAACAGATTATGTAAACTAAAATCACAACATTTCTTAACACTATAAAGTGAGGAAGATAAAACAAGGGGACTCACTAATCTATGTTGTCATTTACTCTACCCTAACCCTCACGCCACTTGCTTGGCTGTCGGCAGAGCCGACGGCAGTTGCTTCAAGTCGGGAAACCCGCTGTTAGCACCTGCCTCCCCAACGCAGTGGCTCCCCTTTCCAAGGGGAGGGAACAAAATCTATGAAAAAAGTTAGGTTTAAAACCTCGCCCCTCGTGGGCGAAAAAATCCTTGTATCACTCGGTAGGTACAAACCCCAACCCTTGTGGGTGGCTGTATTTAATTTTGAATTTTGAATTTTGAATTTTGAATTGATTCATTATTTATCCCCTTTATAATGCATAGCTTTATAAGGGGGATAATTTGACTTGTGTGTACACCATAGTCCCTTACCAAGGGGAGCGTTTGCTTTACTCAAATCCGGGGTGGGGTTCTTTATTTTTGATTTAAGCAAGAGGTCTATTTATTATTTATTTATGCTTGCTGTTGTGATTTTGGGTCTGATTATAACAATAAATGCAAGCAAAGTAAAAACTAACATCTGCCAAGTCACCAAATTCCAGCCACCAAAATGCCAGCATAATAGACTAATACTGGTACCTACAGCACCACCAATAAAATAGATAGTCATGTAAACTGTGTTGATGCGACTATTCGATTGAGCATCAAGAGTGTATATTCTGGCAATATTGGTGACTTGAATTGCCTGTGCACTTACATCTAGTAACAATACAGCAACAGCGATCGCCAGCGCTGAAGTAGAAGCAATTTTAGCAATTACTAAACTTGCAATCATCAGGGATATAGAAATAGTTAAGGAACGTTGGGAATTACCTCTATCGGCTAATTTCCCAAAAATTGGTGCCATTAATGCACCTGCGATCGCCACAAAGCCATACATCCCAATTGTGTCAGATTGAAAGTTAAAAGGTGCTCCGCTTAAATGGAAAGTCAACGTTGTCCAAAATGAGCAAAAGACACCAAACATTAATCCTCCAATTAAAGATGTTTCTCTCAATAAGGAAAAACGTTTTAATTGTTGAAGCGTGGATTTTAATAAATCAAAATAATTACCAGTGTATTCATTATTTACATTAGGCAAGTAAATCTTGAGCAAGACAGTAACAATTAAAATCATTATTCCTGAAAATCCATATACATAACGCCAACTCAAGCATTCAGCAATATATCCACTAAAAACCCTTGCTCCTAAAATTCCAATCAATATACCAGTAAAAATACTGCCTACAGTTTGACCTGTAGTTACTCTATCTATACTTGCTGCTAAGGGAAGAATAATCTGAGCGGAGACTGTTGTAATTCCAATTGCTATGCTCAATATCCAAACCTCGACAATATTTTGTGAAAACGTCATGAATATCAACAAACAGAACAAACATATAAGTAAGGAAAGAATTAATGTTTTTTTGTTGATTTTATCACCCAAGGGAATTAAAAAGAAAAGCCCAAAACCGTAACCAACTTGCGAAAGCACAGATATGCTACCCACTTCACCTTCACTAACTTGAAAAGAAGATGCAATATCTTTGAGAATTGGCTGATTATAATAAATGTTAGCAACACACATACCAGATGCGATCGCCATAATCAGTACCTGAATTTTAGTTAATCCGTTACTTGAGATTTGTTTTTTCATTCAATCTAAGTCACTATAATTTAGTTGCTTGAGGACTTTTCCCTTGAGCTTCATCTCGTGTTTATCAGTTATTTAGTTTTCCTGGTACTAAACCGCCAAGTTAGGATTATTGCAGCGATCGCTAAACCAATAGCCAATCTCCACCAAAAACCAATAGCTCCAAACCCCAACAAGATCCCAAAAATATAACCAGTAAATAAACCAACACACCAATAAGCAAAAATTCCAATCAACATCGGGATTCGAGTGTCTTTTAGTCCACGTAATGCTCCTGCGGCAGTAACTTGCACACCGTCAACTATTTGAAAAATTGCCGCGACTGCTAGCAATTTCACCGCCAGGGCAACCACATCTGCATTGTTCTGATTGTTGATGTCAATATAAAGAGAAATAATCGACTTTGGTACTAGCCAAAATCCAAGGACTACTACACCCATAGATAAAGCTGCAATGGCAATGCCTACATATCCAGCTAGACGAGTGCCAACTAAGTCATTGTGTCCGGCTAACTGTCCAACACGAACTGTTGTCGCTAGAGAAATGCCTAGTGGTCTGTCCCATTAATTTTGATGGGTTGGATAAATCTTTGAAAGCTTAACTCTTGCATCCTCTGTACGAAAACGCCAATCTACACAAAC
>NZ_JBALDA010000057.1:0-132589 GCF_036917535.1 Nostoc sp.
TTTTTAGTGTCGTTGAATTGCTATGGAAACTTGATGTCAAGTGCGATCGCATTTACTAATGGTGATAAAGTATCAGCGCTGTGTTTTTTTAGTGTTGTTGAATTGCTGTGGAAACTTGATGTCAAGTGCGATCGCATTTACTAATGGTGATAAAGTATTAGCACTGTGTTTTTTTAGTGTCGTTGAATTGCTGTGGAAACTTGATGTCAAGTGCGATCGCATTTATTAATGGTGATAAAGTATTAGCACTGTGTTTTTTAGTGTCGTTGAATTGCTATGGAAACTTGATGTCAAGTGCGATCGCATTTACTAATGGTGATAAAGTATCAGCGCTGTGTTTTTTTAGTGTTGTTGAATTGCTGTGGAAACTTGATGTCAAGTGCGATCGCATTTACTAATGGTGATAAAGTATTAGCACTGTGTTTTTTTAGTGTCGTTGAATTGCTGTGGAAACTTGATGTCAAGTGCGATCGCATTTACTAATGGTGATAAAGTATTAGCACTGTGTTTTTTTAGTGTCGTTGAACTGCTGTGGAAACTTGATCTCAAGTGCGATCACATTTATTAATGGTGATAAAGTATTAGGGCTGTGTTTTTTTGGTGTCGTTGAACTGCTGTGGAAACTTGATGTCAAGTGCGATCGCATTTACTAATGGTGTTATTAATTTTGAATTTTGAATTTTGAATTTTGAATTCCCCGAAGGGGTTGACTCTCCAGCAACTTTACTCTCGCAGGTTGGCAACAGAATAGCTAGAATTTCAGATATAAATATACGACAAAATATTGCGGGGTGTACTGAAATATTAGCAGGCTTAAAGTTCAATAAGACTTTGATTCGCCAATTTTTAAGGGAGGATATCATGAAAGAATCAGTAATTTACCAAGATATTCTGGAACAAGGAAATAAACAAGGAGAACAACGTCTAATTATACGTATGCTAAATCGACGGTTTCGTGAAATTAATCCATTGTTAATTGAACGAGTTAAAGGATTATCGATTGAACAGCTAGAAACTTTAGGAGAAGCGTTGTTAGATTTTTTAGAAATTGCTGAACTCGAAGCTTGGTTAAACCAACAATAAGTATAAATAATTGCTTGAATAATTCAACTATCGCTAAGTTGGGAATAGTATATGTATTATATGTAGTAACGTGTCAAGGCTAAAATAGTGCATTAGCTTGACTCTTGTGGGATGGGCGTCTCGCCCGTCCGGTGCGGGCTATAAACCCACACCACCAGAAAAATTTATTGCAACATTTTAGTCTGGTCACGCCACTACCACTAAGTCGGGGATAGTACCTCCGGCTTTTTTTATGCTTTTTTAGTAACTCATATAACCCATATACGAAGTCATATAAAAATAGCATTTACGCAAATATCAACTCATATATCAACCTGACAAAATTGAAATATAGGTAAGGAAAGAAAACTTTCTTAACTACAACTAAACCTAGTTGGCTTCAATTTATGTCTACCATTTACATCACCGAACAGGACATATCATTCCAAATTCAACACCATTATTTAAAGGTGTTTCATCAACAAAATCAACGTATCTGTCTTCCCATTCGTAATCTCAGTCAGTTCATTATCTTTGGTAATATAAGTTTACCAAAACAAGTCATTCAAATCGTTCATTCACATCAGATTCCCGTCTTGTATCTAACCCAAACTGGTGAATATTTAGGACGGCTAGAAAATCCATCTCAACTACAAGCAAAATATCTTACCTATCAACGTAGACGCGCACGCGATACTGAATTTAACCGTGCTACAGCAGAAAGTATTATCTGGGCAAAATTGCACAATCAGCATACTTTTCTGCAAAGTTGGACTTGCGACCACGCTAATCACACAACTCAACGTGCATTAAATTACCTGACGCTGTTGATGGACAACTTACCAATAGCACCAGGAATTGACGAACTGCAAGAATACAGCGAGGAAGCTGATAAGATTTATTACTGCGCCGTTGCTTCTCTACTGAGCTTATACAACAAATGTCCGCGTACAACTGCAAAGCGCATTAGCGGACTCATAAACTTGGGAAATCAACTGCTGCATCAATATATTTACACACTGCTGAACACCGCAGGACTTGACCCCGACTATGCAATTTTACACCGCAATAGTAATTACGAACTGCCCTTAGCATGGGACTTTACCGCAGAATTTCGCGCACCTATTGTCGATGACTTGGTATTAAATTTTGTCCGCAATTTGACTAACACCAATGGGAATGGTAACAGGAAAAGCCAGTCACGCAATATTTTGCAAAAGTTTCTCCAATATTGGGAAGCAAAACTGCGAACTTTTATACTGCATCCTTACGCTGGAGAAGTAAGTTATCGTCAATGTCTCGATTTACAGGTACGGGAATATCTTGCATCTTTACTGGGAGATGTAGAATTTTACCGTCCCCTAGCGTTAAAGTTTCGTCCAGCACATTCAGACTTCACCAATACCATTGAACCGCAAACTGTTCCTCTAAAATTGGTGAAACGATGATGTTTTATTTAGTTTGCTACGACATCGTGAGCGATACCCGTCGCAATAAAGTGGCGAAACTTCTGGAAGCTTACGGTTTGCGGGTGCAAAAGTCGGTTTTCGAGTGCGTGTTGGATGAAAAGCAGTACCAAAGCTTATCCAAATACCTCTTCCGACTCGTTAACAAACGCGAAGACCAAGTTAGATTCTACCCCATGTCTGCACACAATCGTTGCAAGGTCGCAGTATTGGGAACGCAACCTGAGTTTGTAGTAGACGACACTGTGTTTATAGTTTAGCTCACGCAGCCCCTAACCAAGTATTATCCACACAAATTATCACTAAATGAACGCTTGGAAAAAAGCACGCGCTCCACCTGTGCAAATGTCTCTGCGCTTTCGGTCAAGTTTGGACATTCGGAAACTTTTGAATGCACATTCAAGCTGTCAAATTCCGTTTGATTTTCGCTGCAAAAGCCCAAAAACAACTTGATTCATTATCCCCAAAAGACCGCAAGCAATACGATAAAGCTTTTGAATTTTTCGCTAATAATGGGGCTACATATCGCAGCTTAAGAACCCATCGATATCGTTGCAAAGATAGCGAACTCTGGAGTTCTTCTGCATCAATGGCGAAACGCTTTTACTGGCGTTATATGGAGGATATGACCATCATCATTACCCATTTAGATTCGCACTAATTCAGGAGTCAGAATTCAGGAATCAGGAGTCAGAAGAACATTTGATTAATGAATATACAGCAGATTGCAAGTAAGTGAAGCAGTGCGGTCTTGGGGGTTTCCCCCATGAGCGACTGCTGTTAGCGCAGCGTTAGCGACGCAGGAGCGTCACCCGCAGGGTGAGGTACAAAATCCAGGACTGATTTATCAGATATAAAGAGTTTCTACCTCTTCCCTCCTGCCTCCTACCTCAAAACCCGTAACTTTGTACTTCATGCAAATGAAAACTGCTGTATCAATCATCCTAGACTCCTGATCAATTCTGACTTTTGATAATTCCTTTAAATTGCTGTTTCTTTTACCTTTTGTTTTTTAACCTTTAACTTGCTTATCATGTCTAATATTCGTCGAATCACCACACGCGAACGACATCTGATTTTACTCTATAGCTATTGGGAATTTAGCATGACACCAACACAATTTTATGCTAAATGGGCTGTAAGTTATGAACTAATTGCCTTAATATGTTCCCGTTCAGATTCAACAGTTCGAGGCTGGTTTAGAAATGGTTCTAATCGACGCTATCCCACGCATAATGATTTACTTCATCTGGCTTTGATGGATTTTTTTCTCGAGCATTTCGAGGAGATTCCTGAACAGGTTTTGGATTGGTTGCACCTTAACCATCTTGAATCATAGTCGAGAAAACTCACAATTTAAGTAATTTGTCAATAGCATCTTGCTCTGTCTTAGCAAATACTCATAGCCTACGGTAATAATAGTCATTTCAAAGCTGAATTTTTTGGGTATTTTACAGCATTTGTAAGGTGGTTATTATGACCTATTTTCAGCAACTGCATCCGTGGTGCATTATTCGCGTTTTATCTAACGAACAAGTCTCGGATAATGCTGGCGTAAATTATGGTGTTCAACAATCTAATGTTATTGCACGGTTTCGCCACCGTGATGATGCAGTTGCTTACTTACAAGTGTTGCAACACCATTCAATCAAAAATATCAATTTCTTGATTATTTTTGATATCAAGGAGTGCGAAATTTTTCCGATAATGAAGCTTTGAGTTGATTGATTTTATCTAAACATCTGCGTCTTTGTTGATATCAGTTATCCTGATTCTTGCTAAAAATTATATTATCCCAAGTTCTTTTCTCAGGACAGTTGAGGGTAATTGTGATCAAGCAAGACTTGGTTAGCTGGTATGACAATAACATTATTCATCCCCAGCGATCGCTCAAACAGTTTGCTGGGGATTTTTATTTATGTCTCTGATTTAACTTACTCACAGCTTTATCCCCTCCTGGGGATGAAAACAAGATAAAATGTAGAAACTAACTGTGGCTCAAATGACACTATGCCTCGACGCTCTCCAAAAAAGCCAAATATCCCTCCATCTTTGCTTACATGGCCGCCGGACACAGAGTTAATCGGCTTGGAATTTGAGTTAGTCCCTGCAAAAGATTGTGACCTCTTCCCTCAGTACACTATTGGACTACACGCCTGGTTTCTCCAACAAGTGTGTTCTACAGACTCAGAACTTTCTGCTTACCTCCATGATGGAGAGTCAGAGAAACCGTTTACTATCTCAGCTTTAAATGGAGAAATTACCAGTAGCGGTAGACAAATACAACTATCTGCAAACACCTCCTATCGTTGGTATGTCACAGCTTTATCTAATCGAGTGCAACAATGGATGGCGCAATGGGTTGAAAATTTGCCAGAGGTGCTTGAATTAAAAAATGCCCCTTTGCAGATTCGTTCTGTCAAAATTGCCCATCCTCCTACGACTTATACCCAATTGCTAGAATATGAGCCTAGTGAGACTTTCGCCCTGAAATTTCTCAGTCCTACAAGTTTTCGCCGCAAAGGCCATCACTTCCCCCTACCAGTACCAGTGAATGTATTTCATAGCTACCTGCGACGCTGGAATGACTTTTCAGGGATGTCTATTGACCAGGATGCTTTTTTGGCTTGGATAGATGATTATATATTGATTACTCGTTGCCAACTAGCAACCGCGAAGGTATTGGCGGGGAAGAAAGGCGCAGTCACAGGATTCACTGGGGCGATTGAGTTTACTTTAGCTAAAGATGCAGCCAAACAGCCAGAATTTGGGCAGTTATTTTCTGCTTTAGGAAAACTTGCACCTTACTGCGGTACTGGTCACAAAACTACCTTTGGCTTAGGACAAACACGTTTAGGTTGGTCATCTCAAGTTGTTCAAGATATACCTGATGTGCAAAGTGTCTTGGCGAAACGCATTGAAGATTTAACAGAGATATTTAAAGCACAACGCAAGCGGACAGGTGGCGATCGGGCAGATGAAATAGCCGCAAAATGGGCGACAATCTTAGCACGGCGGGAAATGGGTGAGTCATTGCAAGTGGTGGCAGAAGATTTAGAGATGCCTTATGAAACGGTGAAGACTTATGTCAAGTTGGCACGACGCGCTTTGCAGAGTGAGGAGTAGTTTGGTATACTCTTGTATAAGAAATCGGAACCTTGAAAAATCAATATTGCGTTTCATAATGAAAGTTAAAGTGTTGATTTTTACCCTACACACGCAAGTTTTTCGCGGGGGTATGCCAATGCTTGAAACCCTTATTTTTTCGTTGACCCCCGCTAATCGCTTACTGGGTAAGAGTTTGAGATACCTATAACTCTGTCTAATTGTCAATAAACTATGCTTATTGACAAGTAAATTAGACCCCCTGCGAAAATGGCTATCTCTAACCCTCTCTAGATAAGGCTTCTAGAAGGGTAGGGTTTTCAAATCATTACCCCTCACGGGGATGGAAACATTGGAAGCTATATATGCACAGAAGTTACATGAGTTCCAGTTTTCAAATCATTACCCCTCACGGGGATGGAAACATAAAGTTACCAATCCGTGACAGGCAAGACTTTCTTTAATTGTTTTCAAATCATTACCCCTCACGGGGATGGAAACTAATCACGCATCAGTTGAATGCGCGATTCAAATGAAACTTGTTTTCAAATCATTACCCCTCACGGGGATGGAAACCTCCAGGTTGACACACGTCATTAGGAGCAGCAGGAGGAGTGTGTTTTCAAATCATTACCCCTCACGGGGATGGAAACCTCAACCACTGCAAAGATTCTAAAAACTTTCAAAAGTTTTGTTTTCAAATCATTACCCCTCACGGGGATGGGAAGTAGTTATTTGATTTGATTAAAGTTGGATTTGTAAAGTGATGCGATCGCGCATGATTAAATGAATAAATAATCGCTGCAAACAAAGTATCTATGGATTGGCTACCCTCAATTGATTTATCTCTCCTTTGGGATTTGATTATTGCCCAAACCCCAACTCCCACCCCTACATCTTCACCGATAGCAACTCCAGTTAAAAACCTCAATGATATTGAATTACTCAAAAGCCAGCTAGAATTTCTCAAAGCAACAAATGGTCAACTAGGTGAAAGCTTTAACAGATTTGTTGGGGCTATGCAATTTACCTTAGTGGTATTTACCTTTTTTAGTACTGTTTTCGGTGGATTTTTAGTCTACTTGATTGGTAAAAATTTAGATGATGCTAAAAAAGTTGCCAGTCAAACGATTCAACAAGAAATTGATAACCATATCGCTGGGTTGGTAAAAAAGGAAGTTAGAAATGTTAGGCGGACTTTACTTCGCGAACGGGTTATTAATTCGACTACTGTAGATTATTACCTACCATCACAAAATGGAGAACCAAATGAGTATAAATTGCTGGTAGCCAGGGAATTTAAAAATGTAAATTTTTGGAATAAAACAACGATTTCACAGAGATTTTTAGCTGATGTATGTGTTTTAGATTTAGAGAACTCTATCGATGCTGCGGGTAAAAAGTTTTCTGAATTGCCACCAGATAAACGAGAAGAAACTGCCAAGCGAATTATTGATGAATTTATACAGATTTTGCCGCAAACAGCGACTTTAGTAATCTACGTCGCTCCACCAGCACTCAAAGCGATTAATAATGTCACATTTAAAGGTAGGTACTATGCACCTGCAAATACAGCAATTACTTTAGTGGGTATGGTTGCTGATGCTGCTTATGTAGCACATGGACAGAATACTTAGAGGTAAATTATAATTCCTGAAATCATAAATACAGCAACTTATTTAGATGGTTTTTTAGGATAGCGTTCCCAAGGTTTAGGAGGTTCTACAGCTTTTGAAACTTCTGTTTTAGGAGATTTTATCGGCTTGGGAGAATCTAATATTTTAGGAGGTTGTAAAGCTTGTGAATCTTCTGCTTTCTTCGGTTCTATCAGTTTGGGAGTTGCAGGTTTAGAAGGTTTTGACAATTGAGGAGGTTCTAATATTTTTATGTCTTTTGTTTTGAGAGGTTTTGTCTCCTTAGGAGTCTCTACTACTTTAGGAGTTTTTCTTACTACTGATTCTGTTGGTATATCATTATTATCTACTGTTTTATAATAACGCATTAAGCGTTGCGACCAGCCCAATATTTGTATAATTACTAAGGGCTTTTTCTCATAAACCCTGAGGTATTGATTACAAATTTCATTAATACTTTCATAGTAACTAGTAGTTTTTTTGCTATGCCCAATTGTTTGACCATGTTCAGCTAATTGTTCAATATATGTAAAAAATCTTGAAGGTTTTCTTTCTTTTTTATCAATATTTAGATTTTGTTTTATTTTCGAGTCAAGATAAGTAATTAATTTACTTAGCTCGGTGCTAATACCTTCTTTCCCTGGTTCAATACGCTGTTGTTCTTTGACTAAAAACTTAGCAATTTTATGAGCTATTTGCAAATGCTCATCAGCTATAAAATAAGTAATATTATTGTTCATGTTTTTTCATTAATAACTCTCGTGAGGTATACGATTAGTAATGGGATTGAGAATTTCTAATAGTTTTTTTAATTGAGCCTTTTCAATTAATGCTTCATGCGCTTGTTGAATTTTATTTTGAATAAAAATATTGAGCGATTCATCAGTTAAAACTTGATTGGATGGTAGAGTCCAAGACGTATAGCGATTGTATAAATCAGCTTGATTTTGAATGATTTCAGCTTCAGTGATGTCTACGCTCATGCTTCCCATCCCAATCGGCTTACCTGCACCAACTTTTAAGACTAGAGGATAGTTTTTATCTTGTCCTAAAGCAATCAGTAAAGCTCCTAATTCTTCTGGCTTGAGATTTTTAAAATTTAATTGAGTGCTAAATTCATCATTTCTAAATGCTACTTGGATAGGAATACCATTATCTAAACCTTTGTCGATGGAATTTTTCATATTGTAATAAAATTTCCAACCTACGGTTTTTTTATCATCATAATATGCCGGATTTTCATCTGGTCTTGGTCGCCAAAGGTTAGGCATAAAATCAACTTCAAAACCTCTCACTTCACAATGAGCATCCTGAATTGTTATCAACCCTTGCCATCCCCATTTTTCACCAGATGCACCAAAAACTATACTAGCAGGACAAAGTTGGTTTTTATCGGTAGCTGGTAAACGTTCTTCTGGGTATTCATTAGGTTTTTTCGGCTTGACTCCTACACGACTATTAGTAATTGCCTCATAAACTGAACGGATACAACCTTTTAAAGAACTACCTTGAATTAATAGTTCTTTGTCATTCCCTTGAACCATTGTTTTTATTAAAGGAATATGTTCTCGATTAATATCGCTTCCCATAAGTACTACACCAGTTGAAATGTGCAGCGTTGTCTGAACTTTTAGGGTAAGAAATAAAGTGCCGTGTAAATGATCGGGTAAATATTTATCGTGTCCAGGAGGACTGTTTGAAGCTGGTGCTTTTTCAAGAAAATAGACAAAATCGTATGGTCTAGGACCACGTTCTTGATTTGAACCACCAAAATTTTGAGAACGGGAGGAATTATTAGGCATGATGATTTTTAATCGTTAGCGCAACAAAATGTACAGTGGCAGTATTTTGATCGCGAAAATATCTTTGAGCAATATTTTTTATATCTTCAGAATTTAAACTTTTAGGAAAGCGGGTTTCTTTAGGTGAATGCAATAATGCATTTTGCTCTAAAATTTCCCAATTACCTTTAATGGGACGAAAATTATATTGCTCATCTTGAGGCTGAAAAATGGGTGCTTCATCTTGAGAACTGAGAAGTAACACCTCATATTTTCCTTGCTTTTGCTTCCAACGTAGTTCCAATATTGAATTAAATAGCTGTCCTTCTGGACTGGGGAAAGTTTCGGGTTGTTTGGGAGTGGAATTATTAACAGGATTGGGTTGCAGATTGGTAGGATTTTGTTGTAGGCGATCGCGTATATCAGCTTCCAAGCTAAAATATTCACAATCTTCCGAACCTAGTCGCCAAAACCCTCCCACCCGATGCGCCCAGCGTAAAAAGTAATAACTGGGTGGAGTCGAGAGTCTTTCAAGTAATTTAATTAATTCATCCGCAGATAGTGGTTGCTGATTTACCCCTACGAAGCACATACCGCACCTCCTGTTTGCAGCAACTTACTCCAAGCAGCAACAGCTTTGGTAAATAAATCTGGGACACCATTTTTACCATCACCTTCCCAACATAGTTGTACGCCAAAGTTAAAATCCATTGCTGTTAGCAAAATATCTTTTACTTCTTGTTTTTCTTGGTCGTTAGTTGGGAAATTATAAGGATTGGCGTTATCACCTCGTAAAAACTCCCCAGCCCCTAAAAGATGAATCTTATCCCACGGCGTTGAACTGCCAAATGGGTAAACTTGGTTGTCGCGCAATATGCAACCTGGGTATTGTACAACAGCGCTGTTATACTCTAAGCGGACTATGCCTAAACCCCGTGATTTAGCAAACCCAATCCCAAACCAACCTGCATCTAAGTCACGCAACACCAAGGCAATTAATCCTAACTGCGCTAAAGAAAAGTTTTTCAAGTGGATTTTGGTCTTAAACGCACCACTGGTGCAGACTTGATAATCAAAAGGCCCGTGTGCTACTGAACCAAATACCCTATCGATCGCTACACCATTACGTTCTTCGATTTTGAGTGCTACTGAAGTATCAGGATAGGCATCTTCAATACGCAGACGGCTAGCGATCGCAATATTGCCAAATATCTGGTCAGTAAATGATGATTCTTTGTAAATTCTCGGTGCGGGTAATTTCTTTTTTACTCCTTGTTCAGCTTGAGGATTTTCATATAAATAATCATATTTATCAGTATCCAATGGATTGTTCGCCCAAATAAGTTTCGAGTCAGATGGTTTTTCATATTCAGGATGACCTACCGTTCTCACAATACGTTCAGCATGAGCACGGATAGCACCTTTAAGGGAACTACCAGGCAAATAAATTGTGGGTTTACCATTATGGAAAGTTTCAACAAATTCCATTTGGGGTTTAGTAGGGTCTGCACCTTCCCGACCAGATTTAATCAAAATAGGGCCATCTGGAACAATTGTCAGGTCAAGTGTGCAGTGGTTAACAAATTGCTTATGCATGATTTTGATGGGAAGAAGTGGCTGTAGTGTTGGTGCGTTTATGCAGTTCACTAGAAAGGTGATTGATAAAAGTGTCTGCCCAAGCTTTTTTTAAAGGTTGGGCATCAATATAAGGAGAAGTTGGATTGGAGTTACTATCAATCAAAGCTTTGAGATAATTTTTTACCTTCTCTGGGTCTGTTTGTGGTTTGTAATTTTTATCTTGTTTGTAATTTTCATCCCGGACATCGACCCAGTTCATCTTTTCAATTATGAGCTTGACAACTCCTAATCCACGAGAACGTCCGCCACCAAGGGGAATTTGCTCGGTTTGAAATTGATGCAACCCAATCATCAACATACCTAATTCCCATTCTTCAGCATTTTCAATAACTGCATGAAAGATAAATGGAGTTCCGGCTGGTACAACTTGAAAATCATAAAGCTTGCCATCACCAGCGGTTTCAGTATCTCTATCAATGGCAACACCATCGCGTTCTTGATACTGTCCAAACCAGTTTTCTTCTGGTTCACTTACTGTCAAATCACGAATTTGGAATTTGCTTGCTAACCAAGGCGAACCAAATAGTGAAGAAACTAAATCAGTGTTGTTGATAATATATTCGTGTAATTTAGCTTCCTTTTCTTGTGGATTTAAATTTTTAATACCCTCTTTAACATTAGCCATTTCATCTGGAGTAATTGACCATTCCAATTCTTGGGCTGGGTTAGCAGCAAAATCAAGATGAATTCCGCGCAAAAAACTTTCCAGTCGGGAACGTAACGCACCTTTTAAACTCGAACCTGGGATTAATGGTCTACCTAAAGCATCTTTGATGACGGGTAAATCGGAACCAATTGGTTCTGTGGAACGTCCAGCACTAATTCGTAATGCTGTCACAGTTTCGAGTGTTCCGATGATTTCTAGATGATTTTTAAAGATTTCAAACATAGTGTTTACCTGTTAAATTCTAAAAAATGTTAATTAATATTATTTATATTGATTATTATTTAGATTTAGATTTTTTGGTAGCTTTCAAATATTTGAGCCGACGTGAACCGTAACCAAGATAACGACGAGTTAAGTCAAGCCAAACAAATTTAATTTTTTCAGTATATTTCACCTTATTAACTATTTCTTCAGCTTTTTTATGAAGGAAATTATCAATATCACAAATAATTTTTTCAGCTAATGAATTGTCTCCTCCTCCCCACTTATTATCTCTGCCTAACTGGTAACGTAAAAAATTCTTAATAACTTCAGTACTCTCAGTCGTATCAGCAACGTGCATTAAATTACGGTATTGTGCTTCTTCTAAATTTTTACATGACTCTTGATTATCCAAAATTGTCTCAATCGCTTTTACTAAATCATCTTCAGCCTGACGAATTTCATTTTGAATTTTTAATTCTTTTTGCTGTAGTTCTTTTTGCTGTTTGAGCTCTTTTTGCTGCTCAGTCAAATTTATTGTCATACCGCCTCCTCACGAAATACTAAATGAAACTCGTTACAGATTTCTATTTGACCAAAACCTTCAGTTACACGTTCTCCGATTCCACGTAATTCTAAATCAAATAATTTTTCATACCATAATTTTGGAACGGTGGTACTAAATAAGTAAACTGACCCTTTATTAGTTACAAGTTCCACATCTTTCATCAATCCCCATGCACTATTCCAACCAGAACAGTAATCGTAACTACTGTATGCTGTGTGAAGTTCTAATGATTCATCTTCCACATTATCTACAAATTGTTTTAGCATGGCGGCTGAAATTACTGTGGTACGTTGCCAGTTATCTATTAAAATGGCATCAGATTGTAAGTCAATGGTAAAATAGGTGCGATTATCAAATTGGTTATTTTTAGGTTTCAAAAATGCATTTGACCAATGTAGCCAACGTTGTTTTAAACTTTGATTAAAAAGCTTGATTCTATCTTTAATATTATGATTGATTTTATTTTCTTTAACTGAAATTTCGACTTTACCTAAACCTCTTGATACCGAACCACCAAGTCGAAAACTTTTAGAATTTATTGAAATAAATTGCTTTAGTTTCTTGGCTAAAGATTCATGCGGAAGGATGATAAAACATCGATAAACACAGTTAATCCATTTATTAGATTTAGTGTCTATTTTTTGGGCTTCATTTAGCACTTCCAGACTGTATAAAATGTCTTCAGCAGCAGTGGCGCGGCGGCGATTGATACCAACTCTTGTTAATAGACGAGTGTTAACACTGTGGCTGAAATATTGATTGCCATGTTTGCTATACAAACAACTGTAAGCTTCTACTCGCGCATCCACCTTGTCCTCCAAAGCTTTGAGACTGCTGGGGTCGTAGGGATAGTGAAATTGTCCCGCACAAAATGAGTCAATTAATGTATCAAATACACCATGACCTGTGGAAGTAAATCCAGGATTAGCTTTGGAACTAACGGCTGTTGCTGGTAGAACCTTAATTGGGGTATTGTGTACTAATTTATAGCCTTGTTTGTCTTTGGCGATCGCTGGATAAGCATTTTGAAAAATTGCTGAATTATCATCTAAAAACAACTGCTGGAAGTCGTTGTCACTATCTGCCAGATTTTCTAATTCCATCCCGTAAGTTTGCAGTATTTGCTTGGCGATCGCACCACGCAGCACAGAACCTGGGATATATTGTTCAACTTCACTAATGGAACCCCCTGGTTTTTCTCTACCAATAGCCAGTGGCGAGAGGGCTGTAATTGTCATTTCAATCCGCTTTTTGGGTTGTGTCATGCTGCACCGCCGACTGAAACTTCATTATGATTTGCTAGATACTGCTTGGCATCCAAGCTCGACCATATTGTGTCATCAGAAGATAACGTCGGTAAATTCTCCCAATGCAACCATCCCAAACCTGTTGATTTACTGCCTCCTAAAGCATGGATGCGGCGTAAGGCGGCAAAAATTAACGGCTTTGCCAAGTCAGGACTGTGAGATTGAAAGCGAGGCTGTAGGTAAATGTTACCCGTAAATTCTAACTGGGCATTGGCGGGAGATGTTTCTAATAAATAGAGTTTATTTTCTTCAGCAGTGCGGCGACGGCGGTTGATGGTGACACCAGGACGAAGAACTTCTCGTAGTTCGTCGGCTGGTGTTGCACAGATAAAATCATCCACAATAATGCGGGATGGTAAGATTGGGTCGCCAAAGATTTGTGATACAACGCAGTGGTAGCCTTTATAGCCAAGAACTTGATATATTTCTCGAAATTGACTCCACACTTGGTCGTCGTTTGGACAAAGTTCTGTTGCGATTGGTGCGTAAAAAATTTGCCAGCCTAGCGCCCGTGCAAGTTTTTCACATTCGTGGCGTAGCCTACCTTTAATTTGAGAACCAGGAATCAGCAGTTGTCCTTGGGCATTGTGGACAATGGGTTTATCTGCAAGTGAGCCGGATGAGCCACCAGCACCAACGCATAGTGCAGTATCAATAATTGCAGTCGGTGTCCAGCATTCAGATGCTCTTTGGGGAGATGTATCAAGGTTGATCATTGTCTTAGTCCTTGTTCTTGCTGTTCCCCTTGGTTAGTTGGTGTTTGGTCATCTTCCACTAGAAATGGGTATAAATCTACCAAGTCGCGCCAAATAGTTTCATAGATGGTTTTTTCGATTTCTGCATCAGATTTTTTGGGCTTTTTAGACATCCACGGGGCAAGATTACCATGATTATTTTCATCTTTTGGCTGACACCAAGCCTCTTCAAAGTCAGTTTCAAGTTTGTCTCCTTGTTGCAGCCGTACTCGAAAGTAGCGATAGTTGAGAATGGCGGTATGCTTTCCTCGCTCTAACAAACTGCGGATTTGATACAGTTGCGATTTGGGGAATTTGGCTTTTTTGAGTGCCTGTACTGTGTCCAGTAACCCTCCCAGTTCATGAAGTGTGTAAGGTGCAGCATAGAATTTTAGATTACCTTTCGTTAATCCTTGTTCGCGGAAATCTTTAATATTTGATGCAATCATTGTTACGGCTTTTAATACTAAAAAGTCAACCGTTCCACCGTAGTAGTTATAGTCGCGTTTCAGGTCTTTGGCGAGTTTCTTCGATGATTTAAGCAGTTGGTTGGTGAGTTCCTCTGCGTAGTAAATGGGTGTATTTTCCGCAGTGATCAGGACACCTGCGGACATACTTAATTCACATTGGGATGTATACTCAGATGGATTTTCCCCTTGGTAGCGGTGGACTTTTTCGGGGTCGTAGGGTGTGTTAGCCATAAATCCTGGTGATTTTAATATTTCTCGTTCAAATTCTTCACCAATGGTTTTGGCAATATCTAAAGCTTTATCCGCAGGTACGATTAACAGCACATCATCGCCACCAATGGTAATAATTTCAAAGGGATAAATCCACTGTCCATTACGATAAGCGTTATCTGGGTCAGTGAGATGATTGAGTTGGCGGGGTTGAAGATGTTTTTTCAGGGCAATGTAAACAGAATTCTGCGTTGCATTTAAAACTTGTATGCTAAACTCGCGGTATTTTTCTGGTGTGCGGATGTGCTGGCGGAGGTAGCCGCCCATATTGTTGCCATCGGCGTAAATATAACCCACAAAGCCGCGAGGTGTGCTGACGTTACCAATTTCTCGCAAGGAAAAAGCTTCTGTAACTTTATAAGGTTTTAGTGTTTGATTTAATGCTTGATAATATTCCGGTTTGCTACCTGATTTTTTCAGAAATAGCTTAAACTTACTTACCCAACTGCGGACATTATCCGGTTGCCATAGTTCATAGTCTTGCGACAGTCGGCGGAATCCAAAGTTTTTGTTATACCATCCCTGTCTAAGTCGATCGCGTTTACTACGCTGCCCGACGATTACTTTTCGTGCTAGGGGATCTGAAAAACTAGGCGTTCTCGGTAAATTCGTTTCTGCCACGGCTGCTCGATTGTCAGTTTCATCTCGTTGCAGGTAGGGATGAGTTTCAAACATCGGCGGGTAGGAACGACTCGGACGTTCTGTTGGTGATGTATTTCCGTTACGGCGGTGGGTAAATTGGTTGGCAAGTTTTCCGACAAGTTCGTTAAAATTCTTGCGTTGCCAAAATTTCTTTTCTAGGTCAGATTCACTTGATTGGTCAAAATAAGCTTTAATGATGGGATTGGGATTAGGATTGCTCTGTTTTTTCTTGTATTCTTCAAGCCACAGCGTATTCTCAATTGGGTTTTGCAATAACCCGAAGCGGAATTCTAAAAGGCGGAAAGTGTCACCAACAGCACAGGAGTTAGCAGTCAGAGTTTCGTGAGTGTAGCGTTTTTCAATTGCATTGGCGAGTTTGTCTGTAAACGCGGCAGGGCAGAAAGCAAGAATACTTCCACCTGTTGAGTAGATAATAAGTTCAGGGATTAAGGCTTGTCTTAATTCGGCAAATTGGTTGTCATTAAGCCAGTCTCTCATTCGCTGCGATCGCTTGCCTTCTCCAAAAAAACCGGGAATATCATCAAGGTTAATGCGGTCAAGTAGTGCAGATGCACCGCGAATATCGTTGATTTTGGCAGCTTCAAATACGTATTGTTTGATTTTGGTAGCTCCACCGTATACCAGCCCAATGCGCGTATTCTCCTTCCAAAGGTCTTGATAATCTTTCTCTAAGTCTTTGAGTGTCTTGGGAGCATACTTTTCAGAAATATCATAGAGTCGTTTTGCTTTTGTAACAACAGATTTTATACTTTCCGGTACATCCTGCCTTTTTTGCAATTCCTGTTGTATTTGATACAACGTAGTGAGTTTGTCTTGAACGAGATTGTGCTTTTCGCCCCAAGCAAGACACCAGGCTAATGCAGTAATTGTGCGTGTGCGAGAATTGTTTATCATCGGCTTAAATCAAAGCAATGAGTGATTAGTCTCAACCTACTAATAGTCTTATTTTCTACTGAGATAGTTTGCTAAGAAGTAACTTTTTTATCTGTTAAGAAATTACACTACTATATACTGGGTGTCCAGTAAAAATAAAAAATTTCGTATTTTTCCCTAGTTAAGATTTACTGCTGTAACTTGGCAAAAGGTTTTTATTGAGTGAATAGCGAGCGCTCTCTTAGCACTGGTGATTCTGGGTTAGGGAAGCGATGTCTGCGACAAGACGAAGCGTCTACGCACTGATAAAATTGCTTATACTTGCTTGGGCAACAATTCTAGCCTGTCGGTAAATGGGCGAATCACTGGGAGCGATGCCTTCTCTTCGAGAGGCTTCGCCAACGGCGGGCTATACGCCTACGCTGATGATTTAAAGATGCTGCCGTTGACTGTTAAAACTTATGTAAAATTAGCTCGAAAAGCTTTCAAGCATCGCAAGAGTACGGTGTTACAGATTGAATTCTAGAAACTACCTCGACAATAATAGATACAAGTCTTATGATTAGATGATAATCAGCTTGATGTTTGGCAAGTCGAAGCGAGGGCTAAAACCCTGGGGGATCTGCCAAAATCGCCAGAACCTTGACAAGTAAATAATTACAGCGTTTCAATAATTCGGGAAGTTGCAAATTACTTGCAAGAAGAGCGGCTGAAAATGACCTTTTTTTTCGATCCGTCAAAAACCTTCCCAGGAAGCTTGCTCTGATTAAGTTTCAGATGGAGGAGTTTCCAAAGTCTATTACCCCGCAAGGGGACTGAAACGTTGACTTAGTTCTATTATGAACCATTATTAGAACTAGTTTCCAAAGTCTATTACCCCGCAAGGGGACTGAAACTTTCGTTCAGCGATCGCGGCATTGATAGCGCCACCAGTTTCCAAAGTCTATTACCCCGCAAGGGGACTGAAACATGAAGTTGGTTCTTTCTACTGTGATGAATGCGCTTATTCAGGTTTCCAAAGTCTATTACCCCGCAAGGGGACTGAAACACAAAGCTTTCAGAGCTAAAAAAAGAACATCGTCAGAAGTTTCCAAAGTCTATTACCCCGCAAGGGGACTGAAACTTGCTGTTGTTGTAGGAAAGTGCATACTGGTTTTTATTTCCAAAGCCTATTACCCCGCAAGGGGACTAAAACCTGGAAAAACGCGATCGCTCGAATGCATAACTAGCAACTTGGGTTACTAGTAGCTCTTAGCTTTACTTTATACACTTATTCGTTTAGATGTATTTTTTTGACTTAACCTTTCTATCCTCCTCTGACTCGAATTGATAGACATTTTTCTGATTTTGACGGTTTAAGTAAGTCAAAAAATAAATATATTAAATATTGCTTTCAAACTATTTTAATGTGATAATAACCATTAACTACGATAAATCTATCTTATTACCGTAGTTAATAGTCACAATTCAAAAATTCAGCTTGTTATTTATTTAAAAACAGTCAGTGATATGACTTCTAACTCATTTGTGGAAATAAAGTTAACTTACAATTAAGGTGAAATATGTCAATTCAAGATACAGTACCTAATTGGGAACAACTGTTAGAAATTGCCCAAAAAAATACTTCTGCTCGACGGGTGCGTAGACGAGGGCAATCTCCTTCTACTGCTCCCATACCTAGCAGTCTCCATAAACTGCCGCCAGATACAGAACCGCCAGTACTGCTCTACCGCGATACCAACTCTTGGTGTCCATTTTGTGAACGGGTTTGGTTTGCTCTCGAAGAAAAAGAAATTCCCTTTGCAACAGAGTTTATCGATTTGACTAACAAGCCTAAATGGTATACAGATTTAGTTCCCACAACCCTTGTGCCGGCGGCGAAAATTGAGGGCAAGTTAGTTTATGAATCCAAAGATATTCTGTTAGCCTTAGAAGAAAAATTTGGGCCAACCTTGCTTCCTGAAAACCCAGAGGAAAACGCCGTTGCTAGGCAGTGGCTTGAAGATGCTGAAACCAATGGTGTCAGAGATATCGCCTACAAATTTCTCAGACAAGCTCCTGAAGATCCTCATGAATTAGCAAGCTTACAAGCAGCTTTTGAGGGGAAATTAGACGAACTAGAGCAACTTCTCACAAAGTATTCTGGCCCCTACTTTTTGTCAACATTTAGCGTGGTAGATATTACCTATAGTCCCCATTTAGACAGATTAGCGGCTAACTTACCCGTTTATCGGGGATATCAACTCAAGGGAAATCCCCGGTATCCTCGGATCAACGCTTGGTTTGAAGCGCTCAAACAGCGTCCTGCTTATCATCGTGTCAAATCGGATGATATCACCAACAATTTACTTTTGCGTCGCCGATGGGGCGTGACACCAATCGGCAATCCTTTGTCTCTTGACCCGGCTATTAGCCAAGAAATCCAATTTCGGGCAGAAGCGGCTGAGAGGTTGACTGATAACCGAGAAGTTGCTTTAGGAGATATTCTGAAAAACTCCGGGGTGCAAGCATTAACGGTCAATGGCGACACAACAGCTGTTAAAGAAATGGTTGATTTTCACCTGAAATTGCTGGCTGACTATCTGATCAATGGCAATGGTGCAGCATTACCGTGGGGACGCGTGGGTGGTAAAGATAATGCCGATCCGACTGCGGCTGCGGTTGGTGCGATCACACTCGCCTATGTGAGAAATCGCATCTGTGCGCCACGGGATATGAGCGCTGGTGCTGCAACTGCATTCCGAGCAGCAGCAGATAAAGTGTTGGCATCTCTTTATTAGCGATCGCATTTCCAGATCATTAGGCATTTACTACAAAAAAATTTAGAGACGTAGCACTGCTACGTCTCTATAAAGGTTTTAGATGGAGATATCTTATCGATAATCTTGACTTTGAATACTCGCTAAACGAGCAGCATCACGAATATTGTAGTCAGCACGAGTAAAGCGATTTAGCTGCATTTCAAAGAAATCTCGATTGGCTTGTAAATGCTTGGGATTTTGGTCATCTAAAGGATATAAAAGTGCAGTTCGCAAGGCTTGAATTACCGCAGAAGTGACACAGTACATTGAACGTTGAAAACTAACTCCTAACTGAATCAACATATCTTCTTCACCCCGGCAATGTTGGTTGTAATAATCAACAAGATATGGAGGTAAAAAATGCAGCATATCTTGCATTAACAATGTCGGGGGAATGCCAGCAGTACCCACAGGAAATACATCAGCGTAAAGAATACCATAGTGAAAGTCTTTCTGGTCTGCCGGTACTTGACGGGCTTGAGCATTATAAGATTTTGTCCCTCGGAAAGGTGCAGTGCGGTAGAAAACTGCTTCGACGTATGGTAATGCAGCTTCATATAGCCACATGAAACCCTTAGATTTGGGGATAATTTCGTAGCATTCACCACGAATATAAACGTGATGGTAAATGGGACGACCTGCGATCGCAAATATACCATTAACTAAGAAGCTCATCGCCTCTGGGACACTGCTAATCGTACCTTCGTCATAGCGGTCTGACATTTCAAAGAATACCGGGGCCATGACTTCCCAGAATAAGCCCAGATTAGCGTAGTATGACATCTGGCGGCACTGTTCCAAAAACATATCGGGGAACAGCTTGTACATTCCCAGCATTACGGGGTTGCCTTGGAAGTAAGCTTTAATTGCCCGGTCAGCGTTGGCTTTGTATTCTGCTGAATCTAGGTAAGGGTCAAATTGCCCACCCATTCCTCTGTGCCACAACATCGCCCGCATACAAGCTTCTGCAAATTCCATGTTAATGCGATCGTGCAACAAGTGATGCAACAACTTTGGCATTTTAAAAGTTTCACCCTTGTCGATAAATGCCAAAAGTTCTGGATGTGCAGTAGCTTCGCCGCGCCAAATTCGTAAATCTGCATCATCGCCAGCATAATGATTATGGCGTTCTAAATACTCTTTGGGTAAGAAGTATTTAAAGAAAGGAAGCGGGTTTAAAAATTCGCGTTCGGCAATATAAAGTAGGTCACGCCAGTAAAAATCCATCGGTACAGCATAAGCTTTGTACAAACCGATGATTTGCATCAAATTTTCTGGAGTATCGGGTAACATTGCACCGCCTGCTTCTAAGCAGTGAATTACTTCAGCAAATTCGTGTTTGGAAGGAGGTAATTTAATCGCTGTTTTAATTGCTGTCATGGTAATCGTAAATGGGTAGAGACGCGATAAATCGCGTCTGGAGGATAGATTTTGAGACGCGATAAATCGCCGTCTGTACAAGAGTTTTGATTTATTTCCTATTTCACCGCTACTTCAGAGATTACGGTTTTTTCCAAGGAGGGAATTGCAGCCACCATTGTTGTAGTTGTGGATTCACTCCAACGTACTAACCAAGTGGGTTGTACTCCCAAAAAGATGATGAAAGCTGCCAAGATTAAAGCTGGTATTTTCTCAGACCAAAGGACTTTGGGATAGTAGGCGAAGTTATCCAGTCTGCCAAAACAGGTGCGGTTGAGGAGGATGACAAAATAAACTGCAGTTAATCCACTAGCGACTACACACAAAATAGTCGGGAGGGGAAAGATAGAAAAACTGCCTTGAAAGACGATAAATTCAGCGATGAATCCTGTTAAACCGGGAATACCTGCGCTAGCCATTCCACTTAAAACTAGTAAAGCGCTAATTAAAGGTAAACCGCGTATGGGACTCATTAAACCATTGAGTTTATCTAACTCGCGTGTACCGACTTTGGCTTCTACAACTCCCACCAAGTGGAAGAGAATCGCTAAAATAATGCCGTGGCTGAACATTTGGGCGACTGCGCCAACGAGTGCTAAGGGAGTACTAGCAGCACCAGCTAACAAGATATAGCCCATGTGACCAACGGAACTGTATGCTACCATGCGCTTGATATCTTTTTGAGCGATCGCAATTACCGCCCCATAGATAGCGCTGAGTGCTCCCCAAATTGCTAAAGTCGGTGCAATAATACTCCAAGCATGAGGAAACATACCCAACCCAAATCGCAGCAGTCCATAAGTTCCTAGCTTTGCTAACACGCCACCGAGAAGAATAGCAATTGGTGCTGAAGCCTCGACATAAGCATCGGGTAGCCAAGTATGGAAAGGAACTAAAGGAATTTTAATGCCAAAACCTAACACTATTCCTACTAGTAAAAGGATTTGCTTGGTTGTTGACAGGTTTTCTGTAGAGACTGCATCAAAAGCAAAATTACTCGAACCACTCAGCCACACCATACCCAAGAATGTTGCCAGAATTAATGCTCCCGAAACAGCAGTATAAATCAGGAATTTAATCCCAGCATAACCCCGTTTTGCCCCTCCCCAAATGGAAATTAGTAAGTAGAAGGGGATTAATTCTAGTTCGTAAAAGAGGAAGAATAGTAGCAAATTTTCTGCTAAGAAAGCACCTGCGACTCCTCCACTAACTAATAAAATCATGGAGTAAAACAGCCGGGGGCGTTCAGTTTCTTTACTACTGCTGTAAATAGCAATCCAGGTGAGCAGGCTATTTAACACCAACATCAGTATAGAAAGCCCATCAACACCTAATTGATAGTTCAAGCCAAGGGTTTCATTCCAGGGTAAATACTCTTGAAATTGCATTCCTGGATTGCTGATATCAAATTTTAGCAGGATAAACAGGTTCCATAAAAAAACTACCCCTGAAAAAATTAATGCTATTAAACGAATGCGATATGTAGGAATAGTTACAGGTAATACTGCTATAAAAATAGCGATAAAGATTGGCAGCCAAATCAAAACACTTAACATGGAAGTTTTGTCCTTTGTCCTTGGGTTAAGAGAATAGTAGATTTGGTTGAGCGATAGCGTAATCCAACAAAGTCTTAATAATGTTAGGTTCCGTTCCTCAACCCAATTTACGTCTTCGTCCTTTGTCTTTTGTCCTTTATCCTTTCTGACTTAACTCTTAGCCAATGACTAATGACTAATGACAAAGGACAAAAAAGCTAACTGACTATACTAATTTCTCCAGTATCTAAATCGTAATAACCACCGACTATTTTCAGTTTTTCTGCTTTGATTAACTCAGATAAAACTGACGATGATTTCAATTTTTTAATTTGCGTCAAAATATTTGCTTTACAAACATTTTCTACCATATCTCCTGATTGCTCTTTTGAACTTTCTACACTTGGTTTAATTGCTTCCAGCAAACTTCCAATATTTCCAGGTACTGGAGCACCTTTAATCGCCGCTTGTACCGCACCACATCTTTCATGCCCTACTACCATGATGACTTTGGTACCTAGTACTAAACTGCCAAATTCTAAGCTACCAATTTGCTGTGTTGTGGCAATATTACCAGCTATTCGGCAAACAAATAAATCTCCAAGTCCTTGGTCAAAAACAATTTCCGAAGGGACTCGTGAATCAGCACAACCAAGAATAGAAGCGAAAGGCTTTTGACCTTTAGCAACTTCAACTAAACGTGAATAGCTTTGGTCAGGATGACGACGTTTTCTTTTGGCAAATCTTTCATTTCCATCTAATAGCTCTTGCAGTGCCTTATCAGGCGTAATATCTTCTTCTACTGGTTTTTTTTCGGCTGCAAGTAAGTTTGAACTAAGTCCGGCTGTCAATACACCTGTACCGATGGCACCTGCACCAAACTTGAATAAACTTCTTCTAGAAAGATTTATCTGCGGATGTTGTCTGCTCATGGAATTATCCTGACAATATTAAACTGTTAACTTTTAGTCAGATAGCTACTGCTACCCAAGTGTCGAGATTTGAAAAACAAAATTTAAAAACTGTACTCCCCAAAATGGCCAAGTTACCCACATTCCTAAAAGACTCACTCCTAGAAGAACAGTGAATGCATAAAACTGGGTTTGCCCAGAGGTGCTGTATTTAAGACTTTCGCCACCTAATAGCGAAAATAAACCAACGAAATTAACAATGCCATCGACTACGAAGCGGTCAATCATATCGGCAAGTTGGGAAATTTTAGCAACGGTGAAAATAATCGTCATCCGATAGATGTTGGGGGTGTAAAAATCGTATGCGATTAAGTCTTGTAGACCTTTCCAAGGCAAACGAATCGGTTTAGGAATATTGCTGAAATAAATTACACCCGTGATACCGCAACCGAAAATACTCGACCAATTTAAAAGTAGTGCGACATCTTTATTTAGGCTTGCCCAATCTGGTAAAAGTGATAAGTTTTGCAAGATGAAAGGAAGATTGAGACTAAAACCAAGTAAAATCATCATTGGCAGAATCATCGGCCAGTGAACTTCAGGCGATCGCTCGGTCATTTCTCTAGGTTTACCACCAAAAAGTAAAACGAATTCTCTCATTAAACTCACGGCTGTCAAAGCATTTACCGCGATTATTACTCCCACTAACCAAGGTTGGGTTTCCCATAATCCATCTGCTAATTCCATCAGTGCCCAAAAGCTACCCAATGGTGGAAAACCAATTAACCCCAAACTGCCGACGATAAAGGCGATTCCAGAAATTGGGCGGCGTTTCCACAGTCCGCCAAGTTGGGTTACGTCTTGGGTAATGCTATTCCAGATAATTCCGCCAGTACTCATAACTAATAGTGCTGCGGATATGGCGTGGGTGAGGACTAACAAGAGTGCTGCTTCGTGTTGTTGCACTCCCACAGCGATGAATACTAAACCCATGTATGCACTGACAGAATAAGATTGACAGCGTTTCATATCGATTTGAGCGATCGCAATTAAAGAAGCGCCCACGGCTGTCACCGCACCAATCGCAACCATCGCCGAGGAAGCTATGGGTGAGATGGTTAACACAGGTTGCAATTTAATCAGCACCCATGCACCACTAGCTACTACTACCGAGTTCCGCAAAATCGTACTGGGAACAGGGCCTTCCATCGCTTCATCCAACCACAGATGCAGGGGAAATTGGGCACATTTACCCATCGGCCCAGCAATTAAAGCTAAACTTACCAGTGCTATAGTTGTCGGGTTGACGTTAGCAGTAGCCGCCCATTCAGCTAATTCTGTATAGTTCCAAGTTCCAGCTAAAGGCCATAATGCCAACACGCCTATCAGCAAGAATAAGTCTCCCACCCGCTTGGTTAAGAAAGCGTCTCTTGCACCTGAAACTACCAACGGCTGACTAAACCATAAGCCAACTAGTAAGTAGGTTCCCAGCGTCAGGACTTCCAAAATTACATAGCTGAAAAACAAGTTATTACACAAGGCAAGGGCACATAATCCCGCTTCAAATAATCCTAATAAAGAGTAGAAGCGTCCCCAACCCCAATCCATTTCCATGTAGCCGATGGCATAAATTTGCGCCAGCAAATTCAAGCCAGTAATCACAACTAAAGCGCTGACACTCACCGAGGATATATCCAAAGCAATAGTCAGGTCTAAACCAGCCGTAGATAACCACGGAATAAATACTTCTTGGGCTGGATAATTCCAAGTTGCTTGTAATGCGATCGCACTATGTACAAATGCCAAAAATGTCATCACCAAGTTTACATAACCCGCCGGTCTTGGCCCTGTTTTCCGAATGATCCCCGGCGACCAAGGCACGGCTAACAAGCCACCTATTAAGGCATAGCACGGAACTAGCCAAACAGTCTCAAGTAGAAACTGAGCCATAAACTCACCTCTATAATTGTTATTAAAAATTTGTAGTTTGGAGTTAACTGGTGTTGATCCCCGTTAACCTAGCGATATCTACGACGGGCTATTTGGCGTCGCAGATCAGTAAATTTATCTTTATTTAATTTTCTTAGAAACAGCTTACCGTTATCTTTGTCAAAATGGAATTAATTTATCTAAATAAATTTGAGATAATTACTCTAAATAAATCTTATATAAAAAACTATTTGAGTAATGAATAATAGCTATTATTTTTTCTCTATGAATTAACTATTGGCTTAATTAATATTCATCATGAGTTTTTACTTATTGACATAAATGACAAAAGACGCAAGTCCTTTGCGTCTCTACAATTTAACTAAATGTAATCTACACTTTGGAGATTTTGTCAACCTGCCAAACAACAGAAATAATCGCAGGTGCTTGGTCAAATTGGCTGATGGGTGCGGGTTTCATGTCTCGGTAGTCCAAGAGTTGGACTAGGATGAGGTAGGCGATCGCTAAAATGATCGAAATCGCACCTGTCAGAATAGCAATTAATTTTGAACGTTTCATTAGTATTTCCTGTAATGCAAGTTATTGTGCTGTGTCTATATCCACATAATAAACTCGGTTACGGTTTCTGGGCATGAGCCAACCGCACCTTAGCAGATACAGCATTTTGCATCTAAATGGAGTACATCCTTTACCCCTCTGTAAAGGCTACGGTGTACACACAAGTCAAATTACTCTCCTTAATCCCACGCCACTTGCTACAACGGATAGCGCAGCGTAAAGCCTTCGGCATGGCTTCGCTTAGAGCGAGTACTCGAGCGTCGGAAACCTCCCTTCGGGTTCGGGGTGGCGCTCCTGCGTCGCTAACGCAATCGACGGGAACCGCCATCGCTCTTAGCGTCTCCCCTTGGGAGAAGACTGCGACCCCCTCACCGCAACGCAGTGGCTCCCCGATGTATTGCAGGGCTGTTTAATTCCACAAAGGATAAGAGTTTGTCAATATCATTAGAGGTAAATCTCTGGGCTTGGGTGATGGAGGAATAACCATTTCGGCGCAAAATATTGAGTGCGTTGGCAAAGCCTTGCCGAAGGCATCATTTAGATGCAAAATGCTGTATCTGTATGTTAAACCTATGTTGTTGCTTTTTTCACGCAGCGTGTATCCTTACCAGCCTCTTTACAGTCTTCAAAAACGATTTTTTTACTAACAATTGCTTGCTTTGCATTTAATACCTTTTGCTTGACTGCTTCCGGTATGATTGCCCCAAACTTCCCTAAAAATAATATATCTGTTCTTTCTAGCCCAATTGTATATATTTGTCCTTTTATTTGTTTTTGTTTGCCTAATTCTGCTATGTAAGCTATGGCTAAATCTAAGCGTTTGACAGCGCTGGTTAAGACGGCTTTTGGTGCAACATCTAATTGATCCTTAGTGTTGCCAAAAGCATATACTCCTTTTTCACTTGCTGTTTGTAAGACTGTGGCTGAAGCATTATCTAACCATTGATAGATGATATCAGCCCCAGAAGAAATTAATGCCAGAGTCGCTTCTTTAGCTTTGGCAACATCATTCCAATCACCTGTAAAAGTAGAAGTAATTTGGATATTTGGTTTAACAGACTTTGCCCCTAATTCAAATCCCCGCAGTTCTCCTTCGGTTGCAGGAAACTTCTCTCCAGCAATATAAGCTAATTTATTAGATTTAGTGATAGAAGCACCGATAATGCCACACAAATAACTAGCTTGTAGGTGATCTATTCGTAAAGAAGCAATATTCTCAGCCTTGAGATTACCATTTACTCCGACAAAAAATGTATTGGGAAACTGTGAGGCAACTTGTTCTATTGCAGCATCAAATTGTCCACCATGCGCGAAGATGAGATTGTAGCCTTTACGAGCAAAATCTGTTAGTACTTCTGTTTGATCTGCTTGTGCTACTTTTTCGACATAGGCGGTTTGAGCACCTAGCTTTTGTTTTGCGAGATTGATGCCTTCATAACCAGATTGATTCCAGCCTTTATCGGTAATTATTCCAGGGAGAGCGATCGCTATTTTAAACCCTTCAGTACCACCCGTTGTTGTCGCTGTTGGTGTCGTCGGCTGATTACTGCAAGCTTGCAGCAGTAAACTAGTACCAAACCCTGCTGAACCGAACAAGATAAATTCACGCCGACTAAAATTTGTTGTCATACCTCGCCTTTAAACAGATAACTATTTGAGTTATTTCAACACTCTAAAGTCGTAGGTGGTACTTTGGAAACAGTTTCTCCCAGATTTCTCAAAAACGCGATAAATCGCCGTCTCTACAACAATCAGTCTTTTGTAGAGACGAGAATTCATCACGTCTCTTACCTTATCCTGCATTTTATGCAGTTTTAGCATCTTCATCAGATGCTAAAACTGCAACATTTTTCAAGCGACTCGACCTAATTTTGCGGATGCGATCGCTATAGCGAACACCACCCGCCATCTCATATTCGCGGCTGTCTTTGCCGTACTTGATCCCAACCACCATCAGCATTTTTTCAGAAAGCTGACTTAAGTTTTTTTCCATCTCTTCAATTTCAGTTTTAGAAGAGTCAACCACAGATAAAGCAGTATTATAAACATCAATTTTGTTACGTAACTGCTCGATTGACTCAATTAGTTTTTCCAAACTATAATCTTCATCAAATTTGACGCTTGGAACAATCGATTTCAATCCGGCGGATCTTAACTGAGCTTTTTCTAAAATACGGGATGTACGTTTTTTCCGAGACATAAAACTACTCCTTTAAAATGCTTATAGAGCTAGCTTGCCTCAATTAAACTGGATTTTGGTTCAGCAAAACTCACAATTTTTGTAATAATTTTTTCAAGCTATAGCAGTAATTTTTCGGAATTTAATTATTAAATATTGGTATTTATAGAGATAATTGTCTAAGCTTTATGAAAACTTTAAGGGAGACTGCTCCCATAAGTTGTGTAGCTGCTCCCGTAAGTTGCGAAGCTGCTCCCGTAAGTTGCGAAGTTGCTCCCGTAAGTTGCGAAGTTGCTCCCGTAAGTTGCGAAGTTGCTCCCGTAAGTTGCGAAGTTGCTCCCGTAAGTTGCGAAGCTACTCCCATAAGTTGCCAAGCTGCTCCCGTAAGTTGCCAAGCTGCTCCCATAAGTTGCCAAGCTGCTCCCATAATACCAATTTGAAAAAAGAATCCGACAAATAGACCATTTGTAGAGACGCGATTCATCGCGTCTTTACCCAAGGATGTGTTGCAATCATTAATTGAATTGATATAAGTTAGGGAGTACGTAGACGCAAAGCGGGTTGTTGATAGATGTTGGTGCGTAGGCAAAATCTTTCTAGGCATCGCAGTTTATGGAAGGGCGATCGCGATCACAGTTTAGGCAAATCTAATTCAAATTAGAGATAATGTAAAAAATCTTGGAGAACAAGTTTTGACAACTATTACTGATATTGGCACACTGATTAATCATCATTCTGGAATACACGGCGGTTGTCCGATTATTGCTGGTACAGGGGTGACAGTCAGGCGCATAGCAATCTGGTACAAACAAGGTTATAGCGCCGAAGAGATTGCAGATCAAATTAGTCATCTGACCTTAGCGCAGGTTTATGCAGCTTTAGCTTATTATCATGCTAACCGCGACCAAATTGACGCTGACATTGCAGCAGAAGCAGATGAGGCTGAGAGATTAGAGAAACTACATAAAACTCAAAAACTTTCATGAGCCGAATTCGCTTGTATATGGATGAGGATTCTACTGCACGTTCTCTAGTTCTGGCTCTACAAAATCGTGGTGTAGATGTGATTACAAGTCTAAATTTGAATAGGCTGGGATATACAGATGAAGAACAGCTAACGTGGGCAACTGAACAAGGTTTTGTCTTATATAGTTCTAATATCAGAGATTTCTACCGTTTGCACACTGATTTTTTGACCAAATAACAATCTCATGCAGGAATGATTTTGGTACAGCAGCAACGTTATTCAGTGGGGGAAATAATGCGCGGTATTTTGAGATTAATTGCAGCTAAGTCAGCAGAAGAAATGCAAAACCAGGTAGAATTTTTGAGTAATTGGATTGAAGAATAGTATCCAATACGCTTGGGTTAGAGCTAAAAACTGAGAAGCGCTATAGTTTAACGATGAGCAACTGCAACAGAATAAAAGTAATATTGTAAACACCGCTAAACTCAGCACTGATGGCACTCACCAAGTTGTTGTTTTGCCCGAAGATTTTCATCTTACTGGCACAGAAGTCTATATTAAAAAAATTGGTAACGCGATCGCTCTCATTGCCAAAGATAACCCTTGGCGATCGCTCATCGACAGTCTAGACAATTTCTGTGATGATTTTATGACTAATTGCGATCGCTAACTCATGGACATCAGAGAGAGTTTGTAAATTCGATACCTGGCATTCAGCGCTGTTGTTAGAGAATTGGGTTGAGTAGTTGTAAATTAGGTGATGTTTAACAAACTGATAACTGTTAAATCATCGCCACCATTGCCCTACATTTATAATAGCGCGGGCAAGTTCTGCCGTTGCTGCTTCGCCACCTAATGCAAAGATAACTGGAAACAATGCCTTGATATCTGACAGCAAATTAGGACGAGTGTGAAGGGATAGCTGATGCAGTGTATTTTCCCATAGCGGAAAAAGCTGAGAAAGTGGCATTTGTGACAAACTGCGAGCTAATGCACTTAGGGCTTGGGCGCGATCCTCCTCAGACTCAATCGCCCGCGCCACCTCCAGGGCTTGTGGCAACACATTAGGCAGTTTGTTGGCTAATGCACTCAGGGCTTGGACGCGATACTCCTCAGACTGAATCGCCCACGCCGCCTCTAGGGCTTGTGGCAACAACTCGGCGGGAAGTTTGTCGGCTAATGCACTCAGGGCTTGGGCGCGATACCTCTCATCTCGAATCGCCCACGCCGCCTCCAAAGCTTGTGGCAACAACTCGGGCAGTTTGTCGGCTAATGCACTCAGGGCTTGGACGCGATACCTCTCATCTCGAATCGCCCACGCCGCCTCTAGGGCTTGTGGCAACAACTCGGCGGGCAGTTTGTTGGCTAATGCACTCAAGGCTTGGGCGCGATACTCCTCATCTCGAATCGCCCGCGCCGCCTCTAGGGCTTGTGGCAACAACTCGGCGGGCAGTTTGTTGGCTAATGCACTCAAGGCTTGGGCGCGATACCTCTCATCTCGAATCGCCCGCGCTGCCTCTAGGGCTTGTGGCAACAACTCGGGCAGTTTGTCGGCTAATGCACTCAGGGCTTGGGCACGATACTTCTCATCTCGAATCGCCCACGCCGCCTCTAGGGCTTGTGACAACAACTCGGGCAGTTTGTCGGCTAATGCACTCAGGGCTTGGGCGCGATACCTCTCATCTCGAATCGCCCGCGCCGCCTCCAAAGCTTGTGGCAACAACTCGGGCAGTTTGTCGGCTAATGCACTCAGGGCTTGGGCGCGATACCTCTCATCTCGAATCGCCCACGCCGCCTCCAAAGCTTGTGGCAACAACTCGGCGGGCAGTTTGTTGGCTAATGCACTCAAGGCTTGGGCGCGATACCTCTCATCTCGAATCGCCCGCGCCGCCTCCAAAGCTTGTGGTAACAACTCGGCAGGCAATTTGTCGGCTAATGCACTCAGGACTTGGGCGCGATACTCCTCAGATAGAATCGCCCGCGCTGCCTCTAGGGCTTGTGGCAACAACTCGGCGGGCAGTTTGTCGGCTAATGCACTCAGAACTTGGGTACGATACCTCTCATCTTGAATCGCCCGTGCCGCCTCTAGGGCTTGTGGCAACACATCAGGCAGTTTGTTGGCTAATGCACTCAAGGCTTGGGCACGATACCTCTCAGACTGAATCGCCCGCGCCGCCTGCAAAGCTTGTGGCAACAACTCGGCGGGCAGTTTGTTGGCTAATGCACTTAGGGCTTGGGCGCGATACTTCTCAGACTCAATCGCCCACGCCGCTTCCAGGGCTTGTGGCAGCACATTGGGTAGTTTGTCGGCTAATACACTCAGGGTTTGGGCGCGAAAATACTTATCCTGAATTGCCCGCGCTGCCTCTAGGGCTTGTGGCAACACATTGGGCAGTTTGTCAGCTAATGCACTCAGGATTTGGGCACAAAAATACTCATCCTGAATTGCCCGCGCTGCCTCTAGGACTTGTGGCAACACATTGGGCAGTTTGTCAGCTAATGCACTCAGGGCTTGGGCGCGATACAACTCAGACTCAATCGCTCGCGCTGCCTCTAGGGCTTGTGGCAACAACTCGGCAGGTAGTTTGTCGGCTAATGCACTCAGGACTTGGGCGCGATACCTCTCATCTTGAATCGCCCGTGTCGCCTCCAGGGCTTGTGGCAACACATTGGGCAGTTTGTCGGCTAATGCACTCAGGGCTTGGGCGCGATACAACTCAGACTGAATCGCCCGCGCCGCCTCCAGGGCTTGTGGCAACACTTCGGGCAATTTGTCGGCTAATGCACTCAAGGCTTGGGCACGATACCTCTCAGACTGAATCGCCCGCACCACTTCCAAAGCTTGTGGTAACAACTCGGCAGGCAGTTTGTCGGCTAATGCACTCAAGGCTTGGGCGCGATACCACTCAGACTGAATCGCCCTAGAGGCGGCGAATGCTTCTGACAGTGCCAGTTTTTCTAAATTTGGCGGCAAATAGTTGACTAACTCTGTAAGAGCTTCCGCTTTTTCCTTTGGCTCTGGTTTTTGCAGAGCGTAAGCTAGTCCTTGTTCAGGACTCCACACATTGTTTTTGACCAACGCCACCAGCAGTTCTACTGGTAAATTAGCTGCCAAACTATTAAGAGAAGCCGTAATAAAAGCATAGCAACACTGCAAACCCACAACCTGCGGCAAGGTTGCTTCAGTCCAATTTACCTCTACTAATTCCCAAGCACGAGAAATATCTGTAATGTAACCTGCGGTTTCTCCTAGTTTCTCTCGCACTTCATACCAGCCATTATTCCCACTTGCCGACTCTTCCCGTAATAACTGGTGAATCTCTCCTACCTGTCCAGCTTTATCTAAATGCCAAACTAAATGCTGATGAATGTAACCATCATTAAGCAAGGTATGCCATAAATTATTTTGGGTTTTCTGCCGATATTTCTCCAACAAAATAGCGTGAGCATCAGCAAGAGATATACCTAGTCCTAGTAAATCACCCCGATACTTTGGCTGTAGTGGAGCAGTTAACAAGTTCCGCGCTAAATCGTGAAATAAGTCATGTAACCGATAGGTAGGCGTACCATCAGTAAGAGGAACACCAAGTAATAACAGGGCTTTACTTTGTAAATCTTTTAATGAATCAGAGGCATCGCGCTCATCTGCAATATCCCAAAGTGTTGCCGTCATTTTAGGAGTAATACTTACATCTTCAGGTAACACCCCCAACCAAGTAAAGTATTCTTTGTCCTCTTGTACCAATCGCTTTATGCTCAAGTTCAAAGATGCAGTTAAGCTGAGGCGTTTTAAACTTGCTTCATCAGTAGTATCTTTTGCCCCTGGTCTATCCAATGATTTTAACCGAGCAATTTCTTGTTGAATATCTCGTAACAAGACTGCCCAACTTCTACCATCCACAACTTGTGCTGCTGCTAGTTCTAATGCTAAGGGGAGATAACCAACGCCTTTAGCTAACTTTTCTGCTGACTGATACTCTACACCTGTAATCTCCCGTCCTAACTTCTTCGTCAGCAATTCCATTGCCTGGTCTGGTTTCATTATATCCAGACTGTAGGTGTTGGCTCCTAATGCGTCAGCAATTGCCCCTTCACGAGTAGTCACTAAAACCTGACACCGCACCCCGCCAACATTAAATACTGACGCATCTTTTGTATTCCACGCATCATCCACCACCAGCAGCACAGCTTTGTCATAAAGCAGAGTCCGCAAATGGCTAGAAGTTGCTTCTACACTGGTAGGTTTAAAGCTATAGTCTCTTAATGCTTGCACCCAACCACTAAGTAAAGAAAGTACATTGGGTTGTTGACCTAATGTTGCCCAAAGAATGCCATCACAAAAACGAGATTGTATTTCTGCATTATGGGCTAAAGCCGCAGCTAAAGTAGATTTGCCCACCGAACCCAAACCGTGAATCGCAGTAATTACCAAAGTGCGACTATCAGACGATGAACCATTTAAAAGACGAGTTTTTAAATCATCGCTGTACTCTGGGCGTTCTACAAAGTGTGCAGGTAAAGGTGGCGCTTGCAGGGGGCGGTAAGCAGAATGAGCAATATTAGTATTAAGGGGATTAAGGGGATAGTGCTTTTTGAGTGCAGCAATCAAATCCTCAATTGCTTTTGCAGGGTTTTGCCAATAAAGAGCAATACATTCATCAAAGCTCAATCTCCCTACATCCGCCTCCTGTTCCATTTGGATACAAAAAACTCGCGTTTGTTTACCAGAAGTCTGCTGTCTGGCTGCGTTAACAATCTGGGATGCCCAACGGGTTCCCAATGCTCTACTAGTTCCACACAATACCACTGCCCCGCCAGCACTCAGAATTTTTGAGACTTCCTCGGTGAAAGACTGCCCTACCATGACAGTTCCGCGATGTATTACCTCATAGCCAGCCTCACGGATGGGTTTTGCCAATTTTTCTGCTAAATCTTCTTCTCCGTTAGCGTGGGCAATGTAAACTTGCCAGTTTTTATCACTCATTTTATTGCCCGCAGCAGTTCAGATACTCCTTTTGACCAGTCTTGAACTAAATCTGCATACTTGATATCAGCTAGAATAGCAGGCAGTTCTCCACCTGTGAGCAAAATTGGCAATATCTTTACTTGGTGTCCTGCCAATTGTCGAGCTAACACTGACATCCACTCACGGTTTACCCAAGGCGACATATTAGAGGAGGAGTAACACAGCACTAAATACTTAGATCCTTCTAGCCCTTGGTCAACACGCTCAACAATCGAATCTCCTATGTCTATCTTCCATTCATCAAACCATACTTCATGCCCAGCATCACCTAATTCATTCGCCAGCTGTTCAGCTTGTTGAGCATCACTTTTACGATGACTGATGAAGACATTGGGCATGGTTAAATTATCGACTTGAATGATATTAATTTAACAAATTTATTAGACGCGATAAATCGCGTCTCTACATGAGGGTTGTCTCGTTCCCAGTCTCCGACTGGGAATGCCTGTTTTTGAGGCTCCGCCTCAAGACTTGCGGTAGAGCCGCAATGAGAGAGCATTTCTAGCCAGAGGCTGGAAACGAGATTGCTTACTAGCAAACTAGCCAACAAATACTCAATTTATGTATTTAGCTCTTAAGGCTTGGCTACACTAGTGACATTCTTGTTGAGAACCTCTAAAGCTGTGAGAATTTTTTGTTTATTTGGTGTAGAGGCTTTAAGTCCTGCCTTGATCTCATCAGCTTTATCTTCAATTGTTTTGTAGCCACTAGGAGATTTAGCTTTAACTCCATCCTCAACTTTTGACCATGAATCCTCAAATTTATCAAATTCCCCTTTAGCTTTGGTAAAATTTCCCCCCTGAACTGCGGTCTTAGTATTGGTAACAACACCCTGTAAAGCTTGAAATCCCGTTGTTGTAGTGGGAGCGGCTACTGCATTAGGGCTGGTTGTCGCAGCAGGTGTGGGTGTGGTATCAGAGATAGAACTCCCAGCAGGTGTTGTCTGTGCAGTAGGTTCTTCACCCTTATTGCATCCAACCAAAGTCATTAGGCTGATTGCAGCAACTATCAGTACTGGATTAAAACGATTCATTTTAAACTCCTCATCAAAACTCGTTTGTGTAGAATAATACCGCAAAGTAAAAATCAAAAGTCAAAAAGCTTTAATTAATTTTTGGGCTTGTTAGCAATTTTGAATAGTAGGTTTATTTTCACCTACCTGTACTAGTGTTCATATTTGGCGCTGACTATGAACAAAAATATTACTAGGACTTACGCATTGACAGAAAAGTCAAAATAGCAGGTATGATTTTCAGCGCTTCTAACTTGATTTTTCTATTCCTCACCAAGCGATCGCAACCAACAAAGGGGTTTTATAAAAGCCTGAAACAAGGTCTTTACGTTAATACACAAGATGACTCGTTTGTACAGTGCGTAAGTCCTAATTACCTAATATTTTTGCCATTCAAATATTAAAGCTATCAAGGTAAAAAACTCGGAAAGAACTGATATTTTCTCTTTCCGAGTTTTTTACTGGCTGTGGTTTACCTTCAAAACAGAGTCTATCAAGACTCTTTACACTAATTGCTGACTTCGATTTTTCTCATCTAATTTGCATTTCAGGTGATATTGAGCCTACAGTGTAAAAAGTTTCTACTGACCGGAGAACTACCATGAAACGTTCATTTCGTAAGTATCATCGTATCCTTGGTATCATCCTATCTGTGCCACTTATGTTAACTGTGCTGACTGGGATATTAACAACATTTGTCCGCGAGTGGTCTTTGAGTATAGGAGTTCCAGCTAGCTTTCTCTTAAGTATCCATACAGGCGAAATCTTTCATTTGGAAGGAATCTACCCAGTTTTAAACGGATTAGGACTTCTAGGATTGTTGTTGACAGGATTAAATATGTCTGGTTTATTTGGTAAAAGGACTCGGCAAAACCCTAATAATTAAACTAAAAAGCTAATGGTAAACGTACCCGAAAGCAGCTACCAACACCAACTTCACTGGTGACAGTAATATCTCCTCAATCAGTTCTAGCGAGCCGATACAATAGCTAATCCTAAACTTAAGCCTCCTTTTCAGCTAATTCTAACCACCTTTCAGTCGCCACATCGATCGCTTGCTTAAGATTTTCCACCTGATTATAGAGTTTCTGCACTTGGCTATAATTCCCCGGTGAGACATTCGCTAGTGTTTTCTCGGTTTCTGCTTTCTCAGCCTCTAACTCGGCAATTTTACTTTCCAACTGCTCAAATTCCTTTTTCTCCCAATTGGATAACCTGCGCCGCTTGGTATTCTCTCCATCCTTGGCTGAAGCTGCACCATTTTGGACTTCGGCATTTTTTGGCTTCTCCTTAGTAGTAGCTTGTTGCTGTGCCTCTTCAGCCTTTTTATAGTCGAGATAAATCGAGTAATTACCTGGATATTGCCGGAGATTACCGCCTTCCTCAAAGGAAAATATTGTATCGATGGTGCGATCAAGAAAGTAGCGATCGTGAGAAACTACAATTACACACCCAACAAAATCTTCTAAATAATCCTCTAATACTGCCAATGTCTGGACATCTAAATCGTTTGTCGGTTCATCTAAAATCAAGACATTGGGCGCACTCATTAAAACCCGCAATAAAAATAAACGACGTTTTTCCCCACCAGAAAGTTTATGAATTGGGGCATACTGCTGATTACCAGGAAACAAAAACCGCTCCAACATTTGCGAAGCAGTAATTTGAGTACCATCGGTAATTTTGACAAATTCTCCTTCTTCTTTGATGTAGTCAATCACGCGCTGATTTTCGTTCAATGCTGTGAGCAATTCTTCCGAATGCTGGTCAAAATAACCGATGTGAACTGTAGTACCAATTTCTGCAATGCCGGTATCTGGCTCAACTCGTCCAGTGATTATATCCATTAAAGTGGATTTACCAGCACCGTTAGCGCCAATAATGCCGATGCGGTCTTCTGGACTAAATTCGTAGGTAAAATTCTTAATCAGAGTGCGTCCATTGTATGCCTTAGAAATGTTATCTAATTCAATAACTTTTTTCCCAATGCGACGACCAACTGTCGAAATATCAACTTTACCCTGAACTTGTTTAAATTCAGTATCCCGCAGAGCGTAAGCGCGGTCAATTCTAGCTTTTTGCTTGGTACTTCTGGCTTTTGGCCCTTTTTTGAGCCATTCCAACTCGCGGCGCAACAAGTTTTGGTGTTTACGTTGACTACTTACAGCAGATTCTTCAGCTAAAGCTTTCTTTTCAAGGTAATATGAATAGTTACCTGTATAGGTGTAAATATCGCCTCGGTCGATTTCAATAATCCGATTGGTAACGCGATCTAAAAAGTAGCGATCGTGAGTGATCAGAAAAAGTGCGCCGCGATAGCGATTTAAATAACTTTGTAACCATTCTACAGAAAGAGCATCAAGATGGTTTGTCGGTTCATCCATGAGCAAAACATCTGGTTCTGATAGCAAAGCTGATGCTAAAGCAATGCGCTTGCGATAGCCTCCAGATAAAGTACTTATCTTGGCATCAAAGTTAGAAATTCCTAATTTTGTAAGAATGATTTTGGCATTAGTTTCTAGTTCCCAAGCACCAGTCGTATCCATCCGTTGCATCACCACAGAAAGGCGAGACATCAGTTGACTATCATCTGGATAGTGAACCAATTTATCAGAAAGTTCTTCATACTCACGCACCAAAGATGTATGTTCGCCACTGTCAGCGAAAACTTGCTCTAAAACTGTGTGATTTTCATCTAAATCTGGCTGCTGCGGTAAGTAGATAATTTTAGAACCAGAGTTGATTAAAATTTGACCGCTATCAATGGATTCTAACCCAGCGATCATTTTTAATAGAGTTGATTTACCAGAGCCATTAGTACCAATTAATCCAACTTTATCAGTAGCATCAAGGCTAAAGTTAGCATCTTTTAAAATTTCCTTGATGCCAAAGTCCTTTTTTACTGATTGTAGTGTAATAATACTCATAAGATTGAAGTCATTAATTATTTTTCGCTAGTAAGTAGGCAAGGCTCATACCTTACCTACATTCGCCGAATTTATACAAATAAGTCCAAGGGAAGGTGTCCATACATTTCGTTGATTCCATCTTCGTCATAAGACTGGCAAGATACTAATACACCACGATGATGTCCATCATAGGAATCAAGATAACACAAGCCATTTTTACCATTTAATTTGATATAAACTGGCCCTTCGGGTGTAAGTAAATTATTTGGTGGTTCATAACCCAAAGCCAGAGAATAGGTTTTCATCGCCAATATTCCTTCTTCTGCTGTATCAGCACAAATTCCTAAAATTTGGTAATCAGTAAGCTTGGTGAGCAAAATTAAAGCATTACGAATTACTACTTTTTCTGATGGGTTGAGAATAGGGGCAATGTCTAGACAGTTGAATTTGTTCAATAATTTCTTCGCTTCTTCAACAGTGAGATTTTGAGAATTGGGGGTTGACATAAACTTCGGCTATTATTTGGTTGGTTTTCTGTGGTGTTTGAGTTGGCACTAGTACAGAACGGCGTAAATAAACAGACCATTCAAAATGGCACAAAAGCCCGAAATACAATTCTTTTGACTTTTGACTTTTGACTTTTGACTTCCGCCTTGCGGTACTAGCCCAACTTATACCATTTTGAATTTTAGATTTTGAATTGAGAATAGTCCAACGTATCTTAAAATTTGTCTGAGGTTAGAGCAAATTCCATAACTTTAGACCCTGTTATCTCATCACCACTTCCCTTTTACGGTTGATTTTGGACATTCCCAAGGTTGAATATGAAAGGTACGCCATTTTTTGAGTCATTACCCATAACGAGGACTTTGGGCATCTGAGCGCCGCCAGTCTTCCAAGCTTCAATTGCTTCTTTTTGGAGAACCAACTGTCCTCCTTGGGCTTTGAGTGTCTCTGCTAAGAGTCTTTGAGCTTCTGCCCTACCTTTGGCACGATTAATGTCTGCTTGGGCTTCTTGTTCAGCTTCACGTGCTACGTAAACTGCTCTTTGCGCCCGTTGTTCAGCAATTTGTTTTTCTTCGACTGCTCTAGCAAATTCTGGCGAGAATGTTAAATCAACTACGCTAGTATCTAACACAATTATCCCATATTTATCTAAGCGATCGCCTAAGGCATTATCAAAGTCTTCTTTCAATTCACTTCTTTTGGTAATCGCTTCTTCTACTGTTCTTCTAGCTGCGGCAATTTTAAATGCTTCTTGTGTTTGGGGCGCAATGATTTTTGATATAATATTGGCTAATGTTCCTTGCTTCCTTCTAACTTCAACTACCTTTATCGGATCGAGGCGAAAATTAATTGCAAATCTCGCAGATAAATTTTGCAAATCTTTAGTGGAACTTTCTGCTGGTACTTCAAATTTTTGCACCGTCAAATCATACACATCTATCACAGTGATAAAAGGCGGTTTCAGGTGAATACCTTCCAATAAAGCGCCATCTCTTGCTTTACCCAAAATGCTGATTACTCCTGCTTGTCCTGGGTTAATAATGATAAAGGAATTTAGCCCGATAATCATTAGTATTGCTAACACAATTCCCAAAACTGTGGTTTGCCAATTACCCAATTGCTGATTTTTCAAATTCCTCTCTCCAATATTGAGTCAGTCATTGGTCATTGGGCATTGGGCATTGGGTATTGGGGAGGCTGTGCGTTGGGCGGGTTTCCCGACTTGAAGCAACTGCCATCATTGGGCATGGTTATTTCCCTTGTTCCCTTGTCTCCCAGTCCCCAATCCCCATAGTTTAAGTTTCTCATTAGTCTGTCTGAATCAATCTTCAGACTCAGGACTTAGGACTCAAGACTTTGTTCCGTGGTAATATCAGTCACACGAAACCGCAAAAAGCCGTGGCTACTGCATTTAAATCTCATCGGACATCAAGAAGGCGTAAACATTCAACGTATCCTCTCCTGCGTTTGCTGGAGTATGGACACCAGTATCGTAAACAAATTTGGCTGGCAACTATTTATTCTATCCTCAATAAATTTTTCGATTTAGCACCACCTGGCTTAATTGGTGTGGCAGTGGATGTGGTAGTCAAGCAACAGGATTCCATAATTGCACAGTTAGGAGTACGCGATGTCTTTGGACAATTTTTGATTATTTCCTTGCTCACTGTGATCATTTGGATATTAGAATCGGTTTTTGAGTACGCCTACGCTCGACTTTGGCGAAATTTGGCTCAGAATATTCAGCATGACTTGCGTTTGGATGCATACAAACATTTGCAAGACTTGGAATTGGCTTATTTTGAAGAACGCAGTACTGGCGGTTTAATGTCTATCCTCAGTGATGATATTAACCAATTAGAGCGGTTTTTGGATGGAGGAGCGAATGATATCATCCAAGTTTCCGCAACTGTTCTAATTATTGGCGCTGCTTTCTTTATTTTGGCTCCTAGTGTAGCGTGGATGGCTTTGTCACCGATGCCATTTATCCTTTGGGGTTCTTTTGCTTACCAACGACTACTTGCGCCTCGCTACGCTAATGTTCGCGAAAAGGTAGGTTTTCTCAATTCGCGTTTGTCAAACAATATCAGTGGAATTACTACTATTAAAAGCTTTACGGCTGAAGCTTATGAAGCCTATCGTTTGGAATTAGATAGTGACGCTTATCGCCGCAGTAATTGGAAAGCAATTACTCTTTCTGCTGCTTTTGTGCCGCTAATTCGGATGCTAATTTTGGTGGGTTTCACGGCATTACTTTTATATGGCGGGATGGCCGCGGTTTCTGGAGCAATGTCTGTAGGTACTTACAGCGTATTAGTGTTTTTAATTCAGCGTTTGCTGTGGCCTTTAACTAGATTAGGCGAAACATTTGACCAATATCAAAGGGCAATGGCTTCTACTAATCGAGTTATGAATTTATTGGATACTCCGATCGCCATTCATACAGGTAATGTGGCGTTACCTGTGGCTGAAGTGCGCGGTGAAGTGCAATTTAAAAATATTTATTTTGCCTATAAAGATAGATTTGCAGTAATTAAAAATTTGTCTTTGGATGTTCCGGCAGGAAAAACCATTGCGATTGTCGGTTCAACTGGTTCTGGTAAAAGTACTTTAGTCAAACTTTTATTGCGGTTGTATGAGGTGCAAGCTGGAAGCATTACTCTCGATGGCATTGATTTGCAAAGTTTGAATTTACAAGATTTACGCCGCTGCATCGGTTTGGTGAGTCAAGATGTCTTTCTATTTCATGGCACTGTAGCGGAGAATATTGCTTATGGTAGCTTTGAGACTACAGAGCAAGAAATTATTACGGCGGCGAAGATAGCCGAGGCGCACGAATTTATTATTCAATTGCCCCAAGGTTATGAGACAACTGTCGGAGAAAGAGGACAAAAGTTATCTGGTGGACAAAGACAACGGATTGCGATCGCTCGTGCAGTTCTCAAAAATCCCCCGATTCTGATTTTAGATGAAGCAACCTCGGCAGTAGATAATGAGACAGAAGCAGCAATCCAGCGATCGCTAGAACGGATTACAGTCGATAGAACTACAATTGCGATCGCTCATCGTCTTTCCACTATTCGCAATGCCGATTGCATTTATGTCATGGAACATGGGAAATTAGTAGAGTCGGGAACCCATGAGCAATTGCTAGAGAAAGACGGTATTTATTCCGGCCTCTGGCGTGTACAGTCAGGCTTAAGATAAATTTCGCCTATTATTGTACATTCAAGGGTTTAAGACCCCTACGTCAAGTTGTAGCATATTTTGAGTCGAGGTTTAAACCTCCGAATCAAAATGTCTTTAATTTTGAATTTTGAATTTTGAATTTTGAATTGTTAACTGTGTCTTCATTACGAATTATTTATGTTTTTTGGTAATAGTCAACCAGAATCAGGTGATAACAAATGGCGTCGCCAGTTGGATAAGTTTGTCAAAGCAAATCAGCAAGAATTGGCGGCGCTGTTTTGGGGATTGTGGTTAGCAAATGGTGACAGTCAGGGTACTGTTGGTATTGATTTGCAACCAACGCCGCATTTTGTTTATTGTCCGAAAGAGCAGATAGAGAATTTAAATAATAAGGTTGAAAATCGGCTTCAGGAAATTTTGGGAATTGTCGAGAATCACAAGCCGGAAGTGGAAGTTGTAATGATTGGGATTGGGAAGGGGGAAATTAAGTTAATTCAGTTTGCACCGGAACCAGCACCACCGATTTGTTTTGAGCAAGCTGGTAAGGATGTGGATGGGTTATTGGATGTGCTGGAACAGCGGATGAGGGAGGAGATTGTTTTTTAACGCAAAAGAACGCAAAGGTAAGCACAAAGGAACGCAGAGAAAAGACTCTATTTATACCGCTCGCTGTGTTGATCTTTTTAACTAAATTAAAGCGATCGCTCACGATCTCAGCACCTCATCTAGAATCACAATCGGCAAGTTTGTGGCTGTCCTCAGTTGTCGATCGTTGCTGAGAAACTGAGTACAGCCAGATGTTGTAGCAGTCGCAATATGAATGGGCATCAGGTGTTCTCAAAGAAGGTGTGCTTGCACGTAGCCTTGCTGCTTCACGCAAGATGGTCTGACTTATTGGAATCAACTACATTTGAGGTGATCGCAGTAATCGCTCATAAGCATCAACCAGAAATGTATCCGAGTTTCTCAGTGGCACAACTAAGGTTTCCATCAGAGTTAGTTCACTGCTAAAGACTTCAAGGGTTCTCGCCTGAAGACTATTCCATAAGGTATTCAGCAACACCCCATAAGTCGGGGTCTGTTCGACTGCGTAAATAACTGTTACCGTATCGATGTATACACGAGCAGCATTTGGCAGAATTAGTTGTCCCATGCATCTCGTTCTGCTTCGAGGTCTCGATTGATTTCTTCTACACTTCTGCCAACAGGACGCTGTTTGTGGATTTCTTCAAGCAGGTGCATAATCGATTGTCCTTCTAGTGTCGTTTTTTGCTCTGGTATCAGGACAATTACCTCAATAGTTTGTCCTACAGAGGTTGAGAGTGTATCGTCAGGCAAAGTGATTTCAATTTTGTTGCCTGGTAACACTTTAGTTTCTATGCGTAATGCTGATTGCATCAAGCCTTCTCCTGATTTGGTTTCTTTTTAGCTATTGTTTGTTCTATGGACTCCCTATCGTTATCCATTGTGGCTCAAAAAGCGATTGCGAGCGCAACCATATCTCAACTATCAAAGGTGATCGCACATCATTCTACAATTTAGGTAGAGCGATCGCCCTCAGAACACCATCATTCCACCTCAGAACAGGAACGTTCTCACTCGGAGCAAAAACATTCTTATTTGAAACAGGAACGTTCTCACTTGGAACAAGAATATTCTCGTTTAAAACAGGAACGTTCTCACTTGAAACAGAAACGTTCTTGTTTGAAACATGAAACTTTGAGTTCAGAACAGGAAACTTGGAGATCAAAGCTTGATTGATGAGGTTGGGAACTTGAATTTTGCTATTGTGAAGAGAGGCGATCGCGCAAATCTGCTAAATTCTCACCACACTTAACAGTCCAAGGATGATTCACCCCTAACTGTTGCTCAAAAATCTCTAATGCTTGCAGATACAACGGTTCAGCTTCTACATAAAGTTCTTGCAAGTAGTAGAGTTTTGCCAGATTGTTGAGACTAAGGGCAAATAATGGATGTTTTTCTCCCAGCAGCTGACGCCTAAGTGTCAAAGCTTGGATGTAAAGGGGTTCGGCTTCGCCATATCTGCCTTGAGAGTCGTAGAGATATGCTAAGTTGTTAAGGCTAGCAGCGACATCTGGATGTTCTTCTCCCAGCAGCTTGCGCCAGAGCGCCAAAGCTTGGATGTAAAGGGGTTCGGCTTCGCTGTATCTACCTTGGGAACGGTAGAGTACCGCTAGATTGTTGAGGCTAGTGGCGACAGATGGATGTTCCTCTCCTAGCAGCTTGCGCTTGAGTGCCAAAGCTTGGATGTAAAGGGGTTCGGCTTCGCTGTATCTACCTTGGGAACGGTAGAGTTCTGCTAGGTTGTTGAGGATAGTGGCGACAGATGGATGTTCCTCTCCCAGCAGCTTGCGCCTGAGTGCCAAAGCTTGGATGTAAAGATGTTCGGCTTCACCGTATCTACCTTGAGAGTAGTAGAGTGCTGCTAGGCTGTTGAGGCAAATTGCGACATCTGGATGTTCTTCTCCCAGCAGCTTGCGGCTGAGTGCCAAAGCTTGGATGTAAAGGTGTTCGGCTTCGCTGTATCTGCCTTGGGAGTTGTAGAGCAACGCGAGGTTGTTGAGGCTAGCAGCAACATCTGTATGTTCTTCTCCTAGCAGCTTGCGCCTGAGTGCTAAAGCTTCGATACAAAGGGGTTCGGCTTCGCTGTATCTGCCTTGAGAGTTGTAGAGCAACGTAAGGTCATTGAGGCTAGTGGCGACATTTGGATGTTCTTCTCCCAGGAGTTGACGCCTAAGTGCCAAAGCATGTTGGTAAAGGGGTTCGGCTTCGCTGTATCTGCCTTGGGAACGGTAGAGTTCTGCTAGGTTGTTGAGGCTAGTGGCGACATGTGGATGTTCTTCTCCCAAGCGCTTTTTAGTGATTTTTAGACATTGTTCATACCAGGGTAAAGCTTGGTTATATAAACCTTGGCCATGATATAACCAAGCGTTACCGACAAAAGGCCAAAGTAAATCATCATCGCTGACGTATTGAATCAGATGATTCGCTACTTCAGCCAAATGAGGTATTACCGGGGTAACATCGGTGATTTGCTCAAGGGTGGGAGAATCAGGAATCTTCTTAGCAACTTCTACTATTACCCCGCAAAGCGATCGCTTAAATTCCTCTGCCTGTTCTAAACCTGTAAGCTGATATTGGAAAAACTCGCGCAACAGTGGATGCAATTGGTAAACTCCCTCATCTTTACGCTGGAGTAAATGCAAATTCAATAACTTATCATCCCGAATTTCCTCTAACTCTTCCTCATCTTCCTCAGTTAAACACTGTTCTACCAAATCCCAAGATATAGGCGCAGCAGCAAATAAACTTAATAAACAGCCCAACTGCTTATCATCGTCGTTTAATTCTTGCCAACTCAACTCAAAGGCTGCTAACACACCCCGTTGTGCTGTCATGTCGCCTTCTGGTTTATCCAAGGCGGGTTGTTCTAATCGCTTTTTCTCTAACCGTCGCAACATTTCTGTTAAAGAGAGGTCTTGTTTGCGCTTGAGATATCGCCCCACTAATTCCAAACCCAAAGGCAAATATCCTAACCACTCACACAACTGATTTGCAACAGCTAATTCTTGCTCAATTCGCTGTGGTGTTTCTTTAAAAAATGACTTTAATAACTCCAGTGCCGCTTCTGGTTGCAATACATCCAAGGATAATTGCTGAATAGATGCTCCTAAATATTGGCGCGTGGTAATCAATACTTTAAATCGGGAAGATGACGAAGGTAAATAAGGCTTAACCTGCTGATATTCTCCAACATCGTCTAAAACTAGCAGCACATCGCCCTCACGCCAATGCCGAAAGCAGTATTGCACTTGGGCGAAGACATCCAAACCTTCTGGTGGGTTAAAATCAAGATGAGTTCTGGCAAACTGCACAACTTGAATGCCCACATCAGCAGATTTTGCCAGCAACCAGCAAATTCCACCCTTATAAGTTTCGCGGTGATTCCTGGCATATTGTAGGGCAAGTTCTGTTTTACCAACTCCACCCATGCCAGCAACAGCAGCTATAGCCACTTGTTCATTTTCCTGCAAACGTTGGTGGAGACTTTGCAGTTCGTCATCACGTCCCACAAATTCCATTACCCCACTTAAGGGAATATTTTCGTAAAACGTCGGCTTAGGTTTAGCTTTTCTCGCTTCAGCACGCTGCACACCGGGTAATTCTTCTCTAAAGCGTTGCCATTCTGCATCAAATTTTCTCAAATTCCCATCTTTATCGCCTTTGTCACACCAAAGCGTCAGCTTAAAATGCCAATCTGCCGAGCCTCGCGGATGTTCGCGCAAATCTTCCAGAACACCCAAAAACTTAGCAAGTGCATTTAGTGAGTCTCGGACTTGTTCTGTGTTTAAATCGCTAAGTTCTGCCAGAACTCTTAGCTGTGTTCTTACTATTACTTGCTTCGGCGTTTCCCAATTTAGGGGAATTTGAGAAAGTTCGCTGTTTTCTATCTCATCATTGGCATAAGCCAACAACCTTTCTAATAGCCGCCTTACCCGCTCTTTGACATCATCGCCATAGCTAAAACGTGCCATCGGTTACTTTTACTCAAATTTGCAACAAAGTTTGGAGAATCCCCAAACTTAATCTAGCATCCCCAAACTCAAATCTCCGGGTATTCACCTATTACAGCCAACAAACAACAGTATTTGCTTTCACGTACTACCCCAAATTTACCGTTGCCTCAGTATTTAAGGTGAAACAAATGCAAAAGGCAACGAAATCTAACAATATTAAAAAGCTGGTGACAATTTTACTATTTGTGATTCCCTTAATTGCAGAGTGGTTAATTCCAGGTTCAGGTATTTTCATTGAAATTGCCTTTCTAATTTGGGAATTGCTGGAACCACAGGAGACAAACGAGGATGATTTGAAGTAAAAGTAATATGTAGGGTGGAATGTCACTTACTTAACCTGGATTTAGATCCCTGACTTCTTCAAGAAGTCGGGGATGTGGGCAGCTACTAACGCTAAACTCATAGTATGACTACCAAAATCACAACCCAAATGCAGGCTGATAAATACCCTTTTGCTCAAGAACTGATTACTGATATGGAAGGTAATATCCGCAAAGTAGTCATAGATTTTGATGACTAGTTATTACCCCATAGTAAGGTGGGGATTAAAATGCCCACCCTAGTTGCCTAAACTAACGTTGGTGTATTTGCACGTTTTACTTGAGGTGTTGCAACCATCCGCATTCCGGCTGGTGCAGCTAAAGTTAACCCACGGCGCACAGGACGCACGGGACGTTTATTCACTAGCGAAACTTGAAATTCTGACAAAACAGTTGCCAAGACAATTTTCATTTCATACTGGGCAAATGCCATGCCAATACAGCGACGATTACCGCCGCCAAAGGGTAAATATTCATAAGGTGAATATTGTCTTCCTAAAAAGCGTTCTGGTTTGAACTGCTTGGATTGTGGGTAAACTTCTTGGCGATGATGCGCTAAATAAATACTGGGGACTATTGCCGTTCCCTCTCGCAGTTCGTAGCCCATAATTGTAATTGGGTTCTTCACAATCCGCACAAAAGCAGTCATGGCAATTGGGTAAATTCGCAATGTTTCTTGGCAAACAGCTGTCAAATACGGCAATTTAGCCACACTACTCAAATCGGAGTTAACTCCAATGGTGTTGAGTTCCTTTAGCAACTTCTCACGCACCTCTGGTAAATGGTCAATCCAATAAAAAGCCCATGTCAATGCCGAAGCGGTAGTTTCATGTCCCGCAACTAGCAGGGTCATTAACTCGTCGTGTAATTCTTCATCTGACATCCCTTGACCATCGTCATAACGAGCCGCCATCATCAAACTTAAGATATCTTGGCGATTTTGATCGAGTTGGGCCCGACGTTCTCGAAGCAAAGCATAAATAAGTTGATCGATTTTTTGCCGTTGTTGCAGAATCCAACCCCAAGGACTCCGTGCACCAAAATCTTTTTGGATGAATTGGAAGAAGAAGGCGCTGGACATTACGGGCGAATTGATGAAATCTAGTAAATCACTTAGCGATCGCCTCAGTTCCTCAAATAGCTGTCCTTCATGCAAACCAAATACAACCCGGAGAATAACACGCAAGGTGATTTCTTGCATCGACCTACGGATATTAAAAGGCTTACCAATTTGCCATTCATTACTCACTTGTCGAGTTATTTCCCGAATTTCTTTGCCATAAGCCCGCATTCTTTCGCCATGAAAGGGAGGAGCTAATAATTGCCGTTGGCGCTGGTGGCGATCGCCATCTGATAACATAAAGGAGCGATCGCCAAGTAAAAATTTTAGTCCTATGTTCCCCTTGCCAACCTCAAAATGCCTGGAATCAGCAGTAAAAATCTGCTCAAGCGCTTGGGGTTGACTAAAATATACTAGATGGTTATCCGAGCGATTACTCCTGATCGTGAAAGTGTCACCGTAGGTTTGGGCAAAATCATCCACATATTTCAGTGGCTGACTAATAAACTTGATCATCCTTAGCCAGCGCGGCATTTGGGGGCCATCAGGCAAATTGTAAGTTGTTGTCATAAAATTTTGTGGAGTTAATGGCTTCTGAATTTTATTGTTACGACTTTTCATGTTATTTAAGGTTACAGAAAGCGCTATATTCATCATTGGGGACTAGGGACTGGAAACTGGGGACTGAAAAAGAAGACAAAGAGGATAATAATAACTCTTGTACAGACGCGATTAATCGCTCTTGTACAGACGCGATTAATCGCGTCTCTACTTTTAACTCAGCACTCAGCAACGCCAGTTGCTTCAACGGGGGGAACCCCCGCAACGCACTGGCTCCTCCTAACTCAGCATTCAAAAGGCAGCATCGGAAGCAAGTAGTGCCAAAAATCATCGCTATTCTCAACGGTAAAGGAGGAGTCGGTAAAACGACTACCGCAGTCAATCTAGCTGCAAACTTTGCGAAGAAAAAAAAGGTACTGCTGATTGATGCAGATATTCAAGGTTCTGCCAGTTGGTGGTTTGGGCGCAGTCAGCAGGGAATGGGATTTGATTTATCTCAAGAAACAGATCCCACACTTTTAGGTGATTTAGCAAAGATAACAGGTTACGATTTAGTAGTGGTAGATACACCTCCCGCGCTACGCTCTGAAGCATTAGTGGCGGTAGTTGCGATCGCAGATTATCTAGTTTTGCCTACACCCCCAGCCGCAATGGATTTAGCAATCCTCGTGGAAACAGTCAAGGAAGCCGTCATCCCAGTGGGAACCCCCCATCGGGTATTGCTCACCAAAGTCGATACGCGCAGTCTGGGGGAAGCACAAGAAGCAAAAAACACTTTGACTCGCTTAGGTATTCCTACTTGTAATACCTTTATCCGTGCCTATAAAGCTCATGAACGAGCAGCACTAGAAGGTGTAGCGATTACTCAATGGCGAGGAGGAAATGCACGGGAGGCGGAATTAGACTACCGCCGTGCAGCTGATGAATTACAGCGTGATTGGAGAAAATAAGAATGGCTAGGAAACAAAGTCTCTCTGATTTACTACAAGAAGAGGCGCAAAAATTTACACCCCCAGAAGGTGAATCTGCGATCGAAGTTACAGCCGAAAAAATTGCCGCAGAACAGGCTTCATCTGATGAGGAATCGTCAGCACAAACACTTGAGCCAACTTCTACTAAACGCACAAGTCCCACTAAAGCTGATTTAGAAGCAACTGTCAAAGAATTGACAAGTAGTTTAGAAACAAGCCACAAAAAAGAAGCATCTCTTGTACAAGAAATTGCTGATTTGCAATCAAAATTATCTAAACAAAAAACCTTTGCATCAGAACAAAAATCATTACTAGAACAGCTAACAAAAGAACTTGATGAAACCAAAAAAACAGCACTGCAACTTGCAGAAGCCAATTCCCAACTGATAGAAGAAATGAATGCTTTCAAACAACAAGCAGAACAAAAAGCAGCAGAAAAATCTAAACTTGTTGTCAAAGAAAGTAGCGCGATCAAACCAGTAAAAGACCACTACAATCCACTTACCTACAAAAAATCACATCGGTCATCGGAAACACTAGCTCAAAATCAACCTCAAAATCAACCAAATGAGTATCCTGATAGTTCTAATGAGATGTGGTTACTTGATTAGAGTCAGTTAATCAGTTAGGTAAAGGTTAATTGTACAAATCAAAATCTATGGCACTGCTTCATTTATCCGTCATTCTCGCAGTGCCATTTCTGACGCAATTCATGATTGTGTTGTTGAAGCTTTAGTATATCCTCAAGACAAGCGCGCCTATCGGTTCCTTTCCTCTTGAACCTGATGATTTCATCTACCCCGTAGGACGTTCAGAGAAATACATCATCATTGAGATTAGTATGTTTGAGGAACGCACTATTGAAACGAAAAAGAAACTAATTAAGTTGTTGTTTTTCCGCTTATCCGAACAAGTTGCAATTGCACCTGTAGATATAGAAATCACGATTACAGAAACCCTAAAACACAACTGGGGTATCCGGGGAACAACAGGAGATGAATTAAACCTAAATTACCAAGTGCAAGTCTAAATCTTTGGAGTTTATTGAGAGTTAGGGTATGTTTAAACTCGAAAGTCTAAAATATGCTGCGCAGTGATTTGTGGTTGTTCCAAATGTGGGAGATGACCACAATCTTGAATCCAAGTAAGAGTACTGTGTGGAATTGCCCTTTTAAATCTTATGGCATCTTCAGTACCCAAAATTTTATCAGAATCGCCCCATAAAATTAGTGTTTGTTGTACAATTTGTGATATTATTTCAAATCTAAAAGCACTGTAACCACCACTTTTAGTGAAAGAAATCAGAGCTTGATGCCAACTCGGCATTTGTAAGTGTAATGCCCCACAATATAAAGCATCGATAGAGGCAAGAGTTTGATTTTTATATCCAATGCGGGAAACGCGATCGCGCACCTTCAGATTACTCAAAAACTGAGTTGCTAAATAATCTAATGGGGGAAACATGAATTTGCTCAATAGCGAACCACCCGCCAATCCCGCACTATCAATTAACACCAGCTTTTTGACTGTTTCTGGGTAAGCCAGTGTAAAATCAATCGCCGTCGCACCCCCCATCGAAGCGCCCACCAAAATCACAGGTTGGTTAATTAGACTTTTCCAGAAATAATAAAGATGGGTTTTAATCGCAGTTGGGCTATAGGCAATTCCTGAGAGTCTATCTGTAAACCCAAAACCCAACAAATCCACTGCCCAAGTTTCATTATCTTTAGAAAGTAGTGGCAAAAGCCGCCGAAATTCTAATACAGAACTGTCAAAGCCGTGAATTAATAAAATCGGGGTTCCACCACACCCTTGCTTGACAAATGTTGTGGTAACTGCTTGATTAGTTAAAGGAGTAGCGATCGCAGTTGTTTGAATACTCCGAGCTAGTGTGATCGAAGTAGGTTCTGTGAGTTGCCCAACTGCTGTAGGAAGAAAATTCGGAAACATAAATTTTAGTTTGTCGTACTAGCTTGCTTCCACGCATAACTGATTTTGTTAAACAATAAACTTACACAATCTAAGATGCTGAGGTATTATTTATAATATATAAAACATAAACCAGTGAGTTATCAAAATATTCTAACTCCCAAAAGACGCGATTAATCACGTCTCCACCCCCCAAAAAATATGGCATCAAAGAAAGTTTTCCAAAATGTCAAAATGGGGACTAAACCCACGTACAATTAAAATCGCTTATCCCTTAATCCAGGAGCTAATGCCATGCCAATGGCGGTTGGCGTAATTGAAACTTTAGGTTTTCCGAGTGTGTTAGCAGCAGCAGATGCAATGGTCAAAGCTGCCGAAGTCACAATTGTGTATTATGGTCAAGCGGAAAGCGCTCGCTTGTTAGTCGCCGTTCGGGGACAAGTTTCTGAAGTAAATAGAGCTGTTGAAGCCGGAATCGCAGCTGGAGAGGAAGTAAAGGTTGGTACAGTAATTACCTACTACATCATTCCTAATCCTCCAAAAAATGTCGAAACCATATTACCAATCCATTTCACTGAAGAATCAGAACCTTTCCGCATCTTCTAAGCAATTTTGCTATTCATTATCTGTAGCGAAGCTTCGTACAATTAATTTGTAGCCCCCAGTTTATTCATACAGGAGATTAATAATGTCATTACAGGCAGTTGGAGCACTTGAAACTAAAGGTTTTCCTGCGGTGCTAGCAGCAGCAGATGCTATGGTAAAAGCTGGTCGAGTTACCCTCGTTGGTTATATCAGAGTGGGTAGCGCTCGCTTTACAGTTAATATTCGTGGCGATGTTTCTGAAGTAAAAACCGCTATGGCTGCCGGTGTTGAAGCCGCAGAAAATGTTTATGGCGGTACACTTGAATCTTGGGTGATTATTCCTCGTCCTCATGAAAACGTTGAAGCTGTTCTACCAATTGCTTATACAGAACAAGTCCAAGGGTATCGAGAATCTGTAGAAAATCCCATTGTTAGATCGAACAATCGATAGATTTAACCTCCTGTGGGGAAATTCAAAACAAAAAATTCCCATAAATGAATTTAAAGAGAAGTTTTTTGTCAGGCTTCTGACTATTAAAACTTTAGAAGATTACATTCCCTCTGTTTTTAGATTTTGCATAAGTTGAATTTTGAGGCAGAAGGAAAGCAACAGTCAAAGTCAATAGTCAAAACCAATATTGACTGTTGACTATTCATTTTTAGGAATCTAAAAGCTTTAAGAAGAACTTAGTAACATTGAAAGTGTAATTGTGACTGAAGCTAGTTTAAAAAAAGAGAAATTTGCCTATCAATTCCTACTATCTAGAATAGCGTAGGCATAGCCCGTCGTAGACATCGTTACATAGGATACTAAGACTAATTACACGCTATAGCGATAGTATTTATCTAATATTTTATACAACTTACTTACCAAACAACCTTTGAAAACGCTAATTACCATATATACACTTAATAAAACCAACAAATATCAGAAAATGTGACTTAATACGATTCAGCCAAGGTGCGATCCTCTTTAAAAAGCAGGGAATTAAGTCAACTTATCAGAGGCGTTGGGAAATCTTCTAGGGCAAATTCTCATTAATATAGCCGTAGTCACTAATGTTAGGACAGTATTGATCCCTCAAAGCCTTGACAAAACTGGGTTTTTACTCAGCACGGGCTAAACGCCCCGCTGACGCTAACAGCACTTTGCTATACCAAGAATATTTAGATTTAACTAAATATCTTACTACGTAAAGGGTTGTAGAGGGTTGAAACTTATACGGGTGGAATAACGTCTTGACATTGAGTTAAATTAGATTCGTTCCTCAATCTGTTACAAAATGTCAAATTTCCGCGATATATTTCGTGCAAAGTGTATTTCCACAACTTTAAGCAGATTTTTGTTCTCAACTACAAAACATAACTTTACAAAAAGTTTAAATGAGTATAATGCTTCCAAATGCCTGATATACATTGGTTTTGGACAATTCTCACTGCCAGCAAAACATCAATGTAGAAAATTCTGCATAATTTTAATGAATTCAGACGTAATAAAAGTAGAATCACTGAGCTATTTTCATGAAATTCATGAAATTCATGAAATCTGGGGCAGCTACCAGTTAAACAATTAGGTGGGACGAATGGGGGTTGTGATGCAAACTTCAAAATTGAGTTTCGAGGAATGCAATCTCACTATGACAACGGATGTGGAAAAACTGGCTCTAGATTGGCAAAAGCGCTTGGCTGTGGAATGTCCAGAGCAAAATGAAGCCGCGAGGCAAAGCATTATTATCTGGCTGTTGGGATCTGATTCAAAACGGTTCGATCTGTTTAATCCTAAAGAACTTGATATCGCTAAACAAGCGATGGAATATCGCTGGAGGATTTTACGTCAACGCTACTTGGGGCTAGGACGAGAACGTGCTTATCGCAACTTGATAACCCGATTGGGAAGTTTAGTAACATTACGGAATAAGATTCAGACTTGGGTTTCCCTCAGCCGCGATCGCCAGCGTAGTGTCATCGATGTGTTACAAGAAGTACTTCAAGAACTACTCCAAAGTGACAGCCAGATGCAACAACAAATGGTTGATATTGCCAAATATACAACCGATAGACGATTGGGGGATGCTTTATTATTTGCCAGTGTAGAAGAATATTGTCTGCGGCCAGTACGGAATCAACCCCTATTAGCTTACCGATTTGTGAATTATTTGCGTCGCACTCAGCGCGGTGGTTTAACCCAAGTACCAAACCGTGACTTGGTTAGACTAGTGTCAGAAGAAGTTCTTACAGACGACAGTGACAATCGAGTTAACTTAGTCGATAGTCAGGCGATCGCAGAATATCAAGAAGCACAACAACTAGAGGAACAACAGGGGCTGCGTCAATCAGTACAAAAAGAATTTGAAAATTATTTACAAGAAAATCTGGGAACAGAAGCAGTAGAATGGCTACGATTGTATCTGCAAGGTAAGTCCCAGGAAGAGATCGCCAAAAAACTGAATAAGCCGACTAAAGAAGTTTACCGTCTGCGAGAAAAAATTAGTTACCATGCTGTACGTGTTTTTGCCCTCAAAGGGAAACCAGAACTTGTAGATAGCTGGCTCTCAATTTCCTTGCAAGAACATAACTTGGGATTAACCCAAAACCAATGGCAACAACTTGATGAAAAATTGACTCCTCTAGGGCGGCAGATTTTAAATTTGCGGAGAGCAGGTAATTCAATAGAAGCCATAGCCGAACAATTAAAACTCAAAACCCATCAAGTGCTAGGCGAATGGACAAAAGTCTATCTTGCAGCCCAAGGTTTAAGAACCCAAGAGTAGCCTGTAGTAGAAAATGGAGCATGGGGGAGTGGGGAGCAGAGGAGGAAGGGAGAATAATTAATAACCAATACCCAATGCCCAATACCCAATCTTCAGTATTATCCCCAGTCCATAATCTAAAATTCATCTTCTACTTACATTTACTTAAGTATATATAATTTAAATTTTAACAATTTAACAAAGTATCTTTATTAACTACTTATGAAATTAGAGGCAAAATATAAGTAAACACCAACGAATCAAATCTATGTTGTCTTCAAAGGGTGAACTAAATGATACCGCAGCAAATGGACAGCAAATGCTAACTGCCGCTCAAACTAGGTGGGAGGAAGGAAGTGATCGCGAACAAATATTCCACCTGATTGATAATCTTTTGTCCTTTGAAGCTTGCCTCTACCACCAAATTTTGCCCTTTGGATTAGAAGACAAAAACCTCTTGCTAGGCATGGTACATCCACAAGAGAGCGAAGCCCTAGATTATGTTGGTCGTATTTTGTCTTCTATCAATTGCACACTGATGATTGAGGCGATCGCAGCCGATGCCCACCGCAGAATACTATCAGCCTACCTCAACTATAAGAATACATCCCAGCTAGATGCAAAACTTATGCATCAGCCAACAGTGGACTTTCCCCCAACAAATAGCCGAGCTACGATTACTGACATACCTAGTCCTTCCTTAGATGCCGACTCAAAATCAAATCAACAACCAATATTGATGGTGTTTCAGACACAAGAGCGTCAAAATTATAGACAGCGGGTAGACTTGCCTCCTATCCTAGAGCTAGACCAATCATCTCAAACTACGACGTTCTTGACCCCTATTTCCAGAACTCAACAGGAAGAAAATTCTGAAGCCACATCATCAAACAATTTACCTTTTTCTCCCACACAAGCTTCCGAACTACTGAGTTCTATTGAGTTGTTAAAAACACTGCCACCAAAAAAATTATTAGAAGAATTACTAGGACGAATCTTGGCTGGGGGAATTGGTCGTCTGTACTTAGAAAGACAAGCTTATGAAGGCAGAATACTGTGGAGTGACAATGGAATTTTGCAGTCTGTATTAGACAAACTGCCGCTCTCAGTTTTCCAAGGAGTACTGAATGAATTAAAGCGGTTTGCTTCCCTGCCTATAATCACGGTTGCAGAACCAAAACAGGTAGAAAAAGAATATGTATATCAAAAAAATCGCTTATTATTACGCTTGCGAGTCATGCCGGGAATCTACGGCGAAGAGGCAACACTCCAAGTATTGCGGGGAGCAGCATTAAAATTCTATCAACAACAACAATTGACACGTCTAGGGCGCGATGCTTTGGGAATTTCTCAGCAACTAAGCATCAAGTTACATGAACTACAAGAACGACTTTTACTGAATCCTAACCTTGATTCTCAGCAATTAGAGGCTTTAGTTGTCCTGAATCAATTAGTGAAAAATTTAGACCAACAGATCAAAATACTGGCACTAGATAGCAATCTACCAACAAAGAGTAAATCATCCGTCAGTAAGTGAAAACGCTGATTTCGTTCGCATACATAATTGTTATGTTGTAATGGAATCCTAGATTAATAAAGCTTAGAGATTTATCTCTAAATAAATACAAATTTGGTGATCGTATTCTAAGTAAGATTACGGTTTAAACAAACTTAATAGTAGCAAAGTTAGTTTCCCGCTCTTAAATCCTATTGTTGCAAATATTTCATGCTAACTGAGGTTTTTAGTGAACTTTTCCCCTTAATGAGTACAGCCAATCCACAGACATTGGAATGGTTACTCAACTTTGCAATTGAACATGAATACCCATCTGGGCGAGCTGTTGTGATGGAAGATGCCTGGGGTAACGCCGTTTACTTCGTGGTTTCTGGTTGGGTCAAAGTCCGGCGTACCGTCGGGGAAGATTCAGTAGCTCTAGCAATTTTTGGTCGTGGCGATTTTTTTGGAGAAATGGCAATTTTGGATGAATCTCCACGCTCAACTGATGTCATTGCCCTTTCACCTGTGAAGTTGCTTAGTATCTCCAGAGAGCGGTTTATTCAAATATTGTTTAAAGACCCACAGTTACATCACCGAATGTTGCAACTGATGGTGAGGCGATTGCGGCAAATTAATCTGCGCTTACAAATGCGGTCTTCACCACCAGCTGTCAAACTCGCTCATACCCTAGTGACTTTGGGTGAAAGCTATGGTCAAGAATCAGATTTAGGAAGAGAAATTTTTAACATTCCCTTTAAAGATTTAGCAGAGGTGACAGAAATTGGTGTTGAAGAAACCACTAAAATCATGGAAAAGCTGCATGAAAAAGGGTGGATTAACATTAACAGTGCCAACAACATCATTTATCTTGTGAACTTCAAACAATTGATAAACTTGGCTGGCAAAGTGTGATTGCTTTATCCAATAAAAATTTACGTATAAAATTGGTATAATCACTATATCTTTTGTGCGGCGGTATACAGATATTAAATATACAGGTAAATACATTTTAGTATGTCTATAGCAGAGAATGAAGCAAGTTCTTATTTGTTCTTGTGTAGGCATGTTTTAATTAATCTTCATCCTCAGAATTATTCTTCAACTCGCGTAGGCGGCGTATGTTATCACGTTTTACCGTTAGCAGTGTGGGTTCTGTGGTACTGTTTTCTAGCAATTGCCTCAAATCATCCTCAACATTCTTTTTGGCGATAATCACTGCTGCAAATACGTTTTTTTAGAGGTATGCCTTTTTTAAGAATACGGCTAATTGCTAAAGCAGCATTAAAATTTTTACAACCATTTTCAATGAGTTCTACAATTTTTTGCCTTACTTAATAGGGCTATCACTGTAATTGGTGGCGAGGGATAGATTAGCGATGTCTACAACGGGCTACGCCTACGTACCCAAAATTATTGTTAATCCAAATCCAAATCATTATCATTGACTTTCTGGATAACTTCCTCTTTTTCCTTTTGAGCTTCAGCCTGTTTTAATTTGAACACTGGGACAAACGATTGAGCCAAATTCAGTATAGGATATCAGCTTTTGTGCCAATAAACTGGGTTTGACTACCAGCCGCAGCAAATAAAAGTCAAAAGTTAAAAGGCAAATTTGTCATCATGGGAGAAATTACCTATCGACTATTAACTCAGCACACAAGATGACTGAAGCAACAGCAACTCGTTCTAACACCTACATTCAGGAAACTGGGCCAACGATTCATTACCTGGTGGCAATGTCCCAACCAGAAACCCATCTGTTTGAGGTGACTTTACGCCTTGTGGATTATCCCTCACCGATTCTCAATTTAAAATTGCCCGTTTGGACACCAGGTTCCTATTTAGTCCGGGAATACGCCAAGAATTTACAGGATTTTGCCGCTTTTGCTGGGGATAAGCCTTTGCCTTGCCAAAAAATCAGTAAAAATCATTGGCAGGTAAACAAAATAGGTATTTCAGAATTAACTGTACGTTACCGCATTTTTGCGAATGAGCTATCGGTACGGACAAATCACTTAGATGCTACCCACGGTTATTTCAATGGTGCGGCACTATTTTTTAGAATATCTGGCTGGAATAAGCAACCCATTCGCGTCACCATCGTACCACCACAGCCGGAATGGCAGGTAACTACTGCCCTACCACACGTTGGTGAAGAAACGAATACTTTCTTAGCTAGCGATTTTGATACTCTGGTTGATACTCCCTTTGAGATTGGTAGCCACCAATTGTATAAATTTGAGGTATTAGGAAAACCTCATGAATTGGCAATCTGGGGGCAAGGTAATTACCAAGTTCAGCAGCTGATTGCTGATATCCAAAAAATTATTCAGGTAGAAGCGCAGATGTTCGGTGGTTTGCCATATCAACGATATGTGTTTCTGCTACATTTATTTAGCCAAGCTTTTGGCGGTTTGGAGCATAAAGACTCTTGCTCCTTAATTTACCAACGTTTTGGATTTCGCGCTCAGGATAAGTACCATCGCTTTCTTCAATTAGTTGCACACGAGTTTTTTCACTTGTGGAATGTCAAGCGAATTCGTCCAAAAGCATTAGAGGTTTTTGATTACGACCAAGAAAACTACACACCATCACTGTGGTTTTGTGAGGGCACTACTAGTTACTACGATTTGTTAATTCCTTTGCGGGCAGGAATTTTTGATGTTAAGTCGTATTTGAATAACTTGAGCAAAGAAATTACTAGATATGAAATGACACCAGGGCGCAAGGTACAACCTGTTTCTGAATCGAGTTTTGATGCTTGGATAAAACTCTATCGCCCGGATGCCAATAGCGGTAATTCCCAAATTTCCTACTATTTAAAAGGAGAAATGATATCGTTGTTGCTGGATTTGCTGATTCGCTCTACTCACAACAATCAGCGCTCCCTTGATCAGGTGATGCTGAAAATGTGGCAGCAATTTGGGCAAGCTGAAATTGGCTATACCCCAGAACAGTTACAGGAAGTTATCGAATCTGTTGCCGGAATTGATTTGACTGATTTCTTTAAACGCTATATTGATAGTACTGATGATTTGCCTTTCAATCAGTATTTAGAACCCTTTGGCTTGCAGTTGGTAGCCGAACAGCAAGAAGAACCTTACCTGGGCGTGAGAATAAATACAGAAAATGGGCGGGAGATGATTAAGTTTGTAGAGATTGGTTCACCTGCACAAGTAAGAGGAATTGATGCAGGTGATGAGTTGTTAGCAATTGATGGGATTAAGGTAACGGCGGGTGGCTTAAGCGATCGCCTCAAAGATTATCAACCAAACGATACCATTCAAGTCACCGTTTTCCACCAAGACGAACTCCGTACTTATTCCATTACCCTTGCATCACCACATGCAACTAAATATCAAGTAAAGCCTGTTGAGCATCCTAACTCCAAACAGCAGCAAAACTTTGCTGGATGGCTTGGGGCTGCGATCGCAACTGTTTAAAAGGGCATTGGGCATTGGGAAGAGACAAGGAAGACAAGGGAGAGATTTGTTCAATAATTCCCCCTTGTTCCCCTTGTCCCCTGCTCCCCTGTTCCTTTGTCCCCTTTCCCTAGTCCTAAGCTGTTCTCACCGCCCCAGAGTAAATCAAACCTCGTTGCAGATCCAGCGTTATAATCGCTCCATCTCGAATCACTTGTGTTGCCTGCTTCACGCCCACAATCACTGGTACACCAAGACGTAAGCCAATCACTGCTGCATGACTTGTGAGACTTTCTTCTTCAGTAATAATCCCGGCAGATTTCCGAATTGCCTCGACAAAATCGGCACTAGTGCGGGGTGCAACCAATATGTCTCCGGGATTAAAGTTACTCACATCCATACCAGTACTTGCCACCCGTGCGCGACCACTCACTGAACCTTGTCCTAGTCCAATTCCGTGACCTAGTACTGCCGTTACTACCTCTACCTTAATCAAATCTGTAGAGCCAGAAATTCCCTGGAGTGTACCAGCAGTCATCACTACTAAATCTCCCTGGGACAGTAACTTAAGTTCCTGAGCCACGTTAATCGCAGCTTGAAAAGTCTGACCAGTGGAAGGTAATCCTAGCACCAACAGCGGTTTGACTCCCCACACCATCTGTAGCTGCCGCGCCACATTTACATGGGGTGTCACTGCCAAAATTGGTGTGTGAGGACGAAACTTAGAGACATTGCGAGCTGTTGCCCCTGTTTGGGTTAGGGTCATGATTGCCGCTGCACCTAGTTGTTCGGCAATTTGACCAACAGCTTGACTAATCGCATTGGGAATGGAGCGGCGGGCATCCCTCAAAGAACGTAAGTTTAAGTGTTGGGCTTCTTCCTGCTCCATACGTTCGGCAATTCGCGCCATCGTCGCCACTGCTTCTACAGGGAAGCAACCCACGGCGGTTTCATTGGAGAGCATCACCGCGTCCGTGCCATCTAAAATCGCGTTTGCCACATCTGATACTTCAGCGCGAGTGGGACGGGGATTGCTCACCATGCTGTCTAACATTTGAGTAGCGGTGATGATCGGAATCCCCAAGCGATTTGCTGTGGCAATTAGCCGTTTTTGCAGTACCGGCACATCTTCTGCTGGCAATTCTACCCCTAAGTCGCCTCTGGCAACCATCACGCCATCACACAAAGCCAGAACCGCTTCCATTTGTTCAATGGCTTCATGCTTTTCAATTTTGGCAACTACTGGCACTTGCTTGCCTGTACTGGAAATTAGTTCTTTAATTTCGATCATGTCTTGGGGATTGCGGACAAAGGAAAGTGCTACCCAATCGACACCCTGATCTAGACCAAACATTAGATCCTCTCGGTCTTTGTCGGTCATTGCCTTAATTGACAGGTAAACGCCGGGAAAGTTTACGCCTTTATTGTTAGAAAGTTTACCAGGCACGGTGACGCGACAATGCAAATCACCTTTGTCCCGGTTAATTTCCTCCACCAGCATTTCTACTCGTCCATCATCAAGGAGGATTTTTGCCCCAACTGGGACTTCTTCGGCTAAATAATCGTAGGTGACACAGCTAATTTCTTGCGTACCGATCACCGGACGATTTGTCAAGATAAAGCGATCGCCTTTTGCCAAAACTATAGATCCGTTGTCAAACTTTCCCAAGCGAATTTTTGGGCCCTGCAAGTCTTGGAGAATAGCCACTGGCTGATTTAGTTCAAAAGCGGTTTGCCGAATTAAGCGAATACTACGTTGATGGTCGGCATGAGTTCCGTGAGAGAAGTTTAGCCGCAACGTTGTGGCTCCCGCTTCAATAATCGCCTTGAGTATTTCAGGACTGCTAGTGGCGGGGCCAATAGTAGCGACAATTTTTGTCCGGCGCAGAGAATCTCTTAATTGCATAGGGGCTGAAGTTAGGGAGCTATCTGGGAAGTCATCGTAACTTAAGTGGCATCTCCTTTTCAGTCACTGCTATATCAATAAGATATAAGCAGTTAGAGAGGGTTTATGGGAGAGTGGGGGCTGTGGGATAGACTAGATATAGTACATCAATCTTGTATCCATCTTCCTGACGAAGGAGTTTATCCCATCAACTTCTTATATCAATTCTTTATGAAGATGCACAGAATATTAAACGAACCGCCAAGTACGCCAAGAATAGAGAGTTACTCATTTAGTGCAGCTTCACATTAAATTGGTATTACCAATTGTCATACCCCACTTATCAGTAAAGACTAGGCTTCGTCTGGAATCATAGCGTTATTCATCTGCTGATATGCAAAACTGTGGATAAATCTTGCTATATAAAACTTTGCAAAACTTTATTATTCACTAAATATTTATCGTATATTCGTAATGTCTGCTTAAGAAGGAGTCAATCTTAAAGATGATCGCATCGGAGGCACAAAAGCCACTGACAATCCCACCCAAGGAATTTTTAGCGCCTCCTGGTAATTTCAATCCGACGCTGCTGTTGTTTTCTGTAGCTGTGGCTATGCTGGTGTTATCCAACTTTGGTTACTGGCTTTGGGAATGGCCGCACTGGCTATGCTTTTGTGTGAACACGATTGCCTTGCATTGTGCTGGAACGGTAATTCATGATGCCTGTCACCAATCTGCCCATCGCAACCGAGTGATGAATGCGATGTTAGGTCATGGCAGTGCATTGATGCTAGCTTTTGCTTTTCCAGTATTTACGCGGGTGCATTTACAGCATCATGGTCATGTTAACCATCCTAAAGATGACCCAGATCATTATGTCTCTACGGGTGGGCCGCTGTGGTTGATTGCAGTGCGGTTTTTGTACCACGAGGTGTTTTTCTTTCAACGGCAACTGTGGCGTAAATATGAGCTACTAGAATGGTTTATTAGCCGCTTAATTGTCGGTGTAATTGTTTATATATCAGTGCAGTACCACTTTTTGGGTTACATTCTCAATTTTTGGTTTATACCGGCTTTTGTAGTCGGGATAGCACTAGGATTATTTTTTGACTATTTACCCCATCGTCCTTTTGCGGAGCGCGATCGCTGGAAAAATGCTCGCGTTTATCCTAACCCAGTTCTCAATATTCTAATTATGGGACAGAATTACCACTTAATTCATCATTTGTGGCCTTCGATTCCTTGGTATAATTACCAGCCCAGCTATTATCTGATGAAGCCTTTGTTAGATGAAAAAGGATGTTATCAAACTTCAGGATTATTGCAGAAAAAGGACTTTTTTGAGTTTGTTTATGACATTTTTCTAGGAATTCGGTTTCATCACTAAAAAGAATGAGTTGTTGTATGAAGCTGGCTGCACCAACGTGTCAAAAATCTCTGATTTCAACAACCACACCCGGAGCGATCGTTTCTAGGACACTATGAACACTGGGTATCAATGGAAGCAAATCAGGCAGGCGATTACTAGACGCCACTAGAACAATGACCGCAACTCCAGCCTGTTGTAAGTTTTGCTGATATCGTAAGTTTTGGTCTGTTGTCAGGAGAATCGTGAAACTCTCCTATCTCATCAATTGCAAAAGTTCACCATTCTTTTTGCCTGACCATCCCATTTCCACAACTGTGCGTACCTGATAATCAGTGAGTTCACGCCTCAAGGGTTGTGGAACACACTCATCAAGCAGAATTCGCATAGGCGGTTAGCATTTCCTTTGCTAATTCGAGAGTGGCGATCGCTTGCTCACGTCTGACACTGGGAAAGTGATCTAAAAACTCATCCAGTGAGTCACCCGCTTCCAGATAATCGAGCAAGGTTTTTATCGGCACACGAGTACCAACAAAAACAGGGGTTCCTCCCAATATATCGGGGTCGCTATGAACAACACGCGATCTGGATGTCATATAGTTAGCTTGTCTGCAACAGACTATCTTCCGATCTTAGCTCTAGTTGTTTTGGAAATCTCAGCATATATGCTATTGTCCCCTAGCAGAGTGCGATCGCTACCTGATAAAACTGCATCATGACCAACGCTAGCCTGCTAGCAGATACCTTAATATAGAAGCAAATACGCCATCTTGTTATGGAATTAAATGCTTTAGAGGATGTCTGAGCAAAGTTTGACAGGTTGTCTTTTGACGCAACTATTCTTTTAAATTATTGTTCCTAAATACTGGTGGAAAAATAGCATCAAAAATCTTTTAATTTTCCTTTAATTGCCTTTCCTCAGTTAGCCTGGTCTACTTCGTTTACTCTTATAAATTCTATGTTCCACTTTACGCTAGAAAAGAATTTAGGATGGCTATTATTACTTTCAGTTCTGATTGTCACACCAGTTAATGCTCATACTGAAAAGGTATCACAAGATGTGGGCGGGATGCTGCATATTGAACCCCATGACGATCCTCAAGCTGGTAAAACCGCTCATGTTTGGATTGTCCTCACCCGTAAAGGTGGGCAACTAATCCCCCTGACACAATGTAACTGTCAGTTGGCTATCTACCCTCAACCTCACAGTGAAACTGATACGCCATTGCTGAAGCCAAGTTTACATAATGTATCAACCAAGCAATATAAAAGTATTCCCGGAGCCGAGATCGTATTTCCCAAAGTAGGAGCTTATGATTTGGAGTTAAGCGGTACTCCAAAATCTGGAGCTAGTTTCAAGCCCTTTGTGTTGTCTTACACTGTCACTGTCGGCTCATAAAAGCTTTGTAATTCCAATGCGATCGCCTCTAAAGCGGTAGCCATGCCCAATGCCCCATTCCCAATTCCCAATGCTCATAATTTAAAATCCTGCCAAACGGTGTGAAGGGTTCAAACTCAGGGATGATGAGTAATTAGCAATTAAATTGACAAAATCACACTATAAAGAGTGATATTAAGCGATAGATAGGGCTTGTAAAGGACTAACGGGCATGATTAAATCTTGGATGGTGATTGGGGGCGTGGCTTTTTTGGTTGCTTTAGCAGCGAACGTGGTTACGTCTAGCGATCGCCAATGGTTCAAGCGTTTACAACGACCAAGATGGCTAACTTTTGAGGGTGCAATTCCGATTATTTGGACTGTAATATTTATTTGCGGTGCTTGGTCAGCTTATATTGTCTGGGAAAAAGACCCAGGTAGCACCTCAACCTGGTTAATCATGGGTTTATATCTGCTATTAGAAATTGTTACCATTGCTTATACGCCTGTAATGTTTAAGCTTCGCAGTCTGAAAGTGGGTACAATTCTCGGTGGCACAGGTTTAATTATTAATATTTTATTGATACTTGCAGTCTTAGGGTTTTCTGGTTGGGCAGCACTATTACTAGTTCCTTATTTGCTCTGGAGTCCCATTGGTACTTATACCACTTGGGAGATGATCCGTCTCAATCCTCAAGATGCCTAGTACCGCAGGGCGGAAGTCAAAAGTATTATGGAATTGGTTTCTCTATCTGGATTTTATGAATCCATCGGTAACAATTGTTTTCAGATTGGTCTAAGAATTGCACCAGAGAATGATTAAACATCTAGTCTAAATTGTCAAACTTGCAATGTATGACTTGACAAAATACACAAAACTTGAGTGCATTATGATTCCATCTTGGATAATAATTGGGGCTGTAACTTTCTTGATCGCCCTTGGTAGTTTCTTGATTACGCCGCGTGACGTTAAATGGTTTGCACGATTAAGTCGCCCTCGCTGGCTAGTTTTTGAACCGCTGATTCCGGTCATCTGGACTGTGATTTTTATCAGTGGTGCAGCTTCAGCTACTATTGTCTGGCAAAAAAAACCCGGAAGCCTAATTACTTGGCTATTAATGGCTTTGTATCTCGTGGTAGAACTTATCACCGTCGCCTACATACCTCTAATGTTGAGATTTCGCAGTCTCAAAACCGGGGAAATTTTTGGGCTAATAGGTTTGATTTTAGCCGTTGTCCTGGCAATCTGCGTTTTACCGATTTCTTTTATAGCGGCGCTGTTACTTCTTCCCTATCTAATTTGGACTCCTATTGGTACTTACACCACCGACGAGTTAAGAGAGTTAAATCCTCAAGATGCATAACGCATCTATGAAAGACGCCCATAACGTGCGGTGACAGGATTGGCTGGATTGGATTGATTATTCAGCCAAGCCCACATTTGATCGCCGACAGAAAAATGCCACCACTCTCTAGGATTGCGTTGAAAGCCGGCTTTTAACATTACATCTTGCAATCGCTGACGGTGAAGATGATACTTTTGCGTTTCATAGCGATCGCTATTGGCATAATAATCGGGATGCGATCGCTCTGACATTTCATCAATTGGCGAACCCATATTTACTATTTGCCCTGCATCATCTACTAGCGTCACATCTACCGCCCCACCAGTACTGTGAGGAGGCGGAGTTTTTGCATCTAAACTCGGTGCAGCCCAAATTGCATAAACCGCTTCCCAAATCTCTTGGCGTTGATTTAGTGATAACTCCACCTCAGTTAGTCCTCTATTCTGCACTGCTTGGGCGAAGCTGTAATCTACCATAAACTGCTGGACTGCGATCGGGCGATAGGCATCAAAAATTTGGATATGCCAGTTAGGATGCAGGAGATTAAGATAACTTTGCGCTTGGAGCAAATTTTCAATAACGCTTTGACGGAGATAATAGGGGGAGCGATCGCCATAAGGCGCACCTAACTTTTCATAAGGATGGGGAGATTCTACCGCAAACAATTCTAAAGGAATCTTAGTTAGCGGTTCACCACACTCAAAAATCGGGATTTGATGATAAGGTCTCATCTAGTCAGCCATGCAGGACTTACGGATTTTAACGCAAGCATAGCATTGTGCGTACAATACCAATTTTTCTCAATCCTGAACAATAAACCAAAAACTTTTTTCTAAAGGGCGATGCCTACGGCGGGCTACGCCTACTCTAATAATCTGCTACGTATACAAAGTTACATAGCCTTTCCTAATCATATAAGGTACATCATAGTCCCCTCTCGAAGAGCTTACGGTGTACACACAAATATTTTCGTTCAGAACACAAGTTTTTTCGTTCACAACACAAGTACTTTCGTTCAGAACACAAGTCTTTTCGTTTACAACACAAGTACTTTCGTTCAGAACACAAGTCTTTTCGTTCACAACACAAGTACTTTCATTCAGAACACAAGTCTTTTTGTTCAGAACACAAGTACTTTCGTTCTGAACACAAGTCTTTTTGTTCAGAACACAAGTCTTTTTTGAGTCTTTCAGGGAATAAAACAGCTTTATTTTTCGAGAGGGATTGGGGGCGAGGTTCTTGTACCCAACTCAACCGAGAACCGCTATATAAATTACTTAGGCTGTAATTACTGCTTATAAAGTTCTGAAACCTTTCAAAAAATAAAACGAACAAAGTAATGTGTAGCATATTATGAATCATTGCCAGACTCAAATTATTCGTGCCGAAAAATGTAACAATACCATATACCTTCTTGCTATTCTTCAGGAAGAACCTTGTACGGAAAAATAACAGAAAAAAATAAGGTATGGCAGATAAAACCAAAATTATTTCCTTTGAACTTTCAGACGGCAAAATAATTAAAGTAGAGGTTACGCCTATAGGGGAACAACCTGTTTCTGATGAAACCAGAATTTTTAAACAAGCCACAGAAATTATTAAATCCATTGCTGAAGATGTCGCAGGTACATTAAAAGATATTAGCGAGACAGTCAAACCAGATAAATTTAGTGTCAAACTAGGTTTACAAATTGGAGTTGAGTCAGGACAACTAACCGCTTTAATTGTCAAAGGAACAGGCACAGCTAACCTAGAAATTACGATGGAATGGGGTAAATAACAGTTGATTGTCTTAAAGTTGTGGTAATCTTTTTACAAAGATGCTGGATGAGAGCAATTAATGGGTAACGAAGACAATTTACAACGCTGTACAGTGCGTTTAAATGTTGCCAGTAGTCAGGGAACAGGTTTTTTTGTTGCACCGAATTGGATTCTCACCTGTGCCCATGTAGTCGAACCTGCGAAAGATAACCCTGTGCAAGTATTCTGGAAAGCAGAAAACCAGAATTACACAGCTAAAGTTACGCAATTATGCAAATATCCTATTGATTTAGCCCTTTTACGACTGGACGAAGATTGTTTGCATCATCCATGTGTTGAATTGGATAACACAGAACCAAAAACCAACGATGATTTATATATTTTCGGTTATCCCAAGAATAGCGAAGTTGATTATTCGCAGGGAGATTCAGCAAGTTTTAAATATGAAGGAATAAGTTTTAAACAGGATATTATTCTCTATAAGTTAAAGCAAGGGCAAGTTATCTCAGGCTTTAGTGGCTCGCCTTTACTAAATTTACTAACAGGTAAAGTTTGTGGAATTGTGCATCTTTCCCGTGATGAGTGTAACGATTTAGGTGGACGGGCAGTTTCGACTCAAGTTATTGTGCAACAGTTTCCTGAAATTGCCTTACTTAATAAACAATTTCATCAGCCAAAGCCCAAAGGTGATAATCCATTTGAATATGGTCTTCCTGTTCCTCCACAACGTTTTTACGGACGGAGAAGAGAGATTTTAGAGATTAAAAACCGTATTGGCGCGATTAGTCCTCAATGTGTCAATTTAGTAGGCTTGCGGCGTAATGGAAAAACCTCTCTATTGCGATATATCAAAGAAAGAATCAGCGAATTTTGTTCGCCAGAACAAAAGCCTTTAGTTGTTGCCTTAGATTTAACGAATGGGAATTTTCATACTCCAGAGAGGATTATTGAAGGATTAAGGCGAGGGATTCACAAACTAACAGGGAATTTTCCTTGGTCAAAGGAAGATAATCAAGATGGCTTTGCAGTGGAAGATGGCTTACAGGATTTAGTAGATGAAGGGTATCGTTTAATTATTTTATTGGATGAGTTTGAAGCCATTGCTAGTAAAAAAGATAGATTGGAATTGTTTCAGGATTGGGGGGAAGATTGGCGTTCTAAGGCTTCTGCGGGTTTATTAACAATGGTAATTGCTAGCAAACGGTCTCTTAATGAAGTCTACGAAACTTTGAGTCTGGGTTCTCCCTTTGCCAATATTTTCAGTACGACTATTTTAGGGGCATTACACGAGGAAGCTTGGCAAAACATCATCCAGAAAGGACAGAAAGAATTTCTGCTTAATTCTGCGGTATTACAATGGGTGGATGAGTTAGCAGGAGGGTTGCCTTACTATGTGCAGATGGCGGGGGCGATGTTGTGGCAAAATGGGAATCAAGAAATAGCTAAAAATGAGTTTAATTTTCAAGCAAAGCCTCGTTTTGAAGAACTTTGGAAAGATTTAACCGAAGTTGAACGTTTAACATTGCGTTATGAGTTGGGAGGGGGTAACTTACCTACTCCTGATCTGGCAATTGTAGATAGGCTTCAGCGTCATGGGTTATTACGGAAGAATCGGGGTTTATTTAGTAGTGTGTTTGCAGAGTTTGTGAAAGGTCAAAGATAAAGCAATCAGCCAAAGATTTAAACATTAAATATAAAAAATGTTGCTGTTTTTGCAAGAAACTTGGGAACTATTTTGGTGGGCAATGTATTGTCCTTCAAAGCTCCAACAACGAATGAATGAATGGTTGCCTCAAGAAGAAGCTCGACGCAGACGAGACACAAATTTTTATGATATTTTATTTTTCGGAAAATCACGATTTATTAGTCAGTATTTATTACTATTATTTATTTTGAATGTCCCTCTTCTTTTAAGACTGCTTGAGCGTAATGAATTATTAGATTGGTTACAGTTACCTTGTGTCATGTTAATTGCTTATACGACAGGAGTTTTATTTTTACCTTTAGGACTGGTTATTCCCTTGTTGTGGTTGATAGTTGTATTAAATCAGCCTGATAGTTGGTTAAAGGGCTTAATAGAAGCTATTAAAGTTTTACCTACTTTACCTCAAATGGGAATAGGTCTTCCAGTTTTTGGAGTATCTATATCATTAACTGTTTGGTTAGTATTGCAACTGTTAAACAAAGAACATCTTTCCCTTGCTCGTAATGTGATGGTGGTGGGAGGAACAATCAGTGTGATGTTAGGAGTGTGGTTAGCAACTCAAAACTGGCTGTTTCTGTTGTTAGTAAGTGGAATGACAGGCTTTGTCCTATTTTCAGTAAGAGAAAGTATAAAAAATAGTGATGATGCGCTCGTCGTGGCGGTCGTCGTGGCGCTCGTCGTGGCGCTCGTCGTGACGCTCGTCGTGGCGCTCGTCGTGGCGGGAGAAGTGGCAGTCGTCGTGGCGCTCGTCGTGGCGCTCGTCGTGGCGCTCGTCGTGACGGGATTCGTGGCGGAAGAAGTGACGGGATTCGTGGCGGTCAGAGTGGCGCTCGTCGTGGCGGTCAGAGTGGCGCTCGTCGTGGCGGTCGGAGTGGCGGTCGGAGTGGCGCTCGTCGTGGCGGGAGCTGCTACTTTACCGTTCACTTGGTTTTCGGTTGTTGCAAGTTTAATCGCTTTTGCTCTTGCACCAGCAAAACATAACATAGTTTTGATCAGCACTACAGTGATTTTAATAGCTCTTTCTGCCCAAAATTTAGGATGGGTTTCAGTATTAATTATCCCTGTAACCTTAGTCAGCTATTGCAGAATATTTCCTGATTATAGCTTTATCTTTTTAAGTGGTTATTATACATCCCCTAATTCTTTACTAAAACTTTTCGGATTTTCAGATTCAACAATTAGGTGGTTACGTCCCCAAACAGCAAAAATACTTTTTCTATTACCTCCTTACACTAGCGAACTTCTGTGGATACCTTTACCTAATCATGCTCAACTTCTTGTTTCTGAATTTCGTGAAAGACCTCAACAAGCCTTAACAATCTTTCAATATACCCAAACTTTTTCCTTACCAGGATTTAAAATAACCCTGCAAAATGCCTTACCACAAATTGTCGCCGACCAACTCAAGCAAATTCAAAGTATTCCAGAACTAATCTTTACTGCCAACTCAGACCATCCGATATTATCCTTGCTGATCTCCCCCTTTTATCACCTCGATTCTGACAGCGATACCTCCACTTCAGAAATACCTTTACCAAAGGTTAAACCCGAACTTTCTATCCTTCTTCCTCGTTTGCAAACTATTATTCAAGATATTCAATCTGCACTTGAAAATAAAAATATACACCTACGAGAACGAGGATTAGAACGAATTAATAACAAGCTTGTTCGATTACAACTTCAATTACCCTCTCTCGGACTTAAAGGCGAAGCCATCAAACGCTGGACACCTGTACTGGAACATTGGCAAAGGGTTATTGAACTGGAACAAAATGAACAACGCAAACTCTCTCAAGGCGAACTAATCAACCCGTTCCAATATGGAAATCCGGTGCGACTTGACCAAAAGAACTTGTTTAAAGGTCGTCAGAGATTTGCCGATGAAGTTGTCCGTCGAGTTTTAAACCGCGATCGACCTACCCTTGTGCTGCATGGCCCCCGGCGCTGTGGTAAAACTTCCTTTTTGTATAACTTTCCCCGCCTGCTTCCCAGTGATATCCTCCCCGTATTTGTGGATATGCAAAGTTCCGCCATTACTACCAGTGAATCTGACTTTTGCTTTGGCTTAGTCCGTGCAATTCATAAAGACTGTAAAAGTCAAGGGGTTCAATTACCAAACATTCCTAAACGCACCGATTTTCAACCTAGTCCCTATACCACCTTAGAAGATTGGTTGGATAAAGCACTTGCCCAAATCGGAGAACGGCGCATCCTTCTCAACCTTGATGAATTTGAAAAAATCGGTACCGCCATCCAAAAGAGACAGATAACTTTACGTTTATTTGACGAACTGCGCCACTTAATTCAACATTATGAACAACTTGGTTTTCTCTTTTCTGGAGTGCAAACTTTAGAGGAATTAGGGCCAAATTGGAGTAGCTATTTTATCAGTGTTGTCCCGATAGAAATGCTTTATCTTGAAGATAACGAAGCCGAGGAATTACTGCTTAATCCAGATCCAGATTTTGCACTGCGTTACGCTCCAAGGATTGTGGAAGAAGTATTAAAGCTCACCAATTGTCACCCTTACTGCTTACAATTATTGGGCGCATCAATGGTAAATCAAGCTAACTTTAACCATACTGATTCTATTACTACTGAACTCTTGCAAGCTTCTATTAATGACGCTTTTATTTCCGGTCAGCCTTATTTTACAAATATTTGGACAGAATTTACAGGAACTACGCCAGAAGAAATGGTAATTGGTCAAGAATTATTATTACAAGTTGCCAAGACAGATACTTTCTTACCTAGAACTACTGAAATTGCTGAAAAGGTATTAACCCGCTTATTGCGTTATCATATTTTACACAAAATCAATGGAGGATATGATTTTGAAATTCCTCTGTTAAAACAATGGGTGAGAGAACGTGCAGTTATAAGCTAATTATTTTATGAATATGCCCTAACAGATTTCAAATTTTATTATTAATGGTTTGTTTTATTTAAATGCTCAATCAAAACCAAATACCATTATTAGATGCTTTAAAAGCCAGTGCAACACGGCCTCATGCGCCTTTTTACACCCCAGGACATAAACAAGGAGAGGGAATTTCTCAACCCTTGGCTGATTTATTTGGCAAAACCGTCTTTCGCGCTGATTTAACCGAATTAGCAGATTTAGATAATCTCTTTGCACCCCAAGGCGTTATTCAAGAAGCACAACAACTAGCAGCAGCAGCTTTTGGCGCTTCGCAAACATGGTTCCTTGTCAATGGTTCTACCTGTGGGATTGAAGCGGCAATTCTCGCTACCTGTGGCATGGGGGATAAAATTATTCTGCCTCGCAATGTCCATTCTTCTGCGATCGCTGGTTTAATTCTCTCCGGTGCTATACCAATTTTTCTCAATCCTGAATACGATCCAGTTTTAGATATTGCCCATAGCATCACGCCCAATACCCTACAATCTGCACTCCACCAGCATCCAGACGCTAAAGCAGTGTTGACAGTTTACCCAACATATTACGGTGTTTGTGGAGATTTGAGGGCGATCGCTAACATCACACATCAATATAATATCCCTCTACTCGTAGATGAGGCACACGGCGCACACTTTGCCTTTCATCCCGAATTACCCACTCCAGCTTTAGTCGCAAATGCAGATTTAACTGTACAATCCATTCACAAGGTACTTGGTGCGATGACACAGGCATCGATGTTGCACGTTCAAGGTAACAGGATCGATTGCGATCGTATCAGTAAAGCTTTACAACTCGTACAATCTACCAGTCCTAGTTATTTACTTTTAGCTTCTCTAGATGCAGCGCGTCAGCAAATGGCACTCCACGGAAAAATATTGATGTCTCGCACTTTGCAACTTGCCCAAGAAGCTAGAACAAAAATCAGTCAAATTCCTGGATTATCAGTTTTGGAAATGCCTCAGTTAGAGGAATCCCTCGGCTTTGCAGCTTTAGACAAAACGCGACTAACTGTTACTGTTTCTGGTTTAGGTTTAACCGGATTTGAAGCAGATGAGATTCTCGATGAAAAATTAGGTATTACTGCTGAATTTGCTTCACTACAACATCTCACCTTTATCATTAGTTTGGGCAACACCCCAGCTGATATTGAACAATTAGTGCAAGGTTTCACCACCCTCGCCAAAGAATATCGCCGAAGCAACTTGACTGTTAAAAACCAGGTTTGGCTATATTTAGATAGAACACTAGATTATGCTTTACAACTTTCTCCCCGTGAAGCTTTTTTTGCTGTCAGTGAAACATTACCTTTGACACAAACCAATAAACGCATCTGTGCTGAAATCGTCTGTCCCTATCCCCCTGGAATTCCTGTGTTAATGCCAGGAGAAGTCATTACCAAATCTGTCTTTGAGTACCTACAACAAATACAGGCTCTAGGAGGATTTATCAGCGGTTGCAATGATATTAGCCTCAAAAGTTTAAAAGTTGTGAAATAACATTATAACTCCTAAATTCTTCTTCACAAAAATTTAATTGATGAAGTCAATAGTAAATGTGCGGTTTTTTAGATGATTTAGGGAAAAATACACAGTAGTTATACCAGTATGAAACTTCAATAAAAATAGCTGGTAGACTAGTGCAATCTTTGATTTATACCCATAGGATCGTCTTGATAATTCTTAAACTAGAAGATGAAATCAAAAACCTATTATATTTGGGTGCTAGTAACAGCTCCGATTGTAGTCACTCTAGCGCTGGGTTTTTCAGCAAGAGCAAATGCAGTTGAGTTAGGTGCTGCCTCTGATTACAATGTATTTGTTTTAGGAGATATCTCTCAAAAATATACAGATATCGAAGGCAAAGTTGCTGCTGGCGGTAACATAAATTTCGTCGGCGGACTTGGAAGCAGACTTTCTGGTAATAGCGGCAACGTAGTAGTCGCTGGACAGAATCTAACTCTGAGCAACGGTCAAGTCTACCGCGGTAATGCTGTCTATGGAGGCAGCGCCAATGTATCCAGCAATGTGGGATTTCCCGAAGGAACTCTCAGCAAGAGCAATCCCATCGACTTCAATGAAGCAGGGAAACAACTGCGAGGACTATCTGAATATTTGGCAACCTTAACTCCTACTGGTAGCACAACAGTTCAACCTTGGGGTGCTATTAACCTTAGTGGCAGTGGTACTGCTTTCAATGTTTTTAATCTTGCAGGCTCATCTGTCTCTAAGACAAACTATTTTGAAATTAAGGGAGATGCAAATTCAACTATCGTTGTCAATATCAGCGGTAAGGATGTCTCGCTGCAAAACTTTGGGTTTAATATCATTGGCGCAGATAAACAAAAGGTAATTTACAACTTTTATGAAGCAACAAATCTAACTGCCAGTGGAATTGGCATCCAAGGTAGTATTCTTGCACCTTTGGCTAATTTTAATTTCAACAACGGTCAAATTAACGGCAATGTAGTCGTAGCTTCTTTGACAGGAAATGGCGAGTCTCACAACTATCTATTTAATGGCGATCTGCCAAATGTCCCAACTAAGTACTACACTCCGCCGAAGCCTCCCATTCGTAAGGTTCCAGAGCCTGCAAATCTTCCAGGTTTAGGATTAGTTGCTGTAGTATTTGGTTTGCTTCGCTACAAACGCAATCAACCAACTTGTCTAGAATAATTAAAAATTTTTGGCAGCATAGCGCATGATGGAACTTGTTTACAGATTTTCGCTCATGCGCTATTTCCTTGCTCTCTACCTTCTACAATAAAGATAGACTTTATTGAGATTTGTATAGTTGGGGATCGGCTGTCATGGCTCCCGCCGTTTTAATTCAAAATCTGCAAAAACGTTACGGTACAGTGGTTGCTGTCCAGGATGTTTCCTTTCAGGTAGAACCAGGAGAAATTTTTGGTTTACTTGGCCCCAACGGTGCTGGGAAAACTACTACCTTGCGCGCCTTGTGTACGCTGACCACACCGGATGCTGGCAAAATCGAAGTATCTGGCATCTCTGTGTTAGATAATCCGAAAGTGGCAAGACAACGACTAGGCTACGTAGCTCAGGAAGTCGCTATAGATAAAGTGTTGACTGGAAAAGAATTGCTGCAATTGCAAGCAGCACTTTATCACCTCCCAGGCGCAGTAGCGAAACAGCGTATTGAAACGGTATTAAATTTACTCGGTTTGCAAGAATACGCCAACAAAAAGACAGGAACCTATTCTGGTGGTTTACGCAAGCGCCTAGACTTGGCTGCTGGATTGCTCCATGCACCGGATGTTTTGGTGTTGGACGAGCCAACTGTGGGACTTGACATCGAAACTCGTTTTGTGGTGTGGGATTTCCTGAGAAAATTACGCGCCTCTGGAACGACGGTAGTAATTACCAGCCATTACTTAGAAGAAATTGACGCTTTAGCCGATCGCGTGGCAATTATAGATCGCGGCGTTGTAATTGCAAGTGATACACCTTCACAATTAAAAGATCAAGTAGGGGGCGATCGCATCACCCTACGAATCCGCGAGTTTTCTCCCATTGAGGAAGCTGAAAAAGCCAAAAACCTCCTGAAACCTTTGCCCTTTGTCCAAGAAGTGATCATCAACAGCGCTCAAGGTAATTCGCTCAATTTAGTAGTGACACCTCAGAATGATGTTCTGATTAACATACAGCAAGCGCTGAATACCGCTGGCTTGCCCATATTTGGCATCGCCCAATCTCGCCCCAGCCTTGATGACGTTTATCTCGCCGCCACAGGACGCACCTTGTTGGATGCCGAACTGGCAGCCGTCGCCACCCGCGATCCCAAAGCTGAGAAAAAGCAGAATATGAGATAGGGAATGGGGCATGAAAATACTTCCCAATGCCCAATGCCCAATGCCCAATGCCCAATGCCCAATGCCCAATGCCCAATGCCCAATTAATCTAAAATTGCTATGAGTGTTACTCCTAAATCTGATATCAATTGGCAGCCATTAGCATCACCACAAGCAGATGCTAATACTGTGCCTAACTTTTTCGGCGAATTGGTACAAGAGACGTTGGCTTTAACACGTCGCTTGTTTATTCAGTTGCAACGCCGTCCCTCATCTTTAGTTGCTGGAATTATTCAGCCAGTAATGTGGTTAGTGCTATTTGGTGCTTTGTTCCAAAATGCTCCCAAGGGTATATTTGGCAATACAACAAATTACGGTCAATTTTTGGCGGCTGGCATCATTGTGTTTACAGCCTTTGCTGGGGCGCTGAATGCTGGTTTACCTGTAATGTTTGACCGCGAGTTCGGCTTTTTGAATCGTTTGCTGGTAGCACCCTTAGCATCACGGTTTTCCATTGTTTTTGCCTCAGCCATCTTCATCATTAGCCAAAGTTTGTTGCAAGCAGCCGTAATCGTTGCAGCAGCAGCATTTTTAGGCGCTGGACTACCAAATGTAGCGGGTTTAAGTGCGATCGCTCTAATTGTCTTACTGTTAGCTTTGGGTGTAACAGCCATTTCCCTCGGTTTAGCTTTCGCTCTACCCGGACACATTGAATTGATTGCAGTGATTTTCGTCACTAACCTACCATTATTGTTTGCTAGTACTGCTTTAGCACCTCTATCCTTCATGCCCCAGTGGTTGCAGGTTGTGGCTACCCTAAATCCTCTCAGCTATGCTATCGAACCAATCCGCTATCTCTATTTCCACAATAATTGGGGACTAAATAGTGTAGTTATGCAGGCTCCTTGGGGCAATGTTACCTTTGGGGGAGCATTACTGGTGTTGTTTGGCTTTGCCCTAGTCGCCTTAGTGAGTATTCAACCCCAACTGCGGCGGACTCTAGCTTAAAAAGATAAAATAGATCAATTTTAGAGTCAAAACCCCATGAAAAAACCATTTTTACAAATTACTAGACTTTTTGTAGCTACGGCGGCAGGAATTAGCTTTGCTTCCTTGCTCATGGCTCAACCAAGTTCCGCTCAAATCAGCAGTCCAACAGATGCTTTTCCCAGTAATAGTACAACAGACCAAAATACCGATCCTTTCTCCCGTTCCAACTCAGACAATTTCAATATGTTTGATCTGATTCATCGGGCAAATTTTGGGACTCTCAACTGGGATTCTAATCAACAGAACCAACAATTAGACTCAGCAGCAGCAGCCTTTAAAGCAAGGCAACAAAAACTAATTCAAGGTCAAGAACAGCAACCAACTCTCAATAATTTGCCAACGACGATACAACCATCAGTTACATCGCCATCGGTAACTCCACCATCAGGTAACTGAATCAAACAAAGAACCCCAGGCCTTTACAGCTTGGGGTTAAAACTATCTAAAAAATCTTGAATTATCAGGTAAAAAACTACAGTCCAAGTGCAGCTAAAATATCGCTAGCATGGTTAGCGGTATTTACATTAGCGTCAACATGGGTAATTTTGCCGCTAGGGTCAATTACATAAGTGACGCGCTTGGCATAACCGCCGCCATCCACATCGAAAGCTTTGATCAGGGATTTATCGCTGTCAGCCAGTAGGGGAAAATTCAAATTATATTTTTGGGTGAATGCTTGATGGGAGACTTCATCATCTGCACTCACTCCCAAGATTGCAATATCTTTACCTTGATATTGAGACTGAGCATCCCGGAAACTACAGGCTTGTTTGGTGCAGCCTGGCGTATCATCTTTGGGGTAAAAATACAAAACAACTGTCTTTCCGGCAAAATCAGATAAAGAGACTGTGTTGCCGTTTGTATCTTTGGCGGTAAATGCAGGTGCATCCGTACCAACTGCTAGAGGCATAATAAACTTTTCCTGTTTCAGATTGTTGATGCACTTGAAATTTTACATTAATTTATAATGATTAAATATAATTACTAAAAAATAGCATAAATATACTTTCGGTAACTAATTTTGGTTTAATGGGGTATTTGATACAAGAAAAAATATATTCTGAAATTAATCTTTGTTAGAAGAAAAATTTCTACCAATACACAATGGCTGTTGTTGATTCCCAAAACCCAAATATTTTTGTCTATCCTCAAAGCACAGTAGAAAGAGCCGAGCGATCACTAGTGTGTTCACCCTTTAATGTATCTTTATTTGAAGTGATGGGCCACCAGAGTATGTCATTAAGTGCGATCGCCCTAGAAAATGGACTCAAGCAGGGCTATACTAAACGCCCTTTATCAGAATTAGCCTGTGATAACGCTTTGGGCTGGTTGATTCAAGTAGGTGTATTGCGCCGAGAAGTCGATGGTCAAGGAATTACAGATAGTTTTCGTCTCACTCCCTTGGGACGCCAGTTAGTGGAACAGTACCAGGCAAAAAATTGGCGTACTCCTTCATGGCGCGATCGTTTCTATGATGCTGTGATTCGTTGGTTACGGATACCTTTTTAGAATAAAAAATCCAAGAGTTAGGATTAGGGAATCAAAGGGAACAATATATACGGAAACATCACATCTATTCATGAAGTCTTTACCATAACCATCTAATTGAAATTTGTGATAGTTATGGTGGGCATTAGGTATAGGGCATGGGGCATTGGGCATTGGGTATTGGGATTGAATCTTCAATTTTGAATTTTGAATTTTGAATTGATTTCTCCCCTACTCCCCTGTTGTTCGTTCCTAAAAATTAACTTTGTATCTTGAAAAACTAAGTGATAGCAACTATGAAATCAATTATGGTAGTGGGAACAACGTCCCATGCAGGGAAATCACTTTTAACTACAGCTATTTGTCGCATTCTGTCGCGGCGTGGTTGGCGAGTGGCTCCCTTTAAAGGTCAAAATATGGCTTTAAATGCTTATGTCACTTCCAGTGGTGGAGAAATTGGCTACGCCCAAGCAGTGCAAGCTTGGGCCGCGGGAGTAGTGCCTTGGGTAGAAATGAACCCAATTTTACTCAAACCCCAAGGGGATACGACTTCCCAAGTAATTATCAAAGGCAGGTCTGTAGGCAAAGTGAGTGCCTCAGATTACTACGAGCAATATTTTGAACTGGGTTGGCGGACAATTGAAGAATCGCTACAGCATTTAGGAACAGAATTTGACATGCTGGTTTGTGAAGGTGCTGGTAGTCCAGCGGAAATTAACCTCAAGCACCGCGACTTAACTAATATGCGGGTGGCAAAATATTTGAATGCGCCAACGATATTAGTTGTTGATATTGATCGGGGTGGTGCTTTTGCCCATGTTGTTGGCACATTAGAATTATTGGAACCAGATGAACGCGCCCTAATTAAGGGTGTAGTAATTAATAAGTTCCGAGGACAGCGAGCGCTCTTAGATCCAGGGATAAAATGGTTAGAAGAACGCACAGGTATCCCCGTTATTGGTGTTATACCCTACTTGCAACAAATGTTTCCAGCAGAAGACTCCCTTGACCTGCTAGAACGTCAATCGTCGTCGAATAAAGCTCAAACTGACCTCAACATTGCTGTCATCCGCTTACCAAGAATTGCCAATTTCACCGATTTTGACCCACTAGAATCAGAAAGTACAGTTTCAATTAAGTACTTAAGTCCGAAGCAAGATTTGGGACATCCTGATGCCGTGATTATTCCAGGTACAAAAACCACAATTGCTGACTTGCTACTGTTGCAAAAAAGTGGTATGGCAGAAGCTATTCAAAACTACGCTGCTTCTGGAGGAACGGTTTTAGGTATCTGCGGTGGCTATCAAATGCTCGGTCAAATCATCGCTGATCCAGAAGGGATAGAGGGACAAGCGGGCAGATTTCAAGGGTTAAATCTTTTACCAATTAGAACTGTAATTACAGGACAAAAAATCGCCCGCCAGCGCCAAGCTAGCTCAAATTATCCCCAACAAGGCTTACCAGTTAATGGCTTTGAAATCCACCAAGGGCGATCGCGCATCGAACAGCAAGGCATAGATCCCCAATCGTACCATGCCCTGTTTGACGATATTAATTTAGGGTTAGTAGATAGTTGTCAATCAGTATGGGGCAGTTATCTCCACGGGCTTTTTGACAATGGGCCTTGGCGACGGGCTTGGTTAAATCGCCTCCGTCAACAGCGGGGTTTAAAATCTTTGCCCACTGGTGTCGCTAACTACCGAGAACAGCGAGAGCAGATTTTGGACTCTCTAGCTATTGAAGTTGAAAGCTATTTAGACTTAAGTCAGTTTTTGTCTTAAGCTAAAATGCGTTGAAATGTCATTAGTCCTTTGTCATTAGTCATTGGTCATTTGCAAATGACTAATGACAATACTAAATTAAATGCGTAACATTGATGATTGTTCGTGTCCGCTTTTTACCAGATGATGTCACAGTAGATGCCGAAGTGGGAGAAGCCCTTTTAGATGTAGCAGACCGGGCTGGGGTATTTATTCCCACCGGTTGTCTGATGGGGTCTTGTCACGCTTGCACCGTCGAATTAGAGGATGGAGAGATGGTTCGCGCTTGTATCAGCGCAGTACCGCCACGCGAGGAATTGACGATTAATTTATTTAGCGACCCAACTTGGTAATGTCGCTAACATTTTATTCTTGTTAATATTTATATCAATTAGCTTTAGCATTCAGTGCGTATTCTTTAAATCTTTCTAAATCAGCTTGAATTGTTGATTCAACTATCCGTCCCAAAAATAAGTTATCCATAATTTTGCCAATAATGCCAGGGATGGCATAGGAAATAGTCATTTTCACAATGCTACTATTCTGGCGATCGTAAAAGCGAATCGCTCCCTGATTCGGCAAACCATCAACCGATTCCCATTGGATAATTTGGTTAGGAATAACTTTAAGAATTCGGGATTGCCAATTAAATTCTAGACTGCCAGTTTTTAATTTCCAAAGAGATATATCTGGATTATCTGGCGGAATTTTCACTGAATCAATCCACTTCATCCACCGAGGCATTTGCTCTAAATCAGACCAGAGGCTCCATACTAAACCTATGGGAGCCTCTACTTCTACCTGCACAGTATGCTCTAACCAGTCTGACATTTCTTTTGTTCCTTCTCTACGAGATGCCTTGCGATCGCGTTCTTCGCACTCTTTGGAGTAGCCTGCGGCAAGCCACTGCGTGTCTACGTTATTTCTTCAAACTCTCCAAAATCACTTTTGCCGCACGTCGTCCAGAAATAGTAGCACCTTCCATGCTGTCGATGTAGTCTTGCTGAGTATAACTCCCTGCAAGGAAGAAATTATCTACTGGTGTTTTTTGGTTGGGACGGTACGCATCCATCCCTGGCGCTTCCCGGTAGAGAGACTGAGCAAGTTTTACCACGCTGTACCAAGTCATATTTAGCTCCCGCGACGAAGGAAACAGTTCATGGACTTGCTTGAGGACATGCTGTGCAATCGCTTCATTACTTTGTGCAATAAACGGATCTCCCGGTGTCAGCACTAACTGTAACAAAGACCCTTGTCCTGGGCGATAATAATCAGCAGGGCTAGTCACCGCTAAATCGGCAAAACAAGAAAAGTCAGCATCGGCTGTGTAAAGTAAATTATCGATTCCAGCAGCATGGTTTAGCTGGTTGCGTTGGTCTCCATCGTTCAGTTCTGTTACCCAACCATCAAAGCGTAACTGCACTGTAGCCACTGGCACTGCATCCAGTTTGTAGATATTGTCAAATTCTGACCACTTACGCCACTCGTGGGGTAGGATGCGTTGAATTCCTGGAACATCACAGGCAAAAACATAAGCATCAGCAGCGATCGTTTCTACTGCATCACCTTGGGCAACTACTATACCAGTGACATGGGTTTGTTCAGCTGACTCAGTAAACTGAATTTCCCGAACTTGTCGGCGCGTGTAAACTCTGGTGCCTCTAGCTTCCAGATATTCCAGAATTGGTTTGTGTAAATATTCAGATGGAGAGCCTTCCAGCATTCGCAAAACTGAAGCTTCAGTTCTAACTGCAAATAGCTGGAATATAGTTAACATACAACGGGCAGACATATTTTCGCAATCAATAAATCCCAATGCGTAGGCAATGGGGTTCCACATACGCTTGATGCTGCCATTACTTCCACCATGACTGCGAAACCAATCGGCAAAGCTAACTTTATCTAAATTGCGGATAGTTTTCATCGCCCCATTAAAGTCTACCAATCCACGAACTATCGGACTAGTACCCAAAGCGATCGCATTTTGCAATTTATCCTGCAACGATAGTTGAGAAGTAGTAAAAAATGCCTTTAAGCCATTGAAAGGCGCACCTGTAAGAAAGCGAAAATCTAAAGCACCAGTGCGCCCCCCTTTATTAATAAAAGTGTGGGTATGTTCCTTGAGGCGTAAGTTTTCTAACACCCCCACTTTTTTCATTAAGTCAAATAGTTGGTAGTAGCACCCGAAAAATACATGCAACCCCATTTCTAGATGGTTGCCATCTCCATCAACCCAACTGCCAACTTTACCACCGACAAACGGACGAGATTCAAAAATCTCTACTTCACAACCAGCATCAGCTAGATCTACTGCGGTTGCTAGCCCAGCCAGTCCCGCACCTACGATTGCAACACGCATTCCGTCGTTCCTTTTCAGTTTCTTTACAGATTGTAACTGGGTTGGTGTCGGAATTTGCTACTTAATATCAACTCCAGCAGCATATTAAGGCTTGCCAATATCGATACTAAAACCTCTTTGATTACTTTTTTTAGTCCCGCTAAATGACCAGACGCGATAAAAACGCGTCTGTATCATCTAGACAAACTTTTGTCCATAGCGGTGGACTCTCAAAAGTATCATAGATATTTTTTTGATGGCAAAGCAGTTTTTTGGATAAGTTGTGAAAGTAACTTCTTAGTTGTTTGCATCTTTGCTGTCGTCGGAAACAGGCAAGCTTCTAATCAGTTCACGAATCACGTCAGTTGCAGGTCTACCTGTTTGTTGGCAATATTTTTCTAGTTTTTCCGCTTCCTGCGTTGCGAGATTAACTGTTATGCGTTTAACTGCCCATTTTTTATTTGTCATTATCATGCTATCTGCTGTATATTTAGATGGTCGAAAGAGTCTAAATTATAAGAGGGAACCGATAAGATTATCAGAGTTTGTCTCTGGAAACAAGTAATACCATTAATATTAAAAATGTTTGTTTTGTCAAAGGATTGATCATTTTCTAAAAAAATCAAAATACTACACTTTATTTGTTACTATTGTGACAGCATAAATAACACATAGTTGCTTTTGAAGATAATAACCCTACTAACAGCATGAGTAAAGCCTGACAATGAAATTTTCTAAATAAATTCGAGATACCTACTATTGACTCAATGAAGATTTCCAAAGTTATTCTCCATTGAAAGCATTTGACCTTCTCTCTTCTCTCAAGTTTGTCAAACCCGCTTGGAGAGAATATCTGCTAGAACACAAAAAAATAAAGCTTCAGAATCATTGTCATGCTGAAATGCTGGTGTTACAGGTGGGTTAGAGTGGTGTATAGACAGCGTGAATAGTGACTTAGAAAGTAGGCAAATAAGCGATCGCTTTAAAACAAACACCTATCTCTAACCAAGAAGTTAAGAGCTACTTGAACTGTTATGAATTTTGGCTTACCTCGATCAAGCTGATTGCTTTTCAGTACCAATATAGTAGCCACAAAAAAAGAGGACAAAACTCAGTCTACTGAGTGTAAATTGCCAAGCAATTTGGTAAATTTTGACAGCAACATCTGTAATTTTACACAGATAAATTAATTGATCATAAATATGATGTTACTTGACTGTTGCCAATACTAATATTTTAGTTTTGTTTCATGCTTTTATAATAACTTATCGTCACAATGCAATAAAGTTTTGCATATTTTATCTTCCTTCCAGCGATGATATAACTTGCCTGAAAATCAGCATTTTTTTTTGCGATTTTTCTTCTTCATCTATCTGGAGGTTATATGAATCATTTTTAGCCAAGTAGGGCACTATAATTTTGCCATAAAATATTTTCCTCACATCTAAGCCAAGATATAAAATACTGTCAATCAAATTGTAATTATAATTATTTTTATTTGGTAAGTATACCTATAAAAAGAATCGTATATTTTAATTTTTTCGGCAGTGTGTTTATTATAGCTATTATTTACGCGCTTTAAATAATCTTCATTTAGACATTAGAAAGCTATTTTTTCTTCTTTATAAAAAAATTACAAAGAAAAAGATATACATCTGAACTTTTGCTTAATAATATTGATATATAACAGGATGCTAAACTCAAGAAATTGTTAAAAAAAGATTCCAATATCTAAGTGCATCAGTTAAAGTTTGATTCAAGTAGTCTTTGTAAACAGTATTTAAAAACTTTGTAGTTATTTATACTGAGGAGCATTCGCCTAAAAAGACTAGAAAACCATAAAAATACAGGTACTTCATAAAATTTAGATAAAGTTAGCTTTCAAGATTGGTACGTCTATTAGTATTGACATATACATGAACATTCATTAGAAAGTGCCACGCCCTGATAGGTACGCGGATGACGAAGACTGAGTGGAACCGGCAACGCTCTGTCTCCGGTTAATAGACTGCATAAGAGCGATGGAAGGGGTAAACGTTAACAGACAGACAAAGCCTTTCTCTTTTCCTCTCTTAAATGGAGTTTCAGTCAATATGCCAATCAAATACACATCAACTTAATTTCTCATTGCAGTAATTCATGCAATTAATCAAGTTTAAGTTGGGGCATAAGTTGGAGAGTGCCAATACCTAAATTTTTTGGTGAAAGCGATCGCCCTTCAAACAAAGCCATCATATCTCGTAACTGAGGATTGCCACGGGAGGCTCCCGTTAGTCCTTTGGCAATGATTAAACCACAGTAGCCATTAGTATTTTTACACCGCTGATTCCATTTTTTTCGGGCTTCGACATGAATCGGATCTTCATCTAAAAATTCACCAAATAGGAACAATTCGCCATTTTGAGTTTGCAATAAACCCAGGTCGTAGCGATCGCCATCAAAAGGATCGGCACCTGGATTAAAGCAAATTGCTCTCAATCCACCTGCTGCTTCAATTCTTTCAATTACGGTCTTCGCCTTGGGTCGGGAGGTTTGAATTAAAATCACCGGCAAACCATCACCCACTTGTTTGATTTCACTAGCCTGGTGGTAGCTGACCCCCTTTCGTAGAGAATCCAACATTTCCCAGGACACTACACCTAAGCTGAGGAAGGAATCTTCTGGTATCAAGTCATCTCGCAATGATTGGAAATCAAGATTGTCAATCTCGCGATCGTCAATACCAAAGCCTGTCATTTCCTCTAATTCTGCTGCTAACTGCGGCATGGTAGAGACTGTCACAGCTACAGATTTAGTTGATTCTTCTGACTGCGGCAGAAAAATGCGATAGCGACGGCTGAGGGTAGGGAAGATGTCCTCATGAAGTTGGCGACGGTGATCGCGAATAAAGCGACTCAGGCTTTCGATCGCAACCAAGATTACCAATGCTTCTTCGTCATACAAAACAGACCGGAGTCCTTCTAAGGGGTGGATATTACCAAAAGTAGGGTCAATTTCTGATAATGGCAGATCCGCCAAATCATCTTCTTCATCGTCATCTTCATCAGTTTCGTCAACGCTCTCAAAAGTGAGAAACAAGCAATCTTGCTTGAGGAACGCTTCTTCTAAATGCTCTGTTGATTCTTCATCTGTTAGAACTGCGGCACGAAACTGTTTTAAAGACTCTTCTGAGCGATAAAACAAAATCCCATACTCCATTCCCAGCATTCCCATGATTGAGGCGTAGAGTGTGCCAACATCCCACTTATTAATCTCGATTGACAAAATTTGTTGTTCTTCCAAAAATTCCCAAGGTGCTGCTTGCCAAATTGCAAATGCTTTCTCTCGCAAGATTTGCGCATACTGTGGGGGTAAGTCGGGGGTTTGACTATCGAGGATATCGGCGAATCCACGAAATAGTTCGTCAATTAAAGGCAGTTCTGGCGCGTAGTCAATGGCGATATCCAAATCTTGCAGCACTCCCCGCAGGTAAAATTGGATCTCGCGGTCTTTGACTACAATTCTTTGGGGTCTAGCGGGTCTTGCCGGACTTTGAGGATGCTCCATTGCTTGCATTAAGGTGCGAACTATTGCTTCTGGACCGATATCTGAAGCTACTACGTCCATTCCTCGAACAACACCTTGGGAGTAATCTACCCAAAGAATGCATTCTCCCTTTGCCTCTGAATCTGACTGCTGGTTTGGTGATGACAACGGACGGCGATCGCCCTCCCATACAGAAGGAATTTGAGTTAATTTCTTCAACCGACGACTGGTAGAGCGATTAAAACTTGTCATAGAGATCAAAAGGAGCAATTTGGAAGTAAACTTTGGGGGCTAGCTAGCCTCGAATTAAATTTTTATGGCTGCACCTGAAGGGTGGTTGCTTCTCAGGCTGCCGCAAGGCTTGAATTTTAAGAATACCGAATGTATAAACACATTGAGTCTCTCAATTCTAGAATAAAAATCTTTGGCTACTTTTGACGGAGTGTTTACAATTTGGCATCTAGCAACATCTAAGCCGCTAGAATGAATACAAAAATACCAAGAGCAACCCAGAAGCATTAACAAGCTGATATAGGGTAAAGCTTATACTAATTAAGGAGTTGAAAAAACAGATGACACAAGCAATTGAAGCTCAACAACGCGGAATTCTGTTGAGCGAAGCCGCATTGCACCAAGTAAAATCCCTCCGGGACAAGCAAGGCACAGACTTGTGCTTACGGGTAGGAGTGCGTCAGGGTGGCTGTTCTGGGATGTCTTACATGATGGACTTTGAAGACACTAGCAAGATCACCCCTAATGATGAAGTTTTTGACTATGATGGCTTCAAAATTGTCAGCGATCGCAAGAGTCTGTTATATCTCTACGGTTTAATGCTTGATTACAGCGATGCTATGATTGGCGGTGGTTTCCAATTCACTAACCCCAATGCTAATCAAACTTGTGGTTGCGGCAAGTCATTTGGGGTGTAATATTGTCAGTTGTCATTTGTCCCTGGTTATTGGACAAAAGACAAATGACAAACGATCAATGACTAATGACTCATGATTAATTTAATATGACTCAAACAGTTGAATCCCTGTTTGATACAGGTTTAGAACGCTATAAAGCAGGAGAATCAGCAGAATCTTTAATCCCCGTGTTTAAAGAAGTGTGCGATCGCGCTCCTAAAACTAGTGCAGCTTGGGTTTGTTTAGCGTGGTTGTATCTACTCGATAACAAACCCAATTTGGCTTACAAAGCTGGACAGAAAGCAGTCAAGTTAAATCCACAAGATCCCCAGGCTAGAATCAATCTCGCCTTAGCAATGCTGGAAACAAAGCAAAAAGGTTTGCGGGAACACATTGACATAGCACAACAGTTGATATTTGTCAACGAACAATGGAATGATGAAATAAAAAATAATATTGAGGACGGTTTAAGTAGAAAACCAGATTGGCAGAGTTTAACAAAGGTCAAAAGTTGGCTGTTTGAAAAGTAGAGGATGGGGACTGAAAACTGAGAATTGGAGGTTAGGGACAACGAAAAGAAGGGAGAATTTATTGAAGTAACTCTCTAAGTTGTCTCTTCTCAATGCCCAATGCCCAATGCCCAATGCCCAATGCCCAATACCCAATACCCAATACCCAATCCAATTATGAAAGATAAATTGTTAAATTGGCTAAACATGGTTTTAGTCGCCGATGTTTTTTTAGTTTTGTTTGGCTTTGGCTGGTTAGCGATCGCTGCGATCGGTAATGCCGCAGGAGTAAACCTGGGTTTGGATTTATGGTATCAACTGTGGCAACCCTTGTTTAACCCAGCAATTGGCATCCTCATGGGTGGTGCCATTCTTAGCGGTATTATCAGTTGGGTTTCCAAAAAATTTATTTCTAGTCAATAGTCAGAAAATTAGGTATGGGGCATGAGGCATGGAGGATTGGGCATTAGGAAGAGACTTGGAGATAAGGAGAATTGGGGAGAAGGGGAACGGAAAGACTTGTTGCAAGTTCTAACTTTAGTCACCTTGTCCCCTTGTCCCCTTGTCCCCTTTGCTCCCCTGCTTTTCCACTCCCTCATCCCCACTCCCCAATCCCTTTTAACTAAGAATTTGTGTTAATGCCGATTGCAAATTAGGATATTTGTACTCAAAGCCTATTTGCATGGTGCGTTTTGGGATAACTTGCTGACCTTCTAAAACTACTATCGCCCCGTCTCCTAAAAGAGCTTCGATCGCAAAAGCAGGAACAGGCAACCAAGAAGGTCGATTCATCACTTTTCCCAAAGTTTGGCTTAAATCTGCCATTCTGACTGGGTTAGGGGCAGTGGCATTATATACATCTTCTATTTCCGGTTTAGTTAAAGCTTGCAAAATCAGGTTAACTAAATCGTCTATGTGAATCCATGAGAACCACTGCCGACCACTGCCAATAGGACCACCAGCAAAGAGTTTAAAAGGCGGAATCATTTTACCTAAAGCACCACCATTGCCCAAGACAATCCCAAAACGCAGAATTACCAATCGCACACCAGCATCTTTTACTTTTCTCGCCTCAGCTTCCCAAGATTGGCAGACTTGGGCAAGAAAATCGTTACCAGATAGACTGGTTTCATCAAAAGTTGCCGTTTCACTGGTGCCGTAGTAGCCAATAGCTGAAGCATTAATTAACACAGATGGGAGGCAGCGCGTTGCGGAGGTTACCTCCGTTGTAGCGACTGCCGTTTTGGAGTTAGCACTGACTATTGCTTCAACTATTTTTTGTGTACCTAACTTTCGGCTATTGAAGATTTGTTGTTTCCGTTCTGATGTCCAGCGTCCCTCACCAATAGGTTCTCCTGCCAAATTAACTACGCCATCACAACTAGCGATGACACTTTGCCAAGAACCAGATGCATTTGGTGTATAGGCAACAATTTCTACATTAGGGAAAGCCTCAGAAGGAAAAACCTTTTGAGCAAAAGTGGTATTCCGAGTTAATACTACTATTTTGTGACCTTCTTTGTGTAATCGTTGTATCAAACGACTACCGACAAATCCTGTTGCTCCAGTAATTGCGACTTTCATTTTCTACCTCAGCCAAACCTTTATTGTAAAGTTTTTAATCAAACTTTTAGCTTACCAAAGAAGGCAGAGGGCAGGAGACATGAGGCAGAAGGAAGAAAACATATTTTTTGCCCTCTGCCACTTTGTTTTAGATCAAGTAAATTTATTTATATTCCTGGAGCGTGTCTTAGACAAGAAAGAATAAAATATGTATTTCGAGCAGTAAAGTGCCACAAAAAATACTGCGTCCTTATTGAAACCCCGTTCAGCTGACACTCACGGAACGCCTAAATTTATTTATGGGGATTATTAATTTTGAATTTTGTTAGCGCAGCGTTAGCGAGTCCGCGTTCGCTTTTAGCGTCTCGTAGAGAGCGTCATTTTGAATTCCCCGTACCCCTGCGGGGAAGCAAGCTACGCATAGCGTCTCGCAGAGAAGGAGTTGACTGTATATCTGGTAGTACCGGATCTCAAAAACTTTGATTTTTTAATGACTTTATGTTTAGATACTTCGGTATTATAGGATGAACGCAGTGTTGCAAGGGTGGGGCTATTATGGCTCGCTATACCTGTTCATTTATTATTTCTGTTGCTAGTGACCATCTGTTGCCGTTACTTGTAGAACTTCTACAGGACTGTCAGTTGGATATTCAATATCACACGCCCGAATATATTATTGGTCGTGAAGTTCCTGGAAATGTTCCTTTTCCTAAATTGATAACAGTAGAAGTACTGATTGATAAATCAAAATCTACTGAAACGGAAACCCGGATGAGTATTGTGATTAAGAATGAAGAACTACCAATCCACTTAGATAATTACTGCCGACAAATGTTTGAGTTAATCAAGCAATCTATTGAAAGTAGCCGCCATTGGCATTTGATTGAAAGTATTGCAGGATAGATTTGGTGATTGAATTGATACTCCCACAGTTTGAAGCCGTGGAAGTGTCAGACTGTAATTGGTAGTTATAATTTACTCTCCTACTCCTCTAAATCCTCGGCCATACCAGGGTTTATTAGTGTAATGTCGTACTCACTCGAATCCGTTTGTCCTAAACGCTGAGTATTTCTTAAAAGGTAATAAATGGCACGTACTTGAGGCCCAAAAACGATCTCGTCTTCATTTTTAAGATCGTGGGCTGGTATTTTGCGTCCATTAATCATCAAACCGTTGGAACTAGGCTTACCTTTGGCATCGCCATCTACAATCCGGTAATAGTAGCTATGACTATTATGCTCTCGTGGCAATCTCACTAATGTGGCATGGCGGCGGGAGACAAACTGCGACATTAAACGGATATTACATTCGCGGTCTCTACCAATAGAGTAGACGGGGTGCTCTAGAGAAAATTCTTTGCGACCTTGATCGTCTTCAATAATCAGTAGATGGTTTTCATTGGTTTCTGCTGCCATTGACAAATCGGTGGAACTGTAATTGATTAAGATTTGTTTTGTATCGTATCTTGCCATTTTCGCGCACCATCAGTCTGTGGTGCTAATTTAAATAAGCTTTAAAATTGCATAATACCTTGAAAGAGTAGAACATGGCCGTTCTACTCCAGTAGCTATGATAGCTTTGGTAAGTGTCTCAAAAAGCTTTATGAACTGGTAAAAGTTGAATACCGACTCAGTTTAATCTACAGACGATGAGCGAATCGCCGTAATAATATTGAGTTGGTAACGACGCTAACAGAGCTAAAAGCCATTAATGCAGCAGCACCAGATGGGTTAAGCACAATACCCAGACTAGGGAATAAAACACCTGCTGCTAAAGGAATGCCAAGTGTATTATATGCAAAAGCCCAGAATAAGTTTTGGCGGATTTTATTGAAGGTGGCGCGACTAAGCTGAATAGATTCGACGACATCGTTTAGGCGATCGCGCATTAGGATAATTTCAGCAGTTTCCATCGCCACATCTGTCCCGGAGTGTAAAGCAATTCCTACATCAGCTTGGGATAAAGCTGGAGCATCGTTGATTCCATCTCCTACCATTGCCACAACTGAGTGCTGAGTGCTGAGTGCCGTTAGCGTCAGCGGGGCGTTTAGCCCGTGCTGAGTGAGAAGTGAGGAGTGAGGAGTTTTCTTTGTCCCCTTGTCCCCCTTGTCTCCTTGTCCTCCTTGTCCCCTTGTCCCTTCTAACTGGAGAGACTGTATTGCCGCCGCTTTTTTAGCTGGGGGAACACCTGCGATTACATCAGCGCTATCTAATCCTAATTGCTTGGCTATGGCGCTAGCTGCTTCTTGGCGATCGCCACTGAGCAACATTACCCGTAAGCCCATCTGACGCAACTTGTCTACAGTGGATCGGGCATCCGACCTGAGGGTATCAGAAACACCAATTAGTCCGGCTAAAGTTCCCCCAATTGCTACACAAACAACTGTTTTACCATCTGTTGCCAAATCCTGTACTAGCTGTTGTGCGGTTTCGTTAATGGCAATGCCGTGCCAACTCAACCATTCCCAGTTACCCAATAATACAACTATATCCTCTACCACAGCAGATACCCCTAGCCCTGGTTCCGTGTGAAAGTCTACAGCCTCTGGAATAGATAGCTGTTGCTGCTGTGCCTCTTGGTGAATCGCTTTTGCTAGGGGATGGTGAGTACCGCTTTCTACGGCTGCTGCTAGTTGTATTAGGGAGTAGCGAGTGGGGAATAGGCAGTAGGGTTCACTACTTCCTATTTGCCATTGCCCCTTATCCCCAGAGGGGGCCTCGAGTTCCTCATTCCTCATTTCCTCAATTAACAAACAATCTGTGACGATGGGATTACCTGTGGTGAGAGTGCCAGTTTTATCAAATACTACGGTGTTTAACTTGTGTATTTTTTCTAAAACGTCGCCACCTTTGATTAACAGCCCACGTTCTGCGCCCATAGCAGTCCCAACAAGAATGGCTGTTGGTGTGGCAAGTCCCAAAGCACAGGGACAGGCGACTACCATAACTGCGATCGCTAGTTTTAAGCTGATTAATAAAGGAGAGTGAGGAGTTGGTAGAGACGCGATTAATCGCGTCTGTACGGAGTGGTGAGCGTGGCTGATCATTTCCATGCCACCAGACATGGTAATATCAGTCCAAATATGAGTGCCGAAAAAGTACCAAAAGACAAATGTTAATACAGATGCTGTCAGCACACCGTAGGTAAAGTAACCAGCTACTGTATCTGCTAATTTCTGTACTGGGGCTTTCCGAGTTTGGGCAGCTTCTACTAAGGCAACAATTTGAGCTAGAGTTGTATCACTTCCAGTCCGGGTTGCTTGAATAGCGATCGCTCCTGACTGGTTTAGCGTCCCTCCTGTCACCGTATCTCCTGGTTTCTTGATTACTGGCACTGCTTCCCCAGTTAGCATTGATTCATCAACCGTTGTTTGACCAACCACTACTTCACCATCAACAGGGATTTTATCACCTGGCAGCACTTGTAAGCATTCACCGACACGCACCTGTTCAGCAGGAATCTCAACACTAGAAGAACCCATTCCGGCTTTCTCTGGGTTGGCAATCAATCGCGCTAAGAGTGGCTGGAGTGCTAGTAACTTCCTAAATGCAGCAGCCGCGCGACCTCTAGCTTGTTGCTCTAATGTCCTTCCTAAGAGAATAAAACCCAGCATCATTACTGGTTCGTCAAAGAAACATTCCCAACCCAATTGGGGAAAAAGCAGCGCTACTAAACTAGCAATGTAGGCTGTCAGCGTTCCCAATCCCACCAGGGTATTCATGTTAGGCGCATTTCGCCGCCAGCCCAACCAGCCATCTACTAAAATCGGGCGACCGGGAATTAACAGCGCTATTGTCGCCAGTCCACAGTGAAACCAGATGTTATTTAGCACAGGCAGCACTGAGCTACCAAGATTACCAAAATGTCCACTTCCCGACAATATCAGCAACACCGCAGCGATCGCTAACTGCCATAGAGAAGAACGCATTTCTCGGCGTTGTCGTTCTGCTGGGTCTGGTAAGGTCGGTATTTCACCTACTACTGTGCCACTAGCTTTTCGGGGTTGAGTCGGGAATCCAACGGCTGTTAATCGCTGTGCCAGTGCATCTGCATCTACCGCACCAGTTTCTGACTCTACAACTGCTACCTCTGTGGCCAGGTTCACACAGGCACTCTTAACTCCTGGATGTTGGGTTAGCTGTCGTTCTACTGCGTTCACACACCCAGCACACTTCATGCCCCCAACATCTAGAATAATTTTATCTAGGATTGGGTCAAGTTCTGGGGCTAGCTTGGTTTTCGGGACAAGTTGCATGGCTTGTGTTTAGATTCGCTACAGAAATTCAACGCCTGACTAAAAGCGTCTCTAATTCGAGCGTAGGCGAAATATGGAACTATGACTCAATGTCAACCATATTAAAATTATTAATTTATAAGAAAAATTCAGTACAACTGGGTAATGAGTATTGATTTAAATCCTGCCCCTTGTAAGTTAAAGCGAATTCACAGCTTATCGCCTTAAAACTCTATCCCATACCTACAGGACACTGCACGAACATCGGTAAAATATTCAAAATTATGAATTATGGCTGCTTTTTCTCGTACTTCGTTGAGCATCAAGATTATCGCTGCACTTTAATTCAACGTTCCAAGTTTTCAGATTTATCTCTAGAGTTCTGAATTTTGAATTTTAAATTTGGAATTTTTAATTCCCCTACAGGGGGTTGACAGTTCCAACGTCGATAAGTGACATAAATAATAGCTGCCACCTGTATTGGCGCGATCGCAATCAGGTTTTTTAAGAAATAGTTGATTTCCAAATGAGACATAACACTAAAATATCCTAAGCCTAACAAGAAGAACATTGCCCAGTTAAGCTGTTTAGGTTTGAGAATGAGCATATCAATAAAAATAAATATACGAGGTAGAAGTGCTGTATAACTTCTACTAAAGCTGAAGGGTGAAGCACAAGGGAAAAAGGATGTTGCTTTTGTGGCTCGCTGCCCTTTATCCCCGCACTTTTGCTACAATCCTACACTTAGAAGCCTGTGTTATACCAATTTGAAAAAAGAATACGACAGATACATACGGACATACCTTTGTTCTGTCTGGCTTTCTTAATGGATGAATTTTGTTAGCGCAGCGTAAAGCCTTCTCTTCTCTTTCAGAGACGAAGACAGCGAACGAGAGGCTTCGCCAACGGCATGGCAACTCTTAGAGACGCACTCGCGTTCGCTTAGAGCGAGTCCGCGTACTCTGTAAGAGTTGCAAGCTACGCTTTTAGCGTCTCGTAGAGAGCGTCATTTTGAATTTTGAATTGGTATTACCCTCGGCTTTCAGTAAGAAGACTATTCTTACACTAAAACCAGCCCTGCTTATTTTCAAAATAGGTGTTTACAAATCCTTCAGGGGATTTATTTAAGTAGATCATGCCTTCAATTAAACCTACAAGTTGCATAATTAACATGGCAACGCCGTAGGTGAAAGAACCCCCTACTACAGAAATCACTAACATGATAAAGCCTTCAGAAGCGTATCCTAAAATAAACTTATGAACCCCAAACGCTCCCAGGATAATGCCACAGTAACCAGCTAGAAGTTGTTTGGTAGGGTGACTGGGGTTGAGATTTGCCATATTAAGTGCTGCTCCTTGATAAGTTAGTATAAAAATAAAGTCTTTATTGTAATGAAAGCAAGTAAATCTATTTGCTTAATCAATAAATTTTTAATTTTTCAGTATGAGTAAGTCCCAAGATGAATAATTAAAATCAGCGTGCTTCTATTCCAGAGGAGACGCCAATATGTCTTGCAGTATAGGCAGATCTGGCGCTCCTTGATGGCTTTTGGTGGATTTGACGATCGCAAACCCTGGTGCAGCAGTTTTGCAGATTTTTAGCTCAGACGTTTATCTTGAGCAGAATCAATCTTAAATAATCAGCAAAAGCTGCTACATACACCACTTTTTACAAGTCCATCAGTATTATTTCCGGATTCTTTTGCGATCGGATGTGAAACGCTATTGCATCAATAGACAAGACAACTACGTGGCTAGTGGGAATCTAGAAGCGCAAGAGGCATCTTCCATATCTTTCTAACCGCTTTTTAGTTACCGATCCCCACTTCCATGAGCGCAAACCGGAATTGCATTCCAATTTATGACAACTAAAAATGGTTCAACAAGACAATTAACATCTCGAAAATGGCTAAAATCTACCTGAATGAGAATAAATGCTTAATTACATAGTTTGTTGTCTATGTTAATAGCATTCTTTAATTTGCTTTTGCCATTATCTTAATTGGGTTTTCAGCTAGTATTATATGGTTGTAACCAATTATCACTAGTAAATTGTCTCTACCTATGGAGATAAAATCAGATATTTCCGTTTTTGGCAACAGTACTATCATCGTATTAATTGCTACCTAAAACAAACAAACTTAATAGTGTACCACTATTCCAAAGGCTGTGGAGGAACATAGGAGCGAGGAGATTGCGCGATCGCGTGTAAACTACTCCTAACACAATGCCCAATGCGGTCAGGGGGAGAATTTCCGATAAGCTGAGGTGAGCGATCGCAAACAACAAACTACTGATCAGAATCGATCCCCACACGGGTAAGTAACGAGTTAGAGAGGGTAACAAAAAACCGCGAAATAGGATTTCTTCAAAAAATGGAGCTGCGATCGCAGCAGTAAAGAAAAATATACCAAGTGCTATACCATCTTGGCTTTCCAGCGCTAGTTGCAACAGAGGATTACTCCCACCCTGTCCTTGCCATAGCTGTTGATTAATCAAAGATACCAGCACAACTACAGGTAAAGCCGTGCAATAGCCTCCCAGTCCCCACAAAAACCAGTTATCTTGAAAACGGAAGCGAAACCAGAATTCTGGTAATGGAAAAAAGCGCTTGAGAGAGAAATACAGCACTAACAACGCACCTAATGCTACTAAGAAGTAACTAACCAAGACAGAAAATGCCTGAAGTCGCACATCCACAATGGGACGCGGGATGGGTAGCAGTAATATTACCAAGGGCACAAAAATTTGCCCCATAAAGAAAAAGCCGATGATAAAAACCTGCAAAACCGTTTCACCACCCCAAGGCGTTGACCAAGGGACATCAGCATTTTGAGCTAATAACGAGGCTTTTCCTTTCAACAAGCGTTGAGCAAATAATAAAATTAGCAGTATTAAACCAATTAAAGCTGCCAAAGTGGGAATAGTACCAATAACCGCCAATTTCAACACTGCTTGAGCAGAGGATTCTTGTTGTGCAGCTTTTACTGCTGATAACGCGTCTTGTCGTTGCTGAAGTTGGTATAATTTAACCAAAGCAGTAGAGCGAAACCAACCTTCTAAATTCTTTTGAATTGGTTCTTGAGCATTTGGAAGGATACGGGGAGGATTGCTCCACAGTCCAGTCAAGACAGCAGCGGTTTCCCCAAACCCTGGATTAATATCTGAGCGTTGTTGTAATTCGCTCCAAGTCTTGAAGGCTGTATCCCTCTGTTCTTGCTGTGCTTGTAAAATTCCCAAGCGCAGGTCTAATTCAGCCAGTAATTTTTGTAATTGATTAAAAGACTGTTGTAACTGTTGCTGTCCCTGTTTAGACGTTTCAATAGTGGGAGGAGCATCCGGTAGAGGTTTCGGAGGCGTGGGAGTTATTTCAGCTTGAGAGCGTAATTGTGCAAGTTTGTTGTTAACTTTGTCTAAATTAGCTTGAACTGATTGACGCGCCTCCTGATACTGCTTTGTAGCACTTTCTAGGGGTTGCTCACCAAGTATTGCTTCCCGAATCGCTTGGAGTTTGTCATCACTCTTATCTTCTGATTGCCAAGCTTGAGCTTGTAAAGCAATATTTGTTTGGTATAGTTCCAGGCGACTTTGAAATTGAGGTTCTTGCCAACTACCGAATAAAGCCGAAACTGCTAACAGAACTGCTATCGGCGTCATTATAAAAAATAAAACCAACCGCTTGATTGTCATCTATCCCCCTTTAACTGACCAGTGGAGAGCGCGTCCCCCTTGGGAATTATCGCAATAAAAAGTCAGAGGTGGATAAATATCATCAATATTATAAGATTATAAGTTTGCGATGAATGTGCGATGCCTGCGGTTCTTGCTAGCCTATGCACCCACAGTGTTAAATTACAGTAGTGTTCTCCCACCTTGAGGAAGCTGATAATCTTTGTTTTGAGCGATGAATCACTCACTACGAACTAGGATTTTATTTTATGTTTAATTATGTCTAGTTACTGAGTCTCAGCAGTCTAACTTAGTACAGCATTTCATAAATTCGTAGCGAATTAAATTTGGCAATACCTTGCAATGCCAATGCATCCCAATACAATGTTAACGCGTCCCTCTGCAATGCCATTGCATCCCGATACAATGTTAATGTGTGCCCCTACAATGCCATTGCATCTTGATACAATGTTAATGCATTCCCCTACAATGCCATTGCGTCCCCCTGCATTATAAACGCTACGCTTTTACGCAAAATTGTACTTAGAGGAATTCAGGATCGAGAAGTTGTTCCATAGTTAAAGGACACTCAAGGGGAAAAGTTTCTATTGGTTTTTGAGTCTCATTTGCTGCATCTCTACGGGCGCGGCGATAATATTTCTGTATCCACTCCCAGTCTTTTAGAAGGCGCTGCAAACTGGGAGTATCTTCCAAGCAATCTTGAATTTGGTTTCGGCAGTTTGAGATTGTGTTAACCCAACTTTTGGTTATGAACTCGGCAAAACTTGTCGTATTCTTGCAATGTCATCTTATCCATTACCTTCATCGCATATACAACGCAGTCACCGATATCTCTATCTCCAATTGGTGACTGTGTAGAACCAAATCCTAAAACCCAATCTCCAATAGACCTCTTGCATAAATGCTTAAATTGTCATATTAAGCGGAGCGATACATTTAGTGAGATTCTTCTCTCCACTGCGTTTCGCTCAGAATGACATACCTGATTTTGGGACTTTTGCAAGAGATCTAATGTTTGCTACTCGTCGGATTCTAGGCTTGCAAATTGCGAGAGTGCAAAGTTCCCAGAATGGGTTAGGAGCAGCACCGCTATCACAAGTTAGGCAGTAGGAGAAGAGTCTCATGAGTATAAAATTACTAAAGTATCTAACTACTACACTATGGCGTACACTGCGATTAAATACGCATATTTATGTATTTTTTGGAACTTTTAATTCACAAATAATGAAGAGTGAATAATCAAAATTTTAATCCTTCACTCTTCATACATCATTCTATATTTCTAAGATTCTCTTCCCGATGCCCAAGTATCACGCCATTTAACAGTACCTTCTTTGGCAATCACCCAGCGACGATTTACGAGATTTTCGCGCAGAGGCGATCGCCCTTCCCGCCACATGGCATATTTGTAAGCTATGAGATTTCCGGCACTTTCATTAAAGGGAATTTCAGCAAACCAAGTATTGGTGTTGATGTACTCTAAAGGATAGGCTTTGCCAATATCCCAGTTACCTAACTCTGGGCAATCTCCTGTGACTACAATAATTTCACCTGGTTGGGTTTCTACACCATTGAGTTGGACGCGGACAATTGTTTGTGCTTTTATCCGTTCGCCAACGTGGCTGAAAACAATCACTCCCCTTTCTTCTAGTACTAGGTCATAAATCTTGCCATCTTTTACCTCATACTTGTTGCGAGTCACCACGCAGGTATGTTCTCCATCGGGCAATTCTGTTTCTACTTCTGGTAAAGTAACTTCTCCTCCCCGGTTTAAAGCTACAAAACACACAGAGTCACGATAACGGCGTACATAGCAGTAAACATCCGGTGTTAAGTATTTTTGCCAATGGCTACCCATTGATACGGCTGGATTCAGTCGTCGTAAGCCAGACAGCAGCCTGATGCAACGATAAATCTCACTCTCAGTATCCCAATTTTCCATCATTGGGCGGTTATACGGGTCGTTACCGCCATCAGTATCGTTATGCAAATACTGTTCTGTGCCATAGTAAATGCAAGGAATACCGCGACAGGTCATAATTAAGGCGATCGCAACCTTCAACATCGCTGGATCGGGGTTCAGCGATTGGAAGCGGGACATATCATGGTTATCGATGAAGGTAATTAACTCTGTTGCCCCCTTGTAGCGATAATCCTGATCAAAAATGTATTGAATTGTTTGGAATCCCATTTCTGAACCTTGTCCCAGTGCGGCTCGAATTGCCACACACAACCCAAAGTCTAAAAGTGTCATGCCTGAGTGGTTAACAAATTCCACCGAGCGCTCATCATCTGGATTACTGTAAATCCATTCACCAAAAATAAATACATCTGGTTTGTGATTCGTCATCTCGCCAGTGAATTCTTGCCAAAACCAAATCGGCATGTGCTTGACAGTATCCACCCGCAGTGCATCCACACCCCGGTCTAGCCATTGTTTAATTGCTGACTTGATATACTCACGATATTCAGTATTATTTTCATTGAAAGTTGCTAGACCAGATAATTCACAGTTCTGCACTTGCCATTCGTCTTCCCAGTTTTGCACTTGGCCATAGTGGTGATACCAATTATTAGCATCATCATTGAAGTCAGCAATTTTGACACCATCATCATACAATTCACCTTTACTACCGCTAGTATCAGGTGTGCTATGGTTGCAGACAATATCCAGCACTAGCTTCATATTGCGCTTGTGCATTTCTGTAACTAACCGATCAAAGGTTGTATTTTTTTCTTCTTGAGTGGCGTTTAAAGAAGGGTTTTCTCCGTCAGCAATGTATCGAGGATTAAGCCGTTTAAAATCTTTTGTCCAATAGCCATGTATTGCTGCATTGCCAACAAATAACTCTTCCACCTGCTCGAACAGTGGAGTTAGCCAAAGAGCGGTAACTCCCATATTTTTGAGATAATCTAATTTATCGATGACACCTTGCAAGTCGCCACCCCAGTACTTACCCCAATCTTGTTTAGTTGGATCGTACAGTTCCGAGTTTGCACCTTCGCTGTTTTCTGAATCGCCATCATAAAAGCGATCAACTACGAGAAAATAAATTGTTTCCTGACGAAATTCAATATCTCTGGTGTAAAGGAACTCTAGAGCAATCTCAATATCTAACTGTTGCGGTTCTTGTATAAGAGCTTCTACGTTTTCCTTTGCAGGATCTACTTTATATTGATCTGGTGAAAACTGGGAAGGAGGGGTTTTTACCATAAAAAACTCAAAATTTCATGTAATTCACACTTATAGAACTAACAGTACAACGTTTTGAGTATTATGTGTTACTACAAACTTTCGGTATCGTGACATCCTGCCTACGGTGTATGTATCTATCGCTAGCTAGTTTATAATTCTATCGATAGATATAATTCATCTGCTGGAGGATAAAAATAAAGGGATATAGCAGTTATTTACAATAATTGCTCGGTCACAAAAATTTACATACAATATTTAATTAAATTGACATGCGGTAAATACTGAAGTTAGCTTCTCTTTAAATGTATATTAGGAAACAAATTGGAGAATATTCAACTCCTTGAAGATTAGTTGTGAACAAGCTTTTGTTACACCCAATCGATACAGAGTCAACCACGTATAAGCCAACTTTTTCTCTAGAAGATTCGCTCCATTGGTAAACTGACCATTGTCACTTTCAATCTGTTATTACTATCAAGGAATTAATTTAGGTAGCAATTATGACCAAATATGACAAGGTTTTTAACTCACCAAAGACATCAGAGGAATCACTAAGTCCAGAGGAAGCGGTGGCGGCGATCGCAACTGTGACTGCGATCGCTGATTCATTTATTGAAGAGGTAGATGCAGAAAGTTTAGCAGGTATCCTCTGGGAATTCGAGGTTTTTGAGGAATACTCAGAAGATGAAATTGCAGAAATAGTTGATAGACTCATCTCCATTGCAGAAGAAGAGGGAATTGGTCCCCTGTTTAATGCCGCCAAAGTATCTCTCTCAGATGAATTAGTGCTAGATGGTTTTGCTGCTGGGGTAATAGTGCTTTTAGACGATGAACTCACCATTCCTAAACCGAAACAAATCTATCTGAAAAAGCTACAAGCAGCTTTAGAACTTGAGGATGAAGAAGCAGAGGAAATCATCAAGGAGGTAATCGCAGCCTTTAAAGAAGCAGAAGATGAAGAATATACAGACGACGATGATGATGAAACAGTGGTCATCGAAGATTTTAGCGAACAGACATATCAATCTCCTTTAGGTAATTTTACCGTACCGATTCCGGTTGATCCACAGCAGGGTGGTAGAATTCAAAGCCAGGAAGGAGTAGTTGGCTTTTCTGATGACATCGGTACTTTGCTAAGAATCGATTATTATCCTTTCCCCTTAGAACAGTTAGAGGAATTGGAGTCTATTGGACAAGAAGAATATTTAGAAACAATTTTAGTAGAGAAGTATGTACCCCAAGCGATTTTTGCCAATGTACCAGATGCTTCTGTGGAGTATACCGAATATCTGAAAGATACTTTGCGAGGTGCTTACTACGTGTTAATAGATATGCCCAAAGGTTCCACAATTTCTAAGCAAGAAAATAATGGAACAGCAATCAGATTAGATGCATACCGGGGGTTGCTCACCTTTATCAGTGGTGAATTTTTATATATAGTTAGTAGTCAGCACAGCTTTCTTGACGGCGAAACTCCCGATTCCCTTGAAGAAGAAGCCGAAGACATCAAGGAGGGTATTTTAGAGTTTGTTGAGACTATAGAGTTCACCTAGTACAGCTTTGTGTAAAAGCGTAGCGTTTTTAATCTAGGGGAACGCATTAACAGTGCAAGCCGATGCATTAACAATGCAAACCAATGCATTAGGATTGCAGAGGATTGCAAAATTTAATTCCCTACAAATTACAGATGCAGTGCAATATGCAAACACGCCATTGCTAAATGTCTCAAATCGATTCATGCTCATTAATGACTTCATTGCTCTCAATACACTTGGGATAAGCCTTTTTTCTCTCCCTCTGCTCCCCCTGCTTCCCCTGCTCAACGAATAAATTTCCTTAACCCAAGCGTATTCTCATTCCTCTCCCTCCCAGCGCTCTGTGCCATAGATAAACTGGGATTGCTCTCCCAAAGCTTGACCGTGTTTCCATAGCTGCATTCCCAGCGCCAGCTGATTGTCTTCCCAAGTGGAGAGTGCTTTCAAGACATCCTGATGAGCTATGAGGGCATCGACAAGCGCGATCGCGTTTGCTGCCGCTTTTGAGGTACTTGCTGCGGTGTGCGGACGGGGGATGAACGCTGCATCTCCCACTAAGGCAATGCGATCAAAAGTCATTTGGGGTACACCCAGATCCAAAATGGCCTGCACAAACGGTTCTTTCGTTGCTGCCACTAGCTTTTGAAATGGAGTAACTAAGACTCGATTCGCATACGATCGCATCTCTTGTTCTACAGATGGCGCGATCAGACCGGGTGGAATCGAGAAATCTCGACGCTTGCCGTACTTATCAGTCAGAATGTGCGGCAATTCAGTTGTTTGATTGTAATTGACATACCATACCCAATTAAACCGACGTTCTCCCGGCACAAGCGATTCATTCTCGCCTGGAATAACGTATTGCAGGATGTGTGAATTGGGAAACTGATAAAACACAAAGCGCTTGGTAAAAATGGCAGCCGTTTCTCGGTCTAGCTCCCATTCATCGACTAAGCCGCGATAACCAACATAGCCTGCATACTGGGGTGTGTAGCTAGGCAGTAGCAATTGGCGGATGGTCGAATTTGGCCCATCGGCTCCTACCAATAAATCGCTTGTCTCACGCGTACCATCTACAAAGATGGCTGTCACCTGATTGCCGTTTTGCTCAATCTCGCTCAAGCATTTCCCTTGATGGTAATGCTCATCTGGAAACTGCCGCCGCATCGAAGTGTAGAGCAAGTTCCAGGAGGTCAAGGTTTGACGCATCGGCATTCGTTGAATGCTGCCATTCTGCTTCAAGTAATAGCGCTCCTGCGCCATGACACCCAGATTGTCCTGGAGAATGCCTGCGCGTTGAAATGCTTCAATCACATCATGCTGGAGCACAATGCCGCCGCCGCGACTGTCAAGCGTATGAGCCGATCGCTCATAAATATCGACCTGCCAACCAATTGATCGCAGCAGGGTTCCCGTAAATAGTCCCGCCAACGATCCACCGATCACAATGGCACGACGATCAGTAGCGTTCATCTATTTTCCTCCAGATATTGATTTGAATTGTGATGGCAACGAGCGTGATTAAGCGCTGGCTAATTCATTCACTGCTTGTTGCAAAGCTGCCAGAAATACTTCAACTGATTGCGCTCCAGATATGATTTCTCGACCAATGCGAATGGCCGGAACACCATAAACTCCTTGGGCGAGCGCTTGTTGTTCCAAGTCTTTGACTTCTAGAATTCCTGCTTCTGACTCCAGAAACGCCTTCACTTGAGCAGCATCAATGCCGATCTCTGCTGCCAAAGTTGCTAGAGTCTCAACATCACCAATGTTTCGACCTTCTGTGAAATAGGCATTAAGAATGCGGACAGCCATCTCAGTTGCTTTGCCCTGATTGCCTGCAAACCAAGTCAATCGATGTGCTTTTAGGGTGTTGGGTGTGACGCTCATCAAGTCGTAGCGGAAGTTAATACCATCAGCTTGTGTTGCCTGCACCGTTTTTGCGTCCAACCCTTGCGAGTATTCCCAACTGCCAAATTTGCCAGTGCGATAGGCTTTGCGATCCATTCCAGCTGCTGGCATTTGCGGATTTAACTCAAAGGGAAACCAGAGGTATTCAATCTCAACAGCAGAATTTAGTTGCACGATCGCTTGATTCAACCGCGTTTCTGCCACTAAACACCAAGGACAAATGAAATCAGAAGTGATTGCGATCGTCAGCGTCATCGTTGCCTCCTTTGAGACTGTTCTGCAACTGTTGATAGTTTCACTTTAATCTCATTTGAAAAGAATGTTAATCTACTAAATACGCTAAACATCTTTGCGTTTTATGCAATAATTAGTTTCGGGAGATGCGATGGATCAACTGGCAGCGATGCGATCGTTTGTCAAAGTCGTAGAAACTGGTGGCTTTTCGGAAACTGCACGGCAGTTAGAGTTAGCCGTCTCCTCAGTGACGCGCCAAATCAATTCCCTGGAAGCGATGCTGAACACTCAGTTACTCAACCGCTCCACGCGCAGCATCACGCTCACACTACAGGGGCAGAAGTACTACGACAAAGCCGTGCAAATTCTGCAAGATGTAGAAGAAGCCAACCTTTGTGTTATGGAACAGGGTGATATTCCGCACGGCACTTTGCGAATCAGTCTGCCTGTAACGTTTGGGCGGCTGCACATTGCTCCGATTCTGAGCGATTTTCTGATTCACTACCCAGAAGTAAAACTCGACCTCCAACTGAGCGATGGACTTGCAAACCTGGCAGAAGCCAATCTAGATGTGGTCATCCGCATTGGCAACCTTGATCGTTCCAATCCTAATCTAATGGTTCGCAAACTCGCGACCTACCATCGGCTGGTCTGCGGTAGCCCAGCCTATTTTAAGCAACAGGGTAAACCGAGTCATCCAAACGACTTAACTCAGCACAATTGTTTGCTGTTTGCTTATTCTACAAATCATCAAATCTGGCGCTTCCAGCGTCAGACAGAAGTGTGTGAAGTGAAAGTGAGTGGATCTCTAATAGCAAATCATTCAGAGGTGCTGCGTCAAGTTTGTTTAGATGGCAGTGGTTTGGTCTTGATGCCAACCTGGTTGATCGGTGAAGATATTAAAGCTGGACGATTGCAGGCAGTGTTGTCTGATTTTCAAATTTCTCCCCAAACTGATCAAGATACAAGCGTTTATGCATTGTATTTACCCAATCGTAAGCACTCGCGACGTGTTCAAGTGTTCATGGATTTCTTGATTCAGCAATTTGGTAATCCGCCCTACTGGGAGACAAAAAGTTTGGCTTGTGGCACTTTCTACTCAGACAATTGACTTGAGTATCCTTGTATTCTCCCATTAGCTACACCCGTTCTAAATTCAGTGTCCATAACTGATCAACTCATCTGATGTACATTTGGAAAGGGCGATGTCTGACGACAAGCCCAAAGAAGAGAGGAAGTCTTTGGCTTTGCACTGGGTGTATACACTTGTAATTTTTCATGACAATAACCCTGCTGAACAATCGCTATCAAGTTATTCAGGTAATCGGCGCTGGTGGGTTTGGCGAAACCTTTCTAGCAGAAGATGTCCACATGCCTTCTCGCCGTCGCTGTGTAATCAAGCAACTAAAACCGATAACCAATAATGACCCGCAAACCTACCAACTTATCCAACAACGGTTTGAACGGGAAGCAGCAACCTTAGAGTATTTGGGTGAAAGTAGTCACCAAGTGCCTAAACTCTACGCCTACTTTTCTGAGAACGGGCAATTTTACCTTGTCCAAGAATGGATTCATGGCCAAACCCTGACAAAAATTGTCGAAGACAAAGGATTTGAGAGTGAAACTGCTGTTCGGCAAATTCTCTTAAGTCTGCTTTCAGTCTTAGATTATGTTCACAGTAAAGGCATTATTCACCGGGATATCAAACCAGATAACATTATTCTGCGTTCTGCTGATGGCAATCCAGTTTTAATTGATTTTGGTGCAGTCAAAGAAACAATCCGTTCTGTGGTGAATTCTCCAGGATACCCCACGCGATCGCTTATCATTGGTACGCCCGGATATATGCCTAGCGAACAAGCCGTTGGCCGCCCAGTTTACGCCACTGATATCTACAGCTTGGGTTTAACGGCAATTTATCTGCTGACTGGTAAACACCCACAAGAATTACTAACCGATCCCAAAACTGGGGAAATACTTTGGCAGCAGCACGCCTCTAATGTCTCTTCCCAATTGGCGGCGGTACTCAATCAGGCAATTAAGCCTCATGCTGGCGATCGTTACAGCACTGCTAGTAAAATGCTACATGCCTTACAATCTGCTAGTAATATACCTACTAAGTTAGCTACAAATACTTCTACAGTCAGTTTTTCTCCCACTGCATCGACTCGACAAACACAGCCATTATATTCACCACAAAACAATTCTGCGATTCCACAGTCATCTACTTCTGGGAACTGGCAAAAATCTACTGTGATTGTTGGTAGTTTGCTGATAGGCGGCTTGATTGGTGCAGTAGCAATTCCTAGCATCATTCGTCAGCAACAACCAGAAACAACTATTGGTACAAATCCCACGCCATCGCCAGAATCTTTTCCGACTTCTGCATCTACTGAACTGCCCGTTTCTTCCCAAACTTCTCCAGTTCCAGTTATCCCTAGCTCACCACCACGACAGCGACCAACCTCTAATCCCCCAGCTGTATCCAGACCACAGCCAGAAAAAGAGCCTGTCACTTCAGATACTCCAGCACCGATAGCAGTATCGACACCACAGCCAGAAACAAAAAATGAGGCAAGCGCAGTTCCCAAACCAGAAGTTCGTTCCACAGCACAAAACAGCGATCGGCCGCCTAGTAAATTAGCTACCACTAGCCAAAGCATTCCCGCATTTCCTACAGGTACGTCAAGAAGCGCCGTAGAAGCTACCCTCGGCAAACCAAATCAAGATTTAAGGGGCGCATGGGGCAAGACTCGTGCTGTCGTTTACAAATTAGTGCCCAACAAAATTGACCTTGGCTACTTATTTGATCGTAATTCTAAAGTGCTACGTCAAACTGAGGTATCTTTTGCCCAATCAGTAGACCCACAGGTAATGGAGACTACTTTAAATGGAATGTTAGCAGGGCAAACCACTGAAGAAATTAAGCAGGGACTCAAACAGGTACAACAGCGTCAATCTGATAATTTTAGTTTTACGAATGGCTCTATCAAAGGCCAAATTATCCGCCAAAGATGTGATTTTATTTACATCAGTATTTGGGATGTAGATTTACATGATTTTGTGAATCCATCTACAGCAAAACAATGTTAATTTTCTGAGAAACATTGTTCTCAAAAGTTAGATTTTAAATTTAGCAACTATGCAGCTTACTTGTTTGCTACTCCATGAATTAGGCAACAGATGTAGAAAGGAAGGCTATCCGATTCACAAGCGTGGTCTCACAAATTACCTGAGACTTTACTTACTAGGTCTACCCTGGTTGTACACCGTGAAGTCTGGCCTTCTATTGGGCGTTGGAGAGGATGCCGCTTTCATTGCATCAAAGATCGTGGCTCAAAAGCAGAAGAAGAAATTTTGGATTAGTAAAGCAGGATGAATATGAATGTGTTATTCGATATTAAAATGGCTTTTGCAAAGCTTTGTATTCTAGAAGACAGATTCAGTATTCATATAGTCCTTAAAAAACTGGCTTTCTTAGGCTACAATCAACATAATTTCGGTCTTACCAAACACAAAAACCAAGTTTTTAGAGTTAGTGCATTTGTTTTCTAGGTTTTGTAATTAAACCCATGAAAATCTGTCTTTCCTGTGCCCAATGCCTAATACACCATCCCCCATCCCCATTTTCAAAACTGAGTTTTCAATTCTTAATCTTCATAAAGTTATAAATACCATTATTAAGTTTTTAATAATACTTGTCTCAGCTTCTACATTCATGTCGTAAAGTGCGATCGGAATTGTGTAATCTGAAGATAGCAAAGCTAAATTATTCAATTGAGGTCTGATGACTCCTATAATTATGCGTCAGCTTTGGTCAGTGGTTGAAACTGCTCAAGCCAAGCTCCTTTTACAACTGGATGATGCTAGCTTGGTACAGTGGTTAGTGAAACAAACCGAAACGCAAGTGTTGTTAGATTCTAACGAAACTGATTTTCTTAGCCACTACATTCAATCTCGACTAGCCCTCATACGTGATATTGCCCATGAACGCCAGTGTTCATGATGCCTACGGCAGGCTACGCCAACGCAAAATCAAGATAAATATATTGCTCGTCAAGTGTTATTACTGTTGACTATTAGCTTTTTGGGAAAAATAACCTTCCACTAAGCAGTCAGAGCCTACTACACGCCAAGAAACACGTTCTAGAGACAACGCCTCAGTCATGGTAGTAAAACCTAAATCGCCCACTGGTGTGGGAGCAATACTACCGCCAATGATTTTTGGGGCAATAAATGCCAAAACTTTTTGCACTGCTCCTTGAGCGATCGCACTAGCAGCTAAGGTTCCACCACACTCCCACAGCACGCTACAAAAACCCCGCTCATATAGGTACGCCATTGCCTTATCTGGTGTAAGTGATGTTAATTCCACCACCTCCACCCCCTGCTTGAGCAACAGTTCCTGGAAATCGGGATTAGCACCCTTCTGTGTCAACACCAAAGTTGGAGCATCCGCAGTTTGCCACATATGGGCATTTTCCGGTAAGTTTAGGTGGCGACTCATCACCACCCGCAGGGGATTATGTGCCCCTACTTGATGGCTGGTTAAGTAAGGATTATCTTGTCGAACTGTATTACCACCGACAATTATGGCATCGCAAGCCGCCCGCACTAGATGTACTTCACTGCGGGCTTCTTGACTTGTCACCCAAGCGCTATGACCAGAGGTAGTAGCAATTTTACCATCTAAAGTCATAGCATATTTTAAAATTCCCAAAGGTCGTTTGTAGAGAATGCGATGCACAAAAGCTTCGTTGAGTTTTTTGCAAGCTGCTTCTTCTACTCCAACTAACACTTCTATACCTGCTGCACGTAAACGAGTAATACCACCACCAGCTACCAGTGGATTCGGGTCTACCATACCCACCACCACCTTTGCCACTCCCGCATTGATTAAACCTTCAGAACAAGGCGGAGTGCGCCCGTAGTGGTTGCAAGGTTCCAGACTGACATAAACTGTAGCATCACGAGCGCTCTCTCCTGCTGCCCTCAAAGCAAAAACTTCAGCATGAGGTTCACCAGCACGGGGATGAAACCCTTCTCCCACAATTTCCCCATCTTTGACAACCACCGCACCCACTAACGGATTTGGCGAAGTCCGCCCTAAAGCACGACGAGCCAGTTCCAAACACCGCAGCATCATGCGGGAATCAAAGTCACTTCCTATCCTTTTCTCAGTCGAATCCACTGGAAGCGTATTTTCCAGAGTGTAATTAGGTAGAGATGCATCTGCTTGAGCGATCGCAGGGGAATTATCCATAATTTTGGGTAACATTCTCAATATTTTCCACGCTAGCTGCTCTTTTAGGCGATTTTTTTACAGTAATATTTAGGTTTTACTTTTGGTGATCTTAACTTACAGCAATTTTGGTGTTACTGATTGAAAGTATGAATGAGCCTCACGTATAGACGCAAAGCGGCTTACCGTAGGGTAGATACAAAGAATTGTTTGTCATTCTTATCCCTCTCATTCCCCAGTCCCTAGTCCTTTGGAAATCTAGCAAACGCGGCGGTAGCTTATCTACAATCGAATTATCCCTACACTCAAGCCGCAATTCCCCTGAATATGGAATTAAATTTCCGCTTTTCAGAAATTAATCAAGTTATTGTCAGACTTGACCACTAAGAAACCGACAGACTAAATTTTACATCCCCCTTAATAGCAGAAGATTTGGAAGATATTCGCTGGTATTTTGAAGTCTATGCCAATAGTTACACTGCTGATGTGGATAATCAACGGGCAAAGCGGGTAGAATTTTTGCGATCGCATTTCTGTTTTAGGCTCATACAAGGGACTTCCAACTAAAAAAATACCCATCGCTTTGGTGAGCAGAGAAAGCTGTTCTTGCGCTCTTGAAGCAGAGGAGCAAGAATCTAATGATCGTCTTCGCTTACAAAATTGAATAATTTAATTTCTGGAAGTCCCCAATCTGGGTATTTTTGTAATTAATATTCTTTAAAGGTACATGATTCGAGTTCAAAAGCTGGAAGTTGCACCTCAAAACGAGAACGTTCCTGCTCAAAACAAGAACGTTCTACCTCAAAACGAAAACGTTCTACCTCAAAACAAGAACGTTCTACCTCAAAACGAAAACGTTCCCACTCAAAACGAGAACGTTTGCACTTAAAGCTCGAATGTTGCTGAATAATCATAAGGGCACAACAATGTTGTGCCCTTACCTTGGTTTATTGAATTGCAAAGTGGTGTTTTTCTTAATCCCGGCTACACCGGAAAACTTGTTGGCAAAGCTATTTTAAGATTGCTCCAATAATTTCATCCGCTGCCACCAACTATTCAGGGGATAATAAACTACAGGTGCCCAAAGACTGCTGAGAATGGCAGAAGCTAGAGCGACACGCTGGTAATATGTCCAAATATCTGTCACCTTGCGCTCATTGCCCAGCAAAGTTAATTGCAACCCAAAGATAGTTTCTGCCAAAACTGCCATCACAAAGACAATTACAGCAATCGAAATAAAATCTTCTTCGATAAAACGCTGTTTCTGGAGCAGAGCAGTTAAAGCCCCCACTATACCTAAACCGATGGCATGAGTGGGATTAGTTGATGTCATTGAATCTTGAAGTAGCCCCAGAACTATACCTGCCAATGCTCCGGCAAACACCGTGCGCTTCACACTCCAAGCTACCACCCAAATTAACAGCCAGTTAGGGCCAATTCCTAACAATTCCATACCTGGGAATCGAGTTGGTAATAATAGTAAACATAATAGTACAGAACTAGCCGTCACTATCCAACCAAACAACTGACGTACACCGGGATGCCAACGAGCAAGCGGCTGGATTCGGAATTTCGATTTTCGCTGTGACGATTTTGGCTTTTTCTGCCTACTACCACCAAATGCAGGAATCTTCATTTTTCTATGGATTTTTTCAAAGAATTTACTTAGACTTTTGCGGCACTTGATTTGCTGACTCTTGGTTTTCTGGCTTGGGATAAACAGCTACCCAATCGAGAGAACGGATTGGCGGAAAAAGCTCAATTTTCGCCACTGATGCCGGAAGTTTCTTTAAATCCAGCGACTTAATTCGTCCTACTGCCAAACCGGAGGGAAATTTCTGACTATAAGTAGATGTGGAAACTAAATCTCCTATTTTGACATTTGGAACTTTTTCATAAAACTCCAGCACTGCTTCAGCAGAAGAATCTCCTCGCAAAACGCCTTTAGCTGCTGTGCGGCTAATCGATACACCCACTTGACTCTTCAGGTCACTGATTAACAACACGCGGCTAGTATTGGGAGTTACACTCTCTACCAAACCCACCAATCCGCCCTCTGCTTTAACTATGAAGCCTTCCTGAATCCCCGTATTTGCACCGCGATTCAGCGTAACTTGTTGCCACCACTGGTCAGCACTACGTCCTACTACCCGTGCTGGAATTGGCCGTGATGCTAGCGGCTCTTTTTCCACATAGCCTAATAAATCTTGTAACTTTGTCTTTTGATTTTCCAAATCTACTATACGGGTTTGCAATTCCATTATCCGGGCATCTCTAAGACGTTCTTCTGGAGTTGGCCCTGACTGCAATATCTCTAATGGACGGGTAATTGCCTGGTATGTCTCAAGCACTAGTTCACCTTGAGTCTGTCGCAATATCCAAGCACTACCAACTACTAAAGCTAACAAGCCAATTTGCAACCCTTTACGATCCCACCAGCGCCGTATTGTCACCATATATACCTGTATGTACTTATATAAATTAAGTTCTACTTGGATTCTATGTATATAAAACCCAAATAGAACTCAAATAGAACTCAAGTCTGATATTTTTTTTGTTACATATTGCGAGAGCTTTCGATGACAACTCGTTCCAACTGTTTAAAGTTTTCTAACACACGACCTGTTCCCAGCACAACACAGCTCAAAGGATCGGCAGCAATGTGGGTAATAATCCCTGTTTCATGGCTAACGAGGGTATCTATGCCTTTAAGCAAAGCACCGCCCCCAGCTAACATAATACCTCTGTCAATAATGTCTGCTGCCAGTTCTGGCGGTGTGCGTTCCAGTGTCCGCTTCACAGCTTCTATAATTATTGATAGCGGTTCCAACATACTTTCACGGATTTCTGGTCCTTTGATTGTGACAGTTCGCGGTAGACCAGAAAGCAGGTGTAAGCCTCGGACTTCCATCATGGCGTCATTATCATCATTAGTTGGATAGGCAGAACCCATCCGAATCTTGATTTCCTCGGCAGTACGTTCACCAATGACTAAATTATGAACTTTCTTAATATACTGAACGATCGCATCAGTTAGTTCATCTCCAGCAATGCGTACTGATTCACTAAGTACCGTACCTTGAAGACTCAGCACTGCAACTTCTGTTGTCCCACCACCAATATCAATGATCATGTTGCCAGTTGCTTCGGCAACAGGTAATCCTGCACCAATAGCCGCAGCTACAGGTTCATCGATTAAATAAACTTTTCTTGCTCCTGCTTGGTGAGCTGCATCCATCACCGCTCGCCTTTCTACTCCTGTGACACCACTGGGAATACCAATGACAATCCGGGGTAAAATTAGAGATTTACCTTCATTTACACGCTGAATAAAGCTTTTAAGCATCAGCTCGGCGATGTCAAAGTCAGCGATTACACCATCCCGCAAAGGACGCAGAGCAATCACATTTCCCGGTGTGCGACCGAGCATTTTTTTGGCTTCTTCTCCTACTGCTAGTGCTACCTTTTCATTGACATCGATCGCAACTACAGAAGGTTCTTGCAGTACAATACCTTTACCAGATACATAAACTAGGGTGTTTGCGGTACCGAGGTCGATACCCATATCCCATGAAGTGCGAAAGTTCCTAAAAATACCCACGCGTCTGTAAGCCCCCTATGTGCGATACTTTTTGACTACAACGGTAAGAGTTAATCGTGCTTGATTCGATTATGTTTGTATCCTAAGTTGAGTAAACTAGACAATATTTTTATATGATTCCCAGAAATATTTAGTATGTCTCAAGCACCGTACTTTTTGATATTCTCTGGTTAACTTAGTATATACGTATATTTTTATATGTTTACTCCAAATTAATGTGTATAAATTTTCAAGTCAATTATATTGTTAACTGTTTAACACATTATTTTCAATTCTTTCACAATTCGCTATGATGAAAGTCGGAATTGCTAAGTACGTTTGTACTGAAAGGTAAGGCGATGAGTATCAATGTTGTCACCCTCATTGGTCGTGTAGGCGGCGACCCAGAGATTAAGTATTTTGAGTCTGGTAGTGTGAAGTGTAAATTAACACTAGCTGTTAATCGTCGCACAAAAGAAGGTGAACATACCGACTGGTTTAATTTGGAACTATGGGGAAAAACGGCGGAGGTGGCAGGTAATTATGTACGTAAAGGCAGGCAAATTGCTGTCAAAGGTTCTTTGAAGTTTGACACATGGAGCGATCGCCAAACAGGAGCAAACCGCTCATCACCGGTGATCCAAGTAGATCAGCTGGATTTATTAGGTTCTAAGCGAGATGCAGAAGGCGGTACAGGAGATATGTCTTCAGAACATTTTTAATTGGGCATTGGGCATTGATTATTAGTCCTTTGCCTCTACAAAGGACTAATGACAAATGACTAATAACTAATTTGTAACGTCACCGATGCTTCTACTTCTTGTTCACCACCAACAATCGGGGTGGAAGCATCAGGTGATTTCGCAGCCTCAGCCCGTAAAAACATTGGTGGTGGTGGAGGCGCACTAACATTATTAACTTGAATGCTGACTATTTCTTTGGATTTAAAACCCAAAGCACTGAAAACGGCATCAGCTTGCTGCCGTGCGTCTTGAGTAGCTTCTTTTAATGCTTGCTTTTGAGCAGCAGCGATCGCTTGATCATTTGCAACAAAACTAATGTTGTTAATTTGTGTCGCACCGGCTTTGACTGCATCATCCAATAATGTCCCAGCTTGCTCAACAGGAATTCTAAAACTTACAGTGTTATTGGCAGCATAGCCTGTAATCCGCTGCACATTATTGGTATAGCTGTAAACCGGATTGAGCCGGATACCAGTGGTTTGTAATTTTTCAACATTTTTGCTCTTGAGAAACGCAACCACCGCAGATGACCTCTGAGCGGCTTCTTGTTGTACCTCTTGGGCTGTTTTCCCCTGAATCTCCACTCCTAAACTGACTTGTGCCAGAGTTGTCGGAATTGTTTCGACTCCGCGACCACTGACACTAAGGGTTCGCGACAATTTATCTCTTTCTTGTGCAAATGCAGGTAGTACAAAAGTTGTACATAAAAGCATTGCTAAAGGCAGTATTCTCCACAAGTTTCCCGATGGAAACTGAGAACCGGATAAAGCGGCTCTAGTCATAATATTTGCACTCCTCAAAGTATCCACAGATGTTTTGAATAAAAGTATGTAGCAATCTTCTGGTGGTTGTTGAGAATCAACAGCCACCACAAGTTTTTCACAACTTAAGTGCGATCGCCAGATACGATTTATATGTTCTTACTTTGACACTGCGATTGTCAAAAGCTGAAATGGTTACATTTTTGGATACTAAAAAAATACACTAATACTGCACAGCATAAATGAAACGTCTACACTGTATTTATTTTGAATTTTGAATTTTGAATTTTGAATTCAGATTATGTCTTTATATGATGTTTTTCAGAAACGCGTCAGAATCAAAGAGAAGGATTTTCAGAGAACCTAATGCATTTGTTAGAACCAATCAACTTCTCTTTTCCTCTGCTGGCCAGCGCAACACAAGCCGCAGACAGCTCAATGGTAGTCGAAGCAGTGCTACTAAGCTTAGTAGTCATTTATCTCGCCAGCAAAGTTGGTGGAGAGTTATCAAACCAAGTAGGTTTGCCGCCTGTCTTAGGCGAACTCGTTGGCGGTGTGGTAGTTGGCATCTCTGTTTTCCATCTTTTAGTCTTTCCAGAAGGCGGCACAGACAGTTCTAATTCTTTGATTGTGTCCTTCCTTCAAACCACTGCTGGTTTAACGCCTGAAGCTGCTCCAGCAGTGTTTGCAGCCCAGTCCGAGGTCATTTCCGTTTTGGCAGAATTGGGTGTGATCATTCTGCTGTTTGAAATCGGCTTGGAGTCGAATTTAAAAGATTTAATGGCAGTTGGTATCCAAGCCACCGTCGTCGCAGTCGTCGGGGTAGCAGTACCCTTTGCCGCTGGGACTGCAGGACTAATGACTTTGTTTGGTATTAGCGCTATACCTGCAATTTTTGCAGGGGCGGCTTTGACTGCTACTAGTATTGGGATGACATCCAAAGTGCTGTCAGAACTGGGGCGACTCAATTCTAAAGAAGGGCAGATTATTTTGGGTGCTGCTGTAATTGACGATGTACTAGGAATCATCGTTTTAGCGGTAGTTGCCAGTTTAGCTAAAGACGGCGTGGTGGATGTCAGCAAAGTCATTTACTTGATTATCAGCGCCACTGGTTTTATTTTGGGAGCAATCCTACTAGGCAATGTTTTTAATAAGTCCTTTGTAGCGATCGCTGATCAACTCAAAACACGTGGTGGACTAGTAATCCCAGCATTCATTTTCGCCTTTGCTATGGCATACCTGGCCGCTGTCATCCAGTTAGAAGCAATTTTGGGAGCTTTTGCAGCTGGCTTAGTTCTAGAAGAAACAGATAAGCGAAAAGAACTGCAAAGGCAAGTCTGTCCCATTGCCGATATGTTAGTGCCAATTTTCTTTGTGACTGTTGGCGCAAAAACCGATTTGGGAGTATTAAACCCAGCAATTCCCGACAATCGTGAAGGTCTAATTATGGCAACTTTCCTGATTACAGTAGCCATTCTCGGTAAAGTAATCACAGGCTTAAGCGTGTTTGGTCAACCGGGAATCAACCGTTTAGCGATCGGTGTAGGGATGATTCCTAGAGGCGAGGTTGGGTTAGTGTTTGCTGGTGTCGGCGCTGCCAGTGGCGCTCTCTCCAAACCATTAGGGGCAGCAATTATCATGATGGTTATCTTGACAACCTTTTTAGCTCCTCCTTTGTTACGATTTGTGTTTCCAGATCCAAAAACCGTGGACGGAAGCTCAGAGCAACTAATCTTAGACGGTTCCTCTGGCACTTCGTTGGTAATTGAACCACCTCAATCAAGGGTGCCAGCATCAAATGACAGCAGCAATTTGGGAATAACTCCAGATTCTGGCGATCGTTAATTATTGGGCATGGGGAATGGGGCATTGGGCATTGGGCATGGAGAAGAGACAAGGTAGACGAAGAAGAGGGGGGAGACAAGGAGAGAAGTCTGAGCGCCGGCTTCCGGCGTTGGCGCAGCCCGCCGTAGGCATCAGAACTTCGGGGAGAAACTTATTCAATAATTCCCCCTTGTCCCCTTGTCTCCTCTGCTCCAATTGTGCAATGGAAACTTCTATCCTCAAATCACCGTCCCGTGTGATTGTAGAATAATCGTTTGTTTATAATTTCTTCCAGCATTCAGAATGTTACTTAATTTCTAGTCTCCCTTGGCTTGTGAGCCTTTATCTAAATATTTTTCAGATAATTGGGGAGTAATACCCATAAATTTTGCTAGATCGTTTGACAGTAATGGGAATTATTTACTCAGTGCATCAATGGCAACAAAGAACAAACACTTATCAGTAAACAGCTATCAATTATCAGTTTTCTAGCTTTATTGGGAGTCAGAGTTCTCTACCGCTATAGGTGGAAGGTTTTGCATGGGTATTTAAACTGAATTTGAAACCTGATAACTAATTTAAGTGTGTCTAAATTCCAGCTTAAAAATCAAAAAAGGGATTCAAAGTCAAGTTTAGGTGGTGATGGTGTGATGATTTACCAATGAGTTGAGATATTGACGGCTCCCATGAATGTGAATTAGGAGAAAGGACTGTGAAATTACACTGGTTACTACCCAGCACTATTGGAACTATCTTCATGCTATCGTCGCCAGCAATGGCCGCGAGACTTGAATCTTGGCGCTTTGATGCCAATCAAAACAGGCTGGAAATTAATACTGTAGGAGCAGTTCAACCCCAAGCACAACTAATTTTCAACCCGACTCGGTTGGTCATTGATTTGCCGGGAACTACATTTGGTCGTCCACAGTTAACCCAACAGGTGGGTGGTGGAATTCGCTCAATTCGTGTTGGACAGTTTGATGTAGATACAACACGCATAGTTGTTGAACTGACTCCTGGTTACACTTTAGACCCCAAACGAGTGCAATTTGTTGGTAGAACTGGCGATCGCTGGACAGTACAATTACCGAAGCCAGCAGTCGAAAAAGTAGCTTCATCTCCTAGAAGTGCTTACAGTGTAGTTACTCCAGACTCCGAACCTCAACCTAATATTTCAAGGGTTGCCACTACTACACGAGGGGCAACTCAAATTGAAAACTTACAAGTAACAGGCGATGGGTTGTTCATTCGTACCAGTGGTGGTAATCCTCCAATTCAGGTAATTCGCAGCCGCGATCGCGCTACCATCTTCGTTGATATCTCTAGTGCATCTTTATCACCACGTCTGACGCAGCAGAGGAATATACCCGTTAACAAACATGGTATTAGCCGCGTCGAATTCACCTCATTGCAAACCCAACCTCCCGGTGTCCGCCTAACTTTGCGGGTAGATAAAAATAGCCCCGATTGGCGAGCAACTAATAGTAACGATGGTGGTTTAATAGTTTTACCTAATCGCCTTGTCAGATTGCCTAGAAGTAATAATTCCGACAATCAGTCAGAAGCCGTTTCCTTTCCCAGTAGAGCATCTGTCAATAACTCGCCAGCAACAATTGAGTCTGTGCAACTTGCTGATAATGGCAAACAACTACTAATTCGAGGTAACCAACCTTTATCTGCTACGGGAATCTGGGATAGATCCTCAGGTATCTTCCGCGTCACAATTACCAATGCCAAGTTAGCTGCCAGAGTTACAGGCCCTACTTTTGCTCCCAACAGCCCGATTCTTCGGGTACGTCTGCAACCCCAAGCATCTAATACAGTGGTTGTTTTAATTCAACCAGCAGGCGGAGTGCAACTTGGGGAACCCCAGCAAATCGGCGAGCAGCTTTTGGTACCAATACAAGGTTCTCGGCGAGTTGTCACCCTCCCCGGAAGACCTCCCTATGCTTTACCTGGGCTACCACCACCAAACCGCGGACCATTCCCTGACCTAAACAATCCAAATCCTCAACCCATAATACAACCACAGCGCCGAGTTACCAACGGGCGGGTGGTAGTCATTATTGACCCCGGACATGGTGGTAAAGACTCAGGAGCGCTTGGCATTGGAGGAGCACGCGAAAAAGATGTTATCTTGCCTATTGGTAAAAGGCTGGGTGAGATTTTGCAGCAACATGGTGTACAAGTGATTCTGACGCGGGATTCTGACTATTTTGTTACCCTTCCGGGACGGGTGCAATTAGCAGAGCGAGCTAACGCTGATGTATTTGTAAGCATCCACGCTAATTCAGCAGGTGCGAGTCGTCCCGATGTTAATGGCTTGGAAGTTTATTATTACGACAACGGACTGAATCTAGCTCGTATTGTCCGTAGTAGCATTCTTCAAAGTATTAGTACTATCAAAGACAGGGGAGTGCGGCGAGCCAGATTTTATGTTCTCAGAAAAAGTTCTATGCCCTCCATTCTTGTGGAAACAGGTTATATGACTGGTCGACAGGATATGGCTAGGCTCAGAACCTCAGCTTACCAAAATCAAATGGCAGAAGCGATCGCTCGTGGCGTTCTTCAGTATCTCAAGAGAAGATAAATAATACCAATTCAAAATTCAAAATTCACGCTTTAAGAAAGCCAGACAGAACAAAGGTTTAGGAGTATGTATCTGTCACATCTTTTTTCAAATTGGTATAATTTAGTCTAATTTTTTAAATTATTGAGTAAGTACATTTAATTTTTACCATTTTAGTAGTAAAACAATTTAAGTATTCTTGCGGCGGGATAGGAGTGACTTCTTTGTTATTGTCATTTGATACTTTGCAAGTCAACAAATTTTGGATTTTGGATTTGTATCACCTATAACAGGTGTTAATGTAGCAGGACGCTAGTCTAACAGAAAACTAAAATCGGGAATCTAAAATTTCAAATTTGCAGTCAAATTTATATAGGCTAATGACATGGCAAAATCAGAGGAGCGTGCTATATTTTACGCCATTAGCTGTGTCTGAAATAACAGCGCAAAACTCAAGTGTGCGCGGTGACGGTGTGAGGATTAGCCAATATGTTGAGATGTTGACGGCTCCCATAAATGTGAATCAGGAGATAAAGACTGTGAAATTACGCTGGTTACTATCCAGTACTATTGGAACCATCTTCATGCTATCGTCGCCGGCAATGGCCGCGAGACTTGAATCTTGGCGTTTTGATGCTAATCAAAACAGGCTGGAATTTAATACTCAAGGGGATGTTCAACCCCAAGCACAATTAATCTTTAACCCGACTCGTCTAGTAATTGATTTACCAGGAACCTCATTTGGTCGCCCGCAGCTAACCCAACAAGTGGGCGGTGCAATTCGTTCGATCCGTGTTGGGCAGTTTGACGAACAAACAACGCGCATAGTTGTTGAACTGACTCCTGGTTATAGTTTAGACCCCAAACGAGTACAATTTGTGGGTAGAAGTGGCGATCGCTGGACAGTGCAATTACCTACGCCACAAGCCGACAATGTACCCGCAAGAAACATTGAGGGACAACCAGAACAAGCTATAGCCAGTGATACTTCACCCAGAACATCTACACCAACATTCCCCCCAAGGGATATTTACAATGTGGTAACAAACGGCTCTGTAAATCCACTTAACAACGGAACGCTTGTTGCCAGGGTTACTCAAATTAAGAACTTACAAGTCACAGGTGATGGTTTTTTCATTGCTACAAGTGGTGGCAATCCTCAGATTCAGGTAAATCGTACCAACGATCAAAAGGCAATTAACATTGACATTACTGGTGCAACTCTATCACCAAGTTTAGAGCAGCGAAATTTATCGATTAATCGCTATGGTGTCAGCCGTATTCAGTTCACCCAGCTGCAAACCAGTCCATCAGTTGTTCGCCTGACTTTACAAGTAGATGAAAATAGTCCAAATTGGCGAGCAACCACTAGCAGTGCTGGTGGTTTTGTAGTTCTACCCAGTCGTGGGGTTGCCCAGCTGCCTGGAAATAACAGTCCACGTCCCATACCACCAAGTAACACAACTGCTAGCATTCAGTCTGTGCAACTAGCTAATAATGGCACACAACTGCTGATTCGAGCCGATCAAACTTTATCTGCTACAGGAGGCTGGGATAGAACCTCTGGTCTGTTCCGCATCACTATCAACAATGCTAAGTTAGCTCCCAAAGTCACAGGCCCGACTTTCAATCCTAATAGCCCGATTCTGCGAGTACGCCTGCAACCACAAGAATCCAATACTGTTGTCGTCTTAGTTCAACCAGCAGCCGGAGTACAAATTGGGGAACTCAACCAGGTAGGCGACCAGCTTTTAGCTTTAGAATTACGACGCTTTAATAGCAGCATTACACCGCCCATTACTTTACCTCCACTGCCATCAGCAGACCAAGGTCAATTACCAAATCCTATAGATAATCCCCGTCCCATTTCCCAGCCACAGCCACGCCCCTCAGTTCCCAAAGGGAAATTACTAGTAGTTATTGACCCAGGACATGGGGGAAAAGACTCAGGTGCCCCTGGTCTTGGAGGACTTTTAGAAAAGAATGTAGTTCTCCCTATTGGGAAAAGGGTAGGAGCAATTTTAGAGCAAAATGGCGTACAAGCAGTGCTAACACGGGATGCCGACTTTTTTGTAGAACTTCAGGGACGGGTAGATATTGCCAAGCGGGTTAATGCGACTTTGTTTGTCAGCATTCACGCTAATTCTGTTGATAATCGCCCTGATGTCAATGGATTAGAAGTATATTATTTCGATAGCGGTTATGCTTTAGCTGAAGTAGTTCGCAATACTATCCTCCAGGATATCGGTACTATTAAAAATCGGGGAACCCGCAAAGCCAGATTCTATGTTTTAAGAAAAAGCTCTATGCCTTCGATTTTGGTAGAAACAGGCTATATGACTGGTTACGAGGATAATCCCAGATTAGGAACACCAGAATATCAAAATCGGATGGCAGAAGCGATCGCTCGTGGCATCCTAAAATACTTAAAGCAGAGGTAATATAATACAAATTACTAATTAAAGAGGTGGTATTTAAACTTCTTTGACGCACAGAATTTAGTGGTCAAATTAGAGATTGTCTGCTAAATTCTGTATTTTAAATCCCAAAACCTAAATATATATCTGCCTGTGTATTCATCTTCCATTTTTGAAGGAAATCTTGACGATTTTTCCGAACGAGAACCTCAACGTGCCCCAATTGGCATCTTTGATAGTGGTGTGGGTGGGCTGACAGTACTACGACAAATATATCGGCAACTTCCCAATGAATCAATTGTTTACTTTGGGGATACAGCTAGACTTCCTTACGGAATTCGTTCACAAGCAGAAATTTTACGATTTACACGTGAAATCATTACCTGGCTACAACAGCAGCAAGTAAAAATGGTAATTATGGCTTGCAACACCAGTTCTGCCTTAGCCCTAGAAACCGTGCGTCAAGAATTTAGCATACCCATTTTGGGAGTAATCCTACCGGGTGCAAAAGCTGCGGTGCAGCAAGGAAAGCGGATTGGTGTAATTGCCACTCCAGCTACAGCTAAGAGTAATGCTTATAAGCACGCTATTCTCGAAATTGCTCCCGATGTCCAAGTCTGGCAAGTTGGATGTCCAGAGTTTGTGCCACTGATTGAGCAAAACCGCATTCACGATCCTTACACTGCGGAAGTCGCACGAGCCTACCTAGAGCCTTTATTAGAGCAAGAAATTGACACCCTAGTTCACGGCTGTACTCATTATCCCCACCTGACACCAGTACTGCGATCGCTCCTCCCCTCTCAAGTCCAGTTGGTCGACCCGGCTGTTCATGTTGTGGCAGCTTGTGCCCAAGAACTAGACTTACTAGGTTTAAGAAATACTCATCTACCATTACCAACTCGCTTCGCCGTCAGCGGTTGTCCGCAACAGTTTTCCCAGTCAGGAGTGCAGTGGCTAGGCTATACCCCAATGGTTGAAGAGGTTTCCTTCACTGATATTGCTATTTCCCAACTCCAATAAAACTAATTAGTCCTTAGTCATTTAATCAAAACAAATGACCAAGGACGTAGACGCTTCTGCGGCTTCCCGCAGGGTAGGACAAATGACAAATGACAAATGACTATTGACTATTGACTATTAACTGATATCTCCTGCTTGCGTTTTCCTTCAGATGATGAAGGGAAACTTGTAGGAACAGTTCTTGTACCCGTTCGCTTCGCCAGTGCTAATAATAGGTAGACTGTGAACAAATATCCAGAGGCTAAAATAAAAATCATCATAGGTATACTTCCGTAAATCATTGTTCTACTAGCACCCTTCTAAACGAATATAAAATTCCATAAAATTAGTAGAACCTCAGCCAAGCAAGTGCATTCTTAATGGCTATAGTTTCCTATGGTAAAACTACCTATAGAGATAAAATCCTTTACGGACGAAGAATTTATAATTTAACGCGACTTCTAGCAGACCATAGATCCCACAGCAGTTAGCTTGCCGTTTAACAATCTAAACTACGATTCTCAGCGGTCTACTCGATCTGCTTTATTTTTGCTTAAACTGCTGTGAAAAGAGCAATCCTTGCGCTCAACGTGCGCTGAGGACGTGTAGCGGCTTCCCATAGGGATATCACACAGCTCCAAACCAGGAGTTTCGCGTATCGTAGGAAAAATTAAAGAATTTATTCCCTTAACCTCACCGACGAATATTTTTTTATACTCACAACACCATGCCAGTAAAATCAACTAGTAGCTGACTTAACTTTCAGAATGTGAATATCTTACAAAATTTAAAATTCCTATATTTTAGCGTAACACAACGACCCTGAATTTTGAGCTTATTCAGCTGCTAAATTTCAAATTTTTTCAAGAGCTACACCTTAATCGAGAGAAATTTCGCCTTGCTCTTGGCGACAAATCTCAATCACTTCATCTTTGTCAATAAGTAATATTGCTTAAATTATCTTGAGAACAGTGGTCATAAAGGTAAAATGAGAAAATACTTAACACAATTTAATTTGACATTCATCCCGTGTACTGAGAATTCATGTTTAAGTTAGTTTAAAGTTTGAGTAGCCACAAATTAAGCTTAATTGCTTATTGACAAAAACCTCAGTAACCTTAATCATCACCCATAGACTCATAAAAATAGGGATTACCTGATGAAAACTTTGCGCTGGCACAGGGTTATCTTAAAATGAGTATAGGATATGTAAACTTTCGTAACCTAAGTCAGAGTCCGCCCATCCATGACCCCAGCCACCTCCTTGTTTACCCCTGTGGAAGCAGACCTGCGACTACTAGCAGATAATCTAAAACAGCTAGTTGGAAATCGCCACCCCATTCTGTTTGCAGCAGCCGAACATTTATTCGGAGCTGGGGGAAAGCGTATCAGACCAGCAATTGTCCTGCTAATATCGCGGGCAACAATGTTAGAACAAGATATTACGCCGCGTCACCGCCGCCTTGCTGAAATTACAGAAATGATTCACACAGCAAGCTTGGTACATGACGATGTGATAGATGAATCAGACGTGCGGCGAGGCGTTCCCACCGTTCATAGTTTGTTCGGGAACCGCATTGCCATCTTAGCAGGAGATTTTCTTTTTGCCCAATCGTCCTGGTATTTAGCAAACTTGGACAATTTGGAGGTAGTGAAACTGCTCTCAGAAGTCATTATGGATTTGGCTACTGGGGAGATTAAGCAGGGACTAAATCGTTTTGATGCTGGTATCTCTATTGAAACGTACATTGAGAAGAGTTATTACAAAACAGCTTCGTTAATCGCCAACAGTTCTAAAGCTGCTGGTTTACTCAGTGAAGTCTCGCGAGAAACTGTTGAGCATCTGTATAGCTACGGTCGTCATTTTGGCATAGCATTTCAAATTGTTGATGACATTTTAGATTTCACCAGTACAACAGATACCTTGGGTAAACCAGTGGGGTCTGATCTCAAAAGTGGTAATCTGACTGCACCCGTTTTATTTGCTTTAGCCCAAAAACCCTCCTTGGAAGTGCTGATTGAACGAGAGTTTGCTCAAGAAGGAGATTTAGAGCAAGCACTAGCATTGATTCAAGATAGTCAAGGTATACAGCAGGCGCGGGAGTTAGCTGCTCACCATGCTAAGTTGGCAATTGAACATCTTGCGGTTCTCCCACCCTCAGAATCCCATCAGGCATTGATTAACATCGCTGAGTACACACTGAGTCGCCTCTATTAAATCAGTTATCAGTTCTCAGGTAGAAAGTGGGGATTTAGATGTAGGTGTGTTGTGGCTTCTGTAACCCACCGAAAACCTGAAATGTTGTGTTATGCAACGCTTGAACACACTAAGGCAGCTTTATGTTTAATTTAATCCACTTATTTAGCAAGTAGAAAGTGGGGTTTTGATTTGGAAGTTCTTAGGGATTTCTAAAAAATAAATTACTACTACTTGTGGAGTGGAAAGCGTTCAACTGAGCACTCACGCTGAAGTCTTGCCCGCTCGTGGTTACTAAGAACCTGACAATAAAGAATGGAATATTTTTTGATGTGAAAGTTCTTAAGTATAAGACTCTACTTCACTGGGAAACTAAAACTTGAAAACGGAAAAATGTTCACTGATAACTGTTTTTTAATCAATTTTAGGTTTCACGAGAGTTGAGCCAGTCGTATGGTGTAACAAAAAGAAAAAATTTCTTTTTTCACTGATTTAGAAAACTTTTTTAAAGGAATTTGAAATTTAAAAATTTGGATGTGGGATTGTATCTAAAAAACTCCACATCCAAATTTTTTCTATGCAATATCAGGGGGTATCTGTTTAGGCGATCGCTTTTGTCGTAACTGTTTCTGCATGAGTTTTTCTAGTTCAGTGCGCCGAACTTCGACGGTATGAGTGGTCTTACCCGGCGTCTCCAAAAAAACGATACTATCTACGGGTTCTAATGCCACCAATTGGAACAAAATATGGGTGACAGGAGTAATTTTAGCTAGCATTTGAGGGTCAAGCCCATCAGGGGAAATTAGAGAGACATCCTGTATGGTAGGGAAAGCGTAAATCACACGTTTTTCCAATCCTGGGTTAGCACGATTGCTCAATGTAGTTAAAACCCAGCTTGACTCCGAATTTTGGAGAATATAGTACTGGGAGTAGCGTAGTTTTTGAGCAATCGCTCTAAGGGCAGGAGCAATTGCTGCAACAAGATGTGGTGTCGTCCCATCGCGAGGTGCATTGTCAATCAGCAATTGAATTTGTGCTTCTAAATCCATAATGACTTGTATACGACTCTTGGGTAATGGCAATAACATCTATCAAGTGTGAACAATTCCATCAGAATTGGGAATAATAAAATCAGCCATATCCTCAATATAGGATTGGCCTGCGTTTAGCTTATACGTAAAACCAAACTAGCCAATACCCACTGTCCTACAGGTTGTATTTAAGTAAGTTAGGGTCTTTTGAAAACCGAGACTATGAATTCAGCCGCAACCGCAACTATTCCATCTGCAACTATTCTGGGAGAAAATTCTACAGGCGTGGAGGCGATCTTTCAACTCCTATCCAAGGAGTTTCAGCAGTCAACCAAAGCTTCGGAACAAAACTGTCACGATGTCGCAACACGTATTACCACCGAAGTCTACCGGATTTGTCATGAGAGTAAACGTATCCAAGCTTCTGGATCTGTAGAAAGCTCGGCGATGACCTTGGCTCGGCATCGGCTGCAACAGTGTCTCAGGTACTATCAGTTGGGTTCAAATCGGGGCAGAGTCGAATTACACAGTACTCTGAGTGCAATTATTTATCGGTATATTAATCCTCCTCAGAGACAATTGAGCTATCAAGGGCGGTTGACGATAATTGAAGATTTTCTCCAGAGTTTTTATTTAGAGGCGTTGAATGCTTTCCGGCGAGAAAATCAACTTGGTACTACTTATCGCCCTCAGACGCTCTTGGAATTGTCTGAGTATATGGCATTTACCGAGCGCTACGGCAAGCGACGCATTCCCTTACCAGGTCGCCAGCAACAGCTAATTATCCTGCGGGCACAAACTTTTTCCCAACAGCAGCCCCCAGAAACCAGCGTAGATATAGAACAAGCCGCAGAAGGTAGCAATAATGAAGGTGACGGTTCTTGGGAAGAACCAGCAATTCACCAATTGCGCTCCACAATGGCAACGCAAGCCGAACCCGAACCTGAAGAAGACACCTTGCGCTCCGTTGTCGTTACAGAATTAATGAATTATCTCGAACAACGACAACAATCTGACTGCGCTGATTACTTTTCTCTCCGCCTCCAGGATTTATCAGCACAGGAAATTGAGTCGATTTTAGGTTTAACTCCTCGTCAGAGAGATTATTTGCAGCAGCGCTTTAAATATCATTTGATTCGGTTCGCCCTGTTGCACCGTTGGGAATTAGTTCACGAGTGGCTGGAAGCATCTTTAAACACCAATTTGGGCTTAACTCCTCAGCAATGGCAAGTATACACAGCACACCTGGACAGTAAGCAACGGTCTTTATTAGAGTTGAAGCAACAAGGACAATCTGATGAAAAAATAGCAAAAACTTTAGGGCTGTCAATGGCACAACTGCAAAAACGATGGTTTAAAATTCTTGAGCAAGCTTGGGAAATTCGTAACTCATTAGTTTCCGGATCGGGTGCATCTACTCATGAATAGTGACTCAGAATCCTTACAACACCAGTGTCTCGATTTGTTATTGACAGATAATGTCAAAAATAACGAGCACTCGGTAGAATGTGAGGAAAATGACGGGGTAAAAAACCTCCTCAAGGAAGCCACTGCTTCAAAAAGCAGTAAGCCAAAATTGGGAGGAACGCCCCAGACCTTTCAACTGGGAGAAATTCCTACTGTGCAAGATCGTTTTCAAGCTGTCCTTAAGCATCGCTTACAAATCCAAGCCCAAGAACATCCACCGTTGTTTCCCTGGGAAACACAATTAATCGAATATCCTGATTTTGTTGATGAGCCGTCAATGACACTCGTTCCTAGCTGGGGATGGATGGTACAACAGTCGAAGTTGAACTTGCCGACTCGCTTACCAGAAAAAGTTTTCCAGCAATTGTTAGAACAGTGTCAGGCTTTGGTGACATCTTCAGTGCCGTTGGGGGCAAAATTAGTTCAAGTGGTGGAGAACTTTTTTCCCAATGAGTCTCAAGCACTAAATGACATAGCTGGATTGGTGCTAAGAAGCACTTATCGGTCTGTAAATACTCTGGAGGCAATGCCCGCTATTCAGAGCGATTACTCAGATTTACAGCCGCGTCAACAGATGGCTTTGTCGTTGCTAGCAGCTAAACAATTACTGGAAAATCTGACTCTACCACTTTCACCGACTAGTCCGGTAGTAGAAAGACAATGGCTAACCAGTGTTGGTACTTTAAATATCAGAGTAGAGTACCAGTCTCTAGGTAAACTTACGAAGTTACTTGTTCAAGCTGAGTTACCTGTTAAAGGAACTTTGACGCTGCGGGGAAGCGGCACTTTAGCAATGACAACATCTTCGACTTCGGGATACTTAAATGTAGAGTTAGGCTGCGAACAACTTAACCCAACTTATACCCTGGAAGTTGAATTTCCAGAAATAGACGAACAGTCGTTGTTGTTTGTGATTAATCCCACAATTTAGTTTAAATTTCCACCGCTAGCACACTATGTCAATCAACGCCGATATATATTAAGAGGATTTTCCTGGTTTTGAAGCTTATCTCATTTTTCAATAAACGGTCATTAGGGTGTCTACGAGAAGCAGTTATTACAAAGACACAGGGACACGGGGATATGGGGACATAGGGATATTGAGAAAGTATTTGATTTCTCGATTTACCGCGTCACCCATTTCTCGTGTATCTCCATCTCTACCCCTTATCTATAGCGGTTATCGCTTGAGTGAAGTACAAGAACCCCTCCCCGCAAGCGACGAGGGGTCGATGATCTACTTTACTTATGATTAAGAAACGCTACGTCATTTTTTGATACAGTAGTAGGGTAAATAATTATACCAATTTAAAAAAAGAATACGACAGATACATATTCCCAAACCTTTGTTCTGTCTGGCTTTCTTAATTTTGAATTTTGAATTTTGAATTTTGAATTGGTATATGTCCCCTGCATTGTGTTTGTTGCATCTACATCATTGCTTCTATTAGACTCAAATGTTTAACTTATCCAGGATGAATCGGTTTTGGCGTATCCCTGTAGATAATTTCTGGCGGCAAAATCCGCAGGGGTCGCCTTTGATTGAAGTGGAAGATTCTATTTCTTTGCGGGTGCTGGTGCTAGCGTTGGTTATTTTGGGAATTGTGGCGACGGATATTGCTGCTGAAACTTCATTTAGTTTTTGGGCATTACCCCTAAGTCTAGTGGGTGCGATTTGGAGTTATTATCGTCGCCGCGATCGCAATGTTGCAATTAAATTCTGCATCGCCATTGGAATGTTAGTAGCACTGGGTGCTTTCTTTGGGCGATTAGTGGGAGAGTTGAATGATACGCGGTTGGGTTTGGCAGAGTTATTAATTCAACTCCAGGTGTTACACAGCTTTGATACACCCCGCCGGAAAAATTTGGGCTATTCGATTGTTATCGGACTGATTTTATTGGGTGTGGCAGCAACTCTAAGTCAGACTTTCGCATTTGCACCTGTGTTGCTGTTATTTTTAGCGATCGCTCTGCCAACTCTAGTACTAGATTACCGCTCACGCTTGGGTTTGCAGCCATTAAAAATAAAAAATGAAAAATTAAATCAGCAGAATTCCTCAAGTCTTAATTTCAAGTTTTTAATTCTAAATTTTTTACTAATTGTTGGTCTAGGGCTGGCAATTTTTGCTATTTTACCTAGATTTCCCGGTTATCAATTACGAAATTTTCCTGTAAGTTCTGCTATTCAAGTAAAAAATAATTTCACCGGACGTAGTATCATTAATCCCGGTTATGTCCGCCAAGGTAAAGCTGATAATCAAGGCAGTGGTAGCGGTGGTACAGGACAAAATCAAACTGGCCAACCAGGTAAAATAGATAATAATTTTTATTACGGTTTTAATAGTCAAATAAATCAAAACCTGCGGGGCGAGATGAAACCCAAGGTTGTCATGCGGGTGCGATCGCAAGCTGAGGGTTTTTGGCGAGTATTAGGATTTGATCGTTATACAGGGAAAGGGTGGGAAGTTTCTCGCAATGAAGATGTGACGACTGTTAGGCGATCGCCTTGGTCTTACCAAATTTTTATTTCTCCATCTGTGATTATCGGTAAAACCCAACAGGTAGTACAAACTTATACAGTGGTGTCGGATTTGCCCAACCTGATTCCAGCGATGACTTATCCTAAAGAAGTTTACTTTCCAGCACCAGTAATCGCTGTTGATAAGGAAGACGGATTGCGATCACCTGTAGAATTATCACAAGGTCTCACCTACACAGTAGTTTCCGAAGTGCCATACCGCGATCGCACTTTGTTAAGTGAAGCTTCTACTAAATATCCACCACAAATTAAAAAGCATTATCTGCAAATTCCTCCCGAAATTGCCGAAAAAGTCCGACAACGTACCGAAGAAATCCTCGCTAACTACAATCAAGAAAAAGTCGCAAAGTCTGCTAAAAGCCTGGATTCACCTTATGAGAAGGCTCTCTACTTAGCTCAATATTTAAAGCAACGCTACTCTATTCCCCAAAATCCTTTAGAACTACCTTATTTGAGTGAAAAAGAAGACTTGGTAGAAACTTTTTTGTTTAAGCAAAAGGGAGGCTATCCAGACCACTTCTCTACAGTTCTCACGGTGATGTTGCGTTCCATTGGTATTCCCGCACGGTTGGTAGCAGGGTTTAGCGCCGGAGAATTTAATCCATTTACAGGGCTGTATGTTGTCCGTAATACTGATGCTTATGCGATGACGGAAGTGTATTTTCCGAAATATGGTTGGTTTGCCTTTGACCCTATTCCCAATCATCCTCTGATTCCGCCATCCATTGAAGATACTCAGACTTTTAGTGTGTTGCGCCAATTGTGGCATTGGGTTGCTGGCTGGCTACCTTCTCCGGTGACAGGTTTGTTGAATAATCTATTTGAGACAATATTTAAGTGGGTGATTAGAGCGATCGCTTGGTTTTTAGCTTTATTCTCCCAAGGTTGGTTCGGTGTATTAACTGGCTTAATTGTGGGGACTACAACGGCTTTCTTCGCTTGGCTAGGTTGGGGTCAGTGGCGAAAGTGGCGCAACCGCCGATGGTTAAAGAAATTGCCAGCGATGGAGAGCCTTTATCAACAAATGTTGCAATGGACAACCCAAAAAGGTTTAGGCAAACATCCAGCACAAACACCTTTAGAGTATGCCAGAGTCTCATACCAGCATCATACTCTAGCAACTGCTGAGGTCATAGATGAAATTTGTCAAGCTTATGTTGGCTGGCGTTATGGCGGTCATACACCTAACTTGCAGCAACTACGACAAAGATGGAAAGGTATCAAAAAGGCTGCTAAGTAACTCATTGTTTGATGTATTCTTGCCGATTAAGAGGCATTGCATAATAGAGGGATGAATTGAGGTGATCTACTGTGCAATGTCCATACTGCAACTCTACTGAAATTAGAAAAAATGGTAAACGAAGAGGTAAACTTGCATCACATTTGTGTCTGTTGTGGTCGTCAATTTATTGATGTTTACAGTCCACCAAAAGGGTACTCAGATGAAATCAAGCAAGAATGTTTAAGGTCATACGTCAATGGCATGGGATTTCGAGCAATTGAGCAGGATAAAGGAGTTCTATAATGCCAATTAATTAGGGCTTGCTGAATAAGTCTCTAAAGCGAATCTAGAAGCCACACAGGTTGCAAAATAGTTGTTTCGTTACTCAGTTTCTAAATTTCCCCAGCGATCGCTAACGATTGTGCAAGGGTTTTGAGACTCTAGATGTTATAGCCTTGCACTTGTTTGGTAAAAAAAGGCTTGAACCCCTTGTATAGAAAACGTTACACCTTCATTCAGCAAGCCCTAATTAAGATCAACAGTAGAAACACTCATTTATCCGTGAGTAACGAACGTGGAAATTATTCAAGGCACCCCTGGAAACGACTATTTAACTGCGATTCAAGGAAACAATCAAATAAACGGCTATGAAGGCAATGACACTCTAATAGGTGGGTCGGGTAACGACTACTTAGTTGGAGGAGGTGGTAATGACATTCTCACTGGTGGTACTGGTAGAGATACCTTTGTCCTGAATTACTCAGATGGCGATATTGATACAATTACAGACTTCTCAGTTTATGATGATCGTCTTGAAATTACTACCCCTCCTATTTCTCGTATTGGCAGCGCCCCTAACGCCATCTCTAAAGATTATAAAGGCGATGACACTCTAATAGCTAGATCAGGTAAAGACTACTTAGTTGGAGGAGGTGGTAATGACATTCTCACTGGTGGCGATGAATCTCCTCAAGCAACAATAATTGGTCGGGGTATCAGATTTCCTGATTATTTAAGCTATAACGAAAACACTGGTGCTCTATTTTATGTTAGTCAGCAGTTAGCTTGGCTGCCTCCTAACCTTGACTTTGCTAACGATTTAAGACTTACGCAGTAACAAAAAAGTCAGAATAGTAGGTATGATTTTCAAGGCTTCTAATTAGATTTTTCAATTACCTTTTTGCGATACCTTTCTTGAAAAGTTCAGTTCGCCTTTGGCGTTGCCGCAGGCATCAGCAGGAACCGCAGATCTGACTTTTCGCTGTGGTTTTTGCTAGTTTATGTAAGCAATAAAGGGTGATTTGCAAAAGGCTGAAACGACGTATTTAGGTTGATATACAGGATGATTCTTTAGTAAAGTGCGTAAGTTCTAAAATTCATCTAGTCACTACTGTCACAACAGCGGATTAGTAATCAAAAACCTAACCTTCCAGCAGGGGTAGGGGCAAAGGTTCGCACCAACATTACTAAGGTGATGTTCTATCTTGCAATGAAGTAACTTTCAAGGTTAGGAGACAAGTTCTGTGAGTTTCAGAAACTGGTTTGGTCACGGTTGTCACTTAGGGTTGTTGGGCTTGGTGATTCTAGTAGGTGCGATTGGAATAGAAGCAGGCAGCACATCCGCTCAGGTGACTCCTGATCCCTCTGTGGGAACTCAAGTAAAGCGAATCGACAACACAACCTTGGATATTATTACAGGGGGTACAACCGTTGGCAATACAAATTTATTCCATAGTTTCAGCAACTTTAGTGTTAAACCTGATGAGGTAGTCAGTTTCCGTAACGTCGGTACTATCAACAATATTTTGGTGCGAGTTACAGGGGGAAACCCCTCTGACATCCAGGGAACACTTCAAGCTGAAGGTAAAGCTAATCTCTTTTTAATAAATCCCAACGGCATCATATTTGGAGAAAATGCCTACTTAGATATTGGCGGTTCATTTATCGCAACAACAGCCAGTGCGATCCGGTTTCCAGGTGGTGGAGAATTTTCTATGACTTCACCCGTCAATCCGCTTAACCCCTTGCTGAGAGTAAATCCTTCTGCATTTCTATTCAATCAAATTCTATCTCAGCCGATTAAGTCGATTCAAGTCAATGAAGCAACTCTATCCGTTCCTGAGAGTCAGAGTTTAGTGCTATTGGGAGGTGATGTGAATTTAGAAGGAGCGGTCATGGATGCTCCAGATGGTCGAGTTGAATTAGGAGGATTGGCAGGAGTAGGAACGGTAGGGTTGAACATTGATAACAACAATTTTCGCTTAAGTTTCCCTGATAGTGTAGCGCGATCAGATATATCTCTTACCGATTATGCAGCAGTAGATGCTAGTGGTGAAGGCGGTGGTGCTATCCAGGTACAAGGCAGGCGCGTTACACTCGCCGATAATTCAAGTATTGCGGTTGATACTGTAGTCTCAAAATCGGGGGGAACATTAGTGGTAAACGCATCGGAGTCAGTAAAACTCTTGGGAGGAAGCAGTCTGTCGACTGGGACAACAAGAACTGGAACTGCCGGAGAATTGAAGATTGAAACTGGGCAGTTGATTATTCAAGATGGGGCGCAGGTTTCAGCTTCCACTTATAAAGAATCTATTGGAGGGGGAGGAACTTTGTCTGTCAATGCAAAGGACTCTATTCAACTGATTGGAACCTCGCCACAAGGTGACCCCAGTGGCTTGTTTACTGTAACACAAGGCTCTGGAACTGCCGGAGAATTGAAGATTGAAACTGGGCAGTTGATTATTCAAGATGGGGCGCAGGTTTCAGCTTCCACTTATAAAGAATCTATTGGA
>NZ_JBALDA010000058.1:0-49404 GCF_036917535.1 Nostoc sp.
AAAGACTCGTCGGCGAGTATCAAATACTCATTCACAAGTATCAAAGACTCGTCGGCGAGTATCAAATACTCATTCACAAGTATCAAAGACTCGTCAGCGAGTATTAAAGACTCATTCTCTATTCCCTATTCTCCATGCCCAATGCCCCATCCCCAATACCCAATCCCCCATTTCCTTCATGTTGGCAAATGGAAAACGTTTAAAGCTAAAGAAATTAAGCTGAGGAACGTTAAAAACCCAATTGTATCTAGCATTGTAGTCACTAACGGGCCACTAACCAAAGCAGGGTCAAGCTTCAGCCGTGTCAAACCCATTGGCAGTAAAGTACCGAGTGAAACAGCCACAATTGTATTAGTTGCCATTACCATTCCGGCAATAAAAGCCACCCATCGTTCTTGGGGTTGCGCCCAAATTAAAGAAAGCAGGATCATGGTTGTGGCTAAAGCCAGAGCTGTACCTAAACCAGCTAAAAGTTCCTTGCGGAGAATTTTTAGAGTATCTTTGGGTGTTACCTCTCCCACTCCCAAGCCGCGGATTGTCACCGTTAATGATTGAATACCGACAGTACCACCAGTGTTAGAAAAAATCGGCATGATTACTGCCAGAACTGGCACTGCGGCAATTACAGATTGAAAAGGGGCGATCGCACTGGCTGCACCAATATACAGAGCCATGATCCCCAACAGCCAAGGTAAGCGGTTACGGATGGTGAGTAAGGGAGAGGATAAAGCTGCTTCATCACCACTCACACCCGCCAGTTTTTGGATATCTTCTGTAGCTTCCTCTTCCAAAATATCCATGACATCATCAATGGTGACAATGCCCACCAATCGGTCTTCTCGATCGACTACGGGGATCGCAATTAAGTCGTAACGCTGCATAATTCGCGCCACTTCTTCTTGAGGAGTTTCAGTTCTAACTTTGATGACGCGAGCGCTAGCAATATCTTTAATGAAAACATCAGGAAAGGTAAACAGTAATTGACGTAGTGAAACTACTCTCACCAGTGTCCGATTGTCATCTGTGACGTATGCGTAGTAAATCGACTCCTTGTCTTCGTCCTGACGGCGGATTTTGCTCAAGGCTTCGCCCACAGTCAATCCTTGTCGCAACCGAACATATTCGGTTGTCATCACCCGCCCAGCAGTACCTTCTGGATAGCCGAGAATCGTTGCTGTTGCTTGCCTTTGTTCTGGACTCAGTTCTTGCAATAGCCGTTTGATTACCCCAGCAGGTAGTTCATCAAACAATTCTGCCCGTTCGTCAGGACTCATTTCTTCTACAAGATGCACCACCTGGACATCATGCAGAGAATTAATTAGTTCTTCCTGTACCTCTGTCGGCAGATATTCAAATACATTAATTGCCTGACCTTTGTTGAGTAAACGGAAGGCGATCGCCCGTTGTTGTTCAGGCAATTGTGTAATGTATTCTCCCACATCCACAGGTTGCAAGCGATTTAAATCCCATTTCAACTGGTTTAAATCGGTAGTATCACTCAGCAAATCACGAATATCTTCTGTGAGCATAATATATATCTCCTAAGTCTCCCCCGCGCTGGGAGACTTCCTCACCACAGCTCAGAGGAGGTTGATACTGCCATCTTGTGGACTATGGTCCATAAAATTTCAACAATTCAATATCGATATCTAGATCAAAGGATTGCTAGTCATCATCCTAACCCGGAATAGCGCTCTCCGGTAGATACTGAGAAATTTTTAGACTTTTAGTAGCTTTATGTACATTTTTTAGCTTACTAACCGGATTTTTTGGGGAATTATTTTGCGCTCGTAGTAAGTTTTGCTACTTGTATAATCTGTGATAACTGGCGATCGCTAATAAATAACCATACGGATGGCTAAAAAAAGAGTCGTCTCCAAACAAGGGATTAGCAAACTGCATATTAACAAATGCTTGAGGTTCAGTAATCTAAATTGAGATACTCTTACTTTTTAGATTTTTTAGTTTAGCCTCTTTTTCAAATATATTTTGTGAAGCAATAACTATATGAAATGATTGCTTAATTTTCCATTGATCATTATTACTAATAGAATCAATTAAAAGTAGTTTTTCTAATAGTCTAAAGTCCGAAATAACGGTTTGTATGTTTGTAAATTATGGGCTGGTTCATCAATAAAAGTTTCTGATAAAGCGATTGCACCCGCGTCGGAAAGCCAAACATCGGCAATAACCCAGCATTTGCCCTGTTCATTTACTAAACTTTTGTTAGTATTAGCTACAGAATGAAGAATACCATTGAAACTTTTTAAGTTCTTTGTTTATGAGTATTTCACAATCACTTGAACAATATAACCGAGCAAAAATTTCGTCGCTAATCAAAAATCTCGTTGCACTTATCTATGTTTTTGCGGCGTATATTTCTGGTATTGTATTACTATTCGTTCAGCCTTGGTGGGGCAATTTACTAGGTGCGATCTTGACTGCACACTCTTTGCTCATTGCCTCGGTATTCATTCATGAATTTATTCACGGTAGTGTTTTCAAGTCGCGAGCGCTCAATGTTTTCTGGGGGCGAGTTATGATGCACTTGAATGGGGCTTGCTATGCAACTTGGTCACAAATTTCCGAACACCATTTCAACCATCACATTCAGATCACAGACTTTATTCCATTCGACTATGCAATCGTAAAAAACTGGTCGCCTTGGTTGAGAAAGACTATTCAAACGCTAGAGTGGCTATACATTCCTGCATTTGAATACCTGATTCGTCTTGATGTAATCACCTCACCGTTCATCAACCCCAAGAAGCGTCATTTGCGCGTCCGAACGCTATTCATCTTTACCTATCGCGCTGGATTATTTATTCTACTTGCCTTGGTTTCATTAAAAGCCTTTTTGCTATATATCCTGGCTTATTTCTGTTTTGTTTCGATGATGCGCCTAGTTGAAACATTTCACCACACTTTTGAGTATACGGTTCAAGGAGAAACGCCACTAAAGCGCGATCGCATTTACGAACAGAAGAATACTTTTTCCAATGTTGTTTCCGTTCGCTATCCTTGGTTGAATTTGTTTTACTTAAACTTTGGCTATCATAATGCCCATCATTACAATATGCGATACCCCTGGCATGAATTGCCCCAGTTGCACAAGAGTGTTTTTGGCGAAGCTTCTGGAAACTATGGTGAAGCGGCTGGTAATTTCATTTCATTTTGGCAAATGTTCGCAACCTATCATACGTTGAGAACTGCTCGTGTAGGCAAAAACCAGGGAGAAGTTTGTACTAAGGAAGGCGGATTCTCTATGGAGAACTTTACAGGCGGAGTGGGTGTCTCTTTTCTAACACCGCCTTAAACCCAAATAAAGCCTAAATTGGCGATATTCGCAGCAAATACGTCAAGATTGAGGTCAACCAATGACCTGATGTTTCGGTTGTTACTACACGTTTTTTGTAAGTGGGCTGAAGATTAGGTAATTCGTAATTCGTAATTAATCTCAAATCGATTCTGTATGCATTTAGAAGTTAATCAACTCCACAAACAATTTCAAACTAGACGTGGTTTGTTGACTGTACTTAAAAACATCAATTTGCATATACAATATCAGGTAGAATCTGGGCAAGTCGTGTGGATACTTCACCCGCATTGATGATTGGAAAATTATTTGCGATCGCATCAGGGTTATTCACCGCCAATTGAATGTAAGGTGGCGTCTCCCCTCTCGGCTGATGAGTAATAGATACTACAATACCATATTTTTCTAATTGTTTGAGTAAGCTGATACTGCGTTGACCACACAGTATAAAATCGGAAGTATACGAGTTAATTTTAACAATAGCTGAAGAAGCCGCCGACCATTTGGAACCGTCTAGTGAAGATTCAGGATGTCCTAATAAGCGTAACCGTTGTTAGATGCGTTTGTGTTCTTGAAGTTGGAGTGCATTGCAGCATTTTTGAAAGGATTCTCAGCTACCATTGCCGAGGGATGATAACCAGTATAGGAAGCGATCGCTAAAATTCAGTACCCAGAAGCGTATTAACAGGCGATAATAATAAACTCACACACCCTTAGCTGTTGTCCCATTAACCATTACAGAACTTATTCTGGCTTGGTTTAGATAATTTGCTTCACAGCCATAGGGTCAAATTTTGCAAGTTGTTCTCAACCAAACCATGAAAACATCTACCAAATTGCTATCTCGCCTGGACTATTACTACCAGCAAATTAAAACGATCATCCTGACTCGCCAGAATCCAATTACTGGTTTGTTACCCGCGAGTACAGCGATTACAGCCCACGGCGATTATACAGATGCCTGGGTGCGAGACAATGTTTACAGCATTTTGGCAGTTTGGGGTTTAGGACTTGCATACCGCAAGATTGACGACGATGAAGGACGCACCTATGAATTAGAACACAGCGTTATCAAACTGATGCGTGGGTTGCTCTTTGCAATGATGCGACAGGCTCATAAAGTAGAGAGATTTAAACATACTCAGTCGCTACTAGATGGACTGCACGCCAAATATAATACCGCGACTGGTGACATTGTTGTTGGTGATAATGAATGGGGACATTTGCAACTTGATGCCACATCTATATTTTTGCTGATATTGGCGCAAATGACAGCAGCAGGATTGCAAATAATTTATACGATTGATGAAGTGAATTTCGTCCAAAATTTAGTTTACTATATTGGACGAACTTACCGCACACCAGATTACGGCATTTGGGAACGTGGTAATAAAATTAATCGTGGTAGTGCTGAGTTAAATGCCAGTTCTGTAGGCATGGCAAAAGCTGCTTTAGAAGCTATCAATGGACTGGATTTGTTTGGTGTGCGTGGTAGTCAAGCATCGGTAATTCATGTGCTACCAGATGAAATCGCCCGTGCCCGGATTACTTTAGAATCACTATTACCAAGAGAATCTGGTTCCAAAGAAATTGATGCAGCACTGTTAAGTATTATTAGTTATCCTGCCTTTGCAGTAGAAGATTTGGAGTTACGCGATCGCACTTTAAACGATATTATCAATAAACTTGCTGGTAAATACGGCTGCAAACGTTTTCTGCGCGATGGACACCAAACCATTTTAGAAGATCATCATCGCTTGCACTACGAACCGTGGGAACTCAAGCAATTTGAGCATATTGAATGCGAATGGCCGTTATTTTTCACTTATTTAGTTCTAGATGGATTATTTCGCGGCGAACAAGAACAAGTTAAAAAATACCAAGAGCTTTTGGAATCATTACTCATAGAACAAGATGGTTTGCGTTTATTGCCAGAACTTTATTATGTTCCCGCAGAAAATATCGAAGCAGAAAGGTTCTTACCCCAAACGCAACCACGTTTGCCCAATGAAAATATTCCTTTGGTATGGGCGCAGAGTTTATATTTTCTCAGTGAAATGTTGAGTGAAGGTTTAATAGCGGTTGGTGATATCGACCCTTTGGGAAGACATTTGTGTGTGGGTAAACAGCGCGAAGCCTTGGTACAAATTGCCTTGTTAGCAGAAGATGAAGATTTACAAATTAAACTAGAAGTTCACGGAATTGAAGCGCAAACACCCGCCCAAGTAGAACCGATTCAAGTGAGAAAAGCGGGAGAATTTTCTGCTATTTATACCCAAATCGGACGTAACAATAAACTTGGTTTAACTGGGCGACCAGTGCGGCGGCTACGGAGTTTGACAACATCTAGAATCTTTCGGATTAGCGGTGAAACAATTGTATTTTTGCCTGCATTCTCAGACTCTCAACAGTTTTACTTAACCCTTGATTACCATTTTTTGCTGGATCAAATTAGAAGCGAACTAGCTTACATTCAAAAATATTGGAGCGATTTAGGACGTCCTACCTTAACTTTAATGTTAACGCACACTATGTTAGAAGCAGGTTCGGAAGCATTACTAGAATTGATGCAAGAACTGAAAAATGGTGTTTGTAACGGGGTGCGGGTAAAATTAGGGCGGCTAAATCAGTTAATGCTAACAGCCGGAATCCAAAGAATTGATTTTCTCCCTAATGCAGAATTTTCGCGATCGCCTGTGAAAAATGCTAGTCCATGTTGCTATTATCTAGCATATCATCCTGATAAAAACTGGCGCTTAGGACATACCCAAGAATTTCAAATGGAGTATGAAACTAACTTGGGATTATTACTTTCTTATTTGCGTTCATCAGAGAATATCTACGAACAAATTGAGTTATTGCAAACTTTAACACGCTTGCAGGGAATGAAATTTGATACAGGATATGGCGGCCCAGGATATCCTGTTACTGTAGGCGATTTACTGGACGAAGTTTACACCAAAGCTGGAGATTTAGGCATTTGGGCAGTAGTGCGTCGGGCTGCGGGGTTACGGCAAATGGTTGATATCAGCCTATCAGATGCAGTCACGAGTATTTTAGTGCGAGGTAAGCAAATTGCTGTGGGTAAAGCTTACAGTGAAGCGTCCTTGATTACCGTACCCATGTCTCACGATGAAATTGCCGATAAAATTAATCATTTTTGTCGTGAGGATATACGCGATCGCGTCCTCACTCAAGAGATTTTAATCTATGTTGGCATTTTAATTCGCTCAGAACCCAAACTATTTCAGGGACTACTAACGCTGAGAGTCGGCTATCTCATCCTGTTGATAACCAGCGAACTAGCGCGAGAATTGCATGTTACTCAAGATGAAGCTTATGATCGCTTAATGCAACTTTCTCCCTTTGAAGTGAAAGTGCGCTTGCGTCAGGTATTAACTGGATATAGTGGCATGAGTAACCTGTTACGCCAGCAAGAATCACTCCACGTCAAACAAAAAGAAAGTGATATTGCTTGGGTGGTTTTACCAGGAATCGCCGAAGGGATAGAAGTTCCGCCGGGTGGTTGGCGGCGGTTTCGCCAAGCCGAGGGTGCGACGGGGCGCGTACCAAAAGAATTTTTTAAGCAAGTTTGGCTATTAATGCAACATTGCAAGGGTTTAGTGATTGGCGATAAATTAGAGCGCCGCAATCGTTTAGATAGTGAGATAATGCTGTCGGAAATGACAGCAGGGGAAAGAAATTTTGCTCTGTTAATTGAGCATTTGCTAAATAAAATCGAAGCTCCAGAATATCGCCAAGTTAATATTGAAGCATTAATCGAATTAGGAGCGATCGCAGCTAATAATCCTAAGCTGCAAATCGAAGAATATATTGTGTTGGATGTATTAATTGGACATGCAGTGCGATTGGCGTGGTTAGAAAACCATGCTGATCGCAGTGATCGCTATGATGAGGATAAAGCGAGTGCGTGGCGATCGTTTTACAATACTTCTCCTAGAGATTGCGCTAGTTATATTTTGAAGGCATTCAGGTTCTTGACGGAATTTGGCGAAGTCAGTATAGCTTAATTAGCGCCTAGCTTGCGTTACACTATGTTCACAAACCCAGTTTACGTCTACCCGTGAACAACCTAATATCAATTATTTTGCAGAGGCAATAACATGAGTCAACTAACAGTAGAACTACCCCCATATATCTCTACAGACGAGGCACGATTATTGCTGGCAGTTAAACTATTTGAAATTGGCAAGCTATCACTAGGAAAAGCTGCAAAATTAGCAGGTTATTCCAAACCAACATTTATAGAGTTACTAGGAAAAATGGAAATTCCGATAATCAATTATCCAGCCGAGGAATTAGAACAGGAGATTAACCTTTGAGGTACAAACGGTTACTAATAGTACCTGTTTAATTGGTTTGGAACAGATTGGAAGACTAGATATATTGCCTCAAGTCTTTTTCCCAGTAATTATACCTTTTGCAGTAGAGTCCGAAGTGGGGTTATCGGCAGAATGGTTAACAGTTCAAGCAGTCAAAAATTTAGCAGTGGTTGCAACTTTAAAAACTCAAATTGATGCTGGGGAAGCAGAAGCAATAGCCCTGGCAATGGAAATAGAAGATGTTTTCATAATTCTTGATGATCGAAATGCTCGCCGGATTGCTCAACAAATTGGCTTAAAAGTTATTGGAATAGTGGGAATGCTGCTACGTGCCAAACAAAACAGTGTAATTGCTGAGATTAAACCATTACTAACCGCTTTGGAAGCAGCAGATTTTCGCATCGCAGAGCCTTTAGTCCAGAATGCCCTACGCCTTCCTGGAGAATTGTAGCTTGAAAACAAACGATCCAAATAGAAGCGATCGCTATGACAAAAATAAAGCGAGTGCGTGGCGATCGCTTTACAACACCTCACCTAGAAATTGTGCCAATTATATCCTCAAAGCCTTCCGTTTGTTAACACAATTTGGCGAAGTCAGTGCAGCTTAATTAGCATAAATGTATTGTTGCATTTAGGGATTACCACCCTGATTGTGTTGTTGAGACACGTTTGTTGTCTGAGCAGGTTCAGGAAAAAGACGAGGATAGAGAATAGCAGTAAATGCGGCAATAAATGCTAATAATGCATTTATTGCCTCTTGGGAAAGGTACTTCGATAGCCAAGTAGTTTTGATGGTTTGCACAGGAAATTCTGGATATAAACCTACAGCAATGCTATTACTTTCTCCTAAAATCAGCGTTTGTAAACCCTGTTGAGGATTAATACGGATAGATCGCAATTTATGAACTCCTTTTTGTCCTGGTGGAATAATCAAAAACTGCTCTGGTTGAATATCCATCATCTGCGCTCCCATGCGAAGTTTTCCTTCCAAAATTGTTGAAATTTGGAGTTCATCTTTCACATAACCATTCATATCAAAGCGTGAAAAACTTACTTCGCTCACCTCCAAATCTCTACGAAACCAATCAGCAGCATCGTTGGCTGTAGACTTATTGAGCTTAACAGGATCGGGTAGTTTGATAGACAAGTAGGTTGGTGTGAGTAAGGAGAAAAGGAATTCATCAATATTTGGTTTAAACTGCAATAATAATTCCTGATAAGCATCAGGAACACTGCGAATACCTAATTCTGGTAGGTTAATACCGGCTAGACTCACAATCAGTTCCTCTTGTCCTAATTGTACTTTCAAGCTACCAAGTGATGTTTTTTCTGCTAGAACCAATTTGTCTGAAAATTCTTCAGGGAATACGCAGATTTGTGGAGGTAGAGTAGCAGCTTGAAGACACAAAGACATTTGATTATTCTTGGGTTCGTACACTAGCTGACTGACTCGGCTTTGACGTAGAAGCCGAAACTCCAAAATCGAGAGTTCGCTTTTACTGAGATTTGCAGGAGTCAGAATTAGGCGACTAGTTGCGTAGGGAAGTTCAACTGTTAGTTGTTTAAGTTGGCTTAGCTTTTGATTAAGAGTAGGATTAGATTTACTATAAAATTGACCTCTCAGGACTAAAGCCTGGGGTTGTCTACCTTGAATATCTAAATTTTTAATATCTCTAATCGTATTGAAGATGAGCTTTTCTTGTTGTCCGATGTATGTAAAGCTCATGCCTTGAGCAACAATGCTCCCTTCAAAGTTATAGCTACCTGGAAAGTAATAATAGCCAATAATAATCGCCACCGATATCAATAAAAATACGATCGCTAAAATGCGATCGCGTTTTTGCCTTCGTAGAAAGTTAAACACTTCTACAAATATTCCTAGCAAGCCTAGTGTTAGCCACCTGATTGCAGCAAATATTATTCTTAGTCTTCTTTTAATCCAAGATAATGCTTGTATAATACGTTGGGTATTAGGTATTTGTGGGCGATTAGGATTTGGAGGCATTAATTACGCAAAATATTATCGATTCAGATCAAAGCAAATTTGGATTATGTTGAAACCGAAAGGTATAGGGCTGATTGCGATCGTCTTTAAGGTAAAGCTCATAGATGCCATTAGGAGCATCACCATAAGTCCAGGTAAACTGAATTTGTCCTTGTTGGGGTATATTGCGAGATTCTTTTACTAACGCTTTGCCTTTGTGGCGGATTTCAATTGTATGAAATTTCCGACGCTCAGAGCTATATACTACAAACTCATATTTGCCTATAACTTCTCCTAAAATTACAGGAACATAAGTGATCTCTCCATTCCGATTTATGTAAGCGATCGCCCGAAGGGTATTACTGGGAATACCTGCTTTTTTTAGAACAGTTGTCTCTAAGGGAAAGGTAAAGCCATTTTCACTAGACTGAAGATTAATTTCGTTCAACAAGTATTTTCGATAATATGATTGAACTTGTAATTCCGGTGCTGTATTGCCGAGCGCGGAGAGTCTAATATTTAAAATATCGGGATAGCTATTTAATTTACCTGTTGATAAAGAAATCAATTCTAATCCAGAGCTAACATTACGTTTTTGTAAACCTTCACAGCGGTTATTATCGCGTCGTATATAGGCAAGAGATTCGGGATTACCTGAAAGGCAAGCTTGGGCTGTTAGGGGACTCAAGCCAAGTAACAATAGACTTGTAAGTGTGAGTTGCCATTTCATAGACTCAGCATTCGATGTTTACTTCAAAATGTTCCAATTACGCAGCTGTTCAATCACCTTATCAATTCGATAAGCTTTACCAACTCCCCTAGTAGAAGTTGTATCTTCAGGTATTGGTGGGGTTGACTCTTGCGGATCGGGGCTAATATCGCGCTTCGTGCCGATTTGCACAACCATACCAATCAACTGCTGCTGTTCATCAACTACAGGGCTACCAGAGTTTCCTTCAGCAAGATTTGCATCGATATCCATATCTCTTGCTTGCAAGTCTTGATTAATAACTTTTCCAGAAACAATAGTCCACGGGGACTTAACTGTAATAGGATGTCCAATAATTGTGACACTACGAGTTCCACGCAGATTGACGCCGAGACGGTCATTAAAAGATTTTATATCAGATGTAACTTCTGTAACTTTAAGAACTGCTAAGTCAAGTCCTGAATTATTAAAATTAGTAATTTTTTCTATTGTGGCAGGGTATCGGGGACGCTTAGCGTCTGGGAGATTGCTACTGTAAAATTCCACAAAAATATCTTTACTAATTTGTTTTAATCGTTCGTTACTGACTACATGACCAGTTGTCACAACCCAAACTGTTTTATCCTTCTGCTTTAATACCCAACCAGTTCCCTGACTCAAGTTGCCATCGGCTGCTTTAGTAGTGATTAGCACTGTAGCCGCCTTATAAAGTTCATCTGATACTCCTTCTTCAGGAGATCGCTGTGTATTTTCTGTGTTAGGTTTTGGATTCTGAAGTACTAAGGCTGCTTCAGTAACAATTAGTGCTGTAGCCACCGCCTTATAAGGTTCATCTGATACTCTTTCTCCAGGCGATCGCTGTGTATTTTCTGTGATAGGCTTTGGATTCTGAAGTGCTAACAGTCGTTCCACTTTCTTGAGGTTATTTTGAGCCTCTTGAAAATTTGGATCTAAGTTAATAGCATGTTGTAACTTAGTACTTGCTTCTTGCAGCTTTCCTTGAGCCATCAATGCAATACCTAAGCCATTGTAAAGATAAGGATCTTTGGGACTTTTTTGGATAGCTATGTTATACAATGGGATAGCTTTGTTACAAAAACTAATCGCTTTTGGAAAATCCTTTTTTAAATAATATACTCTTCCCAAAGATATGTAACTATCAGCATTGTATGGATCGACTTGGATTGCCCAAAAGTAAACTTTGATTGCATCATTAAACCTTTTTTGTTTAGTTAATGCATTACCCAAATCTATATAAGCATAAAAATTCTTTGGGTTAAGTTCGATAGCTCGGCGATAAACAGCAATGGCTGCTTTAAAATTCTTTTGTAAATAATATGCTCTACCTAAAGACGTGTACTTGTAAGGATTACGTGGATCGAGTTTGAGTGCTTGAGAGTAAAGCTTAATGGACTCATTTACCCTATTTTGAGCAACTAATGCATTACCCCAATTCCAATAAGCATAAAAATTACTTGGGTTAAGTTCGATAGCCTTGCGATAATTAATAATAGCCTCATCTAGCTTATTTTGATTATATTGCAAGACGGTACCAAGACTATTATAAGCATAGGAGTGTTTAGAATTCAGCTTGATTGCTTCGCGAAATTCAGCAATTGCTTCATCCGATCGCTTTTGCTGCTGTAATATTTTACCCAATCTATAGTGAGCTTGTGCATTGCTCGGTTCGCGTCTAATAACCTGACGCCAGTTATTTTCAGCTTTTTGGTAGTCTCTAGCATCGTGAGCAGCTTTTCGTTGGTCGAATAACTGACTAGTGCTTTGAGCAATAGCAACTGGGGAGTTGATTACTAATGGTAATATGAGTAAGAAGGCTAAGAATTTAGGCGATCGCACAATTCAAAAATATTACAAACTATATTTTCTTTAATTTATATCTTTTTATGTAAATTTTCGGCATTTACATATGTAAATAAATATTTTGAATAACTAGATAACGCTAATAACGGAAGTTGCTAGTTAGTGTTCATAAACTGTATCATTAATGATACAAAAAGTTAGTTTTTAAGTACTGCTAAATACCAAAAAATAAAATGTTGTACTTAAGTAAAGGCACTTTTTGATAACTAGCAACTTGGGTTAATACAGAACAGCAATTATGAATAACATGAAATCACGCAACTTTCCCACTCTATTGTTTGCCAACACATTAAATTAAGTTTAACTATTGACCATTGACTAAAAAAATATCCCCCACTTCAGGAGCGCAGTTATGAGCAGACGCCAAAAGTAGAGGTTTATTAAATTTTATTTTATTGTTAAAACTACTTAACAGAGACAGCATCGACATCAATGGTGCTTGCACTAGAGGTAGAACCTTCTGGAGTATTAGGTACTTCAGTACCCACCTCACCCTTACGAGCTTTCCAGCCCTCAATTACTAGCCCAGACACCTCACTAACTAACAGAGTCAGAAGGAAAACATCATCAATCTGTCCCACAACGGGTATAAAATCTGGGAGAACATCAAATGGGCTGACCAAATAGACCAACGTTCCTAAAATTACCCACCAACGGTATTTGGGGTTACGAAGTACACTGCGATACCAGGTGTAAAGTGATTGGATTGAAAATTTCATATTTTGAACCTCCAGTTATCTTTTATTTTGACAAATTATGCTAAAAACTCACGGTGCGAATAACCGTCCTAGTTAGTTGGGAAGATGCTACCAACCCAAGTTGCTAGTTATCAAAAAGCATCTTTTGAGTATATAATTTTACCTTAGGTTACAAAAAATACTTAAATACTAGCTTTCTGTATCAAAATTTGATACAGTTTATGGACAATTAACTAGCAACTTACACTACTAGTAATTTGTCAACAAAGATAAATAAGTAGGTAGCGGGTTCATCCTAAACAGACATGAGTCCAATATAGACCGAACAAGAACAACCCCTTTCCTAGTAGTGTTGGCGAGTAATATGAATTTGAAAAAAGAATGCGACAAATAGATCGTTTGTAGAGACGCGATTCATCGCGTCTTTACCTAATGATGTGTTGCAATCATTAATTGAATTGGTATAAGATTCAAAGCCTTTCTCCTTTTTTACCCAATTTTCGGGTACAAGGCTGATTAATCGCTTGGTGCTGATATCTGCTGCTCTACCCATAAGAGATATACCTATATACTGATTTTACTTTGCTAGAGATTTTATAAATTGCTCGGTATAGTCTTAAACTTCTGTGCAGATCCCAAAGAATAATCTTCTAATTTAAAATCAGCAAAAGGCTTCTTTTCTAACCTATTCCGTAGCGCCTCGTCAATAATAACACCTGATGATTCTCTTTTAACACCAATAATTATCAGACTTGTCTGATAGGTAGTTAAATCCTGATTTGCCTGACAATCACTCCGTTGAAATTGACCCAAATTCAATAAGCGATAACTTTTGACACTTGATGTATTAATAAATAAATTTTTAACCAAAAGTTGTATTTGTTTAGAACGTTCTAAAGCCACACGTTCTTGAACTAATCTATCACCTTTACAAGAAGCTGTGCCGACAGAGATAATTTCATTGGGAGCTTCCATTATCTTCTCTATACCTTCTTGTTCTAAGTTCAACTTCAAAAGGTCAACACTAATAATTTCATCATTGTATTGAATTTGAAACTTGCTACCTAAAAGCCATTTATATTTTCGTGATAAAACGGCTATATTAAACTCAGCTATCCTTCCCTGACTATCCCTACCTTCTTGATAAGAAAAATAATCGATGTTACCTTTTTTTTCTGGATATTGTCTGTAATAAGATGTTTCAGAGAAATCTGATTTACGAGTGGCTAAAGCCACTATACTGAGTAATCCTAATACTACTAATAGAACTGCAAAAAATGCTAATATTGGCGCTTTTTCTGGCTGCTTACTGGGAGATAATGGGTTGTTCTTAATATCTCCAGTTAAATGTTCAAGGTTAGAAGATTCTAGGATATTACTATTTGTCGGAGTAGTGTCTGTTAATTGAGTTTCGATTTCTTCTAGGGAATGCAAAATTTCTTGAGTACTGGCAGGACGTTTTTCTATATCTGACGCTGTTAGCCAATCAATTAAATTTAATAGTAAGGGTGAAATATGGGTAGCATGATTTTGCCAGTGCAACAAATTTTGCTGGACATCATACATCTCCAAAGGATGATATCCTGTTAGCAAAAACACAAAAGTGCGTCCCAAAGCAAAGAAATCTGACTGCGGTACTGCTTGACCATTCATTTGTTCTAGGGCGCTGTAACCAGATGACATAAGTGCTGTCATCTTGTCACCATTGCTTAGTTGGTCTTGGTAGGTTTTATTCATTTCACTGGCGGTGCCAAAATCAATCAGTACTAAATTCCCCCAATCTTTCTCAAGGGGGGATCTAATCATGATATTAGATGGCTTAATATCTCGATGTAGGTACCGTTTGCTATGTAATACATCTAAAATTTTTATCAACTGTCTTAACCAATCTATGGCTTGTTCTTGGGATATGGGGCTATTTTGCTGCTGTAGCCACTGTTCTAAGTTGTAGCCATTAATTTTTTCCATTGCAATGCAATGTAGCACTAAACCATTTCGGGTTTGATACTGGAAGTAACTATCTTCTTTGGGAATTCCAGGATGCTTGAATTGTCCCAACACCGTTACTTCTTGCTGAAATAGTTCTACTGCTTTGGTGTCGCCTGATAAATCCTCTTTGAGTATTTTGAGAATTTTGGGGGTATCTTGCTCGTATGCCTCATAAACTTTACTAAAACCTGTTTTGTCACTCAACAGGCACCTCACCCGATAACGCCCTAGCAATTCTAGATGGGAACCACAACTTTGACAAAAGCGGTTTTGCTGATTATTTGGGTGATTTGGTTTAGGGCAAATGGGATTGATACAAAGGCTCATGACAGGGGAGTGGGGAGTGGGGGAGCACGGGAGCAGGGGAGCACGGGAGCAGGGGACAAGGGGGACAAGGGGGACAAGGGAGAATTATTGAACTAATCTCTCCCAAGTCTCCCCCCTCTTCCTTGTCTACCTTGTCTCTTCTTCATGCCCTGTTTGGCCAATCCCCCTAAACATTGCTCCTATTAATTCTTCTGTTGCTGTATGACTAATCCCGTCTAATAATCATGAGATTTTTGATCTGTGTTCTGCCAAGAAAGCTGCCACGGTTTGGTTAAATGCCTCTGGTTGTGTCAAAAATGGCCAATGATTACCGGGAACTTGGCAGATACGTAAGTTTTGAAGATAGGTTTTGTAGCGTTGAATTTGCCAATTTTGGCGGTTCAGTCCTTGTTTTGGCTGGACGAATAGGGCAGAGGTGTCAAGGGGAATTGTAAAACCGGGCACTTGCATGACTGCCTCAAAAATTCCGTCGCGAGCGGCTATGGTAAATTTGCTGCCCCAATTCCCATCGGGTTTTTGTTCTATTCCTGCTTGGAAAACTTGCTGCTGTAAAGAAGTCCATCCTTGATATTGCTTTAATTGCCGTGCTTGTTGTTCGGCTTCTTCTTGACTGGCAAAGGGCCCCATGCTTTTAAGAAAAGGCAAGAAGCGATATAACATTGGGAAAGTTACCCTGAGAAGACTGGGCATTTTCCAGATAAAAATCGGATCGACGAGAATTATACTCCGTAAACGCTTTGGGTTTTGTCTTGCCCAGATGACGGCTAATTTACCTGTCCAAGAGTGACTTACAATATGGGCAAAAGTCCATCCAAGACTATCCATAAGCGCTTCAAGGTCTGCGATCGCACTCTCAAAGCTATAATCTATCTCTGGTTTACTACTTTGGCCATGTCCGCGCATATCTGGCGCAACTATGTGGTAATCCGCCGCCAAGTAATTTCCTAAACTAGACCACACCAGAGCATGATCGCCTAAGCCATGTAACAGCAGTAAAGGTTCTTGACCTTGATTCCATTCTAAATAAGAAAGTTGGATATCAGGCTTTGATAAAGTTTGACGTACAGGCATCATTGCACATCCAGGCTTAGATAGTTTTGCGTTTATATGGTACAGCCAAAGAAGATAGGGGGCAGAAAAGACAAGGGGGACAAAGGGGAATTATTGAACAAATCTCTGCCTTGTCTCCCCCCTCTACCTTGTCTCTTCTTCATGCCCTGTTTGGCCAATGCCCCATACCCAATTCAATTGTTACCATTTACCACTTTATGACTCTGAGGATTGTACCAATTGACACGAAATAATGAGGCTAATGAATGCCAAGATCAAGAAAAGGATGCCCCAAGGATATTAAAAGTACTATGCCAGAATTACACCAATCGATTGCCCAGCATTATCACGAACGGACTAAATATAACCCTGAGACTCTCGCTTCCAAAAGTCAGCGGTTAGACTGGACTAAACAGCCAGTGCCCTTCAAAGAGTACAAAATTGGCTCTACTTTTGATCTCAAACCTTATATTCAAGAAAAAACAGAGGCTTATGCTAATAACCCAGATGCTCAATGGTGGCAAAGACTTTCACGGTTATTGTTTCGCAGTTATGGATTAACAGCGAAAATGCCTTCTATGGGTAGTGCAGTGTATTTACGCGCTGCTCCCAGTGCAGGCGGACTATACCCTGCCGAGGTGTATGTGGTTTCCCGTGGTACGTCGTTATTGCCGCCTGGTCTATATAACTACCAGTGTCGAACTCATTCTCTCATGCATTATTGGGAAAGTAATGTTTGGCAAACTCTGCAAGCAGCTTGTTTCTGGCATCCTTCTTTAGAAAATACCCAATTAGCAATTATTGTGACTGCGGTATTCTATCGTTCTGCATGGCGCTATGAAGATCGAGCTTACCGTCGGATTTTTCTGGATACGGGACATCTGTTGGGTAATATCGAGTTGGCTAGTGCAGTTACTGATTATCGCCCCCATTTAATCGGCGGTTTTATGGATGAATCGGTCAATGATCTGCTTTATGTCGATCCGCAACAAGAAGGTGCGATCGCTGTTTTACCTCTGGCAGACTTGTTAGATGTTAATCAAAATTTACCATTGGGATGTACTGCTTTACCTTCCGCGACTGAAACCAGTTATCCTCAAATCCCCGATGGCGAGCTACTAACATATTTCCATCGACACACCCAGATCCAATCAAGTGTAACTGGTAATTTTAATCTACCAACTATTAAACAAGAAAAATCTTTAGAGGATAAATACAATTTTCCTTTCTGTTTAAAAATTTCCACCACTACCGTACCGATAAACTGGGGACAAAAACTATCAGAACTGGAAAGCACTATGTATAAGCGACGCTCTACCCGCGCTTACAATGGTGATGATTTAAGCTTTGATGAATTGAAAAGTTTACTTGATTTCACTTACCAACCGCAAAATTACCTCGACCAAAGCTTAGATATTTCTCCAGACTACTTTGATCTAAATTTAATCGAAACATTCATTGCTGTTTGTGGAGTCAAAGGACTGGAGGCGGGTTGTTACTATTATGCACCCAAAGCCCAAGAATTACGCCAAATTCGGTTTAAAAACTTTCGGCAAGAGTTACATTTTCTCTGTTTAGGACAAGAATTAGGACGGGATGCAGCAGCGGTGTTATTTCATACAGCCGATTTGAAAGCTGCGATCGCACAATATGGCGATCGTGTTTACCGTTACTTGCACATGGATGCAGGTCATTTGGGACAACGCCTGAATTTAGCTGCAATGCACCTGAATGTAGGGGTCAGTGGTATTGGTGGATTCTTTGACGATCAAGTAAATGAAGTTTTGGGTATTCCTGCTGGTGAAGCTGTTTTATATATTACTACATTGGGACGCCCAAGATAAAAATAATTTCAGAGGCGTAAAGAATCCAGAGAATTTCTTTGTGTGTCCTTTACGTCTCTGTACAAGCTTACGGGGCTACAAAAAGGGCTAGGATGGACATAAAATAAGCCTCATCGCCTTTTCTCCTTGTTGATAGTACTTGCGCTTGTTAGGACTTAGTGTTAATAATCCAACAACTAACTCGTAGGAATCTTCCATGAAATTGACCCATTAGATCCATATAATCCAATATAAAAACTGCTATAACGGCGAATAATCCGTCCAGATTCTTTAATTAGACCGATGTATTTTTGGATACCTTTAAATTTAATTTATGAAAAAAGTTAGGTTTTAAACTTTGCCCGCAAGTGGCGCGAAAGAATCCTTATCTCACTCGGTAGGTAGAAACCCCAACGCCAGTTCTCTCAAGTTGGGAAACCCACCCACGGGACTGGCTCCCCCTTGTGGGTGGCTAAATTTAATGCGTGAATTTTGTTAGCGCAGCGTTAGCGAGTCCGCGTTCGCTTTTAGCGTCTCGTAGAGAGCGTCATTTTGAATTTTGAATTGATTATTTATAGTTGGGGTCTAAATGCCCATCCATGACGTAATTCAGAATTGCGAATTGCGAATGGGGATTTTGGTAAATCCGGGTAATTTACGTTTTGGTCAGTTTTTCCTGAATGAATGTCCTGTTTTGCATCTCGACTAGCTGTAGATGTGATTAGAAACGGATGATTATTAGGGAGAATTCTTTGAGCATCGAAAACGACGGTCGCGGCAGTGGCAGGTAGTGTTATGGCTTATTGTATTAGTTATAGATAGCGTCGGCGCAGCCCAATCTAGTCATCGCTATAGACTGGTGAAGCACCAATATGAAGCTGGTGTTATGTTGAATGGGGCAAGAGTGATAAAAAAGGGTTAATGTCTCTTACCTGCTCCCAGATATAGCTCACCCACTTTCGGGTCATTCAACAATTCTTCACCAGGGCCGGAGATCGCATCACGTCCTGATTCTAATACATATCCACGATTAGCCATCTCTAAAGCTTTACGAGCATTTTGTTCTACTAATACGATTGCAGTACCTGCCTGATTAATTTGTTTAATCTGCTCAAATACTTGTGTCACCAAAATCGGCGACAAAGCAGCAGATGGTTCATCTAAAATCAGCAAACCAGGTTCCAACATCAAAGCTTTGCCCATCGCTAGCATCTGGCGTTCTCCTCCAGAGAGAGTACCAGCGCGTTGACGACGGCGATCGCTTAATCTAGGAAACATAGTAAATATTTTATCTTTAATTGGTTTCAAAGGAACGTTAAGCACAAAAGCACCCATCTCCAAATTCTCTTCAACACTCAAAGAAGGGAAAACATTGGCGATTTGCGGTACGTAGCACATTCCTCGTTGGACAATTTGATTGGACTTTAGCCCCACAATATTTTCACCTTTGAAGGTAATTGTGCCTGTGTGGGGGAGTAAAAGCCCAAAAATTGCTTTTGCCAAAGTAGATTTACCCGCACCATTGGGGCCAATCACTGTCACCAATTCCCCTGGTGCAACCCGAAAATTCACACCTTGCAGGATATCTACATCTTTGATGTATCCAGCGTGAACATTTTGAACTTCTAATAAATAATCATTTGTCATTGGTCACTTGTCATTGGTCATTGGTCAATAGTCAAGTCAAGCATAACTATTAACTATTGACTGTTGACTATGGACTATTACGGGGTTTTTTGCAACTCCGGTCGTTCTTCTGGAAGAATCGCCCCTTCTACTGGACAAACTTGGAGACAGATGCCACAGTCGATGCAAGTGGCAAAGTCAATCCAGTACCAATCAGTTCCCTTGGCATTTTTGCCTGGGCCATCATGAATACAAGCTACTGGACAGGCATCTACGCAGTCTGCAACGCCTTCACAGACTTCTGTAACAATTGTATGCGGCATGTTCTCGATTCCCTCTTTTCTGTATCGGCTATTTCTAGCCTAGCAGGGGAGTGGGGAGTGGGGATTGGAGATACTGGTGTCAAGGTTTGTGGAATCACAAATATTGAAGGATTTACAGGAAAGACTAGGATTAACTGATGAAGAAGCTCGTACAGTTCGAGACAAAGCATTAGAACCTCATGGAAAATACAAGGAAAATCTCGACAAATATAAGCAAATTTTTACCAAATTAGTAGATGAACAAGGATATCTGTTAGGGGAAAAAGCTAAAGCAGATTTGAAGAAATTGCAGCAATATCTGAAGCTTAAAGATGAGGATCTAGCCCTAATAGATAATGAAGCTGAAGTACAAAATTCTTGTTAGCTCCCTGACTCCCGCCACATCTCGCCACAGTACCCTGGCTGTCTAATCAGTATTTAAGAGCTTGAAACTCAAGCACAGTTAGAAGTTCCTGATGTCGATTAACCAAAGATTGTATTGTGCTAACTGGATTACGATGAAGGCGACGTTTTTGTTGGCGAGGAGCTTCTGCGATCGCTAATCTACGACGTTGAGTTTTGTACTCAGTTATTGGGACTTAGACAAAAAATAGCCAGAAAAAACACTCAAATGTATATACAGAGAGACTTTGACATCGTTTTGCCTAGTTGATTGATATATCTGGGTTTCAAGCATTTTTGAGCCTTTGGTGTATTTTCCTTGCCCTGTATGGGTTTAAGGCTTGTTTATGCTTCAAAAATGTTTAAGTCCTGTTATAAGTACTTCCCGAATTTGTTCAAGTAACTGTTTTTCGCTTTGAGCTATAAATAGAACTTGATATTGGCCCAAATCACGTAATTCAACAGTTGATTTACGCCCACTAATGCGCCGCTGGTGGCGACGCAAATTGCTAAACAAAGACTCGATTTTCAGGTTATCTGGCGGCAAGCCAGGGATATCATAGCAGTGCAACAAATTAGTCCCGTACTTATGCCATAGTCGTTGTAACTTGTTCTTGAGGGTAAACTGTGCGGGATTTTGTTGAGGAGCAGGTACAAACTGCTGTAATAACTCTTCCATCTCGCATCGGACTTGAAAGCTTGTTAAAGATAATTTGGGCTTTTCTGTAATATTAGTTACATTGTCTGAATTGGTATCGGAGTTATTAGGGTAGCGTAGACATTCAGCAATTCGTCGCAACCACTAATGGGCTTCTTCCAAGTCCAACGCTACTGAACGATTATTGGTTAAGGCTTGGTCAATCTAAATTGACAACACAGACAAATAATCTGTGTCAATTTCTCGGCATGGTAAACTACGTAGTACTTCTCCAATAGCTGATAATTGCTGGTAGCCCATTAAACCACCCCACCGAAAAGGTTTGCGGTTAGTGCGATTTACACAATCCCTAATCGCAGCGCGAATCTGAATGTGGGGCAGTGCCAATGGTTCGTATGATAACAGTTCTTACAGGAACACTATCGATCTGTATCTTCAGCCGTTGCCAGCATAATTCAGAGAACACCTCAACTGTGGCTACTGCTATCTATCCAAGAATGAACAACCTCATCGATTGTGGTTTTTCCTCGAACTGTTTTTGTTCCGTGTTCCTCGAAAACCATTGTCCCGTTGTTGAAGGCGCGCATCATCTCGCTGTATGACTCAACGGCTGCGGGGCTGTTTCCCATTTGTGCCAGCGTCGAAGACCATTCGCTTTCGGGAATGACAACTGCTTGAACGTCGCACTTCAAAGCTCTGCTAAAACTGGCGGCAACTTGATTGGGACTTACAGCTTCAGGCCCGTGGAGTTCCCAAATCTGTGTGCCTTGCCACTCTTGCATCAAACCATCAGCGCACGCCTGTCCGATGTCGGCGGCGGCGACCATAGGAATAGCACGCTCTAATGGAGTGTGGAAAGACGGTAATATGCCTTTTTGTTGCGCTATCGGCAATAGCGCCTGCCAATTCTCCATGATCGATGCGGCGCGCACAAAGCCGACGGCGATCTCAGCTTGCAAACTTTTGAGCGCCTCTTCCAGAATGTAGGTGGTCAGAATGTTGCCAGTTTTGCGCGGCAGATGTGACCCAATAGATGATAAAGCGACAAGTTTCGGCAGGTGCGCTCGCTGCGCGGCTTCAATGATGGCTGAAGCGACCTGTTCGGCTCGTGCGAACATATCATTCGATTGATAATCAGGCGGATTGAGAACGTAAGCTCCCGTTACGCCTTCAAAAGCGCGAGTTAAGGCGTCAGCATCAGCTATGTCTTCAACAACTGCAACCTCCGCACCTCGCTTTTTCCAAGCCGCGCCTTTATCCTCACTCCGCACTGCCACTCGAACGGTTGCACGTTCCACAAGGGCTGCTGTGGTAGCCGCACCCGTCTGCCCCGTTGCTCCTAGCACAACATATTTAGCCATTTTTGATTGCTCCTCTACGTCTGATGACTCGGTTCATGCTTTTCATCCACCGCTAAGCCGCGCGCAGCAGCTGAACGTTGCTGTTCAGCGGCGGTTGGGCGCTGACTCACCAGCAGCATTGACAATATCTTGTCAATATCAATACTAGCTGATTGACAATACATTGTCAATCAGCGGTTTGCATTTTCTGGGTAATGGCTTCCAGAAGTGCCACGGCACAAGCGATTTGTTCCGCGTCAAAATCTTCGGCGATCGCATTTGTCCACTGCCATTCCCGCTCCAACGCCGAGTGATATGTTGCAATGCCAGCTTCCGTGAGCAGCAAGTGCATCGCTCGGGCATCGCTAGGATTTTCGACGAACTCAACCAGACCATCGCTTGCCATGTCGTCAGCGAGTCGTTGTACGGCTTGCCGTGTTAAGCCCATATGCCGCGCCAATTCGCTTACCGTGACGCGCTTAGAGAGTGCGAATAACTCACTCAGCGTTTGCCATCGAGCATTGGTGATTCCCGTACCCTGCATCAGGCGTGTTCCTGATTTTTGTACCGTGGCATTCATCCGGAGTACGGTGCGAATCAGATCGGTTAAAGCGTTCGACGCAGGTGTTTTTTTATGATGGTAAAAAGGCAAGTTCTTGTTTCCGTAGTTCAGAATTATTTGAGGGTCAAACAGTATGATAAAGCAGGTCAAAGTCTGACTCTTCCCAAGTTTTAGTGATTTCCTAACTTGCAGATGTTATAAGCCTTATATAGCAGGGCTTTTAGCCCTCCTTTAAAAAAATGTGCTAGTTTCATTTGTTGCTAGCAGCGAAAAAACGCGGCTAGTCAGGCGCTCACATCTTGTACCAAACGTAGACACCCGTAAAAAGCCAATAAACAGTCAGTAGATTGAAAAGTTTTCCAAAAGCCTTACCAGTCCTTCATTTCTACTTAGGAATACAAGGAGTCGAAAAATCACCCCATCCACTGCACCCAATCGGGAGCCGAAGCAATTAACCGACCAAATTTCTCCGATTCAACCGACTCAAATGACAACATTACTCTCCACCGCTCGTTACTTGTGAGCGTACTGAGTAGCTCTTTGACTGCATTAACCCCGTGTTCTACCTGCTCAGTTACTAATTAAGTGTAGTATTTTACCCTATTTTCCCAGTTATTGTTAAGTATTTATTCGTGGTTTGATTGTCCGTCCATACCCCCCAATTATTACTTCTATTCTCTTTATGGGTGGGTGTGGACGGGGCATTAATGCCATACTGAGCTTGCATTATAGCTGCATAAACTGCATTTCGAGCTTGCTCCGACTGCCGCCTGCGTTCCCTGTGTTCTCGCTGCTGCTGACGATACTCCAGCACCTCCTGCACGAAGACAATATCATCAGTATTCAGACGGTAATTGTAGTGTTTGGTAATGCTATCTTGATATTTTCTTTTGATTATTCGACCACGACGTTCATTTCTCTGGCAATCATCATAAAATCACTTTCGGAAATTTCAAAATGTCCGAACCGAAATAGCTGTCCCCAACTTTTTTTGTCTTTGGTAAAAGATAACTCGTCGAGTAGCGGCAGAATAGAAACGGGAGCAGCAGGGTTTGAAATCCATGTCAAGCCGATAAGGATTAAATCCGTTTCCCATATCGAATTGATAAATTCGACCGATTTTCACTTTGCCGATGGCGGTAAAACTTTTCGGTCTACTGATATTGGCTCATAGAGATGACGAGGATGCTATTCATGCAATGGCGATACGTCTTCGTAATCAGGGGAAAACAGTTACAGTTGAAGAGTTTTTAGAACATGTCAAGCAGCAAACTCTTGGGGATTAGGGACTGGAGAGTGGGGGGATGAGGGAGATGAGGGAGATGAGGGAGACAAGGGGACAAGGGGAGTGAGGGAAGTGAGGGAGCGAGGGAGAAGAATTAATAACCAATGCCCAATGACGCCAGTCGCTCATGGGGGAAACCCCCAATACCGCGCTGGCTCCCCAATGCCCAAATGCCCCATGCCCAATTCACCTAACGCAATGGTTCTATTTTTGGTGAGCCATCAGCTTTGATCCAGGCAATTTGGGCAATGCCGCGATCGCTTGCATATTGGCGAATCGCTTCTGCATCCCTTCCGCCCAAATCAATTTCTACCCGCACCAAATCAGTAGAATTTCTGAGTTTTTGCGCGTAGACAAAGGCAGCGGCGTTAGCATTAGCTGTCTCTGGTGCTACCAACCAGTCACTGGCTGGAGTATCTTGTGGTAATTGCTGAGTAGACAACAAAACTTGGTATAAATCTTCAATACTTAGTCCAAAACCAATTCCGGGAATGTTTTCACCTTGAGGATGATATAGCCCCAAAAGCTGGTCATAGCGACCACCGCGCCCTAAAACTCTGGCTTGGGATTCGGTATCGCTGACAACTTCAAAGACGATACCAGTGTAGTAATCTATAGTTTGGATCAGGCTGAGGTCGAGGATTAACGGAATTTTTTTCTCTGATTCTAGTAATTCTACTAGGGATTTGAGGTTATTCACTGCCTCTCGCTGTTCTTCATCTAGATCCAAACTACTGACTTTTTGTAATACATCTGCACTTGGGCCGCGTAAATCCAGGATGAGTTGGGCGCGATCGCGCAGTTTGTCACTTAGGGGTAAATTATCTATAGTGATTCGGTCAAGATGAGCGATCGCACTGCGAACTTGATCTTGGAGATTATCAGGAAAGGCACTCAGGAGCGATCGGGTAATTCCCGCCTCACCTAAAATTAAATGCCATTCCTGCAAACCCAATGCTGCTAAACAATCTGCGACTAACAGCAGTACTTCGGCATTCGCCAGCAATCCGCCAGCACCTAACAATTCCACCCCAGCTTGATAAAATTCTTGTTGGCGATTGTGTCTACTTTCCCAAGTGCGGCGAAACACATTGGCATTGTAGTACAACCGTTGTGGATAAGTGACACCAGCCATCCGAGTCACAACAGTACGAGCAATAGATGCTGTTAATTCTGGACGCAGCCCTAATTCATCATCTTCGCCATTTTGTTGTAGTTGAATCACCATCTGACGCTGGATTGCTTCCCCTGCCATTAGGGTATCCATGCGCTCTAAAGTCGAGGTGATTATCCTGTGATATCCCCAACGATCAAACACCTGCTGTAACCGATCTTCAATCCAGCGTTTTTTCTCTACATCCAAGGGTAATAAATCCCTGGCTCCCGCTGCTGGTTGATACACCATTATTTTTTCTTCCCACCAAACAAACCACCGAACAAACCACTACCAGATTTATCTGATTGCTTATCTCCATTATTGAAGGATGAAGTCACCTTCTGATCGCTAAGTTGTTGTCCTAAAGCCCTATCTATTTTAGGTTTCCATTGCAATGCCGTTTCGTCACTGGGGTCTAATTTTAGAGCGTTGTCAAAGTGGATTTTTGCCATTTTTAGCTGATTTTGCTTCAAATACACCATTGCAATTAAGCTATGACAGCGACTATTTTTCGGTTCTAGCTTCAGGGCATCTTGCAACTCTACTTTGGCTTGGGCAAATTGATTTTTGTCAATCAAAGATTGAGCGCGACGAATATACTGTTCTACAATCAAGTCTTCTTTTGGTGGCGCTGGTGCTGGTGCTGTATTTTTCGGTGTATTTGGCTGAGATGTACCTGATTGGGCTTTGGGTTGAGCAGGTGGTGGCGGCGCTGCGGATGCTTTACCTGCACTCCGCATTAAATACACTAAATTCAACTCACTAGCTTGGGCAATAACTTGCAGCGCTTGTTCTAAAGAATCATATTGGGTTTGGGCTAGTTTCGAGATCGCAGTTTTATAAAAATGATCGATATTAGCCGCCTCAACTAACTGTTTAGCCAAGTCGGTGTTTAGAGTTACCGAAGTAGACTCTTGTATCAGACGCTTGCCAATTTGCGACAAAATTAGAATATATTCAGTGCGAGTGCGATCGCTAGAGAGTTTTTCGTAAGCTGGGTTAACCAGCTTTGATAACAATTCATTACCGAGATGTTTTTGAGCAGCAGTTTCAGTAAGACTACTGTCTGGGTGCAAACGACGGGCGACTTGGAGATAGCGTTTACGAATCTCTTTGACATCGGCATCAACTGGAACGCACAATACTGCGTGATGATCTATGAAATCATATTTAAATAGTCCACGATCTATTTTGAAAGACATATAGAGTTTTTGCAACAAGGGAGCAGTTAGATTGCTTTTAGTTTACCCAAAGTCTAAGGGAAAGCCCCATCTGCTATACCCAGGCTGACAGTGGTGGAACCTGTAAAAGTTCGTTACTCATAGAGTCGTGAATATAACTATTTGTGGCAAGAATTTTACCTGACTCAATTTTGACAGTAGTGCCATCGTAGGCGGTGACTTTGCCCCCGGCTTCTTTTACCAAAATTATCCCAGCGGCAATATCCCAAGGAGAAAGTCCCCTTTCCCAGTAACCATCGACACGTCCACAGGCAACATAAGCCAAATCTAGCGATGCTGAACCGCTACGTCTAACTCCTTGGCTAAGATGGGTGAGGTGACTAAATTCTGCGTAGTTGTTATCAGAGGTTTCGCGGCGATCATAGGCAAACCCTGTTACTAGTAAGCTTTTACTCAGTTCAGATGTTATTGAAACCTTGATGGGCTGACGGTTACGCGTTGCTCCTAAGCCAGCAGCAGCACGGAATAACTCATTGTGAAATGGGTCATAAATAACACCAACTTGAGGAACGCCATTAATTAACAGCCCGATGGAAACGGCGAAAAATGGGTATTGATGAGCATAGTTGGTTGTGCCATCGAGAGGATCTATTGCCCAGAGGTACTCACTCTGTTGATTACCTAATTTTCCTGATTCTTCAGCAAGGATCGAGTGCTGGGGAAAGTGGCGGCGCAAAATTTCTAAAATCAACTCCTCTGAGGCTTTATCAGCAGCAGTGACTAAATCCCCAGGGCGTCCTTTTTCAATAATTGCGTCTTCTAACTTACCCAAGTAACCTTGTAAAATAGCACCAGCAGTCAAGGCCGTTTCTGTGGCAATATCGAGAAAAATTTGTAGATTAGTCATTTGTCATTTGTCATTTGTCATTGGGCATGGGGCATGGGGCATTGGCCAAACAGGGCATGAAGAAGAGACAAGGTGGACAAGGAAGAGGGGGGAGACTTGGGAAAGATTTGTTCAATAATTCCCTTTTGTCCCCTTGTCCCCTTGTCCCCTACTCCCCCACTCTCCCTCTCAGCACTCAGCACTCAGCACTAATTAAAGATTTTGGCGGCGAAACTCGGCGGGAGTGAGGCGCATCGGTTTTTCTGGGTTCCAAATTCCTTGCCCCATGAGTCTAGCCCATTGTTGGGCACGTTCTAAACGCAGGTCATACTTATGGTTAGGCGATCGCCCCACAAACATTGCATTCCCTTGTTTGACTAATTCTTCATTCAATAACACCTTATTTTTCCACACATAAGCTAGAGTTCGCCCAATTTTGTCTTTTGCTTCTAAATCAAACTCCAGCGTTACCGATTGTTCAACGCCACCAATTAGATTCTCTAGCTGTTCTTTTGCTGCTTCCCCCCAAGGGCGCTGTCGCAAATCTGGTGCATCAATACCCACTAACCGCACTTGAGAAATCAAATTTGGTTGTTCAGCCATGCCTAAAACTTCCAAACTTTGCCCACTAACTACCCGCGCTACTTTCACCTGAGCCTGATTGTTTGGCAGCTGGTTTTTACCTTGGCAACTCACCAAGAGTAATAAGCAAGCCAAAATAGCTATTTTTCGTACCCAGTGACCGAGATACACAGGCATTATAAATTCTCCTATGGTTGCTGCTGCACGTAGCAAGCAGAACCTCTTGCCTCCCGCCTCCTTTAATTGTTTATTCCTCATCTAAGGGTAAACCCGCTTTAATTCTTCCCCTAGCAAAATAGCGTCCAAACTGGAGTTCGTAGACTTCATCTTCATCTTGCGTCTCCACTTCTAAGTCAGAACGGGGGTAACTCACACACAACAAGGCATAACCTTGGCGACGTAAATCTGGCGACAAGCCGATCGCCTCTGGTTGGTAAATTTCTCCTGATAATACTCTCACAGCACAAGCAGTGCAAGCCCCGTTGCGGCAGGAAAATGGTAGTTCCACCCCTTGTTTTTCGCCAGTGTGCAGGATGTAGCGGTCTTCTGGCACTTGTAAAGTGTATGTTTTGCCAGTAGCGCGATCGCGAACTTTAATTGTGTATGTACGGGACATCTGGATTTGCGTTTTGGGATTAGGACTATCAAATTCAATCTAGAATATCTTTCTTTATCTTTGCATTTTCTGGGATTGTGTAGTACGATCGTAAATTGTGGCACCTGGAGAGGTGGCCGAGCGGTTTAAGGCGCAGACCTGGAAAGTCTGTTTAGGGAAACTTAACGAGGGTTCGAATCCCTCCCTCTCCGTTGAATGTATACAATGCAAAGCTTTCAAACTTAGGTATTTGCCATTTTACCGTTTTATACACTGACTTATAGTTTAATAAAATGGTTTAGTGATTGGTTGAATTAATAACACCAATTGCTATTGCTTGTACTACTGGCAATCATAATAAATAGGCGATCGCCGCAGAGGCTGGTTCGTACACAATACCCATTTTCAGCAGATAGCAAAATCGCTGATAAGGTTTAATGAAGGGGATTCGGACTTTTTCTGACTTGGAGCTACTGGACTGTTGGTCAATGGGAGCTTTATACCCTTACTCCTTTCAGTCGTGGGCAAAGGGCAGAGTATATCCTTCTGTATCCTGCCCTCTGACTTTCTTGGTAACTTTCTGCCTGAATGCTACTAAAACTCCGACTAAGACTGTGTAACCCACACAGAAACAGAACCAGCATTGCAGCGAAAATCAGCCCAACCCTGATCATTGGTTGTGATGGGTTCGCTGATATGTTCGGTGATGTCAATGTAAGTGCTGTTGGGTTGCCCAACTTCCATCCACTTTGTCCCCTCTCCTCCATTACTCAGAACAACTGCCATACCGCCAGGATGTTGTTCATCTCCTAAGCGTGTCCAGCCGATTGTATTAGGGTGGTCGAAATAATCGTATTGGTCCCCATAGGCATAGGTTTGACGAGCATACAAAAATTTATCAATTATCCATTGATGACTATCGAGCCAAATCTCATACTCATTGCCATCTGGGCCCTTATCCTTGTAATTAGCGCCATAATAATCGGCATAGAATATGCAGGGATAACCCTCACTTCGCAGTAGGATCAACGCATAGGCCAACGGTTTAAACCAACCTTCTACTACAGACTCCAACGACTGCAAAGGTTGAGAATCATGATTGTCTACTAAGGTGACAGCTAGAGCAGGTTGCTGTTGCACCAAGGTGTTATCAAATATCTGTCGCATATCATAGTCATTGCCTTGTTTGCTGGCAGCGCTAAAGTTATAGTGCAATGGCGCATCAAACAACATCACATCGCCACCAGTAATATTAAGGAAATGGTGGAGCGCTTCAACTTCATAAGACCAATATTCACCAACGGCAAAGAGATCGCGACCTGCCTTTTGGCGACAGTGAACCAGCCATTCTGGGAAAAAGCCAGCTCTCACGTGTTTAACGGCATCAAAACGAAAGCCATCTATATCAGTAGTTTCTACAAACCACTCACCCCAGCGATTCAACTCTTCGCGCACTTCTGGACTCTCCATATCCAGATCGCATCCCATGAGATAGTCGAAAGCGCCTTTTTCCAGGTCAACGTTATCATCAAAATGTTTATCTTTGAACAGATAAACTGCGTTTTCACCCTCGTTGTAAACGTTGTAATCAACTGCATCGAAGTGCCACCAATGCCATTCCATGTCGGAGTATTTGCCTTGACGACCTGGAAAGGTAAAGTGAGTCCAGACTTTAATCGTTTGCATCTCACCAATGGGCTGGTTGCGATCGTCTGGATTATAAGGCGTTGCTTCTACCTCTTCTTCTTGGTCTGCACCTAACTTGTGGTTAAGGACAACATCAGCATACACACGAATGCCAGCAGCTTTTGCCGCTTTGACAGCAGCGATATACTCGTCTTTTGTGCCGTACTTTGTCCGAACTGAACCTTTTTGGTCAAACTCGCCTAGATCGTACATATCGTAGACCCCGTAGCCGACATCGTAGCCACCCCCTGTTCCTTTATAAGCTGGGGGTAGCCAAACAGATGTAACACCAGCATCAGCTAACTCTTTGACTTTATCTTTCAATTCATTCCAAAGATTGCCATCTGGAGGGATATACCAATGGAAGTACTGCATCATTACACCATTCAGTTGAGCCATGTGCATCCCTCTAGTAAAATTTCCGATATAATTGTGATTTCCAACACAAAGACTGTACATTAAGTTTTATTTTTTGTCTTTCATTAGAAACAAAAGTCTACTAACAAACTGGGATCAACTCATATTATTTTCTTCTGTGGATGACAGTTCTTCAGCTAGGTTTTTCTGAAGTACTGACAATACCGCGATCGGGTCAGTGGGTTCCTGCATCAATTCAGCTTCAGAATCATACCGATTTATCACATTAGGCAAATCGGTACGGAGTTCTTCTAATAGAGCAATAATCTTGGCAATTTTTTGCTCGGAGAGCAGGTTAAGCTGTAGCATCAATTGCGCCCGTTGTTCGGCAAAATTTTCTTGGCGAGTTTGTCGTACCAGTACTCCGGTTGAGATCACCAATGCAGCTGCGTCTAAGCCTTGACCTGACCAGCTAAACGAGGGCAGATTGAATGGCAAAAAGCGATCAAAAAAACTGCTGAAAATCCAGAGAGCCAGTATGACTAGCAAACTATACAGAAATATTGATCGCCCAAAGAATGTAGCGATCGCTTCTAATATCCGCTGGTGGACGGGAATATCTTGAACTTCCTGGGTATGAAGTGAAATAATCGCTTCAATATTTTTTGCAATCGGCTCTGGTAATGGAGCCGTGATCACTTGATTTCGAGAAGCTTTCTCCTTGGGTTTGTTAACACTTGAACTGAAGTATCCGTCGGCTGTGTCGTCTGCGTTATGGGTCATGCACCAATTCCTGAATCTCGATGTTATTCGATTATTGCTTATCTTCCACTGACGATGGCGTTTTACCCCACCGCAGGTGATCGCATCCTAATACTGCTCAATTAAGAATATAGGACTTATGCAATTAGGGGCGTACATTTGTACGCCCCTAATCAGTATTTCGTAAAACCAAAGATATTGAGTTCTAAGGTACCTCAATGGGAATCAAAGCATTTTCTGGCAAATAGTTGGAAAAACGCCCTTCATCTGCAAGCACCAAAATCAGGCGTAAAGGATAATCTGGCGGAACTTGCAAGTCTGCCCACGGCACTGCCAACTCTAAACAACTATTTAAAGCTACTTGAGCGCGACTGAAACGGGGATACCATTGATGATTGTCTCCAGCTTCCCGAAACTGAATCGATTGCGTCAGCAAGTTAACTTCTAAAAGATGGTGAAAAAGGTAATTAAGTGGGGCTGCATCTGGTACATCTGCCAAGGGAACTGGGCTATTGACCATTGTTTTTTCTGGATAGAACCATAGCAAATTCAACTCTGCTGGCAAATCCTGCCCTGGTGCAGCGCCACTTTTAAAGTCTAGCCGCAAATAGAAATTTAAGTGATCCACCCCATACCAAAGTCGCTGGATGACACTGCTATTGTGCATTGTTCCCCGCGCCCCACCGATTTCTATGCGTCCAGCTTTATCCCAGTCTTGTTCGTCACCTCTACCATCAATCACGGGATGAATAAACCCTTGTGGGGTGTGGTTTCCCTGTGCTTGGTGGTTTTCCACTGGTTGCTTGAGATAAGGCGGTACAGGTTCATTTAATGCCTTGTAAATACCAAATAAGTGTTCTCGAAACAACCGATCAAAAATGGCATCCTGATTTGAGGAATGTCCTGCACCAAACCACCAGAACCAATCGGAACCCTCTGCGGCATACAATGCTTCCCACGCTTCTGGATTGTTTTCTTCCGTCGCTTCGGGATGACTTGCGAGCATTTTCCTGGCTTCTGTCAAATAATCCCAAGCACGATTTTTGGCGGGATCGCCGATCCAAGTGGTGAAACTACCATCTACCCAAGAACCACTATGTAGTTGTCCTCCGGGAATGGTGGCTGTAGCTGGAAATTCTTCGAGAAATTCGGAGACGGTGACGAGTTTGAGGCGAGGTTCATCGCTTAGACTTTGATACAAAGCTTCTAGAAAGGGTTTGCCATCTTGGGGATAAAATTCCCAGCAATTCTCGCCATCCAAAGCGATGGTAACTAGCCAAGGTTGTTCGCTTTGACTATCTCTTTGCATTTTAGCGATCGCTTGCAAATGTCCTACTAAATCTGCTGCTGCCTTTTTTGCAGGCATTGCACTATAAGTAAAGCCAATCAAATCTGATAATCTGTGGTCACGAAATACAATTGATAAATCACCCTCGGCGGTTTGGAGGCGATAGGGTCGATACAACAGTTCTGGTTGTTGTACATTCCCCGCCCCATCCCGATGAAAAAGGTGTTTCAGCGTCCACCCCAAGACAGCTTCATCTGAGCATATCCACTTAAATCCTTGATTAATAATATCTGGAAGTATCTGTGGACTTACAGATTGTTCTGAAGGCCACAAACCACGTGGTATCTGTCCAAAGCGATCTTTATAAAAGTCCCAAGCTTTTCGCAAGTGGCGGGGGATATCTTCTGCCCACTCAAAGCGTAGCTTAGGTAGTGTCATATTGGGCACAGCTACCCGACCGGAGTTAGTATCAGCTAGCAACGGCAAAATCGGGTGGGTATAAGGCGTGGTGGTAACTTCTAGCTGCCCCGCCTCCTGCATTTTCCGATGTTGGGGAATAATCTGACTCAAGATTTCTCGCTGTTTAGAATAAATGCGCTGGCGATCGCTTAAAGTAAAATTCCGACCCTGTTTTAACCAAGCAGCAATTTCTGGATCATCCCAAAACAGCGGATCGATCCAAGCCAAATTGTGCCAAGCTAGCAAATCACCATAATCTGACAATTCCCAATTTGCCAAACACCAAGCTTGCCCTTTTTCCTGCCTTTGTTGGTACAACTCGGCATAGCGGGGATGAGGATCGATCAAGGTATGGTGATTGGCATCAAAAAAGTGTTGGATAATAAATTCGCGCTGTTGGTAGGTGAGTTGTTCATCTGGCGTTAAGCTAGCTGTGAGGTAAGGGTCAAAAGCAGTGCCGGCAATATAATCTTCGAGTTGCAATATCAGTGATGGAACTAAATTCACCGTTTGGTGTAACTTAGGATATCGCTCTAAGAGTAATACTAAATCCAGATAATCTTTAGTTCCATGCAAACGTACCCAAGGTAGGCGGTACTGCTGACTTGGAGATAGCGAAACGCCGCTGCCAGGAGATTTGTACAGCGGCTGATGTTGATGCCAGATAAAAGCAACGTAGAGAGGATGGGACATAAGAATGGTTAGGAGTTAAGAATGAGGAGTTAGGAGTTGATTCAAAACTCAAAACTCCTAACTCCTAACTCCTAACTTTTACACCACTTGCTCAATTTCTGCAATTTCAGGAATCATTTCCTTAAGACGGCGCTCAATACCCATTCTCAGGGTCATTGCAGAACTAGGACAAGAACCACAAGCACCTTGCAGCCGCAGTTTTACAACAGGCCCATCAAGTTCTACAAGTTCCACATTGCCGCCATCAGACATCAGATAAGGGCGCATTTCATCCAAGACTGTTTCAACGTTGTCAATTGTGAGTTCCATAGTTTAGACCTGCTAAGTTAAGGATGGGTATGGGGAATGGAGAATGGGGCATGGGGCATTGAATAATAACGATCCCTGTCACCAATGCACTTTTACTCATTAACCATTATCCAAAGTTTTATTTTCCAGCTTTGTTAAATCGATCCTAAATCTAGTTGCCGCTAGATTGTCAGGTGTCAGTTTTTAATGACTTTTGACTAAACCACTGCTGGTTTTAGCAACTTGATATTAGATTAGCTGAACAATTTCTCGTGCAAGCCCTCCTACTCTACTTTAGCCTTTAAAGTGCTGAAGAGAACGCAAGGAGGTGAGGACAAGGAAGGTTTTTTCCCAATACCCCATACTCTATAGAACCCATTTGACATCTTATGAGGTTTTGAATTCAGGTACTCCTCAACATCTAAAATCCAATACTAATGGCGTATTCCAGCGACCTCACTGATGCAGAATGGGAAATTTTTGAACCCTTATTGCAAAAGATATTACCGACTAAGAAGAAGACTCGACCAAGCAACCGGAGAAAGCGAGATATCTTCAATGGAATTCTCCAGGACTTATGCGGCGCTACCTTTATGGATCTCCAGAAAATAAAATGTCCCGACTTTCATCGTTTTCACTCAGGGAAAACGCTAACCAGTCCTTGGGTTTACCCAAAATATATTTGATAGGGCGGGACATTTTATTACAAGGATTAGCCTTACCTCTGTCAAGACGAAGAGGCTTGATTACCGACGTTTGATAACGGCACTAGCTGCAACTGAACAGTTTGACCAGTCTGCCAAGCGTCAGCACCTGGCTGAACGCGAGGAATCGAAATATCTGCTCGGTTGTGTTTTTTCGATTTGGAGATGTTGAATCGCTGGTCACGATCGCTCACCAGTGCGGGATTAATTTGACCATCAGCCGTGAACCCCATCATTAGTTCTGGTAAACCGAGCGGTAGAGTCATGTTTGGCTGTTCTGCCTGCCAAGTATGCCACGTCTTGCCATAAGTTGAAGCAAGCTTCTCTATCAGAGCGTGCTCGGCTATCTCAGGGATACTGGGTGCGATCAACTGACCCGATTTCACCTCATAGGCATGGCTGTGCCACAACTTCTTCTCGTCTTGGGGTAAAGTTTGGAAGATTTTCTCGCTGACAATATACTCGATGCCCATCAACCGTGCGTTCTCACCGTTGCCATTGTAGATCACGCACTGGATCAAGTCCTCGTTGGCTACATTACAGTAATGATGAGCTTCCACCTGTCTGTTCATGTCTCCGTTGTGAAAGTGAAAACCATCTACGTAGACATTAAGGGCATTAAGCGGTGTTTTACTTTGCAATACCTTCGCGCCCGTTTCCAGGATTTTGGTCTGAGTCGATTTCTCTCCCCCTGGGGGTGTAACGTTGGGAGCAGTGTTGCCATCTGCCCACGCTGCTGGAAGATAAACCAGAAGGATGATGACGACAACAAGGATGATTGATGGTATTCTGGACAATTTCATCAGTAATAGCTTGTGAAGGACTGTAAGCAGCGATAGATACTCTGCTCTAGAGATTTGCTAAACGCTGTCTTGTTAGGGATTGTCATGAAAGGGCGGCTTCAATGGTCTTGGCACATCCAGCACAATCCATTCCACTAATCTTGGCTTGAAGCGTTTTGCCCCGATTGGCTGGAACGATGTCAGTGGTGTAACCCAGAGCAGTAATGCGATCGCGAATGATAGATTTATTCACGAACTCAAGGTTAAAAGACACATTTAATCGCTTTGTAGCAAAACTCACGGATACCTCAGTGACCAGGCAGCTGCTGCAAACTCGCTTCAATTGTTTTGGCACAGCCGCCACAATCCATATTACCAATCTGCGCTTGTCGGATTTTGATGGAGGAAGTGGATGTCATCTTTGGTGATTCGTTAAAAGATTTTAATTATGGAAAGCTTTCTGACTATTCAATCGCTTATTCCAAACTGGGTACGCCAAAGCCGATCTGCTTCTAGACTAACATATCAGCATATTATCATTTACTGATATGTTAGTCTATCACTAGATAGAGAGTTGCTTGGATAAATCAGCAAAATATTATTAGTGGCTAATAAGCTAATATTTTAGAACTTTACTAATGTCAATGATTGCTCAAACTAATAAAGCTGACTTGAAAGCCAAGCTGTTTCGCGGCTTTTCCGACTCCTCGCGTTTATCCATCCTCAATGCATTGCGTGTCGGGCCGTTAACTGTCAACGATATTGTTGAAGCTACAGGACTAAACCAATCTAATGTTTCTAACCATCTTGGGTGTCTCCGCTGTTGCGATCTGGTTGTTCGCTCCCAGCAAGGACGTTACGTGTATTATCAACTGGCTGATGCAAGAGTAGCCAAGTTTCTAGACTTGGCAGATGAACTGCTAGCGGACGTAGCCAAGGGTATCTACGAATGCACTCACTACGATCTGCCAAAAGAGCATAAAAATGATAAATGCAATAACCATTGAGGTTGCTACCTAGTCAAATTGATAATGCAAAGTGTACTAAATACTACTTTTTTAAAGGTATTTACGTATATTACCCCAGAGAAGATGACATCCATCATAAATACTATTGACTTTCCTTCAGGACAGTAAAAGATGCCAAATGGGTTCTATATAAATATAGTTATTAAATAATAATTGTTAAAAAACTAAAACCCAAAACCCAGCACTGGTAATGTTCCAGATGACCAATGACCAATGACTAATTCATCACTAGCTCAACGCCCCGCTATCGCTAACAGCACTACTCGTTGAGTCGCTATCATTAGAGGAAACCATGACTGGTTGTTGATATAGTGGCACAGTGAATGTGACTGTTGAGCCAAGTCCTTCGCCCAAACTATAAAAATGTACCTCGCCGCCCATTGCCTCTACTAGCTTTTGGGATATTGCCAGTCCCAAACCTGTGCCGCCGTACTGGCGAGTGCGGGAACCATCCACTTGAGAGAATAATTGAAATAGTTTATCTTGTTTGTCTAAGGAAACACCAATACCAGTGTCTGCTACACGTACTCTGACCATGCCAGGAAATAGCTGATCTTGAAAGTTCGCCTTTTTGAGTACTAAATCGGCACTGACGGTAACGCCACCCTCATGGGTAAATTTGATCGCATTACCTACCAAATTGAGCATCACTTGTAGTAACCGTTGGTAATTGCTTTGGACAATGATTTCATCAGAGGTAGCAGGCATTTGCATCCGAAAGCTAAGGTTTCTCATTTCTGCTTGGGGACGCATAAAACCTTCTACATGATTGAATAACTCATCTAGCTTGACTGGAGCGTAAGCTAGCTCCATTTTTCCAGCTTCGATTTTGGCAATGTCCAAAATATCGTTGATGATATTCAGCAGATGTATCGATAAGTGGTGAGCTTCTGCCAAAAACTGATTTTGTTCTTCTGGATCGTCTGCCATCCCTTCTAAAATCAGCTTCAAAAAGCCAATCATACCGTTGAGGGGAGTACGAATTTCATGGGATACATTAGCCAGAAACTCACTTTTGAGGCGGGAAGCTTCTTCGGCTTTTTGACGCGCTATTTCTAATTCTTCATATAAAGTAGCATGAGCGATCGCAGTTCCCAATTGATCTGCTGCTTCTTTTGCCAGTTCTAATTCTGATTCTGTTAATGTATAGCATTCATCTTGCCAATTCAAGGCAACCAATCCATTAGCTTGATCTTGATAACAAGTCGCAACTACCAAAGTTTTCTGCCGCCCAGACTCTTTGTATCCAGGCACTTCCATCATAACTGGTTCTAGGGTTGCCAAGGCTTGAGCAAAGGCAGGCTCAGAAGCTATATCTATATCCAAGCCAAGCATTGATTTGAGTTCTGACTGGCGATACTCAGCTTTCACTTGCACTTTGGAGCTTGAGGGCTGATAAGGACAAATAATGCAGCGTTCTAGCCGCAGTGCTTTCCCCAAACTATCAACTGTTTGCTGCCAAATAATATCCAAATCCAATGTCCGGCGAATATTTCTGGTAATGCGATTTACCAATTTTTGGTGTTGCTGTGATCGGATTGCCAACTCTATTTGTGTGGGCGTTTTTGATGCCGTACGCGCTTGTTTTTTGTTTAGTGTTGCTTGCACTAACCGTCCCATCACTAAAACTGTAGTGGCAGTTGTTCCCAAACTCGGCATAATCGGACTAATCACTAAGTCCAACTCAAATAATTCCTTGTGATAGCTAAACCAACATTGAAACCTTTCTGGCACCAAACTTGTCAAAATTCGGTGCAATCGTTCCAAATAAGTAACCTTATCCACAGGAGCAAAGGTTTGAGTCTGGTTTAGATCGTCAACTATTTTTTCAGTATTTAACCCCAAGAGTTCGCTGTACTGCCAATAAAAGGTCAGATAGCGCCCTGCCCCTTCTTGGGTATAAACCAACTCGGCTCCTAGAGTTGGTAATGAGCCATCAGTCTTACTGGTAACAGATTCCAGATTTTGGGAAAATACATTCGACAATTGGGAATTGGCAGTAATAGTCATTAATTGAGTTGGATAGACAAAAAGTATCCGACCGTAATTTTACTAAAGCCGCTGAAATTTATACATAAATTTTTACAGCTTTTTTGTGTTTGATAGGGTATTTTTTGGTGTTTTGAAAATCAGATTGGCAAACTTTACTTTTTTTAACTTGCATTGACAGTTAAATAATGGCGTCAATCATTCCATTCACCGCGAGGAGGAACAGGGGTACGCACAGGTGTGCGCGTTAGTTCGTCATCTCTAAGGATTTCACCCCGTAACCACTGGCGAATCGCCACTTCAATTACTTTACTTGGGTCATTGGTGAGATGCTGAATTTGCTTTAGTAACTCGGAGTCTAGCCGGACAGCAATTTCTACCTTATCGGCTTGTGTATTTTCCGCTTTGGTAGTTTTCTCTCTCATATTCATAGGTTTATATACTCTGAATTCTTTGAATTGGTTTTGTCTAAAGCTTTGTAAAGTAGTTATATTCATTATTTGGACTAATTCGCTGAAAAATTTTCAAGGGTACAGTTAAATACTTCCCTGAAATAGCACCAAAGTAACAGCTTTAAGTTTTAAATCACAATTTTTCATATAACTGACTAGACAATGGCTTTAGAAGTTTTGCCGAGAAACCAGCGATTATGAGCAATTACCAGTCGCAATTGCCCACGCTCCCAACACGATCCCTACATGTACTTATTTACATTTATTGTACGCCCCTAGCTGTTGAATACTAGCAGCGACAAATAGACTTTCATAATATTCTTAAATGTCCACCTATTTAGATCGAAAGTTAAAGATGGGGTGAAGAGGGGTATTGGGCATTGGGCGGGAGAGAAATAATAACTTCTAACTCCTAACTCTTTTACAGACAAGGGTTAATCGCGTCTCTACTCCTAACTCTTGTACAGACAAGGGTTAATCGCGTCTCCTAACTCGGCACTAAAAAGCTAGCAGCGTCTTGGCTAAGAAAGCATTAAAATACATTAAGTAAATTGCCCTTTTAACTTTGGTTGCTGCTAAGGCAAAGATAGTATATGACTGACGTTCCCGCAGTTCGCATTCGCAATTTTTGTATTATTGCTCACATCGACCACGGGAAATCAACCCTCGCCGATCGCTTGCTACAAGCTACTGGCACTGTTGAAGACCGACAGATGAAGGAACAGTTTCTCGACAATATGGATTTGGAACGGGAGCGCGGCATTACGATTAAGCTGCAAGCTGCCCGGATGAACTACACAGCCAAAGATGGTCAGCAGTATGTGCTGAACCTAATTGATACACCTGGACACGTGGATTTCTCTTATGAAGTCTCCCGCTCTCTTGTTGCTTGCGAAGGAGCGCTATTGGTAGTAGATGCGTCCCAAGGTGTGGAGGCGCAAACTTTGGCTAATGTATATTTAGCGTTAGAGAATAACCTGGAAATTATCCCGGTTTTGAATAAAATTGATTTGCCAGGGGCTGAACCAGAACGGGTAATTGGCGAAATTGAAGAAATTATCGGTCTAGATTGCAGTGAGGCGATTCTGGCTTCTGCTAAAGAAGGAATTGGTATTGATGAGATTTTAGAAGCAGTTGTCGAGCGGATACCGCCACCGCCAAATACGATAAATGAACGCTTACGAGCATTAATATTTGATAGCTATTACGACAGTTACCGGGGAGTAATTGTGTATTTCCGGGTGATGGATGGCACCGTGAAAAAAGGCGATCGCATCCATTTAATGGCATCTGGTAAAGAATTTGAAATTGATGAAGTGGGTGTCCTTTCTCCGACTCAAAAGCAAGTTGAAGAACTACACGCTGGGGAAGTCGGCTATTTGGGAGCGGCAATTAAAGCTGTAGCTGATGCCCGGGTAGGAGACACAATTACCCTCAGTAAAGCAAAAGCAGATGCACCTTTACCAGGTTACGCAGAAGCGAACCCAATGGTTTTTTGCGGGATGTTCCCGATTGATGCCGATCAATTTGAAGATTTGCGCGAAGCCTTGGAAAAGCTGGAACTCAACGACGCAGCGCTGCACTACGAACCAGAAACTTCCAGCGCGATGGGGTTTGGCTTCCGTTGCGGGTTCTTGGGTTTGCTGCACATGGAAATTGTCCAAGAACGTCTAGAGCGAGAGTATAACCTAGATTTAATCATTACAGCCCCTTCTGTGGTTTATAAGGTGATTACTATTAAAGGTGAGGAACTGTACATCGATAATCCTAGCCGTTTACCTTCTCCCAACGATCGCGAAAGAATTGAAGAACCTTACGTGCAAGTAGAGATGATTACCCCGGAAACTTATGTTGGCACCTTGATGGAGTTGTCACAAAATCGTCGGGGCATCTTCAAAGATATGAAATATCTCGCCCAAGGACGAACCACCCTTACTTATGAGCTACCCTTGGCGGAAGTTGTGACTGACTTTTTCGATCAGATGAAGTCGCGATCGCGCGGTTATGCCAGTATGGAATATCACCTCATCGGCTACCGTGAAAATCCTTTGGTGAAGCTGGATATCATGATTAATGGCGATCCCGTGGATTCTTTGGCGATGATTGTGCATCGAGATAAAGCTTACAACGTTGGGCGGGCAATGGCAGAAAAACTTAAAGAATTAATTCCCCGTCATCAATTCAAAGTGCCAATTCAGGCATCTATTGGCAGTAAAGTTATTGCCAGCGAACACATCCCCGCTTTGCGGAAAGATGTGCTAGCCAAATGTTACGGTGGTGACATCAGTCGGAAGAAAAAACTTTTGCAGAAGCAAGCAAAAGGTAAAAAGCGGATGAAATCTGTAGGTACTGTAGATGTACCCCAGGAAGCCTTTATGGCAGTACTGCGCTTGGATCAAAGCTAATAAAATTCAGGAGTCAGAAGTCAGAATTCAGAATTTAGCTAAATCACGTATTGGCGCGTAGGGTAGGTTCCTCCTGCCGCCTGCCCCCTGCCTACTGTTGATCAGCTTTAACAAAATCACTGTTAAAAAATCTAAAAATTTTAGTAAAAGTACTTACCGCATTGCCCAGACTTGTATTTTTAGGTAAATGTAGTTTGTTAGATACTTATAAAGAGTCGGGGAGTCTAGTAAATGAAGATACTGGTACTGAGTTGGGAGTTTCCACCAAGGATTGTTGGGGGAATTGCGCGACACGTGGCGGAGTTGTACCCGGAACTGGTCAAGCTAGGACATGAAATCCACCTGATTACAGCGGAGTTTGGTCATGCGTCGATGTATGAAGTAGTTGAAGGAGTAAAGATACATCGAGTGCCAGTGGCATATAGCAACGACTTTTTCCACTGGGTAGTCAATCTCAACCTGAGTATGGGAGATCACGGTGGTAAGTTGATTTTAGAAGAAGGGCCCTTTGATTTAATTCATGCCCATGATTGGTTAGTCGGAGATGCTGCGATCGCTCTTAAGCATAATTTTAAAATACCACTAATTGCTACAATTCATGCTACCGAATACGGTCGCTATAACGGTATTCACACAGATATCCAAGGTTATATAAATGGCAAAGAAACCTTGTTAGCTTACAACGCTTGGCGAATTATTGTTTGTAGCGACTATATGCGCCAAGAAGTAGAAAGAGCATTGCATAGTCCTTGGGATAAAATCGATGTCATTTATAACGGTATCCGAGCCGAAAAAAAACAGCATCACATAGATTTTCACGCTCTGGATTTTCGCCGCCAATTTGCCACAGACAATGAGAAAATCGTTTATTACCTCGGTCGCATGACCTACGAAAAGGGTGTACCGATATTACTCAATGCTGCACCTAAAATCCTTTACCAAATAGGGGGTAATGTCAAATTTGTCATCGTTGGTGGCGGTAATACTGACCATCTCAAGCGCCAAGCCTGGAATTTAGGAATTTGGCATCATTGCTATTTTACCGGTTTTCTCTCTGATGAATACTTAGATAAATTTCAAACTGTCGCTGACTGTGCGGTATTTCCGAGTCTTTACGAACCCTTTGGGATTGTCGCTTTAGAAAGCTTTGCTTCTCGTGTACCTGTAGTAGTTTCTGATACTGGTGGTTTTCCAGAAGTAGTGCAACACACCAAAACAGGCATTGTCACTTGGGTGAACAATCCCGATTCTTTAGCTTGGGGAATTTTGGAAGTGTTGAAAAATCCAGGTTATCGCCAATGGCTAATAGATAACGCTTATGAGGATTTAGAGCGACGCTTTAGCTGGTTGAAACTAGCCAAGCAAACAGAGGAAGTGTATCAGCAAGTTGTACAAGAGCGATCGCAAATTGCCTGGTAAGATAGATCCTCGCTTCTTGAAGAAGTTGGGAATCTAAAATTTTATTTGAACTTGCATAAATCCTCAATCAACCTTTGATAAATCCATAGCTAGCACTGCTTCAATTTCTGGAGTAGTGCAAATTTAATCTAGTTTCGGATACCATTTTTAGAATTCCGAAATCAGTAACACTAGAAAAAGCTAATTCATCAAGGACGACTATATGAAACTGCTTCCTTTAGATAAACTAGGAGCTAGAGAAGCCAGTGGTATTGTTGATTTTGGACTATTTCTACCTTGGGTTTCTCAAAAGGATGAAAATCGGTTAATAATTAAAATTATCCATGAAAAAGACCAATTTATCCAAGATATTCCGCCTCTAGAATTTGAACTTAAGCATTCTATTGACTCAGAATATGGTGATTATTGGTCAACTCAGATAGATATCAAAACTCAATCAAAACCCAGTGCTAAATCTGCATGGGGAGAACCAGGTAGATATGTTTACCGCTATTGTTTACAAAATCCCAATCAGGGAGAAATAGATTGGATTATTGACCCTTTTGCCAGAGAATTTGGTGTGGGTAAATTATCTGCCTTCACGCTTGGCTATCAACAATATGAGTGGAGCCAGAAGGAAAAAACCTGGAAAACTCCAAACTTAAAAGATATTGTTCTCTACGAATTGATGATTGATGAATTCGGCAGCAATATTGATGGGACAATTGAAAAACTCGGCTATCTAGCAGATTTGGGAGTTAACTGCCTGGAAATAATGCCAATTTCCAATGTAGCTTTAACAGTAGATTGGGGCTTTTTACCAATTGGCTATTTTGGTGTAGATGAACGATTTGGTAAAAGAAAAGATTTACAAGGTTTAATTGATGCGGCACATCAAAACAACATTGCTGTAATTGTAGATGCCGTTTATGGTCACACTGGTGATAATTTTCCATACTCTTATGTTTACAAAAAACTAGGGTATAGCGATAATCCTTTTATGGGAACATTTGCTAAAGATTTATTTGGCGAAAGCACAGACTATAATCGCAAGTTTACCCAAGACTTTTTCTATACAGTCAATTATCATTGGTTAGATGTTTATCATGTTGATGGCTTTCGCTATGACTGCGTACCCAATTACTGGGATGGTGGTACAGGAGTTGGTTACGCTAACTTAGTTTTTAACACTTATAGAACAGTCAAAGAAAAGATACAAGCTGGCGAGTACTGGCAGAGATTCTTTAACAATGACACAATCAATTTGATTCAGTGTGCTGAACAATTAGAAGGGCCAAAGGAGATTCTCGAACAAACTTATACCAACTCTACCTGGCAAAATGAAACTTTTGGTGCAGCTGAAAGTGTAGCTCATGGAAATAAAGGTGATTTAGCTAAACTTGGTTTTAAACTTGGTCTAGATTGCTATCCCTTGGAGGTTACAAACAACGGTGACAAAATTGCTAAAACAGCGCTGCAATATATAGAAAATCATGACCATTCCCGTTTTGTCTGTAACTTTGGTACGATCGCCCACGATAATGATTTATTACAAGAAGGTAATCGTGACTTGTGGTACAAAGTCCAGCCTTACCTAATTGGGATTTTCACTGGTAAAGGGATTCCGCTACTGTGGCAAGGTCAGGAATTGGCAGAAAACTATTTCCTGCCAGAACAAGGTTTTGGTAGAGTCATGTTGCTTCGACCTGTACGATGGGATTATTTTTACGACCCCATTGGTAAGAACGTACTTTCCTTAGTACGCAAGTTGATTAAACTGCGTCGTCAGCAACCGCAGTTTACGGAAGGTGAATATTTCTTTTACAACGATTACGATCGCTATCATTCCAACAACGTGCTATTATTCTCGCGCAAACATGGTAACAAGTTTAGCCTAGTAGCACTTAACTTTAGCGATCGCGATCAAAATGTACCCTTCTGGTTCCCAATTGCTGGCAATTATCAGGAAGAACTAAATGGTAAAAACAATTTAATCGGCGTTCCTAGTAATTCAGAATATTGGGTAACTATTCCCAGTAACTACGGAAGCATCTGGACAACCAACACCTAATCTGTTTTAGATTTTATCTGGTTGGAATTAAACGCTGTAAGCAATGTAGAGATTTTCGCACAGTAGCGTAGAGAATTAATAATTACTCTGCGTTATTTTGCGTTAAAAAACAGTACAAGCCCTGTACGCTGGAAATTTTACCCTCTATAGTGCGACAGTTAAGCTAACGCGCGTCTCAATTGCACATTTTTTGTTAAGACTGTCATTTGTCATACCAATTTGAAAAAAGAACGCGACAGATACATACAGACATACCTTTGTTCTGTCTGGCTTTCTTAATTTTAAATTTTAAATTTTGAATTTTGAATTTTGAATTGGTATTATTGGTTATTCACAAAGGACAACTGATAAATGACAAAGGACGAATTTCACGAATAAATAAGCAATTAAAATGCGTAATAGCCTAGCAATAATTGCAGTTTGCTCCAGAAGTTTAGTATGACAAAGGCATTCCCAAGCAAAGCAAGGCGCTTGAAAAGTACAGGAATCAAGTTATTGAACATGGGAACCTTCCTCATAACCCGTTTTATCGAAAGCTGGAAACGCTTCTTCCTGGGTGACACTGTTGATATCCGCCCCTCCCCCTCCTTTGATGTCCGTTCCTCCTTAGCGGGCCCAGTCCTGAGTTTAGGTGGGGGAGGCCCCGATGTCGATGATGCTATCCAGTGGATGATTAACCAAGTTAGGGGAGGTCGTAACTCTGGTACTAAAGTTAATGTTGTAGTTCTCCGCACTAATGGTAATTACGATTACAATCGGCTAATTTATGCCATGAGGGGCGTAAACTCTGTAGAAACTCTTGTGGTTAGAAATAGACAAGAGGCAAACAAAGCCGAGATTTTTGAAAAAGTCAAAAATGCTGATGTAGTTTTCTTTGCTGGCGGCGACCAATGTCAATACATCCGCAACTGGAAAGATACCAAGCTGGAAACTGCCGTTAAGTCAGTTTACCTTAAGGGAGGTGGTGTTGGTGGCACCAGTGCGGGTGCAATGATTCAAAGTGAGTATGTTTACGATGCTTGCGCTTCTTCCGAAAAAGGCATTGAAACTAGAGACGCACTCGAAGATCCTTACCGGGACATTACTTTTACTTACAACTTTTTCAATTGGAGTAATTTAAAGGGAACTATCGTAGATACGCACTTCGACAGGCGGGAAAGAATGGGTCGAATTATGACTTTCATTGCCCGTCAAATTAAAGACGGTGTATCTAGCAGTGTTTTAGGTATAGCGGTTAGTGAAAGTACATCGGTTCTTGTGGATAAAAACGGTTTGGTGAAAGTTATGGGTAGGGGTGCGGCATACTTTGTACTTGGCAATCATCTGCCGGAAGTATGCGAACCCCGAACGCCTTTGACCTTTTCCAATTACAAAATTTGGAAAGTTCGCAGTGGCGACACCTTCAACTTGAGAAACAGACCAACCTCTGGGTACTATCTCAGGAGTGTCAAAAGGGGACGGATTGATTCAAATCCCTATTGAATAAGGAGCAGAACTGTTTTATTCCCTAAGCCTTTAAGAGTGTCCTTTGTCATTGGTCATTTGTCTTTTGAAATACAAATAACAAATGACTAATAACTAATGACTAATAACTAATGACTAATGACAACCCTGACGAGTAAACATACAACTTAAATGCGTAACAGCTTATCAATCCTAAACCGTCAATTTGATAGGTTGCTTAGGGTGTCGTCTGCGGTGGATTGGTGGAATTAGGAAATGGAAGAGTTGGTACAATTACAGGCTTTGGTTTTTCGCCTTGCACGCCTTGCAGTTGAATTTGGGCTTGATTGCGACCGTCTATTGCTTGTTGGTAATTAGGCTTGTATTTTATTGCTCGATCGTAAGAAGCGATCGCATCTTGAAACCGTTTCAAATTTAATAGAGCATTGCCTCTGCTAAACCAGCTTTCGGAATGGTCTGGTTTATAACGAACTGCCTTATTATAAGACGCGATCGCATCTTCGTATTTCTGCAATATGTATTGTGAATTTCCCAAATTATACCAGAGTTGATAGTCATTTTGCTTAATTGTTGCCGCTTTATTATAAGCTTTTATTGCTTCTTCATAGCGTTGGTTTTGATGCAGTGACCAGCCCAAATTATACCAAGCTTGATAGTTTCTGGGACTATATTTAATTACTTGATTAAAAGATTCAATTGCTTCTGGATAATGTTGTAAATTCAGTAGTATATTACCTCTAGACAACCAAGCTTGGTAATAATCTGGCTGATATTGTACCGATTTATCATAAGCTGTAAATGCATCTTGATAGCGTTTTAAATTGACTAGTGCATTTCCTAGATTATACCAGGCTTGCTCGTAGTCTGGTTTTAAATCAACGACTTTTTGATAGGCTGCGATCGCTTCTTCATATTGCCTAGAATTCTGCAAAGCTAATCCTTTTTTATACCAAGCTTCATAATTATCTGGTTTGAGTTCAATCGCCTTTTCATAAGACTTAATTGCTTGGTCATATTGGTTTAAATTACTAAAAGCTTCACCTTTAGCATTCCAGACTTCTGAATTGCCATTATTTAATTCTAAGGCTTTGTCAAAAGAGGCGATCGCTTCTTGATATCGCTGTAAATTTCCCAATACAGTGCCACGTCCAATCCAAGCATCTAAATAATCTGGCTGAATTTGAATTGCTTTGTCATAAGCCACTAATGCTTCTTTGTATTTTCTTAATTTATTTAGTGTTTTGCCTTGACCATTCCAAGCTTGAGCATAATCTGGTCTAAGATTAACGGCTTTTTCATATACTTCTAGCGCGTCTTGATAACGTTGTAAATCAAAAAACGTATTTCCTTGTTTAGATAATTCTATGGCATTATTTGAATTAATGTAACTCCAAATAAATATTGATGCTACTCCGCCAACAGTCAGGAAAAATATTGTTAGTAAAATTTTACCTAATATACCTTTTTTGGGTTGAGATTTGTTAATATTTTTTGGTGGAGAAGGAGGAGTTAACGCTATTGTCTGAACAGGTGGTTGTCTTAACTCTTTCAGCGCTTGTAATGCGACAGTTGCCGAAGCATAGCGTTGCCGAAAGTCGTAGCACACCATTTTATCTAAGAATTGAGCAAATTCTGGTGTTACTGTGGCTTTATCATGCCAGATAATTTCATTAGTATCAGCATCTTTTACTATTTCCTCTGCTGATAATCCAGTGAGAGCTTGAATAGCAATTATTCCCGCAGCATAGATATCACTGCTTAATTTTGGCGTACCATGAGCTTGTTCGCCAGGAATATATCCAGGCGTACCAATAGCTACTGTTGCGAGAGTTTGACCTTGAGGAGTAATAACTTGAGTAGCAATTTGTTTCACTGCACCAAAATCAATTAAAATTAATTTGCCATCTGGTTGGCGTCTGAGGATATTGTGGGGATTGACATCACGATGAATTACATTCTGTTGATGGACAAATTCTAAGATTGTCAAAAGTTCTTGTAAAAGTGAAATGACTTCCTCTTGACTGAGGATTTTACCTGATGTTAATTCTTGGCTCAGGTCATGACCTTCGATCAATTCCTGTACAAGATAGAATTCGGCATTTTCCTCAAAGTAAGCTAAAAGTTGGGGAATGCGATCGTGAGTTCCTAATTTATACAGAACTTGTGCTTCCGTATCAAATAAACGCCTAGCTGTTTCCAAAGTTACCGGATCGCTTGCCTGGGGTTTGAGTCTCTTAACAACACATAGAGGTGAACCGGGTAATTGGGTATCACAAGCCACAAAAGTTTCACCAAAACCCCCACCTCCTAAGTTACTAATAATTTGGTATCTTCCTACAAGTATGTTTCCCAGCATCTCGTTTGCCTAGTTAAGTGCGATGCGATCTGATTTCAATCTTGCCACAGGTTGGAGGAATGGGGATTGGGGACTGCTGAGTGCTGAGTGTTGAGTGCTAAGGTTAAAGTTTCGAGTTCAAAGGTTCAACGTCCAAGCAAAAAGGTGCAACTTCCGAGTTCAAAGGTTCAACGCTCAAGCAAAAAGGTGCAACTTCCGAGTTCAAAGGTTCAACGCTCAAGCAAAAAGGTGCAACTTTCGAGTTCAAAGGTTCAACGTTCAAGCAAAAAGGTGCAACTTCCGAGTTCAAAGGTTCAACGTTCAAGCAAAAAGGTGCAACTTCCGAGTTCAAAGGCTCAACGTTCAAGCAAAAAGGTGCAACTTTCGAGTTCAAAGGTTCAACGTTCAAGCAAAAAGGTGCAACTTCCGAGTTCAAAGGTTCAACGTTCAAGTAAAAAGGTGCAACTTTCGAGTTCAAAGGTTCAACGTTCAAGCAAAAAGGTGCAACTTTCGAGTTCAAAGGTTCAACGTTCAAGCAAAAAGGTGCA
>NZ_JBALDA010000059.1:0-19098 GCF_036917535.1 Nostoc sp.
TGAGTGCTAATGCTTGGATGAAAAGGGGTTCGGCTTCGCTGTATCTGCCTTGGGAGTCGTAGAGATACGCTAGGTTGTTGAGGCTAGTGGCGACAGATGGATGTTCTTCACCCAGTAGTTGACGCCAGAGTGCTAATGCTTGGATGAAAAGGGGTTCGGCTTCGCTGTATCTGCCTTGGGAGTCGTAGAGATACGCTAGGTTGTTGAGGCTAGTGGCGACATCTAGATGTTCTTCACCCAGCAGTTGACGCCTGAGTGCCAATGCTTGGATGAAAAGGGGTTCGGCTTCGCTGTATCTGCCTTGGGAGTCGTAGAGATACGCTAGGTTGTTGAGGCTTTGGGCGACATCTGGATGTTCTTCACCCAGCAGTTGACGGCTGAGTGCTAATGCTTGGATGAAAAGGGGTTCGGCTTCGCTGTATCTGCCTTGGCAACGGTAGAGTTCTGCTAAGTTGTTGAGGCTATTGGCGACAAATGGATGTTCTTCACCCAGCAGTTGACGCCTAAGTGCTAATGCTTGGATGAAAAGGGGTTCGGCTTCGCTGTATCTGCCTTGGCAACGGTAGAGTAAGGCTAGGTTGTTGAGGCTAGTGGCGACATCTGGATGTTCTTCACCCAGCAGTTGACGCCTGAGTGCCAATGCTTGGATCAAAAAGGGTTCGGCTTCGCTGTATCTGCCTTGGGAGTCGTAGAGTTCTGCTAAGTTGTTGAGGCTAGTGGCGACATCTAGATGTTCTTCACTCAGTAGTTGACGGCAGAGTGCTAATGCTTGGATGAAAAGGGGTTCGGCTTCGCTGTATCTGCCTTGGCAACGGTAGAGTAAGGCTAGGTTGTTGAGGCTAGTGGCGACATCTAGATGTTCTTCACCCAAGCGCTTTTTAGTGACTTCTAGACATTGTTCAGACCAGGGTAAAGCTTGGTTATATAAACCTTGACCATTATAAAATTTAGCGTTGCCGACGAAAGGCCAAAGTAAATCATCATCGCTGAGGTATTGAATGAGATGATTCGCTACTTCAGCTATATGAGGAATGGCGCTAGAAACAGCGGTGATTTGCTCAAGGGTGGGCGAGTAAGGAATATCTTGGGCGACTGCTACCATTACCTTGCAAAGACTTCGCTTTAATTCTTCTGCCTGTTCTAAATCTGTAAGCTTATATTGAAAAAACTCTCTTAGCATCTGATGCAGTTGGTAAATTCCCTCACCTTTACGCTGTAGCAAATGCAGTTTCAGCAAGGTATCATCTCTAATTTCCTCTAACTCTTCTTCGTCTGACTCTGGTAAACACTGTTCCACCAACTTCCAAGATATAGGTGCGACGGCAAATAAACTCAGCAAACAGCCAAGTTGCTTATCGCTGTCTTCTAATTCCTGCCAACTCAACTCAAAGGCTGTTAATACACCTCCTTGTGCTGTAATATCGGCTTCTGGTTTAACAAGGGCGGGTTGTTCTAATCGCTTTTTCTCCAACCGCTGCAACATTTCTGTGAAAGAAATGTCTTGTTTTCGCGCCAAATATCGCCCGACTAATTCCAAACCCAAAGGCAAATATCCCAACCACTCACACAACTGATTTGCAACAGCCAATTCTTGCTCAATTCGCTGTGGTGTTTCTTTAAAAAATGACTTTAATAACTCCAGCGCTTCTTCTGGTTGCAATATATCTAGAGATAATTCCTTTATAGATGTTCCTAAGTATTGGCGCGTGGTAATCAACACTTTAAACCGGGAAGATAACGAGGGTAAATAGGGCTAAACCTGCTGATATTCCCGAATATCGTCTAACACTAGCAGCACATTACCTTCGCACCAATGCCGAAAGCAGTATTGCACTTGTGTGAAAACATCCAAATCTTCTGGTGGGTTTAAGTCAAGCTGCGTTCTGGCAAACCGCACAATTTGAATACCCACATCTCCAGCCTTTGCCAACAACCAGCAAATTCCACCTTTGTAATTTTCACGATGATCCTTTGCATATTGTAAGGCAAGTTCTGTTTTACCCAGTCCACCCATGCCAGCGATCGCAGCAATGGCTAGCTGATTATTTTCCTGCAACATCTGATGAAGGGTTTGCAGTTCGTCTTCACGTCCAACAAACTTCATCACCCCACTCAGGGGGAGATTTTCCGGAAAACCTTTTGCTTCGGGAGTTTTCCCCTGATTTACAATCTGGGTAATCCTCCCAACTGTGATATCGCGGGCTTGAACATTTTCAAACGCACTCTGCTGTATTTTCTCAGAGTTAGGGCGATCGTTCATGATTTTAGGCTTTCATGTTCACATTACCAAGGTCAAGATCGTCGCCAAATTGAGAATCAACCAGCGCTTCTTGATTCACTGAACCGTCTCTAGTGGCTGCCAAATCTATATTGCCTACTTTAGCCTTACCTTTTACCTGAACTCCCTTGATAACAATTTGATTAATCGTTTCATTTGATTTAAGCTGCGTCATTAATTCCTGTAAACGGTTGGCAAAGGCTTCATCTTCCTCCATCTGTGTTTCCAGTTCATCTTGGAATTTTGAGGTATTCTTCTCTATAGGGTTTTCTTGCGCTCGTATCAGTAGTCCTTCAGTTCCCGCAGCCTGGAACTTTTCACGAATAGCATTCAAGAGTTGAGCAACTTTTTCTGAAACACCTTTTCCTAAAGTTTTTCCTCCTTCTTTGAGGGCTTCTGAGAAAATAAGAGTTGCGATCGCAGCCGCCGTCAGTGTTACAGGTTCCATAATTATAAAATAGTTAATTGCACTTGGAGATACAAATGTAGCTCTGTCTATTTCGGAAATATATCACACACATTCAAGTCAACACACCAACTGATGCATGATACCCAACTGCTACCACGCATTAATGCCACATCCAAAAGAGAAAATGGTAAACAATATTATGTAGATGCTAAGGGAAATCGCTTTCCCAGCGTGACTACAATACTTAATGCCACCAAATCACAAGCAGACCGAGACAGATTATCAAACTGGAAAACGCGTGTTGGTACAGAAGAAGCTACCCGCATTACTACATCTGCTAGTCGTCGGGGAACCCAAACACACAAGCAAATTGAGCGCTACCTCCTTGGTCAAAACCCTGTTTGTCCCGAAGCGAGTCGCCCTTATTGGGAGAGTATCAAGCCAGTTTTAGAACAAATCGACACAGTTAGACTTGTAGAAGGCTCTGTTTTTCATCATGATTTGGGTTATTCTGGCAAAGTTGATTGTATTGCCAGCTATCAAGATATTCCCTGTATTTGCGAGTGGAAAACAGCAGATAAACCTAAAGGCTCTATTGAGCATTTATATGAACATCCATTACAACTTACGGCATACATAGGAGCAGCTAACAAGTATTATCAAGATTATGGCATTCAGCTAAAGCACGCTTTGTTGGTAGTAGCGATTCCAGAAATGCCAGCTGAGATATTTTGGTTTGAATCAGCAGTTATCAAAGATTATTGGGAGCAGTGGGAAAAAAGAGTCGCCCAGTTTTGGGAACACAGAAGTGTTTGGGGTTAATCAGTGGGATTGGACAATTACCAAAAAACTGTATTTCATAATGTGAAGTAAACTTTCACGAGTAGTAATAACAAGCAATCTAACCTTGTAACGGCAACACAGTAATTAACCGAGAAAATCTTACAAAATCACTTGTGTTGTGAGTGAGTAATTGAGGAATGCCATAAACTAGCATCGTGGCAACAATATTTGCATCATGAACTTGCTTACCACCAATAGCAATTTGCTCCATTATAGATAAAAGTCTTTCTGTCACTTGGGCGGTTTCGTCAGCTACTCGAAATTGAGCTTGAAAAAATCGGGTACGCTCAATTATGATCGCAACAGGTCGGGGATTCATCAATGCTTGCGAACGACTAAGAGTCATTAAGAATTCCCGCAACACCTGGCGACTAATCCATAATTCAATTCCTGCGTCATAAAAATTTTCAATAGCCTGTAGTGCTGCTTGGTGAAAGGAAGATTCGGAGACATTTGCATACACCAAGATGTTCGTATCCAAAAATACAGAGTTAGCGACCCCAATCACCATACATATCCTCACGTCTTAAAGAAAGATTTTCAGGCCAATAACCATAATTATCCACAGGAAAGTTTAAAGGAGGACGCTTTTCTTTCCTTTCTGCTTCCTCAGTCAAAGGCTTTTCATCAATTACTATTACCACCTGATGCTCACCCTCTGGAATATCCAATGGTAATTGCACTGTAATCTTACCATCTTTGCTAACTGTAGCAATTGTTTCTATACTTTTCATCTTATTTCTCCTTAATCAATCCATCACAGCTAACACAGCTTTCGGCAATAACTTATCTTTAAACCAAACAATTCTGGCGGGAACATCATTTAATTTTACTCCCGCTTTTTCTAAATTAAGTCGCTCGGAAATTGCCAAAATTAAGTCGTCACGTCCAGCCCGCCGCACCTGAGAAAACTTCTTTTGTAAATATTCTGGTCGCCAATAACCAACAATTTCTAACAAGAAGGTACGTCCATCAGGATGCACTAAGCGAAAATCAGGAATCATTACGCTACCAGGAATTGGGATCAAATCAACTTCTCGCTCTAACGCCCAGCCACTTTTTAAGGCATCCCACTTATCAGCAAAGGATGCTTCTAGCATACTATCGTAGGGCTTTCCTGGTGGATAGTGGGATACTAAACCACATTCAGAATTGAGAGTAAAACGTCCAGTTTTCCAAGTATTTGTATAAGCGTCACGGGTTTGGAGAATCGAAGAAAGACTCCATTTAGTAACGTGAAGTAAAGCCGGAATAAGTTTAGCGATCGCTAACCCATATCGCGTACTAGGACTAAACAAACTCGTTGGCCCATCAATGGTAATTGTAAATCCGTGGTCAGCATCACCCTCAATATAAGCCATTAATTGAAACAATTTTAAATAGCGAAATAACAACTTATATTCTCCCGGAACATTCCGGTGAGCATTTAACACTAATTGACTGGCTTTATAAAATACACCTTGCACTTGAGATAAGTTATATCTATTTAATAAATCTGGTGCTATTGGTGCATCAAAAACAGTCAAAATTTTATTTTCAGATAAATCAGCATATAATCCATTGCGAACCTGTTCCAATAAAACTTCCCGCTCAAGTTCTTGAGTTAACTCATCAGCAATTTTACTCAAAGTAACTTGTGTTGATTCTCGACTAGAAACAGACTTTGCAGCTAAAGAAAATACTCGTTCTCTTAACATTTGTGGTTCTAGAGGACTAATTACCTCAAAAGTGCAAAAACTACTTTTGAGAATATAAGCTAATCCCCGCTTCACCCGATAATCTGTAGAATCTCCTTCAAAATCAGTCAATTGTCGCTCAAGCACACTCTGAGTCTTTCCCACTGCTGATTGAAAATAATTAATTAACTCAATCGCCAACTCCGAAGTTTCTCGATCAATCTTCAGTCTCTTGGGGATGATCTCCTCCCCATTTTGGCGATGCATCAGTAAATCTGTCGGTAACATCTGAATTTTGAATTTTAGATTTTGAACTTCCGGTTGAATAATTAATTTCTAACTGTTCCGCAGCCTTCAAACTCCGTTCCTTCCCACTCCCATACACAACCTGTAACTTCCCTTTCTTATTACCTTGTCCCCTTGTCTCCTTGTCTCCTTGTCCTCTTCTCCTAGCCGAAGTCCTCTCTTCACTCGTATCCTCCGCCACTACCTCATATAAAATCGCCTGTTTATTCTCAATATTCCCCTTCCGTAAAACCCTCCCCAAGCGCTGAGTATACTCCCTAGCCGAACCCGTTCCCGATAAAATAATCGCCACAGAAGCCGCAGGCACATCAACACCTTCATTCAACACATGAGAAGCAACCAAAGTATTATATTTACCCTCTCGAAACTTTGTTAATATCTCATGGCGTTCCTTCACAGGAGTTTGATGAGTAATTGCTGGAATTAGTAACTCTTGAGAAATGCGGTAAACTGTTGCATTATCCGCAGTAAAAATCAAAATTCGTGATGGATAATGTTCTGCCAATAAATCAATCAGAATTCGCAATTTTCCATCAGTACCCAAAGCGATATCTTTCGCTTCTCGATGCGCTAACATTGCCCTACGTCCAGATTGCGATCGCGCACTTCTTTGCACAAACATTTGCCAACCTTGCAGACTCCCTAAAGAAATCTTTGATTGCTTCAAAAAGTCGTTGCGAGTTTGAATTAACTGGTTATATCTTTCCCGTTCAAGTTGCGATAACTTAACCTTAATTTGAATAATTTCATGTTCTGCTAACGCCTTCCCCGCTAAATCTTCAGCGCGTTTGCGATATACTTCTTGACCAATGAGGATATTTAAGTCAGCGTGCTTACCATCGGTGCGTTCCGGTGTCGCGGAGAGTCCCAGGCGATAAGGTGCGATCGCATATTCAGCAATTACTCGATTAAAATCTGTCGGTAAATGATGACATTCATCAAAAACAATCAAACCATATTGATTTCCCAACGTCTCAGCATGGATTGCGGCACTATCATAAGTTGCAACTAGAATAGCTGTTCTATCCCGCGAACCACCCCCCAACAATCCCACCTCAGCATCGGGGAAAGCCGCTACTAAATGTGCATACCACTGATGCATCAAATCCAAAGTTGGCACTACAATTAGCGTTGTGCGTGGCGTTGATTGCATTGCCATTTGCGCTAAATAAGTCTTTCCCGCCGCCGTAGGAAGCACAACGACTCCTTGTCTACCTGCCAGTTTCCAAGCCACTAGCGCCTCAGTTTGGTGGGGATAGGGTTCCATTTCCAGGGTAGGAACCAAATCTACAGGATAAAATTCTTTTGCCTCATCGATAAAATTAACATCTTCCGCTTGTAGTGTTTCCACTAGCGATCGGTATCTAATCGCAGGAATGCGGAATTTTTCAACTCTATCATCCCACGTAGCATAATCCATCCAACCTTTAGCGCGTGGTGGTGGATGCAAAATTAATGTGCCACGATCAAAATTTAATGTAGGAGTACGAGCCATGATTGTTGGGTATTGGGCATTGGGCATTGGGCATTAGGCATTGGGCATTAATTATTTCCATTCGCCATGCTTCATGGGCATTGGGCATTGGTAATTATTTCCATTGACCCCTGCGTCTACACGTAGCATATTTTGAGTCGGGGTTTAAATCCCCGACTCAAAATGTCTTGAATTTTGAATTTTGAATTTTGAATTGTTAAGTGGGTATTTTTCTAATACATAATTAAGTATTGAGCGATGTTTATAACGGGCTTTGACGCTCGTGAGGCTAGATAACTCGCTATCAGCATCAATACAGTTCAGTTAAGCATTTTTTTCTTTCTCTTTGTTTCGCGCCAGTTGCTTCTCCCAAGGGGAGACGCTCTTGCTAGCTTGCTTCCCCAGAAGAATACAAGTCGGGGAACCGCAAGGGCGCACTGGCTTCTCTGCGCCTGGAGCGGTTCCTTAAAAAAGTTGACTTTGATAAAGAGTTTTAGCCTTAATCCAAGCGTATTGGCTATCGGCGTCGCATTTTATAGCTGATTTTGGGAATAATCCTTTAGCTAGCTGCATAAGAGGAGAAGCTACATTGAAAGGAACACGTTCCCTTCTAGCGCCCTATGCTGTGGCACTATTGGCTGTTGGTAGCGTATTGCTATTAACACTATTGCTACAGTCACTACTGAACCAAACTATTTTCCTGCTGTTTTTTGCTGCCGTGGCGGTTAGTGCTTGGTGTGGCGGCATGGAAGCAGGGTTACTGGCTACTGCTTTGTCTACTTTAGCTGTCAGTTACTTTTTCTTACAACCAGTGTTTTCGCTCTTGGTTGTGAGTCTAGACAACATACTATGCTTAGGCTTGTTTGTGCTGGTGACAACAATTATTAACTTGCTCAACTCAGAATTACGCACTGCCAAACAACATCTTCAAACGAGTTTGCAGAAACTACAGGTGAGCGAAGCCAGATTTAAAAGGTTGGTAGAGTCCAACATTATTGGGGTAATTGTAGCCAATATGGACGGGGCGATCGCAGAAGCTAATGATGCTTTTTTAGAAATGGTAGGTTATTCCCAGGAGGATTTGCTAGCAGGACTAGTCAGATGGCGCGACATGATCCCACCAGAATATATTGAAACTAACAACAGTGCGATGCCTACGGCGGGCTACGCCTACGCAGAACTCACAGCTAAAGGCGTGTGTCAACCCTTTGAGAACGAATACATCCGCAAAGATCGTAGCCGCGTTCCTATCCTGTTAAGTTCTGCTTTGTTAGAAAATAACCAAGGTGATATTATCTCTTTTGTAATTGATTTAAGCAAACGCAAAAAAGCAGAGCTTGCCCTTTCCAAAAGCGAAGAACGCTACCGCACTTTTTTAGAGCAGAGTTCAGAAGGTATTTGGTGCATCGAACTGGAAGTACCAATTTCAGCAGATTGTCCAGAAGATGAACAAATTCAACATTTTTACCAATATGTTTACCTGGCAGAATGCAACAATGTTATGGCGCAGATGTATGGCTGTTCTCGTGCCGAAGATATTATCGGTGTCAGACTAGGAGACTTTCTTGTTGCCTCCGATCCACATAATATTGCATACCTGCGTAACTTTATCCGTTCTAACTACCGACTAATCGATGCCGAGTCTCATGAAATAGATAAGCAAGGTAATTCCAAATATTTTTTGAATAATCTGGTGGGAATTGTTGAAAATGGGCTTTTAGTCAGAGCGTGGGGAACTCAACGCGACATCACAGAAGACAAACGAGCACAAACAGCACTCCGCCAACAAGAAGATGAACTGCGCTTAATTACAAATGCTGTGCCTGTGCGGATTTGCTATGTTGATGGGGAGCAGCGTTATCGTTTTAATAACAAAGGATATGAAGACTGGTTTGGGCTTCCTGTTTCCAAAATTTCTGGTAAACACATTAGAGAAATTTTGGGAGAGTCGGTTTATCAGTCGATTCTTCCTCATGTAAAAGCGGTACTTTCAGGAGAGCAAGTAACTTACGAAACTCAGTTACCCCATAAAGATGGCACAAATCATTACGTGAATGTCACTTACATTCCCCAGTTCAGTCAGCAGAGGAAAGTTGAAGGATTTGTTGCTTTAATCACAGATATTACACTTCACAAGTTAGCAGAAGCAGCTCTCAAACAAAGCGAGAAACGGTTAAAGACACTCACTGAAAAAGTCCGCGTGATTCCTTGGGAGGTAAATGCTACTACTGGGAATTTTACCTACGTAGGGCCACAAACTGTTGAGATTCTCGGCTATCCATTGTCAGACTGGTACACCGATAATTTCTGGGCAAAATACATGCATCCAGAAGATCGGCAGTGGGCTATTCAGTATTGCCAAGAATCTTCTCTATCACTGAATAATTACGAATTTGAATACAGAATGTTGGCTGCTGATGGCAGAGTTATCTGGCTGTATGACATTGTGAATGTGGTGCGGGATGAACATGGACCGCAGCTACTGCATGGATTTATGATTGATATTACAGATCGCAAGCAAGCAGAGCAAGAACGCGAAGAACTGCTTAAACGCGAACAAGCAGCACGCGCCGATGCCGAAACTGCAAACCGCATGAAGGATGAGTTTCTCGCTACACTTTCCCACGAACTCCGTACACCCCTCAACGCTATACTAGGTTGGGCGCAGCTACTTAGAACTCGCAAGTTTGATGAGGCTACTACTGGGCGGGCACTAGAGACAATTGAGCGTAACACTATATCCCTAGCGCAACTGATTGAAGATGTCCTTGATGTCTCGCGGATTATTAGAGGCACACTCCATTTAAGTATGGAGCGGGTAGAACTTGTATCAGTTGTTAAGGCGGCAATCGATACTGTGTACCTAGCAGCCCAGGCTAAAGAGATTAGCATCAAATGTAAATTCGACCCGAAAGTAGAGGTAGTTGTAGGTGATGCCAACCGCTTGCAACAGGTTGTGTGGAATTTGCTTTCCAACGCTGTCAAGTTTACACCCAAGGGCGGCAGAGTTGATGTGCAATTAGAATGCATTGAATCTTACGTGCAAATTCGGGTGAGTGATACGGGAGCGGGAATTGCTGTTGAATTCCTACCCCATGTATTTGAACGCTTTCGTCAAGCTGACAGTTCTAGCACGCGATCGCATGGCGGACTAGGATTAGGATTAGCGATCGTCCGTCACTTGGTAGAATTACACGGTGGCACAGTCTTGGTTGAAAGTCCAGGAATTGGACAGGGGGCGACATTTGTTGTCAGTCTGCCAATGAAAGCTATTTAGGAACTTGCAAACATCCAAGCTCAAAAAGCAAGTCTAAAAATTCAACAATAAATTCACGAATCTTGGCTATTGGTCAATACCGTTGAGTTAAGCTTTTTCTCTCCCTCTGCCTCCCCTGCTTCCCCTGCCCCCCTGCCTGCCTTAACAGATAAATTTTCTTAACCCAAGCGTATTGGGCTATTGGTCAGCGGTGACGATCGCGATCGCAAAGCCGTCGTATCCTTTACTACCCACGGTCTGGATTGCCGTGGCGTTGACGCGCGGCTCAGAAGCGAGCAGTTCGTTGAAGCGACGCACCCCCTGAACGCTAGGATCGTTGCTGGCATCATCAATTACCGCTCCGTTACGCACGACATTATCGGCGATGATTAGGCTACCACGACGGGAAAGTTTGAGTGCCCACGCGAAGTATTCGGGATTGCTTGGCTTGTCGGCGTCGATAAAAATCAGGTCAAATGGGGCGTTACCCTCGGCGGCAATCTGGGGCAGTGTAGAGAGTGCCTGTCCGAGGCGAAGGTCAACAATATCGGACAGACCAGCGTAGGCGATATTGGCACGAGCAACTTCGGCGTGCTTTGGGTTTGCCTCCAGCGTGATTAGACAGCCATCGCTGGGTAACGCGCGCGCTAGCCAGATTGTACTGTAGCCGCCCAGTGTGCCAATCTCCAGGATGCTTCGCGCTCTTTGGATTTGCGCCAACAGCAAAAGCAGCTTGCCCTGGTTTGGCGAAACATTGTGCGGCGGTAATCCGGCGGCGGCGCTAGTCTGGAGCGCTTTATCCAGCGCGGGGTCTGGCGGCACAAGCAGATCGGTAAAGTAAAGATCAACCGCAGTCCATTGCTCTTGAGTCATAGATTCTCGCTTTTTACCTTATCGATAAAATACTCAAGATTAGGTATCGGAACTTGTTTCATTGGAGAGGATTGTAATGATTTCATCCAAGGGGCGATCGCGATTAGACTCTTCTGGTGTTTCCTTACCCAAGGAGGTGTCTTTCACCAAACGATAGACGTCAGCTGCTCCGTCAAAAATGCGCTCAGTTAGACCCAACTCTTTAAAGGTTTCGGCAATTTCTTCCATTTCTCCTATCCAACGATGGGCTTTTGGTGTCATTGATGGAATGGAACGGGTTAAGATGCTAGCAAGTTCTTTTTGACTACTAGATACTTCATCCCATAGTTCTTTATCCAAACCTAAACGATGGGCTGCAATTAGTAATTCTGTGCCGATTGCTGTAAGTCCTTTTGTCAGAGCGGCGTAGGACATTTTCAACCCGGAAGCTTGACCAATTTCATCACCAATTACCCGCACGTCTAAGCCATAATCTCGCAGTTGTAGGAGTTGACTGGCCTGTTTTCCGGAAGTGTAAATGCGGGTGCGATTGGGAACTCGCGGTGGTGGGCCAATAATTGATGCATCTACGAATGTTCCCCCAACTGATTCAATCAGTTGACCGATATTTACAACTTTTTGGGGTGCGATCGCATTACAGTCAACGTAGAGAATTGATTTACCCACATTGCCGATCGCCTCAGCTACTTGCTTCGCCCCTTGGGTAGCGGCTGCGGGGACTAGAACTGACAGCACTACATCAGATTCAATTACCAGTTGTGTGAGGGAACCCACATCTTGGATGTTAGCTGCGGCTGCTAATTGCCGAGTTCGTTCGCTGCGATCGTTTAGGGCGGCAATAGTTTTTAATCCATGTTGATTGAGAACAGCTGCGATCGCTTGTCCCATATCACCTGGACTTAAAATACCAATAGTTTGGATAGGCATGGAAAGTTTTATATTTATTTTGTGGCTGACAAGTTAATTCAGGTAATTGAGCAGTCAATAAACTACGATAAGTTAATATAGATGCCGTATTTAATCAAACCACGGATAAGCTTAACAAGCAAGTTATGAGGACTTACGCAGACTCTACAAATTCCTTTCTACCAGATAATTACCCTTAGTGGGAGTTTGACCAATTTGCAGTACACAAACTGCGGCAATTAAACAGAGAACGCCTGATAAAATAAACGCTTGTAAATAACTACCCGTCCAAGTTCTCAACACTCCGGCTGCAAATGCTGCTGTCGCTGCACCAACCTGGTGTCCTGCGACAATCCAACCGAACATCACGCCGACATTTTCTTTACCGAAGACATTAGCAACAAGACGTACTGTCGGTGGTACGGTAGCAATCCAATCAAGTCCATAGAAGACGGCGAAAATAGAAAGTCCATAGAAGGAAAAGTTAAAACTAAAGGGCAAGAAAATCAAAGATAAACCCCGCAGTCCGTAGTACCAAAACAATAAGTAGCGATTGTTCCAACGGTCAGATAGCCAGCCGGACATAGTAGTTCCAAAAAAATCGAATAGTCCCATAATTGCCAAAAGCCCAGCAGCTTTGACTTCAGGTATATTGTGGTCAATACAAGCAGGAATTAGATGAGTTCCAATTAACCCATTTGTGCTTGCACCACAGATAAAAAAGCTACCAAATAATAGCCAGAAGTCTCGATTACGCATTCCTCGCCAGAGGGCGTTAAGAGTAAAGGTAATGGAATTGACTTTCGGCTGTAACACTTCCACAGTTTCGCTGTTGTCGCCAAAGGCTCGCAAACCGATATCCGCCGGACGATCGCGCATAAAGGCTGCGATCGCTGGAATAATTAGAAGTGCAGCACCAGTCAGAGCCAGAGCCGCAGTTCGCCATCCAAAGCGATCGGCGATTGAGGCCAGCATCGGCAGAAACACAAGTTGTCCCGTGGCTGTACTGGCGGTTAAGATCCCCAGAACTAAACCCCGCTTTTCCAAAAACCAGCGATTGACGACAATAGCACCTAAAACCAGAGCAATAACTCCACTACCACTACCGACAACTACACCCCACAGCAAGACTAGCTGCCAAGCTGCTGACATTAAAGTGGTTAAACCGACACCAAGCGCAATGATAGCAAGTGAAAATACCATCATCCGACGAATGCCGATTCGCTCCATAACTGTGGCAGCAAAAGGACCAATTAATCCGTAAAGTACTAAGTTAATAGAGACTGCCAAAGATATAGTTGCTCTACTCCAGCCAAACTCCTGTTCGAGAGGCACTATAAAAACTCCGGGAGCAGAGCGGATTCCGGCTGCTACTAGCAAGGCTAGGAATGTTAACCCCACGACGATCCAACCATAGTGGAACGAACGACGTGCTAGGAAGGAGGGTAAGGACATGGTTTGGAGGGGAGTAGGGAGCAGGGGGAGATGGGGGAGCAGGGGAGGCAGGGGAGCAGGTTCAAAAACTCATTCACGAGTATAAAAGACTCGTTGGCGAGTATTAAAGACTCATTCACGAGTAAAAAAGACTTGTTAGCGAGTATTAAACACTCATTCACGAGTATCAAAGACTCATTCACGAGTATTAAACACTCGTCGGCGAGTATCAAAGACTCATTCACGAGTATAAAAGACTCGTTGGCGAGTATCAAAGACTCATTCCCTATTCCCCATTCCCAATTTAGAAAGAACTACCCTGCATAAGGATTACCGATTCTGTCTATAGAGACGTTGGAGGAGAATGGCAAACGACCTGGATTTAAGCGTGGTTCTGCTGCATAGCCGACAGGAACTAAAACAGCGATCGCTAAATCTGAATTCTCTCCAGCACCAATTACTTCTTTTACCTGATCCTCAATCCAACCATTCATAAAACATGAGGATAATCCCAGACTTTCTGCTGCTAACACCAAATGGGTAGCGGCAATGATGGCATCTTTGATCGCATATTCGCGTCGCTTGTCGCCCAGCGTTGATTGAAATTGCGGGATGGCGGTTTTAAAGTAGTTTACCGTACCTTCATTCCATGCTCCAGTTTCCAGTCCCTGCTCTAGAATTGGGCCCAAGTTTTGTTCACCTGCGTTAGGATCGGCGGCAAAGACAAAGGTTACAGGTGCTTGAACAATTTGCTGTTGATTAAAAGATGCTGCTGACAATGCTGCCTTTTGCGCTTCATCTTGCACAAGAATTATTTGCCAGTCCTGGAGATTATAGCTACTGGGTGCAGCCACGGTTAACTCTACTAGTTGCTTGAGCAGTTCTGGGGTGATGGGGTCTGTTTTAAAAGTTTTGATGGCACGACGTTTAGCGATCGCACTGGGTACATCTAAAGGTTGGGTTTGAGTGATGGAACTCATGAGAATCTCCTGATAGTTGAGTTATGACAGGGTTTCGGATTTTATATTTAAAGTGATTGAGAACGTTAAACAGCAGGGCAATTTCAGGAGGCAGGAGATAGAAGGCAGTTCGAGCTTACGGAACCCACGTTTTAAAACGTGGGACTTAGGCTGTGATGCTTTGTATTGCACTTCGTGCCGATCAGTAACGCGCTATGCGTCTTGATACAATTCTTTTTTTAAACTAGGCTTTATACCCAGAAAAGACAGTTTTTATTCATACTTCTTTCCTCCTGCCTCCTGCCTTCTTTGTAATTATGTTCCTCTCTAATTGGCAATGTTAACTGGGTTAGAGATATGCTCGTGGATAATGCGCCATTGTCCCTCTCGCTTTTGCCATACAAGCGTCGCATGAGCCGTAATTTTAACCGCCTCATTCGCTATGGTGGCTGCTGTACTCTCAAAAATCAGAGCAGACACGGTAATATTATCACCTGTAAATATCTGAATATCTCCAACTGATTTAACTTGCCACTGTGCTATTGCTGTCATGAAGGGCTTCCATATCTCCTCATAGGATTGCCATCCTTGAATTCGAGTGGTCTGTGGTGAGAGGGTATCGAAGGCGAGGAATTGTTGATCTTGCCAGTAAAGATTGTCTAGGACAGAAAAATCAAAGGGTTTGTCGCCTGCACTAAATGCAGCTAGCCAATCATTCACGCGTTCTTTGATTTCCGCTTCTTCTAAAGTATCTTTCATAATTCACAACCAATTTACACAACCATTTTGTTGTATTTGGGGAAAATCTCAAACTTCTCAGTTGGATTTGATACTTTAAAGTGCGGAAAGTGGGTTTTAATTATTCAGAGGAGAAAAATTACGCCTTAGCTACTGGCTGGTTCGCAGCTGACCAAAATGGATAGTCTGTATATCCCTTTTCATCGCCACCATAAAAGCTTGCTGGATCTGCTTGATTTAGTGGTGCATTCAAAGCGAAGCGTCGGGGTAAATCGGGATTTAATATAAATAACGTGCCAAAAGCAACTAAATCTGCTGCTTTGTTTGCCAGTACAGCATCGCCTTTTTCACGAGTATAACCACCATTGACGATCAGTGTACCTATAAAGCGATCGCGTATATGACTAGTGGGTACAATTATCGCGCCATGTCTAATGTCTGCCTCTATTGCCTCAAAAATATGCAGATATGCTAAATTAAACTGGTTCAACGCTTGAGCCGCATAACCGAATGTCTCTAGGGGATTGGAGTCATGCATATCGTTATAAGTCCCACTAGGAGATAAACGTACCCCTACTCGGTTAGAATCCCACACACTAGTTACCGCCTCTGTCACCTCCAACAGGAATCGGGCACGATTTTCAATGTCACCTCCATATTTATCTGTGCGTTGATTTGTACCATCCCGGAGAAACTGATCTATTAAATAACCATTAGCTGCGTGAATTTCCACGCCATCAAACCCAGCCGCTAGGGCATTTGCTGCTCCCTGACGGTACTGTTCGACTATCTGCGGTATTTCCGAAGTTTCTAAAGCACGGGGAGTAACAAAGGGTTTTGGCCCCTCAAAGGTTGCAGCATAACCTTTAGGAGCAATGGCAGAAGGTGCCACAGGTAAAGCTCCATTCGGTTGGAAATCAGGGTGAGAAATCCTGCCTACGTGCCATAGTTGCAGAAAAATTCTTCCTCCCTGCTGATGCACGGCATCAGTTACTAACTTCCATCCCTCCACCTGTTCTGGTGAATGAATTCCTGGTGTAGCAGGATAGCCCTGTCCTTCAGGAGTTACCTGTGTTGCTTCAGAAATAATCAGTCCAGCGGAAGCACGTTGGACGTAATAGGTAGCATTTAGTTGATGTGGCACGTTTCCCTGACCTGCCCTATTTCGGGTTAAGGGTGCCATCACTATCCTGTTAGGTAGTTCCAGATTCCCTAATTGGTAAGGAGAGAATAAGTTGATATTAGTACTCATTGGTTGTGTCTCCAAATTATTTTAGTCATTGGGCATTGGGCATTAATTATTTCTCTCCAGTCTCCAGCGATGCACTGAGCGGCTGGTGAGCAAAGTCGAACCATGTCGAAGTGTCCCCAGTCCCCTACAAAGCACATTAACTAAACAATCGACCGAATAACGCCACCATCTACCCGCAAAGCTGCACCATTAGTTGCTGATGCTACGGGACTAGAAAGGTAAACTATGATCGCTGCTACTTCTTCATTAGTTGCAAAGCGTTTGATTAAGGAACTTGGACGCATATTTTGAAAAAATTCCGCCTCAACGTCAGCGCGAGTAATACCGCGTTCCTGCGCCAGGTTATTGATAAAATCTTCAACACCTTCTGAACGAGTTGGCCCTGGTAAGACTGAATTTACTGTGACTCCAGTCCCAATAGTCATTTCTGCTAAACCTCTGGCAATGGCAAGTTGTGCCGTCTTAGTTGTGCCGTAGTGAATCATTTCCACTGGGATCTGAATAGCAGATTCACTGGAGATAAAAATTATCCGTCCCCAGTTTTGCTCTAGCTGCTTTTGCAGATATTGCCGACTCAAACGGACTCCACTGAAGACGTTAACCTCAAATATGTTTAACCAGTCTTTATCAGTAATATCAAAGAAGGTTTTTGCCTCATAAATACCCACATTGTTTATGAGTATATCAACGTCAGGAACCTCTTGAATGAGTTTCTCTACCCCTGATGCAGTGCCTACGTCAGCCACAACACCAGAAACTTTCGCGTCGGGTGTAGAATGCTTAATTTTGGCGATCGCTTGAGCTACTCTTTCTTCAGACCGACCGTTGACAATTACTGATGCACCCTCTTGAGCTAACCCTTGAGCGATCGCCAAACCAATACCTGCGGTTGAGCCAGTTACCAAGGCGGATTTACCATGCAATTTCAAGTCCATTTCGCTCTTTCCCCGTTATTTGAAACAAAACGATCTGGGATTAGGCACTGGGGACTGGGGAGCAGAGGCGAAATAACCAATGCCCAATGCCCGATGACGCCAGTTGCTAAGAAAGCGGGAACGCTAAAAGCGAACAAGTCGGGCATTGCCCGCCCAACGCACTGGCTCCCCAATTCCCCATGCCCTTAACTTAAATTAAAGATGCTGTGCTAAGGTCTTATTCAAGGTAGTTTTTGGAACCGCCCCTACGACAGTATCGACCTGGCGACCTCCTTTAAAAACCATCAATGTCGGAATGCTGCGAATTCCATAATGGCTAGCGACAGTAGGATTTTGATCTGTGTTCAACTTCACAAATTTCACCTGTCCTTCGTGTTCAGCAGCAACTTCATCGACGACTGGCCCGACCATCCGGCAAGGGCCACACCACGGGGCCCAAAAGTCCACTAATACCGGAATTTCACTTTCCAAGACTTCTTGCTTGAATGTGGCTTCTGTGACGTTTGTAATGGATGACATAAATTGCCTTCCTACTTAATTCTATTATTCGATAATATCGAATAATAAAAATATATGCCACTTGATGAGATAATGCAACTATGAGATTCCTTTATCATCCAGATAGAAAAAATATTTCTTTACCAAGCGTGTTGTATGCATTGGGTGATCCGGTGCGGTTGGAGATTGTGAGGCTGTTGGCGACTGAGGGGGAACAATGCTGTGCCAAATTTGATTTTGCGATCGCTAAGTCTACTATGTCCAACCACTTCAAGATTTTGCGGGAGTCGGGGATAGTCTTGACACGTAGAGAAGGGACACAGCACATTAATATCCTGCGGTGTGAAGATTTAGAGATGCTGTTTCCAGGGTTGTTGGATGTGGTATTGAAAGCTGCTCAACCATTGCCTGTTGAACCCGCCAGTACTAAACAAACAGCCTCAAGGATCTAGGGGCATTGGGCATTGGGCATGGGGCATTGGGCATTGGGCATCGGGCATTGGGCATCGCTACCTGTTTAAGAATCTGCTCGTTTTTCAATTTATGTTTCTAAACCACCAAAGATATCATGTTGTTCTTGAAAAGTCCTTGGAGTGTCAGATAAACCTAAATCTGTAGATAGCAAATCAATACCGTCGATAATTTTGGGTATCTGAGCTTGATCAACTTGTAGACCGAGAAAGCATTTCTCCCTGTAATCCGGTCTTTCTTGAAATAGTGCGATCGCTCTTTTCAAAAGGCGCATAACCTGATATGCTTTTTCAGCCTTCTCAATTGATGCTTGAGGTATTGGAGATTGCAGCCTGAGAACTGCTAGATCAATTAAATCTCTTGCCTCAACGCTGTCATCGGCGTAACGGTCAGAATTTGATAGCAGCTTAGAGGTAAAACAATCATTGAAGCTTAAGCAAGGAACGACTGACCACTTTGGATATCTTGGTGGGTCTAGTTGAAAACGAGTTTCGGCAATAATTTCCGTTTTAATCGGCACATCATCTACAAAAACGATCATCCGAATTCCATATTGGTCAGTTGTGCTACGTCCAACTTGGATTTTACTTAAATCACGAAATAATGCTTCATGCCCACCCTCAAATACCACTGTACGTAAGTATTTGTAGCCTTCTGTACCAACATAAGCGATAAAATCAACGTCCTGACTCCAGTGATATAGCAATCGCCAAGAGAGTTAGGACATATAATGTAAACAGTCTGCGTTCAAAAGGTAATTGAATTGCGTTATGGCAAAAGCCTACAGTTA
>NZ_JBALDA010000060.1:0-50458 GCF_036917535.1 Nostoc sp.
AACCCTCTTTTTTGGGCTTTATGAGTAAACACTTCATCAAACCGTTGACACCATTTCTCAAAACACGGTGGCATGGCTGCGGGGGTTGTCTCTTTAATCTGGTGTGGCTTTAACGTAAAAGCTATACTGCTAAATTATCATACCTTCTTTTGGCTTTCTTTTTTGTTTAAGTCCCGCTAGTGAAAATGACAATTCATCCTATGGGATGAACCTAGCTGGAAAATAGAGGATAGGGCAATACAGTTGAATTCAGGAAGTTTATCTGTTGAGGCAGGCTGTTCTTAATCTGCGGGAGTTGAAGAAGTAAAACACGAGAATTTGTTGCTTTAATTTAGAGAATTGGTATTAAAATCAGCGATAAGTAAAACTCGTGAGTGAGTCTTTTATAATCGCTTAAATGCTTACTATATATATTTTTTTAGCAGTTTAGCTCTCCTTTTTTAGAGGTTGTGAGAAATTCAGGTTTGATTGCTTTGCGCTTTGGAGCCAAAAGCAGTAATGTCTGCGATGGCGTAACCGCCCACCGTAGGCGATCGCGGGTTTCTTGGTTTACAAACGTTATACCAATCTGTAATAGCTTTCGGGAAGAAAGACAACTCAAACATTAATAGTACACAAACAAAATGTTTTTACGTAAATTTATTGGTAAATAATATGAAGAATATACAAAAATGTATCTTGAAGCAAAAATATCTAAGTAAATACGGTAGTATATGGTCAGTGTTGGGTTATTAAAACATTCTCTATTTTAAAGCTAGACATCTATGCAGAATTGCCCCCAAGAGAGTATAAAAATCTCTTTGCCAATCAACAGTTGATTATTTTCTCTTCTAGCAGGACTTAGACGCTGGCAAGAAAATAAATATCAAGTGTAAGTTTTAGGCATTCAATTGTCAGATTTTTTGATGCTTGTACACTGATTTATACTGAACAAAGATGATTAATTTAGCCTGAAATAACCGATTATCGTTAATTCACATCATCATTAATTTGTACAGCGCTTAAGGCTTAGATAGTTTGAGATGATTAGAAAAGTGTTACATCAAAGCTATTCAAAGGGTGAATCTTCAAGAAATATTCTGCTCTTTAAGAGTGACGGATAAAGTATGCCGAAAACGTCAAATTTCGGTGAGTTTTTTGTGCCCGAAAACAGCACAAACAGCAGTTTGAGAACTGAAAGTTATTGAAAAAAATAATTTACGTAGGTAAAAATTATGGCAAATATCATTGGAACCAACGGTAATGATACCCTAATAGGCAGTGACTTTGACGATACGATTAACGGTAAAGCTGGTGACGATATCATCAGAGATTCCTATGGAAACGACACTTTGACTGGTGGAGGCGGCAAGGATGAATTTTTTTACAGCTTGTACGACGGCAATTGTATCATCACCGATTTTGGTGGCATAGGTAAAGGCATAAATCCCTCGACACAAGTCATTGCCGAAGTGGATACCCTAAAATTCCAAGGTGCTGGCTTCACTGCCCAAAATTTGCTGCTGACCCAGAATGGCAACAATCTGGAAATCAACTTTGAAGGGGTGATCGATTATTCTTATGGAGTATTTGCTGGTCCCTTAGTCATCCTGCAAAACTTTGCGCTGGAAAAGCTGGATAACCTCAGTCAATCTACAGGAGCCACTGTAAACTTGGGCAATTTCCTGTTTGATGGGCAGACTAGCATCACGGACAGCTTTGATGTTTTCAATGCCAACTCCACTCAAAGCACTATCTTCAATAAGAACACAGTTACCTTCCTTAACGACCTGAACAATAATGTTAACGGCTTTGACAACTCAAATGATGTTATCAATGCTCAGGGGGGCGATGACATCATTGACGGCTTGAGTGGCAACGACATTTTGAGAGGTGGTGCGGGAAATGATACTCTCCTTGGTGGTGCGGGGAATGACACCCTCGAGGGTGATATGGGCAATAACTCCCTGGTTGGTGGTATTGGTAACGATTACTTGAATATTGTTGAAAATTCTACGGGCAAAGTTGAATTTTCAACAGGCAATAACATCCTCAACGGTGGCACTGGTGACGATACCTTGAATGCTGGAGCTTCAAAAGGCGACAACTTACTTTTTGGGGGCGATGGGAATGATTCTCTTTACGCCTCTGACATTACTGATAACACCGGATACAGGTTTTTTAACTCTTCAGGCGATAACACCCTTAACGGTGGCACTGGTGAAGATACCTTGAATGCTCAGGGTTCAGAAGGCAATAACTTACTCTCTGGGGGCGATGGCAACGATTTTCTTACCACCTCTGGCTCTGATGTATATAGATTATATGGTTTTAGCTCCTCAGGCAATAACACTCTCAATGGTGGCACTGGTGACGATAAATTGTATGCTGACTTTTCATCAGGCAATAACCTACTCTCTGGTGGTGATGGCAATGATACTCTGTCCAGCCGTGGCCATGAAGTCCCCTACGATGATTATATACCCACCTCAGGCGATAATACACTCAACGGAGGCGCTGGTAACGATAAATTGTATGCTGAGATTTCAACAGGTAATGATTTCCTTTTTGGGGGCGATGGCAATGATTCCTTCTATCTAAATCCCCCACCCCTAGATACTGCCCCCTCTAATTTAGTGACTCAAACCGTAGATGGGGGTAAAGGTAACGATTTGTTGAGAGTCAATTACAGCTTGGTTACAGAAGGTATCACTTCAACATTCAATGCTACTAGTAACACTGGCTCAATTACCGCAGGTACATATCAGGTTAATTACAAGGATATAGAAGGATTAGATATCTCAGGTACAGCCTACAATGACAAGATTGTGGGGAGCAATGGCAATGATATCCTCAGAGTTAGCAATGGCAATGATACCCTTTATGGAGGGGCTGGTACTGATACCTTTGTTTTAGATGGTTACAACGGAGGTGTTGATAGTCTTTATGACTTCAACACTAGTGAGTTGATTCAGATAGTGCCTTATGGTTTTGGCGGTAGTGAGTTATCAATAGGTTCACTTTCAGCAAGTCAGTTTACAATCGGAACATCTGCAACCACTAGCGAAGAGCGATTTATCTACAACAGCGCTACAGGTGGATTGTTCTTTGACCAAGATGGTAGTGCATCTGGGTTTACTCAGGTAAAAATTGCACAACTATCAGCAGGATTGTCATTAACCAATAACAATTTTGCGGTTGTTGAACCTATCTCACCATTTTAAAAATCCCTACTTAAGACAGCGCCAAGTACAAACAATCGTTAACCCAAGCGGATTGGGGACTAGTCCTTGGCGTGACTATTGACGACAATTATCGCAATGTCCGCAACGCAAGTTAGCTGCTTCTTTATCAAAACCAAAGGCATTTAATAAAAACTGCCAACGACACTGCTTGGTAGTCAGATATTGATGCATTTGTTTAGCAGCGTGTAATTGAGTTGGTGGCTGATTTCCGGCTTTTTGCCCAATGGTGTAATGGAAAGGGTCAAGCCAGTTTAACTGACCGTTACTGTGGAGTAAAGCTAAGGCGATCGCACCTTCGGGAAATTGTCGGGTTACGGCATTCACTTCTCCCTGTTTTGGTAATTTTTTCACAAGTTGCTGCGCTATTTGTTGTTGCGATCGCATTTGTTCTTGAAAAAACTCCTGTCTTTGCTTATCCCCTGAATCTAACCACCCCGTAGGTTCACTCACCAATGTTAACGCCTCTGCTGGTTTCCCATCCCTTCCAGCGCGACCAATTTCTTGCACATATTCAGATAACAAATGTGGTGCATGAAAATGGGCAACCCAGCGAACATCTGATTTATTAATCCCCATGCCAAACGCACAGGTACAAATCACAAAAGGTATTTTACCACTTAACCAGTTTGCTTCTACTTCACGGCGTTCGGTTGCACTCAATCCCGCATGATAACTAGCTGTAGCATAACCCATCTCTGCTAACCATTGGGCTAAATCTTCACTATCTCTGCGAGTGCGAACGTAAACTAATCCCGATTGTTGCGGTCTGTTTTGAATAAACTTTAATAATTGTTGTTTCCTACCTCGTGGTGTCCAAGCGATGCGAATGCTGGGATGCAAGTTCGGACGGTAGGGATTCAAGCGGAAAATCTCTGGTTGCTGTAATTGTAAAACTGTTTGAATAATTTTTTGGGCTGAAGGGTCAGCAGTAGCAGTAAAAGCGGCGATGCTGATTTTTGTTCCTGGTGGTTTTGATTTGAGCAATGCCGGACGCACCGCCCCTAATCTGCGATAAGCTGGGCGAAAAGTATCACCCCACTGCACTAAACAATGAGCTTCATCCAAAATTAAGCCATTAATTTGCAATTGCGGCTGAGATAATTTTTCCCAAACTGGTGCACTGAGCAAAGTTTCAGGTGATAAATAAAGTAATTTTAGCTGTTGGCGTTCTAAAGCTTGCAGAGTTGCACGGCGTTGAGATGAAGATAATTCACTATGCAAAAGTGCTGCTTTTTGGTGGCTTTCTCGTAGTTCCTGAACTTGATTTTCCATTAACGCCACCAAAGGCGAAACTACCAAAGTTAATCCTGTTTGTAGCAGTGCAGGAAGTTGAAAACAAATCGACTTCCCGCCACCTGTGGGCATAATAATCAGCGCATCTTTTTGTGCCAATAAACTGCTAACAATTTCTCCTTGTGGTGGACGGAAATCTTCATAACCCCAGATTTGTTTGAAAGCAGCGCGGACTTCTTGCCAAGATTCTGTTGTAGGCTGATTCATAATCAATGATAGATGCACCCATATTCTTAAATGCTGAATATAGCCTCTGTTATCCAGCTAATGGTTCAGTAATTTCATCATTTGACACTACAAACCACTGACCCCAAGAATGAATTATAATTTTTCAACCTATTAAATAAAAAATGTAGCGAGATGAATGAAGAATTAAAACATCGATTTTACATCAACACCGATAAATCTAAATTAGATATTCAAATGGTTCATGATTTTTTACAAACTTCTTATTGGGCTGAAAATATCCTATTAGCCACTGTAGAAAAGTCAATAAACAATTCTTTATGTTTTGGACTTTATGAAGATAGTCAACAAGTTGGCTTTGCCAGAGTCATCACTGATTATGCAACTTCTGCGTTGTTAAAAGATGTTTTTATTTTGGAGCCTTATCGAGGACAGGGTTTAGGAAAATGGTTTGTAGAATATATTTTGGAATATCCAGAATTGCAAGACGTTCAAAGGTGGTTATTAGGCACAAAAGATGCTCATGGACTTTATCGACGTTATGGGTTTAAAAATTTGACAGAACCGGAAAAAATTATGATGCGTTTAAATGCCAATGCTAATCAAGCTTGAGCAAAGCGGAGGTAAACCAGTGCGTAGGCGTAGCCCGTCGTAGACATCGCTAACCCGCATTGACAGTTAGATTACAATCTAGGTATAGTTTCTCTGACTGGAGTTGTTCATCGGGTGATTCAATCCGATTCAATGACAAAGCATACCAGACAAGTATTACTTAGTGTGCTCAAGGTGGTTGTCTTATGCCTGACACTGTTCCTACTATGCACAAGCAATAGTTGGGCGCAAATCACTACTGACAGCAAAATTTCTCCTCTAATTGAGAAGCTGATAGATAACGATGCCCACATCAGTGGCATTGCAGCAGATGCATTAGTTAATATCGGTTCCCCAGCAGTACCGTCTCTGATTGAAGCTTTGAAAAATCAAGATAGTAATCTTCGCTGGCACGCTGCTTCGGTTTTAGGAGATTTGGGTGCAGAAGCAGCACCAGCAGTTCCAGCTTTAAGTGCCGCATTGCAGGATGAGGATGGACAAGTCCGTTTGTACGCCACCTTAGCTTTAGGAAATATTGGTACAGCAGCCAAAGCAGCAGTTCCATCCTTGATGGCGGCATTACAAGACAAGGAGCAATTTGTTCGCATTTATGTTCCTTCTGCACTCAGAAAAATTGGTGTCGAAGCGAAAGTAGCTATCCCAGTATTAACTGCTGCCTTAAAAGATCATAACCCCACTGTACGTTACAATTCTGCCTACGCTCTGGGTGCAATGGGTACAGATGCAGTATCGGCTGTGCCTAATTTAATTGCCCTGTTGAATGATAACCAGTTTTACGTGCGTTTGGGTGCCATCAAAGGTTTAGGAGGAATAGCGGCAGGCTTTCAGGATAAAGCAAATGCTTTACCTAGCTCCAAGTTGCAGAAAGTCATCTCAGACTTTGAGCAGGTATTGACAACTATACAAAAATATAAAGATAAATTCACAGAGACGGACATTAAGCTGATACGTCGCCCTCTCAATGCCTTGAAAGCAGAAAAAGAAACTCGCCTTTTTGATAGAGTTCTAGAATCGCTATTTAAGCATAAATTACTTTTGGGAATTGCCGCCTACGTTATCTTATTGCCTTCTATTTGGTTAATTCTTTTGCGGGTAGCCCCTTTATGGTTGTTGAAAATTAACAACGCCCTCAAACCCTACACAGATTTTTCTCTCCCATTTATCAGTGTTAATGTACCTCTGCGATATGTGCTATTTGTTGGGTGGTTTCATTACCATCCCAGAATATTAGATGCGTGGGTAGCTAAATATATCAAAGCAGCCCGCGAACAATTTCCCAAAAAGGATACAGTTAGCAGTCGCGCTTGTTATATTCCCATTCCCGTTGTTCTGGATGGTACAACAGTTCCCCAACTGATGAATGAAAATTTGCGCTCAACTTTCGAGAAACAACGTAGCTGCCTAGTAATTGGTGGGGAAGGGGGTGTAGGTAAAACCAGTTTAGCGTGTCGAATAGCTGGGTGGGCAATGGCTGAGACTGAAGACCAACGACTCTGCAAACATTTGATGTTACCTGTGCTGTTAGAAGAAGAATTTCGGGTAACTGAAGGTAAGTCGCCGCTTTTAGAAGCCATCAGAGGACAGTTGCAAGCTTTAATTGATGAGCCAGAGCCGATTTGTCAAGAATTACTGTTACGTTTGTTAAGAAAGAAACGCATTTTGGTAATTGTAGATCGGTTCTCAGAAATGAATGCTACTACACGAGAAGCAATTGAGCCGGAGTCGCCAGAGTTTCCGGTGAATGCATTGGTAATTACTTCCCGAATTGAGGAAAAGCTGGGGCGGGTTAATAAGACAATAATTAAACCTTTGCGGATTGAGGCTAATAAACTATCGTCCTTTATGGAAGCTTATCTCATGCAGCGAGGTAAACGCGATCGCTTTACTGACCAGGAATTTTTTGATGCTTGTAACCGTCTTTCTCTGATGGTCGGTCAAAATAATATCACTGTTTTGCTGGCTAAACTCTATGCTGAACAGTTAATCGCCAGTAAAGACGTTACATCTAATATTTCTGCGTTGCCAGAGAATATTCCTAATTTGATGCTGGGTTATATTAATGAACTCAATCGTGATGTTACAGACGAACAATTTGATGACCGCACTGTTCATCAAATTGCCAAAACCATCGCCTGGGAATGCTTGCAGCAAAGTTATCAACCAGGAACCGCTAAGCGTGTAGATGCAGTAGCTGCATTAGCAAATTTGGGTATTGATGACCCCGAAGCACACCTCAATTATTTGGAAAAACGCCTACACCTGATTCAAACTATCGGTTCTGCTAAAGATAGAATCCGTTTTTGTCTTGACCCTTTAGCTGAGTATCTTGCAGGTTGGTATTTAATAGAATTGTATGGCAATAACGATGGCAAATGGCGATCGCATTTTTTTAAAAAGGCAGACGATTTAGTTAAAACAGGCGCACCAGATGCCATCAAAGGTTTGTTGTTAGCAGTGCGAGATTGCTACTTATCTGAGGTTCAAGGTAGCAAAGAAACGGACTTTGTACCCCAGAAGTTGGGTAAACTGGCTGGGTTTACATCTTCAGTCACAGCAGTTAGTACTGTGCAAACAGTAATACCATGAGCGATCGCATTGATGTAAGCATAGCTAAATTCGGCGTTGCATAAATGCGGGATGAATTAGCGGTTGAAACCATTGAAAATTCGTTTTAAATTGGGCGAAATCATCCCATGATTCAGCAACGCCCTAAATTCCTCTTTTTGGGTAGTGATGTACATTCAACTGAAATTTATTGTTTATTCTTTAGAGCAATTCTCATTTGAATGGGTACTAGGTAGAGGCATTGTAAATCCCTGTTAAATTACTTCCACCATCGCGCTACATCCACAATTGCACGGGCAATTTCTGCCGTTGCTGTTTCACCACCTAATGCAAAGATAACTGGAAACAATGCTTTGATATCTTGCAGCAAGTCAGAGCGGGTGTGAAGAGATAGCTTATGAAGTGTATCTTGCCAAGGGGGAAAAAGTTCGGCAGCTGGCATTTGTGAAAAACCAAAAGCTAAGGCACTCAAGGCATAGGCACGACTCCACTCATCCTGAATCGCCGTGGCAGCAGCAAGGGCTTTTTGCAGTGCTAATTCTTGAAGATTTGGTGGCAAATAGTTGACTAGTTGTGTCAGCGAGTTGATTTTCTCTTGTGGCTTTGGGTTTTGCAGGGCGTAAGCTAGTCCTTGTTCGGGAGTCAACTTGTTGTTTTTGACCAAGGCAAGCAATAAATTTACTGGTATATTAGCTGCCAAACTATTCAAGGATGCACTAATCAAAGCATAGCGACACTGCAAACCTACAACTTGGGGCAAAGTTGATTCAGTCCAATTTGCTTGTGCTAATTCCCAAGCACGAGAAATATCTGTGATGTAACCCCCAGCTTGTCCTAATTTTTCTCGCGCTTCAAACCAGCCATTGCTTCCTGTCTGCGACTCTTCCCTCAATAAGGAGTGAATTTCTTCTATCCGTTGAGCTTTTTCTAAATGCCAAACTAAATTTTGATGAATGTAATCATCATTAGGCAGGGTATGCCAAAGGTTTTTTTGAGTCTTTTGCCGATACCGTTCTAGCAGTCGGCTGTGAGCATCGAGTAAATTCAAACTCATTCCTGTAGCTGGATTAATTAATCGGTCACGAGCGACATCATGCAATAAGTCATGTATCCTGTAGCCTTTCCACTCAACACCCCCGACAAATATAGGTGAATCAGGCAGAAGTAAGGCATCACTCCAAAGTAGCTCTAAACGCTCATCAGCTTCATCCTGCGATTCCATATCCCATAATGTAACTGCCATTGGTGCGGCGATTGTGACATCCTCTGGTAAAACTCCCAACCAGATAAAATTTTTCCAAGCTTGTTCGTCATAGTCCTGCAAAGCTTTCAGGCTTAAATTAAAGGTTGCTTCTAAAGAGTTTTCTTGACGCGCCCCGTATAAAACTTTTAAGTTTGCAACCTCTTGTTTCAAAGCCGTTTCCAGCTTCACCCATGTAATTCCCCATTTAACTCTTGCTGCTACTAAATTCAGCGCAATGGGTAGGTATCCCAGAGTCTCGGCTACTCTCAAAGCCTCTTGTTTCTCTTCTGGTTTTATTTCTCGTCCTAAAGACTTAGAAAATAATTTCAGAGATTCTGCTGGCGTCATCAAATTCAATTGTTGCAAATCAGCACCCACGGCACCAGCCACATCAGCACGCCGAGAAGTGATTAATAATCGGGATTGGGAACTTGCTACTAGAAAGGGTTTAACTTTATCTGGTTCCCAAGCATCATCAACTACTAGTAAGACTGCCTTATCATGTAGTAAACTTCGCAAATAGGCTGAAGTTGCTTCTATATTAATAGCAAGAAATTCGTAGTCTCCCAAGGCTTGCACCCAGCTACTCAGCAGCGCCAGAATATCTGGTTCCTGTCCCAAAGTTGCCCAAAGCACACCACCAGAGAAACATTTTTGGATATCTTCATCATGGGCAAGGGCAGTAACTAAAGTTGTCTTGCCAATACCTCCTAAACCGTGAATTGCACTGATGAGCAAAGCACCAGCATTAGATGTATTTGCCAATAAACGAGCTTTGATTTCTATAGTAACTTGTGGGCGATGGACAAAATTGGCAGGTAAACTTGGTGCTTGAAATGGAATGCCAATTGGGCGAGAATAATTAATAGTCAGGCTACCTTCTACCCGACCTACATTAATGTTTTTGTCCCCCTTGCTGTCTTGAAAAACATTTTCGTTACCTGAAATTGTTTGTTCAACCTGAGACTGAATATGGGGTTCTAAACTGGTTACAGAAGCTTCATCATTTTCTGCGTTACCTAAAACTGGTTGTTCAACCTGAGACTGAATATGCCTATCTAAACGGGTTTGAGCAACTTCATCTTTAAGTAATAGATGTCGCCTACGTTTTAATCTCCGACGATTCCCTCTCAAAAAGCCAGCTAACTTAGATAAAAAAAGTATTATCTGCTTCCATAACCTTCTCAGGTTTCTTTTGTGCACAGTTTTAACTTCCTATTATTCTAGTTTTATGACTAATTGATAGTTGCATCACCTCCCACTCTACCAATCGCCTTATTCCCATCACCCGCAATATTTTGCACTACGTTGTCATTACCAGATATTGTTTGATTAAAAGTATTAACAACCTGAGAAATTGCTTCGGAATCTTCTTGCATTAAACGGGCAATCTCAGCATATAAATTTTTATCTTCATCCAGAAATTTCTTGAGTTGCTTCTGGAGTGTTTCTTTGGCATCTTCATCATTGGGAGAATTAGCCAATTCTTCTGCTGCACCTTTTGCCATTGGCTTTGCATCTACCTTTGGTTGCAGCTTAGTCCACAAAGCCTTGGCTTTTTCCCAGGCGTTAGCGCCAAACCCTTCACCAAATTTCTTACCAGCTTCTTCAGTTGCTTTCTCTCCGGCTTTGAGTAAGTACGGTAAAAAAGGAGTCAAGAAAGTAGTTAAAGTTACTATATCTATTTGCTTACTCTAATTCTGTCTTAACACCTAAATAATAAGGGGTGAAACTCAGGATAATTACTTAATTTAATAATTTTTTATGGCGATGCCTACGGCGGCAAGCTATGCACCGCTTGTGAGAAATGCGGGTGCAGCGTATTTTAGGTAAATTAAGTACACGGGTAGGGGCACAACATGTTGTGCCCCTACGCTTATCTGTACCTCACCAAGTTGCAATCTGCTGTATGTTCGTCTGTAGTTAAATATTTTTTTCTGAACTTACCCATGCGAGAACTAGACAGATTTCTTATTTTCATCTGATGCTTGCCCTGCACTACCTTTTAAGCGAGTCAACCTGCTTTTGCGTACACGTACGCTGTCACGAACGCCACCTGCTATTTCATATTCGCTGCTGTCTGTGCCATACTTGAAACCAACTCCCTTCATCATCTTATCTGAAAGTTTACTCAACTTTTTTTCCATTTGATCGATTTTAGTTTTAGTAGAGTCAACCACAGCTAAAGCGTTGTTATAAGTATCAAGCATAGTGCGAAACTCCTCAATTGATTGAGCCAGATTTTCCAAATCGCAACTATTACCAAAATCCATGTTTGAATCAATTGCTTTGAATCCAGACGTTCTCAATTCAGCTTTTTCTAGAATCCGCGATGTCCGCTTTGTACGAGGCATAAATGTACTCCTTGAAGATATTTATAGAACTAGCTTGCCTCAATTAAGCTATATTCTGTATCAGAAAAACTCGCAAATCATTATATTTTTTCTAATAATATTTGTAGGTAATTCCAGTAGTTTTGCTGAAATCTAGGACTAGATGCTGATTTTGATAGAGATAATATATTTGAACTTCATACAAGCTTCAGTTTATTAGCGATCGCTTTCATGTTAATGACTAATGTCGTAATGTTAGTGACTGATGTTGTAATGTTGCTGACTGATGTCGTAATGTTTGATGACTAATGTCGTAATATTACTCACTAAGATCGTAATGTTGGTGGCTAATATTGTAATGTTGGTGACTAATGTCGTAATGTTTGATGACTAATGTTGTAATATTACTCACTAATATCGTAATGTTGGTGACTAATATCGTAATGTTGGTGACTAATATCGTAATGTTTTGGCAGTTGCTTAAGTCAGGTTGACAGTTGACAGTAATAGTCATCTGCTTTGGTAATTAATCCCTAATATTGTTTTTGACGTGTTATCGCGTAGCGTAACACAACGCCAGTCCGCTCAAGTAGGGAAACCCGCCTATGCGGCTGGCTCCCCTACAGACACTTAGATTTTTTCAGAAATCACATCGGATTCTTATAAATCTACTGATTTTTGGAATGAAAAGGACAACCACCTGCCGTTAATTTCTGAAGAAAGACATTATTATCAAAATAATGCTCTAATGACTCAATCTTCAAATCATCAGTGACGCGAGCAATACTAACTCCGACGATTTCGATTGTTTCACCTGTAGGTACATAGTCCTTATAGGAACCATTAAATGTTCCCCAATGTCGCCACTTAAAGGTAACATTAGGCGGCCCCGAAAGGACTTCTGTTAATTCCCAAAGGAAGCCATTAGGAAAGGCTTTATGAAAAACTTGAAATGAAGATTCAAAGGTTTCTGTTTCAGAGTTATATTGCTCAGTTTTACCCAAAAACAGGTTATAAGTACCCTCAACTGCAACATCCTCAGCAGTGAATTGTTGTCCGCCATTGGTACTCATCTTAAACTTATCAGTAACAATCGAAAGCCACTGTTGAGGATTAGATTTATTAGAAGCTTCCATCTCAAAAGTGCGGACTAAGTTTTGAGCGATCGCTTCTAAAGAACCTTCTGGATGCTGAAATTTACTCTCTTGATGAAGAAATTCATTGGTGTATGAATAATCCGGGCGTTTTCCTTCTCGCCACTGTACTTCTTCATCACGAGCAATGACTATATCTCTATCTTGTACCCAGAGTGGCAATTGTGTTGTTTTTTCGCTACTCATACAAGCTGACTGACTATAAACATCGTTTCTCAGAATAAAGTTTTATGCATACAAGTAAATCGAAAAATCTCAAAAAGTAAAAAATATTCATAATCAACTCAATAAATTTAGCTTATATCCGATATTCCACATCCCTACTGTCACAATCGGTTTTTTCGGATTTTCATATACAATTAAAGCTACTTTTTATACGAAAGTGAATAAATGTCACACTTTCAATTCTGCCGTTTACTTATTCTTCATAGTTTAAAGCTTTTCTTCGTGCCATTCAACTCTGTACTTGATTGCTCTATAAAAATGCATTATCGCTTTGCTAAGTTTAAGGACAATTTTCTTCAGGATAGAGCGTTTAGGATATACAATTTTTTCGTGTTCTTCAAAATAAGTCAACATTTCATCCATATTTGACTGTCCCTTTTTAATTTTAATTAATTCAGTTTTATTATTAAAAAACGAAATACCTGACATCTCGCTCCATCTCACTGGCAACCCTGCTTTATAGGCAGCTAGACCTATAGCATTACCCTCGCTTTCATAAACTCCATTTAGCTCAAAATATTTGGCAAGGATTTCCCACGTTTCTAAAAATTCAATTTCTTTTCCTGTTGACTTAGTGACAGAAAATAAATATTCATGGACAAAGGTAACATTTTCCCATTTTGGCTCTAAATCTAAAAATTGTGCTGCTTTTTTAATTACTTCAATCTCTGTAGAAAAATTTTTGTTAGTTGTTCCCAAAGCTTTGGCAAATTTTTTTGGCATATCCATACAAGCCCTAGCACTTATCCCTGGCTCTAAAAGCCATTCTATATCTTCTGGTACTGGTGCTAAGATCCGCATATCTGAATCAATGAATATACATGAATTAAATAGAAATAATGCCTTAGCAATTGCAAATCTTTTGTCGTGATAACATTTAACACCCTGTTGCTGATGATAAAAGGCTAAGGTTTGAGGATATTTGCTAAATTCTTGAGGATAATCAGTGAGAATTATAAAAGCAGTGTTAGGTGAATATAGTTCGAGGTCTTTTGCTAATAGACCAGCTAGCGCTCGATATATTTTACCTAATGCTAAAGTACAAAAACAGAATTGTTGTTGAATCATATTTGGAGTATTTGAGAGTAAGTCTTGAAAATGTAAAATGACTAAATTTAGTTAATACAACAGATTTCCTATTATTAAGTTATTAATACTTTTTGGATAAATTAACAATTCTAGTTAAGTGACAAAAATCTAATTTTAAAGAAAATTATAAGCAAGGGGAAAGGTGAATTGAAACGCTTTTTATTTTCACCTTAACTGAGTGAGAAGTATTGAGTGAAGTACAGGATTTTAGCCTAAAAGCTAGATAAAAAGCCTTTTTTATTCCTGACCAGAGTCTGATTTGAAAAAAACCTCATAAGGCAAGAAAAACCGCCAGAGGAAACCAGGGGGAAGTACGGCACTCGATTCAGCATCTATAGGTAAATATTGAGAACGGTAGGTTTCAATAGCCTGCTTTTTTTGAGATCGCACTTGATGAATTGCAACTCGATGAGCGCCTACCAATTCATCAAACTTCAGGTTGCTAAACAATAAAGACTTCCAAAGCAACCAAATAGCATATTGCCATAGCTCTACTTTTACTTCTGCTTTATCAATAGCAGCTTTAACCAATTGATAAGTAATTTCATGATCTGGACTGCGATCTTGTTTATGAGTAACGTACACCTCTTGTGGTTGAAAACTACTTAATAATTGGGCCATTTCTTCAATTGTTTGCTGTTGTTCAGCTTCTGTCATTTTGGATAATGCACCATCACATTTATCAAGAAAGTGAATATCTATTGATTCCACCCCTAAAATTTTTAAAGCTGCTAACGCTTCTTCTTTACGAATCTGAACAATTTTTGAACGTGTAATCTTAGTATTACCGTGATGAGAACCTCCCCCATCTGTCACAAAAATAACTTTAATTGGTATCCCTTGTTTTCGCTTGAGTGCAATCATACCCCCACAACCTAGTGCTTCATCATCTTGGTGAGGAGAAAATACAATGACCGATTTATAATTAATATTTAGTAGCTGACTACCTTGATACAAAAGCCAGTAAAACTGTAGTTTAATCAGTATTTCTCGAAATTTGTAATTCAACAACCACCACTTATTATGCAGACCTAACTTGAAGCGGTGAAAAAGATATTCTATTTTCATAGCACCAAATAGATATAATTGAAAATTCCAGTAATTTATTACCAGAAATGTCTGAATATTTCTTGGAATAAACATCACTAAATTGCTCTCCTCAATTGAATGAGAGAGATTAATGGGAATTTGATTTCAGACTCTTACCTTATTTGGATATTAAATAAAATGTATGTCAATATTATGTAACTTCTATGTCATTTATATAAATTGAAGAATTCGAGTGAGTTGGTGTAGATATAGCGAAGCTGTCACCAAGGACAAGATAGGCTGAAAGTATTGTGAAATATGGGTTTGATAAAAATAAGTGTTCATTGCGTTTTAACGGGCGTTTTATAAGCAAAGCCACAAATTGGACAAAATCGTATCTCATACCAAGTTCTGATACATAGTATCGTTTGCTTCAAAGCTAGTTCAGCAGACCTTAAATTCCAAACAATACTAACTTTTGCAATTTAGTATCAAAGACAACACAGATTTACCGCAATTAGCGCGAATTGGTGTACCGCAGAGATAACAAAACTTGGCTTTGACATGACTCCACATAGGACTCGTTCAAAACTAAGCTAAATCATTCCATAATTCAGCAACACCTTTATTTTTTGGAAGTCTCTTAGGGTGCAAAATATGGGTTGTATAAATTCGAATATAAGCAAACAAGGATGTTCCTTGAGTTAGAAATTTATCCTATCAGATTTAGGTTTATTCATCTGCTAGTTACACAGAATTAATTTCTGAATTCTGTTTTGTTAAATTAAATCTAATTGCATTACCTTCAGAAAAACCGAGACTGGAGTAAACTGGTTTACCTAATGGCGAGGCGTTAAGAACTACTCGCGTGCAACCAAGCGCTTTTAAATATTCAATTGCTCTACTAGTTAGAGATTTAGCAATGCCTTGTCTGAAATAATATTGTTCAACTTAAACGCCCCAAATATATCCAAATTTGCAGTATTTATCTTTAAAAACATTCGGGTATAAGCCTGCAAACAGTTGACAACTTACAGAACCCACAACTGTATTATCAACCTCTGCAACAAAAGCCTTATAAAACAAATCTCGATGTGCCTCTTCTATAAATTGGAGGGTAATATTCTGCCACTCCAGAAGAATATTACTCTCATCAACACCAATATCTAGCCACATTTGGTAAAAGTGTTTTGCAATCAGTAAATCTTCTTTAATAGTGGTTTCTCTGATAGTTATATGTTTTTCTGTCAGCATAATTACCAATAAATTTTTGGAACTCATAAATTAACTCCTCCCCAAAGTTGGAAAGGAGTTTGTTAACATCAGCTAAAAATAGACAGTTTGACAGATCCGATCTCAGACTTTCTGTGCAGTTACTTCCTTTGGCTTTTCTTGAGTTTGCAAAGATGCATACAACCTATTCAATGCATTTACATAAGCTTGCGCGGATGCCACGATGATATCTGTATTCGCTGCATGACCAGAAAAGACTTTAGATTCATAACGTAAACGAATCGTTACTTCGCCAATGGCATCAATACCGGCTGTTACTGACTGCACAGAAAACTCAATTAACTGATTAGGTACATTCACCACACGGTTGATGGCTTTGTAAACTGCATCCACTGGCCCAGTACCGATCGCAGCATCAGTTAATTCTTCACCTTCTGGGGTACGCAGGGTAACTGTAGCAGTAGGACGGGCGTTGCTACCACAGGAAACTTGCACCAACTCTACCCGGAACAAATCGGGTGCTTGTTGGATTTCATCATTAACGATCGCTTCCAAATCCCAATCAGATATTTCTTTCTTTTTATCTGCTACTTCTTTGAATCTGACGAAGGCTTTGTTTAATTCAGTATCTGACAGTTCAAAGCCTAATTCTTTCAACCGACTACGAAAAGCATTTCTACCTGAATGCTTGCCCAAAACTATTTGATTGTCTGTTAAGCCAATCAATTGGGCATCCATAATTTCGTAAGTTAACTTATTCTTTAATACACCATCTTGGTGAATTCCAGACTCATGAGCAAAGGCATTTGCACCGACGATCGCTTTATTTGGTTGTACCAACATTCCCGTCAAATTGGAAACTAAGCGTGAGGTTTTGTAAATTTGTCGGGTGTCGATATTTGTCAGGGATTCTTGAGAATTTTCTGGTCTGCCGAGATAAGGATTAAAATATTGCCGCCGCACGTGCAAGGCCATTACCAATTCTTCTAGTGATGCATTGCCGGCGCGTTCGCCAATGCCATTTATCGTACATTCTAGTTGCCGTGCGCCATTTTTCACGGCTTCTAAAAAGTTAGCAACTGCCAAGCCTAAATCATTGTGACCATGTACAGAAATAATCGCTTGGTTGATGTTGGGGACATTCTCGATAATGCCTTTAATTATGGCCCCAAATTCGCTAGGAGTTGTGTAACCTACAGTATCGGGAATGTTAACTGTTGTTGCACCAGCTGCGATTGTTCGCTCTAAGACTTGGTACAGAAATTCTGGATCGGAACGAGCCGCATCCATCGGCGAAAATTCCACATCTGTCATGAAGGACTTGGCATAAGCTACCATTTCTTCGGCGATCGCTAACACTTCTGCCCGTGACTTTCGCAATTGATACTCTAAATGAATATCAGAAGTCGAAATGAATGTGTGAATTCTGGCATTAACTGCTGGTTTTAATGCTTCAGCAGCCGCTTCAATATCTGCTTTAATCGCTCTTGCCAAACTACAAACTACCGGGCCATTTTCTGTCCCGACAATTTGAGCAATCTTCTTGACTGCTTCAAAATCTCCCGGACTTGCAAAGGCAAAGCCTGCTTCAATTACATCTACACCTAGACGCGCTAATTGCTTGGCAATAACTAGCTTTTCGTCTATATTCAAAGTCGCTCCCGGACACTGCTCTCCATCTCGCAATGTTGTATCAAAAATAATGATTCGATCTGTTTTGTTTGTCATTTGCCGTTTGTTATTTAGTGTTTAGTGTTTATTTGTAGCTTAATATATCTTCAACTCTAGTTTTGATTTTTGTAAATAATTGTTAAAGCTATTAACCTTCAGTTTTCTCTATTTGATCTCTGATATCATTTAAATCTATATATCTATCAGTAGCATTGCGTAGTTCTCTAGCAATCATTCCTTCTGTTGATACTACCGTAATATGTGTATTTTTTGAGCGTAATAATTCGATTGCTCTTTCAAAATCTCCATCACCACTGAATAATACTACTCGGTCATACTGGTCTACTGTATTAAACATATCTACAACAATTTCAATATCTAAATTCGCTTTTTGCGAGTAACGACCTGACGTATCATCATAATATTCTTTGAGAATTTTAGTTCGTACTGTATATCCTAGACTAATTAGAGCGTCTCTGAAACCTCGCTGGTCTTGTGGATCTTTTAAGCCAGTGTACCAGAAGGCATTAATTAATGTTGTTTCTGATTGCTCATGTTTGAAGTATTCTAAGACTCGTCGCGGGTCAAAAAACCAGCCATTTTTTTGTTGAGCATAGAACATATTGTTTCCATCTACAAAAATAGACAGACGATTCATTGGAGAACCCATACAAATTTACACCTAATAATATATATGAATTTAGATGGAACAATAGATTATAGCAATTTTCAAATGCCTTGTTTGCTAATATCTATAACGTAGTTCTTTATCTATAGCTTTTATCCTACCTCTTTCAAGACATAAAAACGCCTGCAATATTAAAGTTGAGATCCAGGGTGTTAACCTGATTCACCCAGCACAGCAAGAGCCACCCAGCGATCAAAATCTACCCATAAAATTGATCCAGTGACAGCATTCATCACTGCATAACACTAAAGTTTACTCCTAAAGAGGTATAATATAGGCTTAAGGTAAGATATAGATTAATGCCTATCTTTTGTAAAGCTGTCAGTATCAGGACACGCTTTCTGGATATTACCAACATTGCACCAGAAACAAAAGACAGCCTTGGGACTGCTTTTGGTATAGCACCCAGTTAGTAACGTACTTGTTGGTTAGGTTAGAGTAAAATCTTGCCACAACCAAATGCACAGGTGGAGTATATCCGGCTCCAATCTGTGAGACAATCACTACTTGTAACTTATTCAACATAAAAAGAATAAATTAAGTAGTGGTTGAGTAAAATTTTCTGGGAGGCTAGCTCTGCCAATAAAAGTTTGTTTATGAATAGAAGATACTTTACAAATATATAAGATTGTCATTTAAGTCTTGTTTCAATGTGCTTACACTAAAACGTGGTCTGAATAAATAAAAGTGTTGGACTTAAATCAATCAGTAACACGATATGGCAGAAGAACCTACATCTACCTTAACTAAAAACTATGTCTCTACTGCCAATAGACTGTCAAGTAAACCAACAAAAGTGACTTCGACAGCATCTGCTCGGCACTCTAGGTGGATGGTTCGCTTAGGTCATCTACTGGCTGGCACTTGGATAATTGGAGGCGCACTATTGAGTGCTTCTGGTGGGGAATTGGTTCAATTGATGGAAAATCAGATGCTTTCTGGGTTTTTTCAACTGCGCGGGCCGATTGTGCCTCCAGAAGACATTGTAATTTTAGCAATAGACGATCAGTCAATATCCGTTCCCGAACAGTACTATAAAACAGATCCGAAACAGTATGCCTACTTAGAAACACTGAAATCTTATCCTTATAAACGTGCTGCATACTCCCAGGTAATCACAAAATTAATCGAAGCAGGTGCCCGCTCTGTAGCATTAGATGTAGTTTTTGACACACCAAGTAGTTATGGAGCTACGGACGATCGCCAATTTCAGGCAGCATTGCAAAAATATGGCAAAAAAGTTACCTTAGCAGCCGTCTACGAAAATTCCCAGACGCACCAAGGCTCTTTTACGCAACTAACAGACCCACAACAAATGTTTCGTACGGGGTCAGTATCCATTGGCTCAGTTAATTTTCCTTTAGAAGTAGATGGAAAAATTCATCGATTAGCGAGTGAGTATCCCAAATTATTAGGTGAAGATAATTTATTTACCAAAAAGCAACTCTCTTTTGATGAAGCAGCGCTGAGGGCAGCACAAGTAAATTATCCTCAACCAAAAGGCGATCGCATTTATTTTTGGGGACCTGCGGGTACATTTGAGCAAAAGCCTTTTTTGCACGTACTCGACCCGCAAAACTGGAACAGCTATTTGCAGCAGGGAAAGGTGTTCAAAGACAAGATCGTGCTGATTGGTGCAACAGATCAGTTAGATAATGATTATTATCCAGTCGCTGGTAGTAATAGCACTGAACCGATGTCGGGCGTGGAAATTCACGCCAATGCGATCGCAACTTTGATGTCAGGCAAAGCGCTCGCCTCAGGAATTAAGAGTCCACTATTGCAGGGTTTGTTTGTGCTAATGCTAGTGGGCAGTTCAGCCTTGATGATTAGCAGACGCAAGCGTAGTATCGATAGATTTTTCTATAGCCTGGCCTTGTCTGGCACTTGGGGAGGAATTAGTTATGGGTTATTTGTCTATGGTCAGTTAATTTTTCCCACTAGTGTACCAATGATGGCGATCGCCATGACCGGAATTTGCTATTTGGCAACCTCAGTCATCAGGGAAAGCATCAGAAAACGCCAATTAGTAGACATTTTTCAAAAGTATAAAACTTCCCCCATTGTCCAAGAGATTATCAGCCAACAAGATGACTTCCAACACCTAATCCAGCAACGAGATTTAGCCTTATCAGGGAAAGTTTTGGCTGGACGCTACAAAATTGTCAAAGTTCTCGGTTGCGGTGGATTTAGTGAAACCTACATTGCCGAAGATACCCAACGTCCTGGAAATCCGCGATGTGTTGTCAAACAACTAAAACCAGCCAACACCAAACCAGAAGGATTGCAACTTGCCAGACGTTTATTTAACTCAGAGGCACAAACACTAGAAAAATTGGGAAGGCACCCTCAAATTCCTCAACTTTTGGCCTATTTTGAAGAAGATGAAGAATTTTATTTAGTGCAAGAAGAGATAATCGGTCATCCTTTAAATCAAGAATTTTTAGCAGGTAGAGCAATTGAAGAAATTGCCGCGATCAAAATTATCAGGGACTTATTGCAAACATTAACATTTGTCCATGAAAACCACGTGATTCATCGGGATATTAAACCCAGTAATATCATCCGGCGACACTCAGACGGAAAACTGGTGTTGATTGACTTTGGAGCCGTCAAAGAAGTCGGTATCAAACAGCTTGATCGTCCAGAGTCAACTCCTTTCACCATTGGAATTGGTACTCAGGGTTACGCACCAAGCGAACAATGTTTTGGGCGTCCACATTACAGTAGTGATATCTATGCAGTTGGCATGGTTGGGATTAAAGCCTTAACTGGTATAGCACCCCGTGAGCTAGATAGAGATGCTAACGGGGAGATCAAATGGAGCGATCGCACTCAGGTAAGTTACTCCCTAGCTAAGATTCTTAGTAAAATGGTGCTGGATGACTTCAAACAGCGATATCAGTCTGCATCAGAGGCTCTTAAGGATCTTGAAGCTCTTAAAGCTGTTGACGATTTGGTAAATTTCCAACACAGACATTATCTCCCACAAGATGACTTATTAATGAATACTTTAGACGATTTAAGCATTACCACAAAATCTTGCTCAGAAGGACAAGAGACTTCCAATTAACGATTCAAAATTCAAAATTCAAAATTCAAGACATTTTGAGTTGGGGATTTAAACCTGAATACAATAATTTGGATAATTTAATTTTTGGAGTTATAGCAGTCGAAGCATAGCTTAGGACATAATAGAAATAAATAAGCTGAAAAAGCAAATGCCAGCCTCTTATAGTTACGATTTAAGAACTAAAGTGATTAATGCGATTGATGGAGGAATGGGAAAAACTCAAGCGAGTCGCATCTTTCAAATTAGTCGGAATACAATAGACACGTGGTTAAAGAAAAGAAAATATTCAGGAGATTATCAGGCAAAAATAGGATATCAACAAGGATACAACTCCAAAATTACCGATTTAGGGGAATTTCAGCAATTCGTTGAGTTAAATGGTAGCAAAACTCAACAAGAAATGGCAGAAGCTTGGCCAGAAGATATTAGCGATGCCTGCGGCGAGCTTTGCTAACGCACTATAGGAAAAGCCTTAAAAAAAATTGGTTATACCCGAAAAAAAAACTTACGGGTATCGAGAAAGGGATGAAGACATTCATGCGGGAATTTCAAGCCAAAATCAGCCAAAAACAAGCAACAGAGCTAGTCTACGTTGATGAATCAGGAATGGATAATCGAGAAGATTATGGTTATGGATGGAATCCCAAAGGCAAAAGATTTCACGATTTAAAATCAGGAAAAAGAAACATTAGAGTTAGTATTATGAGTGGTTTATGTCAAGGAAAGCTAGTTGCCCCATTGACGTTTGAAGGTTCTTGTAATCGGTTAATTTTTGAGAAATGGCTCGAAGAAAAACTATTACCTGAACTTCAATCAGGACAGACAGTTATTTTAGATAATGCCAGTTTCCACAAATCTCAGAGAATTCGTGAATTAATTGAATCATCTGGCTGTGAAATTGAGTATTTGCCACCCTACTCTCCTGATTTTAACGATATTGAGCATTATTGGTTTCCCATAAAAAATCGAGTTAGAAAATCAGAAGGCACTATCGAAGACTTTCGGGAGAGAGTTGATACAGCTATTCGTTTAACGTCCTAACCTATACTTCGATTGCTATACCAAAGTATAATTAGGCACGAAAATAGGGAGATGAGAAGAAGGATTTCCCCCTTCTCTGTTTGTGGCTTTTTCACTCAGCCCTGCACATGATTTTAATTTATAGCCGTAGTCACACAGGTTAGGACATAAGGATGGGGTGAATGCTAGAGTTAGCAATAGTTTTACCTCCTGCCTCCTGCCCTCTGCCTCCTGCTATAACTATAACGACAGAAATTCTTCTCCTGTTGTGGGATGAATGGCTATGGTTTGATCGAAATCTTGCTTGGTAATGCCTTTGCGAATTGCCACGCCAAGGCTTTGAATGATATCTGCTGCGTGTTCACCCACCATATGAGCGCCCAAAACTTGTCCAGAATCAGCATTAAGCACTAACTTCATAGTGGTTGACTCATTTTGTTCGATCATCTGATACAAAAGTGGTTGGAATTGGGTACGGTAGCATTCTACAAATTCACCAAATTTTTCTCGTGCTTTCGCCTCCGTCATCCCCACACTAGCCGCTTCTGGACGACAAAAAACAGCAGTAGGCACATAATCATAATTTAGTTTTTGCGGCTTGTTCCCAAAAACTGTATTGGCAAAGGCAATACCTTCTGCCTTAGCCACTGGAGTCAATTGCACGCGGCTGGTGCAGTCACCCACAGCAAAAATATTGTTTTGGCTGGTGCGGCTGTATTCATCTACTTTGATTGCACCATCTTCGCCTAGTTCAACATGGGCATTTTCTAAACCAAGATTCTTGGTATTTGGAGCGTAGCCTATGGCAACTAAGATAGTATCTGCTGTAATTATTTCTCGCTTCTTACCAGTAATAGTTAGCAACAAACTCTCATCTGAGTATTTGATTTCTTGAACAGTGCTGTTCGTGAAAAACTTAATTTTGCGTTTAATCAACCCCTGTTGTACAGCAGAGCGAATGTCATCATCAAACCCCGATAAAATCATCTCATCTTTTTCAATTACCGTCACCTTACAGCCAAAAGCGTGCATCATGCTGGCAAATTCTACGCCAATGTAGCCGCCGCCAATAATTGCTAAACGTTTTGGCAGATAGGGTAGCTGAAACATCTCGCGGGATGTGATGGCGTATTCTATACCTGGGATTTTGGGCTTAAGGGGTTGCCCTCCCACAGCAATTAAAATTTTATCGGCTGTAACTTTGCGTCCATCAATATTGATAGTATGGGCATCAATGAAAGTGGCACGTTGAGATATTAATTCAATTCCAGCTTTTTGCAATTGCTGAAAATAGGATTGGTTAACGCTGTCAATATGCTGATGTACTGACTTAATAAATAATGTCCAGTCAAAGTATGTTTGACAGTCACTCCACCCATAACTGTGTGCTATTTGATTTTGCAGGGCGAAGTCAGCAGCGTAGACAATCAGCTTTTTTGGAACGCAGCCGCGATTTACACAGGTTCCACCAATGGCTTCTTCTTCGGCAACAGCAACACGTACACCATAACTAGCTGCTTTTTTAGCTGCTGCCAATCCCCCAGGTCCAGCACCAATGACAAACAGGTCGTAATCAAATGTCATAAAAATCTGTTCCTTTTTTACTGTTTGGAAAGCAGAGCTATTTCATCCCTTATAGTTAGTCAGACAAAACTTCATCTACTGTCTTTGGGTGGACAATTTGGGATGAAACCAGGCTGATATGTAGGATATTGCTGCATTAATAGTATTAGATTGAAAAGGAACAGCGATCGCCCAATTGTTACTAACTTATATTACATTTTTTTGACAAATAACGCATCTTGTCTACGCAGTATAGCAAAGTGCTGTTAGCGGAAGCGGGGCGTTTAGCCCGTGCTAAGTGCTGAGTAGAAACTCAGTATTATCAAAGGTTTCAGCAACCAACATAGTCTTAGCCTATACTTCGACTGCCATATTTAAAAGTGCGATCGCTGGCGACAAGGTGTAACCCATTGTTTAATTTTGGCAGCAGCCATACTAGAAAACAACTGGAAATACGTTGTTTGCAAATGATTACAGTGAATCAAAGAAAATTTGCATCTCCTGTGCATCCCGTGTCATTCCCAACTGCATAAAACTATTAATAGCCTGAATTGATAATTGGCGGGTTTTCTCTGCACTTCCCCACTTTCTCTCCCAACGAGCAAGAGAACGTTGATAGCGAGCCAAACGCCGTTTATTATTAGTGCTTTTAGCAACTTTTAAGCCTTGAATTAATAGCTTTTGAGCTTCATCGCCATCGCGTTGTTCTATTATTGCAATATCAGCTAGCCAATTTTGAGCAGAATTAATCACCCGATGCCAACTAATTTGTTCTGCACTTGTCATCACCTCTTGAAATAGTTGTTTGGCTAAAACACATTCACCTTCTAAATAAAAAATTTCAGCCCGATGGTAAAGAACGGGAATAAAATAGCGGATGTGCTTTCGCTCCTCTAACTTCGCCTCGATCACCAATTTTTCTTCTACATTTAGCCAGTAGTGTGCATCTTGATAATCATTCTGTCTGATTTGCAGCCTAGCTATACTTTCGGCTAAGTCAGCCTGAACGCATGAATCTGCATGGTCGCGTAAAACCCACGCCTGTTGTAAGATTTCGTCTGCTTTTTTCAGACCTTCAGGCGAACACTCCCGAATTAGCAGCCAGGTTTTGCGGATCATGAATTTGACTAAAGATGACCATTCACCGCGTAGTTCTGATTGTTCTATAAGCCATTGCAACCAATAGAGGCGATCATTCCAATAAGCATAAAGATTGGCGTAGTGGTTCAAGAGCAACCATAAATCTCTAACTGCCTCATAGCGGTCTTGGTCTTTACACCAATAAAGTACTGCTCGGAGATTTCCTTCCTCTGGTTTTAACTTATTGTAGTGTATCCACTTTTCCCAATCTTCTCCGGCATAATCGTGGGCAAAATCTAGATACCATGTCACCCAGCGCCTCCGTGCTTCCCTCTCAAAATCTGGGTAAGCAGCTAATTCTGCTAAGGCGTACTCACGAGTTAGAGAGAGCATCTCAAACCGCTTAGTCTCTGGATTGAGATTCACTAAAGAAAGTTGCTGCAAATGTGCCAAGCCATTATTTACAGCATCAGGAGCGGCTGTTAGTCCAGCAACCTCAGCCACAGCAGTGAGTATGGCAGAGTCAGGAAAAATCGCCAGTGACATGAGTAACTTGTGGGGTGGTTGTTCTTTAATTCCCTGCACTCCTTGCACTGATTCCTCAAAACAAAAACGAGCTACATCACCTGTAGCCAAGGTTAATCGAGCCAATACTGAGTTTAAGGAATAGCCACTCGATACTTGACCGATCGCATATACAATCGCCAGAGGGATTCCGCCAGTGCAATCGTATAGCTGCTTAGAGTCCTCATCGTTGATGCTTATACCTTTTTCTTCGGCTTGTTGTCCAATCAACTGCAAACCATCATCAAGAGGTAAATTTAGCAGACGGATCGGCAGCCAGTCCATTTGCTTGCGGCTAGTAATTACTACTTTTACGCAAATGGGTAGATTATATAAAAACTCAATAACCTCATCTCTGTCCTCTATAGTCTCCATATTATCCACAATCAATAGTGTTCTCCGTTTTGAGAGACTTTGGCGTACACGATCAAATTGGTCATTAGGAGGAGATTGAAGAATTGTCGGCTCCTGTAAAGCATTGGCAATTTCCCGAAAGATATCGCGCAGGTTACGCTGTCCCTGTTGCCGCCACAATATACTATTGGTAGGAATAAGTTCTTGTTGTTTGGCTGAAGTAAAAATAATCGCATCAAATTTGGGGGCGTCAGAAGAGTTTTCGTTAGTGGCTTTTAAGCACAGGTAAGCAGCTGCTAACACTAGCGCCGTTTTACCTACACCACCAATACCATGCACCGTGATTATGTGAACACCATGATCCGGCGAAAGGCGTTTTAGTAGGTTATTCATATCTGCCTCGCGACCAATAAATTGCGTGTATGTCGGTGCTGGCAAATTGTGAGGGATGTCACGGCGTTGGATAGCAGATATAACAGAACCTCTACGATAACCATGTTTTTCCAGAACATAGACAAGATTACTGGATTTGACACTTTTATTTGCTTCTCCTGTCAAAGTCTCAATATCCCGATAGATATGGCTTAACTCTGCTCTGACAGTTTCGTTTTTTTTTCCAAATCTTTACTAATCTTTTTTAAGCTGTACCCACAGAGTAACCCAAGTAACAGGTCTTTCTTAGTACTTTGTCTGTAACGTTTTTGAACCGTAATCTCCAAGTTAGTCAGTAGTCGGTCTATCTCCCAGTCCCGCAAAATCTTGCGATTCCAACTTTTAGGTAAATTCCAATCTTCTGACTGATTTGACATAAATATCACCCGATAAATTTATCATTAGTGTGGCATTAGCAACATTTTAACGAATAAAAGTTTGACAAATTACTAACATTTTTTAAACAATGTTAATTCACGTCTTAAATTTAACCGATAAGCTGATTTATAAATCCATCTTTGCCTTTAGTAAATAGAGGAGACTGCCGACCATACCGACTTCTAACCTCTAAAACTTTACCAGATAATTTTTTCACAAATTACTCAACAAAACTATGAAAAATAAAACGCTTAGCTTTTTAAACCTCTTGTTTGGACTAAAACAATCCCGGCGTTATTTTCCAGAAGAAAAACAAGTCTGTGTATTCAATAAACGTCCCATATTATACCAAGGGTTTTCGCCAAACTCTGTACAGGAATCAATCAATGAACTGCAAGAGCAACTTCAATCTCAGGGTTTTCTCTCAACTATTAGTGGTAAATTTGACATAGAAACAGAAGAGGCTGTAATCAAATTTCAGAAAGCCAATAATCTTCAGGTAGATGGAATATTTGGGCCACTGAGTTGGGCTTGCCTTTTCTACCCAAGGCTTTACCGCAATCAAAAAAGTATGTCTCCAAAATTACAGGATGCAGTTAAGGAACTGCAAACTATTCTCAATGAAGAAGGATTTTTGAAAAAAGAACCTGACGGGTATTTTAGTCGTGAAATTGAAAGAGGCGTTAAACGCTTTCAAAGAACTTATGGGCTGAAAGATGATGGTATTGTTGGGGCTGCAACTTGGGCTGTACTTTTGGGAATGCGACAAAAAATAGACAACAACAGCTTTCTCCAGTTAGTTTATTTTCTACCACCCAAATCCTGGTTTTTATGGGAGCAGTTTTTTATGATCTCTTTCATTATGCTGGGTATTTATTTTAGCCCAATTGCAGGCAATGATCCTGAATGGAAAACAGCCTTAGCAACTGCTTATGGGCTTACTTGTATAGTGCCTTTTCTCTTAGAGTGTTTACCCCTGAAGCCATCGAAGCAGCTAAACCTACCACTTTTACAATACGCTCCTTATGTGTTAACTGGTATCTTTTGGAAACCAATTATCAATTCCTTCGGGAAATTCTTTAATTAACCATTCGGTAGTTGCATAATTGATCAGCATTCAAATTTTTGCGTTGTACTTGTAAAAAATTGCGATCGCTTCCAGCCGAGCGTAGGCGATCGCACTTCTGATCCAAAGCATATAAATAACAGCCTAATCTTCAGTTACAATCTCACCTAAGACTAAAATAATTATAGAAAAACTGGGAGGAAGAAGGTTGATAATTGAGTTCGTAGCTACGAATTAATACTAATCTGCTTCCACCACTTCTAATGTCAAAATCCCTTTTGGTTTATTCACAACCAGATTTTTTGGAGAGGTTTTCTTTATTTATTGAATAAGTTGTTCTTGTTCTTGTGCGGGAAGTTGTAGGACAAGATTAATAATTTGCTCGAAGGTTAAGGGGAGTTGATGGGTTTTTTGAGTCATGGTGAGTTCTAGAGTTAGCGAATAGAAACTTGTTAGCTTTTTTAATCAGGATTTTGTAGGTTGGGTTGAATGAAGTGAAACCCAACATACATCTACTATATGTACTCAGTAGATGGACAAAAATATTTACAGTCATTGCGAGCGAAGCAAAGCAATCTCAGCCCTTGCGATTACTTCATTTTGCTTCGCTCGATTCGCAATGACATTGTGTAATTAATTGTGTCCTACTACTTACTATAGCGGTTCCCAATCAAATGAAGTACAGAAATTTGTAGGGGCGCAAAGCTTTGCGCCCCTACCTCGTACCTCGCTAGAACAGGAAATGTTATAAATTATTATCTAATTGAGTTGGATAAGTCTTTGGTTTTGCAACCTACCAAGCTATCTAACTCGGTTTGATATTCGGAGGTCGTCACCTTCCTCGCTGGTTCAGGTCTGGACTCCTTAATGTACGCTCTATAAATTCCCATTTACCGACTCTGACTTTGAGGAGTACTCATGCCACAGCTACCGCAACCAACCGAAAACCCACATCTGCAACTACCTCATAACCCTCATAGCCACTAAGGACGGAGCCGCGAAAGTCAAAGCTGCGAAAATCGCGCGAGCCGGAGTCACGTCTGGCAGACCGAGAGTTCCGAGCATAGGAAGTGAACGAACCGCCACGGAGCAACTTTATGATATTATTTTTATCATTTATCCACGCACTCCCATCTCTCGGTGCGTCTAAGTAATTATTGTTGTATACATCTTGACACCATTCCCATACATTACCATACATATCATATAAACCGAAAGAGTTCGCCCGAAATTTTCCGACATCTGTTGTTTCTCTACGATATTCACCTTTGCGTGCAGAGCCATAGGGAAAGTTACCGTTATAGTTGACTAAATCTGTGGTAATTGTTTCGCCAAAATAAAACGGGGTAGTCGTCCCAACGCGACAAGCATATTCCCATTCGGCTTCGCTGGGCAATCTGTAGGTTTTTCCTGTCTTCTGGCTCAACCTTTTACAAAATTCTACTGCATCATCCCAACTCACCCTTTCTACAGGTCGTTTCTCACCTTTGAAATAGGAAGGATTCGTTCCCATAATTGCTTGATACTGTGCTTGAGTGACTTCATATTTACCCATGAAAAACCCAGGTACTTTTACTTGATGCTGTGGACTTTCATTTGATTCTCGTTCGGCTTCTCCTTCTGGTGAACCCATCGTAAAGGTTCCCTGTAGTATCTGCACCATTTCCAAGGTGACACCATTCCCCAAGTCTTCAACAAAATATTTCGCTTCTCGGTTGCTGCGGTTGGTGATTTTTCCTTGTGCATTCACCGCCACTGTTTCAAATGGAAAGGTTTGTAAATTTATTCTTTGTAAAGAAGAAAATAGACGCTCTCCTACAATTGCCAAACTGAACCCCGCAACTGTCCACCCCACATTTTGAATCACCCGACGACGTGACAGGTCTGCTGGGGGTTGGGGTTTCGGTGCAGGCGGTGACGGTGGTTGTGGTCGTTGCGGTTGTTGTGGTGTCATTGGACTAAATAAAATTCACCCTGTTCTTCAAAGTGGGCAAATAATCGCGGTATCTGGTCGCTATCATTTCCTAAGCAGTATAAAACTTGGGCTTCGCTATCAAATAATTTTCTAAAGATTTGTAATATTGTTGGGTCGGAGTTGGGTTTGAGGTGTTTGACTACACACTTGGGATGGTTAGGTAAGTCTAAGTCTTATGCCAGGTATGTGTCACCAAACCCTCCGCTTCCTAAGAGGTTGATAATTTTGTAGCGATTTCGGAGAATTTCGCCTATTAGCATCAGGTTTACCCAACAGGAGGATGAATTACGTTAATTCTGCCAAATTTAGCACCTATAGAGCAATATATAGTACATTTGTATGGTAAGAGCGAAGACAATAGTTCCATTTCTCACCAATTCGGCGGCTAGCTATTTTAAAGCGAATTGATTTCTTGTTTATTTTTTTACAGAACGGGAGTGGTAGCACTAAATAAATTATGTAAGAGCCGACGGTAGAGCAAGCAAAAGAGCTTTTTAGGGTTTGCTACCAATTGACCAATATGTATTGCTCAATTCACATAGTGAGAATAAATGAAACAACTAACCGTATTTACATACTTGCGGGAGAAGACACTCAACTAGAAATATTTCCAAATGGGAAAGTGAGATACTTATGAACAAGCCGAATTTTCAAGCGATGACTAAGCAAGAATTAAGAGCTTATGTGCTGGAACACCGAGACGAACAGGAGGCTTTTTCTACATTAGTCGATAAGCTTAAAGAAGAACCAGGAATTGAAATTACCTCAATGGAACAGTTGCATCAATTAATTGAAGCAAAACGCGACAAAGCCGATGTCAGAGATGCTCACGTAGCATTAGAAAAAGCATCACAAATCGGTACAATATCTCTTGAAAATCTCAAAAGGGAGATGGGAGAGTGAGTTATAGAGTAGAAATTGTAAATACAGCTGTGCAGCAAATCAAACAACTGAATTCGCAAGTGCAGCAGCAAGCGATCGCGAAGTTAGAAGAATTGGCATTAAATCCACTTCCACAAGGAGTAAAAAATCTCGAATCTGAAGGAAATTTGTATTTAGTTATTTTTGATAAATATCGTATTGTTTATCAAATACAGGAAGAAGCTTCGCTAATCACAGTTACGAAAGTTGCTCATCCAAAAGATTATTGATTTTTTCCAAGTAAAACTTGATGAAGAATTCAGCAATTCCTGAGTCAGAATAATACATTGTGCTTCTGAATCAAGTCCGATGTCTACGACGGGCTGCGCCTACGCATATCGAAGACACCCTACTCTTACCCATCGCTGAAATAGAAAAACGACCATTCAAAAATTAAATCGCTTTCTTCTTTGCGTGAGGTAAAAATCAAAAACAAAGGCGGGTGCGGGGATTGAACCCGCTAATCCCCACAATGGTGGAGACGTAACCGATAATCCTAAATTCTTCGGCCCCGAAAGGCAAGTTGCGAACAAGGATAACCCGCCATGAAGTATGAAGGATAAAGTTTTTCATCCTTTACCCTTCAGCAATATCTACAATTCACCCGTAGCCAGCATCTGGATGATCCGAGGTGTACCTGGGTCGAACCCTGCCAAATCCCAAGACAGCGAATCTTCAGGATCTACCAAAGTAATTTGGTAAGGTGTTAAGGTGACATACACCGCCTTGACATTGGGATTTACCTTTTTGCGGTACTCCTTCAGTGCTTGACTTGGATGCTTATACCCAGCCCAGCTTTCCGAGTCAGTCCAAAAGCAGACTACATCTGCTTTGAACTTATTCTTAATCATCCAGTCATAAGCTACAGACGCATCCGTTCCACCGAAGTTTTGATTGCTAGCTTTGCGAACCGCAGAACTAAAACTATCTTTGGCAGTGATACCCAATTCTCGGAATTCGGTAGCAAAACCACGAATCATGTAGTTTTTCTCTGCTTTTGCTGTCACCAGTGCCATTGTCGTGGCAATTTCACAGCAAGTCAGTCCCATATCTGCAACCATACTACCCATAGAACCAGAAACGTCTACGGCGTGCATGAATACTTTACCTGTGGGTTGCACAACATCAAAAGACAGTTCAACCGCCTTTTCTAAAATGTCTACAATCCGAGGAACTGGGTTCCAAGTTTTCTTACTGCGTCCTAATCTGCCACCAGATTGATAAGTTTTGAGTGCTTTCAAAACATCAATTGGATGGATGCGACCTTTACGCAGATGTTCTTTGTTGTTAAGAACTGCTTCTACTCGCAGCAAGTTGACACTTTCATCTGTTCGCAACACACCCAGTTCAGTTAAAGAACCCAAGTTACGCAACATTGCAGCTATTGGCATTTCCTGAAATAGTAGCTGCCAAGCAAGCTTATCCATTTTGCCCACTGGTGCAGCCATTTCGTGAGTTAAACGTCCTTGAGAAATAGCTTCATGGGTTTGGGTTGGATTCCGTTTCAGCCACTCGTACCACCAAATCTGCGCCAATGCTTCTGAGGGGATATCTGCTGGCAATTCTTCCCAGCCTCTAACTACCCACTCAAATAGTTGACGGTGATTTTCTGTAGGCGGTTTAACATGGAATAACCGCAACGCATCTCGGTGGGAGAAACCTTGACGCTGTTGATATTTCAACAACTGATAAGCTAAACCTTTGACATCTTCCCTTGAGAGCCAAGTTTTACCAGCTTCCCGTACAACTTTGCCAAATCCCCGCAGAGATTTGGTGTAGTTCAGCCATTCGTAGAAGTGGCTACCAGTGCGGACAACTTGCGGGAAAATTTCACCAAACGCCTGTTTTGCTTCTGATGCTTCACCCATTGATAGCAATACTAAAGCCAAGATAGGCGCACTGTTGTTGATGGCGCGTCCATCGCTAGCATAAAGAATTTCTTCTGCTACCCGGCCAGGATTTTCGGCAACAGCTTGTCTGACAACTGTCACAAAATCCTCAGTTAATTCCTGTTTTTCAGCATAGTAAGTGCTTTTTGCTGTGCCAACCAACAGACAGCGACGCAGCATTTTCCAAATGCCAGCATCAAACATCCAGCCACCGGAACGTCCTTTGATCATCTCAGCTTCTCGGCCGGGGATAGGCTGATTTTGTGGTGTTGTAGTTTTCTTTTTAGTGAAAAAATTGTAATTCATCGCTTCATCTCCCGGCCCTTGCGGGCAAAAATGAAAGGTGGCGGAGCGGGATTTGAACCCGCGACCTCTCGAACCCTAATCGATAACCCTAATTCGTCGGCCTTTACAAGCAAGGGGTGAACAAGGATGTTTAGCGCTCTACCAAACTGAGCTACCCGCCACATGAAAATTTTGAATTTAAATTCAATCCAAAATCTAAAATTAATTGGTGTAGTGGAGCGGGAATTGAACCCGCGACCTCCCGCTTGACAGGCGATAACCCTCAATTCATCGGCCTTTTCAGGCAAGGTGTGAATAAGGATATTTAGGCGCTCTATCCACTGAGCTACCCACCACATATAAATTCAAAACTCAGCATTAAATTTGCTGTAACGAAGTAGGATTTTTACCTACACCTCCAGAAGTTTGATCGGGGGTGTTTTAGTTATATGCGATAACCCTCGATATGTCGGCCCTTTCGGGCAAAGTGGGCGCTCTGCCATTTGAGCTATTCGCTACTGGTGAAAGCTAACTTTCTAGTGAAAGTTGACTTGTATTATTAATGTAGTGCATGTATTATATTTTGTCAAGGGTCTGGCAAGCTAATTTAGAATTATTGCTTTGCAAAGAAAAGTCTGAGCGGTATAAGTAAGCCGCCGCTTAGAATTTCGAGGGATATTATCTGAGATGTATTGCCATCGCTCTCATCACAACCCCCTTATTTTCTCTGGTAAAAAACTTTTGCGCGATCGCAAACCAATGTTAGATAAGCAGAAGGTTAATAAACCTATAACACCTACTGAGTAAAGATTTTGCCGACAAATTTGCCGCAACTTTGCCAAAAGATACAAAAAAGTGTCCCAATTTTTGCCAATATAATAATATTATTTCCCAAAATTCACTTGGCAAAAATCGGCATGAGTGAGAAACCCATAGAAGATAACGGTAAGGCTTTTCTCGTTTTACTTTTGCCCATCTCGTTTTTGATTATTTTCCTAGTTGCCACTTGGAGAATTTTACTGGCGGTAATTTTGCTGGTAATTGCCTTCAAGCTTTGGCAGGAATATCAATGGCAACAGTGGACTCATCGAGTTAACCCAATTTTTCATCAATTGGTTCGTGAAAATCAGGGCAGACTTACGCCAATGGACTTGGCAATCAGGGGCAATTTTCCTGGAACAACAGCAAAACGCTACTTGGATACTAAAGCCTCGGAATTTGGTGCCAGTATAGTTAACTCTGAAGAGGCAGGGCAGTCTTATTACTTTATAACTGCCAGCATTCTTGGCAATATTCTTGATAGTAGTGAGCCAGTTAAAGAACTTCCGGCTCAACCAGTTACTAAAACAGCGCGTTCGCTATTAGCACCACCAACTACACAGGAGGAAGAACCAGAAACCGAATCACTCCCACAGCAAACACATGAGGAAGCTAAACTATCGCTGGAAAAACAATTAGTTTTTGGCTCTCTGATTCAATCTGAACTTGCGAAACGGCTCAATGTCTATTCCAGCACGGTTTATAAACGGCGCAACGATCCAGAGTTTCCTGAGTGGAGTCGCAGCAGAGACCCTGATGGAATTGCCTGGTCATACTCGGAAAAAGCTAAAGAGTTTTTCCCACTGGAAGAAGAAGGTTGAAGGAGGCAGGAGGGGAAAATCATCGCTTGATTCGACCTAGAATGATTTGGTAGCCCTGAACGAAAGTTCAGTGTTGTTGTCTTAAACCCTTGCTTCCTCTGATCGCAGCAATTATAAAGTACGGGCAGTCTTATACCAATTCGCAATGACGCTCTCTACGAGACGCTAAAAGCGAACACAGACTCGCTCTAAGCGTTCGCGTAGCGTCTCGTAGAGAAGCCATGCCGTTCGCGTTAGCGTCTCCTTTAGGAGAAGGCTTTACGCTGCGCTAACGCAATTCGCAATTGAAAAATTTAGATGCAGCAAGGCAATCCCTGCTTACATCTGTTGCCTTATTTTAGAGAATTGGTATTACTCCTGCCTCCTGCCCTCTGCCTCCTGCCTTCGTTGGTTTTTGAATTCTAAACCTACAGCTTCGTTGATGGAATTTAATCCGCTTTGTTCTAGCTGGGAAAGTAAACCTGCTAAAATTCGGCGTACCATCAGCGGCCCTTCGTAAATCCAGCCTGTATAAACTTGGATTAAGCTAGCACCAGCAGTAATTTTTTCCCAAGCATCTTCACCAGAAAAAATTCCACCCACACCAATAATCGGGATTTGTCCTTGAGTTTGCTGCCAAATAAAACGAATTACCTCAGTGGAGCGATCGCGTAATGGTTCACCACTAATTCCGCCAGCTTCATCCTGGGGTGATTTCCCAGTTTGGTCAATCACTTGGGTTTTCAGTCCATCACGGCGGATAGTGGTGTTAGTGGCGATAATTCCCGCCAGTTGGTAGGTTTTAGCAAGAGTTATGATGTCAGCGATCGCTGACCATGATAAATCTGGTGCTATCTTGACAAAAATTGGTTTTTGTGTATTATTTTCTTGTTGTAATAAATTCAAGATGGCACTGAGCATAGAAGCATCTTGGAGCGATCGCAACCCTGGTGTATTGGGAGAAGAGACATTAACAACAAAATAGTCTCCCAAATCTTTGAGTAAACGAAAACTATCGAGATAATCTTTTGCGGCTGCTTCTAGGGGAGTTACCTTAGATTTACCCAAATTTATCCCTATGGGTATTGATCGGGTTAACTCATGCTTTTCTTGTGCTAAACGTGCCGCCATTGCTACTGCACCACTATTATTAAAGCCCATCCGATTGAGAGCAGCTTTATCCAACGGTAGGCGAAACAAACGGGGACGGGGATTTCCTGGCTGTGCATGAAAAGTTACAGTTCCTACTTCTGCAAAGCCAAAACCCAGGTTAGACCAAATGCCAGCAGCTACTCCATCCTTATCGAAGCCAGCTGCTAACCCTACAGGATTCGGAAAGTTTAGCCCAAACAAATTTTGTTCTAGGCGGGAATCGTACAGACATAAGGACTGCTTTAAGCGTTGGTTTACCCAACTAGCAGGAGTTTGCGATAGCCAATTCAAACTGCGAATCGTCTGCTGGTGTAACCACTCTGAATCAGTTTTTACTACATTGAACAAAAGCGGACGAATAGCAAGTTGATAAATATCCATTTCAATCCTTAACACTACGCGAATTCGCTAGAGTGCCGCGCTTCCTCTTTAGCTTGTCGGAGTTCTTCTTTAGCTTGTCGGAGTTCTTCTTTATCTACCCGCACTTTTTCAGCAATCTGCCGAGTTTCTTCAGCAGAATTTCTCATTTCTTCAGCAATCTGCCGTATTTCTTCGGCAGAATCTCTCATTTCTTCAGCAATCTGTCGCTGCTCCTCTTGCGAGAGCCTGGTATCTTCAGCAATCTGTCGCTGCTCCTCTTGTGAGAGCCTGGTATTTTCAGCAGACTCTCGCTTTTCCTCTGAGACTTGTCTTTGCTCCTCTTGAGCATCAGATGTAGTTTCGCCCATTTTCCTAGCACTCTATAATCTAACTTTAACGAACCTGTTACCTACAACTTTTAGCAAACACCTGTGGCAATATTACTCAGGGTGCTTTTCTGGGCATCTTATATATTACAAGTTATGTTAACCAAGAAATCAGATGGGGCAGCCGCAAAAACCTATAGCCGCCGAACAGCAAATCCTCTCTTTGGGGCGCGTCCTCCAGAGCCTTAGAGAAGAAGATGATGTTGACGTTCTGATTGAAACTACTATTTCTTATCTCAAAGAAGAGTTTGACTACAAACTGATTTGGATTGCTCTTTACGATTGCCTGAATCACATATTATTTGGCAAAGGAGGTATCACACCCGATCGTGACATGAGCTTTTTACGCCAAAGAGTTGTTCTTAGTCCTGGGGATTTATTAGAACAAGTAGTAATTGAACATCGTCCTTTAGGCGTAGCTGATTTGCAAACTGAAATCCGTGCCGCCGAATGGCGAAAAATTGCCGAAAAATTCCACATCCAAGGAACGATTATTTTACCAATTCGCTACAAAGACCGTTGCTTGGGTTTGGTATTACTGGGTTCAGAACGCTGGGGCTACCTACTGACAGGAGAAACAAAAGCACGTTTGATGATGGTTTTAGGTGAACTAGGGGCAGTGCTTTATCAAAATGAAATGTATAAGCACCAAAAGCAAACCAGGCGAACCGACGAGCCATTATTAGAATTGCTAGAAAATTTACGCACCCTCAGTAACCTGAATCAAAGACTTGAAGTAGCGGTGCAAGCAACTCATAAATTTGTCTCCCCCAACCGGACAAATGTTTACTGGTTTGAGCGGGAAGGGCGCTACTTTTGGTGTCGAATGAGTAATCAGCTAGTCAAAATGGATCGCAATTCTAGCAGTCAACAAGCAGCGGGAATGACTGTACAGGACTTGAGCGATTTTTATTATGCTTTAGCAGTTAACCAAATAGTCTCGATTGGTGATGCCCGCAGTTCTTTAAAAAGCCATTTTACGGCAAAATTGCTGCAACGCTTGAAGGTGCGATCGCTCCTAGCAGCTCCGATTATCTGGCAAAAGAACTTAGTCGGTTTTCTGGCGGTGGAAAGCAATGAACCTCGCATCTGGACGGACACAGACAAAAATTTTGTCCAGGGTGTTGCTGGTTTAATCTCCCTAGTTACACCTACCGAAAGCATGGAAAGCACTATTAAACAGATTCAAGAGGATGCCCAACTGACTAGCCAAGTTGCCCAAGGTATCTATAGCGAACATGACCTTCAGGTAACTTTACACAGTTGTGCTAAAAGAGTTTTAGCTCGATTAGGTGCTACGCGCTTTTTACTGTTACAGTATGACTCTGAGCAGAAGAATTATCAATTTACTTACCAAAGTCAGCCCCATAATCGTCGCCCGTTGACATTTACCCTGCATACTCTCAAAGAATTAGATGGGCAGCTTTTGGAAAGTTCAACTCAAGCGGTGGAAATTGAGAACTTAGATGAAGATTTACGCTTTTTTAACTGGCGACCCTCGTTATTAGAGAATAATGTGCGATCGCTACTTGTTTGTAAATGCACTCACGAACATATACCAGCAGCACTTTTGGTGATTACTCATGAAAGCCATCGTTCTTGGACAACTCTAGAAAAGGAATTGCTGTGGGCGGTCAGTCAACAGATTGGTGTAATTGTTCGTCAGTGGCAATTACATCATCACACCACCCAGCAGCAAAAAACTTCCCAGGCGTTTGAGCAATGCTTACGCATCTTGACACAATCCCAGAACAGCATTGAGGTCGAAAAAAAGTATTTAGAAGCTGCATCTCTCGAACAAATAGCATCAATTTTGGGTTGTCCCTTAGCGCTAATGCTATCCTGGGTACCTGGTGAAACTTGGGCAGAAATTATTCCTGGAGTGATTGACAATAGTCAATTTGGGATTTTTTCTGATACATCTATTTCTATCCAGGCTGAAGCCTTAATTCAGTGGGCACTTGCTACAGAGACTTACCTGACTTTGAAGGTAGATAATTTACCTCCAGAAACCCGGAAATGGTTGAATGTTCCAGACAAAAGTCAAATTTTGGTAATGGCATTACGTACAACTGCTGATTATGAAACCACTGGTGTAGTGTTGCTAGTAGACTATCAACAGCGTCGTTGGTCAGAACAAAACCTCAGTGCAACAGCAACTCTGATTTCTCAATTAGCCTGGTGGCGTCGTGAAAAGCAAATTATCCGACTTTTGGAATCCACAACACAAGAATTACGACAACTTAACTGGTACAAACATCGTCGCCTAGAGGAAATTCAAAGAATAACGGCGCACTCCCTTAAACAAATACATGATTTGGGCATTCCTGCAAATGAACTGACTCAAATGCGCTACCAGCTATTGCTGCGGCAGTTAGATTATACGGCCACCTCTATGAGTGGAATGCTAAAACTTGAGAACTGGCAGCTACATATCAGTTGGGAAACTATGCCCATAGCCAGTTTACTGAAGCGATCGCTCGAACGGATTGAAAATTTACTCAAACAACAAAAGCTGTGGATTGGTGTACATGGTTTGGGACAATCAATTGACGAGCAAGAAGCGCCCAAAAATTCTTTATTAGTTAGAGGCGTTCCTACCTCCAGCGCTCAATCTGCAATGGCGATCGCTGGTGATATTGTCAAAATTGAATTAGTTATCCATGAATTATTAATTACTGCCTGTAACCGTTCTCAAATCGGCAGCAGAATTGATATTTGGTGTCGCCGTTTAGATGCGTCAAAACCCTCAGATACAAAGCATTCTTCTACAAGTGGAGGAGCTGAACATCAGACATCGCTAGAATTATCAATCACATATAACGGTGCGATCGAACCACAGTTATTAACAGAACTACATGATAATACACCTAAAGATGTGCTTGCTCCTTCCAATCTTGACCAACCACCAGCTTTACATCTGGCGATCTGCCAAAACCTCATGCAAGAACTAAGAGGAGAGTTGAATTTCTATCAGTTACCAGATAATCGGGTAGTCAGTCGCTTGTTGTTGCCGTTAGCTGTTCATGATTCCTAGCACAGCTTTGCGTAAAATCGTGGTGAATTTAGGATTGAAATTTAAAAGCAGATGCACTTCGCATTCCCACAGAGAAAGTTAGTGCAGATGTACTGTAAATAATTATACTAATTAAAAAAATGCGACAGATACATACGGACATACCTTTATTATGTCTGGCTTTCTTAATGCATGAATTTTGAATTTTGAATTGGTATTACCTTGCTTGTACGAGAACTGCTATAACTACAAGCTTTAACAATTTATCTTTGCCACTGTCAAGGCTAATTAAACGTAAATATAAAATTATATTGGCAATTATCTCAACTATTTTGTATATATTTACTGAGTCCATAAAGAATTAAACAAGTAGCTTTTGATAACTTGAATATCTGAAAAATACGTGACATTTTTTTAAATAGTAGTTAACATATAACTTGATAAAACACTGATTAGCACTATTATTAATTGTAATTCTGAATAAAAATAATTAACTGGGCAAATTTTACCAAAGTTTTCTATTAATTATATTTGCAAATATTAACAAAATAAAAAATTTTAGTAATTGTTCAGTATTTAATTACTGGTTAATTATTAGAACAATATTTAATCCTTTTAGTTGCGAATCAAGCAACAGTGATTCCTGTACGTTTACAGATACCAGCAGAGGCAAAGGGGGGCGCTAATAACTTGCGCTTGGTGTTAACGAGCGCAGACCAAGCGATCGCACCAATTAAAATTGACCTACCTGTAACCATTAAGTCACAACTGCAAATAGAACCTACAAAGATAGATTTTGGCTCAATAGAAGCAGGCAAAACCACTCAAACCCAAATTTTTATAGTTCGCACCAATATATCTGGAACAGCCAGCTTACAGTTGCAAGGCAATTCCAGAGAGATTTCTGTAGCAGAACCTTCAGCAGCTATATCCTTACAACCAAAAGAAACTAGTATTCCTGTGCAGTTGCAGGTTGCTGATAGCAATTTTGAAGGCGATCGCACTTTCACCCTAGTCCTGACCCCAGATAACTCAATTGCTAGCCCTGTCAGTGCGAAAGTTCATCTGCATATTTTGATGCCATTGGGACGAAAGATAGTTATTTGGTTGCTTTTGGGGCTGCTGGTGTTGTTAATTGCTCTGATAGTAATTTGTCTGATTCAACGCAAAACGCCCTTGGAATTAGTCGAAGATTTCCGCAACCGTAACCGCTTAGAAGGAGCATTGGTAGTGCTGGAACCACTGCCACAATCATCGCAAGACGAAGAGATTAGTCTCACTCACCTACAAAAAGGCAGAGTATGCCTGAGTGATTTGATACCAGCTATTGCTGTAACAAATTCTGATGCCGAGTTAGTCACAGTTTGGCGAGCAGGCAAAAAAAATATAGATTTGCGATGTTTGAAAGGTGTAATTTTTGTCAATACTAAAAAGATAAATACAGATGAACTCTACGATGAGGACATCATTGAAATTGACAACGTTAAATTGCAATTTAACTGGATTGAACACCAAAGACCCTCTGAGCCAAGCAGTGGGCAGACAAACTTTTGAATAAAATCATAGGAAAGTGAATGTTAAGTCCCACGGTTGTGCGTCCCACGGTTGTTTTTCGTCCTACTGTTGTTATCGGGCTAGGAGGAACGGGTTATGAAGTCGTACTCAAACTTAAAAAGCGATTCATAGATGTTTACGGCTCAGTACCAGAAGTTATTCGTTTTATTTCAATTGATACTACCGAAAATATTCAAGAACGAGAAAAATCACCTGATGGCACTAAGGTTTTCTTAGAACCTAATGAACTTTATGCAATCTCTGTTGCAAATCCCCTACCGCTAACACGTAATGACCACATTGCTGAATGGTGGCCTAGAGACATTTCAGCAGCCAGCCTGATCAGTGGTGCCGGACAGATTCGGGCCAGGGGACGGCTCGCTTTATTTGCGAAAGTAGGTGATATTGACGCTTTAATTGCTCAAGCAATTAATGCTGTCCGCGAAATTCGCACTAGCAAACAAACATTTACAGATAACTTTCAAGTTTCAAATCGAGATGGTGTGGAAGTTTTTATTGTTGGCAGTTTGGCTGGTGGGACGGGCAGTGGCACATTCTTAGATACGGCTTTTTTAACACGAGGACATCTCAATAATTTTTCTAATATTACAGGGGTATTTGTTTTACCCAGAGTGTTTGCCAATATTCCCCAAACTCACTTGGTAAAGTCTAATGCCTATGGCGCTCTCAAAGAAATCGAACACTTTTGGGGATTATCACCATCTAATACCATTGAGATTGATTATGGGATCACAAAAGTCAAAGCCGATCGCCCTCCCTTTGATGCTGTATTTTTAATTGACGGCGTTAACAAAAATGGAACTGTAGTCGGTCGTCCAGACGATTTACAAAATTTAGTTGCAGATGGCTTGTACATCCAGATTGGTTCTCAAATTGGTCTAGACGCTGCGAACGTTGCTGATAACATTCGCGCTTATCTGGCAACTGGTGAAAAAGTTCGAGGACGCAATATAAATTACTGTAGTTTTGGCTTTGCTACTTTGACTCTGCCAGTACAGCAATACGAGCGAATGAAATTAGAGGATGCTCAAAGCTTGCTGAAGAATGAGTTGATGGCATCTACCCGAACACTCGATTTAGAAAGCGACATCACCCGGTTTTTAGAAGATTGCAAGTTAGCAGAAGCGACTACTGTCATAAATGCGTTGACTGAAAGCGATCGCGGCGGACAAATGAAACCCGAATTTAGAATTGGCGAAATCCGTCACGATCGCACAGCTTTACCAACCATCAAAGAACTCTATAAACGGCAGTTAGATCAATTTGAACAACGGACGGCTCAAGAATTAGGATTGAATTTTCATCGCTTACAACAGACTACAACTGCTGTGATCGCAACTTTCTGGGAACGCGGTCTTAACCGTCCCAATGGACTAGCTTATGTTTTGGACTTTTTAAGCAAACTTTCTCAACAATTAGACGAATTACAGCAAAACGTGCAGCGCAAGTCACAAGAGGCGCAATCCAGTTTCAATGCTTTGAAATTAGAACCACAAGAAGAAAAAATTAAAGAAGCCGCAGAAACTTGGTTCCCAAATAAAAACACTATTCAAGCTGCTTGCCAGAGATACAAAGAACGGGCTGACCAAAAGTGGAAGACTTATTTACATTGGAAACGGTGTGATAAAGCGGCTGAACTCTATGGTGTATTGCGGACTAAGGTAGAAGAAATCCAGGAAAAATGCCAACGTTTACATAGCAACTTAGATAAAGTTTATCGAGATTTAGAACAGAGTTATCACGAGGTCAACCGTCAAGGAAGTAACGATAATCCTTTTATTCATACTATTCAGCGCATCAATCTCCAATCGAAACGCCCCAAAGTCACTGGCGAAGATTTTATCCGTTGGTATCGAGAACAGTCTCAAACTTTAACGAATTGGTCTGATAAAAAAGCTGAAGATGTCAAGAACGAAATTCTGAAATTTGTCGATGAAGCTTACTATCCGCTCACCAGTATGACTGTTGAGGAGGTTTTAACAGATAGCAATCCCGAAGATGCAGGGCAAGATTTGCAACAACTTGGCAAACTTGCAGTTCCTCTGTGGCAGTATGAAGTATCGGAAATTCCCATTCAACAGCAGCACCTAATCACAGAATTTTATTACTACGGAGTAGAGAGTAACAACACAGTTTTTAGCAATCCGCCTCTTTCTAGTCGCTTGCCTAGAGGAAATAATAATCCTTCTTTTGTACCGACAGGCGAACCACATAAGGTGATGCTGTTTCGAGTGGAAGTCGGCGTCCCCTTATTTGCCTTCAACGGAATGAGGGATATGGAGTTAGCTTACCTAGATCCGAATAAAGTCTTTAAGCACTTACATCGCAATTGGACAAACTTAGCAAATTTAATTCCACCAGAAGACGACGGTGGGGCGTTGCGTTGGTTTGCTTTAGCCTTGGCACCCGATCCATATAAATTAATTATCAATCAGAGTAAGAAATATTTCGTTTCTACAGAACAAGCGAAAAGATTAGAAGGCGGAGTTTTGCCTTTGGGAGGCGATCGCAAGTCAGCATTTAAAGCTTTCAAAAGTAATTTACCTTTAGTCAAGGAAATTGCTCACAAAGTTGAGCGTATTACCCACGACGACCAAGACAAAGCCAAATTTACTTTGCAAAACTACATCAATCACCTCAATCAGGTTTTAAAGGGAGGCAAGGTTGATTCCCAAATTCAAGAACAGGTAGAAATGGAAATCCAGGAAATTGAAGCTTACCTGGAAGATTTAGATGTGATTATTTAGCCCCATAGTTTGCACTCTGAGAGTGTCCCCATGCCAAAACCAACTATTTTACTTGCACTCGATCCTCACAGTGCCGCTTTTTGTGCAGCCATTAAACGGCAACTGCAAGAATTTCCAGCCGCCGAAAGCTGTTTAATTCAAACTTATACCTTAACTTGGGATGGTCAAACTTTTAGTTTTAGTAGCGAGTTAGATCAGTTTGCTGACACGAGTTTTGATCTCGCTCAAACTCATAGTAAACAAGCTTATGTCTCCAAAATTCGTACCCAGTTCAGCGAAGCGACTGGCGAACTACAAACTGCACTGATTGAATTATTGAAAACGGCTAGTCAATCAAAAGAAGCGATCGCTGCGAAACGCCAAGGAGTAAAAATCAGCAGCAATCATCGAATATATCTCATGCTATCAGTTAGCAATCAATTTGCTAGGGCAGTAGTTTTTGACATAGTACGCTTAATTCGTTGGCTATTTTCTAAGTACTTTATAGATGTTCCTCACGGCTTAGAAGCTTTATTGCTACTGCCAGGGTTATTTACCCAAGCCACAACTGCTGATTACGGCGCTGCTTACACGCTCCTAAAAGAGTTAGATTACAAAATGACCAATGGCGTTGTAATTACAGGTACTCAAAAAGTACCACCTTTTGATAATTGCTGGCTAATGGACGAGCGAATTGGCGGACTAAGGGATAATTTGCCTAGCTATGCTGATGCTTTGGCAGGTTTTCTCACCGTAGAACCGGAAACCAATGGCTTATTGATTGGCGCCCAAAAAGTACGGGGGAAAATACCCGCTTACAGTTCATTTGGTTATGGAGAATTGTTTTTCGCAGGAGAAACAACTATTAACCGTTTGAGTGCTGCCTTTGCTGCCGATATGCTCATGGAGCAGTTTTTACCGAAGGCAGAATTTACTCCAGAGGCAATTCGCAAATGCCTGTTAGATGCCAAAGGATTTATACTCAGCGATGATTTCAGTAATGCTTTTCTCGGATTAGAACGAGATAACGGCAAACCAGTTTGGCAAGATTTTAATCCGCGCCTTGAGATGCGTGCTGGACAGGCTCAGGAATATAGGATGGAATTGCAGCGTGCTTATCGGCAATTTGAAAATAAAGAGCTACTTTCCTATAAGCGCACGCTAGAAAATTGTTGCAAACAATTACAGGCAACACTAACCGCCTTCTTAGACCGCACCATTAATCGCTATGCTGATGCTACACCTAGAGGCTTGCATGAAGCAACTAGGCTATTAAACATATTGACCTTTTTGTATTTGGAACTGCAAACGGATGCCATAGGCGATCAATCCCAGAATCTTGTTACAGAACTGCGTGCGGCTGAAGCATTTCTCGACTCAAGATTGCAGGTAACAATTGATAAAGAAGCTACTCAAAAGCTACTCAACCAAATTGTGTCCTTAAAATTGCGGCAGCAACAATTACAAGATACTTTAGCTGAAAGAAAGTCTGAAGAACAACTGCAAGAGCTACAAACAACTCAGAAACAGTTAGAAACGGCAATCGCTGAGTATCGCCAAGCGTTAAATGCCGAAATCGAACAAGCTCGACAAATTCGCTTTACGGCGATCGCTCGCGCTCGTGAACAAGCCGAAGCCGCGATCATTGTAGCTCAGAACCACTTGACGGCCATTGAAAATCAAATTGAAACAGCTACAGATAAATTAGATGAACTACTAACAGAAGAAAACCGTTTTCGCTCACAGTATCTAATCGTTTATCCTACCTTGGTTACTGGTGCTTTATTAGCCTTGCTGATTCTGACCGGAATTTTCAGTCAATCAACACTATGGCTACTATTGCAAAAGTTTTGGGCTAATTTAGTTAGTTATCTGCTTTGGACTGCGGTAATAATTTTGACTTACTTAGGGGTTGTTTGGCTCAAGTACAGTGCTAATATTCGCGATCGCATTCAGAAGGTTCAGAAACAAATTAAACGCCTAGAAAGCACTATTAAAGCAACCGCCGTCGAATTACGCCGCAGTTATAATGAACAATTAAAGTTAGAGTACGATTTATACGCCCAAAATCTCCGTGTCGAGGCGTTAAATTATTTGATTAAAACAGCTAAACAAAGAACTGAAACCTTACGTCAAACTTTGGCCGATTTCTCTGAGATATACAATAATTTAGTTGCTCAACGCGATCAAGCTACCACGAAGTTCTCCGAAATTCGGCTCACAGTTCTGACTGATGCGGATATTGATGCTTATTACCAAAGTTTTCTTTCCACACTACCAACAGAGAAGTTTACTCAGGAGCAGGTTAGCCGTTCTCAGTCGTGGAAAATTTCTGCTGAAGAATTTCAGAATCAACTTATGCCCTTTGCTCGCCAGCAGTTCGAGCAATTGAGTAATTTGTCTATTGGTGAAGTTTTAAAGCAATCAGATTTAATTGCCACCAATACAGCTACTCTGCGTTTGAATCAGCTTTATGATAGCGCTAATCTGTTGCTGCGAATTCAAGATATCGACACTAACTTAAACCCAACTTCTCAACGGGAGATTACCCTCTGGGTGGGAGCAAAAGATAAAGAACAAGTTTTTGCGTTTTACAGTCGCTTTAGTCGTAGTTTAACCGCCTTGGTAGCTGAAGATGAGCAGCGGTTGTGTATTTTGACTCGTTCGTTGGGCTTTCCGGCTTATTTTCTCAGTCAAATTGAGTATTATCGAGATTGCTATGAACGGACTCAAAGCGAACAAATCGAGTCAGACGAAAACGTTTTTGATTTAATTCCAGAGGAAATTGGTTCTGGTAGAGAATTAAAACTAGCTTATCAAACTCTGCTGTTAGCGATCGCTCTTGGGCTACTATCCCAACATTCTCAAAGTGATTATCAATTCAAGGGTCGGTCAATTGGTAAAGACCGAGAACAAATTGCCTTAGCTTTAGCAACTGAGTTCACCTTTCAGGAACTCTATGGAGACTTAGAAGAACGTATCGAAACATTTGAACGTGATTTTATCTACCATAAACTACAGGAATTCGGAACATCGGCCTCATATTTAAATCCTTACGAACGTAAGCTTTTAGATCATCTACTCTCAGACTATAACCCTCTGAATTAGGCATTAAATCACCTTTTTTACTTCTCTGGAAATTTAATATAGACCTAACCAGACCTAACCCAACCCCTAAAGGGCTTCCAGTAAAAAAATATCCTATCCCTGCTGGATGCTCCGCGAACGTAGTTCGGCAAGACCTTGCATTGGTGTCAACTTAACGTGAAAGCTAGCCTAGAACCAGATTTTAGATATTGTCTCGTTGTCTCGTTCCCAGTTTCCGACTGGGAATGCCGTCCTAGAGGCTCCGCCTCAGACTTGCGGCAGAGCCGCAATCAAGTGCATTTCCAGCCAAAGGCTGGAAACGAGGTTTGAAAAGGGTTTTAGCTTAAGTTGACACCAATGAATACCTTGTGCCTCCAGTCAAATATTAAGTCATAGACTCAATAAATGCATTCTCATACCAATTTGCAATCATATGTAGTATTTCTCCCCCTGCCTCCCCTGCTTCCCCTACTCCCCCTGCCCGCCAAAACTAATATTTTTGAACGCAACTCGGTATCTAGTTTCGGACTGGGAACGAGAAAAGTCTTATCAAGCTAGGTTTTTAGGACTTGTGCGTACACCGTAGCTTTTTAAGAGGCACTAAAGGTGATCTTTAGACTATGCACTTTAACCGAACCGTATTGCTACTAATTTTGACTTCGACAATTGGTACAGACGATCATCGCTTGATTTTACAGTGACTTCCTTGCTCATCAAAGGATGCTTTGGCAACAACATCACTTATGTCAACTCCTCCCTACCTGAATCCTTACGTAAATACCAATAAAAAAACTCTCCGTTTCACTCAAACTTTACAAGAAACAAATCGATCACGGTTAGTATAAGTATGTAACGAATTACCGAGTGCACCTGATTTACAACTAAATCACTGATGTGGTTATTACTGAATTGACGGTGCATAAATGGTAAATAAAATTTGTTCTTAAAATAGAAGATTTCTTCTGCATAAGACAAAAACGGCTTGAGAATTTTCCAAGTTGTCCATCATGCTTGCCTATATTTTACTCCTGCTCATTAGCAAGGAGTCAGTAAGCATGAAAAATTTACAATCCTAACATGATAAAAGTAAAAAAGAGTAATTGTATGAAAGAATACATCAAAGTTGTAAAGCGTTTTTTGACACTAGCTACTCCAGCGATCGCTACTTCGATATTGGCTACCTTACCGAGCCAAGCTGCTACCATTGCATATTCTGAGTCAAAATTCAACATCAACAACTTTAGTAGCAACCCTTTAGATGTTAGAACTTTGACTAATACTGTGACTACAGCAATTAGCACAGGTGGTCAAGTAACTGCTGATGCTAACGCTGAGGCTAAGTTTAATATCGATGCAAACAACTCTGCCTCTAATTTGTCCTTCAGCCAAGCTCAAGGTCAGGGTGATGGCTATACAGGGTCGGCAGAAAGCTTGGCTGCGATTATCGGTTATGATTTTATAATAGACAAAGAGTTTTCTTTTGATTTCAGTGGCTTATTTAACCTTAAAACATCCATTGATGATGCACTGACTGAACGTGCAAATGCTCGTGGAGAGTTCTTATATGAGTTATACGACAGCGATACTGGTAATCTTTTGGACTCTTTCAAGATTTCTGGAAATTTATCAACTATAGGTAACAATGATGCTTTTGTATTTGAACCGAGTAGTAGCATAACTCTTGATTCAAGTCAGACTTCTATTAATAAATCTTTTGGCGGAACACAGGAATATGCTTCGACTAGCTTTAAGGGTAAATATTCCCGTACTTTCGATAAGTCAACTCGTTTAACTTTAATAGAATCTAAGAGTAATCAGGTGAGTGTCTATACTGTCCCAGAACCCTCAACAATTCTAGGTTCGCTGTTTAGTTGCACTATGTTTGCTGCTGCCTCGATGCGTAAGCGTAAAAGAGCTTCTTAGGCTGCGTTGTTGGTTAATAAGGATTTAAGGTCTGTTTAGTATGTTTGCACTGAGGAAAGTTCAGGTGATGGATAGCGAAAGCAAAGTCACATTAATCCATCGTAAAAGTGAACTGGGTAAAAGAGACTGATAAGCCAGACCAAAACTATTCTATTCTCTGTATTTTTGGTTAATGTCGCTCTGCACAGTCTAGAAACCATAATATAGCGGTTCCCATCCAGATGCGTTACACAACTTTATATCACAAGTGTAGGGGTATGGCTTGCCATACCACTACGGGTGTAACTCACATAAACGAGAACTGCTATAAAAAAGTCTTCCCTGAAAATAAAAATTAAAGGGAAATGGCATTTATGGAAACCCCAAGTCATTAGGTATACAAATGATTTTGTGATTTTGCACCCTGATAGGGAAGCATTAAAGAAGCTATAACAATGAATTTGTCATCTCCAAAGGATTAAAGTGCGAACTTAATCCTCATCGATTACCCTGTAGAAACCAGTCATCCCCCGATTATTTGGTTTCGACTGAATGAATCGCACTTTCTAGCTGCGTTTTCGCCTTTATTAATTACACAAACACACTTACAAACGTGTATTCTAGTGGATAGTGTAATCTTGACAATTTCACTGCAACTATGAGCATTTCTGGCTTGTATGTTATGGGTTTAACGCAACCATAACTTAGAAAAATTTTCCCAAAATATTCAACTCAAGTACGGAACTGATACCAAGATACTGTGGATATAGTTTTAAACCCAGAGTACCCTTTTTATAGTTGTTATAAAACCGAGAGATAGAAGACCATGCTTGTTTTCCACGGTAAGTCTTGCCATTGAGTTAAGTTCATTAGCAAAACAAAAGTTAGCTAGCATGGTCAGCGAGCGACGTTGAAGTATCGTTTTTACCTGCTGTCTTATACTACTATATGTGGTATAAAATAGAGGTATAGAAATATTCCTAATAAGCTTTTATGGACATTGCCCATAAAAGCTTCCTACAATTTGGTTATGCCAGCTTTAGGAAACTGTTGCCGATGTATTGGCAGATGCAATAGCCTTATTACCATCAGTAATAACGCCAGCAAGAGCACCAGCAAGAGCACCTTCAATAGTACCTTTAATAGTACCGTTGCCTACTTTATAACTGCTCTTGTTAGCACCAGAATAACTAAGTGCGTAAGCAGATGCAACTCCCCCTTGTACTTGACTAAGCTCGGGAACTTTATCTTCACAAAAACTGAGATCGGAAATTCTTAATCGTTCCATAAAAAAGCTCTCTTTGAAAAACAAATGTATTGCTGAAAGTTATCAAAAACTTTCAGCAATTTTTCTACCTAAAATGCACTGTAGTACACTATAGTACTAAGGCATATTTAGCCGGCAGCAGAACTAGATGAACCGTAGCTAGCAGATAAGCTGTATTTCTTGGAGACAGCAATGGTGCTAACGACAATGCTGGTGGCAGTGA
>NZ_JBALDA010000061.1:0-127726 GCF_036917535.1 Nostoc sp.
CTCAACAGTCGGTCTTGCTTCAGCGCACCTTCAATATTCAGCATCATCCTTCCCTACCACTGCTGTCTATTCTCTCTTATTTCCCGACAAGTCTACTGAATATGGGCTGGGCTGACTGATGATACCGTTATTTGCATTCATAACACCGAACTCCTCAAGGTTTTTGGTGATGGATATTTTTAGGGCACTTCAAATCTGTGCCATACCGCCATCGACAAACAACTCAATGCCGTTTACAAAGCTGCTGTCGGCTGAAGCTAGAAAGACAACGGCTTTGGCAATCTCATCAGGTTTGCCGACTCTTCCCAGTGGGATAACGCTGGCTTGGGTATCCACGAATTCTTGCAACTGCTGGTCATTCAGTCCCAAAAGATCGTAACCAGGAGTCGGAACTACACCAGGGCTAATGGCATTTACTCGGACCTTGCGCTCTTTGAGGTCGAGTATCCAATTGCGGGCAAACGATCGCACGGCGGCTTTGGTAGCGCTGTAAACACTGAAAGCTGGCGTACCTTTTATAGAAGTAGTCGAAGCATTCAGGATAATAGAAGCGCCCTCTGGCAACAGTGGCAGTGCCTTTTGTACAGTGAACAGCAAACCTTTGACGTTTATGTTGAATGTTTTGTCAAAGTCTTCCTCTGTGATTGCTCCAAGTGGGGCAATTTGTCCAACGCCAGCATTAGCGAAGATGATATCGAGGTGTCCTTGCTCTTGCTTAATGGTGGCAAACAGACGATCAAGGTCTGCCAGATTAGAAACATCACTCTGTACAGCCGTAACATTTTTACCAATGGCTTCTACAGCAGCATCCAGTTCGGCTTGGCGACGACCTGTGATGTAGACATAAGCACCTTCAGCAACAAACTGTTTGGCTGTGGCAAGACCGATACCACTGTTGCCACCTGTGACAAGGGCGATTTTTCCTTCCAGTTTTCCCATTATGCCAATCCTCTAATTATTGGGTTTAAATACAATTTTTGCACAATGACGAGGCTGTATCTAGCCCACAGGCTTTAGCAATTAAGCTAGTCGCGCCAACTTTCGGGTAACGCTTCAAGTTAAGTAGCGCTCAAATCTGTGCCATACCGCCATCGATAAACAGCTGCTAACCCTATCCTTCGTAGAAATAGTCCGGCTGGATCTTGCCCTTAAGACGTTCGCGCATCTCAATCGAGAAGCGAAGCACTGCACCGAGGGGACGATGATGGATAGCAATATGGACAATTAGACCATCTGGGTTCTTGATGAGGATTGTCACACCAGAAAGGGGCTGTCCGCCGAACGCTTTCGCGTCCCACTCCAAATATGTTTGTTGAGCACTCTCGACTTGACGAGTGAAAGTGAGCGCCTCGTAAACTTTGCTGGCGGTAGCCATAACACTTTATTACGCAATCCCGCCCCTTGATCGGGCGGACAAGTACGCTTTGCCGCCACCAATAACAATGTCATCGTAGTATTCAGTGTTCACTTACATCTCCTTTGATTGATCTGCTTGAGACCTGCAACGAGGTCGGTCACTTGACGTTGAGCCTCTGCGCTCAATGAGTCAAAGTCGTCTAAGAAGAATTGACGTTCTAGCGTTAACTTCCGGGTATTGAGCAACCCTTCGATCTGCCAACCTTCGTCGCGTTTCGTTACGACGTATAGCGGCAGCGAATCTCGTGACGGTGAAGTTTCGGATTGTCCGGGCAATATTACCCTGATAACTACAAGCATGAGCGCGAGTTGCGAGTTCACGAAGCGGACAAAATTCACCTCACCCTCCAGGAGTGTTCCTTTGACAACCGTGTCAAACGCTTGCTGATGAAATGCCGCGATTTCTTTTCGACCCTTGAGATGCGTGCCCTCGAACGTGATGAAATCGGCAGTTTCGCTGAACGGGGCAGCGAAGCCTTCGCCGCTACCTTGATTCCAAGCATCAATCATCTGGCGATGGAAAGCACGGATTGCCGACTCGTCAGCAGTAGTGGTTTGAGCTGCTTGTGAATTCATAGTTTTGAGTTTTCCTTTTAACTGATAGACCAGTTTTCAAGCGGCATAGAGGGTGTTATGAACTCTGAAAATCATCGGCTCTGTGAGCCAGTTCCAACCATTCCTCAAAAATCGCAATGAGGGCTGAATTTCGCTTTTAGACTAGGTTCTATAGAAGTTCATAACACCCTCTAAGGGAGATCCCCAGGTACACCCAGGATTTCGTCGCCAATTTCGCTAGAGATGCGATTGAACTTGGACATTAAGTTTATTGGCAATGCTTTGTGAAGTACGCTCCGTTTTAATTAAATCTGCTGCTTTTTCGCCAATCATGATGGTCGGTGCGTTTGTATTTCCCGTGGTGATCGTGGGCATGATGGAGGCATCCACGACACGCAAGCCTTCAATTCCATGTACTCGTAGTTCAGGATCGACCACCGCCATTGGGTCAGTACCCATTTTGCAGGTGCCAACCGGATGCCACAGTGTGCTGCAATTGTTGCGGATATAAGCTTCAAGGGCTTCATCACTCTGAACCTCAGCACCCGGAGCAATTTCTGCACCACGAAACTCATCAAAGAAGTTGCTATGAAACAATTGCCGCATTAATTTAATTCCCTCAACCAGCTTCTTCACATCGGTTTCATTTTGCAGATAGTTCATCCGCAACATCGGTGTGTCTTTAGGATCAGGCGTTCGCAAACCGACACTGCCAATATTTTGCAGATGGGTCAAAGCGACTCCACCTGTAAATCCAAATGCCGCTGGAGCATAGCCAGGGGGTAAGAGCTGAATGGAACCGAATAGAAACTGTAAATCGGGTGCAACCACTGAATTCCACTTGCTATGCAAAAATAATCCAGCTTCCCCAATACTACTGGTGCTGGCAAAGTGTAAATCCTGAGTTGCCTGGTATACCACAGGAGAGAAAATGTGGTCTTGCAGGTTTTGACCAACACCTGGCAGCTCGATGACAACAGAAATCCCTAATGTTTGTAAGTGTGCAGCATCCCCAATACCGGATAGCATCAGCAGCTTGGGCGAATCGAACGCGCCCGCACTTAAAATCACTTCCCGCTCAACCCTGACTTGGTGCAGCATTCCCTCGTGCAGATATTCTACCCCAACGGTGCGGGTTCCCTCAAACAACAATCGAGTCACCAATGCCCCAGTCGTTATGGTCAAATTGCGACGCTGGAGAATGGGTACAAGGAACGCAGCAGCAGCACTGTGCCGTTTACCCTCCTTAATAGTGTGTTGATAGAGTCCGGTTCCTTCCTGCTGCGTACCATTGAAATCAGGATTGTAGTCAAATCCCATTGCCACACATGCCTCTACAAATCGTTGAGAAGTTGCAGTAGGCGCAATGGGATCGGTAACGCTCAACTCCCCATCAACTCCGTGGTAAGCGGAGGCACCGCGTTGCTGGTGTTCAGATTTCTTGAAATAAGGCAAGATATCCTGGTAACTCCAACCGGGATTTCCCAACTCTTGCCAGTGGTCATAATCGTGATGATTGCCTCGGACATATATCATGAAATTAATCGAACTGCTGCCTCCCAAGACTTTGCCACGGGAACAAAACATTTTGCGATTATTCAAGAAGGGTTCTGGTTCAGAGAAATAGCTCCAGTCCACCTCTGAGCCTACTATATTGACACACTCCGCTGGGATGAAAATCTCTGGTTTCGTATCTGGGTTGCCTGCTTCGAGAAGTAACACGGTCGTGTCACTGTCTTCCGTCAAACGATTGGCGACTACGCAACCTGCCGACCCAGCACCAATCACAATGTAGTCATAATTAGTCATAAAGTTCTCTTCCTCTGTTATCTACAATGGATAAATGGAGTCAAGAATGAATTCATTTAAAGAGCGATCGCTGAAATAGTGTTAGTTATTTGATTTACAACACCCGATCTGCTGAATTTAACTGCGTACCAATGGTCTATCCAGCAAATGTTCTGCCAGAAACCAAACTTGCGTCTCATTGGTTCGCAGAACTTAGCTCACTAACAAATCGTTAAATTGGGATTACTTTACAGCAGTGCTTGCTGCTTCAATCACTTTGGCAACCTCTTTTGGATGAGAGATAAAAGGAACATGACTGGAGTTAACTTCGGTTGTCTTAGCATTAATCCGTTTAGCCATAAATCGTTGAAGTTCAGGATTGATGGCGCGATCGCTTTGAGTCACGAGAAACCAAGAAGGAATCGTTTTCCAGGCGATTTCGTTCAGTGATTGCTCAAACGCGGCGCTGGCGATCGGTTTTTGGGTTGCTGCCATCACTCGCGCCTCAGCCTTCGATACGTCTTGGGCAAAAAATTCGTGAAACTTCCCGCGATCAATATAGAGAAAGTTTGCAGCATCAGGTGCGATCGCCTTGCTAATCGGAGGTGCTGCATACTTTTTATTCAAATCACTCGTCTTTTCACCGACATCTGGGGCGAAAGCATTAACATAAACTAGAGCTTTCACCTGTGGATTGCCAGCCGCCGCACCCGTAATCACATTTCCACCATAGGAATGTCCGACTAAAACAACGGAACCTTTTTGATTGTCAATCACCCGCTTCGTCGTTGCCACATCATCAGCAAGTGAGGTGAGCGGAATCTGCACAGCGGTCACTCTGTAGCCATCCTGCTCCAACAATGGAATAACATGTTGCCATGATGTACCGTCAGCAAAAGCCCCATGAACGAGAACGATCGCAGGTTTAGAGTTGGAGGCTTGAGGTAATTCCTTGGAGGTGGCTGATGTTGGATGCATTGATATGCCAACGACAACACTTAATGCAAATAACCACAGCAACAATTTTTGAACTTTTTTCCATGTAAAAACCATCATTGCGATCGCCTCTGTATTCTTGCTAAATTGCTCAAATCTCTGGTTCTTGTTGTCGGTATAGAAGTTATGAAATACTCCCTGCTCAAATAAGTAGAACGATGTGAAAAAACCAAACTATGTTAATAAAAATTAAATAAACTCAAACCCACTTGGCTCCTGCCTCCTGCCTTCTGCCTCATCCCCACGAGAAATATTCACACCGACTTACTTGTTAAGATAAGCATCAAAAAACTTAATCATTTGCAGCAACAATGGCTGCCATTAGCTGCTCAACAGTCCAGCGATCTAGATAGCGAATTCCATTAATAAACAAAGCGGGTGCAGCCTCCACTCCACTTTGCAGTCCACCTTCGATGTCCCCATTGATACGATTGACATACGCTCCCTTGGATAAATCCTGCAAAAATTGAGAAATATCAAGTCCTAAACTATTGGCATACTCCACTAAATAGCCATTTCCCAACTCCTGTTGATGGATAAATAGCATCTCATGCATTTGCCAAAACTGCCCTTGAGCCGCTGCTGCTTCTACGGCTTCCGCTGCCCGGTGAGCATGTGGATGAATCTGTACTTGAGGAAAATGACGGAAGAGAAAACCTAAATTGTTTTCTCCAAACGAAACCTGCAATTGCTGTTGAGCAACTTTAATCAATCGATAGACGTTGGCACTTTGAAAACATTCATAATCTCCATAAATGACGAATACTACAGCAGCATTCAGTACACCTTGGATATGATCCTGGGTTGAAGGCGGAACGAATAGAGAACGATTATTATGGTCGTAAGTCATCTTTCGGTTTGTATTAAGCAAACTTAAGCCTCACAAACCAACTGCATCAACATCGCTATGAATTTAATATAGAGAATTGACCTTCTGTTGTCGTCCACTCTGGGTTGACATTTTTGTACAATCGAGTGATGGATGAACCTGTCCATCTTGCAGTGGAAGGTTGTCTCCAACTTTAGTTGGAGTCTAAAGCCAATCTAAAGGGGAAAAGGTAAAGGTTCATCCCTCTTTTGTTACTTTAAAAAGAGAAAAAACGGTAAAATTAAAATATCTGAATTGGGAATTAAACTTAACAATAACCTAATTCAAATTATTAATTTCTCTACTGGAAAACAAGTTTTAAATACTCTGGGTGTAGTTAAAGAAAGACTAGCATTAGGGAAAGTAAAGTCAAAAGTAGGTTTGTTCAGAAGTGCGTAGAAAACTGGGAGCCTAATGAAACTGAGATAGACATAAAAAATCTCAGTTTCATGAATGGTATGAATTAGCAAGAGCCTATGGAATTGTAATTGGTAGTAAAGAGGAAAATGGGATAATATTAGTTCAAGAAAACTCTAGAGAGTGGATAGATTATGCGTAGTAGTCCTAATTCTACAGACTTCTTGATCAGAATTTTTCAAAATAAACTTACGAACCAAACACAACGTAGTTTCGTTGAACTTATCCGCGATAAATTGAACATTTGTCAAGGCAGTGACATCAGTGATGATGATTTATGGAATTTTTTGCGCTCGATGGTTATTCTACATTTTGATTTTCAAAAAGAAGGCTCACGAGATTATACTTATGCCATACAAACTGTCAGCTACTTGCTTCCTCATGATCAAAAAAATGAAGCACCAAATGTTTTTACAAAACTTGTAGAATATGCTGCGGAAGCTAATATAAGTGCAGGGGCTTTTAATTCAGATATTCTGACTCAAAAACTACTAAGTGATAATTTTGCTTTGCTTCCGTCTCATGACTGTAGTGATGATCTAAATCGATTACAAGAGCATATAGATTTTATATTGAGAGACATTCGCTGTGATGTTGGTGGTTTTGTCCTTGACCGTGTTAAAATCGTGAATACTGCTAGAGAAATGATGAAAAAAACATCACTTCTATTGCTAGTCGGTTCGCCAGGTACTGGTAAATCCGCAATTTTAAAAACTTTAGTTGAATCCCATAGAAATGAAGGATTTACTATTGTTATTGCATGGGATCGTATTAGTGGTAATGACTGGAATAGTTTTGCTGCTTCATTACAACTAACTCAACCTTTAAAAAAGCTACTTTTAGCAGTAAGCGGTACGTCCCACCCTACTATTTTCATTGATGGTATTGACAAAATTATTGACTCAGGAAAGTGTAAAGTTATCAATGATTTAATTCGTATCTTAGCTGAAATTACTCTAAGTAAAGATGGCTCTCGACGCTGGACTGTTGTTGCTTCAATAAGAGAGGAAAACCTTGAACAATTATATAAAAATCTTGATTGGCGAATATTAGGAAAGCCAGAAAAGCTACCGATACCAGAGTTAAGTTCTGAAGAGCTAGATAGCATTGCAGAACATAGCCCTCGACTGAAACCTTTACTGTTGATACATCATCTTAAACCTATTATCAGTAACTTATTTATACTCAGCTTACTTGAAGATCAACGAATGATTCCTAATGTAGAATTATTACCTTCTATTGCTACGGAAATAGAAGTTAGTCAAGTTTGGTGGGATAACCTTGTTGGGAAAAATAGTGTTGAAGGTCGTACTCGACAGCAGTCTCTTGGCAACACTGGTTTAAGATAGCTATGTGGGCAGTAAAAACTATAGAAGAAGGTAAAGTAGACGAAGGAATGACGCTTGAAGAAGCAGTTAATGCTGTTAAACTGCTTCAAAAAACTGATGATTTCTCTGATAAAAATGAACCAGAATATTATCAAGACAATAAACGATTACAAGCAATTGTTGGTGTAGCAGCAGCTATTTTAATTGCGGATTTTGAATGGACAAAAGCTCACGAATTAATTAAGTGGAGTCGTGAAATTTTACTTGCTGCCGCTCGTATGTCTTATCAAGGTTACGAATATAATAAATTTGCTTTTGACCCTAAAGTATCTGCCGGACGTGGACTTGGAGTATTAGTTGCTAATAGTGTAGCAGATATAGATATACGCCAACAACTTTTAAGACTTATTACTGATTCTCAAAGACAAGTAGTTGAAGCTGTTTTTCGTGGACTTTTTGAAGCATGGACAATTGATGAAGTTTTATGTTGGAATGCTCTGAGTCTTGGACTTTCACTTTGTTTATTTTCTAACCAGCTTAATCGTTTTTACTGGACTGAGGAAGACAATTCAGTAAAAATAGTCGAATGGAAAGAAGAATTATTGAATACACATTTGACAAATTTAAACACAAACATACTTCCTGATATTCCACGCATTCCATCAATAGAAGATGAAATAATATTTGATTATAATTTAGCAGAGCGTGTTCTTCATGCTCTGCCTTTTTCAAAATTAGTACCAAATCCTGTAAATAAAGAAAGGATACTTCAAATTACTGATGAACTGATGAGTTTGACAGTTAATAAAAATACACCTGTTGGAGATGAGAGACATTTTATAATTCACCAAAACCATCTGAATGGAATCAATTTTTCATCAGAGGTTTATCACAATTAGCACAAAATATGTCTTTTGATGAAATACGCTTTCATATCCTTATTCCTATTCAAAAATGTTGGTCAAAAACGCCAGAGATGACGGCTGATTTATTGAATGGCTATATAAGTTTTCAAATTGGGTATCTTGAGCCTTTAACCGAAGAGGCACAGTTAAGATGGTCAGAAATTTGTAATTGTATACTTGATAGTCCAGAATTTGATAAATATGCGAGTTACTCTTGGCTTAGTAATGAAATGGAAGATGTCGTACAACTAATACTATTTAGTAGACATTCTACTTCTCGTTTAATAGATGAGTGGCCGCACGCCCATCTTTTTTCTAATATTATTAATAAATGGGTTAAGGTAATAGGACATAATCCTGATGCTTATGGTCATTTGGTTACTATGTTAAATGGTTTGGGTTGGCAGTTTGTACCTGAGCAAGCACTTGAATGGTTAAGTCAGTGTGTAAACCCTAAAATAAATAACTTTTGGCAAGAACGTAGAAACGGAGAAAGAACTACCGAATTACCTCAAAAAATATGGAACAATTTTGAAAAACAGATACGGTGTAATAATGTTATTTTAAATAAATATTCTGAAATTGTATATCAATTAGTTGATGCAGGTATACCTTTGGCAGGCGTACTTCGACAGAAACTAGAAAAGAAGTAATAGTTTTAAGATGTAAATATTACCTATGGAATTAGCCATTTAAATAGTTGATTAACTCTACCTACTAAATAATAGAGTGATAAACTAACTTTTATAGAACTTTTCTATAAAAGATAAGACTTGATTAAAATCTTTTGTGTACGTTGTGCGTACAATATAAATTTAACAAAGAGAACTGGGAGAGATGGGGGCAACCGTTTAAGTAGACTGTTTTTTTGAAGAAGCAAAAGCAGGGTGTATAACTGGTAGTATCCTTAAAATACCTGAATGCTACCGCTGTCTGCTGTATGCTCATAATCCTTATCTAATTTGTGCTATTCATCTTGATGGGCCAAAAGGTGACAGCTGCCTGACGGGGTGACAAGAACGCTAAAACCTTTGCCCATCAAACTTTTAATCTATTTGACCTCCCTATAGATAGATTCTTATTGACAGGTTTTTTGACAATGAAATAGCGATTGCCCTACAGCCCTTCGGGCATCCTAAGGCAGGCGTTGGCGCAGCCATCGCTTTATGGATTCATTCCATACTTTGGTTAAATGTGCCAGTTTTATAGCACAACAGCCAGACAATCTTTTTGAAGGTAATTGGGCTAAAAAGCTTGCTCTGTTTGGTTTACCGGATGCTTGTCACCCCTTGAGCCGATCATTTTTTACCTCAGAACGGTCACACTCCCCTATTTCCTCCGTTTTAGCCCCTTTGTCACCCCTTCAGCACAATTACTTTTGCCGCTTTGTCATTCGATGCGATCGCAACTACCAACCGCGCTCGAAAAGGACACCACATTCAGGGTTCGATCAAGCTACTGCTGAGGTTTTCGTGCATTACGAAGACGCTTTACGGCTGGCAAGTTCTTGGATGTACTGCCGCAGTGTGCGGGGTTCCCGTCCCAGAATCGCTTGCAACACCAGCGCATTGCCGCCCGGAAACCCATATTGGTTGTAGTCGGCGTACATCGTTCTCATGCCCTCACGCAGAGCACCTTCTGGAATGTGTGCTGCCCGTACCCACTCGTCGAACGACGGTTCACCTGCTTCAATGGTGCGTCTGATCGCCTCGCTGATCATCGCCGCCAGTTCCACACGATTGACCATACCAGGAGCACATAGCTCGAATGTGCCGTAGCCTAATCGATCACTCGTCAGCGCTAATGCCGCCACCTCTGCCACATCGCGGTAGTCTACGTAGGATAGTTTTGCGTGTTTGGAGTAAGGAAGAGAGAAGCGATTTTGCTCCAGCACTGCATTCCAGCCATTGTCGAGGGTTTGCATGAACATCGTCGGCTGCAAAACGGTGAACTCCATGCCAGACTCGTACAGTGCTTCCTCGACTGAGCATTTTGCCGCATGGTTACTCATTTTCGAGATCGATGGATGAATCACACCCGAAAAAACAAACTTTTGCACCCCTGCCGCTTTAGCCGCCTCAACCATCGCCACACCTAATTCTGCCTCATTAGGCGCGAAGGCAGGGTTGATGTGGAATACACCGTCTACTTCACTAGCAGCAGCGCGAAGACTGTCTGAGTCTTGGAGGTCACCGATCGCTGCCTCATCTACGCCTTGCTGCCGCACTGCATCTGCTTTATTCTTGTCCCGCACCAAGGCTCGAATTACAGTGCCACGCTGCTTCAGTTCGGGTACAACATAGTTGGCGTATTTGCCCGTTGCTCCCACCATTAATACTTTCATCGTTATCTCCTTTCTACAAGTGGTGGTTCTCAAATTTTTTGCAACACTAACCTTACGCTAGTCTGGGCTGACCAGTGGACGCTGACAGGCCACCATCCACTGGCAGGTTTACGCCCGTCACAAAGCGGGCATCAACGCTTGCGAGAAAGGCGATCGCGTCAGCGACCTCGGCAGCTTGTGCACCCCGTCCAAGTGGAATGCGTTCGGTGAACTTGGCCATCAGCTTTGGGTCAGACTCTATGCCCTGGGTCAGAGCCGTAAAGGTGAGGCTAGGATTGACCGCGTTGACCCGTACCCCCTTCGATCCAAGCTCCACGGCTAACGAACGAGTTAGATTGGTCACCGCACCCTTGGCCGCATTGTAGACACTCATGTTCCAGTCCCCGCCGAGACCAGACACCGAGGATACATTGACGATGTTGCCTTTGGTTTCGAGCAGACTAGGCAGCGCTGCGCGGGTACAGAAGAACACACCGTCCACGTTGATCGCCATGACTTTGTGCCAGTCTTCAGCCGAGATTTCGAGGAACGGAACCACAGGTCCCACGCCAGCATTGTTGATCAACACATCCAGCCTGCCGAAGCGCTCCAGGGTAGCTGCTACCATCGCTTCTGCTGCGGACTGATCGGAAATATCGGCGGTATAGATCAGGGTGCGAGTCGGGTCTAGCTCCCGTGCCACGTCCTCCAGTTTTGCTACCGTGCGCCCCACCAGCACCACTGCAGCACCGTCGCGCGAGAAGCGACCGGCTACCGCTTCGCCAATGCCTGATCCGGCACCCGTTACGATCGCCACCTTACCTGCAAACTTTGTCATAAGGACACCTTCTGCCTCAACTACTAAAGTACTTGTTAAGTCACTAAATCCTTGCCTGCAAACTTTGTCATAGTGATATCTTCTGCATCCGGATTAACCAGCTTTAGAACCTGCCGCCGTCAACCGCGAGCGTGCTGCCACTGATATAGGAAGCGTCATCAGACACTAAAAATGTGACAGCTGCGGCGATTTCTTCTGGCTGAGCCAGACGCTGCAGTGACGTCTTACTCAAGAGTAAAGCATCGGGTGGTGCGCTCTGTAGAGCTGGGTGTGTGTAGCGCTTGGCATTCTCTTGTGCCATGTCCGTCGCTGTGCCACCGGGTGCAATGGCATTGATGGTGATCCCACGCTCGCCCAATTCAGGAGCTAAGTTGAGCACCATGGCTGAAACGGCAGCTTTGCTTGCGGCGTAGAGGGTATGATAGAAGACAGAAATCCGGGCACTGACTGAGGAAGTCAGCACTATTCGCCCACCGGAGGTCATGTAGCGAGCGGCAGCCTGTGTCACAAACAGTTGACCAGCAACGTTCACACTAAACACCCGCTGGAAATCTTGCGGGGTGATCTCCTCTAGCTTTCTGAAGTGCTCAATCCCAGCATTACTGACCAGAATATCGAGTTGACCGTACTGCTCAACTGCTGTTGTCACCAACTCCTGAATTTGGTCAACCTGACTCATATCTGCTTGGATTGCTATGGCTTCGCCGCCCTGTTGCTGAATTTGGTTAATCACTGCTTCAGCTTTCTCAGGGCTACGACTATAATTGACGACCACTTTAGCGCCTTCGTGCGCCAATTTCATCGCAATCTCTTTGCCAATTCCACGGCTCGATCCAGTTACGATCGCAACCTTTCCTGCCAATTTTTTCACTGGTAACTCCTTCGTCGATGTATCTGCAATAGAAGTGATTCACTTTAGGTCCGTCATTTCTCATCCTAATGCTGAGTTCAGTAGCCAAGACGCCTAAGTGGGCGTGTGGTGCGAACTACACACGCATTTTGATGTGGCGCGGGCAAGAGCAGACTATACCTGCTCTGGCAAACACGCAATCACGTGCTTCATACACTTGGCTACAAAGCTTAGGTAGATCGACATCGAGAAGCTTGCCGCCACGCTTCTTCACCTGTCCTGCTACCAGCACTGTATCAACGTTGCTCACGTCCATGCCACCGACGACCGCGCCTACGAGATCGTTGACGGGCATCACATTAATGTTTGCAGCTTGCAACAGAACAAGGTCCGCTTGCTTGCCTACCGTTAAGCTACCGACCTTTCGGCTAAGGCCATTTGTCTCGGCCCCCGCCCTCGTGGCCATTTCTAGAACATCGCGCATGCCGATCAACTTCGGCGCGGCGTCACCTCGATGCTCTCGCGCGAATGCCTCCCCGCGCTGATGGGCCAGTGTCGCGCGCATCTGTGTGAAAAAATCACCTGGGACAGAGGTCTCTACGTCCACGCTGAGACTGGGTGTAATGCCGGCGTCGAGCGCTGCCTGGATCGGCGTCGATCCGTGACCCATCTGCATTTCAATCTGCGTCGCTATCGATACCGTAGTGCCAGTATCTGCGATGATTTGCCACTCGGTTCTCGTGAGAGACCCGCAATGGATCAGCGTCACATCGGACCCAAGCATTCCCTCCCGTCCAAACCTTTCGATCTCATTTAGCTTGCCAATCCCAGCCAGCCCGGCATGTGCGGTAATGCGTGCTGCAGCCTCGCGCGCCGTATTCCAGCACTTCTTCGCTTCTTCATCTGAGACGTGCTCTGGGCTCTGAGTCGCCAGCGCCAACGTCAGCAGTTGATCGTCGCTGGTGAATACTTCTTTACGAAGCCGGAGAAGGTCTTCTGGGTAGCGATGACCCTGATCCATCGCTGTAGGGAATCCAAATCCGAATACTGCCCGGATGCCGGAATCTTGAAGCGCCTGGATTGAGGCATCGGTATGCTCTGGTGTGTTCTGGATATGCGCCCAATCAAGAACGGTAGTCACTCCAGCATTCAAGGCACCGATGGCGCTCAGTAGTGTCCCAACGTAAACATCGGATGGGCTGTAGGCTGGACCAAACTTGCCATTGAGGACTTCAAAGTAGTCTTTGAGAGTACCATCCGGTAAGCCGTTCCTGATCAGTCCCTCCCACAGATGGCGGTGAGTATCCACGAAACCTGGGATGGCAATCATGCCATCTGCGTCGATTGTGTCCGCACCAGGGTGGCTTATCTCTGGAGCGACCTCCCGGATCAGGCCATTTTCAATCAGGATATCTCCGCAGATCAGATCGCCGAGCCGTTCATCCATCGTAATGATGGCGGCTCTCTTGATCAGCGTAGGACGTGCACTAGTAACGTTCTGATTTCGTATCTCAGTCATGTTGATTCTTCTTTTTTATACTGTTTGTGTTTTTAAAGTTTCATCTTGTCTTAACGGTAACTTGTATAGAAAAAGAGAAAAAGTAGTTAAGATTCAAAACAGTTATGTAAAAAATTCAAAAATGCGTCTGTGTAAATGGACAAGCTGAAAAGCCTGATGATTTTTATGCGCTCCGCTCAACATGGGAGCTTTTCGGAGGCAGCCCGACAGTTAGGCATGGCTCCTTCAGCCGTGAGTCGAGCCGTATTGCGCCTAGAAGATGAATTGGGCGTGCGCCTGCTTGGGCGAACGACGCGCAGTTTGACACTGACTGAAGATGGTAATCGATTTTATGAACGCTGTCAGCACATTCTTAACGACTTAGAAGAAGCTGAACTCGAAGTCAAACAGTCGCACTCGATACCGAGCGGAACATTGCGGCTTGATCTGAGCTTTACGTTTGGCAAACTGCATATTGCTCCAGCGCTGCTGCAATTTGCTGCACGATATCCTGAACTAAACCTGAATGTTTCATTTAATGATCGCTTGATTGATTTCATTGAGGAGGGCATTGATGCAACTGTGAGAATTGGCATGGGCACCGATAGGCGTTTAATCATGCACCACTTGGCAAATGCACGCTACATCACTTGTGCCTCACCCCAGTATCTTACCCAGTATGGTACGCCGACAACGCTGGCAGACCTATTGCAGCATCGCTGCGTTAACTTTGTTTTTTCACAGACCCGCCGAGCTGCGAACTGGAAGTTTGAACAAGATGGAGAAACAATTGATCTTTGCATTAACAGTTATCTGCTATTCGATAATTCAGAAGTCATTTTAGAGGCGGCTATTGGAGGAGCAGGTATCGTTCAACTGCCTAAGTTTATTGCAGCGAAAGCGATCTTGCGAGGAGATTTACAATCGATTCTTCAATCCTATGTGCCTCAAGTTGGATTACCGATCGCCGTGTTGTATCCACAAAAACGTTATCTCTCGGCTAAAGTTCGCGTTTTTGTTGAGTTTATGAAAGAGTTGGTGGTTGCATTAAAGCACGCTGATGTTGTTGATTGAAAATTACGAACCTGTCCTTTTCCCCCACTTATATTATGTCCGGTTAAAGACTTATCATTAAGACCGCAGGGGAGCAGAAGGGAGGGATTTTTGGACTTTCTGCATAGAGAAAGGTAATTATAACTAATTAGCGGGACATGATATTACAAACTGACAATCCCACGCTTAACAGCAGTAATCACGGCTTGTGTGCGATCGCTCACTCCCAGTTTGCTCAAAATGCGATTCACATGCGATTTGACAGTGCTTTCACCAATACTCAAAGCAGTCCCAATTTCCTGATTACTCATTCCTTGTGCCATCAAACGCAGCACTTCCAACTCTCGTTCGCTCAGTTCTGGATTGCTCATTCGCTGCAATAATTTTGCGCCCACTTCTGGCGGAATATATTTCTGACCATGATGAATGGCGCGAATCGCATTTAAAAGTTCACCAGGTTTAGCATCCTTAAGCAGATAGCCTTGAGCGCCCGCCTGCAAGCCGCGATAGATGTCTTCATCACTATCGTAGGTCGTGAGTACCGCGATTCGAGCCTGCTTAAATTCAGCACAAATCGCCATAATAGCTTCAACACCTCCCATTTTGGGCATTCGTAAATCCATTAGCGTGACATCAGGTTGGTATTCTCGAAATGCATCGATCGCCTGTTGCCCATCTTCAGCTTGAGCGATCGCTGTCATTTCTGGATCACGGTTAATGATGGTTGCTAGACCCTTTCTGACTATGGCATGGTCGTCAACAATCAGCACCCGAATTGGGGTGTAGGGGTGTGGGGTGTGGGGTGTGGGGTGTGGAGAAGCCATTGGGGTGTGGGGTGTGGGGTGTGGAGAAGCCATTGGGGTGAGTCAATTGTCTATCCCTCTTTGAAGGCTTTGACGTAGACGATTCAGTAAGCGTCCTATACTGTCACATAAATTCATTAATTCAGTAATGCTATCAATGTAATTCAAACTATTTGCAAGAAGAAGCAAGGTTTCCAACTCTTTGAGGCTTCCATTGGCGATACCGAGGAACTGAAGATACTCCTTACGATGATTCCTTCCATATCCCTCAGCAATATTAGCAGGCACAGAAACACAAGCTCTGCGAATCTGCGAAGTTAACCCATAGATTTCATGCTTTGGCATTACCTCTGTTACCTGATAAACCTGCTTTGCTAATCGCATCGATACTTTCCAAACCTCTAAATCGCGGTAACTCTCCAACTTACCCATAGCTTACATCCCCCACACCCCACACCCCACACCCTACACCCCAATTATCACCACAATTTCTGTTCCTTGACCTGGTTGGCTTTGAATCGCTAGTTGTGCGCTAATCCGCTCTGCTCGTTCGCTCATCCCTAATAAGCCAAACCCACCGCTCAAAGGAATGCAACCTACTCCAAAGCCCCTGCCATCGTCTTTAACTCGTAAGATACACTGTGTCTCTTTGTACACCAACTCAACCCGAATTTCGCTGGCACAAGCGTGTTTAATCGCATTGGTTAATGCTTCCTGCCCAATTCGGAGTAAGTTATTCTCGACTTCGGTTGGTAAAGAATAGGCTGTACCCTGAGTTTCGCAAATCACAGCCGTGTCAGTTGTTGATCGCATTTGAGCTACAATACGATGCATGGCACTCTCTAAATTACCTTCTTCTAGTAGCCGCGGACGGAGTGCTGATACGGATCGCCGTGCCCCTGCCAGCCCAGCGCGTGCTAGTTCTTCAATCATTTCTAGATGTACCTGGGTTGCTTCTGGGTCATCCGCCACTACTTGTGTTGCAGCTCCAACTTGAAGCAGAATACCTGTGAAGGATTGAGCAAGTGTATCATGAATTTCTCGCGCCATCCGGTTGCGTTCTTCCAGAATGGAAGCTGCTTCAGCGAGTTTGCGATCGCTAATGTCTGTGATCAGACTGTAGAAGCCTCTGACTTGAGAATTGTCATCAAAATCAGGGATCAAAGTCGCGCTGATGCACCGCTTACCAAGCGGAAAAGGGATTTCTGCTTCTAGAGGTACAGTTTGCCCTTCAAACACCTGATTAATGTACGGTTCAACCCGTTGATAAACCGCTTCTCCGAGAAGTTGGCGAACAGGGTTGCCCAAAATTTCATTGCGGCTACGGTTAAACCAAACCTCATATGTACGGTTGATGAATTGATAACAGCGATTGGCATCTATATAGCTGATCAGAACTGGTAGAGCGTCGGCAATTAGTCGTAATTCTTGTTCTCGTAAGCGTAGCTCTGCTTCGCTTTGCTGTAAAGCTGCCGTTCGTTCTGCCACCTGAAGTTCCAGAGTAAGGTTATATTCGGTTAACAGTTTCTGTGCTCGTCTGCGCTCTGTAATGTCTTGAAAAGCTACGATTGCATAAGCCACGTCACCCTGTTCGTCAAAAACTGGAGTTCCCCATGCTTCAATTGGAATAGTTGTGTCGTTTCGGCGAATTTCCATGTCATCAACCGTGATGCGTTCACCTCTTAATGCACGGACAATTGGCAGTTGGTCACTTGGATATATTTCATTTGTTCCCACCCGATAAAACTGATAAACTTCTGCAAACCGATCTGGTGTTACGGCAGGATCGACACCTTTGCCCACTAGCTGAATTCTCCGTTGATTGGCGTAATAAGGGTGACCCCTTGCATCCAATACTGCAATGGCTACTGGAACTGCTTCTAGAAATTGAGCTATTCTACTTTCACTCTTTTGTAGGTTTGAGTAGAGCTTGGCATTTTTGATCGCGATCGCTGCCTGAGTAGATAGAAGATTCAGAAGTTGCGATCGCTCGGGTGTAAATACCCCAGTTGCTAATTGATTTTCTAGATACAATACACCGACCAGCTTACTTTGGTTTAATAGTGGCAAGCAAAGGATAGATTGGGTTTGGTGGCGTTGAATGTATGGTTCACTGATAAAATTACCTTCACGAGTTGCATTATTTAAAATGACTGATTCATGCGTTCTGATCACATACTGAATGATTGATTTAGGTAAGCGATCGGACATTGGAATTGATCGCATTACTCGTGTAGGACAAACCTGCTTACCCTCATTGAGTTCACAAGCAGCCTCAATTTTCCATTCGCCTGCATTTTCCAAAAGCAAGCATCCTGTTTGTGCTCCAGCATTCTCAATTAATATCTGCATTAAGGAATGAAGCAATTGCTCCAGTTCAATTTCACTGGAAATCGCTTGTGATGCTTTCATTACCGTCGCTAAATCAAAAGCAACTTGCGGGGCATTAGAGGTCATTCCAGCAGTAGTGCGGATTGGTGTAGAGTCTACGCTAGGCGACTGAGGAAAGAACTGGGGATAGCGAGTTTCTAAATCTTTAACCTTTGCCGTTGCTCCCCACCGCTCATAACAGTAATGGGCTTCCTTCATGTAGAGTTGAGCAAACTTTGCCAGACCTCGCGCTAGATAATGCTTGGCAGCTAATTCATATGCTAATGCCTCTTCCTGGATATATTCGTTTTCTCTAGCCCCTTGAATCGCTTGTTCGTAGAATTTTTCTGCCTCAAGCAACTGACCTAAAACTCGTGCTTTTTCTGCCTCAATTAAATGGTGTTTATGCAAATAATTCATGGGCGCATGATATGCCCACTGCTTCATCTTCTCCTGACTAAGGGCAACTTTGTTAAGGATTTCTACCTGAGTTTGAGCAATGCTTCTGGGATAGGTTGAGAGTCTTGCCAGAGAACTATAGAAATGGTATAGAGGAGCCAGGAGCGTTCCTTTTTCTCTGCTTAAATCAGCTTCCACTAGAGTTGCGTTTTCAACTGCCTGAGCATACTTAGAAAATAGATAGCATAGGAAAAGTTCGTCGAAATGTACAAGATGGATCACGTCTTCATCTATTTGGTGTTGTGGCAATTTATTCTCTTCATGGTAGGGGTCACCGCTCAGGCGGGATGAATTGACCGAAGATCCCCTCAATTTTAAGACAGACTGCTGACATATTTGCAGCCAAGTGAGTACTGCTTCCTGCTTGAGTTGACGAATTGCTTCACAATATGTTGTCATTTCGCGTTCAAGTTCCACAAGCCCCTTTCCAGCGCGAAAGGAGTTGTAGCAGTACACATAAGCGCAACAGGCAGCAGACCCTAAGTCCCCAGTTTCCAGCCCACTTTGATAGCCTTCTAGTAATGGTTCCAGTGATTCTCTAAGATGTTTTTTCCAGTGGATGATGTAGTAATTTAAAATGTACAACGTCCTAGCTTTGAGTGAATGCATATCCGGCTGTGACAATAGCGTTAGAGCAAGCTGTCCAAACTCGTAGCCAGACTGGATGTTTCCAACTCTTAAACAAAGAACTAACCCAAAGGTGGCATACGCAAAGGCAGATACAAACGTATTGCCATACTGGATTGATAAGTTGACCTGTTTAGACGCAAGTAGAAACATTAGATAGGGAGCAGCAAATCGGGCAACAATCATGATGCTTGATAGGATTCGCATTGCCGCTAATTGGTTCGGCTCGATCATTTCCGGCAGATGAATTAAGTCCCCGATTGGTTTCTGGCTGAACCGGGATGTGATGGCATCTAGTTCAAGTTGGATATCTGACTGACTAGGCGTTTCGGAAAAACTGATTCCCAGTTGCTGCAACACTTGCAATGCCGTATTGATTGCTTTTAAAAATTGGTTTTGCGCGATGTCGGTTTGAATTTTGACTTCGTAAACTTTCACGCTGTCGAGAACTATTTTGGCTTCTTGTAGAACGACTCCTGCCCACTGTTCTACATCTTCAAAATCGCCACATAAATACGCGACTTCTGTTGTTTCTACATATAACTCTAAGGTCAGGTCATAGTTGGTTTGCCAGCTAGAAGTATCCAGCCATGCTCTAGCTGTTGCTAAATATTTTTCAGCCACACTATAAGCGATCGATCCCTTTGCTTTCTGACCTGCTATCAAGTTCAATTTGGCAATTTCATCTCGTTCTGCTTGATTAGTAATCAGTTCGATCCCATGATTGAGATGATCCACAATTTCAAACAGTCGATCTGATAGACAAGCTGCCAACGCTTCTTTAAGCAAATTGCGACCAATTTGAAGATGAACTATTTGTTTATTTAACTCATCAACAATTAGATCGTAAGCTGCTTGCTGAACGCGATCGTGCGAAAATTTATAATTCTGAATCAGCAGATTCTCATCTAACTCTGAGGTTGCAAGAAGCAACTCTGACTGAATTACGGTTGTGAGTTCTGCAAAAATTTCAACCGCTGGTCGTTCACAGATAACTGAGAGTGTCGCTAAATCAAACTCAGCACCAACACAAGCAGCTAAGGATAAAATCTGTTGAGTTTGCTTTGGAAATTGTTTCAGCTTTGCAATGATTAACTCTACTACATTGTCGGTAATATTTTTGGCTTTGATATGAGTAATGTCCCATTGCCAGCGTAGTTGATTAATATCGAAGACAATAAGACCTTCAATGTACAGCGCTTTGAGAAATTCATTGGTGAAGTAGGGATTGCCGTTCGCTTTCCGCCATATCAGTTCTGCTAAAGGTGCAATCGACTCAGTATGTGCGTGCAAGGTTTCAGCAATCATCTGAGCCACCGCTCCTAGTCTTAGCGGAGCTAACATTATCTGACTAATAGTAACAGTTTGCTGTTTTAGCTTCTCTAAGGTTGCAATCAGCGAATGTGTTTGAGTGACTTCGTTATCCCGATAAGCTCCAATTAAAAGCAGGGCTTGTATCCTACGATCGCTCAAAATTAACTCGATAAGCTTAAGCGTAGCAGAGTCTACCCATTGTAAATCATCCAGAAAGATGACCAGAGGATGCTCAGGAGAACAGCAGGCTCGAATGAACTTCTGAAAGACAAGGTTAAACCGATTTTGTGCCTCAGTCGCTCCAACTTCTGCTACGGGTGGTTGCTTGCCAATAATTAACTCAATTTCTGGAATGACATCAATAATCAGTTGTCCGTTGCTGCCTAATGCGGTGAGAAATTGCGATCGCCATTGTCGCACCTGCTCGTCAGGTTCACTGAGCAATTGTTGAACCAGTTTTCGTACTGCATCCACAATTGCGCTGTAGGGAATATTGCGCCCAAATTGGTCAAACTTACCCGACGTGAAATAACCGCGCTTTGCTGTGATCGGTTTGTAGAGTTCCTGTACTAAGGCTGATTTGCCAATACCAGCATAACCAGACACCAACATCATCTCAATATTGCATTGAGCATTTTTCTGATTTCCTATTCCTGCCACTCTCTCAAATGCTGCTAATAATGCTGCAATCTCTGCTTCTCGTCCATACAACTTCTGGGGAATGTGAAAGCGATCGCAAACATCTTGTAGACCCAGTTGGATATTGCCAATTTGCCCTGTTTGTGTAAGTCGGGCTACACAAAGTTCTAAATCTGCTTTGATGCCCCAAGCGCTTTGATAGCGATCTTCTGCATTTTTCGCCATCAATTTCATAATAATGTCTGAAACATCTTTAGAAATTACACTGTTAATCGGTGATGAATCATCCACCACACCCCACACCCCACACCCCACACCCCTAATTTCACACGGAGAAATCGGCTGTTTAGCAATATGACAATGCACTAGCTCCAAGATATCCGTTGTCGCGAACGGCTCTTTCCCAGTGAGCAATTGGTAGAACGTCACACCAAGCGAATAGAAATCGGTGCGGTAATCGAGCAAACGGTTCATTCGTCCGGTCTGCTCTGGCGATAGGTAGGCAAGGGTTCCTTCTAAAACATGAGGGCTTGTGAAGGTTGGATTGGTGCGGTTAAATTGAGTGGCAATCCCAAAGTCGATAATCTTGACCACACCCGTATTAGGATTGAGAACGATATTGCCAGGATTAATGTCCTTATGAATAATATTCGCGGCATGGATCTCACCTAGAATTTGTGTGAGCTTGACGGCAAGCAAAAGAAAAGTGGATACAGGCATCGGGCAGAAAATTTCTGGGTGCTGCCGCATCCAGTAGTCCAAGGACTCTGCACCAAAATCCTCAAGGAGGATGACTAGCGTACGTTGGTAGTCCTCCTGGCTGTACGCCTTGATTACACCTTCTATGTTCAAAGAGCGGGTAATGGCGTACTCCTGTCTATAGCGCTTGATTTCTTGAGGTGAGGGATAATCTTGCTTGAGCATTTTGACGACGACCGCCTGACCATCTTGCACTCGCCTACCTCGATACACTAAAGAGGCTGAACTCTCATAGATTTTGCATTGAATGGCAACTCCAGGCAGGGCAATCATCCAACTCTCTCCTGAGGTAGGACATAAGCATACTGCAAATTATATGGTACTAAGCCGAGATACGCGACGTGAAACTTGTGCGTAGAGGGAGTAGCCTATTTTACTAAGGAATTGTCTCCTCCTGAGGTTCCTTCCTCTGAGTCCACATATAAAAGGGTCACAGACCATCCGTGAGAGCTTAAGATAACGTAAGTCTCCAACGAAGGCGCGCCTACGGGAAGGGTGCAAGAAAACTGCGTTTTCTTAGGAGTTCGATGGTGATCGCTTGAAATTCGACGCTTTTGTAGGGTTTGAGTTGGTTGCGCCCGATGCTCAAAAGTTCGTGCGGGCTGATGCCGTCGCGGGTGAAAAAACTGTGCGACTCGTGTGCAAAAGCGTTGCGCGGATTGCCTCTTGTCGCAGACTAACACTCGACGGCGACCTCTGCCCAAAAGAAGTGCCGCGCTGAGTCCGGCAACAAAGCCTTTATTAGAGATGTAAATGTCACTGTCAGCACCGATTTCTAAACCCGTCGGATTCGTTAGTTTATCGTCTGCGATCGTGGTGCGAGTTTTACTGATCGGGAGACACATAGATCATACGCACCTGCGTCACCTTCATTCAAAAGCCCATTCGCATCATATTCCAGCACGTATAAACCGCTAGTATCGTTCAGACATAATTTTCTTCCTTTGAATTGATGATGTCCAAATTTAAGTCATGATCGTCCATGTTCATGCGAGCTTGGACACCTAAACAGGTTCCATATACAAGCGTGCCCACTCGATCTGATCCGCTTGTATGCCAAGAATAGTCACCCCGCGCATCCCAAACTGCGTACCATCACGATGGGTGCCGAACCAGTACCACTCTGCCCAGGCCGTATCACCCTCAACTGCCGAACGGAGCAACTCTGAGTGAAAGTCTGGGATGTCATAAAACATGGTAGCCCAATTCTTACGGGCATCCTCAATTCCCTGGAAACCCCGTTCTGGGTGGAGTGGATGATTGCCCTGAAAATTAGGTGCAAAACAGGCTAAAAACGCTTCTAAGTCATGGGCGTTTTGTGCTTGTTGCAGTCGCTCTATGACATTGCTCTGACTAAATTTCATGATTTCTCCTTATAGTGCGAGATGTCTGATCGTCGAATGAAACACATCCTCCGGATCGTATTTCTGTTTGAGGTCGAGCAATCTCTCATAGTTAGACCCGAAGGCAAGCGGAATGCGCTCCTGCTCTTCCTCATCTAGGAGACCAATATATCCCCCTTTGAAAGCGAATGGTGCCAGTGCCTGTGAGATGTTCTGTTACCGTCAATTCATCGGGTGCCGTGGCAACGAACTCGTTGAACTGTCGGAACACTGCTCTGGCTTGATCTACAGGATACAGCAGCATATCAGATAGCACTGTTGTGAGGGGATGCAGGCGAAACTCCAGGGAAACGACAACGCCAAAGTTGTCACCGCCGCGCTGATTGCACCGTGTACGGTTGTGTGTTCGGCTCGACTGCGTTAAATCTGTTGCTAGGTGAGTTCGGGAGATAGGACAGCGTTGCGAACGTGGGGTCAGGGACGACGAGACAGGGTTGGTATATAGTCCGTGGGCTTAGCGCTCGCATAGTCCTGCCACCTCAGAAACCCCTGAACCAAGGTTCCCTCTGAGAAGTTGGCGTTGCGAGATTGTTCAACGACACCGATGCCGTAACCCCGTATCACCTCACCCGTAGCTACAAGCGGGAGGTAATTTTCTCCCTTGTCTAACCATCCTCGGTTTGTTGGATCGAGAGACAGATAAATGTTGTAAACGAGGCATCTGAATGAACATATAAACATTCAGCGCCCGTTTCGCGAATCAGTTTGGCGGTTTTTTCTCCTTCTGCATCGCGTCTGCCTGAGAACACTACTTTTGCTCCAGCAGCACCGAAGGCGATCGCAGTTGCTCGCTAAATCTTCTCTTTCTCCAGACGCTACGCGTAGCTTTGTCACTTATGCAGCGCATTAACCCTGTTCAGTACTTAACGCTCTAGTTAGCAAAATGGTATTAAAAGCGACCGGACTCAACATTACGAACGAATTGGAGTAGCCCTTCAAAGTAAACTTTCTGGTCATCGTACATGCAGAGATGACTGCCATCCGGACAATAGAGATAGTGTCCTTTCTGCATCCGTTGCGACATCATCTGCATGTACATCGGATCCATCGTGTCGTACTGGGCACCGATAGATAAGGTCGGCACCTCGATCTCTCCCAGATCAGCCGTCCGATCCCAGTTGGCTAGCTTTCCACTCGCACCCAGTTCGCTATGCCCCTGCATGGGGACATAGACAGCCGAATTGAGGCGGTTGAACGCTCGGCTCACTGGTTCGGGCCACTGTTCATACGGCATCCGCAATACGTGGTAAACATAGTGATATTGGATCAAGAGTTCCATGTAGCGTGGGTTCTCGTAATCTTTTGCTGCCTCTAAGGACTTGATTTGGGCCAATGCTGTTTGATCCATAGCGGGCATCAATGTCTTCTGCGCGTACTCGTTGTACGCGGGGATACTGGACATCATATTTGAGACGACCAAGCCCTTGAGGTTCTGCTGGTATTTGAGAGCATACTCGATCGCCAGCAACCCTCCCCAGGATTGACCAAACAGGTAAAAGTTATTACGGTCAAGACCGAGCGCCTGACGAACCTGCTCGACCTCTTCCACGAAGCGCGGCAGCTCCCACAATTCTGGGGCATCCGGTTGATCGCTATAAGCAGAACCGAGTTGATCGTAGTAGTAATATTCGATTTGTGCGATGGGAAAATAGCTGTCAAAAGCTTCCAGATACTCATGCGTCAAGCCAGGTCCGCCATGTAAGAGGAGCATCTTAGCTGTAGGGTTGTTGCCGATCCTTTTAGTCCAAACGCGAAAGGTTCCCTTCGGCGTATCCACCGGAATCATCTTTACGCCACCGCTCAGCATATCGTCATGACCGGAATAGTCTAGATAGTTATTCATTTTTACGTCATTGCTAAGTTTCATAAGCTAAAACTACCTTATTTTTAAGCATCATGATAGCTACCTTGTGATTAATACTGTGCTGCTGATCCAACGCCATTTAATTTGTCACTGTACATGATGATTCACAATTTCTTCTGGTTTCTAGAATAAACGCCTTAGCCACTCTCCTTGATCGGTCGAACAATGATTTCGTTGACATCCAGAGCACGATATTCTGCTGCGCCCCCTTGCTCACGGATTTCGGAGGCGATCGCTGCAAGTTGATCGGTGCGCCGTGCCCCTAATACAACCCGTAAACCCTTTTGAGCGAGTAACTTAGTAGTAGCTTCACCAATACCGCTGCTCGCACCTGTGATCGCAATGACTTTGTTTTCTGTAGTTGACATAGTGATTGTTCTCCTTTTTACTTTGAATATTAGTTGCAACAAAACTTCAGCACCGCCCGCCGTTCAAACAAGAATGGAACGATCGCGCCCCCTCTTTCTAGTGCGGCAAAACCAGACATAGTTGATGTAAAGCTGCGGCTTACGACTTGGAAAGATAAACGAAAAGATAAACTGCACCAACTCGCCCGACGAGTTTCCGGCTCCAATCGGCGGGAATGCCAACTTCCGTGGACCGTGTGCTCGTCACGATCTCTGTTATGACAGCCCGACGGACAAAAAGGTATGCGATGCGCGCCTCCTTGCAGACATGCGTACAAATTGTGCAGACAAATACAATGCCTTCAATCCGAATCGCTATGCTTGCTACAATACGGCAGAAGTCTATTTCGCGGCTGTCGTCATCGCGAGCTAAATCGAGCCAGATGAGTAATGCTGGCATATCGCTGAGAATTATTCAGGAAATCTCAGGGCATTGGAATCTAGAGGATGTTTGAAAAGTATTTTTTGCTAACACTTAAGGGTCTCAAACCTAACTTCCTAGCCCCTTTGCTTATTGTTTCAGCATGAATAGTAAATAAGTCCATGTGCCACGTGTCAGCCCCTTCTCTGCGAGACGCTATGCGAACGGGGAAGTCAAAAGTCAAAATTAAAGTCCAGTTACGTCGAACTCAGGTTTATACAGTTTATGCACCGCAACTGTGCAACTGAATACTCAGACATTCCCACTTCTACCAATTAGAGTTGCAATTGCCTTGACTAACTCATCTGGTTCGACAGGTTTGGACAGATGCTTATGAAACCCTGATTCAAGTGCTTGTTGCTGATTGACTTCTCCGGCATAAGCAGTTAAAGCGATCGCCGGAATTTGTTTGGCTTGGTTTGCCTGCAATGCTTTAACTTGGCGCATTAGCATATAGCCATCCATCTCTGGCATCCCAATATCACTGAGGAGCATATTTGGTTCTGACTCTGCCAAAACTTGCAATGCTTCTTTTGCTGATGTCACTGCTGTCACCATTGCTCCAGCCTGTTCTAGTACAAATGTGTGGAAGTCACGGGTATCATTGTCATCATCTACAACTAAGATTTGGATGCCTGCAAGGATTTCAGCCCCAGGAGAAGTATTTAATGCCGCAATCTCTATGTTTTGTTTTGGAGTTAAATCTTTTTTAATTAATGGTAGCCTGACTCGGAAAATAGCTCCTTGCCCTTCACCTAAACTTTCTGCCCGAATCGTGCCGCCATGTAATTCTACCAAATGACGAACAATTGCTAACCCTAACCCCAAGCCACCAAATTTTCGGGTTATTGTACTATCAGCCTGACGAAAATATTCAAACACATAAGGCAGAAACTCAGGGCTGATTCCCTTACCTGTGTCGCTGACGGTAATCTGAGCTTGAGCGTCAACGCACTCTAATTGAATATCAATTTTTCCTCCTTCAGGAGTGAATTTAACAGCATTCGATAAGAGATTCCAAATAACTTGTTGTAAACGACCGGAATCACCCAAAACTTGCCCAAAAGAAGCATTCAGCAGCGTCTGAATTTGAATATTTTTAGCTTCTGCTGCCAAACGGACTGTTTCCAATCCCCCCTCAATCACAAGTACTAGGTTGACAGGTAACATCTTCAGGTTGAGCTTGCCTTGTAAGATCCGAGAGACATCGAGCAAATCTTCAATTAGTTGAGCTTGTAATTGAGCATTCCGCTCGATAGTTGCGATCGCTTTCTTCAGCGCTGTTGGTTCAAACTCACGAGTCTGCAAGAGTTTTGCCCAACCAAGAATCGGATTGAGAGGCGATCGCAATTCATGGGAAAGTACCGCCAGGAACTCATCTTTAATCCGGTTGGCTCTTTCGGCTTCAGTTCTGGCAGCTTGCTCAAGTTCTAGGAGGCGATCGCGTTCGGCTTCTGCTACTTTGCGTTCGGTAATGTCAATTACTGAACCGATGTAACCTTTAAACTGACCGTCCACCCCAAACCACGGATTAGCGGCATTGATGCAAGAGCGATATTTACCGTCTTTGCGCCGCAAGCGGTACTCCAAACAAAAGGCCGAGTAACTCCTATTAGCTTCCAGAAAAACATTCTTAGCATAATTACTGTCCTCTGGATGCACAGCATTTAACCAGCCAAATCCTAGACCCATTTCCTCGCTTTGACCTGTAAAATCGTACCAGCTTTGACTGAGGTAAGTGCAGTGGCCATTGGTGTCTGTTACCCAAACCATAAAGGGGGCATTATCAGCCATGTTGCGGAACTTTTCTTCGCTTTCACGAAGTGCTTTTTCTGCTTGTTTGCGATCGCTAATATCTGTAACAAAAATGCTGACTCCTTCTGCAAAGGGGTAGATGCGATTCTCAAACCAGCGCTGCCAAGGCGCATAAAAGTATTCAAACTGAACAACAGTGTTTTGTGCAAACGCCCGATGAACCTGGGTATCAAACTCGCTGTTAACCAGATCGGGAAGTGTTTCCCAAACGATCCTACCTAGCAACTCTTCCTTTGGGATGCCAACAACTTCCGCTACTTGATCGTTGACAAAGATATAACGCCACTCTCGATCCAACACAAAGAACTGGTCTTGGATACCAGCGATGACAGTCTCTAGGTGTGCTTTTGCTAGCTCAGCTTCGATTCGCAGCCCTTGCTCACGTTCCATTGCTTCTTGGCGGAGACGAGCCATTTTTAGGGCTGCTTCTACCCGCGCCAACAATTCACGGGCAGAGAACGGTTTAATTAGATAATCATCGGCTCCCGCTTCTAACCCTTCCACCCGTGCTTCTTCCCCTGCCCGTGCTGACAACAGGATGATTGGAACTTTTTGCGTCTGCGGATCGGCTCGTAATGCTTGCAGCAGTCCAAAGCCATCTAATCCAGGCATCATTACATCTGTCAGTACCAAGTCTGGAACACGCTCACGAGCAGAATCCAAAGCAGCTAAACCGTCCGGCACTGATTCCACTTCATACTGCTGACTTAATAATCGCTTGACATAATCGCGCATATCTGCATTGTCGTCAGCCAGGAGAATCCGAGTAGAAGATGCAGAGAAGCAAAGGGGCAAAGCAGAAAATACTTCCTTCTCCCCTGCTCTCCTGCTCCCCTGCTCCCCTGCTCCTTGTGGTAGCCACCGCAGGGCTTCTTCTAGATAGGGTGTTGCCCCTAATGCGGTTGAAGCTAAAGTTCGCGGGGCACTAATCCGGTCTGGAGGCAAATGAGCATATCCTGTTGGAATTGACACAGTAAAGCAACTGCCTACTCCGAGAAGACTGGTAACATCAACTCTTCCACCATGCATTTGCACCAATTCTTGCACCAGTGATAATCCAATTCCTGACCCTTCAAAAGTGCGTCCTTGCGCCCCTTTAACGCGGTGGAATCGTTCAAAAAGGTGGGGGATTTCTTCTGCTGGGATACCGATGCCTGTGTCTTTGACTGCAAACTCAATATGGTCATTTGACCACTGCAAACTAACCGCAATTTCTCCAGCCATTGTGAACTTGAAGGCATTCGAGAGCAGATTAAGAACAATCTTTTCCCACATCTGGTGATCTACATACACTGGTTCTGGCAGGGAAGGACAATTAACTAATAACTGCATCTGTGCCCGTTCTATCGCTGAACGAAATACACTAGCTAGTTCTGCGGTGAAGGTGGCAAGGTTGGTGGGTTCATAAGATGCTTCAACCCTTCCGGCTTCAATGCGTGAAAAATCTAGTAGGCTGTTGACCAGTTTCAGCAGCCGAAGTCCGTTGCGTTGCACCATTTCTAGCTGCTCTCGTTCTTTCGCTGGAAGCAGAGTAGCACAAGTGGTTAAGGTGTCCTCTAATGGCCCCAACATGAGAGTAAGTGGGGTACGGAACTCGTGGCTGACGTTGCTGAAAAAGACGGTTTTCGCGCGATCAATTTCTGCTAAGGCTTCAGCGCGTTTGCGTTCTTCCTCGTAAGCTTGGGCGTTAGCGATACTGGCTGCAATTTGAGCCGCAACTAAATCAATGAATCCTTGATAATTGTCGTCGAATAGCCTGAAGGGATTCAAACCAGCGATTAATATACCAGCTTTTCCAGTTTGACCAGATGGGGCGATGGGTACTGCGATCGCTTGATGGGGCGATCGCTGCCAAACACCACAAGGTAGATTATTAAAAGACATTTCCAAATCAGAAATCAGTTTTGGCTGATGGGTTTTGATCGCTTCCGCAAAGGGCCAAACGCAATCAGCATCGAGAGCCACTGTTTCTGGAACTGCTACATGATTTTGCCCGATGCGGCACGTTCCAGCCAAAAAAACTTGCTGCTGATCTGGATCGACCAGATAAATCATGGCGAAAGGGAGATCGTAAGGGTTACTCTCCAGACAACTCGCACTCAACGTACAGGCTTCATCGAATGTCCGCGCGTCTGCCGTCCTCGTTGCAAGTTCGCGCAAAAGTGCCAACTGACGCTCACTGATAATCCGCTGCGTGTCGTCTGTGTTAGCGCAGATGATCCCACCTGTGTCGCCCTGGTCATTAGGAACCGGGCTATATGAAAAAGTATAATAGGTTTCCTCTGGATAGCCGTTGCGCTCCATAATTAGCAGCAGGGCTTCGTCGTAAGTCCCCTCGTTTTTCAGCATCGCCGATTCGGCTCGAGGTGCAACCTGATCCCATATTTCCCGCCATACGTAGGAAGCTGGCTGCCCAAGCGCTTCTGGATGTTTGCCGCCAATAATTGCTTTGTAAGCGTCATTGTAAAGGTTAATCAGTTCCTTGCCCCACCAAACAAACATAGGTTGACGGGAAGTTAGCATAATTCGCACGGCAGTCTTCAAACTCTGTGGCCACTGCTGTGTTGGGCCAAGGGACGTTTTTAACCAATCATATTCTCGCATCCTGGCACCCATTTCACCGCCACCGATAAGGAAATTTACGTCGGCGTTGCTTGCTAACGTTGATTCGTGTTTCATTAATTCCTCTCGATTGGTCATGTGTTGGTTACAGGCTACATCGGTGGTTGTCTGTTAGGAAAAATCCTCTATAAATTAGACCTTTACGCTTATATACATTCATTTTAGAGGATATTCAAAGGCACATACATACAGTGTAAGATGCCAACTCTGCTGTGACTTTTCAAAGCATTGAAACTGCCTTTTCGGGGCAAGTTTCTATTTTTGCTATTTTTATAGTCTCCTTTATATCATCGATATTTCAAACTACCAAGGGCGATTCTCATTAGGGATATCCGAAGAAATGCAGGAGGCAGTCTCTATAAAACAAGTTTCAAAAGCTTTGGATGAAAGAATGACTGGGGACTGGTATAATGAATAAGGCTAAAACCCTCTTCTCTCCTGCCTTCTGGCGACGCTCTCTACGAGACGCTGCGCGTAGCTTGCAACTCTTACAGAGTACGCGGACTCGCTAACGCGGCGCTATCCTGCCTTATCCCAACGACAAATATTTACACCCACCTAGTTATTTAAATCGTTTCTGTAAACATACCCGTTCGGGCAAACTCTTCTTCTTCAGGGGTAAAGAAGGGAGGTTTATTCACAAGGCTAGGTTCAAAATAGTATGTTTCTTGCAAAAACTGTCCGCTAATGACAGCTTCCTCTAAATCTTTGATATGGTTCTGTGCAACTATACATGCTTCCTTGAGATTGTTTGTATTGCCCTTCTCAAGCAGCTTTGGCAATTCTGTTTTTACCCCTGTCAGCCGTGCCAATGGCTTATATAGCCGTAGTTACATAGGTTAGGACAATGTTGATTGCTCAAAGCCTTGATTTCAGTGGGTTTATATTCAGACCGGAGCTTCGGAGTCTCCGGCTTTGCTCAACACTCAGCACGGGCTAAACGCCCGCTTCCGCTAACAGCACTTTGCTATAGTTATACCAATTTGAAAAAAGAATGCGACAAATAGACCATTCGTAGAGACGCGATTCATCGCGTCTTTACCCAAGGATGTGTTGCAATCATTAATTGAATTGGTATTAGAAAAACCTTTAGTTTAAGAGAGTAAAAAATAAAATCGGCAAGAATTTTAATTGCTGAGTTGGGATGTGCAATCAGACACCAGGGGTCTTTCTTGAAAATTGCAGTAACTGTGGCTATGGCATTTACGGCATCTATGCCATAAATCATAAAGAAATCTACCGTACCCCCCATCAACAATTGAGTACTACTGAGAACCTAAAAACCACTCCTCCTTGATAGTTACATCTAAACTGTAGTCTTTGTAAATATCAGTAACGTAGGCGCAGCCCGTCGTAGACATCGCTTCGTAAAATCCACCGTGTTCAGCTTGTGCTATCTAGTTTGTACTAAAGTTAGCTTTATTCAACCGAGAATTGCTAGTTGACGGTTGGTTGGTGTTAATACAAGCAGCAATGACGCTGCTATTAATTCAGATAGAAGCGTATTGAAAAAAACTATGACGACTAAGGCGATGAATTGTTGTTGATGAGGATGATAACGGATTCATAAAACAGTATGATGCTCTCTCCTATCTGTGGTTGTAGCTGAATCTAAATGTACATTCTAGAATCAACTTTTGATTCACTAGCGAATAGGGCTGAATTTCTAAAGCACGTTGAAAAGCTCGGATAGCTTGACCATACTCTCCTATTGCTGCATAACATAAGCCCATACCATGAAGCGCCCCAAAATGTATTGGATTTATCTGTATAACCATCTGACAATCTGCCAGAGACTTTTGATAATCACCAATACTGTAATAGAGGAAAGCCCGACGATTCCAAGCTTCGGCAAAATCTGGCTGGTCTTTAATTAATGCCGTCAGCGCTATTTCAGCTTCAGCAATTTCACCTGCATCCAGTAACTTTTGACTGCGGTCAATTATTTCCAGCCCATAGATTCCCTTTTGCTGAAACCAGATTCGCCAGATTTTTCTGGTTGCGTTGTCGCGCACTGTAGGATCTGGGTTTTTCAACTCTTCAAGTAAGGAATTGATAAATAAAGAATCCATGAATTTAAGATCAGTGAATATACCTTTGTATTAACTTTCTCACAAAATATATCGATTAAATCATTTTTAAAGTCATCTTTAAATTAGGCGTGATTAATGTCTTAGTGGCTAACATAGTCTTTATTAGAACCTAAATTTATCTGCTTACTAGCTGCACCGGGAGGTTTAGAGAGTCTTGTAATGTACATTACATTCTGATGTGGCACTGTATGCGTCTGTCATTGATGACCATTTGCATGAACATGGCTAATTAAGTATTGGATTGTGAAATACAGGTACGGTGGGCTACGCCTAAGCTGATGTAGCATAAAATAAGCCGATTAGCCATGAGCAAATGACAATCAAATTCAGTTATTAACTTAATACTGCACAAATTGTGAGTTAACAAATTTTACTTCATCAAATTTGGAAATATTTTTAAATAAATACATACTAAATACATCATATAAAATAGTGATTAAATTTCTCAGCTATTCCATAATCATCTACTATAATGTTGGATGCTTCAATTCCCCGATGAGAACAATAAATATTACATAGTAAGTACTAATGATACAACCGACTATCGGACAATTACAGTAGATTGCAAGTAAGTGAGGTACAAAATCCAGGACTGATTTATCAAATATAAAGAGTTTCTACCTCTTCCCTCCTGCCTCCTGCCTTCTGCCTTCAAAACCCGTAACTTTGTACTTCATGCAAATGAAAACTGCTGTAAAAACAGAAATATCACAGCAGATTATAAATTTATATAATGATAGACTAGGAAAATCCCCTAGCCAAATCATTTGTCATTTTTTTGATACTGAAATCGTAATTTCTATAGAAAACTCTGTTACCCAAGCTGAACAAACTTTATTAAAAGGAGGTTATAATACTTTAGCTGAAGCAAGTACGATTATATTTAGAGAAAATAATTAAATCAGATTTAAAAAATTTGATTGAGGAAATTATTGGTCAACCTGTCCTCTACCTGATGACAAACACAAATCTAACAACAGATCGTTCTGGGATTGTTGTAATTCTCAAGGAATTATCTGAAGTTCGTAATCCCGAATCTATTTCCAAGATAAATGTTAGGAATTTAGCTGACTGATGTGGCGACTGATTACTACTTCTAATTGATTAAAATCATAAGGTTTAGTAATGCAATCATCTGCTGTGAGCATCGTGGAGCGATCATCTTGTACCGTTGTTAGAGGTGTGACTGCAATAATTGGAATGGTAGCAGTTTTTGAGTCATGTTTGAGATCGTCAATGACTTGGTTCGCACTCAAATTAGATAGCTTCATATCTAGCAGGATTAAATCTGGTTGATGAGTTTGTGCCAACATCACAGCCCTCACCCCTTGTTTGGTGCAAATACATGAAAAATTTAATATTCCTAGATGAGAATTAAGTAGCTCTAAATCATGTAAACTCTGTTCTACAACCAAAATTAAAGGCTGTCCATTCATAAGCAGTTAGTCCTGTCCAAGAAAAGTTGGGCATAAAAACTCTATCCATCAGGAAAACCTGAAAGTCTTTGTTTATAATATGTGTTTAATTCAATATACGAACGACCAACTCAGGCATAAAAATGAATAGGTTAGTGTATAGTTCATTCGGTTATCCATCGGCGCTAAATTTTAGGATATAACATAGCAAAGCAGTCATAACATCAAGCAAATACTATCATAAGTGATGAATGTAATTGCTAGGATTTATTATAAAGATCGGTATTTTATGGTAAGTAGGGGATACTTAAAGTACTTGAAGTTGCAGATTTACCAGCCTTAGGCAGGAGTGCCAAAATTACTTAGATATTGCCTTTGTTACATTACCATAAATTAATTAAGTATATTTAACCATCAATTAACTGACGTGCATAAGCGATCGCCTCTGTAAATGTTGAAACTTTCCCCTCAGCTTGTGCTACGGCAATTTCTGTCAACAGTTGACCGATGATTGGCGAAGCTGGAATATCCAATGCTATAATCAACTCCTTCCCGCTTACTAGTGGAGTGGGATGAGCGATCGCATCATCAGGGTTGAGGTAGCGGTCGATCAAAGGTGCTAAGACTTGGTAGCTCATTGCTTTAGTTTCCACTGCTGTGTGTAGTGGTTTGTCACCAAATATTACCTCTACCAAATTATTAATTGCTACAGCTAGCACTGCGGTAGCGGGGAACACAATATCTGCGTCATGAAACAAAAAGTATTGTTCTCGCAAGGACATATCAACTACTTGAAATTGCGGTAACAGTTTCAGAGCAGTAGTTACACCTCGGATTTCTGCACGACTATAAGTTAGTTCCTGTAACTCTATTTCTGCTAATTCTGAATTTTGGTTGACAAGACAAGCAAGTTTGGCAATAGCTAGCCAAGTAGTTTTAATACTATCGCGGACATATTTTTGCAGTTGTACACCCAGTTGTTGCCACTTTTCTGTGAGTAAGGCGGCGGCTGTGTCAACTGCTGCTAGTTTGAGTAAGCTTTCACGGGTGGCATTTTTGAAGAAAGGAGTAAGTAAACCATCTTCCCAAGCTGTTGTGATCCAAGGAGTACCTTGAGAATTGCTGAGTAGATAGCCAATTTCTACCCTAACTCTTTCGGCTGCAACTTTGCTGATATGCGATGCCAAAGAACGAATTGCGGCTTGGGTAGCTGGTTCAATAGTAAAACCTAGTTGGGCGGCTTGGCGATAACCTCGCATTAACCGCAAAGGGTCATCTTCTAGGTTCGCGGATGATATCATTCGCAAAATGCCCTGTTGTAAGTCTACATAACCTTGCAGAGGATCGATAATCTCTTGCGTATGGGGATTATAGGCGATCGCATTTACTGTAAAGTCCCGTCTGTGCAAATCAACTTCTAAACTATTTCCTTCCTGTTGGGCAAAGTCAGCTGTAGCGTGGGGAAAAACCACACGTGCAATTTGTCGTTCGGCATCGAGTAACACAAAACCAGCTTTGTAATGATCAGCGATCGCTCTTGCTACCTTTACCGCTTTGGATGGTATAACAAAATCTAGATCCAGATATTCGCGAGTTCTGCCAAGGATAGCATCTCGGACAGCCCCACCTACTATGTAAGCTGGTTCTGGCAAGAATTCCAAGCTGAAAGGCCAATTTTCGGGAGCGAGGGTAGAAGGAATTGATTCGTGCATTGTAATAAAAATCAACCCAGCAACTCATGAATAACAGTTGGGCTTAAGTTAGATTAACAATAAAGGCCCCTGGAGTTGGTTCTATTATGTGTATTTGCGTGAACTGCCACTATGTAGACCGATGTGTTACCTATCATGCCGTAGAAGGGCAGCACCAACAGCCTCACTTGACCGAAACACCAAATTTTGATCCGAATGAACCTTCTATCAATGTCAACATTCGGACTAAAGAGGATGTGATTGAAATGGAATGGGATGTTGTTGGTTGTCTGAGTTTTAAGCGGGAAACAGGTAAGTGGTCAAAATTGCGTCCTGGTGAATTAGTGCCTACTTGATAAAAAATGATTGGTGTATCTTACAGCTACTTTCAGGTAAATAGACCACACGGTAGGGGCACAGCAATGCTGTGCCCTTACAACAGATGTGCTTTAAATACATGAAAATTACTGTAATGAGATTTTGTCCTTCAACGATCGCAAATTCATGGTAAAGGGAGGAGATGTCAGGAAAGCGATCGCAGAAGATAAAAAAGCTAGCCAAGAGAAAACAGCATGACCAACGCACAGCGACTAGACCATGTAGAAGATGAACTCGAAACTGTAAAACGATTGCTAGTGTCTACTGCTAGCTATACCGAATCAGCAAACAGGCGGCTTGATGAGTTGACCATAAAACAAGACCGTACCCAATCTCACCTTGATGAGTTGACTATAAAACAAGACCATACCCAATCTCACCTTGATGAGTTGACCATAAAACAAGACCGTACTCAATCTCACCTCGATGAGTTGACCATAAAACAAGACCGTACTCAATCTCACCTTGATGAGTTGACCATAAAACAAGACCATACTCAATCTCACCTCGATCAACTAGGGGCACGTATTGACCAGGTAGGGACAAAGGTTGACCAAGTTTCTGATAGGGTTGATAATTTTATCACTCACACGCAACGCCTATTTACAAAGGCAGGCAGTGAGATCGAGGAAACAAAGGCACGAACTGAGCGATTAGAAGCACTCATGCTAAAGCTTGACCGAAGTTTTGAGGAACAAAAATCTCAGTTTCAGGAGTTTCAACTTACTACGGGTGCTGCCTTGGAGCGAATTGACCGAGTTTTAGACTATCTACTGAGACAGCAAGGCGGTAATCAAAATCCCTCATCCTAGCCGCGATCGCTATTAGAGAGTCAACAGCAAGCGAATAACAGAACCTTGACAATTCAATACCAAGTTTCCTAGTGAAAGCAAAAGTATTTATTTTGACTTTGCACATGTAAGTTTTGCGAGGGATTATAGCGATCGCTCAAACCCTTATTCTTTCGTTGATACCCTCGAAAAGCTGCTGTGTAAGCGTTTGAGGGGGTTTACTTTTATATTTTTATCAATAATTTTGGCTTATTGACAAGTAAATTATAACCCCTCGAAAATGACCCTTCAAGGTCAGTCTCAGTAAGGGTTGTAGAAGGGTGGGGTTTTCCAATCACTTACCCCTCACGGGGATGGAAACTACTTCCCAAAGCTTCAAATACCTTCCGATGCTTGGGTTTTCCAATCACTTACCCCTCACGGGGATGGAAACGTTTTGCATAAAGAATTTCCATTTCTCGTTGATAATTGTTTTCCAATCACTTACCCCTCACGGGGATGGAAACTCTAGGTCTGGGTCAATATAATAAGTTTCTAATTGTGTTTTCCAATCACTTACCCCTCACGGGGATGGAAACACTTGGCAGAAATAGTTGAACGAGTAGCAGCTGAAGTTTTCCAATCACTTACCCCTCACGGGGATGGAAACTTTATCATTCACGCGCCTAAACTCAAACCCTCTTGCCTGAAACGTTTTCCAATCACTTACCCCTCACGGGGATGGAAACTCCATCAAGCATACTCAAGTGCTTCATTACAGAACTTGTTTTCCAATCACTTACCCCTCACGGGGATGGAAACTTGACTATGATATGGTTGAATAGATAAATTAAGTCAACTCTAAAAAAATCAATATTTTAATTAACTTTGACCACTGAACTAAAAAACCTCACAACAACAAAATACGCTCTATCACTACACACCACCACTCCCGAATTAGGACTAGCAATTAGTAATTTTGCAGACGATACTCGCTCTCAAGTTTGGAACTTGGGGCGTGATTTATCTAGCTTAGTGCATCAATATTTAATTGAATTTATCAAACCGCAAACTTGGGCAGATTTGTCCTTCATCGCAGTTGCAAAAGGCCCTGGCGGCTTCACGGGAACTCGTATTGGCGTTGTTACTGCTCGTACTTTAGGACAACAGTTAGATATTCCTGTATTTGCGATTTCAACTTTAGCTGCGGTAGCTTGGTCAGAAGCAAGCAAAAGTCAAAACCCAAAAACTATTGCTGTGGAAATGCCAGCCCAACGAGGTCAAATTTGTACTGCTATTTATCAGTTTGAGCCAGATACTTATAAACTAAAAGTGTGTTTTTCAGATAGAGTGTTGACACCAGAAGCATGGCAAGAAACTTTAGCGAATTGGAACACTGATTATCAGTTGATTCAAGCTCAATCTGGGCTAGCAGCGACGGTGACAAGTATTTTAAAACTAGCTAATCTCGATTGGCAAGAGGGCAAATTTCCTAATTGGTCAGAGGCTTTGCCATATTATGGGCAGCATCCAGTGCAGGGTGCATAATGCTTCTAAACTATAGCAGTCCTAAATCATTTGTGAAATATTTTTGGAGTTGGCTATTATTAGTCATTTGTCCTAAGTAAATTGCAAATGACAAAGGACAAATGACCAAGGACGAGCATAACAAATACTACAAACAGCGATGCCTGCGGCGGGCTATGCCTACGCATTTTTAGAAATCCGCTTCTAGGAACTTGTAAGTTATATTTGACACCACAGCTTGTTTTGTTCAAATTTATGCTAGTTAAATTACCATCATCTGTATTCATACTTATATTAGGACTTGCCATAACTCAAACCTTTCGATGCACAACTCATAAAGATAATTTAGCGATCGCTCAAACTTCATCTCAGCCAGCACCCCAAGAAATCGTGCAATCAGGAGAAGTTCTGGCTTTACCAGGCAAGTTGAATACAATACCCGTTTTTAACAGCAATAGCCCAGAATGGATTAAAACTGAGGGTATTTTACTTTCTACCTTTCCTGCAAATCGGAAAAAATTTCCAGCAGCGCACCTCAATTTTCCCTTTCAGGGGCGCTTTGACTTATTTGCCCACCACTACACCCACACTCCTAAGAATTTACAAACCCTATACCTGGGTGTAATTGTGCATAACCCTGGTAAAAAACCTGTAACAGTAGATGTATTGCAAGCAGCGAGTTATTTGATGCAGGATGCACCCTTTGTCACCTTACCCCCTTACATAGAAAATAACGATGGTAAGGCTTACTCAGGGCCAGGCGATCGCGCTGTTGGTGATGTACTCCGAGGTGTTCGACAAGCTGATATTCAGGCAAAGCTGATAATTCCCCCAGGACAAAGCCAGATGTTGCTAAATCATCCGATTCCTGTACGAAATCTAGAAAAGCCGGTGAATGGTCGCTCTACCTTTATGCGGCTGCGTAGTAGCGATCAAGTTTATGCAGCAAGTTTAGCAATGTTTGCCAAGAAAAATTCTGATAATACAGAACGCCCACCGACTCTTGCAGAATGGCAAGCTTTACTAGATACCAGGAACTTCGCCGGTCCGCGAGATAAAACCCCTAGTCTTCCAAATGCTACCAGTGGCGCACTGATTTATGGACGTGTAGCTGGTGTGTCTAGTGGTTCCGAGTGGCGAGCAAAGTTGGTGGATAATCCCCAAACCACAAATCTGACTATTCCCCAGCGTGGCAAAGCTATTTCCTATGCTTTAGACACATTGGTAAGTGGTCGATTGGGCACTCAACAAATCCAAACAGCCAAAATGCTGGTACGTTATCCCGATACGGCATACGAAGCACATGGCAATTATGGGGTGGAATATAAACTCACCTTACCCTTAAACAACAATACCAACCAAAACCAGACTGTGACTGTTACTTTGGAAACACCTTTGAAGGAAGATAAATTATCCCAAGGTGGTGTGCGTTTCCGCAAACCATCCCTAGATTTTCCTTTCTTCCGTGGTACAGTGCGGCTACGCTATTTCGATGACCAAGGTCAACAAAAGACGCGCTACATACATCTATGGCACAGAACTGGTCAGGTATTAGAACCATTGGTGCAGCTTGTACTTCCACCTTCGACTAAGCGGATAGTACTAGTAGATGTGATTTATCCGCCAGATTCAACACCACCGCAAGTACTGAGTGTAAGAACTTTAGAAAAGTGAGAGATATTTCTTCAGCACTGTCAAGAATTTTTGCTTAATTGCGTAGACGCTGACTTGGCGAGTCAAGAGCTTTGTCCATCAAGCTTTTAATCTTGCTGCGTAGCTTGCCGCCGTAGGTATCGCTGTGCCGACAAAACCCCGGCATGAATTACGCAAACAATTGCAAACGGCTTAACTCATAAGTTTTTCGAGTTTTCTTAGTACCATTCGCCCATGATTAAAGAACTTCTTTAGCCAAAAGTTGCCCCTTGACTCGTTCATATTCATCTTCAAGAAGCCATTCTTGGGCGGCTTGATAGTTAGAGTGAGTGACTATAAGTTTATAGTCAGATGCAGGGTTAAAAATACGACAAGTGCCATCTTGATCGCCAACTAACATGAGAATCTTAGGTGGAAAAAGAACTGGATCAACCCACAGTTCTAGAAACTTCCAGGTTTTAGCTTGTTCTGCGAGGTCTGGTGCGTGGGATTGCATGATACTCACCTGTTGTCTTCACGATTTTGATCTCACCGTAGTAAAGTGGGATTTGGCTCCCATCTGCTTTAATTATGTAACCGATAGGCTCTGAAAAGTAGAGTCCATATCGTTCGTAATCGTCCTCTTCATCATCTATTCCAGTTCGCTCTCCCCCTGCAATAATAGCTTGTGTGACTCGTTCTAGGGTTTCGCGATCATTATATATGTGCGCTCTGCCTTCTCTGTGCAGCAGTCGTTGGACTTGAGGGGTATTAGGCAAATGGCGATCAATTAAGCTTGGTCGGGGATCTAGGGTGATATCTCGGTCAATTCCGCTCATAGGTTGGGCGATCCCACACTATATCAAAATCGCTATTGTAAGCGATCGCTTGTGCTTATAACTGGCAAGATAATGATCAGATATAAAGAGTTTCTACCTCTTCCCTCCAGCAAGATAGCATAGCTGCCTCCTACGTCCTTAAAGATTGCATCACAGTGCATAAATCCCAAATCAAAACAGCCACAGCCAAACCGGGAGAGTAACCAACAATACTATAGCCCCAGCAGCTAAGGCAGTAACTGCCAGATCGCGATCAAGATTGAATGTCTCAGCAATTACCAGTGTGGCGAAAGCTGGAGGCATGGCCATTTGTAGGACGATTATTTTTGCAATTGCTCCAGTTAATCCAAATAGGGGTAAGATGCTACCCAATATCAAGGGAACTAGCAGCATTTTGATTCCTAAGCTTATCCCTACTTGTGGTAAGCTACGCCAAGATTTGAGCAGCGCCAGTCGCATTCCAATTAACACCAGGGATAAAGTTACACTACTCCAAGCAAATTTTTCTAACCAGAATTCCGCAACTGTGGGAATTGTCACCTGCCGAAACAGCAAGCCAAATCCGAAACCCCACAGCGCAGGATTAATTAAAATCGCCCTAGTAATCTGCCAATAATTCTGGATACTGCCACCAAAACTAGCTGCTAGCAACACACCCAGGGCATAAGTTCCTGGGAATGAACCTAGCAAATCGTAAAATAGCGCCCAAGCAAAGTATTCCTTGCCTACCATTGCTAAGGTAATAGGAAAACCAAGATAACCAGTATTACCCAACATTGCAGCTAATATCAAGCTAGCTTGAGTTGGTGGTTGAGGAACAGTCTTTTTAAAATAGGCTTGTGCTTTAATCCCTAACCAAGCTAAAAATGCTCCTAGTAAAATGGCCAGGTAAGCGAGCGCAGGTGCAATCCAAATTTGCCCCGACAAGCTAGATTGACGCAAAAACGATACTATGCTTATGGGTACTCCCACCCAAAAAAGAAACTGTCCTAAACGTGTAGGAACTGTTACAGGTAGTTTGCGTCCCAGAATAAAACCTACTAGGACTAATCCTCCCAGCTTGACGTATAGTTCTAAAAGGTTTGTCAAGGTTGTGCCTAAGAACCACAGATGTAAAATGCTACCTGTTACGTTTACTTTTGTCCAGTGCAAAATCTGTTATGGCTATTCCACAAAAACAGGAGTTTACCTTTGAATAAGGCAGGGTTTTCTGGAAAACCGCAAAACTCATCGAATGACCTTGACGATGATATTCCAGTGGCTGTACGCGATACCCCTGTTGCAGCACCTAAAATTTGGTTGCAACCCCGAATTATCTTTATTGGGGGAATTGCAGGATTTGTCTTGCTGGCTTTAATTAGCGGTTTTTTGTTTTTCGTCAGAGCATCCAAAAAAACTGCCGATTCTCAACTTTTACCAGCTACTTCTATTCCTACAACTCCAACAGCATCTAATAATTCCAGCGATACTGTGTTAGGGCATTTTCCATACCCAGAAGCCCCTGAGTCAGAACTAGTAACCATCTCCGCAAATAGGGGCATTAGAATGCGAAAAGCTGCTGCCCAAAAGTTTGAGGAGATGGTAGCAGCAGCGCGGGGTTCAGGTATAATTTTAGTGCCGATTTCTGGCTTTCGCTCCATCAAAGACCAGGAGCAGTTGTTTTTTGCTGTCGGCGCACAGCGAAATCAAACGCCAGCAGTACGAGCTGCTCTCAGCGCTCCTCCTGGTCATAGTGAACATCACACAGGCTATGCTGTGGATGTTGGAGACGGAGCAGTACCAGCAACTAATCTCCAAATTAACTTTGACAATACCAAGGCTTATCGATGGCTGCAAGCAAATGCAGCGCGTTTTAGCTTTGAAATGTCTTTTCCCAAAAATAATGTTCAAGGTGTAAGTTATGAACCTTGGCACTGGCGTTTTGTAGGCGATCGCGATAGTTTAGAAATGTTTTACAAAGCCAGAAACTTGAAACCCGCTAAGATATCGCCATAAAAGACAGCAGTCAGCCCCTTTGGGGAATTCAAAATTCAAAATTCAAAATTCAAAATTCTTATCCTCATAAATTTAGGGACTTGTATCATAAGTCTGTTTTGGTCAAAATAATTCGATCAGAAGTAATTAGTTTTACTCTCTCTGTGCTAATGGAGGCTGAAGAACTAGTTCTGTAAGAACTGGACAATAGTATTCAGCAATTTTCTTAGTGATCGCATCTGGTCGAGAAATTTTATCTAAATTGCAAAGTAAAATCACGGTAATTTTGTCATCAATAAAGCGGGTAATGTTACTTGCAAATCCTAATATTGAACCATTATGACCAACTACTCGGCGATCGCCATAATTGAATACCCACCAGCCTAAACCTGCAACATATCTTAACTTTTCCCAATCATCACCCTGATTTGGAGGATGAGGAGTCCACATCAAATCCAGGGTTGATTGTTTTAACAGAGTTGCACCACAAAGTGCCTGTTCCCACTTCACCATATCTTCTACACTGGAAAGTTGACCTCCAGCCGAATAGGTAACAGAAGGACTGTAGTAAGGTTTGTTAACGAGTTTGCTGTTTGTCAACCGATAGCCAGCAGCCCGGTTTGGCACTATATCACTGGGATTATTCATCACGGTTGCATTCATTCCCAAAGGAGCAAAAATGCGCTCTTGTAACAAATCTCCATAAGATTGTCCAGTTACCTTTTCTAGGAGCAAACCCAGTAAATAGTAGCCTGTGTTGTCATAGGCGCTAAACTCACCCGGTTGAAACTTGAGGGGTAGGTGAGTAACTAAAGCCAAAATTTCAGATTTAGATAAATCAAGATGGGTAATTTCCCAATAGTTTGGGGCATCGGTATAGCTGGGAATTCCAGACTGATGAGACAAAATATGCCCGATTGTGACATTTTGCCATGTTAGGGGTAGACAATCGAGATAGTTTGCGATCGCATCTTCTAACGAAATTATCCCTTGTTCCACCAGCATCATTATGGCTGTAGCGGTGAAAGTTTTACCTACAGAGGCAATTTCATAAACTGTATGTTCAGTCGCTAAAACAGAGTGTTCAATATTCGCCAGTCCATAGCCCTTAACTAAAACAGGTTCACCTGACTGCACCACTGCAACAGAAAGTCCAGGAATCTGGTTTTTAGTCATTGCAGCTCGAATATAGTCATCAATCACGATTTCCAACCTCCTGCCTCCTTCCCCCTGCCTTCTTCTAGTCTCCAGTGCCATGTCCTGAACTTTGAGTTTTAGCTTCTGATGGGTCAGGCTGAGGTTTTTGATACTTACCTGGATATTTGTGCTGAAAATAAGCTTCTAGTACTTGTAAAACCATCGGGCCGCAAATAGTACCGCCATGTTCGCCAGTATTTTCCCCAAAGGCCACAACCACAATTTCTGGTTTATTACTGGGGGCATAAGCACCAAACCATGTATGATTTGGGCGACCAACACCAGCTTCGGCTGTGCCACTCTTCCCGGACGCTGGGGCAATTGTCGGCACGTCCAAGCGCTTACCAGTGCCTTCACTCACCACCTTCCGCAGTCCGTCGCGGAGAACTTTGATAGTTGTCGGCTTCATATTTAAGGATTCTCGCCAACTTTTTGCTTCTTCGTTATCTTTAAGCAAATGTGGCTGAACTCGATACCCGCCATTAGCAGGAACAGAAAACATAATCGCCGATTGCAGAGGTGTCACTTGCAAAGCGCCTTGACCAATGGACATATTAATCGTATCGCCAACAGTCCAAGGCGTTTTCAAAACTTTCTGCTTCCATGTTTCATCTGGAACCAAGCCTATTGATTCTTCATCACGAAATTCAATACCAGTTCTTTGACCAAACCCGTATTTGCGACTCCATTTGATTAAAGTTGGGCCACCAACTTTTCTACCAACTTGATAGAAGAAAGTATCACTACTCATAGCGATCGCTCTTGGAAATCCTAATGGCCCAAATCCAGCGTGGTTCCACTCACCAAATGTCACCCCACCCACGGTAAGAGAACCAAAGGTTTGTAGTATTGAATCAGGAGAAAATTCACCTGATTCAAGTCCAGCTGTTGTAGTAACAATTTTGAAAGTACTGGCGGGCGGAAAGGCACTCAGGGCACGATTAACCAAGGGATGATCTTTACCTTGCACGCTTTCCCAATCTTTCTGAGAGAGTTTTTGTTTAGAGAAGATATTCGGGTCAAAAGTGGGATAAGATACCAACGCTAAAACAGCACCATTATTCGGATCGAGTGCTGCGATCGCACCTCGGTGATTTCCCAAAGCTTTTTCGGCTGCCTTTTGCACATCTAAATCTATAGTTAGGTGCAAATCATTACCAGCTTTTGCCTGTTTCTCTCCGATAACCCGGATTGGTCTACCCGCACCATCCACTTCTACCTGCTGACCACCCCATTCGCCCCGTAGAGCTTTCTCATAAGCCTTTTCCACGCCCATCTGGCCGATTACATCTCCCAGTCGGTAGCCTTCCTCCTTTTTGCCCTTTAACTGCTCGGCAGTCAATTCCCGCGTATAACCTAATACGTGCGCTAATTCCTTGCCGTGGGGATAATAACGTACAGAATCTGTATTTATTTCCACTTCTGGAAGTTCATTTTTATACTCTTTTAATGCCGTGATTTCTGCTTCATTTAAATCGCGAGCAACCCGGATGAGTGAAGAAGAATTAGCACCTGCTTGTTCTAATTTCTTTTCCATCTCATCTTGGGGAATGTTGAGAATTTGTGCTAGACGCGGGCCGACTACAGACCAGGAAGGCTTAGTATGTGCCATCGGCCACAAGTATACAGAGCTAGGATAGCGAGTACTGGCTAAAAGTTTGCCATTCCGGTCAAAAATATTGCCCCGTTCTGGTTGTTTGGGAATCATCCGAATTCGGTTTGCTTCGGCTCGTTCTCGGAGTTTTGGTCCTTCAACTATTTGCAAGTAAGCCAAACGAACCTCAATCCCAGTGGTCATTAATAGGGTAAATACGATTAAAAATATTGATTGGAAACCACGTCCAACTGTACGTGTATCTTTTTTGTTGCCAAGTAATGGGAATAAAGACATAGGTATCAATTCAAAATTCAAAATTCAAAATTCAAAATGAATAAATGCAATTCCAGCCAGCCTTTTAGTAATTGCTAATATGCAATTTTAAGACATGTTAACTTAATCACAGATTATTTAAATAATACATCAAGTATAAAAATTTACTAAATTTCTATTTTATTACTGAGTATGAAATAATCAGGCGAGTATATTCTTGAACAATTGTTTTTGGCGGATACAATAAACCAAAGTGTCAAATATAGTCTGCCCAAAAGACTAGAGCAATTGACAAAATAATGTAAGATCGCGGCATTCTACTAAGGATTATGGCTCAAATTGTCATGCAAAATCAAAGGGGGATAAAAAGTTTTCAGCCACTTGATGTTGAACTGCGTAACGTTTTCAAGTTTTTTAACCAAGAACCAGCAGTAAATGGCATTGATTTGGATGTCAGACAAGGAGAATTTTTTAGTATTTTAGGCCCCTCCGGTTGTGGTAAAACAACAACACTACGCTTAATTGCTGGATTTGAAATTGCTGACGCTGGTAAGGTGTTTATTCAGGGTCAGTCCATGACTAATGTGCCTCCTTACCGCCGACCCGTCAATACTGTATTTCAAAGTTACGCTCTATTTAATCACCTGAATGTCTGGAATAACATTGCCTTTGGACTGCGGTTAAAAAAAATACCCAAATCGAAAATTGAAGCTAGAGTCGAACAAGCTTTAAAACTTGTGAAAATGGAAAGTTTGCGATCGCGCTTTCCCAGTCAACTTTCTGGTGGTCAACAGCAGCGAGTCGCTTTAGCAAGGGCTTTAGTCAACCATCCTACCGTTGTCTTACTGGATGAACCTCTAGGGGCGTTAGATTTAAAACTACGTAAGGAAATGCAGGTTGAGTTATCAAATTTACACAAAGACTTAGGGTTAACCTTTGTGATGGTGACACACGACCAAGAAGAAGCATTGTCTTTGAGCGATCGCATTGCCGTGATGAATCAAGGCAAAATTGAACAAGTTGGCACTCCCAGCCAAATTTACGAACGTCCTTGCACATCCTTTGTTGCTGATTTTATTGGTGATACTAATTTATTTAGTGGTGAAATCGTTGCGGTAGACTCCTCTAGTATTAAAATCTCAACAAAAATGGGACTCTCAATTGTTATTAGCCGCGCTGAAGATACACCATCTGAATTATCACAAGCTGTTGTAGTGAGTGTGCGTCCAGAAAAAATACAGCTTTCGCTTTATCCACCCAATTTGCCAGTTAATTGCTTTGAAGGACGGCTTGTCAACGTTATGTATTTGGGCACACACGTTAATTATGTTATGGAATTAACAAATGGCATTAGTATTAATGTGTTGCAACCTAATACTTTTGGTACTTTACCTGACCGTGACACACCTATTTACGCCTGGTGGGCAGAAACTGATTGTTTAGCTATTAGTCAATAGTTAATGGTCATACGCGGTAACAAACCAGTACCGCCAGGCAAAAGTCAAAAGTCAGGCATTCAACTCCGATTTACTTTATTTCTCAAACCGCCTTCTCTGCAAGAGGCTTCCGCCAACGTGTAGCGTCTGGTAGAAAAAACGCCTTTCCTGCGCGAACGATACACGCCGATGAGCAAGTAGCGTGAGAGAATCTTCTTGGCTAAAGTTGGTCTACTCAGCACTGTTTATTACCGCGCTGGAATTGCAATCACAAACTCTGTACCTTTTCCTGGGGAAGAGTTGCAGTGTATTGAACCCCCGTGTTTTTCCACAACAATTTGACGGGCGATCGCTAATCCTAAACCCGTTCCTTTTCCCACAGATTTTGTAGTAAATAAATGATCAAATATCTTTTGTTTTACTTCTTCATTTATCCCTCTAGCATTATCAGCAATAGTTATTTCCACCTGATTATCTTTCAATGAGGTTTGAATTGTAATTTTGTTAGTATTTTTTTTGATTTCTGCAAAATTTCGCCCAGTATTCGACTCATCTAAGGCATCAATGGCATTCGCTAAGATATTCATAAATACCTGGTTTAATTGTCCAGGAAAACATTCAACTTGGGGCAAACTACCATAATCAGTTATTACTTCAATTGCTGGACGTTGCTCATTGGCTTTGAGGCGATGCTTGAGAATTAAAATCGTACTTTCAATCCCTTCATGAATTTGAAATGGCACTTTGTAATCTTGATCGGTACGGGAGAAAGTTCTTAAACTAGTGCTAATATTTTTGAGGCGATCGCACGCCATTACCATTGAATCTATTGCCTTGGGTAAATCTTCTAAACTATAATCTAAGTCAATTTCTTCTGCATGGTCAATAATTTCAGCACCCGGATTAAGTAAACTTTCTTGATAAAGTTTCAAGTGTTGCACAACATCAGCAATAGTAGGTTTAGCTTGTTTGAGACTTGCAGCAATAAAGCCCAAAGGATTATTCATTTCATGGGCTACCCCAGCAACTAAATTACCCAGTGCAGACATTTTCTCATTTTGAACAATTTGTAATTGGGCTTGTTGTAAATCTTCTAAGGCTGTTCCGAGTGCTTGAGATTTTTCTGTAACCGCTGATTCAGCTTGTTTGCGATCGCTAATATTAATAGTTGTCCCGACTATGCGATAAACTTTGCCCGTCTCATCTTTTAATGGACTGAGCGTGGTTAACCACCAAGTTTTCTGGTCATTAAATATTAGACATTCTTCATAAGTGACGGGTATTCCGGTTTGGAAAGAATGCAGATATTTTTGCTCTACTGCTGCACCTTCATTAGCACCTATTACTTCTTGCGGAGTTTTACCGAGTGCTTGGGAAGCAGGTATACCAACTGCTAATTCGCAAGATTTACTCCATCCTGTGTACTCAAGCCTACCATTATCTCGAATATCAGTCACAAAGATTAGACAGCCAACACCTTCATAAATACTGCTAAGGAACTTTCCTCGCTCCTGAAGATGATTATATAATTGGGCATTTTCCAAAGAAATCGCGGCTTGAGTGCAGAGGAAATTTATAATAGAAAGGCGATCGCTAGTAAATACCCCTTGCGTCAGTTTATTTTCTAGGTAAAGAATCCCTACTAAATGCCCTTGATTAATAATCGGGGTACATAATACACTTTGGGGTTGTGTTCGGTGCATATATTCCCCAATCAACCCAATAATATCTGTTTTGCAATTGTCTATAACAACTGTTTGTTGAGTATTTTTAACGTAATGAATAATTTTTACAGGAATATCTTGACAAGTGTCAATTAATTGTGATTCAAGAATAGTTTGGATATTATGGGAATTTGCTTCATGATTGATAAAAGTAATTGCCCTAACTTGCCAAGTATCATCTTGGGGAAGAATTAGTACAGCTTTTTTTGCACCAGAGTTTTCTAGAATAATCTGGCTCAAGCTGACAATGAGTCGATCTAATTCTAGAGTACTGGAAATAGCTTGAGCAGCTTTGAGGACAGAGGTAAAATCTAGTGCATCGGAAATACTGGTGCTATCAGTGGTAGAAGTGCGAGTAGATGAAGAAATGCTACGAAAGCTAATAGTTTCTAGGGGGTTGAGGTTGATTCGTTGCTGTTGCAGAATGGATTGGAGTAGCTGGGGATAGCGTTTTTCTAGGTCTTGTATTTTGGCTTTTGCACCCCAACGAGCGTAACAGTAGTATGCTTCTTGCATATATGCTTGAGCAACTCTTTCTTTACCCCATTCCAGATAGAATTTAGCAGCCAGTTCATTGCTAAGTGCTTCCTCGTTGATGTATTCATTTTCCTTGGCGAGGGAGATGGCGCGATCGTACAAATCTATTGCTTCAGTTTTATTACCTATTACTCGGTGGCGTTCTGCTTCTACCAAATGAAATTTGTGCAGAAAGTTTATCGGAGCGCAATCTGCCCAAAGGCGGAGGTTTTGCTGATTATATTCTATCTGCTGAAAGTAATTATTTTGTGTATTTATATCAACAATTTCGCAACATTTCAATAATGACAATGACCAAAAGAAATTGTGTATAAACACTGAAAATACACCAGGAATTTCCAAGGTATGCGGGTATGCTAAATTCCCATTTTCGAGAGCTTGACTATATTCACCATGAAGATAGTGAAGAATTAATTTCGATACATAAACTGCAACCAGAGAATTATGATTGTTGTCGTGGATTAGTTGAGGTAGTCTCTTTTGTTCATTAAAACTCTCACCGTTCAAACTTACTAGGTCTTTTCCTAAATCCAGTAAATTGTCCGTGAACTGTTTCCAAATATTACCTAATTCACTGCTAAACTCCTGTGCGATTTCTTTACCAGAAATCTGAATGTACTTCTCTTGTTTTCGATGAACTTCTGGTAAGTATTCACCTACCCATAAGGGATGATGACATAAATGCATTGTGGCATAGCCGGCATATTCAATATCACCATTATCTAATCCATCTTTTAATGCTTCTAATAATGATGGTATTGTATTTTTTAAATGTTCGTTCCAATACTGTATATGGGCTGCAAAGAGGAGATGAACTTTACACTTAAACTCCCGACTATCATAAATTTCTAGGAGTTTTAACGCAATTTTCCCAGCATGATACCCATCTTTGATCTCTCCTTGACCACACTTGAGCCAACCGTAAGCAGCATAGGCATAACAAGCAAGTTCTGACCTGCCAAATTTTAAGGACAGGTTAATCAGTGTGAGTACAAATTCTCCAAATCTGTTCGTAGTCAAAAATACTGCTGGCAGAACACTGATCAACATTTGCATTGCTGCAATTTTATAGGAATTGGTCATTTCTTCCATACTTTCAATCTGAGAAAGTATAGGTAATTTTACACCTTTTTTTACCGATTCTGGACTGGCAATCTGAACATCTAATTCATCTAGAATTTGCAAACCTAATTCTAGGGAATTTGCCAATCGGTTTTGTGTCGCCAAATATTGAATCTTTAAATCATAAATTTTAATTTTGTCTAAAATTGTCTGTGCTGCTTGCAACACCTGTGCTGCTAGATGTTCCATCGTCTGGAATTCGCCATTCAAATAGGCAGTTTCAGTAGCCGCAACATAGAGGTTTAGGGTCAATTCATACTGATTGTGCCAGCAGTTTGTCTGTAGTAGCTCAATCCCGGTTTGCAGATACACCTTTGCTGCACTGTATGCTGTAGAATTTCTTGCCCTGCGTCCGGTCTTTAAATTTAATTGCGCTAATCCTTCGCGAACACTTGGTTGAGTGATTAACTTAATTCCTAAGTTTAAATGCCCGACAATATCAAACAGTTTTTCTTCTCGTTCTATTTCTGAAGAGTTTTGCTGAAGCAACTGTCCAATCTTGAGATGGGTTGCTTGCTTTTGGTCGTCTGGAATCAGGGAATAAGCCGCTTGCTGAACTCTGTCATGTAAAAATCTATATTTGGCTATTTGTTTACTAGTATTCTCATTTGACTGCACAAATCTATCATTATCCTCTCCCTGATAAAACTTATAAACATCACTAATTGGTAAAATTAACCCTTCTTGTAAAGCTTTCCATAAACTAGCAGCTGTTTCAATTTCTGATGACTCCCAAACAATCGCCAAAGTTGCTAAATCAAATTGATTACCAATGCAAGCGGCTAACTGCAACACATTTTGAGTTGATTGAGGTAGTCTTCGTAATTGAAATACCATGAACTTAACAACATCATCTGTTACCGCTTGCTGATTTATTTGGGTGAGAGCACATTGCCACCCCCCTTCACTTCCCCCCTTACTAAGGGGAGCCAGTACGTTGCGGGGGTCTCCCCCGTTGTAGCAACTGGCGTGGGACAGAGGCGGGTAGTTAAATTTAATTAATCCATCTTGGTGTAATGCCTTGAGAAACTGTATAGCAAAAAACGGATTACCTTGAGTTTTCTGAAATACCAATTGAGAAACAGGTAATACCAAATCTTTTGTACATTTAAGTGTCTCAGCAACTAATTGATTCACTTGCCATTGACTCAGAGGCACTAAAGTAATCGTATTAATTGTGGCTGCTGTTTTTTGAATATCGTTCAGAGTCAACATTAATGGATGTGCTGGGTTTACTTCGTTATCACGATAAGCACCAATTAAGAAAAGATGTTTTGTATCAGCCATTAATAACTGTATTAACATCAATGATGCTGAATCTGCCCATTGCAAATCATCTAAAAACATCACTAATGGATGTTTTTCACTGGTAAAGACTTGGGTAAATTTATGAAATAATAAATTAAATCGATTTTGGGCGGCAGTTCCTGATAATTCTATAGCAGGTGGTTGTTGACCAATAATTCTTTCTAATTCAGGAATGACTTCAATAATTACCTGTCCATTATCACCTACAGCTGCTAAAATCTTGGTTTTAAATTGCTGGATTTGAGCATCGCTTTCTGTTAATAATTGCCCCATTAAATCGCGGAAGGCTTGCACAAAAGCACTAAAAGGAATATTTCGTTGAAATTGATCGTATTTCCCTTTGATAAAATAACCGCGTTTTTTGACGATTGGTTTATGAACTTCGTTAACTACAACGGTTTTACCAATACCCGAAAAACCAGCTACCAGCATCATTTCTGCCGCACCTGTACTAACGCGCTCAAATGCTTGCAGTAGAGTTTCTACTTCTGTTTCTCGGCCATAAAGTTTATCAGGAATAATAAAGCGATCGCACACATCCCGTTGAGCAATTGGGAAATGCTTAATTTCACCAGTTTCTTGGAGTTGAGATAAACAAATTTCTAAATCAAATTTCAGTCCCAATGCACTCTGATAGCGGTCTTCAGCATTTTTTGCCATCAATTTCATTACAATATCTGACAATACTTGCGGAATCTCTTCACTTTTAACTTCCCGAAGGGATAATGGAAGTTTTGCTAGATGACAATGTACCAACTCCATCGAATCGTTTGAATGGAACGGTAACTCACCCGTAAGTAGTTCATAAAAAGTTACACCTAAAGAATAGAAATCAGTCCGGTAGTCAATCCCTCGATTCATTCTTCCTGTTTGTTCAGGAGAAATATAACCAAGTGTCCCTTCTAAGACATTGGGATTCATCAGTGTTTGAGTTTCCCGTGGTAGTAGGGAGGCAATACTGAAGTCAATTAATTTAACTTGTTTGGTTTCTGGATTAATTAAAATATTGGCAGGTTTAATATCTTTATGAATAATCCGATCGCGATACAATATATCTAAGGTGTTGCACAGTGCGATCGCTATTTCTAAAAACTCCATCAAGGATTCTAGGTTTCGCCCAACTTTCCACTCTCTATTCCCTAATCCCCAATCCTTGAGAGAAATCCCCCCAAAATCTTCCATTACCAACGCATAGCCATTTTGATACGGTTCTAGGCTATAGGTTTGGGTGATTAGAGGTGAGTTGAGATTTTTAGCGATGGTGTACTGATTCCGAAACAACAAGAGTTCGCTGAAACTCGGATAAGGATTTTTCAGCAGTTTAATCACTACAGGTAATAAGTCAGTCTCTCGATACCCTCGATAAACCAGAGTTCTAGAACCGTTATAGAGTTCTTCGGTTACTTTATATCCGGGAATATTGACTATCGTACTAACCATACTGCTAAATCTTTAAGACTTCTCGATATAGTGTTCCCAGATATATAGTGAAGTTGTTTATAAACAAGAGCAAAAATTTAATCATTAGTCTTTGGTACTAAGCCCGGATCTCTCACTTGTGAGAAATCCGAGTTATCCTTGATATTTATTAATTATTTCTTTACCCTAAACCTTTTTACAAGTAAATAAATGCTACTGACAATCACAACGACACACTCCCCAGCAACGGAGTTAGGCTATTTGTTGCATAAACACCCAGACCGTTGTCAGTCCTTTGCCCTAAGTTTTGGAAAGGCGCACATCTTCTACCCAGAAGCTAGTATAGAGCGATGTACGGCGGCGTTGTTGTTAGATGTCGATCCTGTGAAGTTGGTGCGGGGACGCGGTGCAAGGCTAGAACAGTATGTCAGCGATCGCCCTTATGTTGCTTCTTCTTTTTTGAGTGTAGCGATCGCTCAGGTGTTTAGCACGGCTTTAGGAGGTCGCTGCAAAGACTTACCAGAATTAGCGCAAACGCCTATTCCTTTGATAGCAAAACTGTCGGTTTTACCTTGTCGCGGTGGTGAAGAGTTTCTGCGGCAATTGTTTGAACCGTTGGGCTATAGTGTCAGTGCCGCAGGTCATATTTTAGATGAAAAATTCCCTGATTGGGGTCAGAGCCATTACTTTACCATCGAACTTCAGCATACTTTACCTTTAAGTGATTTGTTAAGTCATCTCTACGTCCTAATTCCGGTGTTGGATGACGATAAGCATTACTGGGTAGGCGATGAAGAAATCGAAAAGTTACTACGGCATGGTGAAGGCTGGTTAACTAGCCATCCAGCGCGAGAACAAATTACCAGACGTTACCTGAAACGACAGCAACGTTTAACTCGTCTAGCTTTAGCTCAACTAGTAGAAGAAGACAATGCCGATGTCGATAGCGTTGAAGAAAGTCATGCCAAAGAAGAAGCGGCGGTAGAAAAGCCGATTAGTCTGAATCAGCAGCGCTTGGATGCGGTGATTGCGGCTCTAAAACGAAGCAATGCAAGGCGGGTGATTGATTTAGGTTGTGGTCAAGGCAATCTGCTGAAAATACTTCTCAAAGACGGCTTTTTTGAACAGATTACAGGTGTCGATGTTTCCTACAGGGCACTAGAAGTTGCCCAAGAAAGATTAGACCGTCTGCACCTGCCGCGCAACCAGTGGGAACGCATACAACTGATTCAAGGCGCACTCACTTACCAGGATAAACGCTTTAGTGGCTACGATGCGGCGACAGTAATTGAGGTGATTGAGCATCTTGATTTGCCGCGACTGGGAGCGTTTGAGCGAGTTTTGTTCGAGTTTGCCCAACCTAAAACGGTGGTAGTAACAACACCCAATATTGAATACAATATCAAATTTGAGAACCTCCCGGCGGGAAAACTGCGGCATCAAGACCACCGCTTTGAATGGACGCGATCGCAGTTTCAAAACTGGGCAAACCAAGTAGCAGAAGGCTTTGGCTACACTGTGGAATTTCAACCTATAGGGACGGAAGATTCAGAAGTCGGTTCACCCACACAAATGGCGGTGTTTAGAAGATGAACTGGCAAAGTGACTCTCGGTCTACCCAAGAACTGATAGAACTGGCTCTCAAGGAAGAAAATGACGATGTAGTTGGAATTTTGCACTTTCGCGGCAATCAGGAAGTTTTTGCTGCTGCGGCAGAGTTGTGCAACAGTCAAAACCCACGAGAAAGACAATTAGGCGCTGATATATTAGGTCAGCTTGGAATACCCCATCGGACTTTTCCCGATCAGTCTTTAATGATTTTAATCAGATTGCTGGAATATGAGCAAAATGCTGATGTCCTTAACTCAATTGGAATTGCACTAGGACATCTGCACGATCCTAGAGCGATCGCCCCATTAATTCGACTGAAAAGCTACCCCAGCTCATCTGTACGTTATGGAGTTGTTTTTGGTCTTTTGGGATATGAAGATGAATTAGCAATCAGCACTCTCATTGAATTGTCTTCAGATCAAGATTATGAAGTGCGAAATTGGGCAACTTTTGGATTAGGTTCGCAAATTGAAACTGATACAACAGCTATTCGAGAAGCACTTTATCAGCGTTTTATTAATGAAAATACAGATGAAAACTATGAAATTTATGGAGAAGCATTAGTTGGTTTAGCCAAAAGAAAAGACTCACGAATATTAACTAGATTGATAGAAGAATTATTGTCTGACTATGTTGGTGTAGTTGCCGTTGAAGCAGCAGAAGAATTCGCCGATTCAAGACTTTATCCAGCTTTGATGCAATTAAAACAGTGGTGGACTAAAAATGATGACTTGCTAGAAAGAGCTATAAATAATTGCCAGGAGCAAACTTAATGAAGCTGACTATTCCTGAACTATCCTTAATTGTCCTTATCGGTGCTTCTGGTTCCGGTAAATCGACCTTTGCTCATAAGCACTTTCAACCTTTTGAGGTGCTGTCTTCCGACTTTTGTCGCGGGTTGGTGTCAAATGAGGAAAATAGCCAGTCTGCTACTAAAGATGCCTTTGAGGTGCTGCGCTTCATTGCTGATAAGCGGCTAGCAGCAGGTAAACTAACAGTAATTGATGCTACCAACGTGCAGATGGAAGACCGCAAACCCCTACTGCAAATGGCACGGCAGTATCACTGCTTTGCGATCGCCATCGTCCTCGACCTCCCAGAAGAATTATGCCACGAACGTAATCAACAAAGAAGCGATCGCTCCTTTGGCCCCCATGTAGTGCGTCGCCATAGTCAAATGTTGCGGCGTTCTCTGCGGGGTTTAGAAAAGGAAGGCTTTCGCTATGTCTACACTCTCAACTCTTTAGAAGCAATTGAATCCATTGAAATCGAACGCCAACCCCTTTGGAACAACCTCAAACACGAACACGGCCCCTTTGACATTATTGGGGATATTCACGGCTGTTGTGATGAACTCGAAGCATTACTTCAACAGCTAGGCTATCAAATCTCCTCATTTCCCTCTGCTCCACCTTGGGACTACCCAACCTACCACCATCCCGAAGGACGCAGGGCTGTGTTTCTTGGTGATTTAGTGGACAGAGGGCCGCGTATCCTGGATACAGTCAAGCTAGTACAAAACATGGTTGCCGCAGGTACGGCTTTTTGTGTTCCTGGTAATCATGAAAACAAACTATTGCGGAAACTACGGGGTAAAAATGTTCGGATTAATCATGGGTTAGAGCAAACTTTGACTGAGATTGAGGCTTTACCCGATGAGGTGCGCGAACCTTTCACCAAAGAACTGCAAAAGTTTCTCGATTCCTTAATTAGTCATTACCTCTTAGATGATGGGCGGTTAGTGGTGGCTCACGCTGGGATGAAACAGGAAATGCAAGGACGAGGGTCTGGTGCTGTGCGCGAATTTGCTCTTTATGGCGAAAGCACTGGCGAGATTGATGAATTTGGCTTACCCGTCCGCTACAACTGGGCAGGTGAGTATCGCGGTGAAGCGATGGTGGTCTATGGACATACCCCCGTGCCAGAAGCAGAATGGCTAAATAACACTATTGATATAGATACAGGCTGCGTCTTTGGCGGCAAACTCACCGCTCTCCGCTATCCAGAAAAGGAACTGGTAAGCATTTCTGCTGCCCGCGTCTACTGTGAACCTGTGAAACCTTTGCTACAAAACACCGCAACACGCACATCCCAACAGGAATTGGATGATGTTTTGTACATTGAGGACGTTGTGGGTAAGCGGATCGTTAACACCCGACTTCAGTCCAACATTACCATTCGGGAAGAAAATGCGATCGCTGCTTTAGAAGTGATGAGCCGTTTTGCCACCAATCCCAAATGGCTGATTTATTTACCCCCTACGATGTCCCCCGTAGGAACATCCTTATTGCCGGGATTTTTGGAACATCCAGCCGAAGCTTTTGCCTACTACCAAAATGCGGGAGTTACACAAGTCGTATGCGAAGAAAAACACATGGGTTCGCGGGCGGTTGTGATTATTTGCCGAGATTTAGCAGCTGCCGAGAAACGATTTGGTGTAGTAAATGAGGGAATTGGTATCTGCTATACGCGCACAGGACGGAGGTTTTTCGATGATTTAGGATTAGAGACAGAATTTTTGGCACGGCTGAATCTTGCCCTCTCCCAGAGGGGGTTTTGGTCAGAATTTCAAACCGACTGGGTGTGTTTAGACTGTGAATTGATGCCGTGGTCAGCCAAAGCACAGGGACTACTACGAGAACAGTATGCACCTGTTGGCCTGGCATCACGCCTTGCCCTCAATGATGCTGTTAGCTGTTTACAACAAGCAAGCGATCGCGGCGTAGATATTAACACCCAACTCAATCATTACCAACAACGAGCAGATATGGCACATCAGTACGTCAGTGCCTACCGCCAATACTGCTGGTCTGTCACTGATATTTCTGGATTAAAGTTAGCCCCTTTTCATATCCTGGCAACAGAAAAAGCTGTCCATATCGATAAAGACCATCGCTGGCATATAGAGCAAATTGCCAGAATCTGCCAACAAGACCCTGCCTTGCTCCTAGCTACTGCCTATAAAGTAATAGATTTGACTGACCCCAGCAGTCAAGCAGAGGGGGTTTATTGGTGGGAAAAACTTACCAAAGCTGGGGGTGAAGGTATGGTTGTCAAGCCTATGGACTTTATTGTTCGAGGTAATCGTAGCATTGTTCAGCCTGCGGTGAAATGTCGTGGACAAGAATATCTGCGGATTATCTATGGTCCTGAATATTCAACCCCAGAGAATCTGCAACGTCTGCGCCAACGTGGGTTATCTCACAAACGTTCTCTGGCTATGCGCGAGTTTGCTTTGGGTGTTGAAGCATTAGAGCGATTTGTCGCCCATACCCCTCTGCGCCGCGTACATGAATGTGTTTTCAGTATTCTGGCATTGGAAAGCGAACCCGTCGATCCACGACTTTAAATTTTGAAGTTTAGAGTTAAAGAAAATCAAGTTTTGCCAATTAGACATTTGTATGATTCCTCTCTACAGTTATGAATCCAAAACTCCGGTCACAGTTTTAACTGCTAAGAGGATGTTTGAAAAGTCTCAAGCGTATGTTTCACTACCCTGGCTACCAAGAAACTGCTACCAGAGAATCGGAGTTTTGGGATTTGAGAGTGTACCCCTGAGTCATACTTGAGGCTCAAGCCAACCCTTTTCAAACAACCTCTAAGGTAAGGACAAACTTTGTGATTTTTGCTAGTACAGAAGTGCAGTTCAGCTTGCCACCCTGGGTTTACTTAATAATTTGACGAGCGATCGCTTTGTTAATTTTTATAACTCAACCTTGATTAAGAACCGTGCATAACACTAGCTGACACCTGTAACTTATTAACAGTTGCACAGATAGATACACTTAAGTTAATCTTTAAACTACCTATGGGCACTCCAATTAAAGGCATATTTAGAATCAATCGCCAACAATACAAAAGATGATTAACTATTAACTTAATGACTAACAGACGCCAATTTTTAAAAGGGGTGGCAGCACTTTCTAGCTTATCTTTAGGTGGTTGTGGCTGGAGGCTGGCTGAAGTACGTGCTAATTCTAATACTAATAGTCAGCGTGACCAACTTTATATCTTTACCTGGACGCAATATACTGACAACCAGTTATTAAAAACTTTTAGCGCCCAAACTGGCATGAAAGTGCTAGCGGATGTGTATGATTCCAATGATGTGATGCTGGCTAAATTGCAAGCTGGAGGCGGTGGCGCTTACAGCATCATCAACCCATCTGATTACATGGTGCAGAAGATGGTAGATAAAGGTTTGTTAACAGAAATAAATCACGCTCGCTTAATCGGTCTAGAGAATTTATTTCCCCGGTTTCAAAATCCTAGTTATGACCCCAATAACCGCTACAGTATCCCTTTTAACTGGGGGACAACAGGTTTACTTTACAATTCTGAAAAAATCAAAGATGTACCACAAGACTGGGATTACCTTTGGCAAAATCAAGAGCAACTTAATCAGCGAATGACCTTGCTCAATGATGTTCGAGAAGTTATGGGTGCAACCTTACGAATGCTCGGTTATTCTTACAACTCAAAAAATGAACAAGAAATCAAACAAGCTTATGAAAAATTGAAGGTGCTAAAACCTGCGATCGCCCGTTTTGACACTGACGCTTGGCAAAATCAAATTCTCGCAGGAGATTTATTATTGGCAATGTGTTATTCAGCAGATGCAGTGAAAATCTCTCAAGAAAACCCTAAACTCAAATATGTGATTCCTCGTAGTGGTTCTTCATTATGGACAGACACTATTGTAATTCCCAAAACAGCCCCGAACCAAGCTGGAGCCTATGCTTGGATTAACATGATTTTGCAACCAGAAATAGCAGCCCAACTCACACAACGCCTGAATATTTCTACCCCGAATAACGCCGGATTTGAGCAATTGCCAAAAACAATCCAAAACAACGCTAATTTGTTTCCGCCAGAGTCCCTGTTAAAAAATTGTGAACGTGTTACACCTGTAGGAAAATTTGAAGAAGTTTACGATCGTTATTGGACTCAATTAACTAGCAGCTAAATAAATTTTGGATTTGAGATTTTTAATTCAATCCCAAATCCAAGTTGCGCTGGAAGCGCACCAAAGGTGCGACTCAAAATCTCAAATTGACAGAGTTATAAGTGATGAATTTTCCAAAAAATGAAATTTCTAAAATAGAAGAATTGCAGCGCCCCGTCAAAAATTGGCTTCAGCCTTTGGTATTGCTTGCACCATCTGGGATTTGGTTATTACTTTTGTTGGTGCTGCCAACTTTGATAATTTTTGAGTTAAGTTTAGTTGCAGACATCCGACCGGGAGATTTAGTCAATCCCAACGGATTCAAAAATTATATCCGAATATTTGACTCTCTTTACGTACAAGTAGTTGGGCGATCGCTATTTTTTGCATTTGGCACTACAATAATTTGTTTAATTTTGGGCTTCCCCGTCGCTTATTGGATTGCTCAGATAGCGCCGCAGCGTTGGCGAAATTTGCTGTTATTAGGTTTTGTTTTACCTTTGTGGACTTCTTCGTTACTCCGTTCTTATGCTTGGATTACAATTCTTCGTCCTACTGGTTTATTAAATAGTTTACTCAGTAATTTAGGCTTGCCTACTTGGGAATTACTTAATAATAGTCAAGCTGTATTGATTGGCATGAGTTACAGCTTATTACCTTATATGGTTTTGATTTTATATGCTTCTCTCGAAAAGCTAGACAAGCGGTTGCTAGAAGCCGCGGCTGATTTAGGTGCAAATCCAGTAGAAACTTTTTTCCAAGTAACCGTACCGCAAACTTTTCCGGGAATTGCGGCTGCTTCTATGCTTGTATTCATCACCGGCTTGGGAGATTTTGTTGATCCAGAATTACTCGGTGGCGCTTCTAGTATGACGGCGGCGCGGTTAGTTTATAATCAGTTTCTTGGAGCAACCCAAAATTGGGGATTTGGTTCAGCTTTGAGTATGACGTTAATTTTACTTGTTAGTATTGCGATCGCATTTTTGATTAAGTTTGGGGAAGCTGAACCCAAACGTTAAACTTTTGGTCACTTATTTATAATAAAGGTATCAAACGCCAACGAGACAAAGGTTATGCTCTCACCCGATCTCAAAAATGCGTTACCAACTACTGACGAACTTCCTTGTTCAGACGATATACCAGTGGATAACGAAGACCAAAACTTTTTGCCCAACATTTTACTTTTCTTACTTAACTCCATTTGGGCAAATCGCATAGATTGGTATTTCGGAGTAGATATGGGAGTGTATCACACTACAGGACTAAATCCTAGAGTACCTGTAGTCCCAGATGCTTTTTTAAGTCTGGGAGTAGAACGGAAAAAGGGTGGCAAATCACGCAAAAGTTATGCAGTTTGGGAAGAAAATGAGATAGTTCCAATATTCACATTAGAAATAGTATCCCATACTCCAGGAGGTGAATATGACGAAAAGCTAAATATATATAGAAAACTCGGTGTATTGTACTACGTAATTTATAATCCTGAGTTTTGGCGACGCGATCAACATCAACCCTTGGAAGTGTATAAGTTAATTGATGGAAACTACCAACTACAAATAGGTGAACCCTATTTGATGCCAGAAGTGGGGTTAGGTATTGGGCGACATCAAGCTGTAATTGGCGGCATACAACAGGAGTTTTTATGTTGGTATGACGAGCAAGGAAACCGCTATTTGACAGATGCAGAACAGGCACAACAAGAACGGCAAAAGGCTGAACAATTAGCCGAATATTTACGTTCTCTAGGTGTAGATCCAAGTAATCTACCCGATAATTCGTAATCACAAATTCTTAATTATTTTTCACTAGGATTAAACCATCTAAATCATCTGCATTACTGTTAATTAACTCTTTAATTTTAGAGATAAACTCATGTTCTAAAAAAGGCTTGGTTAAGTAAGCTTTTGCACCCAATTCTTTAGCAAGTTGGCGGTGTTTTTCAGCGCTACGAGAAGTAAGAATCACTACAGGTATTTTTGCTAAATTGGTGTATTGACGGAAATTGCTCAACAACTCAAAACCATTCATTCGTGGCATCTCTAAATCGGAGACTACTACTTTAATTTCGGGATGTAACTGTAATTTTTCTAAAGCTTCTACACCATTTTGAGCTTGTATTACTTGATAGCCAGATTTTTGTAGAGTCAGAGAGAGAGTTTGTCGGAGACTAATTGCGTCATCTACTACTAAAACAAGTTTTGGTGATTTATGATCTGACTCTTGAGAATAACTGGGTTGGGTTTCTATAGTTGTTGTAGAAGTCGATGCCGCAAGTAATGGTGTAGATGAAAAAGTATGCCCTGATATCGGCAAGGCTTTTTTATTTGATGAAGAAGCTACTGGTAGTGCCCTGATATCAAGTGTTGTTTGTTGGATTTCGCTAGATTTTACCAGCAACAAAGCATCAATTACTAAGATGAGATTACCATTAGCTAAATTACTACAACCATAAATGTATTTTGGCGGTGCGATCGCATTTCCTAAAGGTCTGATTACCAGTTCTTGTTCGCCAATTATTTGGTCAACTTCTAAGGCAACTTTTCCCTGATTTCGCTGTAGCAAAATCACCGGATTTTTCGCTATGCTTGGGTCGTGAGTATTTGATGTGTTGTATGGAGTCTCACTATTAATGAATGAACCATTATAATTAATCAACTTTGAAAGTTGACGAAGGCTGACTATAGTTTCATCATTATCTGTATTCAAATACAAGACTTTTTTCCCTTCAATTTCTTTAATCTGTTGTTCAGAGGGAATCAAGATTTTTTCGATACTATCTAACATCATACCATAAACAACACCTTTGGCTTGAACTAGCATTAACTTTTCTGTAGTCATAGAAAAAGGGATTTTGAGTATGAATATTGTTCCTTGGTTGGGTAAGAATTGAAGTGAAATCGAGCCGTTGAGTGCGTGCATCTGAGTCCGCACAATATCTAAACCCATGCCGCGCCCAGAAATTTCACTTACTTTATTTGCAGTAGTAAATCCAGGCGAAAATATCAAATCTAAAAGTTCAGCTTCAGCCATATTATAAGCATAACTTCTAGTTTTTTCTTCAGTTTGTATAGGATAAAGTTCAGCAGCTTTTTTGCGAATTTTATCTAAATTCAATCCCTGACCATCATCTCGAACTTCGATAACAGTTTGGCTACCCTGATGATAAGCGCAGATTTCGATTAAACCTTCTTCTGGTTTACCAAGCTCTCGGCGAACCTGCGGAGCTTCAATACCATGATCAAAAGCATTACGTACTAAGTGTAACAAGGGATCGTAGAGCTTTTGGGCGATCGCTTTATCTACTAGTACTTCAGTACCAGTAAGTTTCAATTTTACAAGTTTAGCATGAACATTCGCCAACTTATTTACCATGTGGGGAAAGCGATTCAGAATATTACCTAAAGGCGACATTCGTGCTTCGACTAAGCTATCTATAATATTAAGAGTTAAATTCTCTTGTTTATCACTAATTTGAGTAGCTTGTGTCAGAAGCAAGTCAAGAGACTCTGTGGTTTCTTGTAGTTGCAGCGTCTCTTCTATTGCTTCATGCAATGTCATGTGAAATTCTGTATATACATCCATTTCTAGAGAGTCAAAATCCACTGCAAAACTTTGCGTTTGTTGTGAGGTAATATTTTGTATTTGTAAAGGCAGCTCGCGTAACTCATTTAAAGTTGTTTGGTGTCTAGTTAGTTGGTGTATTAATTGCTCAATTATTTCTTTGACTTGTTCGTCTTGCAAACTACGCCGTTTTTGGTAAATCAGCAATTCTCCTGCTAGATAATTGAGATGTTGCAGTCTCTCTGTATCTACCCGAATAAATGAAGGTTGGCGAAAGTTTTTAGTTTGAACATACTGTGATTTATCTTCTATTTCTTTGTTGATTTGTGTAGCTATATCAGATATGACTTCAATAGCTGTTTCCGGAACGTCTACAACTACCTGCTCACTGACAGTTAATGAATCAAGCTCTTTTAAATAATCATCAGTTTGGGTTGTTATGACTTCAACAACAAGGTTCTGGCTAGCTTCTTCCCCCCATATTACTTCTAGTAAGTTATCAGTTGATTGAGAAGATTCAATCTCTTTAATCACTAATAGTTTTTGTAAATTGGGACTATCAAGCCAATTTTTTTCTTCGTTAGTAACAGGAGGATAACTTTTATATTCTTTTGCTAATTTGTAAATTTTGTTTTGTAATATCTTAATTTCTGAGAGGTAGCTATCAGATGCTTTCAGAGAATATTGAAACTTTGCAACTGCGAATAAGATGATTAAGATAATTCCATGTCGATAAATACAAATACCTTGATTATCTTCTTCATCTTGAACAAAATAAAGAAAGTCTTTTAGCCAGTTATCGATATAATTAAGCAGACTTTTGCTTTCTAATCTGGGAACTAGTAAAGTTAAAGTGAGTTCTGCCTCTGGTATTAGCATCTGGTGATTAAACCAGCCAAAAATATAGCGAATTACTTTTAAATAAAATTTTGCAGTTGTTGGTTTTACACATTCGCTTTTATTGTGATCAGACGTAGTAAGAAAATGATAAAATTGTTCTTCGTTAATTATCAATTTGCTAGCAGATAAATCATTTTGTAATTCTTCATATAACTCATTATTTTTCACTATTGTGAGTTTTCGCAAACCAGAAGAAGGTTCTCCACCAGATGTGCGATCGCCTTCTAATACTAATTTTTTTGCTTGTTGTAAATCTGCAAGGGCAATTTCTGCAATTTGCTGCACCTGACTGGGATTTGCTTGTAACGCTAAGAGAATCATTTGGGAAATTTCTCCCAATCCAGGTAAATTGAGAGATTCTGCCAAGCCAAGAAACACTTCAGCTTGAGAGTGTAAAAACTCAATAAATTCTTCACTATTGGGTGGATTATTAACAACATCAGCAATACTATTGAGACGTTGTTCTACTCCTACTTCAAAAACAGATTGTACAATATCAAATCCCAATTCTTCAGAAGTAGGAATATGAGATTCAGCACCAAATGCATCACCCAGTTTTTCTTGCAACTGTGCAAAAACTGAAGTTGCTCTATGAAGCAATTCTTCATCATTAATAGTACTGCCGATTAGCTCAGTGTTTAATGCTATGCTCAAACACTCATAAGCTTGTAATAAAAGTGTTTGTAATTCTGCATCAATTATCACTTTTGGATTGTATAAAGCCTTAAATACATCTTCTAAAAAATGGGATATCATCTGAATTAATTCTAGCCCAACGTTAGCTGCACCACCTTTGAGTGTATGAGTAGCCCGCATTAAATTGTGAATTTTAGCAATATTATAATCTTGCGATAAGCTAAATAGTTCTTGTTCAATAATTTGGACTAATTCTGGGGCTTCAACTAGAAAGTAGATGTACCCTTGTTCACGAATTTCGTTATCTGTAATCATAATTAGGGAGTTAGGAGTTAGGAGTTAAAAGTTGGGAGTTGATCGACCAATTGATTTTTCAGTTGTCTTAACTATTGAACTCAAAATCCGAATGATTTCGTCTGCATAGATTAATTCATTAGTTAAATCAATATTTACTAGTTTGGACTGCTGTAGTAGACGTAGCCAGTATTTGGTTTCCCTAGCTTCTTTGTATGCAATATACATTTTTGCCAAGAAATCCTTTCTACTCTGACCACCGCTAGCCTCTTCAACATTCGCGCCAATACTTGTCCCACTTCGTAGTAATTGCTTAGAAAGCACATATTCCCGTTGCTCTTGCAGTTTAATATATAGGTGAATAATTTCTAAAGCAAATTTAAAACTCTTCTGTTGAATAACACTCTCTGCCAATTACTCTTCTCCTCTCTTGAACTAAAAAGTTATAAGTAATTAAAGTCAAAGCATTTTACATTTGCCAATAAAATAGCGCTTTATATAATTAATGCTTTGACCTAATAACTCCTAACTCCTAACTCCTAACTCCTAACTCTTAACTCCTAACTATTTCTCATTTCACTTTAAACTTACTAGCAGTTGTTAATAACTCTTGCGCCATTCCTGATAAATCTTGGAATGCAGTTGCAATTTCTTGAGATTCAGCAAAAGTTTTATCGGCAATTTCTGCAACATCCTGCATTGATTTAGTTACTGTTACAGATTGGGCCATTTGTTTTTGAGTCGCTGCGGTAATTCGCTCGATTAGCTGACTAATTTCGGCAGTTGCAGAAACGATCGCATTTAAGTTTTGGCGTGTGTCACTGACAAGAGTTGTACCTTCTACTACCTGCTGAATACCAGTTTCCATTGCTACTGCAACTTCTCCAGTTTCTGCTTGAATTTCCTGAACTAATTTTTCAATTTCGATGGTTGCTGCTGCTGATTGACGAGATAAAGAACGGACTTCATCAGCTACAACTGCAAAGCCTTTGCCATATTCATCGGCACGAGTAGCTTCAATGGCTGCATTCAGAGCCAGTACGTTTGTCTGTGTGGCAAAATTACCAATCAAATTCACCACTTTGGAAATTTTTTGCGAGGATTCGCTGAGGCGTTTAATCTTTTTGCTGGTTTGAGCAACGGTTTCACGAATTCCTTGGATTGCTTTTACAGTCAGGTTCATGGCAGTATCACCAGACTCTACAGTTTGATTGGCTTTTTGTACTGCTAGTTGTACTAACTCAGCATTCGTTACTACAGCTTGAGTAGAGTCTACCATCTGTTGAATATCATCTAAGGCTGCGGTAATGTCCTCAGACTGTTGTTGTGCCAGATTGGTTAGTCCCGCTAGTGAAGCCTCACTATTGGTAGAAGTTTGAGCAACTTGTTGAGCAGCCCCTTGCACTTGAACAACAATTTGCCGCAGTGCTTGCAGAGTATTATTGTAAGCATCTGCGATCGTGCCTAGCTCGTCTTCTGTAATCGGTGCGCGTACCGTCAAATTGCCGTTAAGGGCAGGTCTAACAGCTGTTAGGAGTTGAATAGATCGTTGTTGTAGTAATTCCTTGGCTGCCTTTTCCCGTGTTGCAGCTTCTGCTAATTTTGCTGACTGCGCTTGTAGCTGTTGCAAATATTCAGTCTGTTGTAATGCCTGTCCTAACTGGTCGCCAATACGTGCTAACAAGATGACTTGTGATTCTTCCCAATCACGAGAGCCGGAATTTTGATAAGCTGCCAGTATGCCCCACAATTTTTCCCCAGAAAATACAGGAACCATTATATAAGCTTTGACTTCAAACTGCTCTAACAACTCAATGTAGCAGGGGGAATAACCAACCTGATAGATGTCATTAGCAACTATGCTTTCACCTTTAGCATATCGACCTCCTTGAGTTTCTTGTAAGTAGGTATCTTCGTAGAGGTTTTTGATATCACTACCTACTAGTTTTACCCAATTATGACCCACTGACTCAGCGATAAATTCGCCACTCCAGTCAGGTTGGAAGCGAAAGATCCCGACGCGATCGCATTTTAAGAATTGCCGTACTTCTTGAGTGGTTGTTTTGAAGATTTCTTCTACATTTAATGATTGTCGAATGCGGTTGGTGATTTTGGTGATCGCTTTTTCTTGTTCCGCTAATTGAGCTAGTTTTTTGGATTTTACCCCCACTTGTTCAAGATATTCTGCTTGTGATATAGCTACACCAAACTGCAAACCAATTTGAGTCAAAAAGTTGACTTCCCAAGGTTGCCAATCACGAGAACCTGAGTTTTGATAAGCTGCCAGCAAACCCCACAATTTTTCTCCAGAAAATACAGGTACAGTTACATAAGCTTTGACTTCAAACTGCTCTAACATTTCTACGTAGCACGGAAAACGACTGATCTGAGAAATGTCATTAGAAACAAAGCTTTCACTTTTGGTATATCGACTTCCCTGATTTTCTTGCATATAGGTATCTGCCCAAACAGTTTTAATATCAGGGCTTACCAATTTTATCCAACCATCACCTACTGACTCAGCAACAAATTCACCACTCCAGTCGGGGTTGAAACGATAGACAGTGACGCGATCGCATTTGAGTAATTGTCTTACTTCGTGAGTGGTTGTTCTAAAGACGCTTTCTACATCTAAGGATTGTCGAATGCGGTTGACTATTTTGGTTAAAGCTTTTTCTTGGGCAAAAACTTGAGTTAATTGCTCAGATTTTTTCTGCACTTGTTCTACATATTCTCTTTGTGAGACAGCTACACCAAATTGCAAGCCAATCTGAGTCAGGAAAATTTCTTCCCAAGGATGCCAATCACGAGGCCCAGAATTTTGATAAGCTGCTAGCAAGCCCCATAATTTCTCTCCAGTAAAAATTGGGACAATGATATAAGCTTTCATTTCATATTGTTCTAAAATATCAATGTGGCATTGAGCATGACCTGCTTGATAAATGTCTTTAACTACAAAAGTTTCACCCTTGGCATAACGTCCTCCTTGGGTTTCTTGCAAGTGGCTATCTTCCCAAACCATATAAAAATCAGGCGTGACCAATTTCACCCAACCATTACCCACCGACTCAGCTACAAACTCGCCACTCCAATCAGGTTTGAAGCGATAGACACCGACGCGATCGCATCGCAGTAAATTCCGGATTTCTTGAGTGGTTGTTTGGAAAATTTTATCGAGACTTGATAGGTGGAGAATTTTTTCGATGACTTGAGCTACTGATTTCTTAGCCTGTGTTCGCTTTTGTAATTCTTTTTGCAATTCAAAGCTCTGCAATTTGTAGGTCAATTCTGTTGTAATTTGAGATAATAGGCTAATTTCTACTTCCTGCCATTGCCGTGTTGAGGAGCAATTGTTTACTGCCAGTAAGCCCCATATTTTACCTTCTACTGTAATTGGTAAACTTAAACTAGCTTTGATTTGAAATTTCTCTAGTAGCTGTTTTTGATAAGGGGTAAGTTGTAGATGATTGATATTGTCAATAGCTACAGGTTCTAAATAGTCTTGATTTGTGTAAGAGCCAAAAAGAATTACCGGAATATTTTCGCCTAAAGCTGGTGTCCAATCTAGTGTTCTTGATTCTGCTAAAACAGTCCCAGAATCAAAGGAAATAAATTGATAAATCAAAGCGCGATCACAACCAATCTTTTCCCTAATTTGCTCTACAGTGACTTTGACTAGAGTATCGATATCAGGTACTTGGCGCATTTGAGTTGCAATGTCTTGTAACTGTTGCCGCCAACTTTTAAATTCTTGAGCGATCGCACTTAATAATGATATTTCATCGTTAACAATATTTACTACGCTTGGACTCCCATTCTGATTTTCTAATTTACTAACTAACTGCTCATTTTTTCTATTATTTTGATACAAAAATTTCATGATTTAATCTCATTAATTGTTAGTTTTTAATAATGGAAGATTGACAAATTAAAAAGCAAAATTCTGCTAACTTTAATTTTATACAGATAAATTTTTTGGCTCTGTATCTCACGAATTAGTAATTAGGTAGTTGTCAATTATGAATTTCCCACATGGGAGCTTGAATAATTGATATAGCATCTAAATTGAAAATTATCTCCTCAGAATCATTAAGAAAATATCCTTGCAAGAAAGGTGAAATTTTCAGATAAAATAATTCGGCACCTGGGACTTTCATTTGCTTAGTATCCAGCCACTCAATATCTAGAAGTCGTCGCACCAATAGTCCCAAATACTTACCCTCATTTTCCAGAACAATCGCCATCATTTTTGAAAGTAAATTTGATTCTTGCGACATTAAAGGATAACCGAACATTGCCTCTAAATCTACTAACCAAAGCATCTCACCACGCCAGTTATAAATACCCAAGACGCTACTGGGCATCTGAGGAACGCTACATATTTCTGCTAATGATACTTGCAAAACTTCTGTGATGTGTTGTAAAGAAATGACGGCTGTATCACTTACTCCCAAATTAAAACTTAAAAACTTTTCCTGAGTTTCCAAAATTATTGATCCTTTGTCCTTGATTATTTATCTTTAGCCACTATTTGCAGTTACCGTTTATTTTTAAATAGATTCTATCTAAAAATAGTGGCTTCTAAAATTTATTGATTTATGAGATTTTTATTAAAATAATTGCTTTAAAATTACAATTAGTTCATCTCGATCAATCGGTTTTGATAGATAACCATCAGCGCCTAACATATTACCCCAAATTTTATCTACATCGCTATTTTTTGTAGAGCAAAAAACCACAGGGATCTTGCTAGTATCGGGATTATTTTTCAGTTCTCGGCAAATTTCAAAGCCACTTTTCCCTGGTAAAATTACGTCGAGAAATATTAAGTCTGGCTTATTTTTATCTATTTTGTCTTGAGCCTCTTCACTACTAGTGGCGCTAATCACAGAATAACCTGCCTGTTGCAAGTAACGGCTGATTATTTCCATATCTGTTAAGCTATCTTCAACAACTAAAACAGTATTCATGGCAATTACTCGTTAACTTTTTCTCAAAATGTAAACAAAATAGACAAATCCTAAATGATTCCTCAAAAAAGACATGGAAGGGACTAGAGACTAGCCCTAACCCCTTTGTTCTAAACAATATTTCACAAATCAAATAGGACTGCTATAAATACAAAAATTCGTATTTGTCTAATTTTGATTTAATCTTTTTATATCAACCTCAGAAAAAATACGTAATCAATATAAATTAATATAAGATATTGGAATACAAAATAGATTTTATCTTTTAAATTTTGGATTAAAGATTCAAACTTTAAAAAAGACTGAGAGCAAAATAATTTAAAGATTAAAATAAATCCAAAGTTCCAAAGAAATTAACAAATTACTGATTTGAGTAAGAGAGTCAATTTCAAATCTAAAATTGTTTACCCTAATAATTTAGTTTTTACTGAGTTGGAAAAGTTTATAAATTTTGAGGAAGAATTCAGAACCAAAATTTGCCTCTAATTCTCCCTAATTACAAACCTCTAAATTAGATTTACTCTTATCAGTGGATACGCTCGGTGTAGGTAAATATTTACGTATTATACCCATTAATTTATCAGCCATTACAGGTTTAGTGAGAAAATCTGTAGAACCAACTACTTTGGCACGAACTCTATCTAAAAAACCATCACTGCCTGTTAATATAATTATTGGTGTGTTGGAAAAGGTAGATATTCGTCGCAACTGAGTACAAATTTCGTAACCACTAGCAACTGGCATAATCAAATCCAAGAAAATCATGTCTGGTTTATCTTGAATGAGCGTTGGTAGAGCTTGTACAGCATCTTGAATTTTGACAAACCTGAATCCATTGGAAGTGACAATATCTTCTACCATTTTGCACACCAGAGGACTATCATCGACGCAAGCCACAAGTGGAGCAACTCGCTTCTTTGCTTGTGTGGTAGTAGAGTTATTGTTAACTTCAGTAATTCCTAAAGGCAAGTCAGGTACTTCTACCAATTCAATGATTCCTTTAAGGACATAGGGAAGCAACGAACGGGTCAGTGGCAATACACTCTGCTTCATTTTCATGGCTAAATCTCGCAGAGTAAATTTGCCATTGATTAAATTCACAAAGTTTTTGTAGACAGATGGACTTACCATCTGCTCAAGTTGTTCTGGTCGCCGTAGAACTGGTGCCAAGTCAGGAGAAAAATTTGCTAAACCAGCTTCTGACCAAATTTTCCATGAGTCTTGCATGTGCTTTACAGACGTTTCTGAACTCGTAAAGCTCATTGGGGTTTCTAAGATAACTTCTTGAGTGCGATTGCAACTGAGAGAAGCAAAGTTCCCTTGTAAAGCTAGGTCAAATAATAGTTCTGCTATCGTATTTTCTGCAATAGATTGAATCTGTTCCCTCTGAATTTTCTGTTTTTTATAAAATACTTCTATCAATTTATAGTCCCAATAATCAATTGATAGGTCTTGTACACGTAACTGCAACTTATCAACATTAATCTGGGGACAATTTTGAGCTATCTGTCTACGCCAACGTCGGAAGGGATGAGTTCCCCCTGTTGCCCAAACTATTCGTCCCAGTCGATAGTAAAAAGTCCATTGGCTGCCTTTTGAACTTTTAATATTTAATTTGCCATTGTATTGCAACTGAGTACAAGTTTTAAATTCATTTACTAGATTATTTGAAATAAGTCCCTGATGAGCCATAGTTTGTTCCTTTTCTTAAAAAGTTAGCCATTAAAAACTGATGCTAGCAGCGCACGGCGTAAATTCAGCTACCATTTCAATTAACCAGATGAATTTCTCAAGTCACTTGTTAAAGGTAGACAACATTTCTGTCACAATGTTATAGCTATATAGCGATTTGCAGATATGTGAATAAGTGCAAATACATTTGGTATATAGCAGTCTAAATCAAAATTATTAAAAGCAAGGCAGATGCAAAGATAGCAAAACTACTACTAGTAAATAATTTATCTAGCATAGAGTTTTTATTAGCAGACTTTACTTTTCTACTAATATTTTATGATTAAAGTAGTTTGCCAGAGTTGACATCATAATGTGTTCGGTATTATTGATATATCATTTTAATAATTTTCATACTGAATCATATCCGTATAAGTTCTGAATTTCTAGTTTAAAAAAATCAGCAGTCTTTAGAAAGTTCTGCTTTTGTTATTCACGTTGACAACAATATAAGTAGGTGGGCGTAAATATTTGTCGTTAGGATAAGGCAGGAGGCAGGAGACAGGAGGGAAGGGGGTTTTAGCCTCGTTGATTTTCGTTAATATAGTTTGGTTTTATTTTGCGGACTTACTTATGTTAAAAATATTTATTTAAGTTTACTATTCTTAATTATGCTAATTGATCTCAGTTTTTTAGGGAATATTAGTCTAAAAAAAAGGCGTACTACTAAAACAAGTAGCAGCCAGATTATAAAGTATTTATTTAGAAAATTTCTTCAAGGTTCCTTGTGGTTTTGATAGCTGACAACTGCTGCCCTGAGATTACTTTGGTGTTCTGAAAGTAGCCGATCGCCTTCGTCTTTTTCCAAACCAGTCCAGTGCATCAATAGCGCTAGCTTAACCCATTTCCCACTACGTTCCAGTAAAAAACCAGCAGTTTCCCGACTTAAACCTGTGAGGTCTTGCAAAATTCGCAAAGCGCGATCGCGTAATTTTTGATTTGTTACTGCTACATCCACCATGCGATTGCCATAAACTTTGCCTAGCTTGACCATTACGCCGCTAGAAAGGATATTTAAAGCTAATTTAGTGGCTGTACCAGCTTTCAGGCGAGTTGAACCGGCAATTATTTCTGGCCCTGTCAATAGACGAATGTCAATATCGGCATCAAAGCTAACTTGTTCAGCAGGAACACAAGCGATAAAAATAGTTGTAGCTCCTCGCTGACGAGCAGCATGAAGCGCACCGTGGACATAAGGCGTTGTCCCACCAGCGGTAATGCCAACTACGACATCTAATTGGGTAATGTGTCGCCCAGCGATCGCAGCCTCACCATCTTCGATGCTGTCTTCCAAATCTTCAGAACTGCGTACTAGTGCGCCAGCACCACCAGCAATAATCCCCTGTACTAACTCTGGGGGTGTACAAAAAGTAGGTGGACACTCAGCAGCATCTAACACCCCTAACCGACCACTTGTGCCCGCACCGATATAAAATAGGCGTCCTCCGTGCCGCAAACGCTCTGCGGTGCGCTCAATTGCCTCTGCCAACTGAATTTTCGCCGCTGCGACTGCCGCGACAGCCTTTTGGTCTTCGTCATTAAACAACTCCACCAATTCCAGAGAACTGAGCTGGTCTAAGTTCAGACTGTTAGGATTTACCAGCTCAGTTAAAAGATGCCCGCGTTCTTGCAAATTTGTCATTTGTCATTTGTCCTTTGTCCGTTGTCATTTGTCCGTTGTCATTAGTCAGTTAGCGACCAATGACTAATGACTAATGACTACTTACAACAATCCTTCCAATTTGCGACGAATCTTTTCTAGTTCAGAATCAGACAATTCTGGTTCTTCTAGTGGCTGTTGATTGAGAGGGAAGGTGTCTTCAACAGTATCCTCCTTCTGGGCATTTTCTTGCCAGTCAGTTTTTTCGATGTTAAGTTCTGGGGGAGTTACAACTAAATTGCTGTTTTCTGGGATGATTTCCCATTCATATCCAGCACTTTCGCAAAATTCCTTGATTTCTTCAGCATCGATCGGCTCCGGTGTCGGTGCGGGGAAATCCTGAGCTTCTAACATCAGGGCAAAGCGCGTGGCATCGTCTTCTGACTCGAACATCAGAATTTTATTGCGATCGCCTTCCCGAATCGTGTGAATCCCCTCATTTTCCGTTCGAGCATTAAAAATTAACACAAAAACACGCATTGGTGTAATCATCTGTCCTTTTTAAGGTTTATTCATATTAAAGTTCGAGATCGTGCCTCAAGGAAAGTCACAGGAATAATTTTCACTCTAATCAGATTTTCCTGAAAACACCAATATTATTAAGCATAAGTATTGGATCGAGCAAATATCGTAACTCAACCAATGAGGTCTTGGGTTTAGTTGGCGTATCCTGGAAATGGCATACTGAATCAATGTGCCAGTTAATGCTTGTGTGTGCTAGCGATATCCGGCAATTAATACAGTGAAAGCAAATGAATAAATATCCCGATCAAGATCCTTACTACCTTTCCCCTAATCGCAAGCGTATGTGGTTGCTGGTGTTGAGTCGGGGTAGCATTGCTTTGAGCGGACTTTTACTGTTGGGAGTGATTGTCGGTATTTGGCGGTTGTGGACTTTTGTTCAAACAGAGTTAACACCCTTGGCACAACAAAGTCTCACTACTACACTTAACCGTCCGGTAAATTTGGGAAGAGTCACACAATTTTCGTTGACGGGAGTGCAGTTTGGGGCTTCAGCTATCCCAGCCACACCCACAGATCCAGACCGGGCCACAGTCGAATCTGTAGAGGTGAGTTTTGATCTGTTGCAATTAATCTTTAACCACCATCTAAAGCTAGATGTCACCTTAGTCAACCCAGATATTTACATTGAACAGGATGATCAAGGACGCTGGGTTTCCACTACTATAACCTCGTCAGGTGAAAGCGCCGCTATTAAAACTGATTTGAACAACCTGCGGTTTCGCAATGCCAAGCTGGCATTGATGCCGCAGAGGAGAGTAGGGGGAGCAGAGGGAGCAGGGGGAGGAATATCTTCTTCATCTTCCGCTTCTCTTTTATCCCCTGTGGGATTTTCTCAACTCAACGGATCTGCTCAACTTTTAGCAAACAATCAGTTGATACGGTTTGAAGTCAGGGGTCAAGCAGACAGTGGTGGTAATATTTCCATTCAGGGAGAGACACGTTCTAAGGTGCTAGCAGGTAACTTCCAGATGCAAGCACAAGATTTTCTGGCTGAGAATATTACTCGGTTGATTAAGTTACCAGTGAACTTACAGGCGGGTCGAGCCAATGGCAACTTGTTAGTACGGTTGACACCAGGACAGCAGACTTTATTGTTTGGCAACGCTACTGTGCAAGGGGTAACGCTGCAAATACCAAAAGTCCCGCAACTGTTGAGCAATAGCCAAGGAAACCTCCACTTCCAAGGAACCGAGTTGCAGTTAAATAATGTTACTAGCAACTACGGTAAAATTCCTTTAGTGGCTACGGGAATCGTCGATACGAAAGCAGGTTTGAAATTGGCAGCGCGTGTAAATGCGGTGAGTTTGGCGAATGCCCAAGAGACTCTCAAAGTAAAATTACCTATACCGATCGCTGGACAAGTACAAGCTTCTTTGCAAATTACTGGATCGACAAAAGAGCCAATTCTTTCCGGCTCAGTTGCCACGATCCAAACTGCCCGAATTGATAAAGTTGATTTTAATAGTATCAGTAGTAAGTTTGAGCTTGTTACTAGTTCCTCTTTAATTACTCTAAAAGATATTCAAGGGTTGGCCAAAGTCGGTGGTGAGATTACGGGCGCTGGTACAATTCAACTCGGTAAAAACCCGCAACTGAATTTAAATTTCGCTGCAAAGAGTGTTCCAGGAGATGCGATCGCCAAAGTCTACGAAATAACACCCGATTTTCAAATCGGCAATGTCTCAGGTACTGCTCAACTAAGTGGTGCTCCCACCAATGTCCAAACTGTGGTACAGTTTCAAGCTCCCAATGGAACTTACCCCGGTACAGGCGAAGTTGCAATCGCTCCAAATCGCACCGTTTCTTTCCGTAATGTGGCTCTAAATATAAGTGGTGGTACTGTCAGGGCAACTGGTAGTTATGCCAATCAGCGTTGGCAAGCTGTGGCTGTTGCCTCTGGGGTAAAATTGGAACCCTTTGTAGACAAAAGTCAACTGCAAAATGTCTCTTTGGCTGAGGCACAGTTCAACGGTCGTCTCATCCTCTCAGGCAGCACAGCACCATTTAAAATTGCCACAATTCGCAGTGATGGTGCAGGAGTTCAAATTGGTGGCGGCACGGTTGCAGTTTCTAATATCCAACTGCAAGACCAAAGCTTCTCGGCTCAACTTGTAGCTAATGGTGTGCGGTTGGGACAAATATTAAAACAGTCTCCCCCAGCTTTAAATAATCCTTTGGCGGGAACGTTCCAAATTGCAGGTGATAGAGATAATTTCAGCCTGAAAACCTTCCGTGGCAGTGGTGAAGGTCGCCTTACTATTGGTGATAGTACGGTTACAGCTTCTAATATTCAAGTAGCAAATGGTGTATATCAGGCACAAGTTCAGGCTCAGAATGTGCCTGTGCAGCAGTTGGCAACAGTACCAAAGCAGTTTCAGGGAGCATTAACTGGTCAATTCAATGTAACGGGTTCTGTTGATTCTTTTAAACCGCAAACTATTCAAGCCAACGGTCAAGCGCGGATAAATGTTGCGGGTGGGACTATTACAGCCTCTAATATCCAAGTGGGTAATGGTGTATACCAGGCGCAAGTTAAGGCTAACAATGTACCTGTGCGCCAGTTGGCAGCAGTACCACCGCAGTTTGGAGGGAAGTTAACTGGTCAATTCAATGTGGCGGGTTCTGTTGATTCTTTTAAACCGCAAACTATTCAAGCCAACGGTCAGGCACGGGTAAATGTTGCAGGTGGAACTATTACAGCCTCTAATATCCAAGTGGGTAATGGTGTATATCAGGCGCAAGTTCAGGCAACTAATGTACCTTTACAGCAGTTAGCAGCAGTACCACCGCAGTTACGAGGGACGTTAACTGGTCAAGCAAAGGTGGCAGGTTCTGTAGAATCTTTCCAACCACAAACCATCCAAGCCACTGGTCAAGGACGGGTAAATGTTGCAGGTGGAAATATTACAGCCTCTAATATCCAAGTAGCTAATGGTCGCTATCAAGCTGTAGTTAATGCTGGCGGTGTAGAATTAAATCGGTTAAATCAGCAATTGCGGGGACAGTTTGGCGGTCAGTTACAATTAACTGGCACGCTCGGATCGTCCAAATTAGCTGATGTGCGTGCTGCTGGACAGGTGCAACTATCCCAAGGTATCCCTGGTCTAGAGCGACCTCTGACGGCTGCGATCGCTTGGAGTGGTGAAAGGCTGACCATTGAGCGAGCAACTGCTCCCGGTTTAAGTGTCACTGGTAACATATTAGCCAATGCAACAAAGGCAGGTATACCGGAAATTACTGCCCTAAATCTCAACGTCCAGGCGCAGAATTACAACTTAAAACAGTTACCGATTAATCTTCCTAATCAGGTTGCTGTGGCGGGGAGAGTAGATTTTAATGGACAAATCACAGGCAAGCTGCCCTTGCCAAATGTAGTAGGACAAATCAACTTACGAGACTTAGTTGTTCAAGACATTGCTTTTGAGCCGTTGTTAACTGGAAACATTGATTCCGCACAGGGACGCGGTTTAAGTTTGAACTTGGCGGGTAATAGCGATCGCTTATCCTTCAATTTAGATGCTAATAATCGCCCGAAATCTTTCTTAGTAAAATGGCAGCAAGCATCAGCCACAGGTAATGTTCAAGGGAATGATTGGGCATTGAAAGTTGCAAATTTCCCCTTACAAATATTGAATTTGACTCCACCACCAATTACTCGACTGGGTGCTGGTAAGATAGCTGGATTGGTAACTGGGGATTTGCTGTTTAATCAGCAGACATTGGCAGCAACGGGGAATTTAGCGATCGCCAATCCCCAAATTGGCCGAATTCAAGGCGATCGTTTAGCCGCTCAATTTCGCTACAGTGACGGTAAAGCCACACTCGCAAGTAGCGAATTTGTCAAGGGGAAAAGTCGCTATGCCCTTGTCGGTACTTTTGCTCAAAGCGCTAAAGGCCCTCAACTACAAGGGAAACTGAACGTCAACCAGGGTGAGATCCAAGATGTTCTGACTATAGCACAGGTATTTGATTTACAAAATTTGCCAGGTGGTTCAGCAGAAATCTACGGTACAGCAGCGGATTTGACTACCAACCCCCAAGGAATACCAAATGAACCCTTATTCACCCAAATCCAACGATTTTCTGAAATTGAAGCTTTGGTGGCAGAACAGGAAGAACAGCGACTTAATTCCACTCCCATACCAGATTTGGCAGACTTAAAGGGGACTTTCAATGGCGAAGTGGCTGTAAATACAGTTACAGCCAATGGATTATCAGTGGATTTTAATTTGAATGGACAAAACTTTGCTTGGGGTAAAAAGGAAGAAAGAAATCGTTTTTATACTGCCGATAAAGTGATTGCCGAAGGCAACTTTGAAAACGGTGTTTTGAGTTTGCGACCTTTACGAATCCAGTCTCAAAACAGACTGATTTCCTTTACAGGAAACGTTGGTGGTGATGAACAATCTGGTCAGCTGCGGGTGAATAATTTTCCAGTTAAACTATTGAATAATGTTGTCAAACTACCAGTTGGAATCACGGGTAATCTTAACGCTACAGCAGCTTTAGCAGGTAGTATTGCTAATCCCCAAGCTAGAGGAGAATTGCAAATCACAGAAGGAGTACTAAATCAGAACAAAATAGAGTCAGCAATAGCAAGTTTCAGCTATGCCAACGGACGCTTAAATTTTGGTAGTACTGTAGCGGTTGCTGGGCCAAAACCTGTTGATATTACTGGCAGTATCCCTTATAAATTGCCTTTTGCTTCCGTTGCACCAGACAGCGATCAAATCAGTTTAGATATGAAGTTGGAAAACGAGGGATTAGCACTGTTAAACACATTGACTAATCAAGTGGTATTTGAGAAAGGTGAAGGAGAAGTAGACCTGAAGGTGCGGGGAACATTGCAAAAACCCCAAGTAGATGGAATTGCTACTATTAATAATGCTACTTTTTCAGCCCAGGCTTTGCCAGGTAAGCTGAGACGCGTCACAGGTAGAGTGCTGTTTAATTTTGACAGCATCTCAGTAGAAAATCTTCAAGGTAGATTTAGCCGTGGGAAGGTAGAAGCTGCTGGAGAAATTCCCATTTTCAACAATGAGAACGTAACTATCAAAAATCCCCTGACTGTTAATCTCGAGCAGCTAGCGTTGAATCTTAAGGGACTTTACCAGGGAGGCGCTAGTGGCAATTTGCAGATTACTGGTTCTGCTCTTAATCCCATAATTGGCGGTAGAGTAAATTTATTTGATGGTAAAGTGTTGCTGGCAGAATCTACCAACGCCACGACATCTGAAAATAGTAGTATTGGCGTATCACCCACAAAAGTCAATAAGCAGAGCAAATCTGAAATTGGAAATGGGACGGGAAATACGAATGCTAGATTTAATAATTTGGATTTGGAACTAGGTAAAAACGTCCAAATTACCCGTGCTCCTATTCTCAACTTCCGCGCCACTGGTAATCTCATAGTTAACGGCTCAATTAATCAGCCTATACCCAATGGTACTATCCAGTTAGAAAAAGGAGGGGTAAATTTATTTACTACCCAATTTAACCTTGCTCGTGGCTATAAACATACAGCAACTTTTAGCCCTTCTCAACCCCGTGACCCCAACTTAGATATTCGACTATTTGCCAAAGTACTAGATGTAGTTCAAAGTAATGACTTCAGCCGGGTAAATACCACAGGTTTATCAGCGTTGGAGAGTGTTCGAGTCGAAGCCACTATCAACGGTTTAGCTAGCAAATTGAATGAAAATCTAGAATTAACAAGTAGTCCCTCACGTAGTCAAACCGAAATTGTTGCTCTTTTAGGAGGTGGATTTGTAGACACCCAAGGACGTGCAGACAGTACTTTAGGTCTGATTAACATCGCAGGTTCAGCTGTGTTTAATAATTTTCAGTCAGCTTTTAATCAGATTGGTAGTACCTTTGGCTTAAGCGAACTGCGAATATTTCCTACCGTTATTTCTGAGAATCCCGAAGCTGGAAGAAGTAATTCATCTTTAGAATTAGCAGCGGAGGCTGGGGTTGACATTTCTTCCAAAATATCCATTTCCAGTATCAAAATTTTGACAACAAACGATCCTTTCCAATGGGGTATTAATTATCGGATAAACAATGAATTTCGTGTGCGTGCTTCCACTAACTTAACTGATGACACTCGTGCAGTAGTGGAATATCAAACACGGTTTTAAAGAAATCTCTTAAATTACGAATTACTTTCTATTCCCTCTTTTCCTTGCTTATCAATAGCTTGTTGTACCTGTTTAACATCCAATTCTAATGCTTCAGCAATTTGCTCTATACTTAAACCCAACTTAAGCAGACGGGGTATCGTATCGAGCTTTGTTTCTTCTTTTACTTCCTGGTAAAATTTAGTTTGTCTCCAATTGGTTAATCCAAACATCGCTTCTAACTCCTGCTGACTTTTGTTTACAAATTTGTAGATAAGCATTCTCTCTACTAATTCTAAAAGATTGCTACGATTAGCTTCATCCGTTTGTTGTACTTGTTTTATTAAGTTTTTCGCTTGCTGTACGGCTTGATCTTCTGCTGCAACTACTGATATTTGAATATTTTCAGATTATCAGAACTGAGAGAAAATGATTTTTTTAATTTAATATATAGCAATCCTAAATGAGTCGTGAAAAATGTAGATAAGGAAACGAACCGCTAAGAACGCCATCGCGTAGCGTCTCGTTAGAGAAGGACACAAAGGGAAGAAAGAAGAAAGAGATATAGAATTTTCACAAATGATTTAGGACTGCTATATTTAATTAAGGCAATATTAAATTGTGATATCATCACCTTGCTTATTAATAGCTAATCGCAAAATTGATAAACCCAAAATTATCAAAAATAGCACTAGTCCAATTGTACAAGCATAGCTAATTTCCAAATTGTTGAAAGCTTGTTCATATAAATAATAAACAATCGTTTTCGAGCTACTGAGAGGGCCTCCTTGAGTCATAATGTAGACTTCTTCAAATACTTTAGTCGCAGAAATAGCCGAAATTACCGCCACTAATGCTAGATATGGCTTCATTAAAGGTATAGTAATATCCCAATGTTTGCTAATGCCATCAGAGCCATCAATTGCTGCGGCTTCATATATATCAGCGGGAATTGATTGCAACCCCGCTAAATAAATCACCATGTAATAGCCTAATCCTTTCCACACAGTGACAGCCATGACGCTGGCAAGAGAAATTGGTATAATGCCAAAAATTTTTGCTGGGCTAGTTAGCCAAGGAATACCTTCTGGAAAAAGACCTAAAGCTTTAAATAACTGATTGAGTAATCCGTTTTCTGCATACAGCCATTTCCAAGCTATTCCCGCAACCACCATTGAAATTACCACTGGGGTGTAGTACGCTGCTCTAAACCAATTCATTCCCCGCAGTTTCTGATTTACCAAAATTGCCAGTACTAAGGGAGCAATTACTAAAATTGGTACTACACCTACAAGATATAAAAAAGTGTTTTCCAAGGTTTTCCAAAAAACTGCATCCTTCCAAAGCTTAAGAAAGTTGGCGAAACCTATCCATTGTGGCGGCTGGGCAATGTCTTCATAGTTAGTAAAGCTGAGGTAAAACGCTTGCAGTGCAGGCCAAAAGACAGTTAAGCCTAAAAGAACTAAGGCGGGTAGTAAAAATAAATAAGGGGTAAGCCGCTGTTTGATGAACATCCAATTTTTAGGTATCAATTGATTCATAAGAAGTTAAATAGTTGTTTTTGCTTTTTCAAAACAAGGATTTGGAGATGTGAGTAGATTTAAGCTTCAATATTTTAAGGGCATATATTTGCTTGCGTAAGTATTGGTGTAGTCTCTCGTAAAAAAGCTCATCGTAGACATCGCTAATTAATAACTTGGAGATCAACTGCAATGGAAACTCAGCATAATCCGCCAATTGAACATCAAAATGTCCCCATAAACCACCGTGGACTGCATGATTTTTTGTATAGTTCTGACAACGAACATGCTGCTATTGAGGTGAGTATAACTCCTGAATTGGCAAACAATGGTACTGAAATTATTCACTTTGAAGCTTGGAATGTAGCTGCTCAGAACGCTAAAATTGCCGGAGTTTACGCAGTATTAGATGCAGAACGCCGCACGCAGTACATTGGCTATTCTCGGAATGTATTGCTTTCCCTAAACAGCCATCTTCGCCAAAATGGTGAGCAAAAGTGTGCTTTTGTACGCGTGCAAGCATTCAAGTTTCCCAAACGTCAAGAAATGGAAGATTTGCGTGATGCGTGGATAGCAGAACTCGAAAGTACGCCACCTGGTAATGCAACTGATTGCGGAATGTGGGCTAGTACGGTAGGCGAAGCGACTAAAGCGGTAATGTCACAAGCCCAACTTCAAGCCTACGAGGAGAAAAAGCTAAAACTGCGGAAAGCAATGGCTGATACAACCCTTTCTAAAGATTTAGAAACAATAGATGCAAGTGAAGCCGAACGTCAGCGTCAACTTGAAGCTGCTGTGAAAAACGATGATTGGAGTGTAATTATCGATGCACAGACACAGGAAACTAAGTATTGATTTTGGTCAGGTTGAGTGCTTTATCTGACTATTAAGTAAGTGGCATGAAACTGCTGTGAAAGATAAAAGTTAAGATTTTAAAACGCAGAGAAGCGCTGAGGGAAGCGCAAAGGCTCGCAGAGGAGTTAATTCTCTGTGTAAACCTTTGCGTTCTTCTGAGTTAAAAAAAGGATATATATGACGATAAAATTAGATGCTTTGATTAATTCTCTAGAAGGTATAGAAACTATTACCGACTCTAGCCAAGTCGCAAAATTATCTCAGGATTATCACACTTTTAGCCCTGTGTTAGTGTCGAAACTAGAGGGAAAAATTGGGGATATCGTAGTGCGTCCTGCTAATGAAGCAGAGGTTCTAAAAGTTGCAGCCGCCTGTGCAAAACATCGTATACCTGTAACTGTGCGAGGTGCGGGAACTGGGAATTATGGGCAATGTGTGCCGTTGCACGGTGGTGTAATTTTAGATATGACGCGGTTGCAAGAGATTCTTTGGGTAAAACCGGGAGTAGCGCGGGTAGAAGCTGGGGTGAAGTTGGCAGTTTTGGATAAAAAAACACGAGAAATTGGCTGGGAAATTCGTATGGCACCCTCTACGTACCGCACAGCCACAATTGGCGGATTTATTGCTGGGGGAAGTGGCGGAATTGGCTCGATTCAATATGGGTTATTAGCCGATCGCGGTAATATCTTAGGACTGCGAGTGGTAACTGTAGAAGATGAACCTCGGGCGATCGAAGTACGTGGCGATGATGTCCAAAAGGTGAATCATACTTGGGGAATTAATGGTATCATCACTGAAGTCGAAATTCCTTTAGGGCCAGCTTATCCTTGGGCAGAAGTCATTGTCACCTTTGACGACTTTATGACAGCAGCAAAGTTTGGTCAGGCAATTGGCAATGCTGATGGCATGATTAAAAAGTTGATTTCTGTCTTTGCATCCCAAATTTCTCAGTACTTTCACGCCCTGCAAGAGTATATTACTGAAGGTACTCACTCAGTATTTTTGATAATTTCCGAGCCAAGTTTGGAATTTTTACCGGGTTTGGTGCAGCAATATGGCGGACAAATTACATATAAAAAACCAGCCGAGGAAGCAGACAAAGGTACACATTTAGCAGAATTTAGCTGGAACCACACTACTTTACTTGCCCGGAGTGTAGATACTGCAATTACCTACTTACAAAGTATGTTTCCTCGCCATCGCAGTTTGCAACTAGTAGAGCAGATGTATAATTACTTCGGCAATGAGGTAATGATGCATTTAGAATTTTTTCGGGTGAATGGTGTCGTAGTTCCTGGTGCATTACAACTTGTGCGCTACACCACAGAAGAACGCCTCAATGAAATTATCCGCTATCACGAAGAACAAGGTGTGAGTATTGCCAATCCTCATACGTATATTATTGAAGACAGTGGCAGAAAAGTTATCGATCCTGAGCAGTTAAAATTTAAACAAATAGTCGATCCTTATGGGTTGATGAATCCCGGTAAAAGCAAGGTTATTCAATTCTAAATTCAAAATTAGCAAACTACAGAAACACATACCAGAAATTTCTCTGTATATTTGTGTAACCTACCTCCAAAAAGCTAGCTGTTGGGCGCTTATAATTTGTGGTTTGATTTTAAGAGCCGTGGGGATAACCCAAAATCCAACATCCCAAAATCGCCTATGATTGAAATTGACGGTTCCTACGGAGAGGGAGGCGGACAAGTTCTTCGCACTTCCTTAAGTCTAGCCGCCATCACCGGCGAACCCATACGAATTACAGGCATTCGTGCTGGACGCAAAAAGCCAGGATTAGCAGCACAACACTTAACAGCAGTTCGGGCTGCGGCGAGAATTTGTAATGCCCAACTACGAGGTGATGCTTTGGGTTCAATGCTGCTGGAATTCATCCCAGGTAGTGCTGTGCAAGCTGGAATTTATACCTTTGATGTTAGTAAAGCACAACAAGGTGGTTCTGCGGGTGCGATCGCTCTAGTTTTACAGACAATTCTCTTACCTTTGGCACTAGCATCTGGCAATTCCTTGGTGACACTAAAGGGTGGAACTCATGTGAACTTTAGCCCGACAGCGACGTATATTGAGCAAGTTTATCTGCCCATACTGCAACGCATGGGTGTAGAAGCCCAAGTCAAGTTAGGCGCTTGGGGGTGGTATCCCCAAGGTGGGGGAGAGGTAGAGTTACAGGTAGATGGCGGTGGTAAACTCGGTGGAATCGACTTATTGGAACGGGGCAATTTACAACAGGTGCGAGGACTAGCGGTGGTGACGGAATTGCCTTCTCATATTCCGCAACGGATGGCGAATCGTGCCGAGAATTTATTACGGTCAGCCCATTTAAAAGTTGCTGTACAGACCTTGCGAGAAAAAGGTGTGGCTCCTGGAGCGGGTATTTTTTTAACTGCTGAGTATCAGAATAGCTTAACTGGCTTTGGTGGATTTGGGCGTTTGCGATTGTCGGCAGAAACAGTTGCAGAGATTGCTTGTCAGCAACTGCTTGAGTTTCATTACACCGGCGCAGCAGTGGATGAACATTTAGCAGATCAGTTATTATTGCCAGCTGCTTTAGCTTCACAAGAAAGTCAGTATCGAGTGGCTGAAGTAAGTAGGCATTTGACGACAAATGCAGCGGTTATTGAACAGTTTGGGTTGGCGCAGATTAGAGTAAATGAAGCTGAGAAAGTAGTGTCAGTTATTCCTGTAATTAATGGATAAGATTAAAGACTAAACACTTTTTTAAGAGCCTTTATTTTTATAGTATCAATGCCACATTCAAGTTTAGAGATAGGATTTAAGCTTTTCCATTTACCTTTACTAGCACTAAATATAATATCAGATGATTTTTCTATATCAATAGCTTCAAAACCATCTATTTTAGATTTTGACAAATAAATCAAACGAGTAAACACTTCATCTCTTGATGCAGATTTGATACTCACAATTTCTGGTGGTAACGGCAGTGGCTCTGGCAATGATGAAAAAAAGAATACTTTTGCAAGAGCATCTAACTTTTTACCTTTAGTAATTCCACATTTCAAGGTAAGTATAGGGTTAAAATTAGACCAAGTTTTGCGGTTAGACTCTGCAATTCGGTTTGTAGCAATAATAGGATCTACACCCTTTAATGCACTACTTGGTTCTGATATTAAGTATCTGAGTGCAGCTAGAATAGTATCTCGTGATGCTATATTCAAATTTACTTTAGGTAAAATTTCTCTAGCTAAAATTTTGGCTTGCTCAATACTTTGAGGTTCTGGTGATATAACTATGCACCAAACTCGCTCTAACTTAGCTTGTTGAGCAACTATATAAATAAAGTGGTTACTAACAACTTGATATTGATAGTCATCAATTTCTTTAACAATAACAGGAATCCAATTTCGCCCATCAGCTTGTAAGATAGACTCTGCTGCTGCTTTGATGATAAATTCCGATTCAGAAAACTGATCTCCAGATTCAATATCAGTCAACTTCAGATGCATTAGTTTGCCAATATTATCAAAATCACTCATACAAGAAAGTACTCCTTAGCTAGACCACGATAATATTCAGCAGCTGTAGAATTTTTGAAAGCTGCTGGGATTCGAGAAAATGCAGCATTTGCTACAATCGCATAGCTTGGCAGACTATATATGGTTTTGTCAATGTTAGCTCTTGTAGTCTTTGGCCAAAAGTAAGGAAGTAAATTAAACTTAGATACTTGCATCTCTCTTGTAATAATGGCTTCAATTTCTTGAGTTGCTGTTTTAAGTTGAGGAGGAGTGATACTTTCACCATTAAAAAATATAGGTAAGGCGATTGGCCCACCATCTCGTCTAGCTGCCTTAACTTTTGGTACTAACTCTTTAATTACTTTAGCTGCATTATCTAGAGATGCTAAATTATTGTGTTTGGTAGGTATTAAAACCACATCACAGGCGTAGAGACTACTTTGACTAAAAAACATCCAATTTGTTGGACAGTCAATAAATATATAATCATATTCATACACAAAAGCTTTTAGAGAATCTTTTAACCTAGCAGACCCCTTTTCAATTCTTGTAGCTAAGTCTTGCTCTGTCAAATTTTCTAGTTTGGGATCTGCGGGAATAACGTCAAATTGTAATGATTTTCCAGATTTAAATTTGACTGTAAATGGTTGAAGTGTATCGTGAATGTTTAAATATCTATCGGATAGACAATCATATAAACTAATTTTTCTTACTTGTAGACCAAGAGATTTAGTTAAATCTCCTTGCTGTGGATCAAAGTCAATTACTAACACTCGCTTTCCTTGTTGTACAAGAGTAGCTGCTAGATTAACAGTTGTTGTAGTTTTTCCCACACCTCCTTTGTTGTTATAAACACAAATAGTTAAAGCTTTGGGCGGATTGTGAATTAAATCTTTTACATTAGAAACAATAGTATTAATATTATCCTTTTTAATTAAAATACTTGGAGTTGCAGGGAATACAACTTTTCCATGTCGCCGAAATAGCTGAATATGAACTGAATTAGTAATAATTCCCCATTGAGATGTGTTGCACTTAGAAGCAAGTAAATATCTTTTTATTTGCTCTTTAGTATTTATGTATTGAGGAGTGTCTTCTGATAAATTAAATTTTGCTCCTGTTCCTGTTGCGGGTGCTTTGACTTCAATCAATAAATAGGGATTGATTCTAGACAATGCAAAAATATCACTATCAATATTCTTACGCATAGCAAAATCTACTGTTCCATTCCCCGTAGTAAATTCTGAAAAATATTCTTGATGATTAAATCCAAGTGCCTTTATTAGAGGTCTTACAAAAACATCACTTATAAACGCCTCACTACTCTCATCAGGCAAAATATTGTCTAAAATTTGGTTCCAGTCTGTAGGTAGCATTGCTTAATAAGCAAACGGGAACAATGACAAAACCGTTTGTTTGATTAATTGAATCAAATTTGCTACTTAATCGACCTCAGTATTTTTAACTAATCGAATTGATTACTAGATTAAAGCTTTTCTCTAAAAGCGATCGCTAGCAACACAAAGATGAAGCACAAGTCAATATACTAGGTTAAGCAAAATACATTGCAGCACTAACCTTTGCCTCTATTCTCGATGACAAATTACGCCTGGGTGTATGGCAACATAGAAAATGCCTCATTTCTAAGAACTGAAATGAGGCAAAGGCAAAGGAGCTTTTATAAGCGGAGACAGAAAACTTTTGATACTTTATCTAGGGGCATTTGCAATCAATCCTGTAAAGCCAGATTTGTTGTAAAAATAAGCAAATGACAAATTTACAAGGCGATCGCAAGTAGGGTTAAAACTGAGTTCCGTTGTTCTTGATACTTACTATTTACTTAAATATTGAACATAGTTTTTGAATTTACCTCTGCTAAAGGCATATATTTAGGTTAAGTTAGTTTGCGATCGCAAATACAAGGGACTGGGAATTGGCATGGGGTATAATTAAAAATGCTACGCCTGGTGGGAAAACACTTTTGGATGACATACAACAAGCACAACTATGTCCTCTGAAAAATCTAAATAATTAAATTGTGCCAAGTATTAGCAAGTTATGTTGCTGATAATCGACACAATTAGGATGTAAATATTTTGTAACTTTAAGCAAGAAAACCCGCAAAAAACTCCAGGGTTTCTTTCAGTACTTTGATGAAAATATCAATTTCTTCGCGGGTGTTGTAGAAAGATAAACTTGCTCGTGCGGTTGCAGCAAGACCTAAGTAACGGTGTAATGGTTGAGTACAGTGATGTCCAGAACGGATAGCAACGCCTTCTTGATCTAATAATGTAGATAAGTCATTGGCGTGCACTTCCCCGGCTGTAAATGACGCAAGAGCGGCTCTACCTTCCCCCTTAGCATTTGGTTTGGGGCCGTAAATCCGTATTTGGGGAATTTGTTCTAATTGTTGGAACAAATAAGCTGTTAATTCTGCTTCGTAGGCGTGGATTTTATCCATGCCAATACTGCTAAGATAATCGATCGCAGCACCAAGTGCGATCGCTTCTCCAATTGCAGGTGTACCAGCTTCAAATTTATGTGGTAATTCTGCGTATGTTGAATGGTCTAAATACACCTCTGCAATCATCTCACCACCACCAAAAAATGGTGGCATTGATTCTAACAATTCCAACTTGCCATACAGAAATCCTATCCCAGTTGGCGCACACATTTTATGACCAGATGCTACCAACCAATCACAATCTATTTTCTGCACATCCACAGGGAAATGGGGTACACTTTGGCAAGCATCAACTAAGAATTTAGCACTGTATTGGTGAGCGATCGCAGCAATTTCTGCCACTGGGTTAATGCAACCCAAAGTATTGGAAATATGCACCACCGACACCAACTTGGTTTTGTCAGAAATCAGTTTTTTAAACTGTTCTAAATCAAAAGTTTCTTCTGATGTCAGTTCCACAAATTTCAATACTGCACCTGTTTTTTGCGCCACCAATTGCCAAGGCACAATATTACTATGGTGTTCCATTACGGAGAGAATAATTTCATCTCCTGGCTGCAAATTACTCATTCCCCAGCTATAAGCTACTAGGTTAATCGCCTCACTTGCGTTGCGGGTGTAGACGATTTCCTGACGCGATGCAGCATTAATGAATTTGGCAACTTTATCTCGCGCACCTTCATAAGCATCAGTAGCTTTAGCACTCAGGATATGAGCACCGCGATGCACGTTAGCATTATATTGCTCGTAATAATTCCTCAGGGTATTTAATACGAACAAAGGCTTTTGTGATGTCGCTGCATTATCGAGATAAACCAGGGGTTTCTCGTTGACTTCCTGATGTAATATCGGGAAGTCAGCGCGAACTTTATCAGCAAGGGTTTTGGTAGAGGTGAAAGTCATTGGTAGATTAGAGACGCGATTAATCGCATCTGTACAATGGTCATTAGTCATTAGTCAGAGACTTAAGATTATTGACTGTGTTTAACAGAATTTCTCGCAGAAAAGGAACTGGTATTTGGTTGATGATTTCGGCGGCGAAAGCGTTAATTAACAACTTCCGAGCATCGTTTTCATCGATTCCCCGACTTTGCAGATAGAATATTTCATCATCTTCCAATTGGCTAACGGTAGCACCGTGGGCGCACTTTACATTATCCGCAGTAATTTCCAATTGGGGTTTGGTATCAACTCTAGCTTTAGATGATAGTAGCAAATTGCGATTCAACTGGGCTGCATTTGTCAACTGCGCTGGTTTGGGTACAAAAACTTTACCATTGAACACCGCATGAGCGCGATCGCCGACAATACATTTATGCAATTGCTCACTTGTACCGTGGGGATAGTTGAGTGCGATCGCACTGTGAGTATCAGACAACTGCTTACCAGTAATCACCGTCAACCCATTGAGAGTAGTTTGTGTCTGCTCCCCAGTTTGCAAAATTTCTAAATTGTGCCGCGACAACTTAGCACCTAAAGTTATGGCATGACAAGTATATCGACTATCACGAGCTTGGGCGATCGCAGTTTTCCCAATATGAAAAGCCTCTGCACCTTCTTGCTCAACCCTAGTGTGACTCACTTGGGCATTGTCACCAACCCAAATTTCCGTAACTGCATTGGTGAAATATACTCCCTCTTTCTCTGTGCCTTGGTGATTCGTATACTCCTCAACCAACGTCACCTGCGAACCACTTTCCGCCACCATCAAACAACGCGGCTGCGAAATCGTCGCCGTCTCACCCACAACCGAAATAAACGCTAGATGAATTGGCGTTTCAACTACCACATTCTTCTTCACCCATACTACAGCAACATCAGTTATCCCAGCCGTGTTGAGAGCAGTAAAAACTTCCTGCGCTCCCTCAGCTTGAGCTAAATACTGCCGTACACCCTCCTGCTCAACCGCAGACAAAGCAGCCAAATTACTCACCACAATTCCAGATGGTAAATCTGTAACTGCTGATAACTCCGGCGCAAAAACGCCATTAACAAATACCAAACGACTGTTAGCCGCTTCTGGCAAAATATCAAATTCTAGAGATGCAAAATTTCCCGTTTCTAGATTAAATTGCACTTTTCGTAGCGACGACAAATCAGTAAATCGCCATTCTTCCTCGCGGGTAGTTGGGATAATCGAGTGACGTACCCAATTCGCAGCACTTTGGCGTAATTCCTGCAACCAACCTTCTGTTTTCGTTGCCGTTACTTGATTTAACAACCCAGTCAGATAATCATCTCTATCTAACAGAGTCGATGTCAAACTAACTGCATTTGAATTAGGAATAGGACTAGGAGATACTTGAATACTCATTACACACCCACCTCAGCGGCTGTAAATTCTGCCAGCACCCAGTCATAACCGCGAGACTCTAATTCTAGTGCCAGTTCCTTACCACCACTCGTAATAATCTGCCCCTGTGCCATCACATGCACAAAATCAGGCACTATATAATTAAGTAATCGCTGATAGTGAGTAATCAAAATTGTCGAATTTTCTGGACTTGCCAGTTGGTTTACCCCATTAGCGACAATTCTGAGCGCGTCAATATCTAAACCCGAATCAGTCTCATCCAAAATTCCCAACTTTGGTTCCAGCAGCGCCATTTGCAGAATTTCATTCCGCTTCTTCTCACCACCAGAAAACCCTTCATTCAAACTTCGAGTGAGAAAACTGGAATTCATCTTCACTACATCCAGCTTTTCCTCAATCAAATCGTCAAAATCAAAAGCGTCTATTTCCTCTAAACCTTGCGCCTTCCGACGGGAATTGTACGCCACCCGCAAGAAATCCAAATTGCTCACACCCGGAATTTCTAACGGATACTGAAACGCTAAAAATACACCACTTCTGGCGCGTTCCTCCGGCTCCAATTCCAGAAGATTTTGTCCCTGAAAAATTACCTCACCACCAGTCACCTCATACGCCGGATGCCCAGCTAACACCTTAGAAAGGGTACTCTTACCAGAACCATTTGGCCCCATAATCGCATGAATTTCACCTGATCGCACCTCCAGATTCACACCTTTCAAAATTGGTGTTCCATCAACATTAGCCGTCAGATTCCGTACTGACAGCACAACTTCACTATTTTCAATAATCATCTTCTCTCCCTTCTCTTTCTCTGCGCTCTCTGCGTCTTGGCGGTAGCCTGCGGCAAGCCCTTCGGGTTCAGCAGTCGCTCATGGGGGAAACCCCCAAGACCGCGCTGCTTCACCGCTGCGCGTCTACGTTATTCTTCCCAAAAATAAACACAGAACACGGAGTCTCTGTGTTTATCCTTGCTTCCCTTTATCCAACACTGCCTTCCAACTTCAAACTCAACAACTTATCAGCTTCCACAGCAAACTCCATCGGTAGCTGATTGAAAACATCCTTACAGAAGCCGCTAACCATCATCGAAATGGCATCTTCTGCTGAAATACCCCGTTGAGCAAAGTAGAACAGTTGATCTTCCCCAATCTTAGAAGTAGAAGCTTCATGCTCCACCTTCCCAGTATTATTTTGCACCTGGATATAAGGGAAAGTATTCGCATGAGCATTATCCCCAATCAGCATAGAGTCGCACTGGGAATAATTTCTTGCCCCTTTCGCTGTCGGGTTAACTTTCACCAAACCCCGATAGCTATTACTAGAATTACCTGCGGAGATTCCTTTAGAAATAATTGTACTGCGGGTATTCTTACCTACGTGAATCATCTTTGTACCCGTATCGGCTTGCTGCATATTATTTGTCAGCGCCACCGAGTAAAACTCACCCACAGAGTTATCACCCACCAACACACAGCTAGGATATTTCCAAGTAATTGCCGAACCTGTTTCTACTTGAGTCCAGGAAATCTTGGAATTTACGCCCTGACACAAACCGCGCTTGGTGACAAAGTTGTAAATACCGCCTTTACCGTTGGCATCGCCAGCGTACCAGTTTTGGACAGTGGAATATTTAATTTCGGCGTTGTCGAGGGCGACAAGTTCCACAACGGCGGCGTGTAACTGGTTGCTGTCATACATTGGTGCGGTGCAACCTTCCAGGTAAGAAACATAACTACCTTCTTCAGCAACAATCAAAGTCCGCTCAAATTGTCCCGTATCACCAGAGTTGATGCGGAAGTAGGTAGACAGTTCCATCGGGCATTTTACGCCTTTAGGAATATAGACAAAGGAACCATCGCTAAATACGGCGGCATTTAAAGCGGCAAAGTAGTTGTCACCTACAGGAACAACGCTACCCAGGTATTTTTGGATCAGTTCTGGGTGTTCTTGCAAGGCTTCCGAAATTGAGCAGAAAATAACACCATCTTCCGCTAGCTTTTCTTTAAATGTAGTGGCGACAGAGACACTATCGAAAATCGCATCGACGGCAACATTCGCCAGTCGCTTCTGTTCAGATAGGGAAATGCCTAACTTCTCGAAGGTTTCTAAAAGGGTTGGATCGACTTCATCCAAACTGTTTAGTTTTTCTTTCTTGCGTTTTGGCGCTGAGTAATAAATGATATCCTGATAATTGATTGGCGGATACTTGACATTCGGCCAAGTTGGTTCCGTCATTTTTTGCCACTGGCGATAAGCTCTGAGGCGAAAGTCCAGCATGAACTGCGGCTCGTTCTTCTTAGAGGAGATCAAGCGGATAACGTCCTCGTCTAGTCCACGCGGAATAGTGTCGGCCTCAATGTCTGTGACAAAGCCGTACTTGTAGGGTTGGTTGACTAAGGATTTGACAGTGGCACTCATCAGTAATAATCTCTCTCGTGTTCGGAACTTTTTTAGGATGGGAGACGGGCTGCGGCTAACCGATTCCCATCTCGCATTACGGAATGGTTACACGGCTGCTAGAATAGTGGTGGAGACTAAAACAACTTCATTGTTGTTTAAGCTATCTTCATTTTACGCTAAATTAACAACAACAATGTTGTCAAAGTCAAATTTTCAAATAAATTTTTGGGACGTTCGCTGAACGCCTCGCACCAACCATAAGATGGCGACTACTCACCAGTCCTCAACCAAGCAAGATATCCTAGAATATCTGCACAAACACCAAAAAGCAACGGCTTTGGAGCTAGCTGAACTTTTAGACGTTACCCCCCAAGCGATTCGTCGCCATCTCAAAGATTTGGAGACGGAAGGGCTAGTTTTGTATTCGACAACAGCGCAGGCGGCGGGGATGGGGCGTCCGCAGCACCTTTATCAACTGAGTCGCCAGGGACGCGATCGCCTGCATCGCACAGTGAGCGATCGCTTTGGTGATGGCCACGGAAATTTTGCGGTTTCGCTGCTAGACACCTTAGCCGAAACGGTAGGACACGATCAATTTAAATCGATTTTAGAGAAACAGTGGCAACGCAAAGCCCAAGAATACCGCGATCGCGTGGGTAATGGTTCACTGCGAGAACGTGTAGCTAACTTAGTCGAGTTGAGAAAAGCGGAAGGCTTCATGGCAGAGTATCACCCTGTTGATGTGAATGACTCTTTTGAGAGCGATCGCTTTATCTTAATGGAGCATAACTGCGCTATTTCTAACGTTGCCGAGTCTTTTCCTAGCATTTGTGGTCACGAATTAGAAATGTTTGCAGCCGTCTTACCTGATTGTACCGTAGAACGCACCCACTGGATTATTGATGGTCAACATCGTTGTGGGTATTTAGTACAAATACGTCATTAAAATTATCATAGATAAACTCGCTTTACATCTAGCCGTGGTAATGGACAATAGCTGAATAGTAACTATCTATTATCAATAATCAACTAAGTTTGAGATAGCATTTATGGATGTACCACCACAGCAACCATCGGCACAATTTTTAACTCTGGAAGAGTCAGCAAAAGTAGATGCAGCCTTGTTGTCTTCCCCAGAAAAGTTTTTAACAAGATTGACAATTTCATCGCTTAAGCTTTTGAAGCATATTGCCCAAGAGTACGGTGTTACTATTGAAGATTTGACAGCGCAGCAAGTAATTGCTTGGTTTGAAAAAGATGGCAAAATTCGACGTGAGCAGGGAATTGAAGGTTCATATCTGAAATGGTGATTTGCAGTCGTAAAATTTTCGTTGCATTTACTTAGAAAAAATAACCATAAAAATATCGCGCTTTTAAAAAACAGAAATGTTTCTTAGAACTGGAGTTTAGACTAGTTTTCGGTGCGAAACTAAATTTCCAAAAAATAAGGATACGGATTTAAGATGTTTCCAGGAACTAAAACCAAGGTTTTTAGGCTTTATAGAATGAGCCTTCTGAGTTTCGCACCGGGAACTAGACTAAATAGCCGCAGCGTTAACGAAAAAATAAGGGGTGTGCAGAAGTAAACCATCCCAAACTGGGACAGATCAAGGTGAGCCTGTGGTTAAATTTACACTTTCGTAAAGTTAGTTAAAAAGCGTACTACTACTTCACGTAAAGCCGCGCCAAAAACCGCTTAATTTGTGATTTTTTTAATTTTTTGCTTTGGTTCTTCTCAACTCAGCTTCTCTGAGTTATTTTGTGCTTCTTAGTCTAAAGTCCAGTAGTGAGCGATCGCCGTATAACAACGCCCATGCACACCGACCGTCGAGAGTAGATCGGTTGTAATGCAGTCAAAATTACCAAAATATGAATTGCCAAAGGAGGGAAACTGATGAGTTCATTTGTGCTTTGTTTTCAAGATATTGACAGAACAAAACTCATGGTTGTTGGGGGTAAAGGCGCGAACCTGGGGGAACTATCCAAGATTGAAGGAATACGCGTACCAGATGGCTTTTGTATTTCTACTGAAGCCTTTGAAAGAATTATTGGGGAAACGTCGTCGATTAACGAATTACTCGATCAGTTATCGCTTCTAAAGGTGGAAGACCGGGATAAAATTGGCGAACTTAGCGGTGAGCTTCGCAAGGTCATCAAAGGGATAGCCATTCCTCAAGACATTAATGAAGAGATCACCCACCTGCTCTCCAGGCTTGGAGAAAAAAATGCCTGTGCAGTCCGATCCAGCGCCACAGCCGAGGATTTACCGACGGCCTCCTTTGCAGGTCAGCAAGATACGTATTTGAACATTATCGCAAAGGAGGCAATCTATCAGCATATCAGCAAGTGCTGGGCATCGTTATTTACCGAGAGGGCAGTAATTTACCGCCTGCAAAACGGCTTCAACCACCGTAAAGTCCACCTGTCTGTGGTTGTTCAGAAGATGGTCTTCCCGCAGGCGGCAGGAATTTTGTTTACTGCCGATCCCGTCACTTCTAACAGGAAAGTGTCATCCATTGATGCCAGCTTCGGACTTGGCGAGGCCGTGGTCTCCGGTCTGGTGAATGCTGATATCTATAAAGTGTGCAACGGCAAGGTTATTGATAAGAAGATATCCACCAAGAAACTGGCTATTTATGCCCTCAAAGATGGCGGTACGAAAGCACAGGAGATTGAGCCTGAGAGGCAAAACAGGCAAGCGCTGACGGATGAGCAGATTTTACAGCTTGAGCGCATGGGCAGAAAGATTGAAGCACATTTCAGCCACCCCCAGGACATCGAATGGTGTTTGGCTGATGATACATTTTATATTGTCCAGAGTCGGCCGATCACTACTTTATATCCCACCCCTGAAGCGAATGATCTGGAAAATCACGTTTATGTATCTGTCGGTCATCAACAAATGATGACCGATGCCATGAAACCATTGGGATTGTCTTTATGGCAGTTAACAGCTGCCCGCCCCATGTATAAGGCTGGTGGAAGGTTGTTTGTTGATGTCATGCATGAACTGGCTTCACCTGTCAGCAGAGAAATGTTATTGAATGTCATGGGACAACACGATCCGCTCATAAAAGATGCACTTACGACCATCATAGAGCGGGGAGATTTTATCAAGTCGTTACCAGCTGATCGACAAGAACAGAGTTCCGGTAAAAGCAATAAAGGTCGGTCACCTGCGGATTTTCAAACACTAAACGAGTACGATCCGGCGATCGTTGGTGATTTGATCGAGCGTAGTGAAACATCGGTACAAGAATTAAAACATAACATCCAAACGAAATCAGGACCGGAGTTGTTTGATTTTATCCTGGAAGACAAACAGCAATTAAGGAAGAGTTTAGCTGATCCACAGAGTTTTGGTGTGATTATGACTGCGATGAATGCTTCATCCTGGATCAATGAAAAAATGAAAGAGTGGTTAGGCGAAAAAAACGTAGCAGACAAGCTTTCTCAATCTGCACCAAACAATATCACTTCGTCCATGGGTCTGGCGCTATTGGATGTCGCGGATGTGATTCGTCCTTACCCGGAAGTAATTGAGTATTTACAACAGGTAAAAGATGACAATTTTCTGGATGAACTGATTAAGTTTGAGGGTGCACAGGAAGCCAGGGACGCTATCGATGCTTATCTAAACAAATACGGAATGCGATGTGCCGGTGAGATCGATATTACAAGACCTCGTTGGAGCGAAAAACCAATGACGCTTGTCCCCATAATTCTCAGTAATATCAAAAACTTTGAACCTGGTGCTAGCGATCGGAAATTTGAGCAGGGGCGACAGGAGGCTTTGCAAAAAGAACAAGCGTTATTAGAGCGGTTGAAGCAACTACCGAATGGTGAACAAAAAGCCGAAGAAACAAAACGAATGATCGGTCATTACCGGAATTTTATCGGTTATCGTGAATATCCAAAATACGGCATAGTTAGTCGCTACTTCGTTTATAAGCAGGCTTTACTAAAAGAAGCCGAACAACTCGTACAAGCGGGCGTTATTCATGAAAAAGAAGATATATACTATCTCACTTTTCAAGAACTTCGCTCTGTCGTACTCACAAATAAACTGGATTACCAGCTCATCAGCAAACGAAAAGACGAGTATAAATTATATGAAAAATTAACTCCCTCACGTGTGATCACGTCTGATGGTGAAATCATTACAGGTGAGTACAAACGAGAAAATCTCCCAGCCGAAGCGATTGTAGGTCTACCTGTTTCTTCTGGAGTGATAGAGGGACGAGCACGTGTCATTCTAAACATGGAAGATGCCGATCTAGAAGATGGAGATATATTAGTCACCTCCTTTACTGACCCTAGCTGGACACCATTATTTGTATCCATAAAAGGTCTAGTCACCGAAGTTGGTGGACTGATGACTCATGGAGCAGTTATCGCACGTGAATATGGTTTACCAGCAGTTGTCGGAGTAGAAAGTGCTACCAAACTGATAAAAGATGGGCAACGAATTCGCGTAGATGGAACAGAAGGGTATGTAGAAATCCTATAATCGGGAAGATGTTGTCTTCCTCCTGGGGAGTTAAATAAAATATGAAAGCTAGGAAGGCGGCCCAATCACGCTTGAATTTATCACAAACCCGCCAAAAATATCAAAAATGCAGACTATTTGCCACACAGTAGTTGCATTACACTGTGGTTTAGAAACGAGTCTTTAAACCCACATTCCGCACTTCAATTTGAAGTATAAATTAATTACAGTTAATGAAAATGCAAAAAATTCAATCTCTTTTTTTTGATAATCCATTTTTGGCGTGAGATTTTATTTCTTTGGTTTAATTCCTAATTCTCTCACTTTTTTTGATCATCACCTATTTCTTTAGTAGCAAAAATACTTATCATCCCACTTTTTGTACTTCACTTTGTAACATAAGAAGATGACCAAATATAGCGATCGCTATAAGCATCGTCCAGCCAACAATTATTATCAACATTAATACTTAATAATATGAATATTCTTAGTAACTATTTTTGTATTATTTGTAATACGTTTGGAAGTGCGGAAGATGGGTTATGCCGTTTTAATTGATTTGGGAGATGCAGTTGCCGACGAATTATCTCTCCCTTTTGACCGCATTTCTTTGGAGATGATTTATCGAGGACTTTATCATTTTAGTGTTGCCCATGACAAAGGCAATGCTGACGACCCGATTAAATATTTTGCTGCTTTAGAAAATCAAGATTTAGGTGTAGTCAAAGCTCTGCGAAAGCCAGTCCCCAAGCTGAATCTGTCCCCTTTTTTCGTACCCACTTGACAAATGTGCAATTCTCTTAACCTGTCACGGGTGGCCGAGATTTGAGTAATTCTCTGCAAGATGGTCTGGAAACCCTTGTCCTGTCTGGTTTTGATAATTTGTTACTTCCGATTCAAAAAAGCCGTTATTTACAACATAAAATCAAGCCTTTTCGGGACATATTGCAGATTTTTGGTCATATCTCGGTTCAATAGCATAAATGTGCCCTAATGAATGCCCTTAGCAAAGGGTAGCTCATTCAGCACTTGCAAGAACTTTAGCGATGAAGGCACTTGCCGTTCAAACCGCCACAAATGGCGGCGCTCAACACAGCTTGACTAACATAAACTGTTAGAGAGAATTGAATTTAATGAAGAAGGATTGAACTGAATGAATAACAGCCCCATGAACAACAACCCTGCCACCCCTCCTGCACAATGTCCCTTCCGGGGAACCCGCATTGGCGGCGCGCTCGGCTCCAAGCCGCAAGTCGATGATTGGTGGCCGAACCGACTTCAGGTCGAACTGCTTCACCAAAATTTGCCCCAAGCTAACCCACTGCGAGATTTCGATTACAAAGGAGCCTTCGCGAAGCTTGACTTCAAACAGTTGAAGAGCGATATTAAAGCGCTGCTGACCGATTCAAAGGACTGGTGGCCAGCCGACTATGGGAATTATGGTCCTCAAATGATTCGCATGGCGTGGCACGCCGCAGGCACCTACCGGATCGCAGACGGTCGGGGCGGAGCGAGTCAGGGTATGCAACGCTTTGCACCAATCAATTCGTGGTGGGATAATGGGAACACAGATAAATCACGACGGCTGCTCTGGCCCATCAAGCAGAAATATGGTGCGGCAATAAGCTGGGCTGATTTGATGAGTCTGACTGGCAACTGCGCGCTCGAAATCATGGGGTTTAAGACCTTTGGTTTTGGTGGCGGTCGCATTGATGCCTGGGAGGCAGACCGCGCGACATACTGGGGGCCGGAGTTCTGGAACGGCGATCCGGTTGAGGATATCAAGGAACACCCTGGTCATCCTGACGAGATGGTCACTCGCACGATTCGGTGGGTTGGAAAGCCGAATGAGGAATACTACGACCTTGAGAACCCGCTAGCAGCTTCGCACCAGGCGCTAATTTACGTCAATCCAGAAGGTCCAAACGCTGAAGGCGACCCCCATGGCTCAGCGCGAGACATTCGCGAGACGTTTGCGCGTATGGGCATGAATGACGAAGAAACTGTCGCGCTCATTGCAGGTGGTCATGCCTTTGGCAAAAGTCACGGCATGGTCTCGCCGGACAAGATCGGTCCAGCGCCGGAAGCCGCGCCGATTCAGGCTATGGGCTTGGGGTGGCAGAACCCTGAAGGCACTGGGTTTGCCGAATATACCATGACGAACGGAATCGAAGGATCGTGGACTCCAAACCCAATCCAGTGGGACAACAGTTACCTAACCAATCTTTTTAAGTACGACTGGGAACAGACAAAGAGTCCAGTAGGTGCCATTCAGTGGAAGCCGAGCAATCCTGATGCGCCAAAGACACCAGATGCCCATCAACAGGGCGTTGAGCACCCGTTAATGATGATGACTTCGGACATTGCGTTGAAGGTCGATCCCGTCTATTACGAGATCTGTCAGCGCTACTTGGGTGACTTCGATTACTTCAGTGATGCGTTCGCGCGCGCCTGGTATAAGCTGATCCATCGAGACATGGGGCCGAAAACGCGCTATCTTGGTCCGGAAATTCCAGAGGAAGATCTGATCTGGCAAGATCCAATTCCAGCACTGGATCACGAGGTCGTTGATGTCGCCGATATCAATTCTCTCAAGGATAAGATTTTAGCGAGTGGGATCTCTGTTTCGGCGCTTGTGTCAGCCGCTTGGGCATCAGCATCGAGCCACCGCCATTCCGACAAGCGCGGCGGCGCAAACGGGGCGCGCGTTCGCCTCAATCCCCAGAAAGACTGGGAAATGAACCGCCCGCAGGAGCTCGGCGAGGTCCTATCGACCCTTGAGCGAATTCAGGCGGACTTTAACGGTGCTCAGTCGGGCAGCAAAAAAATCTCAATGGCGGACCTGATCGTCCTCGGTGGTTGTGCTGCGGTCGAGAAGGCTGCACAAGAGGCCGGGCTTACCGTTGCCGTCCCGTTTACTCCGGGGCGGATGGATACAACTCAGGAGCTGACCGATGTTGAAATGTTTGAATGGTTGAAGCCAGTTTCAGACGGTTTCAGAAATTATCACAATGAGGCGGTTGGCTATAAGGTGAAGCCGGAGCGGATCTTCCTGGATCGAGCGCAGCTCCTTACGCTGACTGCACCTGAGTGGACGGTTCTGGTCGGTGGACTTCGCGCCCTCGATCAGAATTGGGACTATTCAAAGCACGGTAGCTTCACTGACCGACCGGGTGTCTTGACTAATGACTTTTTCCGTGTCCTGACAAGTATGGACTACGAGTGGAAGCCTGCTGACCATCGCGAGATGTTTTTTGATATCTGCGATCGCGAAACTGGTGCAGCGAAGTTCACCGCAACCCGCTGCGATCTCATCTTCGGCTCGAACGCAGAACTGCGTCAGATTGCTGAAGTCTATGGCGCTGATGACGGTCACGAGCGGATGGTCAAGGACTTCGTCGCAGCCTGGAACAAGGTGATGATGCTTGATCGCTTCGACGTTCCCGCTGAACAGACCCGCTAAAGTCTTGAGCGCTCAATACGCCCGAACTCCACGGGTGTATCGCTGCGCTTTGAAGAACTCACCGTGGATAAGAACGCTGCTTATCCACGGCAAAAGGAACCTTGCGCTTTGGATTAAAGCAATACGAACGAGATTATCTTGTTTGTCACTTAAAACTGGACTTTAGACTAGTTCCCGGTGCGAAACTCCAAACCTTTACGACGATTAATATATATCAAATTTTACCAACAACCACTGTAAATTTGAGTCGTTAATTGTAGTACTTTTGAACTAATAAGCTTACCAGGGTAATCAAGGATGCGATCGCCGACAACGCGCTATGAAGGCGATCGCATCTTAACATCTGTGCGCGAAAACTCCGCACCAGTACCAACCTTAGTTAAAGAAAGTCAACAGCCTTTAGGCGTTGTAGATTTCGATAATTCTCCTTTAGAAAGAGGGGAAATAAGAAATCTGCTTCCTTCCCCTTTATAAGCTACCGTGTACACACAAGTTGAATTACCCTCCTTAATCCCCCCTTGGAAAGGGGGGAAAAAAGAAATCTAGTTCCCTCCCCTTTACAAGGGGAGGGTTAGGGTGGGGTAAAACCTTGGCTAATCAGCTATTTCAGACTTGTGTATACACCAAAGCCGAAAAGGAAAGAGGTCAGAATATTAAGTCGCACATCGCGTTTTAATATAAAAAAGCAAAAAATGAGCCTTTGATGTTCGATATTGACCTTTTGAAGCTCGACGTTGACCTTCTAAGGCTCAACGATGACCTTCTAAGCCTTGAAGTTGCGCCTTTAACCCTCGAAATTGCACCTTTGATCCTCGAAGTTGCACCTTTGAACCTCAACGTTGACCTTCTGAGCCTCAACAATGACCTTCTGAGCCTCGAAGTTGCGGCTTTGATCCTCGAAATTGCACCTTTGAACTTCAACTAACAAATATATCTAACCATTCCTGAATGTACAGGGGTGAGCGTGTAGTAAAATTTGCTCACCTCTGTAAAGTGGAACATGGCTTTAGACTTCTCCGGTCAAAATCTCCGAGGACGCAACTTCAAAGGTAGACAAGACCTTGCGGGTGCAAACTTTAGCTATGCCGACATCCGAGGGGCAAACTTCACCAACGCTAATTTAACAGGTGCAAACTTCAGCCATGCCAAAGCCGGACTACAACGCCGTTGGGCAATTTTCCTAGTTCTTGTCTTGTGGTTGTTGTCGGGACTTTCAGGATTGATCTGGTTTGTAAATAGTTACTTGGTGTCAGAAATATTTGACACTTCCAGCTTAGGGTATCAGATTGGCAGATGGACTACCCTAATTTTATTAGTTGCTTTCTTATTGGTCACAATTCGGCCAATAGTAGAAGTAGGAGTCTTTGTGGTAGCCGCAACTTTTACGATAGCTGTGGCAGGAGCAGTAGGCTTCGCTATAGGTGGAGCCGCAGCCGGATCTGGAGTGTTTGCTGTGGCAGGAGCAGGAACCTTCGCTGTAGCCGTAGCATTGATAGTAGCTGCAGCATTTGCTGTAGCTGGATTTGAAGCATTGATAATAGCCGGAGCATTTGCTGTAGCCGGAGCCTTCATTTTTGCCAGATATGGGATTTTGGCTATTGCTGTAGCCTTTGCTGTAGGGTTGTTTAGCATTTACATCGGTTGGCGAGCAATGAAAGGAGACGAAAAATATTTCTTGGTTTGTAATATTGCGATCGCCTTTGCTGCAACAGGAGGTACAAGTTTTCGTGGCGCTGACTTAACCAATGCTGATTTCACCAAAGCCACACTCAAAAGCACAGATTTCCGAAACACTATTCTTATCTGTAGCCGTTGGCATCAAGCCAAAATGCTTGACCGTGTTCGTCCTGGCAAAACTTACCTTGAGAATGCACAAGTACGTCAACTGCTGATTACAGGACAGGGACAGGATAATAATTTTTACCGTGAAAACCTGCGAGGTATCAACTTACAATCAGCAAATTTAGCAGATGCCAGCTTTATTGGCGCTGACCTCAGTGAAGCCAATTTGCAAGATGCCGATTTGTCAAGAGCAAAACTGAAGCAAACGCAACTAGACGCAACGGATTTAACGGGTGCAACCCTCACCGGCGCGTACATCGAAGATTGGGGGATTACAAATACAACTAAATTGCATGGGGTAAGGTGTGAATATGTCTTCATGCGCTTACCCACCAAAGAAGACCCCGACCCCCTCCGCAAACCTGATAATAAACAAGAGGCATTTGCAGACGGCGAGTTTGCCGACTTTATCAAGCCAATTTTTGACACCCTCGACCTTTACCATAATCAAGGCGTTGACCCCCGCGCCATTGCCATAGCCTTCAAAAACCTTGCTGAAAACCATCCCGAAGCCGAGTTAGAAATCGTAGCAATGGAGAAACGCGGCGATGATAAAATCTTGCTCAGAGCCAAAACCGCCGCAGGTAGTGATAAATCTCAACTGAGTGCAGAATATTTTGATGATTATAATCAACTCAAAGCTTTATCGCAGAGTCAGCAATTATTGCTGGTAGAAAAAAGCGATCAGATTCGTGATTTAAAAAATATGATTACAACTGCACTCCAGCAGCCGAATTTTTATACACAAGGAAGTACCATCATGCCTCAAGATAATTCAACCAATATCAGTGCTGGTAGAGATATCAGTGGAGTGATCAACCTGGGTAAGATTAGCGGTGATGTTACCAATACAATTGGGCAATTACCTGAATCACCGCAAACTGATAAACCGGGAATCAAAGAACTGTTGACGCAGTTGCAAGAAGCAATTTCACAGTCGGCAGATTTGCCAGAAACAGACAAAGCTGATGCATTAATACAGATACAAGCTTTAGCAGAAGCAGGTAAAAGTACCCAAGAATTGACCAAGCAAAAAACGGCAAAAAATGCAATCACTATGTTGAAAGGGATATTTTCTGGCTTACCTGCTGTTGCCTCAATAGTTGAAGCAGCTAATAAATTATTGCCTGCGATTTCTAAACTATTCGGTTTGGGATAATTTGACGTGAGGTCTTTTGAATAAAAAACCCCTAAGCCGTTAATACCTGCTGCGCTATCAGTGCTAACTCAGGGAAAGTCGGAGAATATATTTGCTGGTTTGCTGTAAATACTGTTTGGTTATAACATCCCTGATTCAACAAGCAGACTGTCACCTTTGCTTCCAGAAGATCAACAATCCAGTATTCAGGGATAGAGAAGGCTGCATACTCAAGTGGTTTCCTTTCGTAATCTCGTTTCACAGACTCAGCGCTAACCACTTCTATTGCCAACAGTGGAGGTAATTCAAGCACAGCCGATTTACCCTGAATAAATTGTCGCTGTTCTTCAGTCATCACAATTAAGTCAGGGAGACAGGATTTTTTGACGGAGGTACGAATGCCAGTACCGCTAGGGCGAACCTGCCAGTCTAACCCTAACCGTTGGATTTCCAGATAGAAGCGGATCAACAAGAAAGTAATGATAGCTTCATGCAAATCTGAGGCTGGAGGCATTTCTAGCAGTACCCCATCCTCAAGTTCATAGCGCTTGTCAGTGCCATCATCGTAGGTGAGATATTCCTCAAAAGTATATAGACGTTCTACAGGTTCTGTAGTGGACATACTCTTGTAATTTGTAATTCGTAATTCGTAATTAAGAGTTCTAATTACGATTTATCTGGCCATGATCATATCTACTTTCTTCATTCTCAGGTAGTTTTGGAATATAGAGTTGAATTTTTCCAAAATGTCTTTAACTGAAGAAATTCTTTCCCAATTACCCGGCGATGTTTTAGCAGGATTGCGCCAAGGCGATCGCATCTTAACATCTGTGCGCGAAAACTCCGCACCAGTACCAACCTTAGTTAAAGAAAGTCAACAGCCTTTAGGCGTTGTAGATTTCGATGTGCTAATCTGCGGTGGCACTTTGGGCATTTTAATTGGTTGCGCCTTGGTGGTGAAGGGGTTGCGGGTGGCGTTGCTGGAACGGGGTGTTTTGCGGGGGAGAGAACAAGAGTGGAATATTTCTCGTAAAGAATTAGATGTATTTGTGGAATTAAAGTTGCTGAGTGAGGAAGAATTAGCAAGTGCGATCGCTACTCAATATAACCCAGCACGAGTTAGTTTTGCTGGCGGTACAGAAGTTTGGGTAGAGGATGTTTTGAATATCGGCGTAGATCCAGTTTATCTACTAGCTACCTTGAAAACCCGATTTCTCACCGCTGGGGGAAAGTTGTTAGAAAACACACCTTTTAACGAAGCGGTGGTTCATCCCGACGGGGTGATAGTAAATAACCAACTCAAAACTCGCTTATTAATCGACGCGATGGGACATTTTTCACCCATCACCCAACAAGCACGCCAAGGCAAAAAACCAGATGCTTTATGCTTGGTTGTGGGAAGTTGCACTCAAGGTTTTCCAGAAAATAATTCAGGCGATTTATTATTATCATTTACATCTTTGCAAAATCAATGCCAGTACTTCTGGGAAGCCTTTCCAGCCAGGGATGGCAGAACCACTTACTTATTTACCTACATGGATGCACATCCTCAACGCTTGAGTTTAGAAGCTCTATTTGAGGAATATCTGCGTCTTTTACCAGAATATCAGGGAGTGGAATTGAGCAAGTTGAAATTTCAACGAGCGCTATTTGGTTTCTTTCCCACCTATCGCCAAAGTCCGCTAAAAACCCCTTGGAATCGCATTCTCCCAGCCGGAGATAGCAGTGGTAGTCAATCTCCTTTAAGTTTTGGTGGTTTTGGGGCAATGGTGCGTCACCTGAAGCGTTTAACTTATGGCATTGACGAAGCGCTAGAAACAGAACAATTATCTGCAAAAGCGTTAACACTGCTGCAACCTTATCAGCCAAGTTTGACTGTTACCTGGTTGTTTCAAAGGGCGATGAGTGTTGGTGTAAATCAGAAAATTGCCCCAGATCAAATTAACCAATTACTCTCAGCAGTATTTCAAGAAATGCAACAGTTGGGTACACCAGTATTAAAACCATTTTTACAAGATATAGTGCAGTTTTTGGCACTAACGCAAACACTGTTAAAAACTGGTTTATATCATCCTCTATTAGTTGTCAAAATAATTCCGCAAGTAGGTTTGGCAAGTTTGTTAGATTGGATGTTACATTACAGTAATTTAGGTGTATACACTGCCTTGCTTTCGCTAAGTCCAATGCTAGAAACATGGATTAAGAATCAACCGAATGAACAACAATATTATTGGCATCGTTTGATTGATGCTTGGAAGTATGGTTCTGGCGGTGATTACTCAGATGAAACTTAGAATAATATCGGTGTGAGGATAACATGATTGAACGGAAATCTTCAGGAATAAAATACTTTGCAGTGCTGATTGGATTCCTGCGCGATCGCCAAGGATTTCTAGAGGAAATTCGCCAAGGTACGAGATTACCAAATAAAATAATTTCTTTGCTAGTTTGTAGTTCCTTATTTATTGCTGCTTATGGCGGAATCATTGGTGCATACCATAGTTGGATGCAAGCTATATCTTCCGCCATTAAACTCCCGGCTCTTTATTTAATTACACTTTTGATTTGTATCCCGACGTTGTTCTTTGCTAACATTATTTTTGGTTCCAAGCGGACTTTTGCCCAGCATTTAGCATTAGTATTAACTGCGGTTTCAGTCACGAGTGTACTTTTATTTAGCTTTGCTCCAATCACACTCTTTTTCTTGATTACCACCAATAATTACCAATTTCTAATTTTGTTAAATGTCTTTATCTTTGCCATAACTGGATTTATTGGTGTTTCGTCTTTATATCAAGCCACGAATTTAGTTTTAGAACAAGATAATGAAGGTAGCAAGACACGCCAGAAAATTTTACAATTTTGGCTATTTCTTTACGCCTTCGTAGGCAGTCAGTTAGGATGGACTCTCAGACCGTTTTTTGGCACACCTGGTTCTGTCTTTGAACTATTCCGCGAAAGAGAAGGTAACTTCTATTTAAGCGTCATAAAATCTATTGGCTATCTCTTGGGAGTTCGTTAATTAGTCATTAGTAGTTCCCCAAAAAATACAACCTATAAAAATATGCTAAAAAAGCAAAATCGCGGAATTCAACAGTTTACTGTTTTGGTTAATTTACTGCGCGATCGCCAGTCATTTTTAGAAGAAATTCGTCAGGGAGTGCGATTACAAAATAAAATTAGTTCTCTGTTTGTATCTAGTTCTATATTTTTTGCCCTTTATGGAGCAATTATCGGTGCATCCCACAGTTGGGCACAGGCATTATCTGGTGCTATTAAGCTTCCGGTATTCTATTTAATCACACTGATTATTTGTTTCCCAACTTTGTTCTTTTTTAATGTTTTGTTTGGTTCTCGGAGCAGTATTTTACAGCATTTCGTTGTATTACTCACATCTGTATCAGTGATTAGCGTACTTTTATTTAGCTTGGCACCAGTTACGCTATTTTTTCTGATTACTACACCCGATTCTTATCAATTTTTTAAACTGCTGAATGTATTTATTTTTGGTATTACAGGCATATTTGGCGTGAAATTCCTTTATGAAGGAATGCAATTACTTTCTCAACAAGATGAAGTTGGCAAAAAAACCCGCACCACTATTTTAAGATCCTGGTTATTGCTTTATGCCTTTGTTGGTATGCAGTTAGGATGGTTTCTCAGACCATTTTTTGGTGCCCCTGACTCTAAATTTGAATTGTTTCGAGCAGTCAAAGGCAACTTTTATTTAGATATTGTAGCCGCGATTTCCGAAATTTTAGGTTTGCGTTAATCTTAGAAAAAGATAATTAGTCTAGTTCCCAGTGACAGCTAGTAGTTAATAAAAACCTAGCTTGATAAAACTTCTCTTATTCCCAGGCTATCGCTTGGGAATGCATTCATTGAGTCGCTGACTCAATAGACTTCTTGCACCAAATTTAAAAGTCCCTCTCCTACGCTTGGGAGAGGGATTTAGGGTGAAAACTCTTTGATTCATGCAAGAAGTCTAATCTCTAAAAGCTTCTTCTAGACTGACTTTCAGCTTAAGCTTAAGGGTCAGTTTTGAGATATTCTTGTAATTGTTGAGTACGCAGTTTTGTAGTATTTTCCAAACAACCAGAATAAATGCTAGAGGCAATACTTCCGCCCTCATATTTGCTTCTCTCAAACTCACAATTGGTATCTCGAAATTTGATCCATGCTTGTTGTGCAGCAATCAATTTCTGTTTTCTAGGCCTTTCTAATGTAGATATCAATTGTTGATAAACTTGATTCAGTTTTTTATCTGCATTCTGAGAAGATAACTTCGTACATTCATTAATTGCTGCTTGAGTTTGAGGATTATTGCAGTTGAATTTTTGAGCTAAGCGCATCTCAGGTAAATCAGGCGTTGTACCTGCTATTGTCATGGCAGGGGTATTTAAACTACTGAGAGTTAGTATACTGGAAAAAACTAGTAATAATTGACGCATCGCAAAACTTTTATTATTAAGTATAGAAATTTGATATTTTAGCTAGCCTGGAACTCAAAATCAGAGTAAAAAGTGGTATGCTCCACAAATCAGTGTTATGGTTCGTGCGAAGTTTTCCTTATTCTAGCTACCAGTATACTCCCGCGATAGAGTTTTGGTTAAAAGAAGAAGACAGCAACTGCATGGAATCGAAAGGGGAGTAAGCGATCGCAAGTATATATACTTATTGCATCAGTTAGGAAAAAAGATGATTTTTTTATTTAAGCAAATAAAATTAGGACTACGCACTGTACAAACGAATCATCTTGTGTATCAACGCAAATACGTTATTTCAGGCTTTTATAAAGGCCGTTCGTTGGTTGCGATCGCTTGGTGAGGAATAAAAAAATCAGGCTAGAAGCGCTGAAAATCATAACTGCTATTTTGACTTTTCTGTCAATGCATAAGTCTTAAAAATATGCATTTTTGTTAAAAGTATGATATCTGTGTCTAAAATATTTTTATTATACGTCAAATTCCGACAAAACTCTTGCGTTGATCGTTCAAATAACTGTATTCTTTATATTGTTGAAAATTGTTTTTTACAAAAGCAATAACAAAGTGTCGTTTCAGCACATCGGAAAAAACATTGCCTGGGCAAATCGATAAATGTCGATATCAAACCCAAATCTATGTATGCCGTTGTCGCTGGCATTATGAGTAACAAGACTAATTACCAAAATGAAAAATCAAATATTTTGTTTATGTGTGTAGTTTAGCAAGGAATTCAAAATTTTTCCTATTCCCTCTCTCTTACAGTCCATACCTAATTTGAATAGAGAAGAGTATTGGCTAAATTTTCAATCTTTTCATCTCTCTAATCGAGGCAAGAAATCTATTCTGTGCTGGCTCAGTTTGGGGTTTCAAACCCATTTTATCAACGAATCACGACCAGGAAAATTATGACCTCTGTAGATCCTAATTTTTTTGACATCCCGGACAAAAGCCTAATCATCATCGACCCAGCCGTTGATGACTATAAAAAGCTAAATGGCAATAACTTGGAAGTCATCTTTAAAGACGTAGTAGATACAGAAGTAAAAACAGTAACTTCAGAAGCAGATAAACTGCTGAAAGTTCCACCGAAGGAATTATTAGCGCCTCCTAGTGATTTTAATCCTACATTACTACTATTTTTTGCATCTGTGACAGTACTGGTGTCATCTCATTGCGGTTACTGGCTTTGGCAATGGCCAGACTGGCTATGTTTTGGTTTTAACACTATTGCTTTGCATTGTGCTGGAACAGTAATTCATGATGCTTGTCACCAATCTGCCCACCGCAATCGAGTCATTAATGCCATATTAGGGCATGGTAGCGCCCTAATGCTAGGGTTTGTTTTCCCAGTGTTTACACGAGTGCATTTACAGCATCATGCTCATGTCAACCATCCCAAAGACGATCCAGATCATTTTGTTTCTACAGGTGGCCCGCTGTGGCTGATTGCATTTCGATTTTTGTCTCACGAGGTGTTTTTCTTTCGACGGCGACTGTGGCGCAAATATGAGTTATTAGAATGGTTCATTAGCCGCTTAATTGTTGTTGCTATTTTTTATATCTCAGTTCAATATCATTTTTTAATGTACGTTCTCAATTTTTGGGTTGTACCTTCTGGTATCGTGGGATTAATACTGGGCCTGTTTTTTGATTATTTGCCCCATCGTCCCTTTGTTGAACGCGATCGCTGGAAAAATGCTCGTGTATACCCCAGCCCAATTCTTAACATCCTGATTTTAGGTCAGAACTACCATTTAATTCATCATTTATGGACTTGTATTCCCTGGTACAAATATCAATCTACATACTATCTAATGAAGCCTTTGTTAGATGAAAAAGGCTGTTATCAAACTTCAGGGTTACTACAAAAGAAAGACTTTTTAGAGTTTATTTACGATGTCTTTGTAGGAATTAGATTTTCTCATCAAAAAACTAAAAATCAAGATAAATCACAAAGTCGTAAATAAGCATTAAGTAGGTGGGTGGGAAAATTTATCCTTGAGATAAGGCAGGAGGCAGGAGGGAAGAGGGTTTTAGCTAGTTAATTTTTATTCACATAGTTTGGTTTTATTATGCCGAATTAATTAACTCGTGAATTAGTCATTAGTTCTTGATCATTTGTAAATAATCAATAATATCAAGTCGAGGTAATTATATCAGATCTGCTTAATGACTTATTAAACCCGAATCATCACACCCCGCCAAAGCATCGGGGAGGGGTGCAATAACTTTGGGAATTATAACTATTTTATTTTTTGTAAATCAAAAAAACTGAACCAATTGGCCCAAGGTTTTCTACATAAGTTTTCTGGTTGTAATACAATCCTGGAGACATACCTCCATCAAATAAAATCCCTTCTTGAATCTTACCTAAACAGTTATTGCTAGCAATACCTTCCAAAACATTATCAAACATATCTGGCAGTAACTCTCGATTAAGTTGAGATAATTCAATATCTGAATTAGCTTTCAAGTCATTAACTAATAAGATTACATAGCCTTGATTAGTGATAGCTGCTAGAGAGCGATTAGTTGCATTTTTACAAGCAAATTCTCCCAAATCTTGACAAATATCTTTAAATTTACCCTGACGATAGAATCTGCCATTACCACCTACCAAATTGTAATTGAGAATATCATTTTTTCTTCTGCCAGCTTGAATAGTAGCCTGTCGCTGCTGGGGTGTACCTCCTGATATCCCAAAGGAAGAACGTTTAGTTTTAAATGCTCCTGAATACTCTACACCACGAGAAATATTTAAGCCTTGTGGTTTATCATCAGTATCTATATAATCGGCATTAATTGCCGCAATGGGTAGCTGTCCGTTTAACTTGGCATTTTCATCAGCGATGAGTTCATGAAACTGTTTTGCTACATATTCTTTACGTAGTTTACCTCTACTATCTTTGGCGTAAAGTTTATGAGATAGACCAACATTAACTTTGAAATCTAATTCTGCTGATTTGGGATTAAAAATAATCACATTGTTAATACCTTTGGGATTTTTTTCTCCTTGATTATTGGTTTTAAAAAAATCAATACTAAAGTTGGCATCTTTGCCAGGGCAACTTTTAGATGCTTTTGGGACTAAATTTGCTTCAATCTTTTGACAACCTGATAATAAGCTTGCACTGATTATCAAGATAAATAACAAAAATAATTTTTTTGTAGACATAATAATATAAAAAAACCGCTACAGAATTACTATAGCGGGGAATAATTTAAAATTTCAGTCTGGAGTCAATCTCAGAGCCAAAACTTAAGAAAACCATTCTAAAACAGCTTCTTCTTTGGTGTTAGTATTCCGAGATGGTGTCTCACGATTAAATTTCATCTGAATTGACCGGGTTTGCTCACCATCAGCAGCTACAGCCAAAATTGGGTAGTCAATTAAACCATCTTGGAAGGACATCTGGAAACGGAATGTTCCATCTGGATTCAGCTTAATTGGACGCCCACCAATGGTTACAGTAGCATCGGGTTCGGTTGCACCGTAGACTATCAACTCAGCATCGGCAATTAACCAGAACTTGCGCGGACGCACTGGTACGGCAGAAGCCGAGAAGCCAACACCTGACATTCCTGCACCGGAAGCGGTTAAGCCAGACATAGTGGGAGTTGCCCACAGACCGACACCAGATGGGAAAATGTAGGAGCTAATGGCTTGTTCAGGACGCACTGCACCTTGCTGGGAACCGAAGATAGAACCAGCAACTCGTTGTGCTTCGGCAGATTCCGCTAAACTAAATATTTCATCGTAGATGGGGTTGCCATTCACAGCATTACCAACATTACCATTGGCGGTAGCTGCAATCTTCTTAGCAGGAGGAACTAGTTCGTACTGAGTTTTGCCACGTAAATCTTCTTCAAAATTTACAGTGATTACGACATCCTCAATCCAGTCAGAAGGATAGACGGGAGGAATGTGTACTTTACTAGAACGAGCTAGTACTAACCAGCGACCATCAGCAGCACGATAGCCGATATCGATTATATAATCGCGATCGCTAACTGGAACTGGTAGATACCATTCTCTAGCTAATTCATCAGCAGGATATTCTTGAATGCTATGTGGGCTTTGGTATTCAATATTGATGTCGGTGACATCATAAATCCGTAGTGCCAGTTGTTGTCCGCCTTGCCGACGCAGTTCCTCTTTGTGTTCATTGGGAATATCCCAATAAGTGTAAGCCCATTGAGGATCGCGCGGTAAAAGTACAATCCGGCTTTCACCATAGCCAGAGGGCAAATCTGCGAGTCCTTCATCAACATCAGCCAAAGATCCGCCAGTACGATCTTCCTGACCTAATTCAAACTTTGCAGCTTCCACAGTTTCTTGTGCCTCCAATGAACGAGATGGACTGAGTAAGTTTTTGCTACGCTGGACTTCTTGTATTGATGTCAGCAGTTGTGATTTACGCATTCTGCTATAGCGAGAGATACTATATTCGCTAGCAACTTTGCGTAGTTGACGTAAGGTCATCTCCTCTAGTGGCGGGCGTTCTTTTGCCATTAATTTGGCCTCCAGTAGTTTAAGCGGTAAATGATTTCCCCTGGTTAAAGAATGCTATGTAAAATCTCATCCATTCCAGATGAATTTCTTATTCCTGACTCCTGGTTTTGCCCAGTTTTTAAGTTTTTTAATCTGTTTTTAAATTGAGCCAACATCCTTTCAATTCCTCAGTTATGCCAAAATCAGCATTTCTTTAGGATCGGAGGATTTCTATTTGTTAAGTCTATATTAACCACTAAGCATATCTAGGGATCAAGGGGTAAGAGGTGGGTTTTTTGACTGTTTCACGAGTTTATCAGCCCTTATGGGATCTAATTGTCATGTTTTCATAACAATTAGAGCAAGCTATGTGTTTAGCAATGGCCACAATGTCAATTTTTCATGACCTTGCTTTCTGGGTTAGTCAAAAACCCGAATTCTTGAAGAAGAATAGACTTCTTGCATAAATCCAAAATAAGAACCCCACCCCGCCTTTGACTTACGTCAAAGTCTCCCCTCCCCGCAGGCGGGGAGGGGCTGGGGGTGGGGTTTAGGGGACTTTTGCAAGAGGTCTAATTTAGAAGTCAGAATTCAGGAGCAAAGCCAAAGAAGCTCTGCGGCTTGGCGTCAGAATCAAGATGCTCTCTAGCGCTACGCATAGCGTGTTGCAGACAAGCCTCTTTGAACGAGAAGAGAAGGCTTTATGCTGCGCTATCCACTCTTTCGTTCAAAATTCATTCTCAATTCTGGCAACTGACGCTTTTATTGTGTTTCGTTAAAGCTGACGCCTTTTTTACCCACCATTATGTAAAATTAAGTCCCAAGATAGTGTGTACCTCACCATAGAAGAACTTAAGCTTGGCATATAAGTTTAGGGTTTAGGGAAATAGTTATGAATAAGGAAACAGTTCCTAGTCAAGCTGAAAAGTCTAATCCAGAAGGCGATGCACCACAATTAAGTCCAGAGGTACTGGACAAAATCAAACACCCTGCGAGAATAGACGATGTTATTCGAGAGCAATCACCAAAGGAACGTAGAAGTAACCCAGCTTTAGTACCAGAAATGATTGACGATCCAACTGATGAAGAATGATTGGGTTTGCAAAACAGTAATCGAAAAGCTCAGATTCGCTACTTTGTAGAGAAGTAGCGAATTTTGTTAATAATGTGTTGTTATTCAAGATATCGAAATAAATTCAGGAATTACACAAAATCATGAAATAACATAGACGCACTGCAAATGCGTCTTATTGGCGCAGCCTCTCCTAAAAAATACAAGCAGCTTGCCACAAAGTTCTTGCGTAAGTTCTAATATTATGAAACCATATTTTGTAACTTGCTGATACAACTAACTAATTTGTCTCTAGCCTCACTCCAGAAAAAATTACTAGTACTAGTAACAATGATGACGCGATCGCCAAATTCAAACAAAAATCAAGAACCATCTAATCGTCGTCTGTGGCTCCTGCTTTTAGGACGTACCAGTTTGGCTTTGGGTGGGGTTTTGTTGATTGGAATTATAGTTGGTGCTTGGTGGGCTAGAAACTATATATACAAAGATTTAGCACCGTTAGTACAGCAAAATCTCGAGCAATTACTGGAGCGTCCAGTCAAAGTTGGCAACGTTGAACGTTTTTCGCTTTCTAGTCTGAGATTTAGCTCTTTATCGATACCAGCAACTGCCAGCGATCAAGATCAGGTGGTTGCAAAAGCTTTGGAGGTGCAGTTCTCGCCGTTGCAACTCCTTCTTAGCCGAAAACTGTTATTAGATGTCACCTTAGTTCAACCCAGTGTCTACATTCAACAAGATAAAGATGGTCGTTGGGTGACAGCCCAAGTTAAGGCTGGGGAAGGAAAAGGTTTTATTCAAACTCAGTTGCAGACGCTTCAAATTCAAGATGGCAAAGTAGAGTTGATGCCATTTGCTGCACCAACTAAACCAAAAGGCTCAGTAATATTAGATCAAGTTGGTGGTGTTGCCCGATTTTCCGATCAAAATCAAAGGATTGGTTATGACATCAATACTCAACTCACTAGGGGAGGCGCTGTTAAAATTGTTGGCGAAACCCAAGTAAAAGCTCAACAAACTAACCTCCAACTTTCAACACAAAATTTACAAGCATCTGAAATTACTAGATTAATTCAGTTACCGATCGCTCTACAAGCAGGGTATTTAAATGCTGACTTAGGAGTTCAGATTCCACCCAAGCTTTCAGACATCGCGATTACGGGAACAGCTACAGCTAATCAAATCACCGCTAAAATTCCAAATATTCCTCAGCCGATTTCTAATTTTAATGGGAAATTTCTATTTCAGGGTCAGACAGTTACTTTAGATAATCTGAGTACGAACTTTGGCAAAATTCCCATTCTGGCTAATGGAACAATTAATACTCAAACAGGTTTTAATGTTTCTGCTCAAATCAAACCAGTTACTGCGAAAAATATCTTAGATACCCTGAAAGTAAATTCGTCAGTCCCAGCTAGTGGCGAAATTCAAGCAAATATTCAGGTAGGCGGTGCACTTGAGCAACCAGTCGTCAGCGGTACAGTAAGTAACACCAAACCTATTCAAGTTGACCGCGTTCAATTTAATACCATCAACACTAATTTCCGCTTGAATGCATCTAAAACTGCATCTCAACTTGCTGTCTCCAATTTGAGAATAATCCCCGCAGCTGGTGGTCAAATTACAGGCGGCGGTCAAGCTAATCTGGGAACCAAAGATGGGGTAATATTTAATGCTCAAGCTGATGGTATATCAGGAGATATACTAGCACGCACCTACGGCGTTACTCTGCCGATCGCAGTTGGCAATGTTTCAGCAAAAGCCCAAATTTCTGGCTCACTTCGCAAACAGCCGTTGAAACTTGATGTTTCTAATGTTCAGATAACGCCACCAGCCGGGGGAAAAATCACAGCCAATGGTCAAATTCAACTCGCTCCCCAAGGTCAGGTAGGCGTAGATATTCAAGCTCAGGGTATCCCAGGAAATGCGATCGCTCAAGGTTACAACATTTCCACTCCCATCAATGTTGGTGGTATATCTGCAAACGCTAAAATTACTGGTTCTCTGGGTACACCATTAAACGTCAATGTTTCTCGCGTTCAAGCTAATCCAGATGTGGGAGGGCAAGTTACAGCTAGCGGACGAATTCAGCTGGCACCTCAAGGTAGGGTAGCGTTGAATGTGCAAGCAAAAAATATACCAGGAGATGCGATCGCCAAAGCCTACAATTCTTCACCCTCGATCACCATTGGGAATGTGTCGGCAAATGCCGATATTTCAGGCACTCTGAGCAATCTGCAAACAGTAGCACGGGTACAAGCGCCTAGTGCCACCTATCCCACCACCGGACGAGTTGTTGTTACCAAACAAGGAGAAAATATCGTCTTTCCCGATGCGGTTGTAAACGTGGCAGGCGGGACAATCAGGGCCAGAGGTGAAATTGCCCAACAACGCTGGCAAGGATCTGTCAAGACTTCTCAAATTCAACTCAGTCGTTTTTCACCACAACTGCGAGGACGGCTGAATAGCAATATTCAGTTAGCAGGCACAACCCAATCTTTCCAGCTTGCAGATATTCGCGCCGCCGGACAAATCAGCCTTCCCCAAGGAGTAGCGCAACTGGCAAAACCACTCACCGCGCAATTTCAATGGAATGGACAGCAGATTATAGTTGAAAACGCAGGTACCCCAGGATTGAGGGCTAATGGTGCGATCGCTATTCAGTCTCCATCAACTGGCGCACCCCAAATTGCCGGATTTAATTTAAATGTATTGGCAGAGAATTTCAACTTACAAAATACTGGCTTTAAAGTTCCTGGTGACGTAGGAATAGCAGGACGACTGGATTTTAATGGAAAAGTTACAGGTACTCCAGATGTTCCCCAAGCTAATGGGAATATCCGGCTGCGGAATTTCAATGTGAGTAACTTGGCATTTGACCCACTTTTAACCGGAAACGTAAATTTTCAAGGCGGACAAGGAGCAAGTCTACGACTAGCTGGGAAACAAGATCGGATTGCCCTTAACTTAGGTGCAGATTATCGTCCCACTTCATTTTTAGTTCGACGTGATGGTGCTGTCACCACAGGTAGAACTGAGGGAGATAACTTATTCATCAACGCCCAACAGTTTCCCATCGCTCTGGTTGGCAGCTTTTTACCTAACAATCAATTGAAACCACTGGCGGGGCAATTATCGGGTAATTTAGTTGTTAATCTGAATAATTATGCCATTGCGGGAGACGTGGCGATCGCAGGGCCTCGTGTTGCCAGAGTTGCAGCCGATGAATTTCGCGGCAACATCAATTATGCCGATGGTACAGCTAGCTTGGCTAATGGTCTATTGCGGATTGGCGATAGCAACATCGCCCTCAGTGGCAATGTACAAACGGGAAATGACCCGCAATTTCAATTTCAAGCTAATTTTGCCCAAGCCAAAATTCAAAGACTTTTACAAGCGTTTAATATCTTCGACTTTAAAGACCTTAGTAGTGGGTTACAACCTCCAACATTAGCTGGAGCAGAAGCGCTTCAAACTGAGTCTGTCAGCTTGCCAAATGCAGATTTGAAAACACAGTTAGCATACTTCTCAAATATTACAACAGAACTTGCCAAAGAACAGCAAGCTCAAACAAAACAAACCCCATCTTTACCCAGCCTTGCAGAGTTAAAGGGTGCTTTAAACGGAGCAATTACAGCCAATGGCTCGTTAAAGTCTGGGTTGAATGTCGGCTTTAATTTTCAAGGTGCTAACTGGCAATGGGGTAATTATTCCATCAATCAAGTCGTTGCTCAAGGCACTTTCGCCGATGGTATCGTCACCCTTTCACCCTTGAGTGTAGGGATAAATCAAGGACTAGTGGCATTTTCAGGACAGTTAGGAACTGAGCAAGTATCTGGAAAATTGAATGTAGCCAGTCTGCCCTTATCACTTTTAGAACCTTTTATCGAAAAATACCCCGTAGATATCACTGGGAATATAAATGCCGATGCCACTTTAGCAGGTAGTTTGCAAGACCCCAGAGTTCAGGGGAAAGTGGCGCTAGCGAATGCGACTCTTAACAAACAACCCGTACAAACAGGAGAGGTGAACTTTGATTACAACAAAGCTCGCTTGAATTTTGATAGCACCTTATTAGTAACAGGAACACAGCCAGTTGCCGTTACAGGTAGCGTACCTGCACCGTTGCCTTTTGCCAAAGTGCAACCGGATAGCAATCAAATCAGCATCAACGCCAATGTGCAAAATGAAGGATTGGCACTCTTAAATCTGCTTACCAATAATCAAGTCGCTTGGGTAGACGGTCAAGGAAAAGTAGATTTAAATGTTCGAGGTACTTTAAACGAACCAGTTATCAACGGTAACGCCACATTTAATAATGCAACTTTTAGCGCTCAAGCCTTATCCGATCCTTTAACGAATGTCACAGGAACAGCACTATTTAATGGTAGGACGATCAGCGTTGAAAATATCCAAGGTAATTACAATCAAGGGCAAGTAACTGTATCAGGCATCTTGCCAATTTTTGATCCTCAACAAGCCGCAGCGAATCCCCTGACAGTATCAATAGCAGACAAACTCAATTTTAAGCTTGCAGGACTGTATGAAGGTGGTGTTGGTGGCGATGTCGTAATTCGCGGCACAGCCTTAAAACCTGTAATTGGTGGAGAGATTCAACTGAGTGATGGTCAGGTAATTATTGGCAATTCGGCTGCTGCGAAGAAAAAATCAGCAGCGACAGCAGAGGCTGATACTAAGGTGATAAATCTAGATAGACAACAGGTTAACTCCAACGCCACACCTACAGCAGATAATAACAATAACGCTAACCCAGTGGTTACAGTGGATGGAAGCACTAACCCAGTGGTAACAGCAGACGCAAGCACTAGCGCCGCAACTCCACCCAATTTACCTGTAGAGTTTGCAGATTTAAAGTTGATTTTAGGCAAAGATATTCGAGTTACAACTCAGTCCTTTCTAAGCTTTGTACCAGGAGGAGCAGCATTAAGTCAGCCCCTATTGAGGTTTGATGCTAAAGGTGACTTGACCATTAATGGTACATTAGCCAAACCACTTCCTGAAGGAGTCATTCGTTTGACAGGAGGAGGACTGAGCTTATTTTCCACTCAGTTCACCTTGGCGCGGGGCTATGAACAAACTGCGCGGTTTACTCCTAGTCAAGGACTTGACCCGACTTTGGATGTCCGACTGACGGCAATTGTACCGGAAACCTCAGCAAGGAACACTCAAACTTTGGAATCACCATTGTCTTCTGAAGTCAGCGATGTTTCTGTAAACAACTTTGGAACTTTACGTAGCGTTACTGTTCAAGCTAGGGTGAACGGGCCAGCTAGTAAATTGGGTGAGAATCTAGAACTGACGAGCGAACCTAGCCGTAGTAAAGGAGAAATAGTTGCTTTGCTGGGTGGCTCAATTCTGGGTTCTTTCGGTCAAGCAGATGCAGGCCAAGGGCTGACTAATTTCGCTAGTTCTACCATTTTAGGTAGTTTACAAGGAACTATCACTGCGATCGGACAGGCTGTTGGTTTCAGTGAATTTCGGATATTTCCGACTCCATCTATTAATAATGATGAATCAAAAACATCAAGAGCTTCAATTCTTAATTTATCAGCGGAAGGTGTGTTTGATATTAATAAAAATTTCTCTGCCTCTTTATCACGTGCTCTTTCTAGCAGCGATGAATCTTTCCGTTTCAATGTCCTCTATCGAGTCAATGACGAAATTCTGATGCGAGGCTCAACTGATGTGGGGGATGACAATCAACTTCAAGTTGAGTATGAAACCCGATTTTAGATTACTGCATTGGCATTGTTAGCTGAAACAATTGCATTGCGAGTCAAGAAACTTGTTTACACTCATCAACTAGGCTATACGGTATCGCTTCGGGTTTAGATATTGCGACTCTAGTTACGCAGCTTTGTAAGCTAAAAAACATCTAATTTGCATAATCGAATTAAACATAACTCTTGTGGGGTGGGCATCTTGCCTGCCCAGCTTATGCAATTTAAATGTGGAACAGCTTACTAAGATTATTCCCTCTACCTCAGATTTAACACCCCCAATTTTTCAATCACTAATTCACCTAGTGCAGCCAAAATTAGAGGTATAGCAGCCCGTGGCGTATCACTGATGACTAAGCTGTTGGTTTGGATGTTCTTGATTTGTGACTACAGGTGATGCTGCTGTCTCCACACTATTTTCTTGGGCTTGTATTTCTAGTAGTTGGGGAATTGTCACAAATCTATAGCCTTGGGCTTTTAAACCTGCGATCATTTCTGGTAAAGCCTTGACAGATTTGGAACGGTTGCCGCCCCCATCGTGCATCAGGACAATTGCACCGGGTTTTGCATATTTCAGCACATTTTTGACTAGTCCTAGAACTTGAGGCGAACGACGTTCAGCATCTCCCGATTCTTCTGACCACATCATGACAGCATATTTCTCGTTTTTGGCATATTCGGCTAGTCCATTATTCAGAAAGCCTCCAGGAGGACGAAATAGAGTAGTTTTCTCTCCAGTAGTCTTGTAGATGATTTCTGCTGTACGATCGATTTCACTAGCCGCAGTAGCTAAGTCCATGTGGCGATACCAATGATGCCATGTGTGATTACCAATTACGTGACCATCAGCAGCCACTTGCTTGGCAACTTGAGGAAAATATTTCACCATTTGCCCGATCATGAAAAATGTGGCTTTTATATCATTTTTCTTCAAGATTTCTAAAATCTGTGCTGTATTTTTGGGACCTGGACCATCATCAAAAGTTAGAGCAATAACTTTCTCATTCGCTTTTAGTTTCCCTTGATAAACGATTGTTCCCTGAAATGCCTTTGGCACTGTGTTCATCTGGTCTTTGACTAGACTTATATTCTGTGCATCTGCACTCATCAGTTTGTTATGACTCGCTTTAGCACTCTCGCTTTTTGGCTTGATTATTCCCAACAAATGGTCAAATCCGCTTGTGGTTAAAAGCAAGCTGATACCTAAACTACTAGCACTAGTAACCAATATAATAATTATTAATTTTAGTAACAAAGATAATTTCCGACTAGACACATTAGATCTCCTTAAATACTTGGTTATTGGTTATTGGGGATTGGTTTCTCTCGGATGTTCCCATTCCTTATATCATCATGTCTGCTTGATTACTTCTTAAACTGGAATTACCCGGACTTGATATTACTCATAGCCTGTTGTAATTAATATATCTATTGCTGAAAGAAAAAAGAAAACAATAAAACACCTTGAAACATTCCAGCTAAAGCTAAAGGATGTCTCAATTTAATCTGTACTAATTTGCTACGATTATTAAACTGAATAAAATAATACTCAGTAGAATTAGCTGACCAGTAGAGCCAGCAATGATAGCAGTATAACCGTAACCTGGAGAAATGCTAAGTAGTCGTTGAGCAATAAAGTCGATGTCAATATTTGCTATTTGCTTGCGATCGCAGTTTTTTCTTATCCTTGTAGAGAAGCAAAAGGGAGAAGATAGGAGGATGCTGCATTGGTGTCAACTTCAGCCAAAACCCTTTTAAAATCTCGTTTATAGCCAGAGGCTGGAAACGAGATAATCTGCTAAAAGCTTTTTCTAGACTGGCTTTAACCTTAAGTTGACACTAATGGATGCTGCCTAACGCTCTCTACGAGACGCTGCGCTATCTGTCTTTTGTTGTGAGCAGAGGGAGGAAGAGTTTAAAGTCCTTCACTAAAATCTTCGATCTCGTATAGAAGTCTTATCTAAATTCCAACCTCCTACCTCCTTCTGCCCTCTTCAATCTTCGTCAAGGGCTGGGAAAGCTTCTTCAAGCTGCCACAACCGATCTTTATTTTCAACGAACCAAATACGAGTTTCTGGAGTTAATTTACTCCAAATGTCTTCAATAGGGATGTGAGGAGATGCATACTGGTAGTGCTGACCAAGTGATTTGAGATTGTCCGCTACATCACGGGGAATTCCAAATTGTTCCCAGTCAACTACGATATTTTTTCCTGAAACTCCGGCTGTGGGGTCGAAAACCAATTGTGCCGATCTGACTAAATCAGCAAAGTGTTTCGGTTTGAGTTTGGTGATCTCTTGAATTTGGAGTGATTCGTTATGCTCTTGAGACATGATCGCCGCAGTGGTAAAGATTATTGGTCTATTGAACTTACTGCCAGAGATTTTTATCCCAATATTTTTACTTTAGCGCAGAGCCATTAACTTGCTCGTGACTTAACAAGACTTGAGGTTTGAGCAAATTGTTTAAGATGAGCAAACTTATTATACATGTATCGGTACAATGTCTAAGCTAGTAATCAAAAACTCCACGCCACTTGCAAGATGGAGTTTCCCGTCGCTTTCAATGAAAAGTTTGTAGTAAACACTAAAGTGCTTACTACAAAATGTTCCCAGTACCTATTTTAGTGACGAGTGTAGGAATGCTCAAAGTGAGTTTTGAGTGTATGAGCCATAACAGACATGACAATTGCTGCTATGAAAACTGATATTGCTGCGATTTTGATTCTAGAATCATCTGCAAGTATTGCTACAGCCGCTAGAGCGATCGCTACTCCTATACAGCTTTGTTTGACCGTATTTGTAACTTGATAAGCTCGATTGCAAGAACTACAAATAGGTGTGTGTCGCGAGAATCTGTCTAACAAAATCGCCTTTGAATTCAACTCGCCATTCTCAACATTTTTCCATGTGGAATAGCCTTGATAAAAAGGCAAAGACGATCCAAATTTATCTAGCCACTTGCGGTACTCAACCACTAATGTGTCAGATGTTTTCAGCGGCAAATATAATTCTTTGAGACTTCTTTGCAAGCGCTCAATTTCTGCCTGTTGTCCCACAATCAGAGGCAAATCCTGCTCCAATATTTTGTTCGTATTCAAGTGATCGAACCAACGGGGTCTCAGCTTGACTCCCCAAGTCATGAAATTACGATAACCTCTACTTAAAAGACGGCATCGCCCTTTACCTAAAGGAATCGAATACAAAGCTAGTCCAAATGTCCAATCTTTTTTTTCAATATAAGCAGTGTTCAGCACAAGACTTGGAGCAACAAAATCAGTATATTTCCAGGCTTCATTTGATTTGTTGGCTCTCCGCCACCTGCCTTTAACCCCCTGAACAGAATTTTCTAGTACTTCCATTTCTAGCGGTTGGGCATTTTTACGATTACCACCACCTCTGGTGCCATTATGGCTAATAGAAATATGAGCAGGATCGATGACATTCTCTACTAAATATGTTTGGTCATAAGGTAGATCCAATATAAAGTCTGCACATACAAATCCTGGCTTATCTAAATCTGGCAAAATTGGAATAATTTCATCAACAGCAGTTTCTTTTTCGCCAGCCCATACCCAAATCATGCCTTGGCGTTCTACAACTTTAAAGGATGGCACACAAGCATTGACTGGAATTTTTGCATCTGTTGCTAATTGAGGAATGTGCAGACACTGGCCATCACTACCAAACTGCCAACCGTGATATAAGCACTCAATTTTGCCATCAATAATTTGTCCATCAGAAAGTTTGGCTGTACGATGAGGACAACGATCTGCTAAACAGATAAATTGTCCATCTTTGTTTTTGAACAAAACCAAAGGTTCATCGTACAAGGAAAAGCTATGAGGGCGGTTGGCAGGCAAGTCTTTTACGAAGGTGACGGGATACCAGCATTGCCTCCAGTTAAATTCTTGCTTCTGGTCAAGTTTTTCAAAGGTAGAAGTTGGTGGTGTTGCCTGTAGTGTCTCTGTTTGTAATGACATAGTTTTCTCCAGGTTTCTATGATTCTATACTTTTGAATCAGCAAATTATTAGTCCCAGAGATAGAGTATTTTTAGAGTGAAACTTGTAAACCAGATAAGTAAGTGGGTAAGAATAAATTAAACTATAGGACTCATATTTGATTTTTGAGATACATGTAGGAAAGCCAGTGCGTTGCAAAGGTTCCCGATGCTGGTTCGCTCTTAGCGTCTTTTTGAGAGATGACTCGCTACCGCTTCTTGAAGAGACGCTGCGCGAACGCTATCGGTTATAGCAACTGGCGTTGCGTTATGCTTCTGGCTAACGCACCATCCAAAGGTTTTGGTGTCGTCCTCTCGGCGATAACACAACGCCAGTCCGCTCAATTTGGGAAACCCGCTGTTACAAAGCTGGCTTCCCTACATATACTTAGATTAATCTCTAGTCCCTGTTTTAGTGACGAGTATAGGAACGCTCAAAGTGAATTTTGAGTGTATGAGCTATAGCGGACATTACAACTGCTGCTACAGAAACCGACATTGCTGCTATTCTGATTTTAGAATCATCTGCAAGTATCGCTACAGCAGCTAGAGCGATCGCTACTCTAATACAACTTTGCTTAACCCTATTTGTAACTTGATAAGCTCGATTGCAGGAATGACAAATAAGTGTATGTTGTGAAAATCGGTCTAACGCGATCAACTTTTGATCACACTCACTACTACCGACATTTTTTGAGGTGGAATAACCTTGATAAAACGGCAAAGATGACCCAAATTTATCTAGCCACTTGCGATACTCAACCACTAAAGTATCAGATGTTTTAAGCGGTAAATACACTTTTTTAAGATTTTGTCCCAAACGCTCAATTTGTGCCTTTTGTTCAACTACTAATTGCAAATCACCTTCTAAGATTTTGTTTTGGGTCAGGATGTGATCTAACCAAAGAGGCATCAGCTTGATTTTTTTGGGAAACGAGTTACTATAATTTCTGATGAGAATCCGACATCTATCCTTACTTAGCGGAATTGAATACAAGGCTGTGCCCCCAAACTTACCTTGCTGTTCATTACCAAATTTGTAGAGAATCAAATTAGGAGCAATGAAATCTAATGAAATCCAAGGCTGATTGGGTGTGCGTGTTCGCCGCCACTTTCCCTTAATTCCCTGAATGTTGCTCTCAATCACTTCTAGTTCCAGCGGTTGGGCATCTTTTCGACTTCCCATAATGCCATCATGGCTGATTGGAACATGAGCCGGGTCTATAATGTTTTCAATAAAATAGCTTTGGTCGTAAGGTAGGTCACGCATATAGTCTAAGTTGAAGCATTCCGGCTTTTCCAAATCTGGTAGAGATGGAATTAGCTCATCAATAGCCGTTTCGGCTTCCCCTGCCCACATCCAAATGATACCTTTAAGTTCCAAGACTTTAAAGGATGACACGCAAGCATTTACCGGAATTTTGGCATCGGTTGGTAACTGAGGAATGTGCAGACATTGACCATTATTGCCAAATTGCCAACCGTGATATAAACACTCTATTTTGCCGTCAATTATTTGTCCATCAGAAAGTCTAGCTGCACGGTGGGGACAACGATCTATTAAACAGATAAGCTGTCCATTTTGGTCTTTAAACAAAATGAAGGGTTCATCGTACAAAGAAAAGCTATAAGGGCGGTTGGCAGGTAAGTCTTGCACGAATATGACGGGATACCAGCATTGCCTCCAGTTAAATTCTTGCTTCTGGCCAAGTTTCTCAAAAGTAGAAGTTGGTGGTGTCGCCTGTAGTGTCTTTGTTTCTAATGACATAGTTTTATCCAGGTTTTTATGATTTTATACTTTTGAATCAGCAAATGCTTAGTCTTGGAGATAGAGTATTTCTAGAGTGAAACTTGTAAACCAGATAAGTAAGTGGGCAAGAATAAATCAAACTATAGGAATCATATTTGATTTTTGAGATACATGTAGGGAAGCCAGTGCGCTGCAAAGGTTCCCGACGTTCGTTTGCTCTGACTGTTGCCCCTTGGGAGATGTCTCGCTACCGCTTCTTGAAGAGACGCTGCGCCAACGCTATCGGTTGTAGCAACTGGCGTTACGTTATGCTTCTGTAAGGCAGCATCCAAAGGTTTTGGTGTCGTCCTCACGGCGATACATAACGCCAGTCCGCTCAATTTGGGAAACCCGCTATTACAAGGCTAGCTTCCCTACATATACTTAGATTAATCCCCAGTCCCTATTTTAGTGACGAGTATAGAACGCTCAAACTGAATTTTGAGTGTATGAGCCATAACAGACATAACAATTGCTGCGATGGAAGCCGATATTGCTGCTATTCTGATTTTAGAATCATCTGCAAGTATCGCTACAGCAGCTAGAGCGATCGCTACCCCAATACAACTTTGCTTAACCCTATTTGTAACTTGATAAGCTCGATTGCAAGAATGACAAATAAGTGTATGTTGCAAGAATCGGTCTAACGCGATCAACTTTTCATCGCACTCGCTAGTATCGACATTTTTTGAGGTGGAATAACCTCGATAAAACGGCAAAGATGACCCAAAATTATCTAGCCACTTGCGATACTCAACCACAAGAGTATCAGATGTTTTGAGCGGTAAATACACTTGTTTGAGATTTTGTCCCAAACGCTCAATTTGGGCCTTTTGTTCAATAACTAATTGCAAATCACTTTCTAAGACTTTGTTTCGGATCAAGATGTGATCTAACCAGAGAGGCATCAGCTTGGTTTTTTGGCTAAAGAAGTTACCATAATTTCTAACGAGAATCCGACATCTATTTTTACTTAGTGGAATTGAATACAAGGCTACGCCCCCAAACCTACTTTGCTGTTCATTACCAGAGTTGTAGAAAATCAAATTAGGAGCAATGAAATCTAATGACGTCCAAGGCTGATTGGGTGTGCGTGTTCGCCGCCACCTTCCCTTAATTCCCTGAATGTTGCTGTCAATGACTTCTATTTCCAACGGTTGGGCATCTTTTCGATCTCCCATGATGCCATCATGGCTGATTGGAAGATGAGCCGGGTCAATAACGTTTTCAATAAAATAGCTTTGATCGTAAGGTAGATCACCTACATAGTCTAAGTTGAAGCAATCCGGCTTTTCCCAATCAGGTAGAGATGGAATTAGCTCATCAATAGCCGTTTCGGCTTCCCCTGCCCACATCCAAATGATACCTTGACGTTCCAAGACTTTAAAGGATGACACGCAAGCATTTACCGGAATTTTGGCATCAGTTGCTAATTGAGGAATGTGCAGACATTGACCATTATTGCCAAACTGCCAACCGTGATATAAACACTCTATTTTGCCGTCAATTATTTGTCCATCAGAAAGTCTAGCTGCACGGTGGGGACAACGATCTGTTAAACAGATAAGCTGTCCATTTTGGTCATTGAACAAAACGAAGGGTTCATCGTACAAAGAAAAGCTATAAGGGCGGTTAGCAGGTAAGTCTTGTACAAAGCTGACGGGATACCAGCATTGCCTCCAGTTAAATTCTTGCTTCTGGTCAGGTGTATCAAAAGTAGAAGTTGGTCGTGTCGCCTGTAGTGTTTCTGTTTGTAATGACATAATTTTCTCCAGGTTTTTACGATTTTATACTTTTGAATCAGCAAATGCTTAGTCCTAGAGATAGAATATTTCTAGAGTGAAGCTTGTCAACTCATATCTTGGACGTGTAAATATGGATGTCAAAACCACAACTACGTGTAAGAGGAATTAATCGTTCGATCTCAAGTAAAAGAAGAGACACGAC
>NZ_JBALDA010000062.1:0-59985 GCF_036917535.1 Nostoc sp.
ATTGAAGATTGAAACTGGGCAGTTGATTATTCAAGATGGGGCGCAGGTTTCAGCTTCCACTTATAAAGAATCTATTGGAGGGGGAGGAACTTTGTTTGTCAATGCAAGGGACTCTATCCAACTGATTGGAACTTCGCCAGAAAATAATCCCAGTGGCTTGCTTACCATAACACAAGGCGCTGGAAATGCCGGAGAGTTAAGGATTGAAACTGGGCAATTGATTGTTCAAAATGGAGCAAGAATTTCAGCTTCCACTTCTGGTGAGTCTACTGGAAATGGGGGAAGCATCATAGTAAAGGCTGAAGAATTAAATGTCTTAAAAGGTGACATAAATGTGAGCAGTCAAGGCACAAAAAAGGCAGGTGATTTGGAAATCACTGCTCATTCTATCAAATTGGATAATCAAGGTAGACTCATTGGGCAAGCTAACTCCGGTGATGGTGGCAATATTACGCTGAACTTGCAGGACTTATTGCTACTGCGCCGCAAAAGTGAAATTTCTACTTCAGCAGGCACTAAAGGGGCTGGTGGAAACGGAGGTTATATCACCATCAATGTCCCTGATGGCTTCATCGTCGCTAAACCAAATGAAAACAGCGACATCACCGCCAATGCCTACAATGGTAAAGGGGGAACAGTCACAATCAACGCTACTAAGATTTTTGGAATTGCGTCACTAACTAGCAAAGACCTTAAAAGGTTGCGCCCTACTGATTCAGACACGCGTCACCTTATGACAAATGATATTACAGCAATTTCCCAAATAAAACCTAATTTAAGCGGCACTGTAGAAATCAACACGCTTGATGTTGACCCCTATCGAGGATTATTAATTAACTTACCAGCCGTACCAGTTGATACTCAAGTGTCGCAAGTCTGTCAAGGGCGCACAGCACAAAATAAAAGCAGTTTTACAATCACTGGACGTGGCGGTTTACCCCGCAATCCCTATGACCTTCTTTCTCCTAATGCAGTTCTGGCAGATTGGGTAACTCTCGACCCAAGGGGTGAAAACCTCGTTAGTACAGATATTTCTACTCAGGCAACTAACCCGACACCAGCGCCGATTGTGGAAGCGCAAGGGTGGGTGAGAAATGCAAAAGGAGAGATTGTACTAACAGCTTATACGCCTACAAACACGCTTCATAGTTCGTGGCAGAAACCAGCTAATTGCCGTAGCGATTTTTAGATCGCCTGTCAGAGATATTATCTATTATGTTGAGCTAACCTGCGGAATGTCGGTTCAAACATCACCCCAATCTGTTACGCTAGTTCGCGCCGATTTCGCCAAGGATTTAATCCCAATAACCTGGCTGTGCCAGATATAGGCTGTAGTATGCCTGTACGATCAAACCTATTCTGCTAAGTGTGCATCTCCATAAATCTAGCAATAGCTAGATGCTGAAATTCTCTCAAAGGCTATAATTTACATCTGTTGCACCGAGAGATTAACTTGTGGATGCCATATTAGAACGATCGCACGAATTAAAACAAGCCTTAGTTGATTTTGTCCTTGATGCTGAAGGCGAACTGGCACAAGCACTGGAAACTTATGCCGCAGAACAGTTGCGTCGTGGAAGTGGTGACAGTACACAGCAAGACTTAACCATCGATAGCTTTTTGACAGCCGGGAAAGTCGGTGATAAGTCTCCATTAGAGTTGTTTATCGAAAGCCATCCAGATTTAGCAGAAAGCGATTGCAGCCTGATAAACAGTTGGCATCATAGTTTTATTGGCTTATTTGCCATCACTGATATTTTACCTGATGGCTTTGAATTGACAAACTGGTTGACAGATAAACGCTACATTGTCAAGCCAAACAATACTCAAACATTACAGGCAATATCTCGCTTGAAAGTCGGAGAAATCTTACTAACTCGCATTTCTCCCGTTACTGATAGCTTCTGGATGTTTTCTGGTTCCTACACAATAATGGGTAAATTAGGTAAACCAAAACTTGCCGTAGCAATTGGTAATTTCAAAGAAAACTATAAAAGTAATCTTTACAGCGATGCTCCAGACTTGCTAGAAGAAGCTTGGCAGTCAGTAGAAAAATATCATCAGCAGTTTGTGGACTTTTTTGGCACTGATGAAATCACACTACCTGGATACCAGCTTAATAAAAAAATAGCGGAATTTCAAGAAGTAATTACGGAAAAAACCTTTGCAGCCGCAGGAATTGATACTTCTAAATCTCTTGCGGAAGTAGCAGAAGCAGCTGGAATTGGCGACGATGAAATAAAAGCAGCCGCACAAGAATTTGGTGCAGATTCCAACGTAGTCTCTGAGATGTTTAACAGCAAAAGCAGCAAGAGCAAAATGGTTATGCCAAAGGTTGATTTGCCTGCTGAACTCAAGAAAGCAGAACAGGTAACGGCTCTTTCTCATCCCCGTTGGGGACAAATGTTTTTACCAACATACAGTAAAGTACAAGCAATTTTATCAGCAGAGGACTGGCAAAGTGTGCAAGGGGCAGAAAAATTAATTCGCTACTACCTTGAAGATAAAAGTATTAATGCTTTTATTTGGCATCGATTAGCGCAACAGTATCCAACTCAATTAGAAAATGTGTTGCAAACATTTTTACAACGTCCAGAGTTTAGGCTTGAAAGTGACTTGGATGCACTTTTGCAAGAATTCTACAAACCTATTGAGCCAGACTTGCCAGACATTGCCAGTGTACCCATACATTTGCATAACTTATTTCAGGAAGCTTTAGGAGAAGTTAACAAATCTAAGCCCAAGGGTAAGGGGCAACAAAAGCCAGCAAAGGGTTTTCAACGAGGTTAATAAATATATCCAACATTTTACCCTACTCACTTAGGGTTATATCGTTTCCTTTCTTAAAGTCCTTTGTAGGAGTGTATAGTTAGCTGTGCCCTCCCACAGCGTATTGCGTGAAATCAGTATGAAAAACGAGATCAAGACCATCGGTAAGAGGTTAAAATAAAGCACATTTTGTCAATCAGTTAAAATTGTTAAAGAATAAAAATATGGCATTTTACTATTAATTATCATAAAAATAACTAAAGAACAATTTTACTACTTTGGCTGATTTGCAGTCTTGGTTAGAAGGACGAACAAATTAAACTATTTCTTCCTGCTTTTGACTTAAATACATTGCAATTCCTTTTTCATAGTAAGCTGCTTCATTAATAAAAATAGGATAAACAGTAGACTCACCCTCATAGAAAATATCTTTTCCTTCAAAAGTCAGAAACATTGGATCGCCTGGATGCAAAGGTTTATAATCCCTAAACTGAAGCTGGGGGTGAATCATGGCTTGAATTTCTCCGCATTCGCTTCTCGGATAATCGATAGTCTTAATGTATTTATAAAGTGTAAGGTGGTTGCTTGTCTGCGGAACATTCCCCTGGTTGCACTCTTCAAAATAATCTAAAACTGCATAAATAAGCTGTTCTGTTTCCTGAAATAATTCACTGTTTAAAACATTTTGAGCTACAGCCCCAACTTCTATAACAAAACCCAATTCACACAAAGAACGGAGAAAACCATTTTCTTTTGATTCCTGGTTAATACAGACTTTCACTAAAGGATTTATATAACTTAAATAAGCACCTAATCGAAGCAATAAAGGATGCAGATCACAAAAAATCAGACTTAAGCCCATATTGGCAGTTGTGCTGTGCAAATCAATAATTACATCTACAAAAGGCTGATTTTGTGGTTGCAATATCTGTTGAATTGCTTTTGCCCGTGTATCTTCATAACTTGAGAGTTGGGTATTTTGTAAGCCTTGATTAGTAAAACAACGATTTAAATCCTTGTCAATGTATCGTTTGCCTTCTTCAATAGCTTTGAGATTACCAAGTAATGCCAGAGTTTCAAAACTTGCCCTGTTAATTAAATTAGGATATTGCTGAAACTTTTTGACTAAATGTACTCCTGTTAACTCATTACCGTGGTTTCCTCCAACGATCGCAACTCGTTCAATCTGACTCATAACAACCTCATATCTAAAAAACTACCCTACAGTTATTGAAAATGCTGCAAGATACAAGATAGAAGTATACTTGCTGCTGACTAAATCTTGTAAAAGACTGACGCGATGTCTACGACGGGCTACGCCTACCTACGCTCGATGTTCGAGTCAAAATATGATAACTGTTAAGCTGTTGGTTTTGGTACAAAAGGGGAGGAAATTTATGGAGTATAATTTTCAAGCGATGCCTCCGGCGGGCTATGCCTACGCTGAACTTTACAAAAACGCCCTCCTCAATGACGTACTCCCCTTTTGGGAAAAATATTCTCTTGATTGGCAGCAAGGCGGCTATTTCACCTGCCTTGATCGTAAAGGCAAAATTTATGATACAGACAAATTCATCTGGCTGCAAAACCGCCAGGTGTGGACTTTTTCTATGCTTTACAACCAGCTAGAAAAGCGCGAAAACTGGTTGAAAGTTGCCAGCAACGGCGCTAATTTTCTTGCCCAACATGGCAGAGATAGCGATGGTAACTGGTACTTTGCCCTCACCCGTGAAGGGAAACCATTGGTTCACCCTTACAATATCTTTTCTGATTGCTTTGCGGCGATGGCATTTAGTCAATATGCACTCGCTGGCGGCGAAGAATGGGCAAAGGATGTAGCGATGCAAGCTTACAACAACGTATTACGCCGTAAAGATAACCCAAAAGGCAAATATAATAAGACCTATCCTGGCACACGCCCGATGAAATCATTGGCTGTACCGATGATTTTAGCCAACCTGACTCTAGAAATGGAATCGTTGCTGCCAAAAGAAACACTACAGAATGTCCTAGCTGAGACAGTCCGCGAAGTGATGAGCGATTTTCTCGACCCAGAACGGGGACTAATGTACGAAAACGTTGCCCCTGAAGGTTCCCACATAGATTCTTTTGAGGGAAGACTGATTAATCCAGGTCACGGTATCGAAGCGATGTGGTTTATCATGGACATCGCGCGTCGCCAAAACGATACCAAAACTATTAACCAAGCCGTTGATGTGGTGCTAAACATCTTGAATTTTGCTTGGGATACCGAATACGGCGGATTGTATTACTTTATGGATGCAGATGGTCATCCCCCACAACAATTGGAATGGGATCAAAAGCTGTGGTGGGTTCATCTAGAGTCTTTGGTTGCATTAGCAATGGGCTATCGGCTGACAGGGCGTGAGGTGTGTTGGGAATGGTATCAAAAGATGCACGATTACGCCTGGTCACACTTTGCTGATTCAGAATACGGTGAATGGTTTGGCTATCTCAATCGTCGTGGAGAAGTATTGTTGAACCTCAAAGGCGGCAAATGGAAAGGATGTTTTCATGTACCGCGTGCATTGTACCTTTGTTGGCAGCAATTTGAGGCATTGCAATGCCTACGGCGGTAAACAACGCAGCCAGTTTAATCTTCAGGGAAAACGCATCTTATTTTTTATGCTCAAAGAATTATTTGACGGCGTAGACTATACAACCGATCCACTTTGGATAGTTAAGTCATACTTTAATGCAATAGTGGGTATCTCTTTCCCTGATGCATTAAATTATCTTCTTGAAGGTACTGGTTATGGTAGTGAATATGCCATGTGTGAATTTCCTTGCGAAGATGAGGATGATATGTTTGAAGGAGTTCGCTTTTGCTTTCTGGATAAAGATGAAATAATAGTTTCTCAAGAGATATTCAAAAAATATCTCAAAATAGCGGCTGAAAGGTACATTGAACTTAATCCAGAAAGAGCAGATGAAGTTCAAAATATACTCAAAAAATTATCTCAATAGCGCTGACAAGTTAAGTGATTAGACGAGTTTTTTTACTCCGTTAATGAAGTTTTAACTGCCAAGGTTAACGCTTCGCTTACTCGCTTTCACCTTAAGTTGACACCAATAAGCAATGCTATACCCCTACTGCATGGTCTATTTACCTGAAAATTGCTGTAATCTCTGTTAATGTACAAGTAAAAGTAGAATTCAGTGTCATTAGTAAGGATGTCTCATGAATATTGTGACACCTAAGCGATTTACGATCGCTGAATACCATCGATTGATTGAACTCGGATTTCTCACAGAGGCCAATCATATTGAATTAATTCGAGGGGAACTGATTCAAATGACAGCAAAGGGAACACCTCATACAGTTTGTAGTTCTATCCTGTGCCGTCAATTGGATCGGCTTCTAGGCGATCGAGCAGTCATCCGTGGACAAGATCCGATCACCCTTCCTAATCAGAGTGAGCCTGAGCCGGATGTTGTCATTGCAAGAGGAAGAGATGAAAATTACCTTGCTCATCACCCCTATCCCGAAGATATTTTGTTAGTGATTGAAATTTCGGATAAAACTTTAGATTACGATCAAACAACCAAGCTGTCTTTGTATGCAGAAGCCGGAATTTCTCATTACTGGATTGTGAATTTACCAGATAGTCAACTTGAGCGCCACAGCCAGCCATATCAAAATGCTCAAAATAAGTTTAGCTATCTTAGCAAGCAGATTTCTTTATCGAATCAGTCAGTGGTAATTCCTGGATTTGAAGATGCATTATTAGACTTGAATCGGTTGTTTCCAAAAGGTATTAGTGAATGATTTTGTTGGTGCGATCGCGATTAAACCTTGCTTTAATTAATTCGATGTTTTGTTAGTAATCTTGATAAAGATGAAATAGTTTTTAAATATGTCTTCAAAAACTGTCTCAAAATAGCAGACGAAAAGTACATTTAACTTAATCCAAAAAGGACAGATGAGGTTCAAAATGCCTCAAAAAATTATCTGAATAGTACTGGCAAGTTAAGTAATTAGACAAACGAAACACAAAATGATTTAATTAAAGGTATTGCCCAAACAAAAAACTTTTAATATGAGAAAACTGTCTTTGATTCTCCCTTTAGCTATCCTAGCTTTTGGCAGTGTAGTTGTTAAAAGTCAAGAAATCTCCTCAGCCAATACTTACACTCAATCTGTTACCCGTGAAGTTTTAGCGAGTGGTTATCCTACTCAAGATCAAAAGCAGATTCTTGAACTTGTACGCTATACCATCGCACCAAGAGCAAAACTCCCTACTCATACTCATCCGGGAATGCAGATTGGACGAGTAGAAGCGGGAACTTTAACTTTTACTGTTGTGGAAGGAGAAGCTAAAGTAACGAAAGCTAACGGCACAGTATTGATTCTTAAAAAAGGGAGAACTATACAGCTTACAGTTGGAGATTCTTTAGTTGAATCTGTCGGAATAGTTCATTATGGAGAAAACCAAACAAACAAACCGATTATTCTGTTGTCTGCTTCTCTATTTAATGCTAATCAACCAAAAGCTATTTTAATCAATCCTGAAAAAAGATGAATTTGATGAGAGATTTCGACTTATGTTAGAGATTTACTCATTAGTCCTTGAAATGGCATCACACAGATGACGATATGAGTCACCAGAGTTTAATCATGTTGACCCTCTCAAGTTAAATCTGGAGGAGTTTACAAACTTTGCGAAGTGTCACATAAAACTGAAGATTTAAATAATGTTCTAGGCTCAATGTCTTGATTATTAACTACAAACTAAATTCGGCGGCATCATCCTCATCCACATCTGCATCTTTACCCACAGCAGTCGGTTTAAATTTAGAGCCATGAATTAATTCAGCAAACGCAATTCCTGGATTTTGGTGAAGAATATTTAACACACTCATAAAATCTCGCACAATCTCCCCTGGTGTAAGTAATGCTTCTGCACCCAAGCGATTAATAATTTCTTGCACAAACTCCTTCAACTCACGATTTGTCAAAGTTTGTTCATAGCTAAAATTGAGTGCATGAATCTCAGCTAAACGTTGCAAAAGCGTCAATATTTCTGCTTCACTCAATGGATTTAGCCGAATCACTGGCCCTAAATTTTCCTGAACATTAGCTTGGGCAATAAAACGGCTTTCTTTTGTGCGTCTTTGCCAAGCTTGGTCTGCAAAAAGTCCCCGTTTTGGGTCTTCTAGAAATTTAGTTGTTCCACCAACAACAATGCCAAGATATTCTGCTTTACACTGCATAGTATCGTTAAACATTGCCAGGAGTCGATTATAATTCTTTTCTCGTGTAACGGTGGTAGATATTTGATATAAATGTACGGCTTCATCAACTAAGATTAACAGTCCTTTATAGCCAATCTCAGCCACAAACTTCGCAAATAGTTTTATATAGTCATACCAACTATCATCATCAATAATTATCCGTACTCCTAAAGCTGCTTTCGCTTCAACTTTAGTAGTAAATTCTCCCCTTAACCAGCGCATCGCTGCATTTTTTAAATTATCATCATCCAATCGGTAGCCACGCCAATAAGCGATAATCACGCTACCAAAATCAAAACCGTGAACTAAATCTTCAATATACTGAACTACTTCCCTAATTTTTGATTCAACTTGGTCATCAAAACCATCGTCATTCGGACGCATTTCAGTTTCTTTAACCACTTCTTGTTGAATTTTATTAATCCATCCTTCTAAAATAGAGACTAAAGCACCACCATCAGGACGAGTTTTTGTAGCTAGGTGGCTCATTAATTCTCGATAGGTGGCTACACCTTCATTGTTGCTTCCAGCTAATCGACGTTCAGAAGATAAATCAGCATCAGCTACTACAAAACCTTGCTCCATCGCTCGATTGCGAATTAGTTGCAGTAAAAAACTTTTCCCTGAACCGTAGTTACCAATTATGAAGCGAAATGCTGCGACACCTTCTGCAATATCATCGAGATTTTGTAATAGGCTTTTTAGTTCTTTTTCTCGACCTACTGCGATATATTCAACTCCCACTCTTGGTACTACCCCCGCACCAAGGGAATTGATTAAAGCAGTGGAGATTTTCTTCGAGATTTTGAGCTTTGCCATGTATTACACTTCACTTTATTCTAAACGCAGAAGCACGCAGTAAGTAGGTAAGGTACATCACCTTATTACTAAATCTTACGACGGCAATAACAATTTAATTTGACGAAGTATGTCTGGCCATGAGGCCTTCATACATCACAATCATTTTTTTGACATCTGTTATATGCTCCTGATAAACTTTTGGACTTTCCAAATTTGAATCAATTATTAATTCCCCAATAGTATCATTTGCCTGTTTATTTATAGAATCGATTAATAAATTTGGCATGGTGATATTTGCTTCGGCAATTTTTTTAATAGTATTATTGGGATTATCTTGTTCAACTATAGCTTTTAATACTTGTAACTCATGTCCTGGAAGGTTTGCGAGAAAATTAATCCATTCTTCAGATATGTTTTCTGATGTCTCAACTTTCAAAGTATCAATGACATCTGAAGATTCAATTATTTCCGAAAATGGAAATAACTCAATATTACCTTCTTGGGAATTATTAGACAAAGGCTGTGGACTGAATGTTTCTACTTGTTGTAGTAATTCCCATATTTGATTTTGTAATGAGTCTCGTTCTTGTTGCAATAATGAAACTTGTCCTTGTAATTGCTGTAATTCGGCTTTGTGTTCTGCTAGTTGGGTTTGTGAAGAATTCAGGATAGCTTGGATATTTTCTCTTTCGGTTTTCGTTGCTACAAGCAATTGATTGTTTTGGTTTATCTCAACTTCTAGTTCTTGAATTGCAATTCGTAGTTCGTATAATTTTTCTTCTAATTGGGGTTTGAGTCTGCCTAAAAGAGTTAAATTACTTTCAACTTCTTGTTTTTCGTGTTGTAGCTCGGAAATTTGACTTTGTAATTGGGTGATTTCAGCACGAGATACATTACAATTTGACTCTAAACGGCGCTTCTCTGCTGTGAGGATAGAAAAAGCATTGTTCAATTCAGTTTGATTGTTCTGCAAATTATTAATTTCAGATTGCAAGCTGTTAACTTCTGTTTCTAATTGCTTCTTTTGTCCTGCAAATGTTCTTAATTCTCGATGTAGACTATCTCTTTGACTACGGCTTTCTATGACTTGATTTTGCAACTGTTGCGATTCAGTATAGAGTAGATTATGATGTTCTTCAATTTGATTTATTTCTCTGACAACACGAGCCTTTAATCCCTCCATATCTTTAATTCGTTTGCGGAGAGAACCTAAAACAAACATTTCATAATTTCTGCGTCGCTTGTCTATGAATAATGCTGTTGTATGGATAGTAACGGCAGTAATTACACCTGTGAGAAAGGCTTTATTAAAATCCCAACTTGGAACAAGGCTAAGACCAAAACTCACACTAAAGGCAACTATTACTAGTATAAATCGATTGCTGATCGTTACTGATTGCATATTGCTGGTTTTTAGCGTAGTTAAATTATCTGAATAAGTAGCTTTCATAGTAATTATTAATTCAAAATTATTTACATATATAAAATACTTAATTAATTGGTTTAGTGAAACAAAGCATTTTTATTAACTTTAGGATCGTAATCGTTCTCAAATATCTAATTTTACTTACTAGTGCATAACATTATTGTGTAAATCATAAAAAAGTACAATCATCAATAAAATTTCATACTACGTATTGGATGTATTGTTACCTGTATTAAAAAGTGTTAAATCGGCTTTTAAAAAATCAACAAACTGCCGTGCTGTACGTCCAGAACGACCATTATGACGAGTTGCCCATTGTAATGCCTGAAATTCCAAATCTTCTTGGGTAATATTAATTTCAGCTTGTGTCACTAGATGTTGTACAATTTTTAAATAAGTTTTCTGATTGGCTGGTTCAAAAGTCAAGGTTAAACCAAAGCGATCGCTAAACGAAAGCTTCTCTTGCATCGTATCCCAGGCATGGATTTCCTCGTTATCCTTGGGGGTAGGTCTATCCACAAAAAACTCCCGAATCAAGTGGCGGCGATTGGAAGTAGCATACACCACTACATTTTGAGGCCGCGCTGTTAAATTACCTTCTAAAACTACCTTGAGGGCTTTAAAGGCATCATCATCTTCTTCAAATGAAAGATCATCTACAAAGATAATAAATTTTTGTGATACACCCCGTAAACTTTCCACAATTTTTGGTAAGTCTTTTAAATCAGATTTTGCCACTTCTAATAAACGGAGGCTGCGATTGCTATATTCATTCAACAAAGATTTCACTAAAGAAGATTTGCCAGAACCGCGACTACCGTAAAGTAATACATGCAGTGCCATCTCTCCTGATAATAAAAACTCTGTATTTTTCAGCAAAGCATCTTTTTGAGATTCGTAACCGACAAGCGCATTCAGTTTAACCGGGTCAGAATAGCGGATACCGATAAACTGCCCAGATTGCCAGCGTAAAGCGCGATATTCTGCAAATAAACCAGAGCCACATTGCCGATAATAAGCTGCTAACTCTTCTACAGCATCACCCCAATTATCTAACTCTTGTAAATATGTAGCGAACTTTGTCTCTACCGCTACCAATTCTTGCTCTTTATACCACACTATTGGTGAAATCGGCATATAAGCTACGTCTTGTACCCACTCGCTCAAAGAAGCGCTGCTACATTCATAGAGACTTTGCAATATTTGTAAATCATGCTGAACTGCTGCTACTAAAGCTGGCGGCAAATCTTCAAATTCTCGCACTCCCGCCAGTCTTGTAAAGGGATTCTCACAGAAGAGAAGTTGAGTAATTAAATAGTCTTCCCAGTTTTGATTTCTAGCAGCTAAAGCGTGGAAGTAACTGCCGTACGCTTGGAGACAACCCTGTGCATCGGTGTTAGTGTAACGTATAGCTTGCAACAGTTCCAAAAATGCCATTCCGACTTCCCCTTGGAGAACAGACTGGTACAGTAAGAGTGAGGCTGCTTGGCGCTGGAGATATTGAACCTTTGCATATAAGGAAGTACTTGCCATTGGTATCGCTAGATTATCCATCAATCAACTATGTGGTATAGCTAAATAGCTATGGTAAATTGTCTGCTGACCCTGGCAGTAAAGTCAAAGTCTACATAGGTTTTAACAATGAATTTAGGTATAGTTGCTGCTTTTGCCTACGGTATATTAGCAATTGTTGGTGGTATTATTGGCTATATTCAAGCTACAAGTAGAGTTTCACTCTTAAGTGGTAGCATTAGCGGTTTATTACTAATATTTGCCGCTTACTTTCAACTCCAAGGACAAACCTGGGGTGCGATTTTAGCAGTGTTAGTTACTGCTGTTTTAGTAGTTTTCTTTGCATTTCGATTGGCAAAAACACGCAAGTTTATGCCTGCGGGATTAATGATGATTTTGGGTATGCTGGCATTGGCGGTGATGGTGCATCAATTTGTGGTTTTAAGTAGCATTAGTCTCTAGGCAATAACTACCCTCCTGTTTTTTTTGGTATGGCATCTTTACCCTGCTTTGATTCTATTAGTACATTTATATTACCGTGACTTGTTACCCCTGGCTAAGGCAATTTTGCACCTTGGTTAAAGTACAGTTTCATAAGATGCACTCATGTAGCTTTGTTTGCGATCGCCCATAGTCATCTACAATTTGTAGGTGACAAAAATAACGTGATAATCAGCATTCCAGACATCAATTCTGAAAATTAAATCAAAAAATAATTATTAATTGCCGAAAAACTCCGGTTTTTTTGGCTTTGTGATGATAAATAAAAGTAATAGTATTGAATCGCGTGCTTCGTACCGCGAAGGATTACTAAAATTCTTCGCTGCTTTGAGGATAACTACTAAATATCAAATAACTTCTGCTGCCAATCAGTTTTTTGCTGGGGATGCTTCTTTGCCACCAAAAAAAGGCTCTACCACAAAACTTACTGTAGATGTATCTAAGTAACTATGCTGATAAAGTGTAAAGATGTCAAGGTATCTTGGAGCAAATTTTAAAGGAATTGCAAAGGACTTGGTGCCATTTTGGCAGGTTTTTCTCCCAAATATGGGATATTAGTAGATTGTAGAAATCTTTATTGTTATTCACATCTCTTTTCTTGCATTAGTTCCTATCTACTGAAAACTCTTAAGATCAAGCAAATTTGACACGATAAGTTTAAGTAATTTAATGAAGTAGGAAATAATACATGGTATTATCACTGTCTTCTCATAACGTTATCCAGTATCTGCAAGACGCGGGTATATGTAGCTCAGAAGATGGCCCATCAGACAAATCTGAGTTGCCAAAAAGTAGTCAGAACAATTTCAATTTACTAGTGACTTTAGCAGATAACCGCCAACTGCTCCTAAAACAAGAACGTAAGGTTAACAACAATGACGGTGCGCCTCATGAATTGTTTCAGGAGTGGCTGTTTCACCAGTTGCTACAACAGTTTCCAGTTCTAGGTAATACTTCAGCAATGCCTACGGCGGTAAACCACGCGCCATTGGTAGTGCATTTTGACGAAGAAAATTCGATTCTCGTCCGTAGCTACTTGAGTGAATATTTAGAACTTGCGACATTCTACCACAATAATGAGATTTTTCCACAAGAAATTGCCTCTGCCATCGGCACAACTTTGGCGGGACTGCATCGCGCTACCTACAACCGCCGAGAATATCGGGATTTTATGGCAACTGCTCCCCAAGGAGAGTTTCGCTATGGGTTTTACAATCCAGCTCAAGGGGTAGGGTCAATTGGGCCGGAGATTTTTGGGACTGTTCCCACAGATGCACTGAAATTCTATGTTCTCTATCAACAATACGAGAGTTTGTCATCTGCGATCGCAGATTTGGCATATAGCTGGAATCCTTGCTGCTTAACTCATAACGACCTGAAATTGAACAATATTTTGGTTCATTCCAGATGGCAACAACTAGACAATTGTCTTGTACGACTAATTGACTGGGAAGCTTGTTCTTGGGGAGACCCAGCCTTTGATTTAGGAACTTTACTGGCAAGCTATTTAGGAATTTGGCTTAAGAGTCTGGTTGTAGACCCCACCATTGAGCTAGAAGAATCTCTACATTTGGCATTAACACCGTTAGAGATTTTACAACCTTCAATTATTGCCTTAATTAGGGCTTATATAAATGCTTTCCCGATGATTTTGGAATACTGCAATGACTTTATTTCGCGGGCTATCCAGTTTGCGGGGCTGGCACTAATTCATCAAATTCAAGATATGATTACGTGCCAAAAACACTTTAATAATGCTGAAATCTGTATGCTGCAAGTAGCTAAAAGTTTACTTGTAATGCCAGAACAAGCTGTACTGAGCATCTTTGGAATATCAGAGACAGAAATCATGAATTCTATGGCAAAGATTCATAAATTTCCTCAGCCTGTAAAGGAACAGCAGTTACTTCGGATTTATTACGAAAAAACTCAGCTACGTGGTTGTTAATACCAAAAATTAAAACCGCGCTACTGCACAATTCACACAGAATTAAATTCTAAATTCTGACTTCTGAATTCTATTTTTTAAAATTTGATTTTTGAATGGATTAATGCTAAATTCCTCTATCAATCAATCACTAAATTCTCTATTTGATATTGCTCAGAATATCCAGATTGAGTCCAATTTTTGTATTTACCATCCTAATTATCAACCCTTCACTCTGCCGACTAAAATAGCCGATAGATTTCAGCAAAATTCCGTAGATTTACAACAGAAGTATCTTACTCTCCTACTACGAAATTTTCTCTATGGAATCTATTACAATGGCTCCCTGCAAAGTATTTTAGCAGTCAATACTGATAATATTAATCGCCCGCAAAAGCATAATTTAGCAGATAATTCTATTTTGGAGATTGACTGGGACTTTTACGAACAACTGCACGCCAGTAATCACGGCATAGGTTACTTTGACCCTCGATGGCAGGTGTTACGCAAAGAACCTGATGGGACTATCGCGGTGACTAAAGGCAGTTTAACACTTTATGTTGAGCCAGATTGCCATCTACAATCCAGTAAGAAATCTACCAAAGTGGGTGATATGGTAGCAATCTGGATGCCTAAAAATCGACTGCAAAACAGCTGTTACCTAGCAGTTAGCAATGTCGGACAAGAACGGCAGAGTAACCCAGACGCCGATTTAGGAGCAGGGCGAATCTACTTTAACTTTACGGCATCTGGTGCGATCGCTCTCATGGAAAGCTTGACGCTGCAACTAAATGCAGCCTCGATTCCCTTTAGCTTTCAGGTTCTCCACAACCCTTGTGCATATGGACGCTATGATTCGGGGCTACTTTACTTTGAACTCCCTGACTATCCAGCAATCCGCGCAATCCTTCAGACTGTTTATATCAAAAATCAATTTCATTTCCAGCCCGAAATTCCTTTGTTTACCAAATTTTTAGCCCCAGGGTTAGGTTTAGCCGAAGAACCAACCCAAAAATTTGCAGCACAAGAAAGTTTTGGGATGAACCGTTGCCAAATTGTCGCTAATGCTTTACTGGAAGCTTGGCAAAAAGGTAAAAATGCAATGGAGGAACGGATGAGGACGATTGACCAACACTTTGCGCGGCATCTAATAGATTTGCAGCGTCCTTATCTTAATCCTAGTTCTGAGGATATATATAAGCCGTTAAATTGATTATTTGGGGATTGGGCATAGGGCATGGGATATGGGGTATGAAGATAAGGGATAAAAGAGTATAGAGAAGTTGCAGCAAGTTTTTCCCAATGCCCAATGACGCCAGTTGTTTTAAGTTGGTAAAGCCACCCAACGCATTGGGGAGCCAATGCCCCATGCCCAATGCCCAATGCCCCAATCCTTATTCAAAATTCCACAATAACTGGCACATGGTCACTAGGTTGAGTTAACTTTCTGGGTGCAATATCAATGCTGCAACTTGTCGCACGCTCATACAGAATGGGCGTGAGATAGTGATAGTCAATTCGCCAACCTAAGTTACGACGGAAAGCGGCGGAACGATAATCCCACCAGCTATAATTTCCACCTTCTGTGGTGAATTTGCGAAAAGCATCAGCAAATCCCAATTTCAAAATATCCCGTAAGGCTTGGCGCTCTGTTTCTGTTGCCATAATGTGATTTTCTGTACTCACTTGCTCGTGAATATCCTTATCTTCTAAGGCAATGTTGAAGTCGCCGCAAACACAAATTGCAGATTCTGACAACACCAGCAATCGCAAATACTCGTGTAGCGCTGTTAACCAACGCAGTTTGTATTCATATTTCTCAGTTCCTACAGCTGCGCCATTAGGAATATATAAGTTTACAATCCGAACACCATCAATTACACCTGTAATCACGCGCTTTTGCTCGTCCCATTCGTGATGTAAATCTGGTAAAATCGCCCTCAGCCCGCTACTGACATTGAGGAGTTGCTGGCGGCTAATCAAGGCTACACCGTTATAAGATTTTTGTCCTGATATATAAAGGTTATAGCCTAACTGCTCAAAAGGCGATCGCGGAAATTCAGCATCCACAACTTTGGTTTCTTGCAAGCAGAGAACATCAACGGGATTTAGGGTTAGCCAATCGATAACCTGTTCAAGGCGAGTGCGAATTGAGTTGACGTTCCAAGTGGCGATTTTCATTAGTTAATTATCAGGATTTTTGTAAATTACTAATTACAAATTATGTAATTATTGTACAATTACTTAATATTTATAATTTCTGTTATATTTCCCAATTACCTTTAAATGAAGCTTTAATGACTTGATCCCATTAAACATTTTAGTGGTTTCAGCTACAAAGTATTCAATTTTGTAAGTTCTGCTACAAAACATTCTACCTCTTTATGATCCCCAAGACAGATGCAACAACTAATAGATTAGCTATAGGTTATAAGTGTAGCTCAGAGTAGACTTTTGCCGATCGTCCGTTAAATTTGTCGGTAGAAAATTTCCGGTACGGTTAATCGTTATTGCGCTTTTATTAGCCTGTTAGGTTAATTTAAATGTCAAAAGAGTAAGTACAAATGCTCTTTACTCATAAAATAATGATGTCACTCATTATATTGAGGACAATTTCATAGACTGAACCAGAAAAATTTATGAAAATCGCTCAAGTTGCCCCCTTATGGGAAAGGGTTCCACCTCCTAGTTATGGAGGAATCGAACTGGTAGTGAGTCGCTTGACTGATGAACTTGTTCGTCGCGGTCATGAGGTAACTTTATTTGCCTCTGGCGATTCTCAAACTTTGGCTCATTTAGAAGCAGTTTATCCACGTGCATTGCGCTTAGACCCAAACGTGAAAGAGTATGCAGTGTATGAAATGTTAGAACTAAGCCAAGTTTACCAACATGCTGCCCAATTTGATATTATCCATTCTCATGTAGGAATGTCGGCATTACCTTTAGCGAGTTTGATAACAGTAACTTCTACAGTCCATACCCTGCACAATAATTTTACAACTGACAACCGTCACGCATATAGCTACTACCAAAAGCAACCATACATCAGCATTAGTAACTCGCAGCGTCAAATCGATCTTAATTATGTTGGCACTGTTTATAACGGAATTGAGCTAGCAGATTATCCATTTGTAGCCCAACCGTTAGAACCTCCATACTTAGCATTTTTAGGTCGTTTTTCGCCAGATAAAGGCCCGCAACATGCGATCGCCATTGCTAAACAGAGTGGTTGGCGCTTGAAGATGGCAGGAAAGGTTGATGCAGTATACTCTGAGTTTTTTGAACAAGAGATTGTCCCCCACATAGATGGTCAGCAAATTGAATATCTCGGTGAAATTAACCACACTGAAAAAACTGAACTTTTGGGCAATGCTGCCATAACTCTTTTCCCCATTAGCTGGCAAGAACCTTTTGGGTTAGTAATGATTGAATCAATGGCAACTGGTACGCCAGTGATTGCCATAAATTTAGGTTCTGTACCTGAAGTTATTGCCCACGGTGAAACAGGTTTTATCTGCAATAGCCATGCAGAAATAGCAGCAATGATTCCATTAGCTTTGGAACTCAATCGTCAAACCTGTAGAAAACACGTAGAAAACAACTTTAGTGTTAGCCAAATGGTTAACGGATATGAAGCTATTTACAGACAAATTATTAAAGACCGCATAGAATCGAATGGCCGCATTCATGCAGCTAACATTCAGTTTTAATCAACTGCTTTTTTAATCAGCTTAAAACAACAATTTTTTAAGGAGAATATTGGTATGAGTACGAGAGCTAACACCTGCCCATGCTGCGCTGGTTCCCTTCTGCGTCATGCCCGTCATGGTGAACTATATTGGTTTTGCCTGTCGTGCCGACAAGAAGTACCGCTATTAACTACAACTCGCCTGCCTAATGTGGAAACCCGAAACACCGGAGTGGTTCCTCAGCCAGCGGTGAATAGTTAGTTTTTCAATATATAAAATCTACTAAAAATCAATACTGATTTAGTTTAGACCTATCAATAAGCCCCGACTGGTAAAATCGGATTGAGCTAATTGATAGGTTTAAAGTTTTGTTAGCAGCGTTACTTTATAGTCAAGAAGATTTACGCCTAGAGCAAGTTCCTGACCCTACTCCAGCGGCTGGGGAAGTCGCGATCAAAGTAGGGGCAGCAACAACTTGTGGTACAGATTTGAAAGTCTGGCGGCGTGGTGGTCATGCCAGGATGCTAATACCACCAACGCTGTTTGGTCACGAAGCGGCTGGGCGAATTGTTGCTGTGGGTGCAGGGGTGACAAATTGGCAAGTAGGCGATCGCGTTGTTGCTAATAATTCTGCCCCATGCATAAAATGTTTTTTTTGTCAACGCCAAGAATATTCCCTATGTCCAAATTTGACATGGAATAATGGGACTTTTGCCCAATACCTAAAAATTCCTGCACCGATCGTTGAGCATAATTTGTTGCAGATTCCCGATGAATTGCCGTGGGAATTGGCAGCGATGACAGAACCTTTAGCTTGTGTGTTACATGGTGTAGCGCGTTCAAATATTAAGTCTCAAGATAAAGTAGTTGTCTTAGGAGATGGAGCGATCGGGTTGATGTTTGTGGCGGCGTTGAGCGAGAAAGCTAAGGTTTTACTGTGGGGAGGTAATAACCATAGACTAGAAATTGGTCAGAAATTGGGTGCAACCCAAACTTTTAATTATCATCAAATTCCAGAAATTCCCAGTGTAGTGAAAGAACTTACCCAAGGATGGGGTGCAGATGTAGTAATTGAAGCCACTGGTGTCCCAAGTGTTTGGGAAACTGCGATCGCCTGTGCTCGTCCTGGTGCAACAGTCAACTTATTCGGTGGATGTCCACGAGATACCAGCATTACCGTCAGTACTGAACAGGTACACTATAACGAACTTACGATCAAAGGCGTGTTTCATAATACACCAGAGTATGTGCGCTCGGCCCTTGCACTCATAGCTAGTCGCAAAATTCCCTTTGAATTACTTATTAGCGAACAACGACCATTAAAAGATTTAGAACAGGTATTTTCTGAGATGAAGGCGCGTAAAGTAATTAAGGTAGCAATGATTCCTTAATTAATTTTTTACGGCGTATAGCAGATGATTTGGGTCTAGCCAAACAATGTAAAAAATCTCGTCAAGAAAGAATCCATGAACCCTACCATGTTCATTTGAGGAGATGAAAAACAGAATTAAAGGGCTCTATACATTCCAGCTCTTCGCAAATCAGCTTGGTCGAAAATAGCCCCTACAGCATCACATTCAAAGGAAACCCCTTGCAAATTACTTCTGTCCAATCTGGCTCCAGTAAGATTGGCTCCGGTGAAATCGGCTTGGCTCAGATTGGCATCAGTCAACTTGATAGCAATCAAATTAGCAAAACTCAAGTCAGCATTGGACAGGTTGATTCCTCTCAAATTAGCATTAACCAATACAATTTTCCTCAGACTGACTCCAGCAAAATCTCTCTCCCCAGCAGCATATCGCTGCAACAACTCCTCAGCAGTTATACTCATCTATATACCTCCGCATTAACAATACCTTCGCCAATTTACGAGGGTGAGTTGATGACGCTTTCACTATTAACTTGCTGTTCTGTGAGGTTTGGCAAAAACAATAAGTTCCAAAAATTCCTTTAAGGTTGACCACAAGGTTTTTTAACGTATTGAGCACAGTATAAGGGTTTGAGATGACAAACTACCTTTTAGGCGAAACGCTTATGTATAGGTAATTTTGCCAGTGCAAGCCAAAATTTTTCTAGGCTCTTATTTTGGCAAAGGTATTGCTTTATGGCAAACACTATTTCAATTACCGATTCTCTACTTCCTAATCCCGTTCCTAAATCAACAATTATTCGTTTGGAGAATATCTTTAAAATATATGGCAGTGGCGAAACTGAAGTTAAAGCACTTAACGATGTGAATTTGACTATCCACGAGGGCGAATATTGTTCAATTATGGGGCCGTCTGGTTCAGGTAAATCCACCGCTATGAACATTATCGGCTGTCTAGACCGACCCACAGGCGGACATTATTACTTAGATAATATTGATGTGGCGCAAATGGATGATAAATCCTTGGCACACATCCGTAACAAAAAGCTGGGTTTTGTCTTCCAACAATTTCATTTATTACCCCAACTCACAGCATTAGAAAATGTGATGTTACCAATGGTCTATGCTAATGTGAATCCGAAAGAAAGAAGCGATCGCGCAACAGTTGCCTTGACGCGAGTAGGTTTAGCAAATCGCCTCAACAACAAACCAACTCAACTATCTGGTGGACAACAACAAAGAGTGGCGATCGCACGCGCAATCGTCAATCGTCCCGTAGTACTTCTCGCCGATGAACCCACAGGTGCACTTGATTCGCGCACAACCCAAGAAGTTTTAGATATTTTTGGCGAACTCAATGCCAGTGGAATCACAGTTGTGGTGGTGACACATGAACCAGAAGTCGCTCGTCAAACTCATCGCATCGTTTGGTTCCGTGATGGTCAAGTAGTACACTCCAACCTCACTCCAGCCGACTTGAGTCAGTTAGCTGTCTCATAGGTTATTAAAGTCCGCCTGTGCGGACTTTAATTTGTGTAGGAGCGACTTTTAGTCACCAAAGCTGATTACAAACTTGAGGTTTTCCCTGTTTCTGCTTGCGTTGCGATCGGCTTAATATCGGTGTAACCTACTTCACCAGCTATTGTCCGAAACACTGACATTTGCTCCTCAAAATCAAGTCCTTCAATTTCGGAAAGCAGATCGTTAATTGCCTTACTTGGCTGGTAGCTAGCTGGCATTCCAACCACTGTATCTCCCATAGCTACTGCCCAAGCATACCAAACTAACAGTTGATTATTTTCTTTTATCGCCCCATAAGCATGAGAATATTCTGTGTCTTTGCGGTTAACAATATCCCGCATAATTTCTAGTTGCTCCTCATTGGATAATTTAAAATAATCTCCTAGCAGAAGTGGTGCTAACTCTGGTTCGGCCGCAGCGGGAGCAGCTGGTGTGATCGAATCACCCATTTTTTTATAAGCAAAATAGAACCAGGCTAATTTAGCATCGGTATCTAAGGCGTTAAACGCATCCACCAATTTTTGAGTTTCATTACTCTGAGCTTGAGAAATATTTTTGTCGTAACTTGCAGTCATTATTTTTGTCTCCAAAATTATTTAATAGGCCAAACTAATTGCTACCAGAGTTTGACAATTAGATTCTACTATCGATAGAAGGAGTTAAATTTATTGGAAATTCCAGCTTTAATCTACCTTTTAATAGAGGTAAAAGTCTCTCTATAGGAAGCAATAAAGTAGCGAATTGCTTTGCTATGATTGTTTAAGATAAGCAATAAAAAATTTACCTAAGGTTTTAATTATGGCTGAAAAAGAAGTAAAGCCCAATTTAAATGAAGCCGAAGATTCCAGTCAGGATGCACAGTTAGCTGCCGAAAGCATAGCTAGTGGTGAGGAAAAAGTGCCAACGGTGGATTATGATTCTGATTATGCAGCTGCACAAAAATTCAGCGTGAGTGAAGTTGATCGCACAGGTAAAGGTGCAACAGCAGCCGAAACTGCCACTGCACCTAATCAGAAAACCTCTCAGCCACAACAGACAAAAACTCAAACTCAGTCAACTGGCAATCCTAATGATTTTATAGAGTCAGCAAAAGAAGTTAGTAATTCTCAGACTGAAGTTGTAACTGATGTCAGTGATGATTTAGTAGAAGAAGCTTTGGAAAAGGGAGAACGGCAAAATTAGTTTCCCCAGATATCTTACTATTTTGTATAATGGGTAATGTCACAAAATAAGATAATTGAAATTATCGACATTGGTAGACATTGCCCACTCTACTGTTTTGATAGATTGTCAATAGACTTTTGACTATTTATTAATTAACGACTATTCATCAATTCTAGTAGTTCGCTAGGTTGCTGAATTAAGTAATCTGGATTTTGCTTGGCTAGTACTTCCGGTGAGTTAAAGCCCCAAGTGACTGCAATCACTTGGATATTTGCTTTTTTTGATGCTTCTATATCTCTAGTTTCATCTCCAACATAAATAACTTCTTGAGGTTTGAGCTGCTTTTGCCTCAAGACATTATTTATAATAGTTGTTTTGCCAAAAATTGTAATTCCTGAGTAGATAAAATCAAATAGGTGATTTAAATCATTGATTGTCAGGAATTGTGTAACATTTTCTTTGGAATTAGAGGTGATAATACCCAGTTTATATCCTTGATTTTGGAGTTCTGCTAATGCTTCCTTAATTCCCGGAATTGGCTTTAATTCTGGGATTTTGTTTTTTAATTCCCCTTTAACTTTTTTAACCAGAAAAGGTATCTTAAATAAAGAAACTCCTGAGTACTTAATGATTTCTCTAGATGTTAAGTTCTTAAGGAAGGCTAATTGTTCTGGGCTTATTTGTCTATAACCAAAGTCTCCAGCTAAACGATTAGCAATACTTACAAGGGCATCTACTGTATCAGCAATTGTGCCATCAAAATCAAAAATAATTACTTTCTGGATCATTCTTATGCCTGAATGCGTCAAGATTAGCTAGGGCATTGCGTCGTAACATTTCTGGCTTAATCCGCCGCAAGGCAGATGCTGGAAAACGTTTATCCCACTCTTGATCTGAGATTTGGGCTAATTCTAACAGGTGGGGAGCAATATTCCCAGGATAAGGCTGAAACTCTGCAATATCAGTTGTTTGAGCAAAACGTTGATTCCAAGGACAAACATCTTGGCAAATATCACAACCAGCAACCCAACCTTGCAAATGAGGTGTGATCGCCTCTGGCAATTCCTTTTCACGATTTTCAATTGTATGATAAGCAATGCAACGATTAGCATCGACAACAAAAGGCTGAGTAATTGCACCTGTGGGACAAGCCTGAAGACAACGAGTACAGCTACCACAGTGTTCTGTGTGTGGGCGATCGCTTTCTAATTCTAAATTGGTCAACACTTCTCCCAAAAATACCCAAGAGCCATATTCCCGTGTAATCACATTACCATTCTTGGCAATCCAACCAATTCCGGCAAGTTGAGCCAACACTTTATCTGGCACCGGGCCAGTGTCTGCATAATAAAGAGCTAATACGCTTGCATCAAGTGATTTTAGCCATATAGATAGCTGCTTGAGTTTTTTATGCATCACCTTGTGATAATCCCTTCCCCAACCATAACGGGAAATTTTGGCGTATTCCTCACTTTCAGGACGTTGATGTGGTGTGTAGTAATTCAGGGCCACACACACTAGCGATCGCACCTCTGGCATCACTAAGCGGATATCCTGACGCTTTGGATTAGCCATCCATTTCATATCAGCGTGATAACCTAGTTCAATCCATGCTTGCAACCTCTGCGCTTCTGTGGGATTTACCCGATCTACAGCAGTAATTCCAACTTTGTGAAAGCCTAACTCGCTGGCTTTTTCTTTCACCAGACTGCTGCTCGTTACGGAATACTGATTCATTTTTTATCTGGATTTTGCCTAAATAAAGGCGTTTTAATTATACATTATCTAGCTAATATCTTTAATTAAGATTTGTTACTTAACTTATATATAGCCTGTATTAAGTTGCTTAGTATCTCAAAACTTCTATCGTCAGGAAGATTTATTAATATGTAGCAATCTATCTCAACAGCAGCTTTTTTTTTACCTCTTTTTGTATTGAAATTATATTCAGATAGCATAATATAGGTAATTTTATGACCTCTGCTGAATTTATATCGCCAGCGCAGTTTGAAGAATTCCAGATTGAGGGAATTACAGAAGCAAGCGTACTGAATTATTTTGAAACCTTAAATGCAGGAGATTTTGAGGCAACTGCTGCCTTATTTGCGATAGATGGTGTGATGCGTCCGCCATTTGAATCTGATATTGTGGGGACAGATGCGATCGCAGCCTACTTAAAACAAGAAGGTCAAAACATCAAAGCTTACCCAAACACAGGAATAGCCGAGACTTTAGAAAATGGTGATATCCAAGTCCAGGTAACAGGCAAAGCACAGACTTCGTGGTGTAGTGTCAATGTCTTGTGGCTATTTATTCTCAACCAACAACGGCAAATTCTATATACTAGAATCAAACTTTTAGCTTCCCCCAAAGAGTTACTTTCTTTACGTCGTGAAAAGTAAGTAGTAAATAACTACAAAGGGCAAAGTTCCAAACCTTTGTTATGTCTGGCTTTCTTAATTTTGAATTTTGTTAGCGCAGCGTTAGCGAGTCCGCGAGCGTCATTTTGAATTTTGAATTGGTATAACTTTTATCTATTGGACTAATTCGGGTAAAGTAGCTTCTAACTTCAGACAGTTGGCACCATTAACCTGCAACTTGTAATCTACTTTATCCATGAGACGATTCATAATCAGCCAACCATAACCACCTTCTTGCTTTTCCATCGGATTTGGAGCGTAGTAGTTAGACATATCAAAGCCTTCGCCGTAGTCCCAAATTTCTAGGGCAAAATCCCGGTCTTTCACTTCTAAACGCAGTAAGATTGGTAAATTTGGTTGCTCCTTGTGAGCATGACGGACTGCATTAGAGTAGGCTTCCACTAAAGCCAGTCTCAAACGACTTGATTGTCGCGACCAATCCACAGATTCTCCTAGCTGAATTTTCAAACATCCCAACAACCAGTTTTCAACAATATTCAGAAAATTCAAGTCGCTTGGTACATGAAGCTCACTTTTCATGACTTACAAAATCTCCAGTGAAAGTATAGTTTGATCGTCTTCTTGAACGTGATTATCTGCCTGGATGCGAGCTAGTAAATGGTTAAGAGAAAGTGGTTGTTGCTCTTGTTGTAAGAGTTGACAAAGACCATCTTGATTCAGCATCGAACGGTTCACTGACTCAACCCCAGCCTCAATTTTTCCTGTTGAATCATGATTATTTGATACCATTGCTTCTGTAATTCCATCGCTAGCGAGTAACAATGTGTCTCCAGCAGCTAGAACCAAGCGACCAGACTGTGCCTGCCACTTGGGCAAAATCCCTAAAGGAACGCTACGAACTTTCAAGTAATTGGGATTTTCAGCTAAAGTTGAGCAACGCGACCATAATATTGGATAAATATGACCGGCATTAGTGTAAACCAGTTCCTTAGTGCTAGGGGTATAACAAGCTAACACAAGAGTGACAAAATAATTGTTGCTAATTAAATCTTCACTGAGAGCGTGGTTGAGGTTCTGCATGACCACATTCGGCTCTGCTGGTGTCTCTTGAGATAATTCTCGGCGCAAAACGGAAATAATACTAGCCATAAATAAAGCTGCTGGGACGCCCTTGCCAGAAACATCACCCACTGCCAACCACAAGTCGCCTTTGGGATGGACAAAAACTTCAAAAAAATCGCCTCCGACTTCTCGCGCCGGATAGCAGCAAGCTTGTACCTTCACACCTTTGATGTCAGGTAAACTTTGGCGTAGCAGGTTGTATTGAATTTGGCGAGCCACCTCTAACTCAGTGTGAATCTGCTGTTGCTTTTCTTGGAGGCGTTGGTAGAGTTTTGCTTGGGAGAGGGCTAAGGCTGCTTGTTCAGCAACACCTGCAATTAGTTGGATGTCTTCGTCTTCCCAAGGGCGATCGCGTCCCCATTGGTGGAGAGTTAGCACAGCCAATAGATGCTGATGGTAGCTAAGTGGCACAACTAGGTGATGACCAGGATTACCGTTATATATATCTTGAGCAAGTTGATAATGACGGGTTTCCAGCACCTTTTCTATTAAATCACTGGAGTCGAAAAAGCAATCTAATACATCAGATTTCGGATCGCGGTAGAAAAACTCGTCTTGTGTGAGGCGATCGCCCTCTACTGGTTTGAGCAAGCAACTGGTAGCTTCAAATGTTTCTCCAATAGTTGCGACAATTTTTTGCAGCATACTACCGTAGTCTAAAGATTCCCGAATTGCTGTTGTTACCGCATTAAACAAAGATTCTCGCCGTAGGGCCCGACGTAACTCTTGGGTGCGCTTCTTAACTAGGCGATATGTATCAGTAGCTTGCTCAACTAAGCTTCTCAGCCGTTCTGGATTCCAGGGTTTGGTAATGTACTTGAATACCTGACCGGAGTTAATCGCATCTACCAAATCTTCGACATCAGTAAAACCAGTTAACAAAATCCGAATTGTGTCTGGAAAGCGTTCTACAGTGCGACTAAAAAATTCAGTCCCATTCATTTCTGGCATTCTTTGGTCAGAAATAATTACCGCCATTTCGCCAAATTGATCTAAGATTTCCAGAGCACCAAAGGCATGATTGGCTTTATATACTTGAAAATCTCGCCTAAAAGTGCGGTAGAGTAAATCTAGGTTATCTGGCTCATCATCTACCACCATGAGCTTGAGTTTGTCCGTCCCGATCTCAGCCATATTTGACTTTTGTTTTCACATATTTGAATGGCGAGATAGTATGATGTTTATCCCACCTAATAAACAAGAGAAAATCAGAGAAGCCATTCACTTTGAAAATATAACTTTCTCAAAGTTGTGAGTTTCCCTTGATTATCCTCAATTGAGCCACACCAAAATTAAATTTATCCAACTAACCCAGAACGCAAGGCGCGGACTGCTGCTTGAGTACGGTCATCGGCACATAGCTTATTCAAAATATTGCGAACGTGAGTTTTAACAGTGCCAACTGTGATGTAAAGTCTTTCCGCAATTACTGCATTACTACAACCTTCGACAATCAACTGTAACACTTCCAATTCCCTTTCTGTCAGGGTGTAAGGTTGAATTTCTTCCAAATTCTCAAAAGAATCTGGGTCAGGAGCAATAATCTTGGAATCGACCAAAGCCGATTCTAACTTTTGGGGATTTTGTTGCGCTTGTTGTAATACAATCCGAGCGATCGCTGGATCGATCCAGGCGTTGCCATTGTAAGTTACTCGCACCGCTTCCAGCAAATTATCGAATTTGATATCTTTCATACAGTAAGAGTCTGCACCAGCAGCAAAAGCTGCCAACACCGCTTCTTTATTATCCCGCAGCGTCAAAATTAATACTTTTGTAAGTAGCTGCTGTGCAATAGTAGTAGATTTTACCTCCCGTGTTAATTCAATGCCATCCTTATCTGGTAAACCAATATCTATAATGGCAATATCTGGTTGTAGCATTTTTAACATTTTTAGCCCCTCAACAGCATTAGCAGCTTCACCTACAACTTCAATTTCATTTTTTTGCTGTAGTGCTGTACGAATACCCACACGAGTTAGATCATGATCTTCAATCAGAGCGATACGAATTTTACTCATAGCCAACTTCAGCCCGTTACACTATAACCATAAAGTCGAGTTTTGTGACATACTCCCACACTAACTGCAAGCAGTATAGTGGAGGCTTCTATTCCCGGAACCAGAGTTGCGATTTGAGCGTTTTATACTGAGTGAATATTACACTTTAACAATCAAAGTTGACTGGTTCAGCCCAAGCACAAGCGCCCAAAATTAATAGACAGAGGAGTGAAATTAATTAACCCTCTTTTGTCACTTTGGGAGAATCTAATCGCTCAAACGGTTACGGAGCTTTAATTTCTACTTTTTATCTATAAATTTTAGTTTCTGTTAGAAAGTAAAGCCTCAAACCCCGATTAAATCCAAGTCTCAGAATTTGGCTGAGATTATTGTTTTCCGAGAGTAACAAAAGAGGGTTAAGTAGAACGGTGTGAAAAAACAAAACTATGTCAAGAAAAATTAAATAGACTAAAACCCTCTTACCTCCTGCCTCCTGCCTCATCCCAACGATAAATATTCACACCAATTTACTTATGTATCATCTAAAACACTTATATATACCTAGCAGCACTACGTATATCCATTCTTGTTCACTCTTATGTCTATTTAGTTTAATTATGCTTTCTCTCGTTGCAGGGCAAAGGGGAATTTCTTTTGCCTAAGTTCTAATATAAAAAAATTTGATAAACTTAACATTCATGCAAAATATGGTGTGAGTATTACTTAAGAATAGGCTATGTCTAAAGGCAATCAAGCATTTTCAGTGTTGGGAATACCAGTTCATGTGATGGCTGACTATCCAGGCTGGTTGTTAGAATGCCTGCACACAGGCAGAGGAACTCATGTCGTAACGCTCAATGCAGAAATGACTATGCAGGCAGAGCGAAATCAATTATTAGCTCAAGTGATTAAAAATGCTGAACTCGTGATTCCAGATGGAGCTGGGGTTGTTCTGTATTTACGATGGCTGTTATGGCAAAAAGTGCAGCGTTTTCCAGGAATTGAATTAGCAGAAAAACTTTTGCAAGCCCTTGCGCAACAAAAGACAAAGACAAAGACAAAGATATTTTTCTATGGAGGAGCGCCAGGAGTAGCTGCAAATGCAGCAGATTTTTGGCAGCAGCAAATTCCAGATTTAAGTATAGTCGGCACTCATTCAGGCTACCATTCCCTAGAAGAAGAAGCACAATTACGACAAACTCTGGCTCAATTGCAGCCACAAGTGATTTTTGTCGGTTTAGGAGTGCCGCGTCAAGAGTTATGGATTGCCGAAAACCGCCATTTGTGTCCCCAAGCAATTTGGATTGGCGTTGGTGGCAGTTTTGATATTTGGTCAGGAACTAAAACTCGCGCTCCCGCCTGGTTAGGAAATAATAATTTGGAATGGTTGTATCGCCTTTATCAAGAACCTTGGCGCTGGCGGCGGATGTTGGCTTTGCCAGCGTTTGCTGTGAAAGCGTTTGTTTATCGCTTGACAGCAAGGGGTGCAATTAGTTAAAAGTGCTGAGTGCCGTTAGCGGTAGCGGGGCGTTTAGCCCGTTCTGAGTTCTGAGTTCTGAATTTCGAGTGTTATTACTTGGTTAGTATAAAAGTCTTAAAAAAATTTTAAATTTTCTTTGTTGAATTTTAAATTTCCAGGCAAAACCTGGGAATCCTTATTTTGGGGAGAATATCACATTTAAGCAGGCAAACTGTTTGGTTGTGGGTATGAGGAAAATTTAACAATGCCAGTATTAACAACTCAAGTTAAGACAGATAAATCCGTTCATGGAGAGCACTATGAAACTCAACAGCACAGTAGAAATACTACTACAAAAGTACAATTGCAATCTGTAACCAAGACTTATGCTAACGGCACTCAGGCTTTATTGAATGCAAACCTTGAGGTAAAAAAGGGAGAATTTCTGTTTATCACGGGACCAAGTGGTTCTGGTAAATCAACGCTTTTGAAACTGCTGTATGGCCAAGAATTACCTACACAGGGAGAAGTAATTGTTGATGAATGTAATGTAGCGGATTTGCGGGGCGATCGCTTGTCATTATTGCGGCGACGAATTGGTATTGTGTTTCAAGACTACAAACTCATTACCCAACGAACAGTAGCAGAAAATGTCACTTTTGTGCTGCAAGCTCAAGGGTATACCCGTAAAGAAATTCAACGACGTTTAGAACCAACTTTAAAGCTGGTAGGTTTGCTAAGTAAAGCTGACTGTTTTCCAGATCAACTCTCTGGAGGAGAACAGCAACGGGTGAGTATTGCCCGTGCGATCGTTGGTACACCACCCCTACTGTTGGCGGATGAACCGACTGGAAATCTCGATCCAGATAATTCCTGGCAAGTAATCCAGATTCTCCAGAAGTTAAATTCCTTTGGGGCTACAGTAATTGTTACCACCCACGATGAAAAATTGGTACAGCGGTGGAATCATCCGGTAGTGCAAGTTCGTAATGGAAGGTTGTTTCGAAAATAAGTGTTGGGCATTGGGCATTAATTAGGAATCATCATTTAACCAAGGACAAAGGACAAAAGACAAATAACTAATAAACGTGGTGCTTGATTTTTGCTGATATCGGTGTGAAAATTGTTGCTGTTTTGGAGGGTAACACTTGTAGGCGATCGCAGGCTTGTAAACTCTTAAAAGCTGCCTCTCGCACTACAACTTCTTCTTCTCGACTGAGTAGGAGTTGCAAGCATTGGACAATATCTTGCTGCATTGAAGAATCAACTCGCTTACGGCTGATGAATTTAGTTAGTTGACCTAGAGCAATCAACCGCTTCAATGGATCTTTTTCTGTTAAATTCACCAACAAGCGATCAAGGTGGTCTTCTTCTCGATTTTCATAGAAGTTGACAATTTGCCATACCAATAAAATTAAAGTTAACAAGGTTCCCACACCTTGTAAAATCGCACCAGCAGCAATCCAGTGACTGTGAGAGTCAATCCATATTGCCGCTGCCATGTAAGTGCTGACAGTAGCAATACCACCACTGATGACTGCTAAAACTAACCGACGATTTGAACTATTTAAGAAATTACGTATTTTAGACCAGCGCAATTGCCAGTCCCACTTCTGCATTGAGTAAACCAATACCATTACTCCAATGCCGATAAAAAGAGCCAGTAGCAGTTTCCAGTTCCACAACAACATGGCAATGATAATTGTCAGGAACCCAAGAAAGCCCCCAGGGCCAAAGAAACGTTTAAATGTTTGCTGCTTTATGGCTCTCTTTGTCTTGAATTTTGGAAGCGACCAGTTCCAGTTGGGGATTTGGTTGATCAATTGCTGCCAAGAAGACGAAGCCTGTGCCACAGTGTTTACCTACTTGATTACGAAATTACCTATTGTATAAGTTTTATTATGGATGAAGAAAGAATGAAGGCTCAAATCACAAAATGCCCGGTTTTATAGACGGATAGTAGACTAATACAGCACAGCGCAAATAAGATACCATTTTCAATTGCTCAGAGCAAGGGCATTTTGTACGTAAGTTTTAGTTAAAGACAAAAACGAAAGTTATCAAGGGTGAATTGACCATCAAAAGTACAAAAAGTAACGCTGTAAATGTTATTCACATTTATAGATAATAAGGTATTGGGGGAAATTGGCGAGTCGGAATTGGCAAGATTAGAGCCTGGTAGTGCAGTTTGAGCGAGTAGTTGCCGATCGCGATCGTAGGCAGAAAGTACTAGCCGTTGCGAACTAGTGACAAAGGCACTAACCGAATTAACTGGACGCAAGAAACTAGCTTCTAAAAATCCGCTCTTGGGCGCTCCCATTAAGACTATTAGCCCTGAATAGGTTGGAAATGCTGGATTTGATGGCTGTATTGCTAGAGAATTGTGAAAAATGACTCCCCAACGTTCATATTGGCGCTCTACTGCTTCAAAACACTTTAAGTCCTCTAAGTCTAAACAAATACAAGTAGGTACAGTAAGTCTGGTAGCATCAAGAACTGGCTCGACCTGACCCCGCCTAGCTGAAGCTTTTATTTCGTTTTCTATATTAAAGTTGTCAAGCGCAAATTTAGCGTCTTCAATCGTTGGTAGTTTATTTGATTGAAGAGTAGCCTGCTCTACCATGACATCCCGCCTTACCATTACTTAGATATAATTAGATTATTTATACATTAAAAGCTATTTTTTCTACATATATTAAGTAGAATTAACAGCTTATTAAAATAAGCGTTTTAACTATTGTTAACGTGTTGACGCTCAAAATTATTTATGGGTTTTTTGATAGACTACCATAAAAACTTATGTTGGATTGACGCTAAAGCGATCCTCGCTATCATGAAAAACCCTTATAAAACAGTAGTTTCAACGTTAATTTCCTTGATGATTATGAAAAAAAGCACCAAATCTTTACAAGTAATCCAGTAATTTTATATCTACTTAATCTGACGCTAGCGAGAAGTCTTGGAATGATTGATTCGCTGATAATAACAATGAGTGGGGAGTTTGAACTAGACACATGAAGAGTGCTGAGTTAAAAAAACTGCCTACAAAAGACGTTGTTTTTACTAAGTACACAGATATTGAGTGCTTTTTAATTTACTCAACACTGAGTGCGGTAAACATCTAAGGTGACTAAAGCGGAGGCGGATAAATTATCAAATCTTCTTTTCCTGTGCTTGCGTCCCAGATATCGTGTCTTACTTGTGCCAACGAATCACTACAGTCAACAAAAAAAATACTTATGTTTCAACCACTAGGATTTGAACAACGTTCTATAGATACCTCACTAGGTAGGATGGTATATTACACTGCTACTGGAGCACCTTGGCAGGATGATGGAACTGCCAAAGACGATCGGGAAACTTTGGTATTCCTGCACGGCTTTGGTGGTGGATCTTCAGCTTATGAGTGGTCGAAAGTTTATCCGGCTTTTGCGGCTGAATATCGGGTCATTGCGCCAGATTTGCTCGGTTGGGGTAGGTCTGAACATCCAACACGGAGTTACAAGATTGAAGATTATTTGACCACGATTCGGGAGTTTTTCGAGCAGACTTGTACTGGGCCAGTAACAGCGATCGCTTCTTCTTTGACAGCAGGATTTACAATTCGGGTAGCAGCAGATCGTCCTGATTTATTCAAGTCTTTAATTCTTACCACCCCCGCCGGACTTTCCGATTTTGGCGAAGACTATTCCCGTAGTTTTTTTGCTCAGTTAGTTAGCGCTCCCATTGTTGATCGTTTACTTTACAACACTGGAGTTGCTACTAGTGGCGGCATTCGCGGCTTCTTAGAACAAAGGCAATTTGCTCAATCCAATCGAGTCTACGAAGAAATTGTAGATGCTTATCTACAATCCGCCCAACAGCCTAATGCTGAGTATGCAGCACTATCCTTTGTTCGTGGCGATTTGTGCTTTGATTTATCCCTTTACATTCAACAATTAACCACTCCCAGTGCCATTATTTGGGGACAAAAATCAGAATTTACAGGCCCCTCAATTGGTCGCCGCCTTGCTGAAATCAATCCTCAAGCAATCCGATTTTTTCAACAGTTGGAAAATGTCGGATTAACACCACAGTTGGAATTGCCAGCAGTAACAATCGGGTTAATTCGCAAATTTTTGCCTTTGCTTAATTAACATGAGTCGTAGAGACGCGAAATTGAACTGGGCTTTGCCCTGCTGTGCTAACGTGTCTCTACATTCCTTTTCACCAGATGTTTAATAAGATTGCTAGAGAAAATATTATCAACAAAAGTGACAATACTACTTGTCTTTCAATCTGATATCAATGACAGTTGCATTGAAGTCGTAGTTAAATCCTTCTAACTCAAATGGCATTCCAATTTTAACTTTACTGTTACCCAAAACTGGCCCGCTTTCAGTAACTTGGGCTTTACCATCTAAAGTCAAAAGAAAATCTGTACTATAATTGTTGCTCTTGGGATCTGGCAGTTCTTTAACACTGCCATCCGGTTGGAAAACATTGACTGTTCTAGGTAGCTGTTGAATAGATTTAATTTCAATCTGTCCGTATGGTTGATTGCGGATAATCACATTGGTTTTTTCACCTTTTTTTAACCCATTATCAATTAGTTTTCCTGGATCACGTACATTCAAACCACGAACTATTAAGTCTACTTCTATGGGTACTGTTTTTGCACCGACTTGGGCAACAGAACCAGAAGTGCCAGGAAAGACAAAGATGCCAAAGATAACTAGCAGAATTACCAGCGCCGCACCTAAATCTAGAAGATTGATTTTGCCAAACAAGCGACCTTTTGAATCTAAAATAGCCATAAAAAGTTTTCCAAGGTAATAGCGAAGTAATGGATTGTAGCAAGAGATTTTTCGATGGTAACGGCAATTTTCCCTATTTGGTAATAACTCAAAGTATTCGGGGTTGCAATTATGCGACAGTTTATCACGAGTTCGTAATTTCCGAGGAACGGCAGCTAATACCAATTCAAAATTCTTGCATTCAAAATTAAGAAAGCCAGACAGAACAAAGGTATGTCCGTATGTATCTGTCACATTCTTTTTTCAAATTGGTATAACCCTCAAAATTTTACCTGTTAATACTGACGCGCCTGGAAAGTAAAATCTAGTGTTTAAGCCTATCTCTGGAGAGAATCCCTAGCCTCCCGCAATTCGGTAGATTTGCGTCAAGATTATCTGTATGACAACTCCTTTGGTCTTGAGTTAAGAATGCAACTTAGAATACTCTAAATCCGTCTCATAATTTGTCCCCTCATTTTATGTTTTCCCGAAATAATCTTCAAAGCGTATTATGTTCAATTGGAAAGGTTTTACTGCAAATTACCGTGTATGGCGGCGTCGCTGGTTTTATCCCCTAATTTCAGTGGTAGTCGCCCTGAGTCTGTGCCTGAGTACACCCTTGCCTGGAAGAACTTTAGATTTCTTGCCTCTTCTACTCCAAGGAGTTCAGGCATTTCAGCTTTCTAATATATCCTCTAATCAAGAAGTTGATCTTGGTAAGCAGATTAATCAGGAATTGGTCGGCAGTCAAGTCCGACTTTACCGCAATCCCGAAGTGAATCGTTATGTAGAACGAGTTGGTCGGCGTTTAGCAGCGAATAGCGATCGCCCCGATCTCCCCTATACGTTTCAGGTAGTTCAGGATGACTCTATTAACGCTTTTGCCACCTTGGGCGGCTATGTATATGTCCACACAGGTTTGCTGAAAACCGCAGATAATGAAGCGGAACTGGCAAGTGTACTCGCCCATGAAATTGGTCATATTGGTGGGAAACACGTAGTCAAGCAGATGCAGCAAAAAGCCCTCGAAAGTGGTCTATTAACGGCGGCTGGCTTAGATCGAAGTACCGCAGTGCAAATTGGCGTACAGTTAGCGCGAGACTTACCACGCAGTCGTAAAAACGAATTTGAAGCGGATCAAAGAGGACTACGAACTTTGACACGTACTGGTTATGCCCAGTCAGCAATGGTCTCTTTTATGCAAAAGCTGCTGAAAAAGGGTGGTTCTACTCCAACATTTTTGAGTACACACCCCGGAACTAGCGATCGCATTGAAGCCCTCAGACAGGCAATTAACTCTCAACCTAGTAATCGAAAAGATGGCTTGGATAAAGCTAGTTATAAAGCTAATATTCGACCATTGGCAAGGTCTTGAGGAAAGAAGAGGCAGGAGGCAGGAGGCAAAGGTTCTTGAATTTTGAATTTTGAATTAATTTCTCCCACTCCCCCTCATTTCAAATATTGCTCAATTCTGATTGCGGCGAGCGACTTTAATTTTGGCTGGATCAACCGTACTTACAACCTCTTCTAAAGGCAGTATACGGATATAATTTTTAAAGATATTAACTTGATAAACCAACTGATTTGTGACATCTAGTCCAGTCAACCAGCCACTCCGAGGATGATAAGCGCCAGTATCTATGTCTAGCCATCCCTTTCCTTGTGCCAGTTTCCCAGGAGAAACACCCGGCAGGGTAAAGGTAATGGTGTGACCGATGATAATTTGTTTATCTGGAAAGTAGGGTTTTTCAATGCTGTGAAATTCCTCTCGTATCCAGCACAGTTCATCGGCAGTTTGTTCTATCACCGACTTGCAAGGGTCAACACCAGCATGAGTTAACCAAATATCCCCCAAGTCAATGTATGTAGGCAAAGCTTTTAACCAATCCAGATGGTCATCAGGAATTGGAGCTTCTTGGTAACTGGCCACGGTAGCTTGCCCTCCACCAAACAGCCATGCTTGCATTGTCGAGGAGGAAGTCCTTTCATTGGTGAGAATGCTTAGTAACATCTGCTCATGATTTCCCAACAAACATGAGTAATTATTTTGCTTGACAAAATTGACTACTTGTGCACTATGAGGTCCGCGATCAATTAAGTCTCCCAGAAAATAGACTCGATCTTCTGAGGTGGGGGCGATCGCCTCCAACAATGTCATTAAACCTTCATAGTGTCCATGCACATCCCCAATTACAATTCGTCTGGGGCTAGTTTCGCTCATTGTCTCTTAGCTGCAATAGTTTTGGCTAATACTCCTGCTACAGTTTACGCTGTCTGCTTTCCGCAATGAAAGGTAAAAATACTGGATAATAGTTATTTTAATTTAATTATTGTACGAGTAATAAACTTAACTTATCAAATATATACAATGACAATTGTTTTTCAGATATAACTTATAATAATGATGGCGTAAGACTAGCTTTTTCTGCTAATTTGAACTATTTAGCCGATAATTTAGGCTCTTGCCATATTCATCACTTTTAAGTTCACAATGTCTAATGATTTCTCTGCTGAAATTAGTTCGCGCATCTGCAAGCACATGAATGACGATCATGCTGATGCTGTAGTTATTTATGCTAAAGCTTTTGGTGGTGTAACAGATGCCATAGCAGCCGAAATGCTGTCAATTGATGCACAGGGTATGGATTTAACAGCGCAAGTAAATGGGGAAGCTGTACCAGTTCGCATTCAATTCGATCATGTTTTAGTAGATGCGGAAGATGCCCATCAAACTTTGATTACAATGGTGAAGCAGGTGCGGGTAAAGGCTAAATAGGAAATAACAAAGTAATTGATACTAAATGTGCGATTGTGTACACCGTAGCCCCGCAAGCGGGGAGGGGTGTAATAATTAGGGGAATCATAACTAATACCAATTCAATTAATGATTGCAACACATCTTTCGGTAAAGACGCGATGAATCGCGTCTCTACAAGTGGTCTATTTGTCGCATTCTTTTTTCAAATTGGTATAATTATGTGGAGATGATATTATGTCGTAATTGCTGTAAATACTCACCCCGCCAGCCGATACATAATTACTTTTCCTTTCCAATTTTCTTCCACAAATACCAAATGTTCACCATTGGAACGCCGAAAAGCACGAATACCGTAGGGTATATCAATCCAGCCACTTTCGCTGCCAACTTCTGGGCCTGGTTTTAACTTTTGTACTTGCGCTCCCGTCTTGGCATTGTAGACATATACCTCTGCGGTTTTGACTGTGACGGCAAATACATAGTCTCCCGCCACACTGATTGCTGCTGTAGACACTTCACGCTTACCGGTGCTGTCGTAGGGAATTACAATCCGCCATTTGGGAGTACGATTTCCTTTACTCCAATTGTCAAAACGAGCAATCTCAGATCCAGCAACTCCAGCATCGTCACTAAATGCAGGGCGATCTATCGTAAAACCTGACAAATACATACTATCTGTTTCAGGAAAATATTCGATCCGCCGCAAGTCGTTAAATATTTTGGGAGTAGTTTGCTTTTCCATCGAACTATAGCTGTAGATGGGGTTGCCTTTAGAATCTATTCCCTGTAAAGGATAATGTCGAATACCATCTTCTGTTCGCAAAGCTTTCCAAACATCTCCTTTGCTGTCTACCCACCAACCGCCGAGATAAGGATAATCTTTGTTGCGATCGTATTCGTTCTTTTCAAATTTGCCATTGCCGTTGCGATCGCGCCAGATCCATTCCCCTTTTTCTGGTTGATGCGGTGGCCAATTTCCGGTGATAAATGGTTTATCTGCGCTATTAGTACCAACAAACATTCCGGCGGGTATGGCGACTTTACCATCTGTGGCGGAATTAAAACGATATATTTGCAGAAAGCTGTTATACATATCTGTGAGGAACAAAAACGGCTTCCCTTGGATGCGGCGAACAAAGGTTCCATCTGGCGATGTATGCAGACGTGGATCTTGAGGATATTTGAAAGCATTTAAGGTGTAGGCTTTATAAGTCCATTGCTTACCAGCAGCCTGACTATAATCCATCAGATAGTGTTCTTGTTTGGTGAACAAATCTACACCATCAGTTTTAGGATCAGCATCTGCATTATCGACAAATATCAATCCCAGCGATCGCCACATTAGTTTTCCCGATGGCGAAAATTTTCGCAAATCTGTTCCTGATTTGTTGAAACCATTACTATTTATATAAATATTGCCTGAAGCATCTGTACCAACTCCGGTAAGTCCGTAAAGTTTCAAATCTCGAACTTCACCAGGAACTCCTGCATAAATACCGCCTTTAGAACCAAAACTACCCACCTGCACTGGCCGATCTTTGATATCATAAGTCAACATTTGCTGACGTGGGCCATTTTCTGCTACTAACAGCTTACCTTGATGATTAATAGCGATCGCTGTTGGTTCGACGATATCTGCAATCTGTTGGGACAATTGCTTTCCACTTTGGGAATAATGTAAAATTTTTGCAGGTTTACTACCATTTTTGCTTTGAATAATCCACAGATTTTTTTGTGGATCAATAGTTATTGCTCCCGGATTAGCAAAGGTAAAGCTGCGGAGTTCCTTCATTGTATCAGTATCATAAACACGAATCTGGTTAGCAGCAGAATCACTCATATACAACTCGCTTCCCACAGTTGCTAATCCAGTGACTTCACTTTTAGTACTGGTAATCAACATACTTTTATCCCAGCCACGCCCATTAGGAAATGGTGCAGGTTTTCCTGACAAGTCATAGCGTCTAACACTATACCAAGTTGTTCCTTCTGGTGGGTAATCTTCATTTGTCTTATCCCTCGAACCTTGAGTCATGGCAATGTAAACATATTTACTATTTGCTGTTACAGCTTTGCCACCACCGCGACTCCAGCCGTGATTATCCCCAAGGACACCAATAACCTTGCTATCTTTATATATGGCTGCTTCCATTCCTGCCTCATCCCAATGGCTATTGGTATAAACTGTGCCATCAGGAGCAACATACATTGCCTCAATATTGTTTTGTACCCGCAGGTTTCCACTGCCAATAGTATTACCTATCCACGATGTTTTGTAGTTAGGCGTGGGTGTTTCAGTATTGTTTTCTACTAGCAAATTTTTACTGCCAATAGTATTAATTTTCGACGATGTTTTGTCGTTAAACGTGGGTGTTTCAATATTGTTTTGTACTCGCAGATTTTCAATGCTAATAGTATTACTTATCGATGATATTTTGTGTATTTCGGTATTGTTTTGTACTCGCAGATTTTTACTGCCAATAGTATTACTTATCGATGATATTTTGTGTGTAAGCAGCGTGCGTGTTCCAGTTGTCGCCCAGTCTGTTGTAACTCCAAGGGTAGTAACGAGGACTCCAACAGTCAGACTGAGTAAAAACTGGAAAGTTTTACTTCTTTGTAAATATCTAGTATTAAATAATTTTTTGATATACTGATTGAGATAATTACGGAGTTTTAGTAACTGCATCAGTAATTTATTTTTCATATATTATTTTTTAAGCTTTTAATTATTTATATACAGTCACTGTTTTTGAAATCCGCAAAAAATCTAACTATTTTGAAGTTGCTAAAATACGGGCTATGTATGGATACAGCATCAAATACTGCTCTACCATAACTTTTATGAGAAAATAAATCGAGTAAAGATAAAAATAACTAGCAATGACTAAAAAAAATAACTTTCAAAAAATACAAAAATATCTTGAAGAAGCTGGTGTTAAATTTGTACGAGTTCTTTGGTGCGATAATGCTAACATTATCCGTGGCAAAGCTGTGCATCTGGGAATGTTAGCTCACTACTTTGAAGATGGAGTAGGGATTTCTGTAGGGCAGCAGGGAATTCCCGTAATGTATGATGCAGTTGTGCCAGAAACAAATTTAGGGCCAGTAGGTGAAGTTCGCTTAGTCCCAGATTGGTCTAGTCTCAAGCCTTTACCTTATAGTCCTGGTCATGCTCGTGTCATGGGCAATATGTTATTAGATGGTGCTGCTTGGGGGTTATGCCCGCGAAATTTCTTGAAGCGGATGATTGCGGCAGCTAAATCAACTGGTTGGGAAGTACAAGCAGCCTTTGAAAATGAGTTTTACTTACTGCGGCAAACACCTGATGGCATCATTCCGGCTGACTCTACAGTTTTTGCTTCAACTCAGGCAATGGATCTCAACCGTGAAGTAATTGATGAGATCGCTGATGCACTTATTGCCCAAGGTATACCTGTGGAACAGTATTATCCTGAATCAGGCCCAGGTCAGCAGGAAATTTCCATGCGCTATACCGATGCTTTACAAGCAGCTGACTGGCAAATTGCTTTTCGAGAAACTGTCAGAGCGATCGCCTACCGTCACAACCTTACCGCTTCATTTTTACCCAAAATCTTCCCGGATGCAGCTGGTAGTGGTTGTCATATCCATCTGAGCCTTTGGGATAGCGAAAAAAACCTATTACCCGATCCTGAGAGTATCTATGGTCTTTCTGAGGTGGCATTACAATTTATCGCTGGTATTCTGTGTCATCTTCCGGCACTGATGGCACTAACCACCCCAAGTACTAATTCTTACCGCCGCATTCTTCCTAACAGTTGGAGTGGTGCTTTCCGTTGTTGGGGATTAGATAATCGGGAGGCAGCCGTTAGAGTCCCTAGTGACCCTGGTTTGGGCTGTCCCAGCCACTTGGAATTAAAAACTGTAGATGCTTCAGCTAATCCTTACTTAGCAATAGGATCAGTAATTGCAGCCGGACTTGATGGTGTACAGCGTAGTCTCACACCACCAAACCCAGTAAATCAGGACCCCGGATATTTATCAATTGAAGAACGCAGTGCTAAGGAAATAGACTTATTACCAAATAATTTGGGGCAAGCGATCGCTCACCTCCAGCAAGACGATATCCTGTTAACAGCTTTAAATCCCCAGTTAGCCAAAGCTTTCTTAGCAGTGCGTCAAGCAGAGTGGCAAGGAATGAAAGATTGGGAATTAACCGCAGAAGTGAAAACATTACTAGAGAAATATTAGCAAGACTGCCAAGTTATGAAAGTGGTCTTTCCACCATTCTCCAATCCTTACTCCTTACTCCTCACTAAAGATGAATCTGGCTGATATTCCCTTAATTGACCAACATGCCCACAACATCTTAAAACCAGAAGTAGCTGCCCAGTCTCCTTATGCGGCTGCCTTTACTGAAGGCTATGATCCTGAAATCATCAACTACCATGCCCGTCATACGTTCTTTTATCGGCGTAGCTTGCGCGATATTGCCGCTTTATTGAACTGCGAAGCTGAAGAAACAGCAATTTTGGCACGGCGGGAAAGTCTAGGATTAGAAGAACTAACGCAGATTTATTTTCAGGCTGCTAACCTAGAGGCGATTTACTTAGATGATGGTTTGCAGCCCAGAACTATCCTACCTCTGTCGTGGCATGAAAGGTTTATTTCTGTGCGACGAATTCTGAGATTAGAACTATTAGCAGAACAGCTAATTCCGCAATCTCCTGATTTTGCTACTTTCCTAGCCAGATTCAATAGTGAGCTTGATCCCCCACCGCTGGGAGTAGTAGCTTTTAAAAGTATTGCCTGTTACCGGAGTGGTTTGGATATTCAATCGGTAGCTGACGAGGTAGCGGCGGCTCACTTTAACAACCTCAAGCAACAACTGCACAATCAACCTCTGCGACTGACAGATAAACCGCTGATTGATTTTTTGTTACAACAGGCATTATTAATAGCAGCAAAATACCGCTTACCAGTGCAATTTCATACTGGCTATGGCGATCCCAGCTTGGATTTACGATTGGCTAATCCCCTAAATCTGCGATATTTACTAGAGTTACCACAGTACCGCTGTGTACCAATAGTATTGCTACACGCTTCATATCCTTATATGCAGCAGGCTGGTTATTTAGCTTCTGTATATCCCCAAGTTTATCTAGATTTCGGTTTGGCAATACCATTTTTAAGTGTATCTGGAATGCGGGAAACAATCAGGCAGATGTTAGAATTAGCTCCCACTACTAAGTTAATGTATTCTTCTGATGCTCACTCAATTCCAGAATTGTACTACTTGGGTGCAAAGTGGGGTCGCCAGGTTTTAGGGGAAGTGCTAGAGCAAGCAATTACAGATTCTGACATTACCGTAGCTGAAGCTGAGGCCATTTCTGTAGCAATTTTACGTGAAAACGCCTTAGTTCTCTACCAATCAGCGCACGAAACAAGTACTAAGCGTTAGCATTATTTATTACCCCAATTACTCTTGCTTTCAAAGTTGGCTGAGATTTTACTTTGAATAAAGTGATTAAAAAGTAATATATAAATAGCAAACTATTTTACATAAGCTTTACAAAGCTCACCTTCTTCTTTAAAATTTCAGTTAGTATAGAGCGTATTTCAGGTAAATAGACCTCTTGCATAAGTCGAATAGACCCCCCTTTATCCCCCCGATATATTGGGGGAAACTTGAAATCTTGCCCCCTCCCCTTGACAAGGGGAGGGTTGGGGAGGGGTGATTCAAGGATTTTTGCAAGAGGTCTAATGAAGTACACGGGTAAGGGCACAATAATGTTATGCACTTACGATAATCTGTACCTCACGCCTGTTGCAATCTGCTGTATTTAAAACATTATTGAAAGTATCAATATTTACTTAAGTTTTAACTTAAAATTGTAAGCATTAATACAAAAACGTTCTATATTTATTACTTTGTAGTGGCTTTTATCTCTACCTATATAGCATTCACCTTTCTGAATTTGAAAGTATTATATATATCTATCTCTGTGTTGTCTAGTTAATAAAAACACAGTTTTAATTACTTATTGACGTTGATATATAAATAGTTTATAAATTGGTTTTCTATATAAAAATTCTTATTGGTAATGTGTATTTACAAATTCTATTGATTCAGGTTTGGATACAGATGTAAAAGCGTACAAGTGTGCGCCTGTTTTAATATATTTATAGGAGATACATCAGTGGAAAATCAACCAGAAAATTTTGCTTCATCATCTGCATCTATTCTCACCCTTGGATTAGGTTGGTTTCCCAAAAGTCCTGGAGGACTAGAAAGGTATATTTATGAACTAACTCATAAATTAGCTGCAAATCAAGATCAAATTGAATTATGTGGAGTCGGTTTACCTGAAACTGAACTAAATTCACCGATTAAACTAACTAATTTGGCTTCTGTGGATAGTGCTATTTGGCAAAGATTATGGGCAATTCGCACTAATTTTCAGAAAACAAGAACGAGTAAACCAGATGCTATTAATTTGCACTTTGCATTATACAGCTTTCCGATTTTAGATATTTTACCAAAGGGAGTACCAGTTACTTTTAATTTTCATGGGCCTTGGGCTTCTGAGAGTCAGCAGGAAGTTGTTAACAAAAATCTTAGTCTTTTAATTAAACACTGGTTAATAGAACAAAACACTTATAATCGCTGCGATCGCTTCATTGTTTTGAGCAAAGCTTTTGGAAAAATTTTGCATGATAAATACCAAGTACCGTGGAGTAAAATTAATGTTATTCCCGGTGGAGTTGATATTAATTGGTTTCAACCAAATTTATCACCCCAGGAGGCTTGTGCAAAGCTAGGCTGGCCTAGTAATCGCCGGATTATATTTACATCACGCCGCCTAGTACATCGAACGGGAGTTGACAAATTATTGCAAGCTCTAGCTATAATTAAGCCCAGAATACCAGATGTTTGGCTAGCGATCGCAGGTCGTGGTCATATCCAAGCTGCACTACAACAACAGACTACAGAATTAGGACTAGATGACAACGTTAAATTTTTAGGTTTTCTACCTGATGAGCAATTACCTACAGCTTATCAAGCTGCTGAATTAACTATTATGCCTAGTCAATCCTTTGAAGGATTTGGATTAGTAATAGTTGAATCTCTAGCCTGTGGTACTCCTGTTTTATGTACTCCAGTTGGGGGAATGCCAGAAATTTTATCAGAATTTTCACCCGATTTAATTACGACTTCAACAGAAGCCTCAGACATTGCTGAAAAATTAAAACAAGTATTATTGGGAAATATCCTCATACCTTCACGATCGGCCTGTCGCTATTACGCCAGCACACACTATGACTGGAATCAAATTGCTCAACAAGTACGGCATGTTTTATTAAATTAAACAAGTGATTGTAATAGATAGTAAGAGTGCTACGTAAGTCAAATTAGATAAAATAGAGGTTTAATGAGAATTTTTTTTCTAGACCAAAGCGGTAAACCAGGCGGTGCGGAATTATGTTTAATAGATATTGCTAAACCTTATGGCGATCGCGCTTTAGTAGGTTTATTTGCAGATGGCTCATTTAAACATTTACTACAGCAAAATCATATCCCAGTAGAAGTTTTCACAACTCAAGTCATTCAAGTTCGCAAAGAAAGCAGTTTGGTACAAGGATTCAAGAGTCTTGGTCAGCTTATACCTTTGATTAATAAGGTAGTTAAAAAAGCACGTGAATATGATTTAATCTATGCCAATACCCAAAAAGCATTAGTTGTCGGAGCATTGGCAAGTTTTTTCAGTCGTCGCCCTTTAGTTTATCATTTACATGATATTCTTTCCAAAGAGCATTTTAGTCAAACTAATCTTCGCGTTGCTGTTAACTTAGCTAATCGTTTTGCATCATTAGTAATTGCTAATTCTCAAGCTAGTCAAACAGCCTTCGTACAAGCAGGAGGACGCCCAGATATCATCGAAATTGTTTATAACGGCTTTAATCCAAAAATTTATCAAACTGATGAATCTGACATTAATAAATTACAGCAACAGTTAGGATTAGAAGGGAAATTTGTTGTCGGACACTTTAGCCGTCTTGCACCTTGGAAAGGGCAGCATATTTTAATTGATGCCCTTGCTAAATGTCCGCCAGAGGTGACAGCAATTTTAGTGGGTGATGCACTGTTTGGCGAACAAGATTATGTCAAAAAGTTACACCAACAAGTTAGTGAACTGGGGCTAGAAAACCGCGTCAAATTTTTAGGATTTCGTTCTGATATTCCCCAGTTAATGGCAGTTTGTAATTTGGTGGCACATACCTCTACTTCACCAGAACCCTTTGGTAGAGTGATTGTAGAGGCGATGCTATGTGAAAAACCTGTAGTTGCAGCAAAAGCTGGAGGTGCAATGGAATTAGTAGAACATGGACTTAATGGTTTTCTCGTTACGCCAGGAGAACCCCAAGAACTTGCACAAGTAATTAGCACTTGTTTACAAGAGACGGAAATAACTGCAACTATAGCCAATAATGCCAGAATTAGTGCTAGTCGGCGTTTTGATATGACAGTAATTAATGATTACATTGCTAAATTATTAGTAAGTAAATTTAATAGTAATTAGTTAAGAACTTCATGAATATGTAATCTAAACTCCAAAGTTTAAGTGTTATGAGTTGCTCGTGAGATAATCCGATTAATTCGTTAGGTGGCAAGGATAAGTAACTCATGAAAACTGACAGGCTTACAATTAACCAGCTATCACCTAAGACCTACAAGTGGTATCTCACCTACTTGCAGGCTATTGATACTAAAAATATAGAAGTTTACGGCACATTTCTAGCAAATGATTGTGTTATGCAATCTAACAATAATCCTCCTATTCAGGGTAAGGCTGCCATTTTACAGAGTCTTTCTGAGTACTGGATTACTTTCGATACCTTGACTCACGAGTTACTGAATATCTACGGCACCGAATCGTCTTTTGTCCTTGAAGCCTTAAATCATTATAAACGCAATGATGAAAAGGTCATAACAGTTAGGGCGGTAGCTATCACCGATCGCCACGAAACAGGCTTAATAACTTCGGTTAGACTCTATACTGATACAACACCCCTGTATACATAACTGCAACCTAATACTTTGACTTAGCCTCGGAGTTGATTCCGAGGCAGGATAGTTACCAAGCAAGAGATTTGACAGATGTGCGTAAAGATCAGGAGTTAAATTTAGAAGTTGATGGGTGTGACTATAAACCAACTAATTCACGAGATTCAAAATCAGAGAGTTGTTGAGCGATCGCTAATCTTGCTTCCAACTTAGCTACACTAAACTGGTTACGCAGATATTCCAAATGAGCGATGGCATTTGCTTTATCGACAGTTAATCGAATCTGAGTGTCTATTGCCTTCTGATATTCCTGATTTACAAGCAGCACCTCAAAGCGGCGAGCCTTGCGTTGAGCATCATTTTTCAAATCCATCTCAAAAGCAGCGGTGCGGTCTGCATTGCCTTCAAATCGGTTAACTTGGTGCTGCACTGCCATCAACTGAGAGTCTATTTCATTAGCCCGTTGAGCAGCTTGTGCGATCGCACCTGGATAATGACTCAGTTGCATCATTTAATAATTTTCCTCTAAGGTCAATAATGTAGTGTTTAAGTATAAGACCAACCCTTGAATCCATTTACCAAAAGGCTGTCACAGAGCAGTTTTACACTTAACTCAGCTTGGTGGACGCTATATATATATTATAGTCTAAATGTAAATAATTAGGCGAGAAAAAGTGATATCTGAAGTGCAGGTATGGCAATTATTTTCCACTAATTCAGGACTTACGCAACGGACTTCTTGAACATTTTTTTAAAACTGCTTATAAGATTTTCATTTCAGTTCATGTTAAACTTAAATAGTAAAAATTCAAAGAAAATAGCATCACCGAGTACGGACATCACCGAATAGTTCAAAATTAAGCTTAATATAAGTCTCTTGATTAGGTTCTATCCTTGTCAGACTCATGACGGATTCTTTTGGTACTCCATAAACTATAGCCAAGACTTCATTTTTATATTTAATAATAGTACGTAGGTTTTTAGATTCTCCTAGTTGCTCAAAGTTAGCACTAGGTATCTTATATAAAATTATCCGATCCAATTGAAAAGGCTTAAAATCAAGGATTTTATCAGTTCCAAAACCGTTGGTAATAAGAAAATCATCTGGTCCATCTCCTCCGTAAAGTGTATCATCACCAGCACCACCATCCAATCCATCTCTACCACCATCACCAAAAAGTTTATCTTGACCTTGGCTTCCTTCTAAAAAATCGTTTCCTTCCTTGCCGGAAAGTATATTATTTTGACTATTACCAATTATGTGGTTATTTCCGTTATTTCCATTACCGTTAATATTGCCAGTATTTTCTAAGACTAATCCTTCAACTCCATCTGGTAGCGTATTAGATTTAGGTGTAGTAAGGTAGTCTGTTACTTCAAATGTAGATGTATCAGGATTTATAGAACCAAAACCAACAGGATTGGAAAATTTAACTGTAAAGCTTTTTGGATTCAAAAAATCATCAAATTCAATTTGATTATTATCTATGGTTAAAATCTTAATATATTCACTCATCGTAGTTCTAGCAGGAAGCTGAAATTTACCAGAAATTTGCTGGTAATCTATTCCTGCTCTAGCTGTTCCATCAATAGTATTGTAATCTACTGAAGAATTAACATTCAACGGATTATTTAAAAAGAAATAAATTGCTGATCTTCTGATTCCATTATCCCTGTAACCTTCAACTATTACACCATTTCTAATTTCAAAACCATTTTCATCTAATTCATTAACTTCAGCAAAACTTTGCTGTTTCATTAAAGCAAAAGAAAACAAAGAAAGCAGAGTAAACCATAAGCAACGAAAAAACATAGGACATTATTAGAACGCAACACCTCAAGAATACTGCCTGATAACACATCATTTCTCTACATAGAGAATATTCTCACAGTTCTTTACAATTTCATTTTTACTTTTATCAGGACTTACGCAACTGGCACAGTGCGATCGTCAATCACTAGTACATAAGTATTGAAATGGCGAGAATGAGTCAGGACTTACGCAACTGGTACCACTGCTTGTGCCAGTTGCGTAAGTCCTGTAATTATTTCCAGTCATTTTCCTAAATTTTAACGATAATCAAGTTCAAATAAACTATCGATAAATTTGAAATCTAAACCTCATTCATCATTATATCAGCCAATTTTTTAAGTTTTCAAATTAGCTTTAGACATAAGAGTAAAAATGAATCTAGATTGTCATTAATTTCTGGAGATGTCTTTTGAATAACACCATTAATTTTATCTTTTAAGATTAAGTCTGCCCATATACCTATGACTTATTTAGCCGTCAGACTGAAGTCTGCGGCTAACAAAGTAAGCCTGCTTATTGGGACTTAGGCAAAAAACACCGATAAAATGACCTCAAACGTATATCTCAAAGGGTTTTGACATTGTTTTGCTTGGTTTGTTAATATATCTGGGTTTCAGGCGTTTTCGGGCATTTGGTGTATTTCCCTTACCCCGCAAGGGTTTGAGGCTTATTTATTCCTCAAAAATGTTTAAGTCCCATTATGCAGGCTAATTAATTTCTGCTAAATTCTGCACTGTAGCTCAAGCTGCTTCCCGCAGTTGTGGTTGTGAGGGCACACTCACTTCTGGAAATGAAAGCGAGAGTTGTTCGGCTTGAGGTACTGCCGCTTGCTGCAAAACTTGAACTTCAATATTCACGCTGACCAAATAACTACCTGTATCAGCACCAACTGCTTCGGCAATTAGTTTAGCAATGTCTGGGCGTTTGGCAGTCAGCGGGTCACGTAAAATACACCGATCCCATTCATGCTTGGCAGTCGGATTGAGGTTGAGAATATAATGCTTCATCATCGAACTAACCCTTGAATCCATCTTCCAGAAGGTTTTCACAGAGCCATTATGCGTTTGGCTAGGCTTTGTGGACGCTATACCCATTATAGTATATTTGTACTAAATTGGGCGATATCTGAGTCAGAAAGTAGGAAATATATCATGTCCGGTTAATTAGCTATATTCCCGAATCTATGCAGAAAGCCCAACAATCCCTCCCCTCTGCGGTATTAATCATAAGTCTTTAATCGGACACGATTAAGCTGTTCCACATTTATAGGACTTATACCAATTCTGTATGAAGATGCGCTAAACCATGTTTAAGGATAAGAAAGAAAAACAAACCGCAAAGGACGCATAGACACGAAGTGGCTTAAGGTAGGACACATTCAAAATTCAAAATGACGCTCTCTACGAGACGCTAAAAGCGAACGCGGACTCGGTAACGCTGCGCTAACAAAATTCAAAATTAAGAAAGCCGTGCATTGGGTGGGTTCCCCGACTTGTACCCCTCCGGGGAAGCAAGCTAGCAAGAGCGTCTCCCCTTGGGAGAAGCAACTGGCGCAAAACAGAGAGAAGAAAAAAATGCTTAACTGAACTATATTGGCTTATAAACCATTCCTAAAAGCGTATAGGTGTGTCTTAGCGATATTCCCGTGCTAAATCCGATTGTTAAAGGACTTCTAACAAATAATCAAAGCGCGATTTCTACTATCGCAAAGCCAACGCCAAATTTATCTATTCCTTTATTCTTCAATTTGGTCTTCAATTGGGTGGTGTCTCTGAATTCCTAATCCCAGAAAATCTGCCCATAGGTAAATTCTAATACAAAGGTATTGCAACTAAGCTTACAAAGCAACACTTTATATTTATGTAAATCGCTATATGGTAGATATCTATATTATTGACCTATTTGTGATTGGTCTACTTTTGCTGATGGTAACTTTAGGGTCAGGTTGGATTACTCGCTTACCTCTTTCTTTTGCCATCATCTACCTAGTGGTTGGTATTTTTCTAGGTCCTAATGGCTTAGGGCTGATTCAATTACGTCGAGATGACGTTTTTAACACCGAACTGCTGGAGAAAATAACAGAACTTGTAGTAATTATTTCTGTGTTTAGCTGCGGCTTAAGAATTGTTCGGCCTCTAAAGTTGGGTGTTTGGGATATTACGGTGCGATTGATTGCATTTCTGATGCCAATTTCAATTTTTGCTCTGGCTGTTGTGGGTAAATTGTTTTTAGGAATGAATTGGGCAGAAGCAATTTTATTAGGAGCAATTCTCGCACCTACCGATCCGGTATTAGCATCAGAAGTACAACTCACCAGTACAAATGACCAAGATGAGTTGAGATTTGGTTTAACTTCTGAAGGTGGGTTAAATGATGCTTTAGCTTTTCCCTTCGTTTATTTTGGCATTCATGCTTTGAAAGATAACAACTGGGGTAACTGGTTTAAACAGTGGATTGCGGTTGATTTAATTTGGGCGATCACAGTTGGCATTATTATGGGAATTGTTGTTGCCAAATCTATAGTTTGGATTGAAAAAAAAGTTCAAAGACGCCGTCCTACCGATGAGTTAATGGCAGACTTTGTTGCTATCAGCACAATTCTACTAACTTATTCCTTAACAGAAATGGTTAACGGCTATGGATTTCTGGCAGTATTTGTTGCTGGCTTAGTTGTTCAACGCAGTTACGGAGATTCTGAAAAACCATTAGCAGAATTGGAATTTGTTGAGCAAATCGAAAAGCTGCTAGAAGTTGGGACGATTTTACTATTAGGTTCAATATTATTATTGAAACCAATGCTAAACTATGCTGGGCAATCTTTGTTAGTTATAATTTTGTTATTCTTGATCGTCAGACCTTTAGGAGTTTGGATTAGCACAATAGGTAAACGTCCTCTAGATTCACGCCGCCGAACCTTCCACCCAGCAACTCGGTGGTTATTTGGATGGTTCGGTATTCGCGGTGTTGGTTCTTTATATTATCTAGCTTATGCCTTTGGTCATGGTTTGAAAGGTGAAGCAGCCGAACAAATTGCTTGGATAACTTACACTACCATTGTCGCTTCAGTAATTGTGCATGGAATTAGTGCAACTCCATTAATGAAGTGGTATGAGCGCAATTTTGCTAATAAGAAAAAGACTACTCCTCCTACCACAATAGACGAATTTGAGTAAAAGCAATTTTTGTAGAGTGCGTTATCGCTTTAGCGGAACTCACCTTAAATTATTAATAGTGCGTTAGCCTTTGGTATAACACACTCTACAATTTAATTTTCTAAACCTGATTTCAAATTGGAGAGAGGCTTTGAATATTTCTTTGCATCCCTTGTTGAGAATGAGTTAAAGGTTAGTTTCTATTTTCTATTTACCTGTTACCTTTTCAATAACTTCTTTGGCTTTTTCACCGAAACTTTCTGGGGGATTTTGTTCTCTCTCAGCCTTCAAATTCCTTTCGTAAGCCTTCTCCATAGTATTAAGGTTTTTTGCATCTTTTACTGTTTCCTCATAAGCTTCTTCTCGTTCTTCTTCTTGAACCCCAACACCTGGGTCATATTCGTTAGCACGATTAATTTTTTCTTGAGAATTTGGTTTATATTCTGGTGGTATTAGCTTTAATTCTTCAAGAGTAGTCGCATAACTATCTTGCTGAACGAAAATGAAAGAACCTGACAAGCTAATGAAAATTATTAAACCAATAACCAAAAAGCTTGAACGTAATGCTTGTTTTAAACTTAATAGAATTTTTTGCATGAAAAAAATTTCCTCATCTTTTGTTATGAGCCTTTTTAGGTATTAAGATAGATAAAATCTTAGGCTCACAGGCATCCTAAGTGTTTAGGTACAGTTCTATCTTCTACCTCAAGGTATATTAATTTTATTCATAAGACTTAAATCCTCGACTTCTTAGAGAAGTCGAAATCTCGTTGTTCGCGAATGATTTAGTCGTAGCACAAAGTTGTGTAATCTTACCCGTGTACCTGATCAAAATGAGAATCGCTATAGTCCCAAATTGTCGTGCTTACTAAATATATCGTCCAGAACTCAGTTCTCGATTAATAGCTTTTTTACTTTATTATCAATAGCTATTTATGACCAACTATGATTAATTTTAATTTTTCGGCTTTGCATTACCTCTTCAAATAAATTTGTTGGTAATGCTTCTTCTACAGGAAAAACTCCCGGTTTTTTGAGTTTACCTTCTAGCAATAATTGGGCAATACTACCTGTGCCACAACCAGAAGCCACAGCTGTATTTTCATGCACTACAGTTGAACAAAAAACGGCTGTTTCACCATTTTTCTGCCCTGTAACCTCAGAACGAACAGCTACTCCAATTCCACTAAAATTATTAGTGACATCTGTCATCGAATGGCTGACATGAGACAGAAATTCAATCATGTAACGACGCTGCATTAACCATTTGGGGAAAACGTGTGCCGCAATCCAAGTTAAATGATTATAAAAATCTGGAACAGAGCCAAACTTAGTAATTACAGTTTTCACTGATGGAAATGCATGAGGCAGTGTAAAGGTTTCTGGCATATCAAACCAGTAAACTCCGCTACGTCTATATGGAGATGGAAACTCAACTACTTCCCTTTCACTGTAAGGCTTGACTGTTTCCCACTTTCCATCTACCCAAGCCTCAAAAGGATACTGTAACCCTAGAAAAGTTGTCCGCATTACTGTAATCCCAGCACCACCAGAACCCGAAACCAAATAACTTAAATGGATCTTTTCTGGTTGCTCGAATTGTTCAACTCCCTGGCGTACCATGCTGTTAGAAATACCAGGAAAAATACCAGTATTAATAATAGCTGTTACGCCAGCAGCAACAGCTTTTTCATGATATTTAAGAGCTTTGCTGGTATAAGAACGGTGGTCACTAACATCTAGATAATTAACGCCTTCAGCTATACAGGTATCGAGAACATTAGTATCTCGATAGTGAAATGGTCCGGCACAATGAATAACTAAGTTAGAGTTTGCGATCGCATCTCGCAGCTTGTCAACTTCTGCCAAGTCCAATACCAAAAACTGTACTTGTCCCCCCGAAGACAAGTTCACAGCCTTCCCATACTCCGCAGAACGTCCAGTAATCGTAATTTGAGCTTGCGTATGGGTAACTAGATCCTCGGCAACACTGCTACCAATCCGCCCTCGTCCTCCAAGAATTAAAACGCTGTCTGTCATTACTCCAAATTTGCAACACTAACTTTATTTCATCAGTTTTGCGTCCTATTTGGCATCGGTTATAAGTATGACTTACCTTTAAATCAAGGTAGAGTTTTCAATTACAGTTAAATTGCTCCCCGTACTAATCTCTATTGATTCTTGATCTGCTAATATGCCAATGATGTCATCAGCGTACTGCAAAGGAACAGCACGTATGGAACAGACAGGCCCAAATTTCTATGATGATGAGGCAGTTTTTGCAACATACATACGCCATCGTCAACGTATAGATACACCGAACGATACCCTTGAAAAGCCAGTGATGATGGATCTCATTCGACCCATTACTGGTAAACGTATCCTCGATTTGGGGTGTGGCGATGCGGCAGTTGGGCGAGAACTCCTTGATGGCGGCGCAGCGAGCTATACTGGTATCGAAGGATCACACAAGATGGCTGCGATCGCAAACAAGACACTTGCTAACACGGATGGTCAGATCATTGAGCAAACGATTGAGAACTGGATGTATCCGCACGCAACATTTGATCTAGTTATTGCGCGACTCTCCCTGCATTATGTCGCTGATTTAGCACCAATTTGCATCCAAATATTCCACACACTCACACCTGCGGGACTCTTTGTTTTTTCGGTCGAGCATCCTGTAATCACTTCTTCTGACGCTGGATGGACTTCTGGGACGCTCCGCCAAGATTGGATTGTCGATAACTATTTTACGACCGGACTGCGAGTTACGGATTGGCTCGGCGGCACGGTGCAAAAGTATCACCGCACGGTGGAAGACTATTTTCATCTCCTCAATGCAGCTGGATTTATCATTGAGAATTTGCGTGAAGCGTGTCCGCAACGCGAACACTTTCAAGACGTGCAAACCTATGAGCGACGAAAACGTATTCCTCTGTTTTTGATATTCGCAGCACGTAAGCCTGGATAGCACAAGCTGATCTAATCTTTAGGCTTCAATCTGCCTAACTACTGTCAGCGCCGAATAACTCACTCCAGCGGTACCTTCCCCTGGATGGGTAGAGTCACCAACTAACCACAAATTCTGAATTGGTGTACGATTGGCGAACCCAAAGGGGCCAAAAGTGGGTATTCTTTGACCAATACCACCAACTATACCGCGATCGCGGGCTGTGAAATGAGCAAAGGTGCGTGGTGTTGCCGCTTCTTGATAAATAATAGTTTCTGGTTTGAGATAAAAGTATTCAGCAAGACGAGCGATCGCTTGCAGGGTAAACTTTTGTTTTAGTCCTTCATAATCATCAGTCTGCCACCACGGTGCAGGATCGACAAATGAAGAAGCAATAATTGTCGCTTTCCCCTCCGGGGCGCGACCATCTCCAGGATGACTGACGGAAACAAATAGGGAATTATTCTCGCCAATAGGACCATCAGCATCGTACAGAAATTGCAGGTGGGGAGGGCATCCAGGCGGAATCGCACTGGCATCTACACCCAAATAAACCACAAAAGCACCCGATGCTTGAGGCAGTTTTTCCACCCGGTTTTTATAACCAGATGGCACTTGTTCTCCCAACAACTGCACCAAATTTTGCACGGTGACGTTGCTAACTATGTGGTCGGCTGCTTCTGTCCAAACTTTGCCAGTTTTCTGATTTCTAATAACAACAGCACTGGCTTTACCGTTTTCTACTTTGATTTCTTCTACTGTGTGGCGCATCAATAGTTTGCCGCCATCTTTCTCTAGGGATTGTACCAAGCGATCGCTTAATACTTGCATACTTCCCTGGAGGTGAAACAATCCTTGGGGCAGTTGGGATACACTCAATGCTGTTGCTGCGTAAAGTAATGCTGTTTCTTCTGCATCCACCTGGGAGTATAGCTTTAGTTGCAAATCTAAAAAAGTTCTCAGTCGTCGGTCATTTCCCAATCCACATAACCGTAAAGCATCTCCTACCGTAAACAAGGTGAAGGGTACGGTAATTAATGTACTGGGACGCACCGCCTGAGTTAGCTGCCACAAATCCCATAAATTACGCGGCGGTAGTACCGGGTCGTTTCCTTGAAATTTCCAACTGGCATTAAATAAAGTTGCCATCAACTGCCAAAACGGTTCGCTACCAGGAAATTGTTTTTGTCGTTCCTGTTGCCATTTCTCTTGGTTGCGCCAAACGTTGATGGGTGTGGTTTCCCCTGGTAAATACACCGCACAAGCAGGATCGCAAGACGTTGCTTGTGGCAAATCTATTGACAATTCTGAGAAAATGCGGTAATGAATTCCCCCTGGTTCCAACCCCGCCACCTGAGTTGCTCCCACATCAAAGGTAAATCCCTGGCGTTTAAAGGTCGAAGCACAGCCTCCTGGTACAAGGGCTTGATCCAAAATTAAGACACTGTAACCTCTATGAGCTAATAATGCCCCAGCAGTCAGGCCACCTATTCCCGCACCGATAACGACGACATGAGAATTACTTTTGTCAAGAAAAATGCTGGACATTGATTAGTTTCTTTAAAATTCTTAATACTTTTATTTATAATTTTACCTTAATCTCTGAGTTGAATAGGGTGCTAAAGGTGCGATTTATCAGTTGAGTCCAATAGAGACCTAATACCCAACCCTCTCCTACGAGGCTATGCATTAGTCACATCTTTCTTAACAATCTTGAAACCCTGGTTTGATAAGCATCTTGGATACTGATAAGTAGGTATCCTTGACAAATGTACCCTTATTATTCTCGATAAAATTACGTTTTTATTGAGAATTAACGACGAAATCATAAGGGTTAGAAAAAACATGAGTGAATACTCTCACAAATGTTGAGAAAGATCTGGGTAATGGATAGCCTACGAGGAGAGGGAAGGGGAAAAACTTTTGTTGCTGGAAAGAGAGTAAGATTCAAAGCCTCTCTCCTCTTAGGAGCTACGGTGTACACACAAGTTGAATTACCCCCTTAATCCCCCCCTTTATTGGCTACGGTGTACACACAAGTATGACCAGCATAGGTTTCAACTCTTCTAGTTGTTTCGTAGGGTGCGTTATGGAGACGCCAAAATAACAAATGAGTTCACCGAAATAACAAATGAGTTCGCCAAAATAACAAATGAGTTCACCGAAATAACAAATGAGTTCGCCAAAATAACAAATGAGTTCGCCAAAACAACAAATGAGTTCGCCAAAATAACAAATGAGTTCGCCAAAATAACAAATGAGTCCGCCGAAATAACAAATGAGTCCGCCGAAATAACAAATGCGTTGGCGAGCATTTACCGCAGGCACCGCCATGATTGCAACAATTTAGCTTTGTCACGCCAGCGTAACGCACCCTTCTCCTATCAAAGACGCTACGCGTAGCCAATATCCCGAAAGGTACGGGTGACGCTCCTGCGTCGAAGAGGCTGCGCTAACAGCAGTCGCCTGCTCCGGGAAACCCTACCAAGAGCGCTGCTTCACCGCAAATCTTTGGTGAATGAAGTTTTTCTGACTTGTGTGTACACCGTAGCCCTTTATTGGGGAGAAACTAGAAATACAGTTCCCTCCCCTTTCCAATGGGAGCCACTGCGTTGGGCGGCTTTGCCGACAGCCAAGCAAGTGGCGTGAGGGTTAGGGAGAGGTAATATTATTATTTTGAGATTTTGGGCGAATTTCATTGCCCATATTTTCTAAACTTATTGTTACTTACCAGCCCACCTTTTACCTAAAACCTTAAGTAATGCCTTTAACCCAAGAATGAAAAGCAGTTCTTCACGAATATCATTGAGTTTATAATTTAAAACTGTGACTCAGCACTCAAAACTTATAATTGGAGCGAAGCAACTGGTGAGCAGCTTATTAAAAGGAGTCAACCTGTACTTAATTGGTATTATGGGCGTTGGTAAGACAACAGTAGGGCGCTTACTAGCAAAAGAACTGGGTTATAGGTTTGTAGATACCGATGATGTAATTGCCCGAGCAACAGGTAAATCTATCAATCAGTTATTTGCACAAGTTGGTGAAGCTGGGTTTCGTCAGTTAGAAAGCGACGTACTTTCACAAGTTTGTGCTTTTACAAAGTTGACTATAGCAACTGGTGGGGGCATTGTATTGCGGCGAGAAAATTGGAGTTACTTGCACCACGGTTTGATAGTGTGGCTAAATACGCCAGTGGAGATAATTTACAGCCGTTTAGCTGAGGATACCACAAGACCACTGCTGCAAGATGCCGATCCTAAAGATAAGTTGCGATCGCTCCTCGAACAACGAACACCACTTTACTCTCAAGCCGATTTGCACATCACCGAGCGAGAGGGAGATACACCTGAAGATGTTGCCAAGCAAGTACTTGAGGCAATTCCTAGTGTGCTGAAAAAACCTGTTTCTCATTAATGGGGAAGATTGATTTAACTGTGTCTGCAAAAGATATTTTTCATGAATCAGTTAAAAAAGCTTTGCAAAAAGAACAATGGATAATTACGAGCGACCCATTAAAATTTAGATTTGGGGAAGTCAACTTCCAAATTGATTTAGGCGCAGAGAAAATAATTGCCGCAGAAAAGGGAAATGAAAAAATAGCAATTGAAATCAAAAGCTTTTTAAACCCCTCGGCAATTACAGATTTTTACTCCGCTTTGGGACAATTCCTTAGTTACCGTCTAGCATTAGCGGGATATGAACTAGAGCGAGTATTATACTTAGCAGTTCCATTGGATACGTACCAAACATTTTTTCAACTGGAGTTTACTCAAACTGCGATCAAACAGTATCAGGTGCTATTAATTGTTTACAATCCAGTAGATGAGGTGATTGTACAGTGGATAAACTAACAAAATATCAAGAGTATGTTAAAACATTGTTGACGAACTATGCCAGTGATGATGTCTCGGATAATGATGTCGAAGTCCAACTCATTTTAGACACAGAACGCAATCATTATCAATGGATGAATGTTGGTTGGCAAGGATTTAATCGTATTTATCGATGCGTAATGCATTTTGATATTAAAGATGGCAAAATCTGGCTGCAACAGAACTTAACCGATCGCAATCCGGCAGAGGAATTATTGATAATGGGAGTACCACGAGAGGATATTGTCTTGGGTTTGCAAGCTCCATACAAGCGTCAGTATACAGATTATGGCGTAGCGTAATGCGATCGCTCCTCGAACAACGAACACCACTTTACTCTCAAGCCGATTTACACATCACCGAGGGAGAGGGAGATACACCTGAAGATGTTGCCAAGCGAGTACTTGAAGCAATTCCTAGTGTGCTGAAAAAACCTGTTTCTCATTAATGGAGAAGATTGAGCCAACTGTTGTCTGCAAAAGATATTTTTCATGAATCAGTTAAAAAAGCTTTGCAAAAAGAACAATGGATAATTACAAGCGACCCATTAAAATTTAAATTTGGGGAAATCAACTTTCAAATTGATTTCAGCGCAGAGAAAATAATTGCCGCAGAAAAAGGAAACGAAAAAATAGCAATTAAAATCAAAAACTTTTTAAACCCCTCAGCAATTACTGATTTGCTCCAAGCAGGAGTTCCGAAAGAAGATATAGTTCTTGGTTTTCGTTATCCTAAAGTAAGGCAATATACAGGTTTTGCTGTAATGCCATAACTTTCAGTTGATCACAGAGTATCGCACTACTGAAAAGTATGATGGCTCCTAATTATCTGCAAATACAGATGCATAGACGCTGCATCAGCTTGTCGTCAGACATCACTGTTATATTTCATAATTAAAATTACTCACATCTAACCAACCAATAATATCAGGCGATCGCGCTTGAATTCATGACTTAAATTATAATGTTAAAACAAGGAATAAGAGCAGGCGATCGCGCTTGGATTCAAACTTAAATTCTGGTTTAAAGTAAAAGATAATAATAGATGATCGCACTATCAATATTTTTTATTTTTAATATATAAGTTCACAGAGGTTAATCCAAAGTTAGGTGCCTTAAGTACATTTCCTTATTTTCCTTTAACCCTAACCTATCAAAATCATTCTTTGAATGTGTCGGATTTACTGGATACAGGTTCTTACACTGAATTATGGATAATAAACCTAACAACTTGTTTGAGAGCGAATTTCTTGTAAGATATTTAAGATTTCTTCTTCTGATTGAATATGCCGTGCGAGAACTTGAGCAGTTGCCTCTAGTACACGGTTAGAAAATAATTTGGCTAAATCTTGCCGTAAACCTTGCCCAATATAAAATTTGATTAAAGCCTCAGCTGACATATCTCGACTATCTGCTATTCTCTTGAGCGATTCTAAGGTATCTTTTGGAATATCAACAGTGACTGTCTCTTGAGGGCGAGAGTGCACTTGTAATACAAATTCTTCTTCAGGCTTGTTCATAGAGTTTTCTTTCTGTATGACTAGCAAGACGAGCAGAAATGATGCGTGTTCGCAAACTTCGTTCTATATAGACGACGAGCAAGAGACGTTGCTCAAGGGAATAACCAATAATGAAAAACCGTTGTTCGTTGTTAGAGGTTTTAATAGGGGTAGCTTCACCAAATTGATAAAAGGGATCAAAGAAAACTTCTGTGGCTTCTTCAAATGTAATGCCATGTTTTTCAAGGTTACTCTGGGCTTTATTGCTATCCCACTCAAATACAACGCCTTGTAGCTGATAGACAATATCCATTGCGTTTATTTTATCGTTATATATTGGTACTGATAAATATTGGATTTTCTTCGTTAACCCAGCATACAAGCGATCGCTTCTCGAACAACGAACACTACTTCACTCTCAAGCCGATTTGCACATCCCTGAGTGAGAGGGAGATACACACACCTGAATGCATTGCCTAGCGAGTACTTGAGGCAATTCCTAACCTTCTCAAAACATAAGTTTCTCATTAAGAAGACTCAAGTTACCAAATTTTGCCCATCCGCAGGATAAACCCTGGTAATTCTGGATTACCACTAACTGCTTCGGGATTATCCAAAATTTCAACTTCTCGATTCGGACGGTAAATGTAGACTTTTCGATTCTGCCGATCAATTAACCAGCCCAGTGATGCACCGTTATCGATGTACTCCTGCATTTTGTCTTGTAATTTTATCAGGCGATGTCTACGACGGGCTACGCCTACACTCAAGGAACATAACTTAATCACAAAGCAGGGACAAATTGGTGCAAATGAAGCTTTTTGTGCATCTGTTAAGGCATTCCAGCGCTCCAGTTCAATCCAAGAAGCATCAGGGGAAAGCATCGCTCCATTGGGTAGTGTAAAACCTGCACTAGAGTCAAAGCCTATGCCAGTGCCATCTTGTTCAGTCCAATACCCAAGCTGTGCAGCAATGTTAAAGTTACGGTTGCCCGTATCTGAAAAAGCTGGTGGCATGATGATGACTTCCCCATTGGCAGTACGCTCAATTCGTAAATCTCCATTGGCTTGACAAAATTCGTAGAACTGCTCATTTGTCATCTGCACCAGCGAGGGGAAATTTACCATTAGTGGGACTTTGTAAAAAACTGGTGCAAAATTAGGCGAGAATGCTTATATAGACTTATGTTTACGTCAGTCTCGACAGGAGCAGCGTAAAATG
>NZ_JBALDA010000063.1:0-126839 GCF_036917535.1 Nostoc sp.
CCTCAACAGTCGGTCTTGCTTCAGCGCACCTTCAATATTCAGCATCATCCTTCCCTACCACTGCTGTCTATTCTCTCTTATTTCCCGACAAGTCTCATATATTCGCCCATCTTGGCTTGCGTCTGGCTCAAGCTATCAGATGGAGACATTAGCTCTAAAACAAAATCAGGAGCTATGGGAGGAAATTTCTCGCGCTGTTCGCGACTGAGTGCATTCCATCTTTCTAACTGTATCCAGGATACATCGGGGGAACGGTCTGGGCCGTTGGGAAGTTTAAAGCAAGTGGAAGAATCGAATACTTCTCCTAGTGGGACTTAGGCAAAAAACACCGATAAAATGACCTCAAACGTATATCTCAAAGGGTTTTGACATTGTTTTGCTTGGTTTGTTAATATATCTGGGTTTCAGGCGTTTTCGGACATTTGGTGTATTTCCCTTACCCCGCAAGGGTTTGAGGTTTATTTATTCCTCAAAAATGTTTAAGTCCCGCTAGTTGGGTTTGTTCGTTCCATAAGACAAATCGGGTAGTAAGTTTGGCATTGCATTTTCCAGTTTCTCCTCCTGTTGGTGGCATTACAATTAATTCTCCCTTGGCGTTGCGCTCAAATTTGACATCAGGATTATCCCGACACAGTTGGTAAAATTGGTCATTGGTAAGTTTGATAACGTTATTAAAGTTGATGGTAATCGCTGTCATAGCAGGGTGACATGATAGATCCACAATGTAATTTGCTGTAGGGGCGCACGTCTGTACGCTCTTACTACAATTAGCTTGACATGATTCAAGCAATATGTTAATAATAATAGTTTGTGGAAACTTTACTTCTTAAGATAAGCTCTTGGCTAACGTCATTGTCATAGGTGCCCAATGGGGCGATGAAGGAAAAGGTAAAATAACTGACTTACTCAGCCGTTCCGCAGATGTTGTCGTGCGTTACCAAGGGGGTGTCAATGCTGGACACACGATTGTAGTTAAAGGTCAGACCTTTAAACTGCACTTGATTCCCTCTGGGATTTTGTATCCAAATACCGATTGCATTATCGGTTGTGGCACAGTCATCGATCCACAGATTTTGATCGCAGAACTCGACCAACTAAAAGAGTTAAATATTTCCACTGACCACCTGCTGATATCTGAGACAGCCCACGTAACGATGCCTTATCATCGATTGATTGACCAAGCATCTGAAGAACGACGGGGAAGCTATAAGATCGGCACAACAGGTCGGGGCATTGGGCCGACTTATGCTGACAAATCTGAACGTACAGGCATTCGAGTTTTAGACTTGATGGAGCCGGATGGGCTACGCGAGCAGTTAGAGTGGACGATTAATTATAAAAACGTCATTTTAGAAAAGCTTTACAACTTGCCGCCTCTAGATCCACAAGAGGTGATTGAACAGTATTTGGGCTACGCAGAACGCTTGCGACCTTACGTTGTTGATACATCGTTGAAAATATCTGATGCGATTTGGCGACGGCGCAATATTTTGTTTGAAGGCGCACAAGGTACGCTCCTAGACTTAGATCATGGAACTTATCCCTATGTCACCTCCTCTAACCCAGTGGCGGGTGGGGCTTGTGTTGGTACTGGGGCAGGGCCGACAATGATTGACCGGGTAATCGGGGTGTCGAAAGCCTATACAACCCGTGTGGGAGAGGGGCCATTTCCCACTGAATTGGATGGAAAGTTAGGAGAACTATTGTGCGATCGCGGTGCGGAATTTGGCACAACCACCGGACGCAAACGGCGCTGTGGCTGGTTTGATGCCGTCATCGGTCGCTATGCCGTGCGGATTAATGGCATGGATTGTATGGCGCTGACCAAACTGGATGTTCTCGATGAATTAGAGGAAATTCAAGTTTGTGTCGCATATAACATAGATGGTCAACGCAGCGAACACTTCCCCAGAAGTTCTCGTCAATTTGCTAGATGTCGCCCCATCTACAAAACCTTACCGGGGTGGAAAGTGTCAACAACCCACTGCCGCACCCTGGAAGACTTACCAAAAGCAGCATTGGACTATCTAAAATTCTTAGCCGAATTGATGGAAGTTCCGATCGCGATCGTCTCACTAGGAGCCAGCCGCGATCAAACCATAATCGTAGAAGACCCCATCCACGGGCCCAAACGCGCTTTATTGCACCCTGACGGCACACCTGCTACCCTACTTAGTGCTTAGTGAGTGCTGTTAGCGGTAGCGGGGCGTTTAGCCCGTGCTGAGTACTAGGATTTAATGACAACTGACAAAGGACAACTTTTATGGCTATTACAGTCGAATCTCAAAAACGTCCAGAAGGCAGCAAGCCAAAAGCTTTGCGCCGTTCTGGACTCATACCTGCCAATTTGTATGGTCATAAGGGTACAGAATCCATTTCTTTTACCATTGATGCCAAGACTGTTGAGCGCTTGCTCAAGAGAGCTTCCGTCAATAATACCTTGATTGATTTAAACATTACCGATGCACCTTGGCGCGGTAAAACCTTACTGCGGGAACTTCAGATTCACCCCGCAAAAGGTACGCCTTACCACCTCAGCTTTTTTGCAGTTGCTGGTCACGGCGACACCACTGTAGAAGTACCACTGCGTTTTGTGGGAAGTGCTGTTGGTGTTAAACAAGAAGGTGGTTTTTTAGACACTGTTATCACTGAGTTGCAAGTGAGCTGTGCGCCAGAAAACATCCCGGAAATAATTGAAATTGATGTCTCTAACCTGAAAATTGGAGATAGCTTGCGTGTTCACGAGTTAGTCTTGCCTCAAGGTGTCACAGTTCTTGGTGATACGGAGCGAGTTGTAGTTAGCGTCTCGCAGCCTCAAATCAGCGCTGCTGCTGAAGATGAGGCTGAGTTAGAGAGTGAAACAGCCTCTGAAGCTACGTAAGTGTGTAATAATTTTTGATGATAGCCAGGGGGAAACTCCTGGTTTTTTTGTATTTGAACCCGCACAGAGAAGTTTGAGCGGCGGCTTCCGCCGATCAAAACTTCGGTAGGCGCAGAGAGCGCAGAGCAAAGAGATGACAGAAGTATAGCAAAGCGCTGAGTAGTGTAGTGGCTTCACCTGAGCGATCGCCTTCTGTTACCTGTGCGTAAGTCCTAAGTCTTTCTGCTTCTTGGGATCGCAAATTTTGAGTCTGTCCCCAGGTGGGTTGATATCATGTCCGCCTAATTAGTTATAATTCGCGCATCTGTGCAAAAACCAGAAAATCCTCTTTCTCCCTGCTCCCAGCAAGAACTGCGGTCTTAATGATAAGTTTTTAACCGGACACGATATGAGCCATCAACATTACTGTTAAAGGCGTCAGACAAACATCCAAAGCTAAAAAACTGGCGTTGCTGAATCAGAGTATGAATTGACATTTTTGATATAACTAAACAACGATTCTTTGCGCCTTTGCGTCTTTGCGTGAGACTAATTCATACTTTCAATCAGCAACGCCAAAAAACTGGTGAGAATTTTTTTCATAAAATAGCGCAGAGGTAGCTGTTTTTAATTGGGTGTTAGCAAAAGTTGTCGTTAGCAACATCAAAGTATTTGGTCAAGTCTGGGATTGCTACCCTACAAGAACGCTAAGAGCAAACGGAGCGATCGCAAGAACCCCTCGAGATCATCACTCAGCAAATGGGCTGCGATCAAGCATCTCGTTCCAACTGGGTGAGATAAATCCATGTACGCAACTACGACCGACTTCTGCTAACCAGGTTAATGCAGCCGTCTGAGGTTTTCGTTTGACTTGATTAGTTAATAATTCGGTCATCGCTGTATTGAAGCCGAGCCGAGGGTATGCTTCAATCACTTGCTCTACGGTTTCTGAAGCAATGTCAGTAATCCTGATTCCCAAAACATCTGCACTTGCCCCCAAATGTACCAGCGCAATTTCTGGCTGTTTCCGGGAGGCAATACCCACAGAGGTGTGAAGCGCAATTGCGTCCCAAACCACTTCCGCTTTCTCGTCAGACAAACCATGTTTTAAAGCAAAGGCTCGTGCCGCATCCGCTCCATCCACTTCAAATCGTTGTTCCCCCTCAAAGCGATCGCTCAACCCCAAGTCGTGCATCACAGCACCCAGGTAGAGCAACTCCCGATCACACTTTACCCCGTCGCGTTGACCGAGCAAATCACCGAACAGAAATGTTCGAATGCAGTGATGGCACAAAAAGCTTGGAGACACTTCTGCAACCAGTTGTGTGGCTTTGTTGCATATCTCACTGTCGGGAATTGAGTGATTCGTTAAGGGACTAATTAAGGACATATTTGCTTCCTTGAGTAACGAAAAAACAGGTTCAACATCAGCATTAATGATCGGCTTTGTTGCATGAATAGGAAAAAATGGTAAATTTTACACCAATTCTCTAAAATAAGGCAACAGATCTGACCATGAAGACAAAGGCGAAGTATAAAGTTCGCAATTGGAACTTGTATGATTGAGCACTCAAACAACGAGGCAGTATCAGCTTCTAGTCTCTGGGCGTGAGACACGATTTTACTTGTGCTTCCAGCTTTGGAAGACTCGCCTATTGGCTTGACCTTGTGGTTGGTAGAAGAATCTCCACGTATCCAAACCACGAACCATCCCCCAAAGAATCAAAACGTATAATGACCAAGGAACACTGAACCCGGTTAAGAAGTTTATTGCGACCAAACAGGCATTGATAATGATATATCTACTCGTTCTAGCTCGCAGTCTTGAGCGTTGACTGGCATCAAACTTTCGACGGTTCTCGGTTGCTTCTTGCTGATTGAGCCACTTGTTTTCTGCAAGTTCAAGGGTTTCGGGAAGAATCTGGAGTTCTTGTACAATTTCTAGCAACTGAGCGTAAGATAACTCAGTTTCTGAAGTATAGTGCTGCGCCACCGCAATGTTCAAAATTTGTTGCACCTCTTCCTGGCTATACAAGCGGGTTAGGAATTGTGACATCATTTCTACCTCTCAAATCTTCTCAGTTTGAGAATGGACGGGGGACAAAGCGCGCGATATATGATGCACCAGGCTTGAGGAGACATAGAACAATGTGAATCCAATCAGCGGATGAAGCACTTCTAGATGGAGGGGAGTCTTAAGATGAATGCTGGCAAATTGCAGTCCCAGCAGCACAGGTAGACTCACAGCAAGCGATCGAATTCTAGTTGAGACTGGCAGCATCAACGCTCCACCCAGCAACAGTAACGACAGCCCGCTGTACCCCCGCACCAGCCACACATGAATTGTCCACCAAGCAGGATCAGTGAAATAGGCAATCCCAACCGTTATCACCTGAGCAACCAAGCAAAGGTTAAAGACGATTGCAGTTCCATAAAAACAGATTCCTAGCCAATCAAAAGACCTGCGATCGCGATCAATTTCTGAAATTGTAGTCATAGCGAGTTGCCTATTTTACTTTTAAACCCATCGTCCCCATTGCATAGGCAATCGCCTGATTGACCAACTCAGATCCCGCTTTTTCAGGTGAACCAACATCGAATGGCGGAGCGGGATCGTACTCCATTAGTAGTTGAGTGATTTTGGCAGTTTCCTCGCCGTAGAGGGCTTTGGCAAGCACTAGACCAAAATCAATACCTGCTGTCACTCCTCCACCCGTGATCCGATTGCGGTCAATCACGACTCGCTCCGTTCCAACCTCAACACCCAAAAGAGCTAACTGTTGGCGTGCCATCCAGTGTGTTGCAGCGCGATAGCCGTAGAGCAGTCCTGCCTTTGCCAGAAACTCAGACCCACCGCAGACAGAGGTAACAAATTTGGCGCTGCTTCCTTGCTGACGGAGAAAGTCTAGCACTTGCAGGTCGTCTACAACTGCTTGCTGTCCCATGCCGCCGCCGATACAAATCACGTCCAGTAGCGGGCAATCTGCAAAGGTGGTGTCGGGCACGATCGTCATGCCATCATCGGTTTGGATCGGGTCTAGCGTTTTCCAGATGCGATGAATTTGGACATGGGGTAGCCCACTGAAAACTTGCTGGGGCCCAACAATATCTAACGCAGTCATGCCGGGATACATAACCAAGCCAATGATGTGCTTTTGCAAATTAGACATGAATCAATTCTCCGATTAACGCTTGCCATGAAATCTATCTTTATACTAGAAGTGGCAACCGACTACGCCTAGTACTCGATCGAGTACTCTATGAGGCACAACAATGACTTCTTTGGAGCTTTTGTTTGAAGCTATTTACCAGATCGAGGATGAAGCTGACCTGCGATCGCTAGTCAATGAGATAGTCATAGTATCCTGGGTATTAATTGTGATATTTTGGTTAGCTCGTTGGCAAGGCATCGCAGATGCACAACGAGACGCTGGTCAAAACTCCACCTTACCTGTTGTAGCCTTAATTACACCTGAAGAAAAGTTTGCTATGGGACGCAAACTTGATGATATATTTGCAGATCCATCTTTGAAAGGTTATCGCATTATTGGCGTTGGCGTAGCCCGCCGGAGGCATCGAGGTCTATTCGACGACTTGCGAGGCAGAGAAGATAATGATATCAGCAATACACAGCAGCCAAGGGTTTGGCGCTTAATCCTAGAACGTGGCGGCTGGATTTATTTATTTCGAGCATTACCCTCAAACGCAAAACCGAACGCTCCGAATTCAAAATTCAAAATTCAAAATTAATGATCCCCATAAATAAATTTAGGGGCTTGGGCTTGTATACTTTTCGTTTTCGGTCAGGGGGGATTACTTCGCCATAGCTCGTAATGACGAAATTACGTTATTTTTGCGTAAGTCCTGATCATTCTCAATTGACCAATGACCAATGACTAATGACAGTCTTCACAGAAAGTAGCGCAATATGTAAGCGCATTAGCTTATCAGCACTCAATTGGTAAATTGTGTAATAATTCTTGATGATAGCCAGAGGGAAACTCCTGGTTTTTTTGTATTTGAACCCGCAGAGCAAAGAGATGACAGAAGTAACTCTTCCAGCTTTTATTGAACAAATGTTGCAACCGGGATTTTATCCCCATCCGGTAACAGAACCCATTCAACTAATTCAAACTCACATTTCTTATGTGCTGTTGACTGGAGATTACGCCTATAAACTGAAAAAAACTGTGAATCTTGGCTTTTTGGACTTTTCTACCTTAGATAAGCGGCAGCATTTTTGTCAGGAAGAGTTACGGTTAAATCAGCGGGGTGCTGGTGAACTGTATTTAGAAGTTTTGCCCATAACTCTGGTAGGGGAGCAATACCAGTTAGGGGGAACTGTTGAGCCTGTAGAATACACGCTGAAGATGCGTCAGTTTCCTGAAGAGTCGCTATTAAGTACACTGTTTGAACAGGGTAAGTTAAATGAGACACTCCTAGATGAGTTAGGACGTGTGGTTGCTCAATATCATGCCGAAGCACAGACTAATGATTACATTCGCACTTTTGGCGAAGTGCCAAATATTCGGGCTGCCATTAATGAGAATTATCAGCAAACTGAAAAGTATATTGGTGGCCCCCAGACTCAGGCGCAATTTACAGAAACAAAGCAATATACAGATAACTTTTTTGCCGAACGTCCAGAATTATTTGCCAGCAGAATTCACAACAATTATATTCGTGAATGTCACGGAGACTTACACCTAAGAAATATTGCCCTTTGGCACGATAAAATTTTATTGTTCGATTGCATTGAATTTAATGAGCCGTTTCGCTTTGTCGATGTGATGTACGATGTGGCATTTACGGTGATGGATTTGGAAGCTCGCCAGCGTAAAGACTTGGGTAATGCATTTTTGAATGCCTATATAGAGCAAACTGGAGACTGGGAAGGCTTACAAGTGCTGCCCTTGTATTTAAGTCGTCAGGCTTATGTCCGAGCAAAGGTGACATCATTTTTGCTAGACGATCCGAGTGTACCCGCGATGGTAAAAGAAGAATCAACAAAAACTGCCGCTGACTATTACAAACAGGCTTGGGAATACACTAAACCAAACTTGGGACAACTAATTTTGATGTCGGGGTTGTCGGGTTCTGGCAAAAGTACTACAGCAAGGTCTTTAGCCCGTCAACAAGGAGCGATTCACCTGCGTTCTGATGCGGTGCGGAAGCATTTAGGGGGAATTCCTTTGTGGGAAAAGGGTGGCGATGATTTGTATACACCGGAGATGACCGAGAAAACTTACACACGGCTGTTGTCATTGGGGATTATCCTGGCTAAACAAGGTTTTTCGGTAATTTTAGATGCCAAGTATGATAAACAACAATTACGGCAAGAAGCGATCGCACAAGCTACAAAACATCAACTTATCCTTCAGATTATTCAATGCACAGCACCGCTTGAAGTTCTAAAAGAGCGTTTGAACAATCGCACTGGCGATATTGCTGATGCCACCGCCGATTTATTAGCCTCACAAATCAAACAAGCTGAACCTTTTACTGAAGAGGAACAACCTTATGTAAAGATTTGGGATACAACTCAGCCACAACAGGCACAATTAAAATAATTCGTAATTGAATTGAAAATTACGAATTACGTTAGCGTAGCGTTAGGAGTCCGCGCACTCTTTCAGAGAAGCAAGCTACGCTTTTAGCGTCTCGTAGAGAGCGTCATTAGTAATTAGTTAAATAAGTTTTTTATTTTATGGCAGACAAAAAGAACGACTTATTCAGTATTTCTCCTGGTTTCTTTTCTCAACTATTATTTGGGGCATTTTTAACACTTATATTAATAATGACAGGCTCTGCACCAGCCCTGAGCATCTTCTTAGGAATCATGGGCGGTTTCATCTTAAGCTGGATCGCAAATTTAACCGATAATAGCCCCCAGGCTCCAGCTGTTGCTTCCTCTGATGGTGTTGATGCAGGACTGAAATACTGGTTATTTTTCATGCTGGGCTTTGTATATTTGGGCTATCCAGCACCTATGAGTATTTTGCTAGGTGGATTAGGCGCTTTAGCTGGAGGCTGGATTACTGCTTGGTGGGGAAGTAAGGAAGAAACTAGAACTCAGTTGCAAGTTGAAGAATCAGAAGAGACCGAAGTTGAACCAACAAATGAAAGAATCAACAAACGGCAAATTAGAAGAGTCGGTCGCCGTTACCGCCGCGCTCCTGGAAGTGCTTTCAATTTCAGATTTTGGGAAAGGTAATAATTTAGGCATTGGGCATTGGGCATTGGGAATTGGGCATTAGCTTACCGTCAAGTATCGCCTAAAAACTATTCCACATTTTCCACTGCACCTAACGTTTTGAGAGTGGCAATTTGGGCTGAGGTTAAACCTTTAACGCCTGTGATATTCATGCCAGCATAGGGTTTGTTGTCAAGTGTCTTGAAACAATTACCCGATTGAACATCCCAAAACTTAATTGTTTCATCCCAACTACCACTTATTATAGTTGCGCCATCATTACTAACTGTAACTGACCAAACTGAATTATTATGTCCTTGGAGAGTTTTTAAACATTCTCCTGTGTAGATATCCCAGAGTTTAATAGTTTGGTCAGAACTGCTACTAACTATAACTAAATCGTTAACAATAGCCATTGATAACACTCGATTAGTATGTCCTTGTAATATCTTCAAGCACTTCCTGCTCTCGATATCCCATATTTTGATTGTTTGGTCGTCACTGCTACTAAATAAAGTTTTCCCATCAAGACTAAATAATATAGAATTGACAGAACTGTCATGTGCTTGCAGAATATTAAGACATTCCCCTGTATGGATATCCCACAATCTGACTGTTTGATCATCACTGCAACTAGCTAGAACTGCATTATTATAACTAATTGCCACTGACCATACTCTACCTGTGTGACCCTGTAGATTATGAATACATTCACCAGTAATAATATTCCATAGTTTTACTGTACTCTCCCCAGTACCAGCAGCTATAAGTCTACTATCAGGACTGATAGCTACTGAATATATTGAGCTATTATATTGTCCTTTTTGTTCTCCCATAATAGTCCAGCACTTTCCTGTATGAATATCCCAAAGCCTGACTGTACTGTCACCACCACCACCGCTAGCTAAAAGGGTACATTCGGAGTTAATTGCTACTGACCACACTCGACTATTATGTCCTTGCAAACTTCTAAGATAGTTTCCAGTTTTGACATCCCAAATTTTTATTTGACCATCATCTCCACTACTAGCTAAAATTCTATTATCTTTACTTAAAGATACAGAATAAACCATACTAGTATGTCCATGTACAGTGTTAAAATATTCTCCTGTAGAAGTATCCCAAAATTTTATTGTTGAATCACTACTAGCACTAACTATAGTGTTAGCATCAGGACTGATATCTACTGCCCAAATAGAATTTTGATGTCCTTGTAATATTTTTAGGCATTTTTTTGTATTGATATTCCAAATCTTTACAGTTTGGTCAACGCCACTACTAATTATAGTTTTATCATCAGAGCTAAAGGTTATTGATAGTATTTTATTAGTATGCCCTTGGAAAATTTTCTCGCATTCTCCGGTACTAATGTTCCACAGCTTAATTATTGTGTCATCACCACCACTAATAAGTTTTATTCCATTAGAGGCGATTGCCACAGATAATATCCGACCTGTGTGTCCATGCAAAGTCTTTAAGCATTCACCTGTTTGGAAGTTCCATACTTTTATTGTTTCATCCCAACTACCACTTGCTACTATTGAACTATCAGAATGAATTGCAACTGAGTAAACTGTTTTTGAATGTCCTTGTAGAGTTCTTAAACATTCTCCTGTATGTGTGTTCCAAACTTTTAGTGTTCTGTCATTGCTACCACTAATCACAATTGACGTATCAGAGGTAATTGCTACAGAGTAGACTCGACTGGTATGTCCTTGTAAAGTTCTTAAGCATTTACCTTTACTTATATCCCAGATTTTTACGGTTTTATCATCACTACCACTAATTAGAAATTTGCCATCATTACTAATAGCTACCGAACGTACCCAATCTGTATGATCTTGCAATGTTGAAATATGCTTACTGTTTTCAACTTGCCATAAGCGAATTGAACAATTTACTTCTCCTGTAGCAAATAACTTACCATCAGGGCTAAATGCTACTGATAAAACTCTTCCCAAGACTTGGGTAAAAAAACTTTCATTTAAACTTGCTTTGGTGAGTGTAAGACCTCGCAAACTCACGCTACTAAAATCAGCCCCTTTAATCACCGCACCGTTTAAATCTTTACCTTCTAATGCCGTCCTATCCACCTTCACTAAGACTGTCGCTGCATTCCCCCCAACATAATCAACCTCATCCTCACTTTTCCCTCGCGTTCCCTCAATAATCTTAATTACCGACTCCTTAGCCTCAACATCAATCATCCCCACCAGCAAGTCCATCACCGCTTTCGTCAAAGGTGCTTTACCAAAAGTCACCCTCAACTTCTCCAACGATTCGCTTATAAATCCCTTCAATGCCGCAGTTGGCAAAATCTCCCCAGATGCATCTACCTGACGGCTGAAACAAGAAGACCAACTATAATCAACAGGCGCAACATCATGATTTATCTGGAATCGCACCCGCGCTAACTCCGTAAAATCACTCGCCAACGCTCCCAACTCTGCCGCAAATTTATACGCTACAAAAAACTCTAACAAAGACCGATGCGCTGGAGTATAATCACCATCAGCATTGCGAATGAGCATTGTTTGCCCCATCATGTCATAATGCCAGTGGTCTAAATCCTTCTCTTCTTGCACCACCGAACCAAATAACCGCCGAATTCTGTCAGGGAACAGCCGATAATTGAGGCTCATTTGGTCAGTAGACAGCATTTCCCAAGAAAGTTCGCACAAAAAGTATAGCTTTTCTGCCAAAGAAGTAAAGGTGCGATCGCTCTTAATATCCCGTTCCATTTTCCGCCGCACCGCGTACAAGTAAACCCGCGACATATCCACAGGTTTACCCGCCTCAATATCTGGCAAAGCTTCCAAAATTAACTCTGTCATCACCGGACGACGGGCTAAATCCAATAATTGCGGATTTCCCATTACTTGTTCAACCGTTGCAGTTTCTGTTTGGTGCGACAACACCAGCCGAATTTGCTCGTCGTTAAATTTTTCCAGTTCCAACACTTCAAACTGGGGTGTTTCCCCCGTCAACTGCTTGGTAGAAGCTTGCAACTCGGCATTAAGTAAAGCGCGTCCTTCCTTAGCGTCGGGAAAATGTTCGGTGCGACAAGTCAAGACAACCTTAGCACCGGGAACCACCACTTTCGCCAGTTCCCAAAAGTTATTAATCATCTGCTGACGGTCAACTTTTGCTGCCATTTCGTCAAAACCATCAAAAATTAGCAGCAATTTGCCCATGCCGTTCAACTGGTCAAATACTTCGCTAGTTAAACGAATATTATGTTGTGTAAAAAAGAACCCCGCCAAGACGTTCTCAACATTTATCGCTTTGGCAAAATCTCGTAGCGTAATTACCAAAGGCAAACGGGGACGCTCAACACCGCGTTTTTGAGCATCTCGGTAACGTTGCAATGCCACCCAAGCATAATGGAAAGCAAACCAGGTTTTCCCCGTACCAAATTCTCCTAGTATAGAAATATGCTCTTTGGCGGGATCGTCCAACCAGACATCAATATAACCATCAATCCAACCATCGCGATCGCTATAATGACTAATACCGATGCGCTGCTTAGTATCGGGGTCAATTTCCTCTTTTGTGCAGGCTAAAGGAACATATTTTGTATCTATTTGCCGCCGGGTAATTTCTGCTTCTAACCAATCGAGATAATCGCTAAAATCAGCATCTTGGTCAATGAGTTCGTCAAAAGTATAACAACCTAAGTGGCGATTTTCCTCTTTTTCCACCTCATTCCGCGCCGCGCGTGCAATCCGTCTGGCTGTTACTAACCAACCTTCATCAGTTCTCTGCTGCTCCACAGAAGAACGCAAAACAGCTACATCCTTGAGTCCAACTTCCCCCTCAATTCCCCGGATTAGGATGCGGTCATATCGGTTACGCCGAGTTGGTACATTAATAATCCACTCAAAATATGAATCACCCCAAACTTCATACTTTTCAAAGCGGTAGCCCAAGGTTTCAAACCAGCCGCGCATTTGTTGGGCTAAAGCTATGGCTCGACATTGATTTTCGGTGTGTGTTTCAGCCTCCAGTAGTGCGGGGGAATTTTGTGCCAACCGTGCTATTTCTGCCCGAATACCTTCCAGCGTCGGCAACCTGTCGAGTAGTTCTTGGATATTTGCAATGCGTTTTTGCAAAGAGCCAATTTGTTGACTCATAAGTGTATCTGCCGGGTTGCGAGTGCGTTTAGCAACTTCCGCAAACACAATATAAAACGCGGCAATTTCCCGTCTAATGTCAATTCCCAAACTTCTAATGTCATCACCCAACGCGTAGGTATCAACCCAAGCATCAACCTCAGAAAGCAAAATTGAGGGGTTATTATGGTCAAATGCTTTGCGGAAAGCCTGTTTTATTGCTTCTTGGCGAAAAAGTTCTAACAAAGGCTTGGGTTTCCCAACACCGTACTCTACCAGTGCATAAGCATAAACCCCACTAAAATCCGCTGGTGGATGCTCTGGATCGAGGTTAAACTGCTGAAGTAATTTAATTACAGTCTCATTGCGCTGAATTTTTTCCTTAATTAAAGGATTAGCGATCGCAAGAATAGCGTTGATGACCTGTTCTGGGTTAATTATCATCATTAGTCATTAGTCATTGGGAATGGGGCATGGGGCATTGGGCATGGAAAAAGAAGAGGCAGGAGGCAAAAGTTCTTTAATTTTGAATTTTGAATTTTGAATTTTGAATTGATTTGTCCCCCTTGTCCCCCTGTCTCCTCTGCTCCCCTGCTCCCCATTCCCCATTCTTAACTAGAGCGGTTATTTTCTAAACCTGGGATTTGTTTAGAAAACAATTCGTTAGAGTTAACCTGACCATCTGAAACGACAGAACGTATGCCCTCTAAAGCAGCAGGAATGGAACGCGGATCTATAAAAATCACCTTGCTGCTATCGCTTTTACCAATTGTCGCGCCCATATCGAGATAACCCAAGGCAAATAATACTTCCACTGCTTTATTGGCATTGGGGTTATTGTGGAGCTTTTGGGCAATAATTTCTGATGACTCTGCGATCGCCTGGGCTTTCAAAACCTGTTGCTGACGTTCTGCTTGAGCTTTCAGAACGATCGCCTTTTGTTCGGCTTCCGCTTGTAAAATTACCGATTTTTGACGAGCTTCCGCATCCAGGATTTGCGCGTCAGCTTTACCTCTGGCGCTATTGACAGCAGCTTCGCGATCGCCTTCAGAAGTTAAAATTGCTGCCCGTTTGCGTCGTTCTGCTGACATTTGCAATTCCATCGATTCTCGCACTGCCTGAGACGGAATAATATCTCGCAGTTCTACCCGTGTCACTTTTACACCCCAAGGATCGGTAGCAACATCCAAATCCCGTAATAAAAGCTCACTGATATGGGAACGAGCAGTAAAAGTTTGATCCAACTCCAGTTGCCCCATTTCAGCGCGAATTTGAGTTAGCACCATATTTATCATTGCCGACTGGAGATTTTCTACCTTGTACCAGGCTTTTTCCATATCCACGATGCGCCAGTAAAACACAGCATCTACCTCAATGCCAACGTTGTCGCGAGTAATGCACTGTTGAGGAGGAATATCTAAGACTTTTTCTTTGATAGTTTCTCGGTAGACAACTCTATCTACAAAAGGAATGACTAAGTTTAGTCCTGGTTCCAGTTTTTTGTTATAACTACCCAATCTTTCCACCAAAGCTTCATTGCCCTGATTAACGACTTTTACCGAACTTGCGACAGCAGAACCACCAAGAGCTAAAAATACTAGTAAAAAAAACTGTTCCATTGTAAATCTCCTAATTTTTATTAATAAAGGGAGTGCACCCCTTCTCTGCGAGACGCTACGCGAACGGGGAATTCAAAATTCAAAATTAATAATCTCCATAAATAAATTTAATAGCTTGCATCCTTTTTTACTTCGGTCAGAAGAACTATTGAATTTTGACAAATGACAAATACTTAAGAATTCAACAGATTTTCCGGTACAACAATCAAAGTAGTACCTTCCCTCCTAACTACATAAACTCTTTGATGGGGTAGTATGGTAAATTTGTCATCGTCACATCTTGCTTGCCAAGAATTTCCCTCATACCGCACTCGCCCTGTTTTTCCAGGCAGAATTTCTGTTAAGGTTTCAGCTATGACTGCATCCCGAATTTTTGATTTGCGTTGTCTTGGTTGCAAAAACCGACGAGAAAGCACGATTAGGGCTGTGGAAAGCAAAAGCCAAACCATAATTTGCAACCATACACTTCCCATACCCACTCCAGACAGCAGCGCCACCACAAAAGCGCTAATTCCCATCATGAAGGCGACAAACGCTGATGGTAAGAACAGTTCTGTTAAACACAAAACTGCTCCTGCCATCAGCCAGATTAAGGTAAAACTTGGCATAGCGCCATCCTAGTCTCTACATTATTGACGTAAATGCATTTCTACGATTAGATACAGCCAGACGTAAGTTATTTACAGAAAACAAAACTGAGTATTTATACTAACAATCTTGCTTAATTTCAGTAATTAAAGTGTAACTAGCAGTACACAAGTTCAGGTACATAAGTTTAGTTTATTCTAGCTTTAATTCATTGCCAGCTAAAGTTAATCGAAGTTCATGTATAAAAAAGAATTCTGACTTCCGACTTCTGTTTTATGATTTCTACTCAACTAATAATTTTTTGTATAAATCCACGCTGTAATAGCCCCATTAATCCGATGGGAGATAGCGTTTGTGCCAGTTGCCAAACTCCTTTAGTTCACCGCTATCTGTGGGCGACTGGCTCATTGTCTGCTCAAATCCCACCAGGCACAAAGGTAGCAGATAGGTATGAAGTAATTAAACAACAGATTTGGCTGGATACTCAACCGGGACTGCCGCCAGATGTACCTGAAGAATTGCCAACGGAAGTAATTCCTTATTTACAGTTATATCAAGAGCGGTTGCATCTGCCCCAAGCTTATGGGTTTGCTAGTAACCTCAAGGAAGATACAAATAATATTCTCTTATTGGAAAATGCGCCAATAGATAAAACAGGAAATATCTATCCAACTATTGTTGAGGCATGGCAGGAAGCCACGGCAGTACGACAAGTTTATTGGTTGTGGCAAATTCTCCAACTTTGGATACCTCTAGCAGAATTAGGATTTAGCCGCAGTTTACTAGTAGCAGACAACTTGAGAGTCGAAGGTTGGTGTGTGCGACTGTTGCAACTCTACCAAACACCAGCCGATGAAAAGCTGAGTTTACAAAATCTGGGGAAATGTTGGCAGTTTTGGGTATTTTCTGCAAAAGCATCAGTAGCTAAAGCGTTACAGAACATTGTCCAGCAGATGTGTGAAACTGAGATTGAGTTAGAGGCGATTAATATTCAACTCAATAATTTACTACTAGCAGCTGCGGCAGAATTGCCATTAGTTTTAAAGGTGGCAGGCTCTACAGATATTGGCCCAATGATGGCGCAAAATGAAGATGCTTGCTATCCCAATAGTTTGAGTGATTTAGATAAAAAACTCCATCCCTTTGTGGATGGAGTTTTTGGGCATGGGGAAGAAGTTACCAATGCCCATTACCCCTTATCCCCAGAGGGGACCCCACCTTCCCCAATGCCCCAAGCGGTGGGGCAACTGCCCGTCTCCACCCACAAGGGGATGGAGTTTCCCGCCGCTTTCGATGAACCTTTATTGCGCCGCTTGTCGATTGTTTGCGATGGTATTGGCGGACATGAAGGCGGTGAGGTTGCGAGTCAGTTGGCAGTGCAGTCTGTAAAGTTGCAAATTCGCGCTTTACTAACTGAGGTGACAGAACAAACTGTACTTTTTCCACCTGAGTTGTTGCAAGAACAATTAGAAGCAAGCTTACGGGTGGTAAATAATCTAATTTGTGCCCGCAATAACGAACAAAAACGCCAGGGCAGAGAACGCATGGCTACAACTATTGTCATGGCGTTGCAAGTTCCACAACAAGTCCAGACAAGTACTGGGTGGCAATCAAATAATACCCATGAGCTTTACTTGGCTAATGTTGGTGATAGCCGTGCCTATTGGATTACTCGCAATTATTGCCAGCTACTGACAGTAGATGATGATGTGGCAACGCGAGAAGTACGCCTTGCTAAAAGCTTGTATCGAAAGGCACTTTTTAGACCAGATGCTAATGCTTTAACTCAAGCATTGGGGACAAGAGATTCAGAATCTTTGCGTCTCAAGGTTCAGCGATTTATTTTAGAAGAAGATGGCATTTTGCTACTGTGTTCTGATGGTTTAAGCGATCGCAACTGGGTGGAACAATCTTGGCAAGATTATGCAATACCCGTGTTAACAGGGCAAATGACAGTTGAAGATGCTGTCCGCAACTGGATTAACTTGGCAAACGAAAAAAATGGGCATGATAATACATCGGTTGTTCTCACTTATTACCGTGTCTCTCCAGAATATTTAGTACCTGTGACTTTGGCGTTGCCAGAAGAGATTATAGAAGCAGAAATACAGGAAGAAGAACCAGAGGAACTAGAAGAACTAGAAGAATTAGAAGAACCAACTTCTTTTACAGAAAGTTCGCAAACTTTGCCAGATTTGGATCTAGATTTGGATCTTTCAGAAGAACCACCCCTTAGCCCAGAAGTTCCACCAACTTTAATTACAAAACCGAAGCGGGGTAAACGTTTGGTAATGCTGGGGGGAGTGTTAGCGTTACTTGTGGGGGGTACAGGTCTAGGATTATTTGCTTGGTGGCAAATTAATCCTCAAGGATTTCAGCAGATGTGTCGGCAACTTCCCCAAAAAATGCAATCAGTTTGTCCGACTGGGAAATAGGTTATACCAAAATATTCTAATGTTGATAAGAAATATTCCAGCATTGATAAGGAATATTGTAATGTTGATGAGGAATATTACAATGTTCCTTATAAATGTCGTAATCTTGATGAGGAATATTCCAATATTGATAAGGTATATTGTAATGTTGATGAGAAATATTACAATATTCCTTATGGATGTTGTAATGTTGATGAGAAATATTGCAATCTTAATAAGAACTACTTGTACATTCAGAGTGATAGAAAAGAAAGTGGCGATCGCTATTGACTCAATATACAGCAGTTTTCTTTTGCATGAAGTACAAAGCTATAGGTTTTGAGGCAGGAGGCAAGTGGTCACTGAGCATAGTCGAAGTGACCATCTGCCCCCTGCCTAGTACAGCACGGCGTAAATAAGCAGACCATTGAAAAGCTCTTTAGAGCTTAATTCCATAAAACTTTTGAACGCCAGTTGCTTCAAGTCGGCAGAGCCGCCCAACGCACTGGCTCCTTTTGACTTTTGATTTTTGACTTCCGCGCAGCGGTACTAGCCTAATGGGCAAGGTAGTGCAATGCCATATCCCTGTGCGTAATCAATTCCTAGTGCTGTAATTCGCTCTAAAATCGCCTCATTCTCTACAAATTCAGCAATCGTCTGAATACCCATTACACTGCTAATTCGCGTGATTGCTGTGACGATCGCATCATCCACAGGATTCTCGACAATGTTACGAATAAAGCTGCCGTCAATTTTGAGATAATCCACAGGCAGATACTTGAGATAGGCAAAGGATGACATCCCTACCCCAAAATCATCTAATGCGAAGCGACAGCCCATCTGTTGAAGCGACTGAATAAACTGCCTAGCTTTGATCAGGTTGGCGATCGCTACAGTTTCGGTAATCTCAAAGCAAATGCGTTGGGGTGAGATGGGGTATAGGGTAAACTGCTCATACAAGAAGTCAATGAATTGATCGTCGTTGATGCTAGAGCCAGAGAGGTTAATCGCATAGATGCTTTGTTCATCGCCACCGAGCGTTAGCCAATTTTTGAACAGAGTCCGAATCACCCAGCGATCAATCAGGTGCATCAAGTTGTAGCGTTCTGCTGCTGGAATAAACGCCATTGGCAGCACTAAATTTCCCTGCTCATCCCGCAGCCGCAGCAGCACTTCATAGTGGTCGCCGTTTTGATCGCTCGGAGTAATAGCGGCAATCTTTTGAGCATAGAGACAAAACCAATTGTTTTCCAAAGCTTTAGAAATACGACTGACCCACTGCATCTGGCCACGCTGTTGCAGTCGCTCTTGGTCGTCAGTCTCAGCAAGGTATACGCGGTTGCGCCCCCGGTTCTTCGCGGTATAGCAAGCTGCATCAGCCGTACTGATAATTTCTGTAAGGCTCTCGCTATTCGTGTCGATACCAACCAAGCCGATACTTACTCCAATTGAGAATACCTGCTCTTGCCAAACAAACCGGAACTCTTGAACACACTCACGCAGTTCATTGGCAACTCGTAAAGCTTGCTTGGGCATACACTGATTGAGCAATATTCCAAATTCATCGCCCCCTAACCGTGCCAGTGTGTCAGTTTTCCGAATCTTCTCCTGCAATAGGACAGTAATTTGACGCAGTAATTCGTCTCCAGCCAGATGACCACAGGTATCATTGACAATTTTGAAGCGATCAAGATCCAAATAGCACAACGCATGAACCTGGTAGTCTAACTTGGAAAGGGTCAATGCATGTTCAACCCGCCGCTCAAACTCCTGGCGATTCACCAATCCGGTTAAGGCATCATGGGTTGCCTGCCAGGATAGCTGAAGTGCAAGTTGGCGATTCTGAGTCACGTCATGAAACACCATAACGGCGCCAATAACTTGTCCTTCACGATTGCGAATCGGCGCAGCTGAATCTTCAATCACAATCTCTTGAGCATTTTGAGCAATTAAGACGGTATGGTTTGCTAAACTTACAATTCGATTTTCCTCTAATGCTTGCTCAATTGGGTTCTGAACTGGCTCCCGTGTCGTTTCATGCACAATTCTCAAAACTTCTACTAACGGCAACCCTTGTACCGATGCTTGACTATATCCAATCAGAGATTCTGCAACCGGATTGAGATATTGAATCCTGCCAAACACATCTGTGGTAATCACTGCATCTCCAATCGATTGCAACGTCACCTGAGCTAATTCTTTTTCTTGAAAAAGTGTTTCTTCGATTTGCTTGAGAACTGTGATATCCCGTCCTACCGATTGAAATTCTATAAAGCATCCTTGCTCGTCAAACAGCATTCGGTTATGCCACTGAGTCCAACGCATCCCATCTTCCAGAACTACGCGATTCTCAATGATGACTACAGGATTATCACTACTCATTGAAGCTATTAATTGAGCAACTCGCTCGCGATCTGCTTCAAAGACAATCGGTTGATAGCAGGTGCCAATCAATTCCTCTGGCGATCGCCCAAAATAAACTGCAAAAGCTTGATTGACAAAGGTGAGCATACCATCTGGTAAATATCGGGTAATGAGTTCAGTCTGATCTTCTACAATCGCACGGTAGCGAATCTCGCTTTGTTTGAGAGCTATTTCTGCTTGCTTGCGTTCTGTGATGTCTAGAATAGCTCCATACAGTCTAATAGTCTTACCTTGAGTATCATAAGCTACCTCTGCTCTCGATTCCAGGTAGCGCAATGAGCCATCAGGTCGGACAATGCGATATTCAAGATTGAAAGGATTGCCATTGGCGATCGCTTGTAGGAGATGCCTCTGCAACACTGGTCGGTCTTCTGGGTGAAGCATCTGGAGAAATGCAGACTGTGTCGGTGCTAATTGAGTAGGATTTAAACCAAAGATGCAAAAGGTTTCGGCTGACCAAATTTGTTTTTGAGACTCTAAGTACCATTCCCAACTGCCCAGATGGGCAATCTTTTGAGCAGTAGCTAGCAGCGTTTCACTGCGTTGGAGTTCTTCCTCGACTTGTTTGCATTCGTTGAGTGCGACTTGCCGTTCTGTAACATCTTGGGCAGTCCCATAGAGGCGAATTACTTTTCCATCCGCGTTGAATTCTGCATGTCCAATCTCCTCGATATAAATAGTAGACCCGTAAGTTTGAGATGCGCGCAGAATGAGTTTGTAGGATTCCCCAGTTGACATTGCCTGCTCAATTGCTTGGGCTAATTTTCCTGCGTCTTCTGCCCAAAACAGTTGCAGATTTTCTTGGTAGTTCGGCTCAAGCAGTGCGGGATCTCGATTAAAAAGGTCAAATAGCTGCTTTGACCAGGTAATTTTGCCAGTGGCAAGTTCAAACTCCCAATTACCGAGACGAGCAACTCGCTGAGATTCTTTAAACAAGGCTTCACTCTTGCGTAGTGTTTCTTCAACACATTTGAAGTCAGTGATATCCACTACCAGCCCATCCCAAACCACACGACCATCCTGCAACTGGCGTGGTGTGGAACGAAAATGTAACCATTTCATCTGAGCACTGGGTGTTTGGATTCGCAGTTGTATATCAAACACCGACAGATGCCGCCGAGATTCCTCGACTGCTGCCTGGAAAAGTGGTACGTCTTCTGGGATAAACTGGCGATAGAGCAAACTTGAATCCTTCAGTGCATCTTCTGCCCTGACTTCCATTAGTTCTTCAATCCCCGCGCTGATATAAGAAAAGCGATCGCTACCATCAAATTCGCGGATTATCTTATAAATTGCCCCATTGGGCAGATTATCGTCAATTCGCCGCAATAGAGCTTCCCGCTCTTGTAGTGCAAGTTCTGCCTGTTTGCGTAAGCGTACTCCTTCAAAGAAGCAAGCTACGCGTAGCGTTTCGTAGAGAAACTCGTCGTAGATATCGCTAATTTCCCCCTTCAGTTCTCGATTGGCTGCCTCCAGCAGTGCAGAACTGGGTAGAGCAAGTGCTTTTGGTATCAAACGTATAAGTTCACAAGCTGTGTACAGTGAAATTATGGCTGTAATAGCTTTAAGGCAACCACTCAACCAATAAGTTGGATACCAAAGCGTCCAAATCTCCATAAGGTGGGTAGTGCCACAAATAACAATAAATGTTGCAAATAGTAGAAATATCCAGTTAAAGGGTAAATCTTGGCGCTTGCGGACAAAATAAAGTAGCGCGATCGGAATAGTAGAATAATAAGCAAGGGCAATTAAGCTGTCAGATACAATATGGAACACCATTAATTCCGGTTTCCAAAGATAGCAATCACCGTGGGGAATAAACTGTTCATAACCAAAAAGGCTTTTCCCAAAATCCAGCATCACGTTATTTCAAAAACAAGTTGTTTGCTCTAAATCTTAGTTATTTATACTACAAAAAATTATTCAGTATTAAGTAGCTTGTCGCCATAAGCATCGCGGATACTCAATCATAATTGGCTTACTCCATAATGGCAAAAGTTCCATCTTCGCCAAGTATGCCACATAAAAATTGCTGTGCTATTTATTACAACACTACATAATCTGGTAAAGAGACTTGCAAAAAAATACCTACCCTTGAGAGAGGGGAGACAAGGGGACTAAGTTTACTCTTGATGACAGAGACGTTTTCGATTTTCGGTAGAAAATAATTGAGAATTTGTTTGAAACAATTAGTTAAGCAGCAAAATTCTACATTTTGGATACAATTACCGATGATTCGGCTAACTTTAAAAATAAAAAATTATTTACCATAAATAGAGAAATTCAAATTTCAACTTAGAAATAGTTTGTGAGTAAATATTTATGAAAGTTATAGTCACAGGTTCTTTAGGAAATATTAGTAAACCACTGACACAAGAGTTAGTGAAAAAAGGGCATCAGGTGACGGTTATCAGCAGCAAAGCCCAAAGGCAGAAAGATATTGAAGCTCTGGGCGCAAAAGCTGCCATTGGCACAATGGAAGACGCTGGCTTTCTGTCAGCGACTTTTAAAGGCGCAGATGTCGTTTATGTGATGGAATCGCTTGCCCCCGATGCTTTCTTCGACCCGAATGTTGATGTGATCGCGGCTATCACCGAGATTGGCAAAAACTACAAACAAGCCATCGAACAATCGGGCGTAAAACGTGTCGTGCATCTGAGCAGCATCGGTGCTGACAAAGGAGTTGGCTTGCTCCGGTTTCATTACAATGTCGAAAATATTTTAACAGAGCTGCCGCAAGAGGTCTTTATTAAATTCGTGCGCCCAGTCGGTTTTTACACTTACATGTATACTTTTATCCAAACTATCAAGTCACAAGGCGCGATTGTCGGCAACTATCGCGGCGATGAAAAAGAACCGTGGGTCTCCCCTTTAGATATTGCTGCCGTGATTGCTGAAGAAATTGAAAAACCTTTTAATGGTAAAGAAATTCGTTATATTGCAAGCGATGAAGTTTCGCCAAACGAAATCGCTGAAATTCTGGGCGAAGCCATCGGAAATTCTGATCTCAAATGGCTGGAAATTTCCGACGAACAATTTTTAAATGGTCTATTGGAATCAGGAATGAAACCGCAAACTGCACAGGGTTTTATGGAAATGAATGCTGCTAGGCGTGGCGGCAGATTGTATGAAGACTATTTCCGCCATAGACCAATATTGGGTAAAGTAAAGCTGAAAGATTTTGCAAAAGATTTTGCGGCTGCTTACAACCAGTAATAATTACATTGCGAGATGACAAACACACAACCGCGTAGATTCAAAACGATTACTGAATATCATCGGATGCTGGAGCTTCCTAAACCTGAGCATCCTTTAATCAGCGTGATTAACTTAGAATCCATTAAATATACGCCTCCCCAAGAATTAATAAATCTTGTCTTTGATTTCTACGCAATCGCGCTCAAAAGAACACCGAACACTAAATATAAATACGGTCAGCAGGAGTATGATTTTGATGAAGGCGTAATGTTTTTTATGTCGCCCGGTCAGGTTTTCGGAGTGGAGATTGATAAAGATGCAGCATCAAAGCGTAGGGGATGGTCACTACTAATCCATCCTGACTTTTTATGGAATACATCGCTAGCCAAAACGATCAAGCGATACGAGTATTTCAACTATTCGGTCAATGAAGCTTTGCATCTCTCGGAAAAAGAAGAAGCAATCATAAACGATCTTATCAAAAATATGGAGCAGGAATATCGTTCCAATATTGATAACTTTAGTCAGGATGTGATTGTTTCACAACTTGAATTACTGCTTAATTATTCAAATAGATTTTATCATCGGCAATTTATCACCCGCAAAAAAGCGAGCAGTGATTTGTTGGTGAAACTGGAGGATTTATTAAACGAGTATTTTGACAGACAAAATGAATTACAATCGGGAATTCCAACCGTCAAATATATTGCCGATAAATTAAACGTATCGCCGAATTATTTAAGCGATATGTTAAGAACGCTGACGGGACAAAACGCCCAACAGCATATTCACAATAAATTAATCGAAAAAGCCAAAGAATCGTTATCCACAACATCGCTTTCAGTCAGCGAAATCGCGTATCGGCTCGGTTTTGAACATCCGCAGTCGTTTAATAAATTATTTAAGAATAAGACAAGCGTCTCGCCACTCCAATTTAGAAACTCGTTTAGTTAGACTGTCAGAATTGACGGTTGTGTTGCAAAAAGAGGAACGGTAGATGATAAAGTGAGAACTCTGAATTCTTCTTCAATAGATATTGAGGGTGTCGTTTTCAGTTTAGATGCTCTACATTGCCAAAAAAAACTTGCAAGCTAATTATTGATGGTGGCAATGACTATGCGATCGCAGTTAAAGCAAATCAAAAAAACTTGTATCGCCAAATTCGACATCATACGGAGAACTTCAATTCCCATCCTTTTGGATTAGTTGAGTACTAGTGAAACCCAAAAGCATCCACATAATTTTTTAACTTTGCAGTCAGAAGTACTTAAAGTTACTTAATGCATCAAATACTACTTACTTTCATAGTTAGCGTTAGGATAGCTATGTATTTTATGAAAGTATAAATATGGCTCAAACTTTTTACGTAAATCCAGTATCAGGCAGCAATACCAACTTAGGTACTCAACAAGCCCCCTTCAAAACTATTACGCAAGCCCTCAAGGTAGCTACTGTTAATACCAAGATTCAACTGGCAAATGGTAATTACAATGCTGCTAGCGGTGAAGTCTTTCCGTTAACGATTCCGTCTGGCGTAACAATTGTGGGTAATGAAACCAATAAAGGCAATGGCATTTTGATTGAAGGAAGTGGCAGCTATCTGAGCCGTACTTTTGCTGGTCAGAATGTCACTTTTGTACTGCTAGATAAAGCTGAACTCCGAGGAGTGACTGTAACAAATTTGGCTAGTCGTGGTAGTGGTGTTTGGATTGAATCAACTGCCCCTACTGTTGCTAATAGCACCTTCATCAACAATAAGCGGGAGGGAGTATTTGCTACAGGCGATGCTAATCCAGTTGTTTTAGGTAATGTGTTCAGTGAGAATGCAGCTAATGGAATTGCGATCGCTAAAAATTCTAAAGGTCAAATTGAAAATAATACCTACTTCAAAACAGGTTTTGGCATTGCCATTAGTGATACTGCATCACCCATCCTTCGAGATAACAGAATTTATGAAAACCGTTCTGGGATTGTCATCTCTGGTAGCGCCCGTCCCGTATTGCGTAATAATGTCAGTGAAAATAACACTGATGATGGTATCACAGTGATTGGAACTGCTCTACCGGATATCGGCAGTACCAATAATCCAGGGGGCAATACTCTACGCAATAACGGTAAATTTGATTTGCAAAATGTCAGTTCCAACAAGCTGATTTCTCTAGGAAATAAAATAGATGCGTCTAAAGTTACCGGAAACATAGAGTTTGCAGATAGTTCGATTCCAACCCCAACACCAACTCCAACACCAACTCCAACTCCAACGCCAACTCCAACTCCAACTCCAACTCCAACATCAACTCCAACGCCAACTCCAACGCCAACATCAACTCCAACGCCAACTCCAACACCAACATCAACTCCAACGCCAACATCAACTCCAACGCCAACATCAACTCCAACGCCAACTCCAACACCAACATCAACTCCAACGCCAACACCCACTATTGAATTAACCGATATTGCGAATCATTGGGCAGGTGGGTTTATTCGGGAATTAGTCAAATTGGGGATAGTTAATGGTTTTCCTGATCGCACATTTAAACCTGATGCGACGATGACACGGGCACAATACGCCGCAATACTGGTAAAAGCTTTCAACCCACAATCAAACCGTGCAGCGATCAAATTCAAAGATGTACCAGCAGACTTCTGGGCATCCAAGGTAATTCAGCAGGCATATCAAGGTTTATTTCTCTCTGGTTTTCCCGACAATACATTTAGTCCCAACAAAAATATCCAGCGCGTGCAAGTGATTGTCTCTTTAGTGAATGGACTGGGGTTATCTAGCAATGGTACGGCAACTATCAAAGTTTTCGATGATCAAGCCAAGATTCCTGAATATGCCAAGGATGAGGTGGCAAAAGCTATAGACAAGGAAATTATCATCAATTACCCAAATCTGAAACAACTCAATCCTACCCGCGATGCTACACGTGCTGAGGTAGCAGCTATAGTGTATCAAGCTTTGGTAGATGCTGGTCGTGTAGCAGCGATCAATTCGTCTTATATAGTGACTGCTTGAGGGAGGCAGGGGGAGAAAAAAAGCCTAACTGAACTGTATTGGTTAGCCTACGACAGTTTTGGGAACTTTTAGCAACCCTTACTGGAGTCAATACCTCAACCTTTGACTCCCAGAAACTTCATCACTGTCTAGGCAAATCCAGCCTAGAATGATCGCTTTTTCCACATCACGAGGCAATCGCTACCAATATTTGCTACTTTTAATGATGTTTTTACTTGCCCCACTTTCTTGGAAACCTAAATTAAATTAGGCTTTCTTAATTTTGAATTGGGATTATACCATAGAATTGATAGTTGAAGCCTTTGCAAAGTCTTCAACTATCAAAAGATAGAAACTTTAGTAGCAGATTTTGCCTGTAGAAAAACAAAAGTCTGTATTCAAAGTAAGCTTGTAGCATACAAAACGCTTGTAAGATTTTTATGACTTCCCGGATTCGCTTTTTAATGTGCCCTCCTGACCACTATGACGTAGACTATGTGATTAATCCTTGGATGGAAGGGAATATTCACAAATCATCGCGCGATCGCGCCGTAGAACAGTGGCAGGGACTACATCAAATCCTCAAAGAACACGCGATTGTAGATTTAGTACCACCTGAAAAAGGCTGGCCTGATTTGGTTTTTACTGCCAACGCTGGCTTAGTTCTGGGCGATAATGTCGTCCTCAGTCGCTTTTTGCACAAAGAACGTCAGGGAGAGGAGCCTTTCTTCAAGCAATGGTTTGAGGCAAATGGTTATACAGTCAATGAACTTCCCAAAGATTTGCCCTTTGAGGGAGCAGGAGACGCACTGCTGGATCGAGAAGGACGCTGGTTATGGGCGGGATACGGTTTCCGCTCGGAATTAGATTCTCACCCTTATCTAGCTAAATGGCTGGATATTGAGGTGTTATCCCTGCGATTAATAGATGAACGTTTTTATCACCTAGATACCTGTTTTTGTCCCTTAGCAAATGGCTATTTGCTATACTATCCCGGCGCTTTTGATTCTTACTCCAACCGCTTAATTGAAATGCGAGTTGCATCAGAAAAGCGCATCGCAATAGAAGAAGCTGAGGCAGTCAACTTCGCTTGTAATGCGGTGAATGTGGATAGCATCGTCATCATGAACAAGACGAGTGATGCTTTGAAAACCCGCCTTCAGGATGCAGGTTTCCAAGTGCTGGAAACACCACTTACGGAATTTCTCAAAGCTGGTGGTGCAGCTAAATGCTTAACTTTGCGGGTTACAGAACCAGTTAGGGATGAAATTCATGCCAATGTCTCGGTAGAAAGCCGCGTCATTCGCATGGAAGGACATTTGCTAGATGCTGGCTTAATTAACCGTGCTTTGGATTTGATTATAGATGCTGGGGGAAGTTTCAAAGTCCTGAATTTCAACTTGGGAGAACAACGCCAAAGTACCTCAGCCGCGGAGGTGAGAGTTTCAGCACCGTCCCATGAGGTGATGGAAGAAATCATCTCCCGATTGATTGATTTGGGTGCTGTAGATTTACCCCATGATGAGCGAGATGCCAAACTAGAGCCTGTGATTCAAGATGGCGTTGCGCCCGATGATTTCTACGTTAGTACAATTTATCCCACCGAAGTGCGAATTAATAGTCAGTGGGTGAAGGTAGAAAATCAGCGGATGGATGGTGCAATTGCTATTACTGAAACTCCCACAGGTTTTGTTGCTCGGTGTAAAATCCTTCGCGATTTAAAAGTTGGCGAACAGGTAATTGTAGACGTTTTAGGTATCCGCACCATCCGCAAAACTGAATCGCGGGAACTCCGCAGTACCCAAGAATTCAGCTTTATGTCGGCAGGAGTTTCCAGCGAACGACGGGTGGAATTAGTCGTTGAACAAGTGGCTTGGGAATTGCGTAAAATCCGTGATGCTGGTGGTAAAGTAGTTGTCACGGCTGGCCCTGTGGTAATTCACACTGGTGGCGGCGAACACCTGGCGCAACTAATTCGGGAAGGATATGTACAGGCGCTGCTGGGTGGAAATGCGATTGCAGTTCACGACATCGAGCAAAATATCATGGGCACTTCCTTGGGTGTAGATATGAAGCGGGGTGTCGCTGTGCATGGTGGACATCGCCATCACCTGAAGGTAATTAATAGTATCCGCCGTTATGGCAGTATTCCGAAAGCTGTGGAGGCGGGAGCAATTAAAAGTGGCGTGATGTATGAATGTGTCCACAATAATATACCTTTTGTGCTTGCGGGTTCGATTCGGGATGACGGGCCTTTACCTGATACCCAAATGGATTTGATTCAAGCACAGGAGCAATATGCCAAACTCCTAGAAGGTGCAGAGATGATTTTGATGCTGTCATCGATGCTGCACTCTATTGGGGTGGGTAATATGACTCCGGCTGGTGTGAAAATGGTATGTGTAGATATTAATCCAGCTGTAGTGACAAAGTTAAGCGATCGCGGTTCTGTAGAATCTGTGGGTGTGGTGACAGATGTAGGTTTGTTCCTCAGTTTGTTGATTCAGCAGTTGGATAAGTTAACAAGTCCTTATGTAAATAAGGTACGTTAAGAAAATAAACCGCAGAGGCGCAGAGAAAGGGAGATGACAAGAGTAGCTTTCAATGAAAAGTTGCAGATTAATTGGGTGAGTTTAATTGCTGATTTCTTGTTGGTAGGGATGGTTTTTGGCCCGCCTATCGCTCCCTTTTTGGCTGCGTCTGGAGTGTCTTTGCTTCCTGGGATTGCGGACATCATTTATTTCATGGGTAATCATGTCTGTCCGCAACCAGCTATGGGGTTAGATTTAGCACCACCGTTTATTATGGCTGTGTGTATGCGCTGCTATGGCACTGTGACGGGTTTGCTAATTACTCGTCTGTTGTATAGCGTAACTGGTGGTAAGGGATTTTACTGGTTAAGTCAGTATGGCTGGAGTGGTGCAGCGATCGCAACTGTGCTAATGATGGCTTATCCTTTGGAATTAGCAGCACAGGTTTTTGGTTTGTGGAGTTTTAATAACTATCTGGTTACACCTTTTGGGTTAATTACAGGTTTGGCGTGGGGATTGTTTACTATGCCAATCTTGCATGGGTGGCAGGGTGCTAAAACTAGCTTGACCCAATTGTAAATTTGCTCGAACAACTTGTAGAGTGGATTAATTTTTGTAAGTTAAAACAATCGTATTGTAAGTTAAAATAATTGCATTGCAGCAGGTTGCATTTAGATAGCACGGCGATACAAATACAAAAATGCAATTTTAATGCGATCGCACCATTCTGGAGTTTAGACTAGTTCGCGGTGCAAAACTAAATTTCCAAAAAATAAGGATACGGATTTAAGATACTTCCAGGAACTAAAACCAAGGTTTTTAGGCTTTATAGAATGAGCCTTCTGAGTTTCGCATCGGGAACTAGACTAAAGCAAGCAAAAAAATGAATTTAATTTTGCCCAACTGCTTAAATATTGGCAAAATCTTCTAAGGGTGCGATTGCATATTTTCCCCGTTCATCTTGATTAACTAAACCTAAAGCAAGTAAGTCTCTATCAATAAATAACTTTGTAGCTTTATCACCTCTATCAATCTTAGTATTAATCAAGTGCATTGTGTAGAAGATAGTATCGTAAACCCGTTGGGGATTCATAGCAGTTGTAATAGGTTGATATTTGCTAACTGATTCACACAGTCGGTAAACACCGTGTTCTTGGGATTGGGGGTAGTCATAATGCTTGACAGATCGTGGTAAAAAGTATCCAGCAGTAATTGGCCGTTTTCCTGACGGACGTACACAGGAATAGCTGCAATCACCAACCGTATCAGCAGCTATACTCCCAGGCATAAATCGTAGAACATTAAAATTTAAAAAATCTGGGTTGCACTTTTCGATGCCAAAGTTAATTGCCTGGATATCGTCTGCAAAAGTCGTCGGTTCATAACCGATAATATCAGTTTTATCGTCGTTTAGTTGAGCTTTTGGTAATCCCAAAATCAAAAAATAACTACTAGGTAATCCAGCTTTATTCATATCTTGAAAAACTTTGGCAATCTTGGCTGGATAATCAAATGCTTGCTTAATTTGACTGGCAACAGAGCCATTAAATTTATGGCTGGCTAATGACACTTCTGGTAACGTATGCTCAACCCCAAAAAACATATACACACAGTTATGTTCTACTAAATAACGCATCTGTTCGTAGTTGATTTTATCAATTCTAGTATTTGAACCCCAAACAAATCCTTCTTCTCTCAGAATCTCTGCTTCCCTTTTTGCAGCTTTATCGTGAACTGTAAAAGTATCGACATCTAAATAAACTGCTTCATAATTACGTTCCTTTAATTGCTTTAATTGCCTCCGAAATGAGGCTTCGCTTAATCTCACAACATTATTACTTTCGCTACTTTTATTACAGAAATAACATGCCCAAGGACATCCTCGCTGAGTAAATAGTTGGGCTGTTTTTAATTGCCTTCCATCTGAAAATTTAAAAATATTCATATCATGTACTTGTGGTATATGAATGAAACCAAAATTTTGGTCAATATCATCAAAATTATTGATTCTTGGTGCAATGGCAGAATGAAAAATGGCATTTCTACTATCGTCAGGAGTAACGCGATGAAATTTACCGTTTTGATTCATGAAACACAATCCCGGCAAGTATTTCATCTCTTCATAGAAAGTGCCTCTGGCAACGGCATGAGCAATTTCTACAATTGATTCTTCCCCCTCACCATTACAAAAGGCTGTAATCCAAGGTGTAATGCAGGCAATATCTTCAACACTTTTAGTTGCATAACCACCAACTAAAATTGGCACGGTTTCCCTGCCATGTTTCTGAAGCTGTGCAAAAATTTTTCTACTATGCTCGTCAATTTCGGGCCATTGAGTTGTCAAACAACCAGCAAATATAATTAAATCAACATTTATAATTTCATTTAAAACATTATTAATACTCAAATCAAGACGTTCTAAATCTAGTTGTACAACTTGACTAAATCCAGCATTAACTAAACTAGAAGCTAAAACTGGCAAGGCTTTGTTTGCACCATTAAAACTTCTGTGTTTGATAAATTCGCCAATCAATAAAATTTTAATTGAATTAATATGAGCGAATGTTTGTTGACTTTTAGTTTGAGATATTAACACTATTACACGCCTAAAATTACTGTTTTTTGATGGTGTAATACCCTGGTAATTGAAAGTGATGCCCTGCTTATAGTAGGTTGGTTGGAGCGATAGCTCAGAGTCTATTCAACAGCACCCAACATTTTTAAAGAAGCTTTTTCAGCATCGGTCAAGCCTGTGGTACCGCTAATATCCATGCGTTCGTACAAGCGATCCGGTTTAAGCGATCGCCATCGACTACAATTTTGCATATCCCACAGTTGAATCTTTTCGTCTTCGCCGCCACTAGCCAATAACTTGCCATCGGGAGTAAAAGCTAGAGAACGAATCGCTGCTGTATGTCCCAATTTCAGGGTTTCTAGACACTCACCTGTGCTAACTTCCCAGAGAATGACCGTAGTATCAGCACCAGCACTAGCTAAAATTCGCCCATTGGGACTAAATGCCACTGAGTAGACTTGTTGATCGTGCTCTGTTAAAGTTTGAATACATTCGCCTGTGCTAAGATTCCATAACTTTACAGTTTGGTCTTCGCTGCCACTGGCTAAAAGTTGCCTATCTGGACTAAATGCTACTGACCAAATCATGTCTTTATGGTCTGTGAAAGTTTGGATACATTTTCCGGTGGCAACATCCCAAAGCTTAATTTGACTGTCAGCGCTACCACTTGCCAGAGTATGACCATCAGGATGAAACGCCACTGTCCACACCCAATGGCTATGTCCTTTAATTTTTTTCAGGCACTCACCGTTAGAGATGTCCCAGATGCGAATGCTGCGGTCTTCGCTACTACTGACTAGGGTTTGCCCATCAGGACTAAAAGCAACTGTCCACACCCAGTTACTGTGTCCTGTGAGGGTTTGAATGCATTTGCTGTGGCGAATGTCTGTGATGTCCCAAAGTTTGATAGTATTGTCAGCACTACCACTAGCGAGTATTTGCCCGTTGGGATGAAAGGCTACAGAACGAATCCGTCCTTGATGTTCTCTGAGAATGTGGTATTCTCCTGTTTGTAAGTTCCACAGACTAATGGTGTAGTCATCCCTTCCACTGGCCAGGATTTGACTATTGGGACTAAATTTTACTGAATAGACATCACGGGTATATCCTTGCAACACATTCAGGCAATTACCTGTATTTACATCCCACAGCCTAGCTGTTTGATCGTCACTGCAACTGATCAAAGTGCGGCCATCTGGACTAAAGGCGATCGCCCACACCTGGCTATAATGACCTTGTAAGGTTTTCAAACATTCAGCCCGTTGGATATCCCAGAGTTTAATAGTTCTGTCTTCACTACCACTGGCCAGGGTTTGCCCATCGGGACTAAATCTTACTGAGTAAACTTTTTTACTATGTCCTTGCAATATTTCCTTGCATTTACCTGTGTTTGCGTCCCACAGTCTCAGGGTGAGGTCTCTACTACCGCTGGCTAGTATTTGCCCATCAGGACTGAAGGCTACAGAAAGAACATCACTGCTATGACCATTCAGGGTTTTCAAGCATCTACCTGTGTTGATATCCCACAGCTTAATTTTGTGGTCGGCACTGCCACTGGCAATTAAAGGACTATTGTTAGTAGTTGTAGACGGTCTGAAGGTAACTGACCACACCCAACCATCATGACCAAGGAGTGTTTGTTGGCAAATTCCTGTAGCAATATCCCAGATTTTAATAGTTTGGTCTTCACTGCCACTAGCTAAAAAAGCACCATCTGGACTAAAAGTTACTGAGTAAACTTTGTTGGTATGTTCTTTGAGTGTGTGCAAACATTCGCCTGTTTGCACATCCCAGATTTTAATTGTGTAGTCAGCACTACCACTGGCGAGGAGTTTACTCTCTGGGCTAAAAGCAAAAGCCCAAACCCAGCCACTATGGCCTGTATAAATGCGAAGTTGTTTAGTATCAGAAGTGCGCCATAGCCTAATTTCTCCGGTCATTAAACCTGTAGCAAACAATTTGCCATCAGGACTGAATCTCACAGAAACGATACTAGACATGGTTTCTGTGAATACGGAACCAGTTAAATCAGCATTGGCAAAGCTAGTGTCTTGTAAGTTGACACCTTTGAGATAAGCTTGCCAAATAGTCAGACCAGAAAAATCACGCCCGCTTAAATTAATCTCAAAATCGTGCTGGGATTTATCTATCTGGAGTTGTCGCAGTAGATTTATGAAGTTACCAGCTGCATAACCTTGATTTGGGGGCGGCTCTTGCTGTAAAGTCGCAAGCATTCGCCGTAAATAAGATTCTAGTTGTGTTGTTGTACCAAAAGCTTTGATTAGCTTTTGCTTAACGGGTTCTAGTATTAGCCGTTCTTGTGTATGCCGGATATAATCAAGTGATCGCACCTGGATTAAAGGGTGGGCGTTAATAAAGTCCAATTTTTTTTTTCGCTCAATTCATCAGCAAACTGTTCGATGTGGCGTTTACTGATATATTCCATCACCACAGATTGCTGGCGGAATCTGCTGGCGGTTGGTTCTTTTTCAATTAGCGATCGCCGTAACAATGATTCAACAACTTCCAGTATTTTGGACTCGGTATCTGTGGTTTTGAAATCATTTTTCAGTTGTGTCAGAGAAACATATTCCCGATGAAGCGCTAGCCGATACATCACTTGTTTTTCCAATTCTGACAAGCGTTTAAATTGCGTATCTAAAAGCGTGCGAATATCTCCGTAGACAGCGTTTGCTTCCTGAATTTCTTTTAAAAACTCTGTAATGTTATTGCTAAATAAGCCATAAACTGTAGTGGCGACTATCTTTAAAGCTAAAGGATTGCCAGAATATCTTGTGACTAGTTCTTGCAATTGTTCGTCAGTACAATCGCATCCTTTATCCTGCAAAATTTCTCTAGCTTCTTCTAAATTCAGGCTAGATAATTGCAAAACTTTAACTGGCAGATTTTTACCTTCTAAGGCAGCTACTTCTTTTGGTTTTTCCCGACTAGTTAGTAATAAACAACTATTATGTGATGCTTCTGCCACCTTTTTAAAAAAGTAGCCATAGTTTTCATATCCAGGTTCATATTCACCAGCCCATTCTTCAGTTTTGCCTTCGCCACTACGTAGCACTGATTCGACATTATCTAAAATCACTAGGCATCGATATTTTCTTAAAGTATCAATTAGTGACAGTATTTTGTCATTTTCACTACCTGTTAAGTAATCTTCTGAATCATTAGGTAAAAAACGTAAAAGTTGGGTGAGAATGTCATCTAATGATGGGGTATTACGGAGTGATCGCCAAATCAGATAATCAAACTGCGGCTGGACTTTTTTGGCAACTTTAGCCGCGATCACAGTCTTACCAATTCCACCCATTCCCAACACTGCTACTAACCGACACCGCAGTGGATCATTACCGACTATCCATTCCTCTAAATTTTGAATTTCTCCATCTCGACCCCGAAAACCGTCTACATCGACTGCTTCACCCCAGTCTTCTTTTGCAGAAATCACGTTTTCATAAGTACCTTGGTACTGAGCATATAGCTTCTGTTTCAGGTTATAAATTTTTTTATTACCGCTCCCTTCTATACCTAATTTGCGGTAGCTTTCTCCTAATCTTTTTCTCACCGCCGCTTGAGAAATCTCCAGTTTCTTGGCAATTTCCGCACCAGAAGAATTTTTTAATGCTAACAATAAGGCATCTAGCTCTGCTTTCGTCACACCACGACTATTGGCGACTCCTGTAATGAAATCATCAGGAACCAAAGGCATATCAGCTGCGCTGTTCATCTCATCTAAGCTCCACACAATCTCAGCTCCACACAATATATTTGAGTTATCAGTATGTGAGAATATTTTTTTATAGCATGACTCTCAAGTTTAGAAAAGAGCTTTATTTAGCATTTTGGTAGATTTTACAGTAACTACACAATTTGCTAGCTATGCTATTTCAGTTTTTACTCAGTGTCTTGCTATATTTTTATCCCAAAAAATAAAAATATAGTCTATTTTTGTCGGGTAAAACCATCTAATTAAAATCTTTTTTGTATAAAAACCTACTTACAGTATAACTTTTTATATCTACGTGAGATAAATTCTCGGCAAAACTATATATATATTTACAAGATTGGATGTTTATTAAAAAATATTCCTTGTAAAGGCTTGCTTTTTTAAAGTAGATATGCTTATCTTATACATAAGTATCTATATGTGAGATACAAATATAGGTCTAAACTCAACAGCCAACATTAGGGGGAACTAACATGACTAGCTTCTCACGACTGCCAGACTTTATCAGGAGTTCTAACACCATCAAAACCGTCTTGAAAATAGAAGGACAATCCTCAGAAACCTTACCTACATTGAAACCACAAGAAAGAGGCAGCCCAGAAATTTTAGGAAAACCCAAACACTTGTATGCAGTTGAGTTACCGTTAGTCTTTTCTCACATGAGCATTCTGCTGATTGAAACCTTGTCGGAAACTCAACACGGCCAGTTAACTATTTCTAGTAAAAAGGGGAAATACGAAGCGATCGTAGAACTGAGTGGTCATATTAGCCACCGTCACAAGTTGAGTCAAGAAGAACTGCAAGAAATCCAACAATTACACGAACACATTCTTGAAACTTGGATAGCTTGTAGGCATTTCCACAATCGGAAATAACGCACCACATCGCCACAGCTATCTACAGTTAAGAAGACTGCTAGCTTGGTGAAGTCATTAAATTCAATATCTATTTTCTGAAGACATTTGGCTTTTGATAAATGAGAAGTTTACAAGCCGGTGGTGTATTCTTACACACCCGGCTTTTTGCTTAGGTTTTTTTTCCCGGAGTAAGTTCTATGAACAGTAACAAACATGATAAAAAGTCTCTTGCTCAACTCTCATCTGAAGATAGGAAAAAAAGTATGAAAACTAATCACAAAGACAACCAAAATCCGCTTTTAACTTTGACTGGAAGAGGATTGAAGTATTTTATGTTGACTTTGGTTGGTTTTGCGATCGCTTTGATTGTGTTTCACGTTTTCGGCGCTTTCTCTCTCGTTCAAATCCTGCTATCTATTAGTGTCTGGATCTGGTTTGGACGAGTTGCAGTCTCGTTATTTTGTTTGTTTGCGATCGCCATGATTTTTGAGTCTTGGCGTTGATACAAATTTACGGTGTTGCTTCAAATAAAGCCTTTGGTTTATTTCCATTCAGCCAAAGGCTTCAAATTACAGGTACAGGAGGTCATATCATGTCAGATAAAGGTAACGGCATCAATGGTGAAACACTCTCACCAATTTTGGTGATCTTAGTTGCAGGCTCGATATCTTTAGCAATTGTCAATAAAGATAATCATCCTGCTTATTTCGATCTCGTGAAAATAGCAATGGTCTACAGTTTTGGCTCTCACAAATCTAAAGGTAAACCAAAAGAGTAAGTCCAAATTGAGATGGACAAGTTTTTCTCAAATCCTAGCAATTACCTAAAACTTGTCCTTTTTTCACCTGACTATTTATTCTCCCAGCAACATGGTCAGCCCTATTTCCGCCGAAATAGGGCTGACCGCTTTTTTCCACCATTTAGTCGTAGTTTCCGGTGCGAAACTAAATTTCCAAAAAATAAGGATACGGATTTAAGATGTTTCCAGGAACTAAAACCTTGGTTTTTAGGCTTTATAGAATGAGCCTTCTGAGTTTTGCACCGCGAACTAGTCTAAACTCCAGACCATTGGACTAACAGCCTTAGTCAAACTCAAAGTCACTAATTAGCGATCGCTAGTATTTCTGGTATTTACAATATTAGAATGCCAATTCAGTAACCAACTCGTCGAACTCACGTTTATATGAATATTGTAATTATTGGTGCAGGCCCAGCTGGTCTATTCTTAGCCCATCGATTACTCGCCCTTAGCCGAAACTATACGGTACAACTATATGACTCTAACCAAAATCCTACTGATTTAGAGTATGCAGACAGTCGAGGATTCGGCTTGGGATTAGGCACAAAAGTACAGCAATGGTTGAACAGTATTGAAGGGTTACAAGAGAAGTTAGTCTCTCAAGGGGTAGAATTGACTGCCGGCGGACTTATTTTAATTCCACGTCGCGATCTGTGTGCTTTACTTGTACAGCTACTGACGCGTTATGGCAATCGAACCTCTGATGAAAGTTCACGGCTATCTGTAAATTTTAACGTTCCAGTCGTGGATGTCGATCTGGCGCGTCGTGAGGTCGTGATTGAGAGAGAGTCTGGTCATGAAACAGTAGTATATGATCTACTAGTGGGGGCAGACGGGATTAACTCGACCATCCGAAATGCCTTAATGCTTTCAAAACCAGACGAAATCGATTTTCAACAGTTCCAACGACCGCATCTGTGGAAAGTACTGCAACTCTCGATGCCACCAGAACTACAACAATCTCCACCTCGTATCATTCGACTTCAAAAGCGAAACACTCAATTTGGGCTTGTTTTTGGTGGCTGCTTACCGCGAAAAGATGGCGATTTGACTGCACTGATTTTCTGGCAACCAGTAGGCAGCAGCGATCAGATTAATCCTTATGGAATTACAAGCCCAGAGGAATTAGAGCAGTTATTGCAGGAGATGCTCCCAAAAAACTTGCCAGCACCTAAACTTAATAAAGATCAAGCTGCGGCATTCCTGGCAGCCCAACCGGGGCATGAATATTGGAGTCGATGTCGCTACTATCATGACTTGCAAGGTCAGGTAGTATTGATAGGGGACGCTGCACACTCTATGTTCAGCCTTTTGGGACAAGGTTGCACCGCAGCGATTAAAGATGCAGCTGTCCTTGGCTCATTGCTTAGGGAGCACGGCGATCAATTGTCGCTTGTGTTACCTCAGTTTTCTGCTCAACAAGTCGAAGAAGGTCATGCTGCTTCTGATCTTGGACTGATTGCATTAATCTTTTACCACCGTTGGCTGGGGTTTCTCTACAAAGTCATCACGTTGCTATGGGTTGTTCTACTCAGACAACCAACCATCTTTGCTCGCCTCAATCAAGTGGATGCTAGCTATGTGCAAGTACTCCACGAAAATAAATTTTGGATCTGGCTTGCTAAGAAACTGCTTTCAAATCCACCCAAAGTGGCAAAATAAAGTTGTTCCAAGCAATTGTCGGTGGATTGATAATATTGTTGTTGCTAAGGCTATAACCTCATTCTTTCGTTAAAGAATCGTACCTTCTGACTGTCTTAGTTAATACACAATAACGAATTTGAAAGCTTGAACCCTACCATAATCGTTAAGGGATAATACCATTTGACTTTCAGGTTGATACAAATAGGCAGCAGGGGGAAAGAGTTAGAGACAAATCATTTGTATCAAGTGCTTGAAATAAGTTGAACTTCACTCATAACTTGCATCAATTTCTGGACAGAATTCGTTGTGTTGTAAGATTCGGATCATCTTTCGCCCAGGATGTTTGAACAACACATCAAACTCACTATTGGGCATTCTCAATTTTTCAGGAATGAGATAGGTTTGGATTGGTTCTGTTAGCACTAACCCATGCCCAGGAAATAGAATAATGGTAATTTCACCAGCACATAGACATCCTAAAACTCGTGCAGGGACACGCACATAAAAATACGAACTGTCTTCTTTATGGTGCATATCACGATATTAGCATCAGCTAGTAATGTGCTATAACTATTTAGCGATCGCTAATACTGTAAATACTAGCGATCGCCATATTTTTTATCACTGTGGTCTTATACTGGTTGTACTTACTTCCACCTTCTGCGCTCCTTCAATGATTTGGTAAAGTTTGTGTTCAAATTTCTGCATACACGCTGACCAATCAAAATCAAGTATGGAAGGGCGAGCGTTTCTAGTCATATCTGCTTTCAAACTGGGATTTTCTAGAATTGCAATTACCTTTTGGGCGAAATCTGTAGGATTGTTAGGTTGGGCGAGGAAACCGTTACGACCAGGAAATACCTGTTCTGAGGTTGACGGTGCAACAACAGCAACCAGAGGGGTTCCCGACGCTAGCGCTTCGTTATTTGTCGTGCAGAAGTTCTCGGTGACGGAGGGATTGACAAAAATATCTGCTCTAGCAAACCAACCTAGAAGTTCTGTACCGTGAGATTCACCCCATACAGTAATACCCGCTCCAAACTTTTTAGCACGCTCACGGATCTCTTTATCTAGCGGGCCACTACCAACAATCACCAGATGGACATCAGGAATTTTGGCAGCTATGACTGGAAATATATCAAGTAATTGGTTGACATTCTTTTCAGGTGTGATGCGTCCGACAAACAAAAGAGTTGGTCGGTTATCGTTGGGAATTGGATCGTAACAAATGTTTCGCGGGTGAAATTTTTCGCAATCGATACCTTGATAAGCGACGTATTCAGCGCGTTGGCATTTCAATTCTTCGTATTTAGTCAGTTGTTCTTTAGAAGAGAAGTAATTGAAGTCATAAGACTCACTAAATTGCTTGACTAAAACGGGAATAATGGGACGAATCAAACTGAAGAACCGCTCTCCAAAGTAATATTTGATATAGGCAACGATATCTGTATGGAAGAGTGATATTATTGGTGTCCCTGTTCGTTTTGCATATTGAGTGCCGATAGGGCGACCATAACCTTGCAAGAAAAATGAGTATAAACCTCTCATTTGCGCTGCTTCTTCAACCACGATAATATCAGGCTGGAATTTCTCCAGCAACTTGGTATCGCTCCAGTGCCGATAGTTCAACGGTTGAGGAAGAGACTTGTAGAATATCAGTGGTTCTGTAGGGAATGCGTAAGCAGAAAAATTGGGGAAAGATTGAATTTCCTCTAAACCTGGCATGGGGCGATCGCCAACATTTTTGGGGTAGTGATCGTTGATTTGGGGATGGATTAAAAAAACCTCATGTCCCTGTTCTAGCAACCAACGAACTCGTTGGTGAACTGCAACGGAAACACCAGTCAAGAAAGGAGCGTACAACCCTGTAAACAGTGCAATGCGAAGTTTTTGCTTAGTCATAATAAAGGGGAATATTTCACAAAATTGCTGGTTGTTAACTTAGGATTTACGCAGCAAATGTTTGATGAACATCCTGATTATTTAGCTCAGAAATTCCCACTAATACAGTTAGACTAAGGATTTACGCATTGTCAAATAGCTGAAATTGTCGATTTTTAAGCGGATGTTTGTCAATCTGGATTTAAACTATCAAAACATCCAAAATACTCAAGTCAAAATTCCCCTTAATATATTTGTCTAAACCCTTGTCAAAAATATAAATACGTTTTGGTAATTAACAAGTAAAAACGTATATGTTTACAAAGGTTATAGCTAATATAGTTCTACTAAATATAAGATAATACAATTTGAAGACTAGGGAATGTTTAGTGTAATAACTTTCATGCCCTAGTTGATATTTAGCGATTTAATTCAAAGAGAAACCTTGCTATTAATAGGCTGATCCAACCATTGATAAGGGCGATATTCCACTAGACGGACATTCCAAGGCCCTTGAACTCGATAGCTAACACCGCGCCAGGTGACTGTTGATGTCCACAGGGATGATAGCATCGCTAACCCATAAACCCACTGTGTTAAGGGAATCCCAATCAACATTTTGATGATTGTAGCAGCTGATAATTTGGCGATCGCCTGGTTATTAGAGCGAACCATTCGCTGTATCTCTAATTCCAACACCAGCATTACCAAGAGTAATCCGACAGTGTAGACTCCATAGCAGACTAACAACAGAGCCGCAACTTCCCATTTTGCCTCTAACAACGACTCTAGAACTAACACGCTTAGTAGAGTCGGAAACAAAATGCTAGAAACAGCTTCACCAACAAGAGCCAACCAACGGGGATGATACAGTCGAGAACAAAGGATAAGGCGCTTGAGATAGTCTATTAAGTTGAATAAATCAGTCTCTTCACGATTGACTATTAGCAGCGAAGGCACAAACTTTACCTGAAAACCATGTTTTTTGAGGATGTCGTGCATCATAAAATCTTCGCCTAAAGCTTGTCCCCACTTATCTAGCAGTTCTGTTTGGCGAAGTACTTCTGTTTTCACAGCCAAAGTTCCACCCCAAGGAATCTGGAAGATAAACATTTGCACTACCGTGGACACATTGCCGACATACCGCACTAAAGAACCCCAATACCTACCAGTTGGTACGTACCAACGATTGCCGGTTGTTGCGCCGACTTTCGCATCGCCTAGAGGACTGACTAATTCTCGCAGCCAATTTAAATGAACTATAGTATCAGCATCTACTAAAGCAACCACCTTATAAGAATCGTCCAACTCACGGATAGCTTGGATTAAAGAACTGCATTTGAGACTACAACTGTTGCGTACTATTCTTAAAGGGCTGATTTGAACATTAGTTGCTTCTTGCTCAGTGATGGTTTCACTAGCAATTTTCCAAGCCGGATCTTCGTGACTATCAACGATTAATTTTAAATCATACTGTGGATAGTTTTGATTTAGGAGCGATCGCAAACATCTAGGCAAAAACGGATCGGCTCCACGTAAGCAAAGAATTACTGCTGTTTTGGGCAACTGGTCATCTGGTAATAAGTTTTTTTTAGACGAGCGCAGATACCATATAAAGACAAGCGTGAAACACACCTGAATAACCAGCCAACCCATCAAAGACTTAGACAGAAATATTGCCAAATCTTCCATTAAATTTTTAGTCTCCGACAGAATGAGGGATTGGGGATTGGGCATTGAGAAGAGACAAGGTAGACAAGGAAGAGGGGGGAGATAGGAGAGAAGTTCTGAGCGCCGGAAGCCGGCGCTCAGAACTTCGGGGAGAGACTTGTTTAAAAATTCACCCTTGTCACCCTTGTCACCCTTGTCCCCCTTGTCCCCCTTGTCCCTCTACACCCCACTCCCTTTATGAATCAAGTGAATATTTCATGATGATGTTAACTGTTGTATTTTTGTTTACAACAAAACTGGCATCACGAAACTTTGGTGTACCTGTTTGTATGGACACAGTTGGATTTTTGGAAATTCCAAAACCTTCTTTGGGAATACCGAAAAAGTCTTTATTGAGTTTGCGATCGCCATTTTGATCGTCAACCACAGCGACAGCATAAGTTCCAGGTTTCAAACCGGAGAATTTTTTTGTTATAGAACTGCCAGTAATCTGAGCGCAACCACTTTGAGCTTCACTAGTACTACTCATTGGAAATCCTTTTTCATTTGCATAAACTCGAAAGCAAATCTCACCTTTTTGATGATGTATTCCATTTACTACAACGTTAAGTGTTGCAGTCGGTTCTGCATTCGCTGTTTTAGCAAAACTGATGCTTACTAAAGTAGCAAGCAAAACATGAGATAGTTGAGATAGTTTCAGCATAGTTTTGTGTCAGAATAGGTGATTTTGGGGTTGATAGAAAGCTGTGTTAATCAGCTTTTATTTCTGAACTAATTCGTTCAAAGCGTAATTTGCTGTTCTTTAATTGATACTGGTTGCCAACGTTTCCAAAGTCTTTGCAGCGCTATTAGTAAATCTTTCAGCAAAAGATATTCTGTTCCTTTTAACTGCTGATATAAACTTATATGACAACACAGCCGCTCATATAAACTCAGAGGACAACACCAGATGGAGAGTATATACTCCCAAATCATTCTCCAATGTGGTAATAAAATTTTCCCTTTCTTTGCTGAATCAAACCACACTGTAAACCCATAAAAATCAGGCAGCATACTCAAGAATGATTTTTGATTTGTATTTGTTAACAACAAATAATTGGGAAAAAACATACTCATTGATTGTTGCGGATGACTTCTGACGAAAAACAGGTATTCAGGAATTTCATAAAATCTACCGAGAACACCAAGTCTTAACAAGAGAATTCCATCTGCATTACCATAACCACCCATAGACGGTATCTTTTTCAAAGCACTAGTACGAATGACCCCGTAACATTGATAACATAAATGCTTGGTCAGCAATTCGTGAAAACGCTTTTGTGGTTTTAGTGCATCTGCCTTGACTTTGATATTGTAATTTTGGATAAAATTCCCCTGTTCATCAATGAAATATGCCTGGGAGTGACACAAGATTATGGTAGGATCTTGGTCAAGTACGTCAACACACTTCTTGATAAAATCTGGAGAATGTAAATCGTCATGGGCTGCCCATTTAAAATACTCACCCGAAGACAGTTTCAAGACGCGATCAAAGTTACCAGCACAACCGATATTTTTGTCATTGCGGTAGTAACAAATACGCTGGTCTTGCTCGGCATAAGCTCTACAAATTTCCTCAGTTTTATCTGTAGAGGCATTATCTGAAATAATTAGTTCAAAATCTTCAAAGGTCTGAGCCAAGAGTGAATCTATAGCTTCTTTGATAAATTTTTCACCATTGTATACAGGTAATCCGATGCTCAATCGTGGCTGATTGTTACTCATAGAAAACATGTATTCGGAAAATCTATGGATTATTTTCTGCTTAATCGTAGTGAGGTAAACGCAACGTAAAAAGTCAGAATTCAGAATCCAGAAGTCAGAATTAAGAATACTTTGATAGCAAGCTTAATGATCTCAAGTAAATCCAGTGTCTTCTAGCTTATTCATTTTGCAATCATTCTGAATTCTGACTCGTGACTCCTGAATTCCCAAAAATATGTGAACTATTTCATCAAGCTTTGAATATCTGTTTTTTGCAGCCATTCATGTGTTTGCTGCATACCTAATTCTAGGTCAACTGCTGGTTTGTAATTTAACAAATTTTGGGCTTTGGCAATGGAACAAGCGTAAGGACGAGTCATAAAATCTATAGATTCTGGTAGAATATCAACTTTTTTCCGAAAAAGTTTTTGTCCTTGAACGCGTAGCTTTAGAAACAATTTGATTTCATCTTTCGATAATGAAAGGGGTGCTTGTAAATCTTCCATTGCTGCTAAACGCATAAAATACTCTTTCCACGAAGTTTCTTGTCCATCAGTGATATTAAATATTTCACCGTAAATTTCTTTTTCTATTGCAAGAAAGATGCCATCAATCAGGTTATCTATATATACATGATTAATTACTCCATTAGCATCGTTGGCACAAGCAAATAATTTTTGGCGCATCATCAGAATTGGTCTGACTATCCAGGGAATACTTCCTGGGCCGTAAACATCTCCAGCTCGAATCACAATAATGCCGAAATCTGAGGAATTATTCAGTTCTAAAAGTGCTGTTTCGGCTTCTATTTTTGTTTGACAGTAGGGATTATTTTCGCCAGAAAGTGGTCCAGATTCTGTAACACCATCAGGATAGTTGAAACCATAAACCATTACACTAGATAGATGTACAAATGTTTTGACCTCAGCCTGTTTAGCAGCTTTAGCTATATTAATAGTACCGCCAACATTGACATCACGAAAATGCTTAATTTCACCAGCTTCTTCGACAATTTGCTCTGTATGTAAAACGATATCTACTCCCTGACAAGCCTTTTGAGCAATAGTAGAATCGGTGATATTACCAGTAATTACCTCTACACCTAAATTCTGTAATTGTTTGTTCTGTGCTGTAGAACTTTGTTGTAGTCCACGAACCTTCATCCCTTGCGCTATGGCTAACTCGGCTGTACGCAAACCGACAAATTCATTAATCCCAGTAATGAGGAGAGTTTTGTCTTTGAGGTTCATAAAATCGAAATTATTGTTAATAGGTGAATTTGAGTTTTTAGATAAAAGACTTGAAGTAATACCAAATTGGAATTTTGATAAATACTTTTAATCTAAAATCTAAAATTGGTATAAAAAGAAATTTTCTGTAGGGAGGCTGCGCTAATATTTAGCTATCAGTGTATATCGTGGCAAACTAATCAGTTTATTTTGCTGCTAGTAATCATTTAGAAGATATCTCCTGGATCTGCCGAGCGGAGTTTGTTGATAGCAAGCGCTCCTGATGTTATGCACATTAAAACTGCTGAAGTTAAAACAAGTACCGCATTATTAGCGGTCATAATTATTGGCAATTTAGTTGCTTCTGCTGCAAAATTATATAACAATACAGAAGTAATAATTCCTGGAATATAACCTAAGATTGCCAAAATCAAAGCTTGCTGAAATACTACATTGAGTAAATAGCTATTGGTATAACCTATGGCTTTTAAAGTGGCATAAGCAACGAACTGTGTAGCAATATTACTGTAAAGAATTTGATAAACAATAACTACACCAACAACCGCAGCCATTGTTAACATCAAGTTAAGGATAAAACCAATGGGTGTTCTGATAGCCCAATATTTTTTTTCAAAATCAATGAAGCCTTGGCGTGTAAAAACTTGGACATCATTAGGCAAACTTGCTTGTAAATTTTTCAGTACTGTTTCTGCATTAGTACCAGGTTTGAGGGAAATCAAACCAATATCTATCATATCTGCTGGACGAGTATTAGGATTTATCCTCAAGAAAGTTGAGTCACTAACAAGTAAATTACCATCTACCCCAAAGGAAGGCCCTAATGTAAATAAACCACCAATTCTTACTCTATAACCAATTAATGAGTTGAAGGGAAATATTTCAATTGTCTGTGCAGTCTCTCCCGCATTAAATTTTTCAGCTATTGGGCCAAACTCTGGGCGAGAACCCCGGTCAAAAAGCACAACATCAGGAGTTTTGAGTTTGTCTAAATTGTTCTCAACTTCTGGGATGTTCATCACAGGTCTACCTGGATCGAAACCAATAACATATATTGAATATTTCTCACTAGTTGCCGGATTTTTCAGCTTGGCAAATTGCAAATACATGGGGCTAACTGACTTTACACCATCAAACCCCAGAGATTGGTATAAACGAGTCCGCGAAAAACTTTGATTTGAAGTCAAAGATTTATATTGCGAACTAACTAAAAATAAATCTCCTTTGAGATTCTGATGGACTGCGGTTGCACTGGAATAGAGGGCATCTTGAAAACCAAGTTGCACAAACATTAGCAGCACAATAAAGCCAATACCGGCTACAGCTACTAATAAACGAACTTTTTGCTGGGCTAGCTGTAGCCATGCTAAAGGAATTTTGAAAATCATGAATTTATTTATTATTTGTCATTTGTTATTTGTCATTTATCATTGGTCATTTGTGAATGACCTATGGCTGATGACTAAATATGAATGGCGACATCCACTTGTAAGTTTGTTAAACGAGCAACCTTTTCACTATCTGCGGGATTATCGATGGAGATTTTCACTTCAACTATTCTGCGGTCTGTATCTGAACTAGGGTTGAGGCTGAAGATGTTTTGCTTGTCAACTTGCCAACCAATCTCTTTTACAGTTCCTTTTATTGTTCCAGTAAATGCAGTGCTGGTAATGGTGGCTTTTTGTCCTACACGCACTTTTTGAACATCGGTTTGATACACCTCTGCAATCACATACATTTGAGATGTTTTACCGATCTCAGCAAATCCTCTGTTGGTGCTGATGACTTCTCCGGTTTTGGCGTTAATTTTCAAAATTTTGCCATTTATGGGAGATTTGATGTAACTCAAATCCAAGTCGGCTTTTGCTTGTTGAACAGAAGTTGTTGCACTGTTAACTTCAGTTTGTGCTACTTGAACATCTACACCACGCACTTCACTAATACTGGTGAGTTGCGCTTGTGCTTGCTTGCGTTGTTCTTGGTATGTGTCTTGAGTCCGCTTGAGGGTGGCTTGAGCTTCTGTTAGCTGCTGTTGTGTAGTCTTTAGTTGCAAAGCTTTGGTATCTGCTACAGAAGCCGCGATCGCACCTTTTTTATATAATTCCTGATAGCGATCGTTCTCTGCTTGAGCATTATCTACTTCCGCTTGGATGCGGTCGATTGTCGCCTGTTGTGTCGCAACGTCTCCTTTATATTGTGGCTCTAACCGAGCGATTACAGCCTTTTGAGCATCGACATCTCCGGTTTTACCTCCAGATTTCACCTGCGCTAGTTTAGCTTTGGCAACTTGGAGTTGGTCTATAGCCTGTTGCAATGCGGTTTTAGAACGGCCATAATTTTCGAGGTAGGCCAATAATTGCCCTGCTTTAACTGTATCTCCTTCTTTCACCAACAGTCTGTCTACTCGTACCCCATTATTAGAAGCAGGAGCAGTCAAAGAAGTAACTTCACCTTCTGGCTCTAAGCGTCCCAAGGCAGTCACAGCAACTTTCACAGGCGTGGCAGCTTTTGGAGGAATCGCTTGCGATGTTACAACTTTAGGTTTAGACCAATAGGAGGCCAAACTATAGAAAGTGATTAATCCAGCCGCTAAAGTCAGAGAAGCTGCTAAAATTAGTTGCGATCGCCCTACGGGTTTTGTGAATAATCGACTTTCTTTATTTACTGCCATATTTTTATTCCAATTCTGCTTTTTTAGGGGATATCCTGGTTATATTTAGTCGATTAGAATAGACTCATACCAATTCAAAATTCAAAATTCAAAATTAAGAAAGCCAGACAGAACAAAGGTTTGGGAGTATGTATCTGTCGCATTCTTTTTTCAAATTGGTATCATCCGCAAATTACCAAGAGTGTTTTTCCTCTAGGTTTTTTACCTTAAATCAAGTGGATGGATCTAAATTGGTTTTATACGAATTGTTGTACGCTTTTACCGCCCAAACTTACTATTGTGGCGTGAAAATTAATGGCGTTTTACTTCAAAGCTTCCTAAGTTATATCCTAATTTGATATCTAATCCAGTAACGTAAAATACAATAGTGCTAGTCAGCAAACTTAACTTTCAAAAACAACGAAGCGCTAAAAAAATAAGATGAAAACTTGGAAAAACTTGTTATTAAGTATGGACTAAAGTTTAACTCTTGTCAACTAATTTGATTTGTATAAGTCTTGATTCTCTCACTAAAATATTTCATCATAGTAAGATGATGTGCTGAAAAATGTATCGATTGCTAATCTCTTCTTTAGCAATTGAATCTTTACAAATAGTTCGTTATTAAGCAGATTTGATATTACTAACAGATTATTATTATCAAGGTTGTGTAATATAAGACATTCTTCTAGCGATTTCTAGTAGGGGTAATTGATGAATTGCCCTTACTTAAGCTATTAGCCCTGTAAGGGACTTGTAAAGCGGGTTAGTTGGTAGATGAGATGCATACTTTTTACTGGAGATTCATTTAACCTATATTATGTTTATCAAGCAACATATTAAAAATTAATATTTGCTTTATAAATAACCACTTTGTTTCTTAACTTGACTTATCTTAAAAAATAACCAAAAACTTCGACTCAATTATGATGCTTCTCTGATAAATAATACTCATAGTTGTTGAATTTATCTATGTATTCATTGAATTGTTACTTACTAAACAATAGATTTGTAGTGTTAGCTTAATCAAGAAAATATTTATGTTTAACCCGTAAATATCAAAACTTATCGCATATTTATGTAGTCATAAATTATACTTTTATGCTAAATTTTATTCAAAACTTATATCAGTAAGGATATATGGTTATTTATAAAATAACTTTAAAGGAATGATTTAGTTTCTGTAAAGTATGTTAGTATTTTTATTAATTCAATGCTTTAAAGTGGTTAGACAAACTAGTTATTTAATTGATATTTTTAAATAAAAAATAACTAAAGATAACTGCTTCGTCATTACCTAGCGATTGTTTAATTACTTTTTCAACTTGCATAAACTCGAATTAAATGTGGTGTCTTTTCTGTAACGAAATTGTCAACTTTACTGGGTTAAATACCATAAAGTATATTATCCCGGACGTTGAAACTAGCTATGACATTAATTGAGATACAGAACGTTGTTATTAACATCAGCTATGTTGCTGTGTTTAGGCTAGATAATCAAACGATTTCGGGTGAAAAAACGTTTCTGTTTCCTTAGCTACTCCTCAGTTTTCCTCGCTCCAGTAGGATACCATTGCTCAAAATCTCTACTATTACAAATGGATTGAATTCACTGTCAAGCAGCTATTACACTCCAAGACTATTTTACCAGTTTTAACAACGTGATCGCCTGTGCCGATTTTGGATTTTGAATTTTTTTGGTTCATCCTTCACTTATTGTGAGTGAAACAAATTTAAAAGATGCTCGTAACTATGCTCTCTACGAGACGCTGCGCGTAGTTTGCTTCTCTGTAAGAGTACGATTACTCACTAACGTAAATCTAAAATCCAAAATTGGTTGACCTATTGCCACAATATCAAGCGTCTAGCGTTGTCTAACATTTTTTCGCGATCGCAGTGTGCCAAAATCGCCTATAAATCTAAGGCTTTGTCAAGGCAGTATGTGTCGTGTGGTGTTGATTTCAAGATAAGCATTTAGCACAGATAGGATAGCTAGCTGCTTTACAAGATCAGAGATTTTCATTATTTAGTAGGCAACAGAAATTACTGTAGCTACACAATCCACAGTACTAACTATGCCCTATGTCTGCTTATTCAATTGATACTGCCTTAGCGGAGTTAGAGCGCCTTATCAATAATTGTGAAAAGGCTGTAATGAGGTCTATAGAGGAAAAAAACATGAAATCAGATAAATCAGTGTCAATCAACAAAATTAACAGACAATTACAACATAATCCTATCGCCATTGTTGGGATGGCTTCTTTATTGCCTCAAGCCAGGAATTTACGGGAATATTGGCAAAATATAGTAAACAAAATTGACTGTATTACTGATGTTCCTTCTACCCACTGGAGCATCGAAGATTATTACGATCCGAATCCTAGAACTACGGAAGATAAAACCTACTGTAAAAGAGGTGGATTTATTCCAGAAGTAGATTTTAACCCGATGGAATTCGGTATACCACCCAGCATTTTGGAAGTTACAGATGTATCGCAACTATTAAGTTTAGTAGTTGCAAAAGAAGCGATGGAAGATGCAGGTTATGGCGAAAAACGTGAGTTTAACCGCGAGATGGTTGGGGTAATTTTAGGCGTGGCGATGGCCAAGCAATTAGGAATGCCACTTTCAGCAAGATTGGAATATCCGATTTGGCAAAAAGCACTCAAAAGCAGTGGTTTATCTGATGAAGATACGCAAAAAATCGTTGATAAAATCAAAAGTGCTTACGTGAAGTGGGATGAGAACGCTTTCCCTGGAATGTTAGCTAATGTAGTCGCGGGTAGAATTGCCAATCGCCTGAATTTTGGCGGGATGAATTGCGTAGTTGATGCTGCTTGCGCTAGTTCTTTTGGTGCTTTAAAAATGGCGATTAGTGAGCTAATTGAGCATCGTTCTGACATGATGCTGACTGGTGGAGTTGATACCGATAACACCATCATGGCTTACATATCTTTCAGCAAAACACCGGCGGTTTCTCCTAGTGAAAGTGTCAAACCTTTCGATGCTAAATCCGATGGGATGATGCTAGGTGAAGGTATTGCCATGCTTGTCCTTAAACGCTTAGAAGATGCTCAACGGGACGACGATAAAATATATGCCGTAATTAAAGGTATTGGTACTTCCAGCGATGGGCGTTACAAGAGCATTTATGCTCCCCGCAAAGAAGGTCAAGTCAAAGCCTTAGAACGTGCTTATGAAGATGCCGGTTTTTCTCCCGCTACCGTTGGCTTAATGGAAGCACATGGTACTGGTACAATGGCTGGAGATCCGACAGAATTCGGTTCTTTAAAAGACTACTTTGATGGACATGATCACAAAAAACAGCACATCGCTTTGGGTAGTGTGAAATCACAAATCGGACACACAAAAGCGGCTGCGGGTGCGGCGAGTTTGATTAAAACTGCTTTGGCTTTACATCACAAAGTATTACCGCCGACAATTAACATTACCGAGCCAAACCCCAAACTCAACATTAAAGATTCAGCCTTTTATTTGAATACCGAAACCAGACCTTGGATTCGTCCAGAAGGGGAAGCACCCAGACGCGCAGGTGTGAGTTCCTTTGGCTTTGGTGGAACCAACTATCACGTTGTTTTGGAAGAATATGAAGCCGACCAAAACGACGCTTACCGCTTACACAGTGATGCTAGTGAAGTGCTGTTGTTTGCTCCTACGGTAGAGCAATTGTTGAGCAAATCAGAAGAGATTTTAGATAAGTTGCGATCACCAGATGCACCTGCACACTACGTACAATTAGTCAATGAGTACAAATCGCCACAAATTCCCCTTTCTGCTCCCAGATTTGGGTTTGTAGCCGAGAATCTCGAAGAAGCTTGCAAGTTGCTGCAAACTAGCATTGACTGGCTGAAACACAAAGGAACAGCAGCATCTTGGGAACATCCCCAGGGAATTTATTACCGCGCCTCTGGTATGGAGTTGGGCGGAAAAGTTGTCTCTCTATTTTCTGGTCAAGGTTCGCAATACTTGGAGATGGGCCGGGAACTGGTAATGAATTTCCCTTTGATGCGCCGTCTTCATGGTTATATGGATAGCCTGTTGCTCAAAGATAATTTGCAGCCGCTGTCAGAAATCGTTTTTCCTCATCCTGTGTTTGGAGAGGCAGAAAAAAATGTCCAAATTGCTGCCTTACAACGCACAGAATATGCTCAACCAGCTATTGGGGTGTTGAGTGCAGGAATGTACAGCATCCTGCAACAAGCTGGGTTCAAGTCAGATTTTGTGGCGGGACATAGCTTTGGTGAACTGACAGCGCTATGGGCTGCGGGAGTTTTGAGTACCGAAGATTACCTATTCTTGGTGAAAGCTAGGGGTCAAGCAATGGCGGCTCCGGAAGACCCGGATCATGATGCGGGTAGTATGCTGGCTGTCAAAGAAGACATCAGCAAAGTGGAAGCAGTAATCAGACATTTTCCGCAAGTTGCGATCGCTAATCAAAATTCTCCAACTCAATTTGTCTTGGCTGGCCCGACTGCAGAAATAGCGAGAGTCAGAGACGTTTTACACGAGAAAGGATATACAGCTGTATTGCTACCTGTATCAGCAGCATTCCATACACCACTAATCGCCTTTGCTCAGAAATCCTTTGCGATCGCTACTAAGTCTGTCAAGTTCCAAAGTCCCAAAATTCCTGTTTACAGCAACGTCACCAGTAAGCAGTATCCCAAAGAACCCCTAAATATTCAAAAAATCTTGGAAACGCACCTTTCTAATTCAGTGCTGTTTAAACAGGAAATTGAAAATATCTATGCGGCGGGTGGTACTTGCTTTGTGGAATTTGGGCCGAGAAGAATTCTCAGCAACTTGGTAAAAGAAATCCTTGGCGATCGCCCACACCTAACCGTATCTTTGAACCCCAGCACTCAAAAGAATAGCGATCGCTCCTTACGAGAAGCAGTTGTGCAGTTGCGAGTAATTGGTTTGGCTTTGAATAACCTCGATCCCTACCAACTTCCCCAAACTATCCCCCCAATTGAGACGAAGAAGACATTAAATGTCCGTTTAAACGGGATAAACTACAGATCCGAAAAAACGAAAAATGCCTTCGCTCAAGCTTTGGAGAACGGACACAAAGCTACATTACCTACTGTGACACCGAGTCATCCCACCCCTGAATATTCTGACGCGGCTCCTTTATTTACTAGTCCAGATCCAACTCCAACTCTCGCAGTGGGAAAAACCAACGGACATCATAAAACACCCCTAATCGCCACCCCATCAATGAACGGTGTGACTTCTCATCTCATCACCCAAACAGAGCAACAGATGAATCCTGTGACCCTTTCACAACCAGCCCAGGAATCTAAGATGCAACCAGTACCAGAAAAACTTACAAATTACGAACAACTTTTAGCAAGTTTAGAATATCTCCTGACACAGTTCCAGGAAAATCAAGCTGAGAATTTACAAGTTCACGGTACTTATCTCAACCATCAAATGGAATACGCTAAAGCATTTTTCCAACTGATGCAGCAGCAGAATTCTTTGTTGAGTGAAAGTAAATCAACAGCCGAAACTGCCAAAATGAAGCTAGTTGTCATGGAAAGCTTAGAGCGCAGCATGATGCAGTTTCACTCCCAACAAGGTGAAACCCTACGCATCCATGAGCAATATCTTCAAGAGCAGCTCGAATATACGAAAAACTTTTTCCAACTCATACAGCAAGAGTATTCTCAAATCATCTCTGGTGAAGGAGTAACTCAACCTCAAGAGAAACTCAGCAATTTCACTCCATTCACCACAGAAACAACTGTTACTGATGCACCAGTACCTCCTACTACCAAGATAGTAGAAAGCCAGCCTTTGCCTGTAACTGAGCCTGTAGCTAAAAATGGCTTAAATGTTACCCAAGCACCTCTGTCGGCTGCTGTAGAACCTGTAGTTGAAACTCCTGTATCCCCAGAGACACGATCAATCGCGTCTTTACTTCCCACTCCTCACTTCGCCACTGTCGAGACAGTAGAGCCTGTAGCCGAGCCACCTGTCCCAGTAGTAGAACCTCAAAGCGAGGTTGTAGTCAAAATTAGCTCACCTCCAGTCAATGAAATTGTTGCATTCACCCCAGAACCAGCACCCATAACTGTTGCACCTGTATCTGGCGCAACCATTGATGTTGTTGACTTGGATAAAAACCTCTTAGCGATTACTAGCGACAAGACAGGCTACCCAGTAGAGATGCTGGAAATGGACATGGATATGGAGGCCGATTTAGGGATTGACTCGATCAAACGGGTGGAAATTCTGGGGGCGCTACAGGAAATGTACCCCAACCTACCCAAACCAAACGTTGAAGAACTGGCAGAACTCCGCACTATCGGTCAAGTTGTAGAGTATCTGCAATCCCAGGCTTCTAGAAGTATTACTGTAGAAATTGCAATTCACGAAGTACAACAAGCAACCGAGATTGTAGTAGAGGCTGTACCCGTAGTTGAGGTAGTTACTTCACCGGAAGCAAGTATAGTTGTCGCATTCAACACAGAACTAGTTGTAACTGATGAATTTGCAGACTTAGGTCAAACCTTACTAGCCATCACCAGCGATAAAACTGGTTATCCAGTAGAGATGCTGGAACTAGAAATGGACATGGAAGCCGACTTAGGGATTGACTCTATTAAACGGGTAGAAATCTTAGGGGCGATGCAAGAAATGTACCCCAACTTACCCAAACCGAATATCGAAGAACTCGGAGAACTTCGCACCATCGGTCAAATAGTCGATTACCTACAGCAGTTAGCTGGAGGTGAAAAAAAAAAGTATGAGCCTGAGTTTGTCCAACAGCAGCCACCGGAATTAGAGCATAATATCCAACGTCATCCGGTCAAACTCAGAAGTCTAGTACAACCCGATTATTTGGATTTCACGTTACCAGAGGGACACATCGCTTTAATCACCGATGATGGTTCCCTCACTACTTTCAAATTAACCGAATCCCTAATCGCCAAAGGCTGGAAAGTAGTAGTTATCAGCTTCCCCCAATCGCTGATCGCCCAACAAGCGCCCTTACCCACAGGAGTAACCCGCGTTACCTTAGCAAACTTAAGTGAAGAACATCTTCAACAACAATTGCAAGCGATCGCATCTCACTGCGGAGCGATTGGGGCCTTCATCCATCTCCATCCGATGTTTGTAGGAAATCACACTGGAAGTGTTTCTTATAACGAACAAGAAAAGGCGATCGTCAAGCATGTATTCTTGATGGCGAAACACCTCAAACCTTCCCTAAACGAAGCCGCAAAGCATGGACGTAGTTGTTTCTGCACAGTAGCTCATCTTGATGGAGCCTTCGGTTTAGAGTACAAAGTTAACTTCGGTGCGATCGGCGCTGGTTTGTTTGGATTAACCAAAACCCTGAGATGGGAATGGCCAAAAGTATTCACTCGTGCGATCGACCTAAGCCCCAGACTTGACGCTAAACAGTCAGTACACAACATCATCGCCGAACTTCACGACCCCAATCTTTATATCAGTGAAGTTGGCTACGGCTCACAAGGACGAGTCACCCTCATCGCCGATTAAAAATTTCTTCTGTGTGCGTCTCTGTAGTTAGTTTAAAAAAAACCGCAGAGGCGCAGAGGACACAGAGAAAGAGATAGGAAACAACTTGTCTTAATTACGAATTAATATCAGAGGATTTATGACACAAACAGCCCAGCTTAGTCCATCATCTGTCTTTGTCGTGAGTGGCGGTGCAAAAGGGATTACAGCTGAGTGTACTATCAGATTAGCCCAACAGCAACCCTGTAAATTCATCCTCCTCGGTCGCTCCGAACTATTAGAAACCGAGCCAGATTTTGCTCAAGATTGTGATGAATCCGCATTGAAAAAATGCATCATGGAAAATCTTCTTTCCCAAGGAGAGAAGCCTACGCCCATGAATGTGCAAAAAATATATAACAAAATTACCTCCAGCCGCGAGATTAAAAAGACCCTAGCAGCAATTGAAAAAACCGGAGCTAAGGCAGAATATCTCAGCGTCGATGTCACAGATACGCAAACTTTACAGGAAAAACTTGCCACTGCTGTGCAACATCTTGGCCCAATTACAGGCATCATTCACGGCGCTGGAAACTTAGCTGATAAGTTAATTGAAAAGAAAACAGAAGAGGATTTTGAAAAAGTTTACACTGCCAAAGTTAAAGGTTTAGATAACCTGTTGGCTTGCATTAACCCTAATCAACTTCAGCATTTAGTTTTGTTTTCTTCTGTAACAGGATTTCACGGAAATATTGGACAATCTGATTATGCGATCGCTAATGAAATTCTCAACAAATCAGCGCATATCTTCAAGCAACAATATCCCTCATGTCATGTAGTGGCAATTAATTGGGGCGCTTGGGATAGTGGAATGGTAACACCGGAATTAAAGAAAGTCTTTCAAGAGCGGGGAATTGAAGTAATTCCGATTGCAGCTGGGGCACAAATGCTCGTTAAAGAAATGGGGAATGCTAATCATGCAACTACACAAGTTGTGATTGGTAGCAAACTGATTCCAGTTGCGACAGAACTAGATTCTCAACTACGAACCCATCGTGTTCGTCGCCAAATCATACTCGCAGATAATCCCTTTTTACGAGATCATACTATCGCTGGTTTTCCAGTTTTACCAGCAACTTGTGCAATGACATGGATGATTAATACCTGTGAACAACTTTATCCTGGTTACAGATTATTCAATCACAAAGATTTTAAAATTTTGAAGGGAATTACTTTCAATGAATCTTTAGCAAAGGAACATACTTTAGAAATAGAAGAAATTTCCAAAGTTAGTTTGGAAAACATTGAAGTTAAAGCAAAAATCTGGAGTAAAAACCTAAAAGGAAAAACTCATTATCATTTTAGCGCTCAACTCAATCTCCAGCGAGAAATCCCTATTGCTCCCATTTATGAATCAATTAATTTAGACCAAGATAACATTATCACCGCTACCGGAAAAGCTTTTTACCAAAATGGAGGAACTACATTATTTCATGGCCCTGCTTTTCAAGAAGTCAAAAAAGTTTTAAATATCAGCCCCGAAAAAATCACTACAGAATGTCTTTGGGAAGAAATCAGCCATCAACAACAAGGACAATTTCCAGTGCAATGGGTCAATCCTTATACGATTGACTTGAGTATGCACGGGTTATGGATTTGGACACAGCACTTTTATCAAGAAGCTTGTTTACCTGGTAAGGTGGAAATATATGAACAGTTTGCACCTACACCACATAACAAACCCTTTTACGTTTCTTGTGAAGTAAAAGCGAAAACAGCAACTAGTGCGATCGCTGACTTTATCATACATGACCGTCAAGGACAAATATATTCGCGTATGCTCGGCGCTCACGCAATTATTTGGTCAATGAAATCACTTAGAAACTAGTAATTTTTAACTTCTTCTCTGTGCAACTCTTTTGCCTCATACGTCAGCTATTTCTTTAGCAACCGTCTCTTGAAAGTTTGGGGAACAGCGTAAATCCTGCCTTTTAAATATCTCTTGCCTAATACCCAACCTTAAGGATATAAATAGTGGAAAAAATAGCTATCATCGGATTATCATGTCTATTCCCCGATGCTAAAAACCCGGAAGAATTTTGGCAAAATCTTGTTACTCAAAAAGATTCGATATCCTCTGCAACACTCGAAGAAATCGGAGTGAATCCGACAATCTTTCACAATCCAGTTAAAGGTACACCAGACAAAACCTATTCACTCAAAGGCGGATACATCCGTAACTTTCAGTTTGACCCTAATGAATACAATTTGCCATCAGAATTTGTTGCTAGTTTAGATAACACCTTCAAATGGTCATTGTATGCTGCTAAACAAGCAATTGTGCAGAGTGGTTATTGGGGTAATCAAACTATTCTCTCAAAATGTGGCATCATTTTAGGTAATTTGTCATTACCGACAAAACTATCTAATCAATTATTCTCTCCCATTTACCAAAAAGTTCTTACCCCTGCTGTCAGAGAACTTTTGCAGTATGAAGACTTTGATTTAGCTACTCTACCAACTGTCAATAAAACGTCTTTGTACAATGCGATGATATCTGGCTTACCAGCATCTATCATTGCTCAAGCCCTATCTTTATCTGAGATTAATTTCTGTCTAGATGCTGCTTGTTCGTCATCATTTTATGCGATTAAATTAGCATCTCATTATCTATGGTCTGGTAAAGCTGATGCCATGTTAGCTGGAGCCATCAGTAGTGCAGATTCACTATTTGTGCGGATGTTATTTTCTGGTGTTCAAGGTTATCCAGAAAACGATATCAGTCGTCCTTTAGATAAATCCTCTAGAGGATTAATTCCCGCCGATGGTGTTGGGATGGTGATGCTGAAAAGATATTCTCATGCCATCAGAGATGGCGATCATATTCTCGCTACCATCTGCGGTAATGGACTTTCAAATGATGGCAAAGGCAAGCATCTACTTAGCCCGAATCCTAAAGGACAAATTTTAGCTTTTGAGCGAGCCTATAATGAAGCAAATCTTAGTCCAAAAAATATCGATTATTTAGAGTGTCATGCTACTGGCACATTACTAGGAGATACAACTGAAGTCAACTCTATAGAAACCTTCTTTGGTGAAAATCAAGCTGCGCCTTTGGTAGGTTCTGCCAAGGCAAATACTGGTCACTTGCTAACTGCTGCTGGTATGGTTGGCTTGGCTAAAGTGATTTTGAGTATGTCTCATGGTGTAATTCCACCAACTATTAATGTTACTGAACCTTTCTCTTCGGAAAATAATACAATTTCCGCTGAAAAAATTGTTAGAACAACTACGACATGGCCGAATAATAACCCATCAACAAAACGAGCAGCTATTAGCGCTTTTGGTTTTGGCGGCACTAATTCTCATCTGATTTTAGAACAAAGAACTACAACAGAATCAGTTGAATCAATTCCACCTGTTCCACCTAGCAAAATTGCCATTGTCGGCATGGATGCCTTTTTTGGTAACTGTAATGGTTTAGATGCTTTTGAACGCAGTATTTATGATGGAACACAGCATTTTACTTCTCTACCGCCTCAAAGATGGCATGGTATAGAAAATCAAGAAAGTATCCTGAAAGAGTACGGTTTAGCAGATGGAAAAGCACCAGTAGGGGCATACATCAAAGATTTTGAAATCGATACTTTATCGTCTAAAATTCCACCGAATGAAATAGAAAAATTAAACCAACAACAATTATTACTCCTGAAGGTTAGCGATCGCGCCGCCAAAGATGCAAAACTACAGGAGGGTAGCAATGTAGCAGTTATTATTGCCGCTGAGACAGAGTTTTCTGTGCATCAGCTACAGCAAAGATGGAATCTATCTTGGCAGGTTAAGGACGGCTTACTCAACCAAGAAATTTCTTTGCCTACTGAACAATTGGCGCAACTAGAAACCATTGTCAAAGACAGCATTCACCACCCAGTAGAAATCGGCGAATATGTCAGTCACATTGCCAACATCATGGCAAGTCGAATTTCTGCTTTGTGGGATTTCACTGGTCCTGCATTCACCATGACGGCTGGCGAAAATTCTGCCCTCAAGGCGTTGGAAGTTGCCCAAATGCTACTCGCTACTGGAGAAGTAGATGCAGTGGTTGTGGGTGCAGTAGATTTGGCAGGTGGTGTGGAAAATGTCTTGTTCCGCAACCAATTTGCACCAATTAACACGGGTGTCAATACGTTGAGTTTTGACCAACAAGCCAATGGCTGGACGGTTGGGGAAGGTGCAGGTGCAGTCGTCCTCAAGCGTTACGAAACCGCTAAACAAGATAATGAACGCATCTATGCAGTCATTGATGCAGTGAGTCTCGCTCAAGATAATTCTACTGTGAGTAATGGTCTGGTAAAGCCTGATGCTTCAATCATCAGTAATGTTTGCAACCAAGCCTTCAAGATGGCAGACATTCAACCCACAGATGTTAACTATGTGGAAGTCTTCGGTAGTGGCATTCCCGAGGAGGATGAAGCCGAAATCACAGGTTTACTGCAAGCTTATCCGAAGGTGGGAAATGGTTTACATTGTGCATTGGGCAGCGTCAAAGCTAATATCGGTCACACCTATACAGCATCGGGAATCGCTAGCCTAATTAAAACTGCTCTCTGTCTTTATTACAGGTATATTCCCGCCACACCCAAATGGTCTGGTGTCAAAACACCGCAAGTATGGTCAGGTAGCCCTTTCTATGTGGCAATGGAATCAAGACCTTGGTTTATCGATCAAGGCGCTACACGCAGAATAGCAGCAATTAATAGCATGGGTATAGATGGAAGTTATGCCCATTTAATTTTATCGGAAGAACCCAGCCAACAAGAACGAGACAACAGGTATTTGCAGCAAATACCTTATCATCTGTTCCCGATCACAGTTAGTGATCGCTCCAACATACCAGATTTACTGAACAATCTTCAACAAACCATCGAAGAAAGTTCCTCTTTATCAGCTACCGCCAGCCAAACATTTGCCAATTTTGAAGGACATTCTGATGCAAAATACGTCTTATCAATTACAGGACGTAACAAAAAAGAACTATTCAAAGAAATTGAATCTGCTCGCAAAGGTGTAAATAATGCCTTTGAGAACGGCACAGATTGGCAAACACCAATAGGAAGCTATTTCACAGCTAAACCATTGGGTAAAACTGGAGCATTAGCTTACGTTTATCCGGCAGCTGTCAATTCTTATGTGGGTATCGGTCAGAATCTCTTCCGCTTATTCCCAAAAGTCTACGATGACACGATATTCAATAGTCTTGCTAATCGTGCTATCGAAATTCATCAGCGACTTTATCCCCGAAGCTTGCATAAATTCTCCACCAGACAACTAGAAACTCTCGAAAAAGAATTCCTAGATGATTCCCTAGCAATGTTTGAAACAGAAATCGCTTATTCTCGACTGATTACTACAATTATTCGAGATGATTTCCAAGTCAAACCACAATGTGTTTTCGGCTATAGCCTCGGCGAAACTAGCATGATGTCTGCCCAAGGAGTTTGGAGCAATTTTTCTGGTGGAAGTAATAATTTAAACTCATCTCCTCTCTTTGGTGATAAGTTATCTGGCCCAAAAAATGCTGTGCGTGAATATTGGGGATTAACAGATTCACCAAACAACAATTTTTGGAATACCTATGTTCTCATGGCTACTCCATCGCAAGTTAGAGAATGCCTGAAACATGAAAATCACGTCTACTTAACTCAAATCAACACACCAGAAGAAGTATTAATTGCTGGTGAGGATGCCGCCTGTAAACGAGTCATTCAAACTTTAGGTTGTAACGCTTTCCCCGCTCCCTTCGACCATGTGATACATTGTGAAGCGATGCGATCGCAGTACGAGGAAATCAAGAAGGTAAACACTTTACCATCGCAAAATCTTCCTGGTATTGTGTTTTATTCTGCCGCAGATTATCAACCAATTGCAGTAGAAAGTGAAGCCATTGCTCACAACATTGCTAAAGGATTGTGTCAAGAACTTGATTTTCCGCGATTAGTGAATCGTGTCTACGGTGATGGAGTCCGTATATTTTTAGAAGCGGGTGCTGGTAGTGTCTGTTCGCGATGGATTGATAAAATTCTCGGTAGCAAAGAACATATCACAGTTTCTCTGAATCGTAGAGGCATGGATGACCATGTTTCGATGGTCAAAGCATTAGCAAAACTACTCAGTCATCAGGTGAACTTAGATTTATCACCACTGTATAGCAAAGTCCAAGAAACTGCTAATTCTAATAAAGCAACATTGAGAACAGTTACCTTGGGTGGGAAAGCGATCGCAGCTACAATTTTGAGCGAAGAGAATCGTAAACTTGTTGAAGATTTCGCTGGGGATCTTAGAAGCGAACGTTTCAAAATACAGCATCTAAATATACCTGATGTCCAACAATCTAAAATCACAGGTTCTCTTAACACTTCCAACCAAATCACCGAACAAGAAAGTTATTCCCCTAACATCTTGCCTCAGCTAGAAAAAGTCAAACCGAAAAATATCATTGATAACGGTTTTGAACCGAGAGAACAATTACAATCTTCTGAGTCAAGTGCAATTGGGCAGAAAAATCTTCTTCATTCACCACCTGTCATCACTCAAAAAACTAGTAGCATTATCAGCATGTTCGATTTAAATAAGACTCAGTATCAAAAGCTCAATGCTAATAATTCAAAGATAACTAAAGCACACACTGCCTTCTTACAAGCTAGACAAGATTACAGTCAGCAAATGAGCGAAATAATTCAATTGCAACTAGCTTGCGCCCAAAACTTGCTTAACGACGAATCTTAATATCTCATACCAATTCTCTTTCAACTTTGTCTTCCTTTACGCCCTACCCTGCGGGAAGCCATTTCGTATTTATGCGTCCTTTGCAGTTCGTTTAATAATTATTACGTGCATCTTTTAGAGAATTGGTATTACTCTCTTACTCTGTACCCTCTGCGCCTCTGCGGTTCGTTAACAGAGTCTGCACCCTTCAACTTTATCATCCATTGTTTGTAATCCGAGGGATAACTGCCGTGACAACCGTAGAGACGGTACTAAATAAACATGATAATGGCCTTACTTTCTCTTCCTGGTCTTATAATAAAAACCAGGTTTGGAAAGGTTCTTTAGAAACTGTATCTTTTGAAAAACAAACCATCAAAGATAAATTGATGGTGTTAAATAAACCTTGCTACATCGTGAAAGTTGCCGGAAAAATCGGTGTCACTAATGAGGGTTATTTATCCTCTGGTGATAATGGCACAACAGCACAAGTAGAACTGCTAACATTTGCAGCCCCAATCCGCATTCAACAATTTGGAGATCCTAATTTTCTCTCTTTTCATGGAGTGAAATATGCCTACGTTACCGGCGCAATGGCTGGCGGAATAGCTTCCGAAGAAATGGTCATTGCACTTGGGAAAGAACAAATTTTGAGTTCCTTTGGTGCAGGTGGTTTAATTCCAGAACGTTTGGAAGTAGCCATAAATCGCATTCAAGAAGCTTTACCTCAAGGGCCTTATGCATTTAATTTAATTCACAGTCCAAATGAACCTGCGATTGAACGTCGGGCTGTGGATTTATACCTCAAATATCAAGTGAGAACAGTAGAAGCATCTGCATTTCTCGACTTGACCCCCAACATTGTTTATTACCGTGTTGCTGGATTGGGGTTGAATAACACCAATCAAATTGAAATCAAAAATAAAATCATTGCCAAAATTTCTCGTCGAGAAGTTGCGACTAAATTCTTACAACCAGCACCAGCCAGAATACTCAAAGAACTTTTGCAACAAGGATTAATTACTGAGTTACAAGCAACTCTTGCAGCTAAAGTTCCAATGGCTGATGATATTACCGTCGAAGCTGATTCTGGAGGTCATACAGATAACCGCCCCTTGGTTTGTTTGTTACCTTCTATTATTGCTTTGCGGGATGAAATTCAAGCACAATATCATTACCAAACACCCATTAGAATCGGTGTTGCAGGTGGAATTGGTACACCTCAATCAGCATTAGCGGCTTTTATGATGGGTGCTGCTTATGTAATGACCGGCTCAATCAATCAGTCATGCGTTGAATCTGGGGCTTGTGAACATACCAAAAAGTTATTAGCTCAAGCAGAAATGGCTGATATGATTATGGCCCCAGCAGCAGATATGTTTGAAATGGGAGTTAAATTGCAAGTTCTCAAACGGGGTACAATGTTCCCCATGCGAGCGCAGAAATTATTTGAACTCTATCGTGCTTATGATTCCATTGAAGAGATTCCTTTAGCAGAAAGAGAAAAATTAGAAAAACAAGTTTTTCGCAAAACTATTGCTGAAGTATGGGAAGGAACTGCGGCTTATTTGTCCCAAAAGAATCCTGAAAAACTGGGTAAAGCAGTTAATAATCCTAAACTGAAAATGGCGTTGATTTTCCGTTGGTATCTAGGATTATCTTCTCGCTGGTCTAGTTCTGGTGAAAAAGGTAGAGAAGTCGATTATCAAATTTGGTGTGGCCCGGCAATGGGCGGTTTCAATGACTGGGTACGCGGTTCTTATCTGTCTGAACCGAATAATCGTGGTGTAGTTGATGTAGCTAATCAAATTATGACTGGTGCAGCCTTTTTGTATCGTGTCCAAAATTTGAAAATTCAAGGACTGCAAACTTCTGATTATTACAGTCAATATCACCCTGTTCGTTCTACATCATTGTTGGAGATTTAAAAATGACTATAAAACAGTCTTTCACAGCAGACGATATTGAAATATTTTTGGTATCTAACTTAGCTAAGTTGCTAGAAGTTGCAACTGATGAAATAGATGTCAAAGAACATTTAGAAAACTATGGCTTGGATTCAGCCCAAGCAATGATTCTAGTAAGTAACTTAGAAAAGTTACTTGGATTTCAACCCTCTCCTTTGCTTCTGTGGCATTACCCAAATATTAAAGCTCTTTCACAGCGTTTAGCTGAAGAAGTGCAAGAAGATTCACCGATTCAAGATACAGGAGTGACAACCTCTAATGCCAACACTGCACCCTCTGTTCTAGATTTAGGTGCTGAGGCTGTTCTTGACCCCACGATCCATCCTGGTGCTGCATCTAATGTGGCTGTGGGTGAACCCAAGAATATCTTTTTAACTGGAGGAACAGGCTTTTTAGGAGCTTTTATCATCCGGGAATTACTACAAGAAACCAATGCAGATATTTATTGCTTAGTGCGTGCTGCTAATGCCGAAGAAGGCAAAAGCAAGCTCCAAAATAATCTGCAACAGTATGCAATTTGGCAGGAAGAATTTAACTCCCGAATTATTCCAATTATCGGTGATTTATCTTTGCCATTGTTAGGTGTTGGTTCGGAACAGTTTCAAGTTTTAGCTAGCAAGATTGATATTATTTATCATAGTGGTGCTTTGTTGAATTATGTTTTTCCATATTCAGCACTGAAAGCAGCCAATGTTTTAGGAACACAGGAAGTTTTGAGATTGGCTTGTCAAATTAAAGTCAAGCCTGTACATTACGTTTCTAGTGTGGCTGTTTTTGAATCCACTGCTTATGCTGGTAAGGTTGTCAAAGAACAGGATGAATTCAATCATTGGGAAGGTATTTATCTTGGCTACTCACAAACTAAATGGGTAGCTGAAAAGTTAGTAAAAATTGCTCGTGACCGTGGACTTCCTGTAACTATCCACAGACCACCACTGATTTCGGGTGATAGCAAAACAGGCATTTGTAACACACATGACTTTATAAATCTGATGGTCAAGGGCTGTCTACAAATGGGAAGTTTTCCCGATGTAGATTATATGTTGGATATGTCACCTGTGGACTATGTAAGTAAAGCCGTTGTTTATCTATCACAACAAAAAGAATCTATAGGTAAAGCTTTCAATTTACAACATCCTCAACCTGTCTCTTTGAAAATACTAGTTGATTGGATACGCTCTTTTGGTTATTCAGTTGAGATGATTCCCTACGAAAAATGGCAATCAGAGTTAATCAATAATGTGTCTTCTGTAGACAATCCTTTGTATACTTTGCGACCATTTTTACTAGAGCGCTGGTCTGATGAGCAACTGACTATTCCTGATTTGTACTTGCAAGCTAGAAGACCTCATATTAGCTGCCAAGATACTCTTCATGCACTAGCAGGTAGTTCTATTGCTTGTTCTCCAATTGACTCTCAATTGTTTATGACTTACACAGTCTACTTGATTCAAAGTGGCTTCTTAAATATCGCTTAAAAACTCAAAAATTGCGTAGAATGTGTTAGAAAATTAATGCACTGTCTTAGATCTTTTCGGTGCGTTACAGAAGCTATAACACAACGCCAGTTGCGACAAGAAATAGCGTAGCGTTATTGAGTCAGACGTTCCTACATTGCTAACGCTGCGCTATCGAGTGTCGGGAACCTTCACAACACACTGACTCTACTACAAAATAATTTTATTTAGTCCATTTTTTTTAAACTCAGTACTACTGAATAGCCAATATTTCAGATGCTAGCAACAACTTATAGACTAACAGCGGCAATATAATTGCCTTGTTTTTTTATGCCCAATAATATAAATTTTTTGTATTCAACTCTTGACAGAAGCAATTGAGGATAGAATGGTTAGTGTCAGGCATGAAGGTTTGATTTTACCTACTGGCTTTTGTGAGTAATCAAAAGCCAGACGCTAGTAGTTTGAAATAACCGAACTTCTTTAATGCCTAACTTATTCGATGCATAAGTCCTAAATTTGTGTTTGGACTAGTACATCCTTCTAAAAAGATGTTTTAAAAGTCCACTTGTCGGCATCAAAAGTTCTAAATGCCTCTAAATTCTCCTTAAAAAGGGAAACCAGCGCGGTGTTGGGGGTCTCCCCAAGTAGAGCGACTAGCGTGGATTAAGAGAATTTAAAAGTGCCTAAAATCACAGTCAAACACTTTTAAAACAACCTCTAAGGCATCACACAAGTATTTGCAAGGGGAATAACTTAATATACTTCTTGTCAGTTCAAATATTACGCGCACTTAATTGTAGAACAAGAACGACTGTAAATGCAATGCAGCCTCATCAAATTGAATCCACTAACATTCTTACATGAACAAAACACATCAAGGACAGAGTAGACAAACTGCTCTTATTACTGGGTCGGCTGCTGGAATTGGCTACCAACTAGCGTGTATTTTTGCTGCTCATGATTATAATCTGGTCTTAGTAGACAGAAATGGACCAAAGCTAGTAGAAATTGCTGTGAAATTCCAAGAAGAATTTGGAATTTTTGTCAAATCTATTGTTAAGGATCTATCTATATCAACGGCTCCTGAAGAAATTTTTGCAGAGTTGCAAAAAGCCGATATAAATGTTGATGTGCTGGTAAATAATGCCGGATTTGGGATTTATGGATTATTTCACGAAACTGACCTAGCTACTGAACTGGAAATGCTACAGGTAAATTTGGTGTGTCTCACCCATTTAACCAAGCTATTCGTGAAGGGCATGGTAAAGCAAGGTAAAGGTAAAATATTAAACGTTGCCTCTGCCGCTGCTTTTCAACCAGGGCCTTTGATGGCAGTTTATTTTGCAACTAAAGCTTATATCTTATCTTTTTCAGAAGCGATCGCTAATGAATTAGAAGGTACAGGTGTCACTGTGACAGTTCTTTGCCCAGGCTCAACCGCATCTGCCTTTCATGAAAGAACCGGAATGGCTGACTCTAAGTTGCTCAAGGGCAAAAAGATGATGGATGCACAAACAGTAGCCGAAATTGGTTTTCGCGCCTTAATGAAGGGCCAAATTATTGTCATTCCTGGTTTTATGAATAAACTACTTGCAAAAAGTGTCAGATTTGTACCCAGAAAGCTGGTGACAAAAATTGTCCGAAATATGCAGGAAGATAAGTAAATATGGGGCATTGGGAATTGGGCATGGGGCATGGGGCATTGGGGAAGAAAAACTAATGACAAATGACAAATGACTAGGATTAATACTGCCAACATTTTAAATCCCAACCAAAGTTCTCTACTGCAACAGCAGCAACATAATTGCTAGCAGGTACTAGTTCAAAAAGACTCCAGTCTTCAGTTATCTGTAACTTGGCTGGTTCTGTAACAGTCAGCGACACTTCAACTTGCTCTAACTGGGATAGTCCGTCTCCAGTTGCCTTTAAATAAGCTTCCTTACAAGTCCAGTAACGGAAAAATACTTCTTGCTGTTGGTTGAGAGATAGCGATCGCAACATTTCATATTCTCTCGGTAAAAAGAACCGTTTGGCAAGAGCTTCTAAATCAGACATCGGGCGAATATATTCCAGGTCTACACCAATTTGGCATATACAATTCACCGCACACAAACCCAACCCTTGGGAATGAGATAAGTTAAACGCCAGTCCACTATCGGCAAATGTATCTGCCAATAATGGTTTGCCACGCTGTTGATAATTAAACTGCACTTGTGACGGCTGAATACTCAAATAGCGACCTAATATAGTTCGCAAAATACCACGACCAGCAATGAAACGCTGTCGATGTTCCTGAAAATAAAACCGTTCAGCACGAGCTGTTTCGTCATTGGAAAGAGTTACTGCTAAATTTTGCAACTGTAGTTCTGGTTGGTCAAGGTCTATGCGCCAGACATGAATTTCATCTGGTAGCAAAGTTAAATCTGTCGGTGCAGGTAGCCAGAAATTCATAATAATTTGTAATTCAGATTTTATTTGGGTTTTCTTCTTTTTGTATTGGATAAGGTTTTATACTCTAGTAGTTTGTTCACAACAATTATTATGGGTGGATCTGGTTTGACGCTTTAGCGCTACTATACTATGTGCCAGACCAACGCGGTAAGCATAGCCATGCCATCAGGCTTATCACTTTTCAGCTTCAACACGGGGTAAGTAGGTCGGCGTGAATATTTATAGTTGGGATGAGGCAAGAGGTAGGAGGCAGAAGGGTTTTAGCCTATTTAATTTTTCTTAACATAGTTTGATTTTTCCACACTGTTCTAATTAACAGCTTTGGAAAACAAAAAGGATTTTATAAGCTTTACAACAATTACTTTTATTGAATAAGCAGGGTAACTGCATCAAATTAGAGTAATGCTTTTTAATTTGATGGATGGCATTTTAAATATTAGCTTAACTACTTAGCAAAGTAGCTGCACTTGTTTTTCCTAAAATGAATCTACCAGAGGAGTTGTTAAATGTTAAGTCAAACTGTAAACATAACTACAGGTAGCTGTGAGCGCTTTTCCTATCTAACATGCTGATTTTTACTCTACATATACGTGCGATTTTTCTTACTTTAGATGTACGATTTTTAACTTAAGGTTAAATCCTCTGAAGGAGAATGTATTAAAACCCTTGACAGATAATAGGAAATTTTCTTTTGGCTACAACATTAGCTATACAGTTTTACTCCAAGGAATTACGAGGAATGTCTGCAAGTGTTTTGCCAGGATCTAAGTTTTGTAAAGGTCAGAGAGTAAGTTTTATGGGTGGGGAAGGCGTCATCAAAAACTACCGATTTGAGTCAGGTAGCTGGGAATATTTGGTGGAGATGCCTATGGGGCCAGAGCCAGAAATGGACCGGGTTGGTTATGAAACAATGATTTGGCTACCTGAAGTAGATATTTCTTCACTGGTAAATCATTTTTCTGGCAAATTGTTAAATTTGGAACAAAAAAACTTTGCCAAAGCTTGTTAAAAACCTATTAGAATTACTTTTTTGCAAAACATAGTGAGAATGAATGATTACTAATTTGGAGTACCTTGCCTTCTTTGTGCTACTACTGACAGCGCTGCTATTAGCAATTAAGCAAATGAGCGTTGCTTTGGATGAGCTAGATGTTGAGCGCTTTACTCTCTGGACAGGTATTGCTTCTGTTATTGCTGGTATACCAATAATATTGTGGTAGCTTCTCAGTCAATGCTGTCCTCTCTATTGCAATAGTTTATTTAGGACAAGTAATTAAAACAAGCTAATCTATTCACTTTTGTGGACTTCCAAACAATACGACTTTATCCGCCAAGTATCCTACTACCCTGTTCGCTTTATCTCCAACCATTGTAAAATCCGATTCCACGCCCACCAAGGATCAGGATCTTGTAATTGTAGTTGGCACTGTTTACTACTCAAATAGCTAACATGACCACCGTATTGAGTGAGGAACAAATCTATTGCAGGATTGCGATCGCAGGCTTCTTCTAATTCCGGTATAATGGCTGGGTCAAAAAGTGGATCATCAGCAGCATATAGAATCAAAGTCGGTTTCGAGATTTGTGGCAATACTTGTAAAGCACTACTAGCTTGATAATATGCTTCCACAGAAGGAAAACCTAGTTGCTTAATTACCAGTTCATTATCAAAACCCCAAATGCTGTTCGCCCGTTCAATCGCTTCTGGGTCAAGGCTTCCAGGGTGGGCATCATGGATTCGCCATGCTAGTTTTTTTAAATTTTGGGCAATCTCTGCTTCCAAATATCTGCCGAAGGGCTTTGTAACCAGATAAGATAGCGATCGCTTTGAATCCAAACTTGGACAAATCACCATACCACCGCCAATATCGCTATCTTCTAGCCCTAAATCTCCAGGCTCCCTTAATCACCTCACCAGCCACCTTCACCGCCCATAGCGCCAATTGCCCTCCTAAAGAATACCCTGTAAACCAAAATTTCCCCGGACATCCCATTGCCTTAGCAGCGGCGGCGATGCGAACAAAATCTTCCCCTTCATACAAACCATCAGAAGTCAGAGTCGGGGATAACTTGGCAGTTTTGCCGTGGGCCCGCCAATCAAATAACACCATAGCGTAACCTTGAGCGTAGGCTTTACGTCCTAGCACCCTCAAAAACCATTCTATTTTTAATTATCCAGTAATGCCATAAGTCCCGATAATCGTGCTATGAGCATTTTCCGGGATGGCAACCAAGCCAAAAATTGGCACACCTTGGCCACCAATAAAGATTTTTTTGTGATAATACGGTTCTGGGTGTTTAGTGCTATTTTCCCAGTAACGTTTTCCCCACAAAGCTGTGTATACAGTCATTCTCACACCGTTTTGTAAAAACAAAGACGGATTGTATGGGGTAGTATAACACATCATAAGACTATAAGATTTCGTGTAATTGAGTCTTGATTTCACAGTCATTTAATCTTAATATTTATGTAAGATTTAAAACCTTTTACATAATTGATTCAAAAATCTTTGTATCTATCAAAGGTTGTTAATTATCCTTAATAAGTAGTAATAATTTTTTAAGAATGCCGAGGATTCTTGTCATAGACGATGACCCAGCGATTTCAGAACTAGTTGCCGTCAACTTGGAAATGGCTGGTTACGATGTTAGTCAAGCTGAAGACGGCATCAAAGGTCAAGCGCTGGCTCTCCAGCTACAACCAGACTTGATCATGCTCGATTTAATGTTGCCTAAGGTAGATGGGTTTACCGTTTGCCAACGTCTGCGCCGCGACGATCGCACCTCTGAGATTCCCGTATTAATGTTGACAGCTTTGAGCCAAACTCAGGACAAGGTGGAAGGCTTCAATGCTGGCGCAGATGACTACCTCACCAAACCTTTTGAAGTTGAAGAACTGCTGGCACGCGTGCGGGCACTTTTGCGGCGTACTGACCGGATTCCCCAAGCCGCAAAGCACAGTGAGATTCTCAACTTTGGCTCATTAACCCTTGTTCCCGAAAGATTTGAGGCGATATGGTTCAATGAAACGGTGAAATTGACTCATTTGGAATTTGAGCTACTTCACTGCTTGCTGCAACGCCACGGTCAAACGGTTTCTCCTAGCGAAATCCTCAGAGAAGTTTGGGGCTACGATCCTGATGATGACATAGAAACGATTCGAGTCCACATTCGCCACTTGAGAACCAAGCTAGAACCAGATCCTCGCCATCCCCGCTATATCAAGACAGTGTATGGTGCTGGATACTGTCTTGAATTACCCGCTATACCTCCATCCAATGAAGGGGCTTCGGTAACAGTCGTTGAATGAAATCACGCTAAATTCCCTTAACTAAGCTGTCGCTTAGGCAAGAACTCTCTGTAACTCTTATTCCTTACCGCTTAGTTAAGGTTATTGATCAGATTTACGGTGTGTAGAGACGTTGCAATACACATGTCTCTACAAGCATATCAGTGAGAAATTAAGATAAAACATCGCGCTGTAATCAAACAGCGCGGTCTTTTCCCAAAGAACGTTTCTACTTATTCCCACACAATAAACCAAACCGAACTAACCCGCGTTCATAACCGCGACGCATCAACCCCAGTGATAGCGCCCCTTGAATGGTAGTCCAACCGGCATTGAGTAAGCCCCAAAGCGCTTGAGGAGTGAACGCCGAATCAATTACTACATTCCAAAAGGCGGCGACAGCAGTTGACCAATCGGCGGTGCAAATATTGTTTAATGGAAGTTGACGGGCGATCGCTTCATACTCTGGTAAAGAAATTACATAAGGCAAACAATACACCCGATAAATATCCTGCAAATGCTTTTCCTCATCTGCCGTCAGTGGTAACTTATCAGTCGGTCGATGACACCAAGTCACCATAATTAACTTGCCGCCAGGTTTCAATACCCGATAACATTCCTGGAGAAACTTAGTTTTATCTGGCATGTGTTCGCCGCTTTCTAGCGACCAAACCAAATCAAAAGAATTATCAGCAAAGGGCATTGCTTGAGCATTGGCGACCTGAAACTGAGTTTTCAGACTCAAATTTGCCTCCAAAGCGCGTTCCGTTGCTCTGGCAGCTTGCACAGGACTCAAAGTAATTCCTGTAGCTTTAGCATTAAACTTTTCTACCAGGTATAAAGAACTGCCACCAATGCCACAACCCACATCGAGGATATTTTCTGCTGATTGTACCCCCGCCCAATTGAGCAGTTCTTCGATTAAATCAATTTGCGCTTGCCGACGGTCTTTTTTATTACTACCATCGACACCGTAGTAGCCGTGGTGCATGTGTTCCCCCCAAATCTGTTCCCACAGACCAGAGGAAGCATCGTAGAACTGCTGGATTTGCTGGTAAAGTGTTGCACTCATGAAAAAAGTAGTTTTGAGACGAAGTAGAATTCAAAAAAATATACAGGTAGGCTACCATGTATGTTTTTGAATAAGGTCAGAATATTAATTTTGAATTTGGAGACGCGATTATCACGTCTCCTAACTCCCCACTCCCACGGCTGACGGCAAAATTAGCATGGCATCACCGAATGAATAAAAGCGATATCCAAAAGCGATCGCTTCATTGTATATATTCAATAATCGTTGTCTGCCAATTAAGGCACTTACCAACATCAACAAACTGGAACGCGGTAAGTGAAAATTTGTAATCAAACCATCTACCACTCGCCATTGGTAGCCAGGATAAATAAATAAGTCTGTTTTTCCGCAAAACGGTTGTAAATTACCAGATTGAGCCGCCCCTTCTAAAGCCCGTACTGCCGTTGTTCCCACAGCAATAATTCGACCGCCAGCAGCTTTAGTGGCGCGGATTTGCTCTACTGTAGCGGTGGGAACTTCAATCCATTCTTCATGCATCTGATGAGTAGTTACGTCCTCTACTTCCACAGGGCGAAATGTGCCAACACCAACGTGTAGCGTCACAAAAGCTTGATTAATTTTGCGATCGCGCAACTGTTGTAATAATTCTGGGGTAAAGTGTAATCCTGCCGTTGGAGCTGCGATCGCTCCTGGCTGTTTGGCATAAACTGTCTGATACTGCTCATCAGCTGCTTCTGAAGTAGTGATGTACGGTGGTAACGGTACTTCACCAAATACCTCTAACAGTTGCACCAAAGTTTTTTCTGCTGGTACATCAAATTGTAACAAACGCCCCCCAGTTGCTGCGTCTGTTTCTAGAACCGTAGCCGTTAACTGGGGGCTGCGGACTAGGGAAGAATCTTTATCATCCCCAATTCCTAATTGCCTTGCTTCAAAAACAATCTTCGCTCCTAATTTGAAGCTTTTTCCTGGCTTAACTAAAGCTAACCAACAATTATGCTGCCGTTCTTCCAAGAGCAACACCTGGATTTTAGCACCAGTAGATTTATGACCATAAAGCCGCGCTGGAATGACTCTTGTATTATTCATAACCAACAAATCATCAGAGCGTAGCAGTGCGGGCAAATCATGGAAAATGTGGTGTAGGGGTGCTGTTTCGGTGCCTGAAGTGGGAGAATCAACTACCAGTAACCGCGAACTATCTCTAGGAACTGCTGGATTTTGGGCAATGAGTTCTGGAGGTAGTTTGTAGTCATAGCCAGCTACCGAGCAATCTAATTCCAAATTTTTTTCTTGTGGGCTAGAACTATCTTTCAAATTGGCTTATACTAGTTTTTGCTTTATCTTAGTATTTATACTCGCTTAAAAAAGCTTCATTTAGCTTTCCTTCTAAAAGAACTTTAAGGCATCTTTGCTCAGTTTGGTCGCAAGGCTATAAGATTGTTACTATTAAGTAACACGGAAAAATTAACATAAAAATTGGGTAAACCTCCCCATCTAAAAACGGGGGCTTTTACCCTACCGGGAACAGGCACTGATTGACGAATATAGATATGTAGCATTGGCTTTGATCCCAAGCACCAACAAACATGGAATACTTGTACTATCTGGCAAATGCCAGTCTAACCCTGAGGGTCGTTCAACACCTCCACGCTAGACCCCAGACACCAGTTTCATTCGTCACCGTAATTCATCAAATTGATGGCTGGGTGGTTAGGATCAAACTTAAAGGTCAAGTCTCGCCCCAAGAAGATGGCGACTTTCGGGCTTTTCTAAATGAATTAGGAATTAGCTACGAACCGCCAATGAGGGTGCAAATGGCACTTTGGAGTTTGGAAGCGGGACAGTGCCCTGTGGATGTGATGCGTCGTTATCAGGTAGCGATCGTTTCTCATGGTAGCCCAGAGAGAGACGAAATTGAAGCGTTCCGGCAACAGTTTGTCCGGGGCTTAGGTTACTGTCCAGAAACTTTGGCGTGATCCTATTTGGTTGTAACGCCACTACAAAATTATTGGTCATTGGTAATTAAGATATTTTATCGATTATCGATTAACCATTATCAATTGAAGAGTCAAAAGCTGCGGGGATGTATTCTTGCAGCTTAAACTTATATCCGGGTACTGATGAAGTAGCTAGAGCTTCCTGATTTGCTGTAATCCCAGTCAAATTTTTTGATATCCTTTGACAGTAGACAATAGCAACATCAAATCGGCAAGAATAATCTGCCTTCTCAGGGTACTGGGCTAAGAATATTCCAGCTGTCCGCCAGATTTTTGTTTGCTTTTGTGGGGTAATTGCACTTCTTCCCCCTGTATCCCAACTACCTGAACTACGGGTTTTGACTTCAACAAATGCCAATAATGAGTCCTGAGTACTGAGTCCTGAGTTAGGAATTCTCCCTTCTGCGCCTCTGCTCCTCTGCTCCCCACCTCCTCCAGAATATTCAGCAATGATATCAATTTCCCCCCAGCGGCTAGAAAAGCGACGATAGAGAATTACCCAACCTGTAGATTGCAACCATTGGGCTACTAGGTCTTCTCCTAAATGACCAATATCTGGATAATGAGATGGAGGAAGGTTAGCCATTGATTAAAAATATCATGAATTGTATAAATTCTAGGTTAAGCGATCGCACTACGGGTTCTACACTTGCCTTATGCCGAACAAAGTTAGGGTTGAAGCGTAAAACAAACCATCGAATTTGGACAAGCATACTCAGCTTATTCCTATGGGGAATAGTTGGCATCATTGCAACAGTCGGTTTTGCTCCAACAGCTTTGGCACTTGAATATAATAAAGAAATTTTGGTTGAGGCTGATTTTTCAGGACGCGATTTAACAGACTCCAGCTTTACCAAAGCTAATCTTCGCCAGAGCAACTTCAGCCGCGCTAATTTGAACGGTGTCAGTTTCTTTGCAGCAAATTTGGAGTCTGCGAATTTGGAGGGTTCTGATTTGAGAAATTCCACTTTAGACTCAGCTCGTTTAGTCAGAGCAAATTTGACAAATGCACTGTTGGAAGGTGCCTTTGCTGCTAACGCCAGATTTGATGGTGCAATCATTGATGGGGCAGATTTTACTGATACCCTGCTGCGTCCTGATGAGCAAAAAAAATTGTGCAAACTTGCCAAAGGGACTAATCCCACTACAGGACGAGATACGCGTGACACGTTGTTTTGTCCTTAGCTGACAACTAAAGATATGGGACATTGGGCACGATTGTTCCCCTTGTCCCCCTACTCATAAAATATTGAGCATCTAAGCTGATGCGCGTCTAGATTGTACATTTTTGCACTCAGAACGTCCTTTGTCATTAGTCATCTGTCCTTTGAAATACAAATGACTAATGACGTAGGCGCTTCGCCTTCCCGCAGGGTATGACCAATGACAGCCTTCACGATTAAATATACAAATTAAATGCGTAACAGCTTACCAACCACGGGCACCAATCTTTTGACAAACAATTTTCATTCCTTTGCCTGGTGAAGAACTTGCTACAAAAGCGATTTCTCCTTTCTCCTTATCCTCTTCAAGTAGCTGTCCTTCTGGCCCGTAAATTGCAATGCGATTGCGAAAAAGCCGCGATTCTGTGCAAGATGCATCAAAGGTAGTCTCGAAGATGCCATCTCCGTAAATCCCGTAAAGCTTGTATGTCGTGCCCTTAATAGTTTTTGTATCCAGAGCTACACTGTTTCCTAATTTATCATGCCCGACAGTGATATACCTTTGTGCATCTTGGGCGATGGCTGCGCCAACACCTTCGGCGATCGCACTGCCGTTGCTTAGTAAAATAGCGATCGCTCCCACTATACCGCCGATTTTAAAACACATACGTTTTCAAAATATAAGATTTCATATATTTCTACCCGTAATCAAAGTTGTTCTGGCAGGGTAGAAGCACTGAAATCAAGATATCGCAAGGTGTTATACTACTTGGTAATACCTGATGGGAAGCGTAAAGGACTAAATAGCTGCAATACTTTTCAAAGTATGAGTGAAACACTTGCTGATATTGCTATACCACCCCAGTTTCCCGATCACACTCAACTACCAGAGTCTGATGGTACGTTTGTGAAAAATTTTCAAGAGTATCCTCAAACCATCATTCTCACAGACTCAATTGCTCAGGTTTTGCAACACCTACATCCAGATGGACAGTATTGCATTGGTCAAGATTGCGGTATTTACTGGCGAGAAACCGATCCGCCAGAAAAAGGAGCAGCAGCACCCGACTGGTTTTATGTCCCTGGTGTACTACCAAGGCTAGATGGCAAAAACCGTCGCTCATACGTTTTGTGGCGGGAATATATACCTCCATTGATTGCCATAGAACTAGCTAGTGGTAATGGCGATGAAGAACGTGATGTCACTCCTTTACCTTTAGCTGGTAGTCGGGAAGGGGCAAAACCAGGTAAATTTTGGGTATATGAGCGAGTAATCCGAATTCCTTACTATGCCATTTATGAAATTAGTAATGAAAAACTAGAGTTTTATCATCTCGTAGATTTTTCCTACCACAAGATGCAGCCTAATGAGCAAGGTCGTTATCCAATTCCTCCTTTAGGAGTGGAACTAGGGTTATGGCAAGGAAATTACTTAAATAATCCCGAGCAATTTTGGTTGCGCTGGTGGGATTTAGAGGGAAATTTGTTGCTGATTGGTAAAGAAGAAGCCGAGTTGCAAAGGCAAAGGGCCGAGCAAGCAGAACAAAAAGTTGCACAATTAGCAGAACGGCTTAGGGCAATGGGTATCGATCTAGAAGAGTAATATTTGCGTAAGTTATGGCAAGCCAAAAAACTTAGTAATCACGGGTAAAGGAACGCCTTCCCCGGCACAGCTAGGATTGAAACTAGTTAAACTTTTACCGCAATCTTTAACTCAACGCTTCCAGACAATTATTTTAGCTGATACAGCCTTTGGCAGTGTAGAATTCCTTGAAGGTATACGTCGGCTGAAATATCATGCTGTTACAGGTGTAGCTATTAGCCGTAAATTAGCCGACGGTAGACTTTTAAGACGTTTACATCAGCAGGGTCAACAGGTTTACCTGTTTGGTTTAAAGTTGACTGTTACTGTTTGTTGGTATTACTTAAAGCGGGATAATGGCAAACTAGAAAAACGCTTTGTCTTGTCTACTCGTCCAATTAAAGCTTCTACTCTCAAGTAGTGGGGTAAACGCCGATGGCAGATTGAGGGATGGTTCAAAACCGCAAAGCATCGTTTTGGTTTGCATCGCTTTGGGCAAGGAACTCTGCTGGGTATGTATCGCTGGCTAATTCTTTCTTTGACTGCCTACCTCATTGTTCATTGGACTTATCTGCATCTTCAAGGAGCATCACCACCTGATTGGGGTCAGGCTGCACAAATAGCTCTTGAATTTATTTTTCCCAAAATAGTCGTGTCTCTTCTTTTACTTGATATTGAACGCCTTACTCACATTGCACTTAGTCAAGGATTTGACATCTCTATTTCCAGGTGCAAGATATGAGTAGACAAAAATCAAACCCAAATAAAGTCCAAACTGGCTTTATAGGCAGTAAACACGTCACAGTTAAGGGTCAACCAATCGAAGAATCTATAGAATATATCCGTTCTAAATGCTTCCAAAGCTTCAGGAAAGGTGTTCAAAGGTTTGTTCGCCCATCTGCGTCTCAAGCCTCCTGTCATCTGATGCCAGTTATGTGGCGGCAAACGTCAGCTTTGGTGATCCTACCTCTTTATGGTGAATTTCTTTCGACTTTTCTATGATTGTCTTATACTCTACTTTTGATTGCATAAATCATCACTTTTTTAAAACTCTAGCCAGACTATGATAAACCCTAGCCAAGGCACAAAAAAAAGGAAAATAACTATCATCGCCTCTCCAAAAGGTGTTGAAATAGCGGAAAAAGCTTTGTTAAGGCTAGGATTTGGTTCAAAAAGCAACTTTGCAAAATCTCAACTTTTAGCTCGTAATACAGTTACAAAATTTTTTCAGCGCGAACCAATTCAGCTTGATTCCTTTAGAAGGATATGTGAGGCACTAAAACTGAATTGGAGAGAAATTGCGGCAATAACAGAAGAAAAATCAGAGCGGCTAGAAATAAAAGCTAGCAGTAGCTCTGATACTAATGAGGGGGTGGAGCCAGTGCAAAAACTTCGCCGTAAAGTGACTGTAATAGATAAATCAACTCAAAAAATTAAAGCTGCTATCATATTAGAAGGTGAAATAAATTCAATTCAAAATTTAAAAATTATTGAATTGATTTTACGAGAATATTCAGGAGAAACTATCGAAATTATTGATATTCAAGAAGGTAGTATTAAATTAATTGTAGAGGGTTATCAAGAGGATATCGAACGACTTATATCTTTTATTAAATCAGGAGAACTAGAAGAATTAGGCGGTTTTCCTGTTGAAGATATTCAAATTTTGAGCGAAAGTTCAGATGGTGACAAAAGTAGCGAACTTGATGAAAAAAATGGCGTTTAGTACAGGAGATTGTCAGTCAGTCAGTTAAGGGGCGAAACTTGAGCGGTGCCGACCTGAGTGATGCGCGTGTAATCAACGAACTCATGGGCGGGATTTAATTCAGCGAGGAGCAATCCTTATTACAAACATTTTATCACCTTTGCGTGTTCACCCAAGGTTATGTATTCCCTTTTGAACGAATCGCACAGCCGAGATGTATGTAATTATTGACTCGATACCCCTTACAGCCTAAACTTGTGACAAATGACAATTCATTTATAAGGGTTTCAGGCTCTAAAAATTGGGAAGGTTCAAGTGTTTCAGCCTGTCAATTTCTTATTTTTAAGGGTAAAGTTGAAAATTTTTTTGAAACTGTTTCTGACTTAGCTGTTCAATTCAATCAAAAATAAATCACAACGTAATCAAAAGTAAATCATTGCATGGTCAATATTACAAGTATTTGGCACGATGATATACTTAGTTGTCATATGAGAAATTCCAGAAGAATTATATATTTATCTATTTTTTTGTTGAAGTACACAATTTTACGCTCTTGTTAGAGTCAAAAATCATGAAGCCGCTTATCAGTCTCCAGTACAAAAATAGTAACATGGCGAGTCCAGAATATAGGGGTGCTGTGATTGACGCAGTGGAGACTTTAGTATCACTAGGTCTTCTGAATAACTCAAAGAGTAGCTTAGTAGATATGGTTAATAATCTTGTTACTCAACAAAAGGAAGATGAGAAAGCTCTTTATGGTCATCCTTTGACTAAATCTTATATTAAACAAGAGATTCAGGATCTGGATGAGCAAATTAAAATGGTTGATGATGAGCTAGCTGAAGTTGAGTATCAAATTAAGTTGGCTGAAAATCCTGATAATTGAGGGTATGCAATAGTTCGTAGATATCTTATTTACCATACCTGAAACTACCACTACTAAGACAAAAAACCTACGGCTGAAACCATTTTATAAAAGGTATCAGCCGTTGTTGCAATAAGAATTAATGCCCAGTTTGAGAATCTTGATAGTTATCATAGCTGGTATCGTTGCTGGCAAATTTATATTAAGTGCAGTACAAATATCTATTACTGTATCTGCGATATCTACAAAAGGTTGAAACCTCTCTGTATATCTTTGACAAAAGTTTTCTTTAAAGTCACTCCTATTAGAAATTTCCTCAGCCCTTAAAGCTTCTTTTATAAGATTTTCTCGTATATCAACAACCTCTAAATATCCTTGAAATCTTTGCCTAGTCTCCTCACACTCTTTTTTACGTCGTCTAAGGTCTTCTTGGTATTCTTTTAACTTCCACAAGTTTTCTTCCACTGTTTTACTTAAATTTTTATTAATTTTTTTAGTAAATATTATTTATCATATCAAACGATAAAACACCTAAAATGTCAATTTTTGTTAAAAATTTAACACAAGTTGTTTTGTGCAGTAATTTTACCCTTTTCTTTACCCGTATTACATCCTATTACGATTAGAGATAGGCGATCGCAAATTTAGCAGAGCAATTAATGTTTCAGAACTAGACTTTCTATGGCTTCAAGCTGCCGTTGATACAACCTGAAATGGTATATTCTCTAAAACAACTTCTGGCAACTGACCCGATCCAATAACCTCTTTTGCATCAAGAATTTCTACATCAACTAAAACTTCACCCGCACCAATATTTAATGCTATTTCATCGTTTAAGCGGAAAGTACGACATTCATGATATCCATCGACTATGCGAATATAAAGTGAGTCAGTTTCCTGGTCATAACTAATTTTCATAGGGTCACTTTCCTCAAAAATAACCCTTAATCAATCAAGGTATTCAATCCCCGTTTCTTAACTAGGTGCAACAGCTTAAGAGCAGTGCCACTGGGACGCTTCTGACCGATTTCCCACTTTTGAACCGTTGATAGACTTGTATTCAAAATCGCAGCAAATACTGCCTGACTGACATGAGATGATTCGCGTATTTCCTTAATTTGCTTAGGTTCAAGCGGTTCAATCCCAGGCAAGCACAGACTGTTGAATTCATGCAATGTAGTCTGATCCATCAGTCCAGCCTTGTGCAGCCTTGTAGCCGTTTCGTGAACGGCTTCAAGAATCGCTGATTTCTTCTTCACCATTGCAAATTACCTCCATCAATTCATCTTCTAGCTTGGCCTTTTCGAGATCCTCTAGCGTGTAAGATAACAGCACTGATGCCAGCTTTTTTAATGCTTCTTCTTCTTTTTTGTTAATATTACTGCGCTCGTTTTTCGGGAAGCCGAAAACAAAAAACCAGCAATCTCCCTTGTTGGTTGCCACCAATGTGCGAAAGCCACCACGCTTACCTTCTCCAGAGCGGGCAATCCGCTTTTTGAACAGTCCGTCTCCTAGATCGGCTTCGTAAAGTCCTGCCGTCATTTCGTTGACAGCCGTGCAGAGGGTAAGGTCATTTAAACCCTCTTTGCGTGCCCAACGGTCAAACCATCGGATTTTATAGATTATCATGCTATGGTCATTGCCTTTGCTTATCATATAGCACTTGGTGCTATGTTTGGCAATACACTATAAAAGTCAAAAAGCTTGAACAAAGACTGATCGCAATATGAGCAGGAACTAGCTAAAAAAGAGCGATGGGCTACGCTCCGCCGGAGGCGATCGCACTCTACTAAATACAATGAGGAACTAGTTGTACTGCAAATTTATTTAACACTCATAAACCACTCAGTAATCCCTTGAGCGATCGCATTAGCTGTTTTCTTCTGTACCTCTGGGTTCACTATCTGCTCAAATTCATCAGGATTGCTCATAAAACCTAATTCTAGTAATACCGATGGTGCAGCTGTCGGACGTGTCAGCGCCAGGTTATCCCAAAACACACCATAAGAAGGTTTGCCAATTTTTTTGACTACATAGTTGTGTAAAAACATTGCGAGGTTATGGGCTTGGGGTTGATACCAAAAAGCGGCAAATCCCTTGATTTTTTCAGCATCACCATCATCGGGTAGAGAGTTGTGATGTATAGAAATAGCGATGCATGGTTCTTCTTTACTAATAATTGCCTGACGTTCTGCTAGAGAAAGTTCCTTGTCATCCTCCCGCGTCATCACTACTGTTGCTCCTTGCTTCACCAACTCATCCTGCAACAACTTGGATACCACCAAATTCAAATCTTTTTCTAAATATCCAGTTGGCCCACTGGCACCAGTTTCTTTACCTCCATGCCCCGGATCGAGTACAATCTTGAAATTAGCTAAAGGCTTGCGTCTTGTGTTCCCAATTTTCGGCGGATGACGTAAAGTCAAAACCAGGGTTGTACCGTCGTATCTCAGCTTGTATCCCCACTGTTGAGCTTTTTTGAGGTTAAAGGTGTATTTTACTTGTCCTAGAGCCTCCTGTTGCCAATCTAGGCGAGAAATTAGGGGGTCATCATCCAGGCGAATAATGTCCGTTTGGGCAGTAGTATTGTAAAGAGTGAGAGCGAAAGCACCCTCACTTTGTTGCACGCTCACAGGTACGGGAACTTGTAAGGGGAAAACTATCTTTGTGGCACCAGGGAGTTGACGGTATCCGACACTGCGAATTATTGTCTGTGGCGGAATTGCACCAGGTAGAATGCGAGCTTCCTTACTATTAATCCAAGCGCCATAGTCCAGGCGCAACCATTCACCTTCTCTACCTGTTACTGTTGCGCGCGTGCCTTTAGGCAGTGGTGTAAGTCGGGAATAATCGGTGCTTGGGCCGGTACGAGCAACGCCTGACTCTACTGTAACCTCAAAAACTGGCAACTGTGCTCTTGAAAGGATTTCAATCTTACCAGTCCCTGGTTGAGTTATCGTCTTGCCATTGAGCGTTAGTTGAAACTGAGGTTTTCCTAGATCGGCGGCCGTTGCCACTGTGGTGCAACCTTTGTAATCGCCTACGCTAGACTGGGCATGAGGCTGATTTTGCCCTGTCAAAGCTGCCAAATTGCTTGGTAGTTCTGCCTGTTGAGGTTGGGATGAAAGGGGAATAGTTTGATTAGCCAAGTTTACAGAGACATTAGCATTAGGGGGTGCGATCGCGCCAAAACAAATTACTTCTCCCGGTAATCTGGCAATGTCAACTGCCGGAGTCAGGGAATCTTTCGCAAAGGCTACCCCCTGTGGTAGTTCCGGGCTAGCGTTAAGCCTGATCACCTTAATCTTAAGTTCTTGATTCTGGCGACGCACAGTAAAAAGATTCTCCCCCAATTGCAAGGGGAAACTAGGAGAAAAATGACCAGCTTTGCTGCGGGTAATTGGCTTACTATTGATCAAAACCTGACCATCTGGTGGTGCAGTGCCCAGAAAAAAGATTTTTTGGGCACTAGTTTGGTAGTTTGTCTGGGGAAAAACAACTATAAGAGATGGCTGTGCCAATGCTATGGAGGAGGAAAGAATAAAGCCTAATATTACTAATCCTAGAAGTTTTTTCACAGCAAATCACAGAAGATGACACCACAATAACTGTGGCACAATGACGGGATGTATTTTTAGAAGTCGTTAGAAATTCAAACTACTATGACTAAGTTTATCTTTGTTACTGGAGGCGTAGTTTCCAGTATTGGTAAAGGCATTGTAGCAGCAAGTCTAGGGCGTTTGCTCAAGTCGCGCAAATATTCGGTGTCGATTCTCAAACTTGACCCTTATATTAATATCGATCCTGGCACAATGAGTCCCTTTCAGCATGGGGAAGTATTCGTTACCCAAGATGGTGCGGAGACAGATTTAGACTTGGGGCATTACGAACGCTTTACCGATACTTCAATGTCGCGCTTAAATTGTGTGACTACTGGCTCGATTTACCAAGCAGTCATCAACAAAGAGCGGCGGGGAGACTACAATGGCGGTACTGTACAGGTAATTCCTCATATTACCAATGAAATTAAAGAGCGGATTCTGCGAGTTGCTAAAAGTACAAACCCTTCTGTAGTAATCACAGAAATTGGCGGGACGGTGGGAGATATTGAATCACTGCCGTTTTTAGAAGCAATTCGCCAGTTCCGTAAAGAGGTGGGACGGCAAAATGTGCTGTACATGCACGTAACGCTAGTACCGTGGATTGCTTCTGCGGGTGAAATGAAAACTAAGCCGACACAGCATTCAGTTAAAGAACTGAGATCCATTGGCATTCAACCAGATATTTTAGTTTGTCGGAGCGATCGCCCTTTACCCAAAGGATTAAAGCAGAAATTATCGGGATTTTGCGATGTGCCAGAAGAATGCGTCATCACTTCCCAAGATGCCAAAAGTATCTATGAAGTACCCCTAAATCTAGAACGAGAAGGAATGGCAGAACAAGTGCTGAACTTGCTGCAAATGGAACAACGTAAACCAGATTTGACGCAGTGGCAAACCCTGGTAAAACGATTACATAGTCCTAAGCATGAGGTAGAAATTGCGATTGTTGGTAAATATGTGCAGTTAAGTGATGCCTATCTATCTGTAGTGGAAGCACTGAACCATGCTGCAATCTCCACTTATGGCAAACTGCGTCTGCGTTGGGTGAATTCAGAAGATTTGGAAACTGAACCAGCCGAAAATTATCTTAAAGGTGTCGATGGCATAGTTGTGCCAGGAGGTTTCGGGGTTCGGGGAGTCGATGGTAAAATTGCCGCGATTAAATACGCCCGCTTACGCCAAATTCCCTTCTTGGGTTTATGCCTGGGTATGCAATGTTCTGTAATTGAATGGGCTAGGCACGTAGTGGGATTAACAGGTGCTAATAGTGCTGAATTTGACCCTTACACAACTAATCCTGTAATAAATTTATTGCCAGAACAGCAGGAAGTTGTGGATTTAGGGGGTACAATGCGCTTAGGGCTATACCCTTGTCGTGTTCTCCCTGATACTTTAGCTTTTAAGCTCTATCAAGAAGATGTGATTTATGAACGACATCGACATCGCTATGAGTTCAACAATGCTTACCGCAATTTGTTGTTAAAGTCTGGCTATACGATTAGTGGTACTTCTCCCGATGGACGTTTAGTTGAAATTGTGGAATTACCCAAGCATCCATTCTTTCTTGCTTGCCAATTTCATCCAGAATTTCAATCACGCCCCAGTACACCTCATCCCTTATTTAAAGGATTCATTCAAACAGCGATCGCTCTTTCTCTTTCGACATCTAGTACACCAACGCCATTGGAGGTGTCATAACAATTCATAATTCATAATTCATAATTCATAATTAATTACAACATTAACTTAAAGCTTCAGTAGATTTGGATATTCAGGGTGCATCATTCGTAAATTTTGGACTTGAGGAGATGTTGTGGCGTACTGGGTGAAAATCCTTTACGAAAGGAAAGAATTTGTAGTAAATTTTGAACGTGTCCATGCTTTTTGTTATGAACTGAATGGCAGAGTTACTTTTTGGCTACCCGATAGTGCTATTCCCATAGTAATTAACCCACAAAATAATCTGGAAGACTATCAAAAAATTCTCAATTATTTAGAATGTGTGACAGGATTAGAATTAGATTGTGCCCACTGGGTAAAAATAATTTACGAAAAAAATGAATATGTAATAAATCTCAACTGCATCAGTTCCTTTTGTCATGAACCGAACGGCAGAATAACTTTTTGGTTGCCAGATGGCACTATTCCTATTATCATCAACCCTGTAAGTAATCCTGAATCTTATGAAAAAGTTGTGAAATACGTTCAGAAAGCAACAGGATATTCTTTGTCTTGAAATTACTGTGTAGCAGAACAAGGTAACATTAACAATTCAAAATTCAAAATGACGCTCGCGGACTTGCTAACGCTGCGCTAACAAAATTCAAAATTAAAGAACTTCTGCCCCCTGCCTTCTGCCTCCTGCCTCATCCCAACTACAAATATTTACGCCATTCTACTTATCGCTCACTGCCATTCGTCAAAAATTTGTTTTATCCGCTCAATCGCCGTGTCTGCTGCTTCTTCTGGAGATATGCTATTAACAACTATTCGATTGAGAGCCTTACCCCAAACATTCTCTTCTAAAACTAGGCTGTAAGCAGGGTTTTGAACAATATAAAATGGGCGAGTTAGACCTTTAGTCAGTGTTTGAGTTGCAGTGGAAAGATGAGGATCTGCTGGATTTGTCCAAAAAGGGTCTTTCCAAACAGACTTCATTACTGGTAGATACCGACCTCCGGTAGCTTTAAGATAGTTTCCTATTACTTCAGGTTTAATTAAATACGTGAGAAAGTCTTTGGCTACCTTTTGGTTTTTAGATTCGGCAAACAAAACTATTTCATTAACCGAGACTAAGTAGCGCATCGGTTTACCATTGGGTTTGTTCGGAAATTCTAGGATACCAAGCTTGTGACGATAGGTGTCAGGATCTTGGCGGACAGCAGCAGGAATCGAGAGCGAGGAGTTAGGCGTCATAACCACGCCACGATTGAGCAAGCTGCGATTATTGTCTGGATTTAACCAGTTTACTGCATCTGGTGGTACGTAACCCTGCTGGAAAAATTTCGCATACCACTCTAAGCTCTCAACAATACCTTGATGCACCTGAGGATCGTTGAGGAGAAGTTGACCCTTGGAGTCTAAAATTTGGACATTGTATGCCTCTAAAATCTGCTCAAATAAGTAGTAGGTATCTGTAGACCCAGTGGAAAAAGGAAAACCTAACCCGTAAATATTCTGTTTTTGCTGTGCGCGCAAATCATCCTGTGCTTGTTTCCAAAACTCCCAAAAAACATCCCACTCTTTGGGGATATCGCTTTGAGTTCGACCTACTTGCTCTAGCAAGTCTCGCCAGTAAAAAATGTGAATTGTTAATTGATTAATTGGGACTGCATAGTAACTCAGCTTTTTATCAACGTTGTTATATAAACGAACTGCTTCCAACACACCTTCAGAATAAATACTTTTGACTGGCTCAATTACATCAGAGACATCTGCCAGTTTACCTTCCCAGGCAAGACGTGGATACAGCTCCCTCTCAGCACTGCTATTTATTACGAGATCAGGCGAATTACCTGCCTGAAGTGCCCTTTGAGTCTTTTGTGGCAACTCATCGTTAGTATAGAAAGTAAGTTTAATTTTGTTGCCGCTTTGTTGTTCCCAGTTACTAATAATCTTCTGGAGCGCTTCATCCTCTTCCAAAGTATAACCTTTATCTGACCAAATCTTCAGAACTTTAGTGTTAATAGGAGACTCAATGACTAAGGATTGATTAGATTTTAAGATGTTAATGCAGGCAAGAATTATCAAGCTGAGTATCAATGCCACGAGTACGTAGCGATGGCTAGCTCTCATTAGCATTACAGTAAAAGTTTGCTTGACTCTTTGCTGATTCTTAAAGCCTTTAGCTCTTGGATTGGCTTTGGTTCTGAATAATATACTCATTTTTTATGATTTTTGTCAGAAAAACATCTTTACTGCATCTTCTGACATCACATAGGCTTATTCAAGTGTTATTCAATCCACAATCCTAAGTTCTCTGTCTATTCTGCAAAAAAGTTGGTGTCTGTAGCAAGCTCCAAAGCAAATTATTCTTCTACTAATTCCTAAATACTAATGTCTCTAGTACGCTAAGGCATAAATAGAGCAACCATTTAAAATCCCTAAAAAGCTCATTCCATAATACTTTTGACTTTTGACTTTTGAACGCCAGTTGCTTCTCCCAAGGGGAGACGCTGCGCGAACAAGTCGGCAGAGCCGACGACAGTCGCCTCAAGTCGGGAAACACTTTCGGCAGTTCCTCTTGGGGGGAACCCCCTCTGAGCGACTGCCTCACCACGGCGCTGTCTCCCCAACGCACTGGCTCCTTTTGACTTCCGCCTTGCGGTACTAGCTGGGGTTGTTTGAACCATAATTTAAAATCTTGAATAGCATTGCCATGCCAACTTTGCTGCACCTACTATCCCTGCAAAATTGCCCAACTTTGCTGGCAATATTTGTAAACCCGCTCGTGATAAAGGCTGTACTCGCTTCTCAATTTCTGCCTTCACACTTGGTAAGAAAAACTCAAAGCTACCACTGATACCGCCACCAATCACGATCGCTTGCGGTGTGAGTACATAAATCAAACTCGTCAAACCAATTCCCAAATTTCTACCATATTCTTGCCAAAAAGTCAATGCCGCGGCATCTCCTTGTCGAGCAAGAAAACCCAATTCGATGGGTTCCTTGAGAGTACGGCGGCGAATTGCAGTCGCACAGGCATATTGTTCCAAAGAGCCTCGATTGCCACTATTACAAATTGGGCCATCAGGATTTAATGAAATTAAACCCAATTCTCCGGCAGCTCCTTGATGTCCAATAAATAGTTTGCCATCAAGAATAATTGCGCCACCAACCCCAGTACCTAAAGTTAGCAGAATCAGATTTTGAAAGTGGCGACCGGCTCCTAGCCAAGCTTCTCCCAAAAGAGCGCAATTAGCATCATTAGCGATCGCAGTCGGTTTGCCAGTTTTAGCTTCTAACCAGTCTGCTAAAGGCACATCAATCCATCCAGGTAAGTTAATAGCGATTTTGGCAATGCGTCCTGCGGCATCGGATGGCCCAGGAGTACCAACACCAATAGCAATAGCTTGATTATCTGGATCGATTTGAGCGATCGCATCTATCAGCACCGCCAACACTGCTTCCGGTGTTGTTGGTTGGGGAGCTGCCACAGTCATAGATTGCAGACAAGTACCATCAGCTGCAAAACGCCCCAGCTTAATTGCTGTTCCCCCAACATCAATGCCAATTACTTGAATTTTGTCATTTGTCATTTGTCCTCTCTTACAAAGTTCTGATCGGAGGAAACCTCCGCTCAGACTTTGCGCTTTGTCATTTGTCATTGGGCATGGGGCATTGGTAATTGGTGAACAGCTATTCCCTATTCCCTATTATTAGGTGCGAGTCGTTTTCACCCCCGATCTATTCGCGCAGTGTCTCCGCTTGGGAAAAGACGCGCAGCTTTCAACTCTGATTTCTGTAAATTAGCAAAAGTCGTGCTGCGGAAACTAGATTGCTCTTGCCAAGCTGTTATTGGCGCTCCTCTTAAAATACCAGCAAGAGCAATCGAAAGGATAAACCCGCCAGTAGCGGCAGCAATTAACGTTAGATTATCTTTCATATAAATCTCTGTATTGTTTATTTGTCATTTGTCCTTTGTTTAAAACTAATGACCATTGTACAGACGCGATTAATCGGGTCTCTACTGACCAATGATTACTGTCGGATTCTATTTTCTCTCCGTAATCGGGGATTGACAAATTCATTTAACCCTTCACCAAGTAGTGATAACCCTACCACCATAAATGTCATAGTTAAACCAGGGAAAAGCGTAGTCCACCAAATACCAGTAGGTAGAGCTTCTAGAGCTTGTTTTAAATCATGTCCCCATTCTGCCACTTCTTCGGGAAGTCCTAGCCCCAAAAAGCCTAAACCGCCCAACACCAAAATTGCATCAGCGGCATTGAGTGTAAATAGGACGGGTACGCTTTGAATGACGTTGAAAAACAGATAACGGGAAAGCACAACCCAAGTCGAAGCACCCATTGCTTGAGCAGCTTCAATAAACACTTCAGTTTTCACACTGACGGTGTGGTTGCGAACAACCCGGTAATATTGGGGGATGTAGGCAATGCTAATAGCGATCGCTGCATTTAATATCCCACGCCCCACCACAAATGCCAGCGTTACAGATAGCAGTAGCCCCGGTAGAGTGTAGATGCTATCCATAATAAATAGCAACACTTTATCTAATTTACCGCCGAGATACCCACTAAGCATCCCCAAAGGCACACCAATAATCATACTCAGCGCCGTTGCCAAAATCACCACCTGCAAAGCAGCTTGAGCGCCGAACAATGTTCGGGAGAACACATCATAGCCGAGGCGACTAGTACCAAACCAATGTTTAGCTGAGGGTGGCTCATGAATTGGATTAGAGAGGAAATCTTTGGGGTTTTGCAGCCATCCCCAAGCCTGCAATACGGGAGCGAAGAAGGCCAGGAAGATAAAAAATAGGGTAATCCCTAACCCGATGAACATGAGTTTTTGGGAAAGATTGAGACTTTTGCCAAACTGTAAAAATGTCGGTAGTCGCCGTTTTGTAATGGCCATAAAGCGATCGCCTGGATCAAGCAAGATACGCTGACCATTTTACATATTTAGATAGGGGATTGCGTAAACATCCTTAATCATTGATTAGATAACAACATGAATGCATCCTTCTAGTAGCATCTTGACAGCGTTAGCGAAGCCTTGCCGAAGGCATCGCCCGTTGGACTTCTCGCTTGTCTTGGCTATTTTCGATAAACTCTAATAACGATACCTTCTCTACAAGAGGCTTCGCCAACGGTGAGCTTCTTGCAGAGACGCTTCTCTTTGCAGAGAGGCTTCGCCAACGCGTAGCTTGCTTCCCCGGAAGGGTACGCTAACGCATCCACATTAATATTTTCTGTACTTGCTGGTAATTACATCCTTGTCTTTATTTCGTATTTTCTCACGACTCATTTAAGATTGCTATAGCGAGCGCAGGTTTAGATACCCTGTACGGATCTGTACGGAGATGCTGGCGGGATATGGTTTATTAAGTTTACACAAACCCAAAAATTTTGGAAAGCTATCTAATTAAATAAGTGTAGAAAATCATAGGTTGCTAGACCTATTTTGCTTTGCTCCTATTTCACTTTTAAAACAATTGGTTTAGACAAAAGCAATTGTAGCTAAATATATCATTTTTTATTTGAGTTTTATAAAATTACCGTTAATTTATCCACATTGTATTTTCAGGAAAATCACGCTTTTCTGTATTTGTAATTCAAATTATAAATAGAGAAGTCCAACAAATTGTGATTTTTTAAACCAATCGAATTATAAAATATGAAAACTCAAAACTTATTCAATTTACTGAAGGTTGGCATTACCACTTTTGGAATCTTCTTTGTGGCTAGTCAAGGAGCGTATGCCTCCGACTTAAAGGGAACAGCATTTAGCATATCTTTGGAGTGTATGAACGACACTACCGGTCTTTTGATGGGTAAAAACTCAACTGATGCTAGCGGCTGGCAGTATGCATTTGATTCAAACACAGATGGAATGAACGGGAACTACTGGGTTGGTGCCGCGCCAGGGAAAGTAAATCCCTACGATATTTCTGGTATGGCTATCAAAGAAACTGCTACCAGCGTCATTGTGGCAATCAATGGCAATATGAAGTTAACAGGAGAGGCTGAACAGGGTGCTGCAGGCGGTCAGATTGGATATGGTGATTTGTTCTTCAATATAGTCGGTAAGACCTTTGAAAATGCTATGAGCAGTGGGGATTTGTTTGGTATTCATTTCTCCTCAGTTAATGCTTCAGGGATACAACAACTAGGTGTTTATAGTGGTGTTCAAGCAAAGACAGTTGCTGATAGCAAAGAGGGCTACAGTGTTGGATATGGTGGTTTAGCAGGAGATGGATGGATTTCTTACGAAACTCAGGTGAAACAAGGTGGTGGTGTTGTTGGCTATGGTGATTTGACCAGTAGTTATTTTACCAATAATGGCAACGACAAAACATTTAATCTCAATGTCATCGATTCTGGAAAATATCTGAGTGGAATCTCGTTTCTCGCACAGGGTGATGTAACTCAGCAGTTGCTAGCCACTGGCTATGATGCCAATAAGTTCAACGGCATACAAACCATTGCATTTCAATTCAAAAAATCTGCTATTGTGCAATCAACTCCTGAGCCTGCTAGTCTCGCTGGTTTAGGAATCGTCGGTATAGCTTTGGCTGGTAGCAAGCGACGCAAGAAGTCATCGTAGAATTAAGTGGGGACTGTTTGCAATACAGCTTAATTTATTTTCAGTAATTATAGACAAGAGAAAAGACTACTTTTTCTTAGAAAAATAATAGCTGGAGTAATGGAATTTTGAATAAAGCTTAAGTCAAAAGTATCCCAAGCCGTATAGATTTACTCACTAAACATTAAGTAGTCAAATTTCAATGCCCTTGCGAGAAAGTAAGGGCATTTTTTTCTCAGATAGTTATCAAATATAAAAACTACTTTGGTAATTATCCAAACAACCTCTTAGCGAATTTAATTTTTCGTTAGAGCAAATACCTAATTTCCAATTTCCGGGAGTTTGTTCGCTTGCAATGCTTAACGGCTTGATAAAACCTGTTGTCTTTGATGAAGTTCAGAGTGCAAATATTCTTTGCATTTAATCTGATTTATTCATTGGCTCTAAATGCAATTTGCTAGAATTACTATAGTTTTTGTTTCTGAAATCTAGCATTTTATTATGATTATGCGCTTTCCCACAATTGCTGCGACCTTTCTGGTTGCTAGTCTTAGTATCGGTACACTTTTGAGTATTGCTGCCCCAGCTTCGGCTCAAGAGATAATAAATTGTTCAAGCCAAAATAATCGAAGGAATACTTGTTCGGTAAATACAAGAGGCAGAGTGAGGCTTGTCAGGCAATTGTCTAACACCAGTTGTAGAGGAAATTGGGGCTATCGGAGAAATCGTATTTGGGTGAAAAATGGTTGCCGAGCTGAGTTTTCAGTTGACGATCGCAGAAACGACAGATATGACAGAAACGACAGAAACGACAGATATGACAGAAACGACAGAAACGACAGATATGACAGAAACGACAGATATGATAGATATGACAGATAGTAAACTGGGTATTGCATCAATATAGATAGTTAAGCACAATAGGCTACAAGCACAGAACATGCTTTAAACAGCTAACCTCAACTGCTGAGGTAACTGCTGTTCAATTAAGTTAATTAGTTCTGGACTCCACTTAACTACTCTATTGTTAAAGTCTGCAAACTGCTTACCTTTCTCAGTAGGTTCCCATTGCCAATAATGTTGGATCTGGAATTTCATTTATCTCTTTAAGCATTTTATTGACATAGCGATTAGTCCAATTTTACTCAGTTGTTTGAGTTAGTATTTAAGCTATCTCTTACACCTGAGATGATTGCTTCTCTCACTTCTTATGATTTCATTCTTGAAGCTTTATTTAGCGCAGCTTCATAAAGAATTGGTATTAGCTAATTGCAATACTTACAATAAATAGGGGTAAAAATTTTACCCCTACAAAGTTGCGTATTATTTTAAGAAAAGCCAGAGAAGTTTATTGCTCTGAAGTTAAGTGACTTTCTAGCAAAGATGCGATCGCTTCAGGATGAATATTCTTGTATTTCTTGTTACCAAGCTGTAAAACACAGTTGGGAGCGCTGCCACAGCATTTTTGGCAACTAGTATGTTCAATGTTAACTTTGTCTAACAAACCGCGATCGCACAAAGTTTTTTCTAATTCTGATAATAAACCTTTACCACCACGTTTGAGGCAACCGCCCTTTTGACATACCATAATCCTCGCTTTGGGTTTAGGTGGTAAATCTTGCTTTGGACACGCATCAATTGGTGTCACACGATAGGCTTTAATTTTTACTTTACTTGTGCGCGAGTCTACCTTACTATGACCACAAACACGAACTCGTTGACCAGGAACTAAGGATGAACTTAGAGAACGGCGCAACTCTTTAGGTAGTTTAATTTCCACATTTCCAGATGGAACTGCTAATTGCAAATATTTATATTTTCCTGGTTCACCACCAACAAAACCTAGTAACTGTCCTTCAAGATTCAATTCTGATAACGTCAAATATTTATTACCCATGATTGATAAAAAGTTATTGGGCATTAGGCATTGGAAAGAGACAAGGTAGACAAGGAAGAGGGGGGAGATAAGGAGAGAAGTCTGAGCGCCGGCTTCCGGCGTTGGCGCAGCCCGCCGTAGGCATCAGAACTTCGGAGAGAGACTTGTTCAATAATTCACCCTTGTCCCCCGTGTCTTCCTTGTCCCGTCCTCTCCTGCTCCCCACTCTTGTTATGCAAGGCGTTTAGCTTCTACTGTTTGAGGTAAATTTGCTGTGTCTGGCAATTCACGAAATTCTAATTCCCAACCATTTGCTAGAGTGAGAATCTTGCCATCATTTCCATCGGTTTGTTTGACGACTTCTTCTTCCAGGTCTTTTTTTGCAACGTAAACTACTAAAGTGCCGGCGTCATTCATGCGTAGCATTACTTTCATGAGATTCCTCAACAGATTCTAGTTCTTTTTTCATACAGCCGACGACAAACCCTGTTTCTAAGAAATGCACAGCATATATATAGGAAGTTTGCAAATATGTGCCTATACTTGCTACGTAGCCGATATCTCCTTTATTCACTAAAACTTGCCCAATTTCTTTACCAGGAAAGGTACCATCGTTTTTGAGCAGTTTCCGAACTCTAACTTTTTCACCAATTTCAAAAGCAGGTGGCAAGTTTAGTTCTAATTCATCGCGTTGCATGAGAGTACCTCTGTTCTCTGACCAAATTCAATAATTCTTCTGTCGTCAAACTGCGTTTTTTCTGTACCGATTGATGGCGCACTGCGTCTAAAACTGATTGGGTTTCTTGGGAGTTCAAGAAAATTCCATGCTGTTCTAGCAAGTTAGCAACTAAATGCCGTCCAGAATGTTTACCTACTACTAAACGCCGTTCCCAACCCACCTCTTCGGGTGCAAATGGTTCGTAGGTAATGGGATTTTGCAATACCCCGTGAGCATGGATGCCAGATTCGTGAGCAAAGGTATTTTCGCCAACGATCGCTTTCCAAGGTGGTAAGTCTGCACCGGATGCGGTTGCAACTAGTTGAGATAGTTCCAGCAGACTGGAAGTGTCAATGCCCAAATCAACGCCGTAGATGCGTTTGATCGCCATGACAACTTCTTCTAATGCGGCATTTCCTGCCCTTTCACCCAATCCGTTAACTGTGGTACTCACTGATGATGCTCCGGCTTTGATACCCGCAAGGGCGTTGGCAGTTGCCAGACCAAAATCATTATGCGTGTGGATTTCTAGGGGAATCGTCAACGCTGAAACCAATCGTTGGACTTTGGTGTAGGTGGTGAAAGGGTCGAGAACTCCTACAGTGTCGCAGAAGCGGAACCGGGATGCACCCCATTCTTGGGCATAAAGTGCTACATCTAAGAGGAAATTATCATCAGCCCTGGAAGAATCTTCGCCGCCGACTGCTACCCAAAGACCTTGATCGAGGGCGAAGTTAATTGAGTCTTTGAGTTTTTGTAAACTTACTCGCCACTGACCGTGAAACTTAGCGGCAATTTGGATACCAGAGACGGGAATAGCAATATGCACCCTGTCCAAACCACAGGCGATGGAAGCCTTGATATCTGAGATCACAGCACGGTTCCAGCCCAAGAGTTTTGCTTGTAAACCCAATTGAGAGATTGCGGCGATCGCCCGCGTTTCTTCGTCACCCATTGCTGGTATACCCACTTCTAATTCCGGTATACCAATGGCATCGAGAAACTTAGCGATCGCTACTTTTTCTTGTAGAGTAAAGGCAACACCTGCTGCTTGTTCGCCATCACGTAATGTAGTGTCATTAATTATGATTTGATTCATTGCAAATATCCCTCTCTTGGAAGTATTCTTAATATCCTTTCCCTCTACAATCCCCAGCGATGACAAATGCTAAAAATATCACAATTCATAATGTAGGATACATGATCCTTAATTATTGCTCTATTAGTAGCATGACATCTGTATGGCAGGGAACTAAAACAATGTATAATTTGCTAATCGTTTTTACCGATGTCATTTGAAATGTCTTCGATTAGCAATGAACTAATATAACTATTAGCAAATCCCGAACAAAGCAATACACAGAATCCAGCAATTAAGGATGTAATCATCTTTATAACCTCATCTTTTCTAGTGCATTTTGGTGTAATTTAGGCAGGTGATGGTACTACAAAGCTAAGAGAAATTCGCTAACTTTGGTCTGCTAGCCAATCAAAAATTTTTCCTAGCTGCTCCAAATCAACGAAACCATACTGCCAGAGGAGCATTGGTAGTGGGCCATTTTCTGATTCACGGTGTCGCAGAGCTACAGCAATATCGGCATTTGAAAGTTCAAGTTCATTGTGCAAAAAATTGAGGAGTTTTATATCTCTGTTCCGAGTCGGCATAATCGAACTTTCAATTTCTTAATTTGGGAAAAGATTAAAAATCAGAGATTCCAATTTATATTTAGGAATTTCGCCTTTTTAATTGTTGCTATATGTCAGGAAAATTTCAGAATTAGTAGACCTAACAAAATCTAAACCCCGTCTAATCCATCTCAGTCTGCAACAAATTCTGCTAGCAGACAGTAGCTTCAAACTCTAAACCTATTTGAGCTTTGTGCATCAGTGAACAAAAACGATGAAGTCCAGTACTTGCGTCATGAATTCAAGATTAATCGTTTCTAAATTAGGTCTTTTTGAAATAATCATGACTCATCACTATAATGCCAGCAACGCTCTAGCCACTCTAATAATTCGTGACGAGAAGCAAGAAACTGCATAACTGTACTGCGAATCAGAATTACTTCGAGCAAATTGTTCACTTGCACTCGCAAAGAACCATCGGGGGGACAAGAGCTGTTAATTTTTAACTCTTGTAAGCGATGATAGATTCGCCAGCGATCGCTCAAAGGAATCTGCAAAATGTGATTTGTCATTTGTCCTTTGTCCTTTGTCCTTTGCAAATGACTAATGACTCTTGCCTTAAAGTTTGCAGTTGTTTTTCGAGTTGCTCAATGCGCGAGAGCAAAGAACTAATCACGGTTGCTTCCATATCGGGTAGCTTTCCATGTTCTAAAGGAGAAAGGCTGGCGCTTTCGTTGCGAGAAATGATTCGACCGGGAACTCCCACAACTGTGCAGTCGTTAGGTACATTCTGCAAGACAATGGAACCAGCACCAATACGGACGCGATCGCCAATTTGCAGATTACCCAAAACTTTCGCACCCGCCCCAATCACTGCATTTTTCCCCACTGTGGGATGACGCTTACCAGTTTCTTTACCAGTTCCGCCAAGGGTGACGCCCTGGTAAATCAGTGTATAGTCGCCGACGATCGCAGTTTCGCCAATGACAACTCCCATTCCGTGGTCGATAAACACGCCTTGACCAATCTCTGCACCTGGGTGAATTTCAATTCCGGTCAAAAATCGCCCCAAATGAGAAATTAAGCGGGGGATAAAACCGACTCCTCGACCATGTAACCAGTGAGCAAGACGATGCAAACATAGCGCGTGCAATCCAGGGTAGCAAAATACTACCTCTAGCCAATTCCTTGCTGCGGGATCGCGCTCAAAGATAATGCGAAAATCACTCAATAATGGCTCAAAAAAAACGCCAGAGAGGAGATTTTTCAGCATGGATGTGTGGGCAGAATCCTGCGTTTTGGTAGTTTGGCGATCGCTAATACTGTCTAAAGACTGTTGCATCGGTAATGTCTATCTGGTGAATGAGTCATCTGCTTTTTTATGCTTATATCAGGTGACTTCCAACTCGATAGAAGATCCAATGCTGATTGGATTTATTGGATTGATTGAGGTTGTACTCAAACGGCGAAACCCCTACTTAACATAAATTTAAAATTTATCTAGGGGTAGGGGCGCTAGTATTTAATGATGGGGGTACTAGTATTTTTGGGGTAGGGGTTAAGAATTTCTGTGCTCGCTACAAAAAACTTTACCTGTAAGCCTTTGCTAAGATTTAATCGAGATATTTTGCAATATATTAAGCTGTACTCAGATGTACTCAAGCATGAATTTGATAAGGCTACAAATCTATTTTTTGTATATCCTATTACTATTAGTATCTTATTATTGGATTAGACGAAACACAGGTTTCTTTATTTTCTTTTAGGATTTACTGTCTGTATGTATGTATACGTTTCAAAATATAGTTATCGCTCATCGTAACTGTTTTCTTATTATTATAGATGTGTGGGAATAGCGATCGCAAAATCTTAAAACGGCATAATAAGTAGATATTCTCATAGCAGTTAAATAATTGCTGATTGCTGTAGCGGCGTAAAGCTATGCTACCCTAGCCACGAAACTTGTAGAGACTGATAAGTAGTAGTGCAAAATTAAATATACATTGTCATTGCGAGTGTAGCGGAGCGAAACGTTCGCGAAGCGTCTCGAAGAGAAGCAATCGCAAGGTTTTGGGATTGCTTCACTTCGTTTGCAATGACATAAATAATTTTGCATAACCACTTAAACGGAGTTCAAAGACTCATTAATGCAGTTCAAAGACTCATTAACGAGTATTACAGTTTGGGAATCTTACTTTCTTCTATATGCTTCCTCAACACGCCGCCTAATTGCTTCTTCTGCAATGCGAATATTCTCTTCAATTGGCGGGTACAATAATTTGAAGATTCTCGCTGGCAAAAATAAACAGAACTTGAACCCAGAAAAGTAAGCCTTAACTTTGAGAATCTTGCTTTCTTTGATTTGCTTGCTCAATGCGATGCCTAATCGCTTCTTCTGCAATGCGAATATTTTCTTCAATTGGCGTACCATCTTCAGTAAACATCGACGGATATATAATTGCTTCTGAGTCAGGAGTATGGCGACTAACTAACATATCTAAAGCTTCTAAATCTTCCCGATGTGCAAGTACATAAGCTCTTAGTTCTTTTGTGGACATTTGAGCAAAATTAGGTTTCATCGATAAACCTCCAGTCTCCACTAGGAAAAATCATGATTTGGATATTATCACCTGCCAAAATGAATATGTATCCCTTGAGTTCATTAAAACGGAATAGTTGGATATTGCGATATCCATTAGATAACATCTGGCAGACACGTACACAGGCTAAGGCTTGTTCGTTGGTTGGATTTATTGTCTGTTCCTCAATTGTGACATAGATAATAGTAAGCTTTAATTTTGCGGTTTCTACAAAGAATGGGTTGTGCTTAAGCGATAATAAATACATTTCCCCACAGAAGCACAGTTTATGATCTGCTGCCTGAATCCAGCTTGCCACAATCCGCCCAATCCTGATGGCACAATGTTTTGCTCAAACTGCGGTGTAGGATTGGTAGTGTTGAGAAACTGCTATCGCCCGATTAAATCATTAGGTGGCGGAGGATTTGGTAAGACTTATTTGGCAGAAGATATAGATAAACTCAATGAGCATTGTGTCATCAAGCAATTTGCACCGCAAGTCCAGGGAACAGGCGCGCTAAATAAAGCCACGGAACTATTTGAGCAAGAAGCAAAGCGACTGCAACAGTTAGGAAAACATCTCAAAATTCCCACACTGTTGGCATATTTTGAGCAAGATAATCGCCTGTATTTGGTGCAAGAGTTTATCGATGGGCAGAATTTATTAGCGGAATTACAACAGCAAGGAATTTTCAACGAGCAAAAAGTCAGAGAATTATTGCTTGATTTGTTAGATATTCTCAAAACAGTTCATCAATACAAAGTCATTCACCGCGATATCAAGCCAGAGAATATCATTCGTTGCAGTGATGGGAAATTGGTACTCATTGACTTTGGTGCATCCAAGCAACTGACAGCAACGGTGATGACGCAGGTAGGAACAACTATTGGTTCCTTTGGTTATGCGCCACTGGAACAGATGGAGGGGGGTGAAGCTTACCCAGCCAGTGATTTATATAGTATCGGTGTAACCTGCTTTCACCTGCTGAGTGGAATTCACCCTTCGGAACTTTGGAAACGACAAGGTTATAGTTGGGTTGCGAGTTGGCGACAGCATTTGCAGCAAAGCGTGAGTCAGAATTTGGGGCGTGTGCTAGATAAATTGTTACAAGAAGAATATCAGCAGCGTTATCAGTCAGCCGAGGAAGTTTTACAAGATTTAAATCCCCTGCCACCTTTAATACCCCCAACTCAGCCAGTAATTCCAGTGCCAGCTTCACTACCTGTTACAGTACCTTCTCAACCTCCAATATCAACGCCAGTAGCATGGCCACAAAGATTACTCGCAGGTGTGGCTATTATTCTGGGAGGATTAGTGTTAACCCAATTCATTGGCTATGTTCGCTATGGCTTATTTCCAACTAATCCCATATCTGTAATTGCTAGCAAAGATAGCGATGTTTTCTTAAAAAGAACCCTCACAGGGCATTCTAGCAAGGTTTATTCCGTCGCGATCAGCCCAGATGGCAAAACCCTTGCCAGTGGTAGTTCTGATAAGACCATCAAACTGTGGAATCTAGCAACAGGAGAGCAAATCCGCACCCTCACAGGGCATTCTTACTCGGTTAATTCCCTCGCCATCAGCCCAGATGGCAAAACTCTTGCTAGTGGTAGTTATGATTACCCCATCAAACTGTGGAATCTGGTAACGGGAGAGCAAATCCGCACTCTCACAGGGCATTCTGACTCAGTTGGTTCCGTCGCCATCAGCCCAGATGGTAACATCCTTGCCAGTGGTAGTTTTGACAAAACTATCAAACTATGGAATCTCGAAACCGGAGAGCAAATCCGCAACCTTACAGGGCATTCTGACTCGGTTTGGGACCTCGCCATCAGCCCAGATGGCAAAACCCTTGCCAGTGGTAGTGTGGACAAAACTATCAAACTGTGGAATCTGGCAACCGGAGAGCAAATCCGCACCCTCACAGGGCATTCTTACTCGGTTAATTCCCTCGTCATCAGCCCAGATGGCAAAACTCTTGCTAGTGGTAGTTTTGATACCATCAAACTGTGGAATCTGGCAACCGGAGAGGAAATCCGTACCCTTACAGGACATTCTAACTATAACTATGTTCATTCCGTCGCCATTAGCCCAGATGGCAAAACCCTTGCTAGTGGTAGTTCTGACAAAACCATCAAACTGTGGAATCTCGCAACAGGAGAGGAAATCCGCACCCTCACAGGGCATTCTGACTCGGTTGGTTCCGTCGCCATCAGCCCAGATGGCAAAACCCTTGTCAGTGGTAGTGATGACAAGACCATCAAAATTTGGCGGCTAAAGTAGTGGGTGCTGAGTTCGCAGTTTTGAATATTTAGCTAGATACAGAAAAAGTAACCTAAACTAAAATCAAGATGCTTGGCTCATATTAGCCGCGAGATGGGAGACACATTTGTTACCGAAGTTGGACATGCTCTCAATCGCATTGAACCGTTTTCTCTAAGCATAAACTTATAAAAATAGCTGTAAAATAATTAATAAAATGGTGATAGTTATGCAACACATTACGATTGACGCAGCATCACAACACTTACACGAATTAATCGCAGCAGCAATCAATGGCGAGGAAATTATTATTACCAAAGATGAGCAGCCCGTGGTAAAACTGACTCCGGTGATTCCAGAAAAAAACGCTCTCCTTTATTTGGTAGCGCTAAAGATTTGATTACAATCTCAGATGACTTTGATGAGCCATTATAAGAATTTCAGGATTATATGTAATGCGGATACTGCTAGATACTCATACTTGGATTTGGTTTTTCCAAGGACATAAAAGTTTTAGTAACAAGATGAGGCTATTAATAGAAGACCAAAATAACGAAAAGCTCATCAGCATTGCTAGTGTGTGGGAAATGTCAATCAAACAAAGCATTGGTAAGCTAAGTTTTAGTTTACCAATTAAGACTTTTATCGAGCAACAAATAGCATTCAATGATTTTAAACTACTCAATATCAATCTCGACCACATTGATGTAATTACTACCCTACCCTTACAACATCGTGACCCCTTTGATAGAATTTTAATTGCTCAAGCAATGGTAGAGAAAATTCCAATTATTATTAGTATAGATATAGCATTTGATGCTTATTTGATTACGAGACTTTGGTAATATTGACTTTGAGAGATTTTGTAGATTGGATTGTTCCCGTCAGCGTCGCGTAGCGAAGTATGAGAACCAACAACACTCTTATCTCTAAGATTCATTATTGTCACGGCTATTTTCCGCATCAATTATCTGTTTAATCGCTTCCTCAGCTATGCGAATATTTTCCTCTACTTGTATTCCATCTGCTGTAGCCAATGGAGGCATAGTTTTCCATTTCAGACTAGGATGATGAAACAGCGCACGCATAGCTTCCATATCATCACGGTGTTCTAATACATACTTTCTCAACTCAGGTACACTCATCTGTTCAAAGTTCGGTTTCATTTACAAACCTCCAAGGTTCATGAGAGGGTACGATAATTTGTAGGTTATCACCTGCCAAAATATATACATCTCCAGTCTTGTCATCAAATCTGAACAACCGGATGTCTCGATAGTAGTTAGACAACATTTGACAAACTATTAAACAAGTTATAGCTTGTTGTGCATTGGGATATATAGTATTTTCCTCAATTGTGACATGAATAATATAAGCCCTACAGTGATACAACATCTAGAGTGAAAACCGACAGCATATTTTATCGCTTATTTAAAGAATTTCCCCATATCTTCTTTGAACTAATTGGCAACTCAGGCGAAACAGCAAATTTATACCAATTTTCTTCAGTTGAAGTCAAGCAAACAGCCTTCAGAATTGATGGTGTATTTCTGCCCATCCAAGATCGAGAAGTGCCGATTTATTTTGTTGAGGTTCAGTTTCAACCAGACACAGAGATTTACTTATGCTTAGTATCAGAAATTTCTTTATACTTACGCCAAAATAGACGCAAAAATCCTTGGCGAGGAGTGGTGATTTATCCTACTAGAAATATTGATATAGGAGTTCAAGAAGATTTCTTAGAATTCTTCCACAGCCAGCGTATCAGTAGAATTTACCTAGATGAATTAGGCTCAGCTGCATCCTTACCAATAGGCATTGCTACGATAAAATTAGTAATTGAAGACGAAAATACAGCTATTAACAGCGCCAAGGAATTAATCAACCGCACCCAGCAAGCAGTAAATTTACAACTGCCACAAAAACAATTACTAGAATTGATTGAGACAATCTTAGTTTATAAATTTCCGCAAATGAGTCAAAAGGAGATAGAAGTAATGTTTGGATTAAGTGAATTGAAGCAGACACGAGTTTATCAAGAAGCTAGAGAAGAAGGTAAACAAGAAGGTGAACAAAAAGGACGTTTAGAAGCCAAATTAGAAGCTATCCCTAAACTGTTAGCACTGGGTTTAACCCAAGAACAGGTAGCACAAGCGTTGGATTTGGACATTGCACAAGTTCAAGAAGCAGCACAGCTTGGGCGATCACCGGAATAATTGCCGCGATCGCAGTCTATTCCTAAGTGCGCTCGCCTCCCATCAACTACTTTAGTAGAGTAGTGAGTGCTGAGTTAGGAGTTTTGAGTACTATTGCACATTAATCAAGATGATCCAGAGCTATGCCGAGCGATATCAAATGACAAGTTGCGCCACTAATAATTGACAGATATCGTAACCAAAATGAGTCGCAAGGAGATAGAAGCAATGTTTGGCTTAAGCGATTCAAAGCAAACGTGGGTTTACCAAGAAGGACGTTTAGAAGCAAAATTAGAAGCTGTACCTAAACTTTTAGCACTGGGTTTAACTGTAGAACAGATAGCGCAGGCGTTGGATTTAGATGTTGCACAAGTTCAGCAAGTAGAACAGCAAAAGCGATCGCCGGAGTAATTGCCGCGATCGCATATTAATCTTAATTATCTGGGTCTATGACATCTCAGTTCTATGATAGAAACAAGCCACTAATTAGGTTTAACTTATGTCTTCCCCTTTGCTGGGAAACCCTACGACTGCTGAGACTTCCTATGTTCTTCTGTACAATGTCAGCTGGGAACAGTTAGAACAGCTTGATGTCACCCTTACAGGGACAAGCGCATGACTAACTTATTTAGATAATATTCTCGAAATTATGTCCCCACTTTCTGACGACCATGAGGACAGTAAAAAAACTCTGGCGATGTTGCTGGAAGTCTATATGCGGACGAAAAAGATCCGGTTTTATGGACGAGGAAGTGCAACCATCGGTAAAAAGTCAGACAAAACGCGACGGGAACCGGATGAGTCTTATAATTTCGGAGCAAAAAAACCTATTCCCGATTTAATTTTGGAAATAACTGTCACCAGTGGTGGAATTAATAAGCTAGAAATTTATCAGCGGTTGCGAGTACCTGAAGTTTGGTTTTGGGAAGATGGTTTGTTATCAGTTTATTGTTTGCAAGGTGATAGTTATATAAAAGTTACTAGAAGTACTTTATTGCCTAATTTAGATTTAGATTTATTAGCAAAATATGCGTGAATGGCTGACCAATATGATGCTGTGACTGAATATAGTCAGATATAACTAAAGTAACCTAAACTCAAATCAAAATAACTTGCTACTAAATCTGAAAAAATTATGGTTAACACCTATAGTTATATTAGGTTATACAGGATTTTGCATCTAAATGAAGTACATCCTTACCCTCCTTAATTCCCCCTTTCTAAGGGCAGGGCTGTTTCATTCCACAAAGGATAAGAGTTTGTCAATATCATTAGAGGTAAATATCTGGGCTGAGGTGATGGAGGAATAACCATTTCGGCGCCAAATATTGAGTGCGTTGGCGAAGCCTTGCCGAAGGCATCGTTCGGAGTACCGATAGATTTGCAGGGGCATTCCCCTTACGTATAGTCGAATGATCTTCATTAAAAATCACATCCTTAAACGGCAGTCGCCTCAAGTCGGGAAACCCGCCCACGGCGCTGCCTCCCCAATGAAGACGATTCTCAATCCCCCAATGTCCGCGAATACCTTTGGCAAATGATACTTTTACCATCAATTCCAAACCACTCGGATGTATCCACATGAACGTAGTTTTGCGCCCACTGATTAAATATTTTGGCAAGAATATCAAAGTCTACTCCTATTAGTATCCGACGGATTGTCGAGGTTGATGGCACGCCATGTTTTTCAATTCTGAATTTATCAATTAATACACGACGATGACGTTTTACAAAGTCTCCCCATGCACGATATCCTACGTAGCCGCTCATTGTTCCCATAATCACAAACAGCAATACCATCCACAATTGATGTCTTTGCCCATCTTTGACTCGAAAATCTTTTACTTGCCGTAGTTGTTCAATCAGATTTGCACCCATTGTTTTCATCCCCTCGACGCTTGTCATTTTACATCTTTTAGGGAATGAAACAGCCCTGCCTTATAAAGGGGGGAAATAAAAAATCTTGTTCCCTCCTCTTTCTAAGGGGAGGGTTAGGGTGGGATATTTTTGTACACTGCCACAACAACAATTACTAGAATTAATCGAAACTCATTAATGGAGTTCAAAGGCTCATTAACGAGTATTAAAGGCTGATTAATGGAATCCAAAGACTCATTAATGAGTATCAAAGGCTGATTAATGGAATCCAAAGGTTCATTAATGGAGTTCAAATGCTGATTAATGGAGTCCAAAGACTCATTAATGGAGTTCCAGGACTCATTAATGAGTATCAAAGGCTGATTAATGGAGTCCAAAGGTTCATTAATGGAGTTCAAAGGCTCATTAATGAGTATCAAAGACTCAAGAACCAGATGCAGCTTTAGTCGGTCTACCTTTGATAGCTTTAAAACGTTCGCCTAACTGTTCAGCGACAGTCTTTAAACCGGGAGTCTTTTTCGATGCAGTCTTCACGTAATCATAAACTGTCAAACTGCTAGTCATCGCTTCACTACCGACAGCCATTAGGGTATCATCTACCTGTTCGGTGAGTTGCTGCATGGAGATTAAAAGTTCGGTAAGCGCAGCTGCTAATTGATAATCTTGAACCAGTTCTTCAACGTCAAAAGTGGCTGGAAGAATTTCGCGGTTAGATTGAGCAGCAGTAATGCTATTGTTCACAAAGGCTAGACTTTTATCGCCCATTTTTACTAACTTACGCCGTTCTTCAGTGCTGAGAGTAATTAAAAAGGGGAGTTTTTGTTGAACTTTCTGTAGTGCGGCTTTAATTTCTTGGATATCTTGTGGAGAAAGGGAGGCTGTAATATTTTGATAGGCCATCGTATATTTACCTTGGGAGTTTGATTAATAAAGTAGCAATAGTTGCTAAGTATATAATTCCCATTGGTGGATGCGATCGCACATCATAACTCATTTATTTATCTGTTTTAGCGCCGATGCTGAGGGATACTGACCAGATGCAATCAAAGCTTGTCGCTCTACAAGCCTTTCATCGCCATTAAAATCTAGGATGCGTGCGGTGACTTCTCCAAATTCTGTTTGATATTGAATTACAGCCTCATCTAGTTGAAAATGCTCACCCCAAAAGTCTCTGCGTGGGTTAAAAAACCGCACAAGTTCGCCAGTTTGCCAATTAATTGATCCCAAATCCGTCCCTTTTTGCAGGTTACAGAAGATACAGGCATAGCAGAGATTATCTGCTGTTGTAGCGCCGCCGTGTTTAACACTGATGATATGGTCAACTTGACAACCTGACGATCTATCTACTTCAGAGACGAGACAGTACTCGCAAATATGCTCGGCGCGATCAGCAACTAAACGCCGTAGTTCTGCATTAATATATGGACGAGACATATTGAATACTTATTGAGGGTTAACGTACTGATGAGCCTTTGCTTTTGCTAAAGTCATAATATGCTCTAGCATGAGGAAATAATTCAACTCTTGCTGATCACTTCCAGTAAGACTTTCAGTTTTTGCACGATAAACCAAATCTTCTAAACGGTCTTTCGCTGCATCTGAGAGTTTGAAATCGATAACGCTTTGGGGAGTGGTTCCAGCAGCAATAAACTCTATAATTTCGTCGTATACTTTGATAGTATTTACAGATGTGTTCATAAGCTACCCTTTTAATTCCTAAATTTTATGCAACTTCCAAAGATTTTCCTAGCGTCTTAGGCTCTGGTAGGGGTTCACCATCAGCTAAATATGTTTCAATCAGCATTTCTAAAACTTCCTGAGCATTTTTCAGAGCTTCTTCATAAGTCTCTCCGTGAGTGCAAGGCTGCATTATATTAGTAAAATCAGGCAGCAAAACCACATAACAATCGTCTTCTTCTGACCATTGAATCACGATTGTATATTTCATTCTTCTGTCTCCTCGTCTTCTTTAATTTTATTTAGTTCTTCTAGTGCTTCATTAACTTGCTTTTCTAAATAAGGTTTGGCGTCGCTACCATCTTTGCCAGCGATAATGATAGCTTTCTGCCTTTTTTATAACTCAATACGCTTGGCTTTGTGCATCTTCTCTTCACGCTTGAGACTTGGGGGACAAGGAGGACTTGGGGACAATGATAAGAAGGACAAGAAGAAATTCTCCTTTGTCTCCCCCACCAAGCCCTGTCTCCTTTAACCCAAGTGTATTATTTTATAACTCTCGGTTCACCCATTTTTTGATGAGTTAGAAAAAATCACAGTAGATAAAGATATTTTAAGTATTTCAAAAAAATAATACCTTTAAGTTAGCTTTATTCTGACTCTCGGTAAAATCGGCTAGCCGAGATTTATGTGTAATATAGATTACTAACAAGCTAAAGGGAAGTTTCCAAATGGTTGCATTTACTCTAAAACCAACACAGATGCTCGGACGTATTCTATCCGCATCACTACTTAGTCTGATATCCTTAGAGGTTTTTACCACTACAGCGAGCAGTCAACCGCCTGCTGCGTCTGTTGAAACCAAGCTGAAAGTGCCTAGTACAATGACCTCTGCACCCTTTAACACTAACCGTTACTTGAAAGTGCCGCCCAATTTCTCCGTCTCTGTTTATGCTCGAATTAAGCAAGCTCGCTTTATGGCAGTTGCTCCCAATGGGGATCTTCTAGTATCACAGCCCAATTCCGGTAAAGTGTTAATCGTCCGGCCAAATGGCAGCAAAGACCCAATTATTTCTGACTTCGTGACGGGTCTACGTAAACCACACGACATTGTGTTTCATCAGATTGACAAGACCACATACATTTATATCTCTGAGAGTAATCAGATTAACCGTTTCATCTACAAATCTGGAGACTTAATTGCGAAAAATCGTCAAATCGTTGTAACTGGCTTACCAGACAGCAGCACCTCAGAACTTAGAGGCGCTTATGGTCACGAACTGAAAAATATCGCACTTGATGCCAACCACAAACTGTACGTGTCGATCGCCTCTACATGCAATGCCTGTAAAGAAGATACTGTCAGTACTCCAAAACGCGGTGCAATTTACCAGTACAACGCTAATGGAACCAATCAGCGACTTTTTGCCCAAGGTTTACGTAATGCTGAAGGGTTAGCATTCTTACCTGGTACAAATGACCTTTGGGTAGTCGCTAATAATCGAGATAACATCGCCTATCCCTTCAAAGATAGCAGTGGCAATTACGGTAAGATTATCCCCTCCTACGTAGACAACCACCCACCAGAGGAGTTTACGAAAGTCCGAGATGGCGGTAACTACGGTTGGCCATTCTGCAATCCCAATTCTGACAGGTTAAACAGCCTCAACAATCTGCTATTTGACTGGGACTATCAGTTCAATCGTGATGGAAAGGTTAATTGTAATGCAATGGACAGGATTAGCAAAGGTATCCAAGCCCATTCAGCTCCCTTGGGACTAACATTCTTACAAAATACCAACTTTCCCAGCCTATACTCAAATGGGGTAGTGACAGCGCTGCATGGTTCATGGAATCGGCAGAAGAAAACGGGCTACAAAATAGTTTACTTTCCCTGGAACAGTACGACAAAGACCCCAGGGCAGGAGATAGATTTAGTCACCGATTGGGTAGTTCCAGCAACACAAGAAACCTGGGGGCGACCTGTGGATATGGTAGTAGACCGACAAGGTAATTTGCTAATTTCGGATGACTACAGCGGCACTATCTACAAGCTTTCCTACACACCGTAACTACAGGTTAAGGTTACAATAGCCTTATTTTTACTGGAGTTTCCCAGTCTTTTCGTACAGTTATAAGAGTATACAAAGCCAATGAAGATGACTTAAAGATTGTTGGGAATGACACTATTAGTTCATTAAGTGAACAAGCCGCCTGTACTGCTTTTGGCTTACAAAAAACGTCTTGTATACCCATTACTTCAGAGATAGGTATACAAAACGCTTTTTTCGGCTGTTCGCTGTAAACTAATCAGCAGATATGATATAACAGCATTTTGCCGGAATTGCGGAGCTTTATTTAGTAATTTCTCGTAATCCTAAGAATAGCAATCAATTAGCAACTGCGATCGCAATTTTCCCCACTGCACGTTCGCTTTCACTATAACTATGAGCCGCAGCTAATTCTTGTAAGGGAAATGTGCGATCAATGACTGCACGAATTTTACCAGCTTCAATCAATTCTTTGAGATAAAGTAAGTCTTTGGCGTTGGGTTTTTCAAACACCAATTTTGCTTTTTGACCGGGAAGAAACGCTGTTAAGACGCTTTGCACAGCCGTTTCCGAACTGGGTAGCGTGGTGATATATATGCCATTGGATTTGAGGACTTTTTTGGTTTGAGAGAGCGATCGCTTACCCACTGCATCAAAAATGATATCGTACTGCGTTGTATCTGCGGTGAAATCTTGCCGCGTATAATCAATTACGCGGTCTGCTCCTAAAGATTTCACCAAATCCAAATTTTTAGTACTGCTAACTCCCGTCACCACTGCCCCGAAAGCCTTGGCAATTTGCACCGCAAAACTTCCCACACCCCCCGCAGCACCATTAATTAAAACATTTTGTCCTGTTTGAATATTTCCTCCATCTCGTAGCGCTTGTAGAGCTGTCAGTGCTGCAAGAGGTACAGCCGCAGCTTCTTCATAAGACAGATTCGTTGGTTTGAGTACCGCCAAGTTCTCTGGAATAGCGACAAATTCGGCATAACCTCCTCCAGGGAAACTAGTACTGCCATAAATAGCATTTCCTGGTTTAAAATGTGTGACTTGAGAGCCAACTTCTACCACATCTCCCGCCACATCAAACCCTAAAATCTTCGGGAATTTGCTGCCTGTAAGCAAACTCAACATTCCTTTGCGGATTTTCCAATCAACGGGATTGACACTACTCGCACGAACTTTCACAAGTAACTGCGTTGGCTTAATTTTTGGTTGTTCCACATCTTCATACTGCAACACCTGAGCATCGCCATACCGACGGATAACCACTGCTTTCATCGCATTCCTCCTACTACCCTGTTTGACTGAATGAACTTAAACAGCTTATGACTACAGTGTAGCGATGTCTACGAAAAACTCGTCTATAGGATTTAGCGCTCTCTAAAAAAATCGTATTTGCTTGGGGTTGTGGAAAAGTCAGGCAAGCTGTTACACAGACAAAACTAAATATTTACACTGACGCTACTGTAAAAAAATGAATTGATACTAAAAAAATACTCCCATATCCTGTAACTATTACCGTACTGAAATTAAGAATAATTGTAAATCTAATCAAGATTGTATCAATGATGGAGAAATTCAATATGTCTAAATAATTTGAGGATATAAATTATGCTAGTGCTCATTAACACTTTATCACTAATAAAAATCCACTACAAAATTCTAGCTTTACTAATAGGTATATCAATCATCCTATTACATTTACAAGTAGCAAAGGCAATATGTAGTAATAATCAAGTAGATGAAATTGCTAAAAAAATAACTGTATTAATTGATAGCCAAAAACCAGGCTTAGGAGTAATTATTCAACAAGAAGGTGATGTCCTTATTACTTCTTAATTAGGGAAAGGGCGAAAGACTAGTTTGTAATGAACAATTAAAAAATTTGATTGCGATCGCTCAATCATGTTAAATTATAGTTAGTTGTTTCTCTCAAACACAAAATCTGAGAGTTTCTTACCCATCTCCTCATTGGGAAAATGAAAAAAAGGTGTTGAAAGTTAAACTTTTTGAAAAATATGTGCAGCAACACATCTGTTTCCAGTAGCTCATACGGCTTATCAGATAAGGCTTAAAGGCATAATTGAACATTATTATCAAAGGAAAATTAAATAAATATAAAGTGCATTTTTACCCTAAAAAAAATGATATGTTAGATACAGAATTGAATTTCGCACGTTTCTGGAGTAGGAACGATATAGACTACTCCAGTTTTTCACCCTCAAACCCTTGGCAATTATTGCTTTTGACGGAATTAGAGGGCAATCTGAGTACACATTTAAATAACCCAAACCCAGTTTTAAGTTAGATAAAGTCCTTACTGGGGTTGGGTTGTGGCTGAGTACAAATAAATCCTGAACCCCTGTCAAGAAACACTAGAACCCCAACTAAAAAATACTAGAACCCCTACCCGGAAAAAAATTTTTTAATTCTTGTAATCCTTGAATAATTAGGATTTTTATTATTTGAGTACAAGCGTAATAAATCCAATAAATTCTATCCTAGATAGACGCGCTGTCTGTCTAGGAGACGGCTGCTATAAATCTTATATCGCCAATTACCTAACGCTCCAAAACGAAGCGAAGAGTAAGTGGAGGGATGACATAGCACCATGCCTGAAGTGAATAGAAGTCGCGCCTTGGGGCACAAATTCTACCCAAGAACCGAACATTGACACACACCAGCCGAACATCAAAAGATTTCTTGCCTGCCTTACTTGAAAACAAGTCGCCAAAACCCAGGCGTTTGCAGGCAGTGTGGAAGACGCGACTTCAATTCCTGGGCATAGAGAGTAGCAACAGCATCTCCCACAGTGGCAGCCAAGTCCACCGACCTTTTGCGAAATTCAATGACATCATCGTCTAAACGACTCCTCAACTCTCCCACCACGGAATCGCCAACCCAAGCAAAATCAGGTGGTTGCGGCTGCGACAGCACCAGCAACGCCACCGTGGAAAGGGACGAAAAGCTCCAAGAACGCATTGCGAAACATCCCTGCTACAGCGAAGACGCTCATCACCACTATGCTCGGATGCACGTTGCAGTTGCTCCCGCTTGCAACATTCAATGCAACTATTGCAACCGCAAATATGATTGCGCTAACGAAAGCCGTCCTGGAGTAGTTAGCGAGTTGCTAACACCAGAACAAGCAGCACACAAAGCTTTAGTTATTGGCGGCAAGATTCCTCAAATGACAGTTGTGGGAATTGCCGGTCCTGGCGACCCATTGGCAAACCCAGATAAGACTTTCCGCACATTTGAGTTGATTGCAGAGCAAGCACCAGACATCAAGTTATGCTTATCAACCAATGGTTTAATGCTGCCGGATTACGTTGATCGCATTAAACAATTAAATATAGATCACGTTACGATCACCATTAACGCAGTAGATCCAGAGATCGGTGCTAAGATTTATCCTTGGGTTCACTATAAGCGCAAGCGTTACAGAGGTCTTGAAGGCGCAAAAATTCTCCACGAAAGACAGATGGAAGGATTGCAAGCCCTTAAAGATGCTGACATCTTGTGCAAAGTCAACTCCGTGATGATTCCTGGAATTAATGACCAGCACTTAATTGAAGTGAATCGAGTCATTCGGGAAAAAGGTGCATTCTTGCACAACATCATGCCATTGATTTCTGCACCAGAACATGGTACACACTTCGGTTTAATCGGTCAACGCGGTCCCACACCCAAAGAACTTAAAGAAGTTCAAGACAACTGCTCTGGTAACATGAAAATGATGCGTCACTGTCGCCAGTGCCGTGCCGATGCAGTCGGATTGTTGGGAGAAGACCGCAGCCAAGAATTTTCCAAAGAGAAATTCTTGGAAATGACTCCAGAATACGACATGGAGAAACGTCAAGAAGTTCACGAAGGTATTGAGAAGTTTAAAGAAGAACTTAAAGTAGCCAAAGACAAGGCGCTAGCCGGCAAGAAAATTGCCAACAGTCCGAAAGTTCTCGTTGCAGTCGCAACCAAAGGCGGCGGATTAGTTAACCAACACTTCGGTCATGCGAAGGAATTCCAAATTTATGAAGTGGATGGCAACGAAGCTCGCTTTGTCGGTCATCGGAAAATTGACCAATACTGCCAAGGTGGATACAGCGAGGAAGCTTCTTTCGAGCATATAATGAAAGCGATCGCAGATTGCAAAGCAGTTTTAGTCTCCAAGATTGGTAACAGTCCTCAAGAGAAATTGCAAAAAGCTGGAATACAGAGTATTGAAGCTTACGACGTGATTGAGAAGGTTGCTTTGGAGTTTTACGAGCAATACGTTAAGGAATTAGGAAATTAGGGAATAGGGACTGGGGGCTGGGAATTAAAGAAGAATTTTCCCAATACTCAGTACCCAATCCCTAATGCCTAATGCCCCTTACCCAAAAAAGGAGAATAATCATGGCTTACAAAATTATGACTAGCCAGTGTATTTCCTGCAATCTCTGTCTATCTGTATGTCCCACAAATGCAGTTAAAGTGATTGACGGACAGCACTGGATTGACCCTGAACTTTGTACAAACTGCGTTGGTAGCATTCATACCGTACCTCAGTGTAAAGCTGGTTGTCCCACCTGCGACGGTTGCGTTAAGCAGCCTAGCGATTATTGGGAAGGCTGGTTTGCTAATTACAACCGCGTAGTTGCAAAATTAACAAATAAACAAGATTATTGGGATCGTTGGTTTGACCGTTATAGCCAGACATACTCACAACAGTTGCAAAAGCGTCAATCCCAATCAGTGGGAGCGAAGCCTAATTAAAGCTAAATGTTTAAAATGCAAAGGTTAAAGAGTAAGGATTAAAAAGCATTAATAATTATCCGCCTTTCCCTTACTCCTCTTCCCCGTCCCCTTCCAAAATAACTATGCAAAATAACTGCATCTATCTCGATAATAATGCCACCACTAAGGTAGACTCAGAAGTTATAGAGGTAATGCTACCTTATCTCACAGACTATTACGGCAATCCCTCCAGTATGCATACCTTTGGTGGGCAAGTCGGTAAAGCAGTGAAAACAGCAAGAGCGCAACTTGCAGCCCTTTTGGGAGCCGATGAGTCAGAAATTGTCTACACAAGTTGTGGAACTGAGGGAGATAACGCGGCGATTCGAGCCGCACTGTTGTCGCAACCAGAAAAGCGACATATCATCACCACCCAAGTTGAACATCCAGCAGTACTCAATGTCTGCAAACAATTAGAAACCCAAGGTTACACTGTTACCTATCTATCAGTAAATCATCAAGGGCAGTTGGATCTAGATGAACTAGAAGCCTCCTTGACGGGTAACACCGCCCTGGTGACAATTATGTATGCTAATAATGAAACCGGCACGGTTTTCCCGATTGAGCAAATTGGGTTGCGCGTAAAAGAATATGGCGCTATCTTCCATGTAGATGCGGTGCAAGCTGTGGGAAAAATCCCCTTAAATATGAAGACTAGTACCGTGGATATGTTAACTCTGTCTGGTCACAAGCTGCACGGCCCTAAAGGAATTGGTGCTTTATATATTCGGCGTGGGGTTCGGTTCCGTCCCTTTATTCTTGGGGGACACCAAGAACGCGGACGTAGAGCAGGAACAGAGAATGTTCCAGGAATTATCGCCTTGGGCAAAGCTGCCCAACTAGAACTGTTACACTTAGAAGAAGCGACCACAAGAGAAAGAAGGCTGCGCGATCGCCTCGAACAAACTTTACTCGCTAAAATTCCCGATTGTGTAGTTAACGGTGACGTTACGCAGAGATTGCCAAACACCACAAATATCGGCTTCAAGTACATCGAAGGTGAAGCAATTCTACTGTTATTGAACAAATTCGGTATCTGTGCATCATCGGGTTCTGCTTGCACCTCCGGTTCTCTGGAACCCTCCCACGTCCTGCGGGCAATGGGCTTACCATACACAACTTTGCACGGTTCCATCCGCTTCAGTCTTTGTCGCTACACCACAGAAGCTGAAATCGATCAAGTCATAGAGGTAATGCCTAGTATTATAGAACGTTTACGTGCCCTCTCACCATTCAAAAATGATAATGCAGATTGGCTGCAAGGACAAGAACAAGCACTGGCGCATCGCTAGGGACTAGGGACTGGGGATTAGGGAAGAATTTTCCCAATACCCAGTACCCAATCCCCCAATCTAAAATCCAAAATCTAAAATCTAAAATTCATTATGTGGGACTACACCGATAAAGTATTAGAACTGTTTTACGATCCCAAGAATCAGGGAGAAATTGAAGAAACCAGCGAAGCTGGAGTTAAGGTTGCAACGGGAGAAATCGGTAGCATTGCTTGTGGCGATGCACTGAGATTGCACCTGAAAGTAGAAGTAGAATCTGATAAGATTCTAGATGCTCGCTTTCAAACCTTTGGCTGTACTAGTGCGATCGCATCTTCTAGTGCATTAACCGAAATGGTCAAAGGTTTAACCTTAGATGAAGCCCTGAAAGTGTCCAACAGAGACATTGCAGATTACCTTGGTGGTTTACCAGAAGCAAAGATGCATTGCTCTGTCATGGGGCAAGAAGCGCTAGAAGCTGCTATCTATAATTATCGTGGCATTCCTCTAGCTTCCCATGATGATGACGATGAAGGCGCGTTAGTTTGCAGTTGCTTTGGGATCAGCGAGTCCAAAATTCGCCGCGTCGTTCTAGAAAATAATCTCACTGGTGCTGAACAAGTAACAAATTATGTGAAAGCTGGTGGTGGATGCGGTTCCTGTTTGGCGAACATTGATGATATAATTAAATCAGTTCAACAGGAATACGCCTCACCTGCTCTCAACAATTATGGCGTACAAGTTGCCACAGAAATTGTTACGTCCAAAGAGCGATCGCTAACCAACGTCCAAAAGATTGCTCTAATTCAAAAGGTTCTCGATGAAGAAGTTAGACCCGTACTCATCGCTGACGGGGGAGATGTAGAACTCTATGATGTAGAAGGCGATCGCGTTAAAGTTGTATTGCAAGGTGCTTGCGGTTCCTGTTCTAGTAGTACAGCAACCCTAAAAATTGCGATCGAAGCCAGATTACAAGATCGTGTCAGCAAGAGCCTTGTAGTCGAAGCAGTTTAGGAATTGCTGTAGGACTTAACGTACTCTACAAATACGCCCTAATATGCATTCAGCCAGGAACAGAAAGTAGGATTTGAATTGAATCATTGTCTCCACTCAATGCTTCATACCAATTCGTCAAAAGAAAGATACAGATTGAAATCAAACTTTCTTAACTACAAATTACGTAGACACCCGAAGGATTGCTCCCCCCAAGGTATTACAAATTACGAATTGGTATCAGTCCTATCAACTATGACGGCTAACAGCATATAGGCGAAGAGATTAAGCGCCTAAAAAGCAAATTCATCATCTAACTCGCTTCAAAGGAATAGAATATGAGTACATTGTACGACAAACTTGGTGGACAATCAGCTATTGAACAAATAGTAGATGAACTCCACAAACGCATTGCCACAGATAGCCTCCTCAATCCCATTTTTGCTGGTACAGATATGGCGAAGCAACGTAATCATCTAGTTGCTTTCTTATCTCAAATATTTGAAGGGCCAAAGCAATACACCGGTCGTCCAATGGACAAAACCCACGCAGGATTGAATTTACAGCAACAACACTTCGATGAGATCGCAAAACTCCTGGGTGAATCAATGGCTGTGCGTGGAGAGTCGCCAGAAGACACCCAAGCTGCACTAGAGCGCGTCTCAAATTTCAAGGGCGCTATTTTGAACAAGTAATAGGATTTATGCATTGATTGTTGACAAATAACAATATCAAGTCCTATTGAATCTTGCAAGCTGAAACACATTATGACGTATTTGTAAATTGCGTAATTTTCTTTGTTCATTGTCAAAACAAATGACAAAGAGAGAAGTCTGATCGCCGGTTTCCGGCGATCAGAACTTCGGGAACAAAAAACAAAAAGAAAAGAAATTTAACCAAGAAATATATGTATTTGCTTTCAATCATTTTAGCTGTAGAGCGATCGCCACCGGTGACGTTCTACATCCCCTCACTGCTGTAGCTCAACAAGCGTGAGTAGCCCAAAGACAAACGAAAAAGACCCACCAACCAACCAATTGTAGGAATACACAAATCATGACTGACGAAAATATTAGACAGATAGCTTTCTACGGTAAGGGCGGTATCGGTAAATCTACCACCTCTCAAAACACCTTGGCAGCTATGGCAGAAATGGGCCAACGCATTCTTATCGTTGGTTGCGACCCTAAAGCTGACTCTACCCGCTTGATGCTGCACAGCAAAGCTCAAACAACCGTTCTTCACCTCGCCGCAGAACGTGGTGCAGTAGAAGATATCGAAATCGAAGAAGTTATGCTCAAGGGTTTCCGTGACGTTCGTTGCGTAGAATCTGGTGGTCCAGAACCCGGTGTAGGTTGCGCCGGTCGTGGTATTATCACCGCCATCAACTTCTTGGAAGAAAATGGTGCTTACCAAGACCTAGACTTCGTATCTTACGACGTATTGGGTGACGTTGTTTGCGGTGGTTTTGCTATGCCTATTCGTGAAGGTAAAGCACAAGAAATCTACATCGTGACATCGGGTGAAATGATGGCGATGTACGCTGCTAACAACATCGCTCGTGGTGTTCTTAAGTATGCTCACACAGGTGGCGTGCGTTTGGGTGGTTTGATTTGTAACAGCCGTAAAACTGACCGGGAACACGAACTCATCGAAACCTTGGCAAAACGGTTGAACACCCAAATGATTCACTTCGTACCCCGTGACAACATTGTTCAACACGCAGAATTACGCCGGATGACTGTTAACGAGTACGCACCAGAAAGCAACCAAGCTAACGAATATCGGACATTGGCTACCAAGATCATCAATAACAAAAATCTAGCTATTCCTACGCCTATTGAAATGGAAGAACTAGAAGACTTGTTGATTGAATTCGGTATTCTCGAAAGCGAGGAAAATGCTGCCAAGTTGGTAGGTAAGACTGCTGAAGAAGCTCCCGTAGCATAAGTCGGCGCTAAGAAATAATGCTTTAGCACAAGGAAAAAGGAAGAGTTTCATATCTTCCCTTTTACCTTTCACCTTTCCCTTACATCCCCCCTAAATTTAGAGGGGACTCCTAGTCCCCTTATGCCCCCATCCTTAAGAGTTACAGAGGCTAAATATGACACCTCCAGAAAATCAAAACATCATCGAAGAAAGAAAAGAGCTAATTAAAGAAGTTCTCAGTGCTTATCCAGAAAAAGCCGCTAAAAAGCGGGAAAAACACTTAAAAGTATACGAAGAAGGTAAGTCCGATTGCGGCGTTAAGTCTAACATCAAATCTCTTCCTGGGGTAATGACCGCTCGTGGTTGTGCTTACGCTGGTTCTAAAGGTGTGGTTTGGGGTCCTATTAAAGACATGATCCACATCAGCCACGGGCCTGTAGGTTGCGGTTACTGGTCTTGGTCTGGTCGTCGTAACTACTACATCGGCACCACAGGTGTTGACACCTTTGGTACCATGCACTTTACCTCCGACTTCCAAGAAAGAGATATCGTTTTCGGTGGTGACAAGAAACTTGTCAAGCTGATCGAAGAACTTGATGTACTTTTCCCCCTCAACCGTGGTGTTTCCATTCAATCTGAATGTCCCATTGGTCTAATTGGGGATGACATCGAAGCTGTTGCTCGCAAGACATCGAAAACAATTGGTAAGCCAGTTGTACCTGTGCGTTGCGAAGGCTTCCGGGGTGTTTCCCAATCTTTGGGACACCACATTGCTAACGACATGGTTCGTGACTGGGTGTTCACCAGAGCAGACCAAGCCAAAAAAGACGGTACACTTCAGTTTGAAAGTACCCCTTATGATGTGGCAATTATTGGTGACTATAATATCGGTGGTGATGCTTGGGCGAGCCGCATCCTGTTAGAAGAACTCGGCTTGCGCGTAGTCGCTCAGTGGTCTGGTGATGGCACCATTAACGAAATGTTGATGACCCCCAATGTGAAGATGAACCTCATCCACTGCTATCGGTCAATGAACTATATCAGCCGTCACATGGAAGAAGCTTACGGTATACCCTGGCTTGAGTATAATTTCTTCGGCCCCACCAAGATTGCTGAATCTTTACGGGAAATCGCTTCTAAGTTTGACGAAACAATCCAAGCAAACGCTGAGAAGGTCATCGCCAAGTATCAGCCTACAATGGATACGATTCTTAAGAAATATCGCCCTCGCTTGGAAGGTAAGACTGTTGCCATCATGGTTGGTGGTCTACGTCCTCGCCACGTTGTCCCAGCTTTCCAAGACTTGGGTATGAAGATGATTGGTACAGGTTATGAGTTCGCTCATAACGATGACTACAAACGTACCACTCACTACATCGAAAACGGCACCATCGTTTATGACGACGTTACCGCTTACGAATTCGAGGAATTTATCAAAGCGCTGAAGCCTGACCTCGTAGCTTCTGGTGTGAAAGAGAAGTACGTCTTCCAAAAGATGGGTCTTCCTTTCCGTCAAATGCACTCTTGGGATTACTCCGAACCTAGCGATCGCTCCTCAACATCATATAATGCAAGGTTTTTTCGCTGCGGTAGAAAAAAGCAGCTTATTTCTAGCCTAAATGCGAGTTGCAGGGTTATGTAGGAACAATCTATTTTGATGCTTTAGATAGCAAAACTCTTATGGAATATGGTTTAAATATTTGAATGGCATTTTGCTCAAAGAAAAACTGTAAAATTGAAAACTATTTTAATTGACGATTTTTAGATTAAATGGCTGTTGTTTGCAGCATAATTGTTAACTTACTTGAGATGCAACCAATAAATCTGTTAAAACCCCGTAAGGTTAAAGAATTCTATCTTGCCATATTTCTTTGTCTGTGATAAAAAGAACAATATTACACGTAAAGAGTAAGGCATAACCAAAACCAACACTCTTGTTCACCTATGATCTGAGACATCTACCCAAACTATGCTTTTAGAGACTTTAGCAACCAAGGCTGTGGAGTATTTTGCACTGCAAGTTTCAGGTGGTGCTTTGCAAAAGTTGGGGGCGGATGCAAAAGACTACCTTCAAAAGTTAGTGGGTGTAATATATACTCACTTCGCTGGTAGACAAGAAATTCAGGAAGCTACACAAAATCCGGCAGTTTTGAAAGCAGCAATCATTAAAGAGGCTCCAAACAATGTCGCTTTTCGTGAAGAACTGGAAAGTGTAGTTATCAAGCTGATCGAGATTGAGGGAAATCAAAATAGCGGAACTGTTAATCAGGTTTCTACTGGTTCTGGATCAAATATTAATGCTCCACAAAATACAGGAAATATAGCAGGAGGAAATCAGTACTTTCGGGGCTGAAGAACTTCACTTAAATTTCTCTTCAAATCCTGAATTTTTAGCGACAGAACTTCCTAAACACTTAAGATTAAAGTCATTTTGGAGGAGACTCTGGAACTACATTACAACTTTATTATTCTTTTTTGTAGTATTTTTTGCATGGTTTTTTCTTGGACTCACTGCAAGCCATGCTTTTCCTATAAACCTTGTTCAATCTCTCACTAACTACCTATTTAGTGGGTTTAAGACATATAAATGGCAGTTGAATAAGGCAGTGGATCAGTCTCTTAACTCAATATGGCAGGAAGTTAGAGCAAAACTTCATCATATTGCTGCCTCTGAGTCAGTAATTGCTACAGCAGATAAGAGAGAAGCTAATAAACTAAACAGACTTGACTCAGAGTATTGGCTACTCCTGAGAGCTATTGAGTTACTCACAATAGGCGTTAATAGCTCTGACAGAGATTTAGTTGATTGGAAATTATGTGAATTAGATGAACAAAAAGATTTTATTCTTGATAGGTTAGATCCTCTTAAGAGAAAACATTATGGTTTGTTAAGTAAAATTCAAGATACTTGGCATTCATGTTATGCCATTTTTACTTTTGAAGCAATTAGACGAGAAAAGAGTTTCAAAAAAACTGAGAAAATTTTAACGAATTTGATCGTTTCTTATATAAATCAAGAATCTTCCAAGGAAAATATACAGGAAATGCTGGAAGTCCTGGACGAAAAAATTGTAAAAAATTCAAGGCTAAAAACTTTATACCAAACATCACGTCTACTCAATTGGGTTTACTCATATATTGAAAAATTGAGTACGAATATTAACGAAGACCCCATTTATAGAGATTATCCAGTTAGAGCTAAACGGGGAAGATATTGTTATCATCTACCTAATGGTTGCAGTCATTACCCTCGTGTAGAAAAACCTGAACATCAAAAAACAATTTTATTTTTTAAAACTATTGAAGAAACTAAAGCGGAAAATTTAGATTTATGTGGAAGTTGCAAGAGGATTATTAGGAGTGAATAAGCTGGCGCTAACTTTAAGAGCCGCACATCTCCAAAGCCCGAATTCAACAACACACCACTGTATATTTATACTAAATGAAGTTAAGCGATCGGCTCTAATTCAGAAATGTATTCAGTTTCGTAGTTTTCAATTAAAACACCGATAACCTCCATTAGAGACGCGAGTGGATGCGTCTCGTCTTCACCAACTTGATCGATGAGAAAATCAAGGATCTCAACCAAGCGTTTATATTCCTCTTCTGTATGAGGAACAAAGACGTTTTCGGCAATGGATGACCAAGCAGTAATGGTTTGATCTAAGTTTAGGCTTTGCATTATTCCTTCCACTTTCCTTCATCATATTCTGAATGCGTTAACACAGACCGAATGTAGACCTTTTGGCGGTTGTAGTGAATTGCAGCAATGAGTCGAACTTTATTACCACCAATATTAAACACTGTCAATTTACCAACTTGATCTGCTGATGGAAACATTTCACGGAGCTCTACAAATGAGGAAAACTCATTTCCCTTGACTAATTGATACCACTGAGTCAAGGCGTTATTTGTATCTGGATGAAGTTTAGCAAATTCATTCAGTCGTTTACGAGTAATAACGTGCATCTAAAGACCCCTAATGTTTTAATAATTCTGTAATGCATATAATTCACCTCCTTGTGATAATCTTATATTTTAATCATTGCCTTTATTCAACAACATACTACTGCATATTTAGAGATTGTGTGTGAGATGGATAAGAAGTAGACCATTGTGGTGATGTCTGCTACGGGCTACGCCTACACCCTCACTCGACAAAAAACTAAGTGATCGCATTGAACCGTCCAATCCTCAATTAACAATTCCGGTACTTTGCATAAATCCCGATGATTGCGCGTTAATAAAACTAATTTACGAGATAGTGCATAGGCTTAACTAGTCGTAGACATCGCAATAAAAGAAGTAGAGTGTTGTGGCGATCGGCTTTAAGTATTATCTACGGGATGCACAAGAAGTAGAGTGTTGTAGCGATCGCTTCCTTGCACCGCAATGTGAAGCTGTTTTAGACTTAGAAAGATGCTATACAGTTTATAATCACATGAGCTATCACGATATTATTACAATTGAGCCGGACAAGCGAGGTGGTAAACCTTGCATTCGACGGATGCGAATCACCGTATACGATGTTCTCTGCTGGTTGGCAGCTGGTATGTCTCATGGAGAGATATTAGACGACTTCCCTGAATTAACAGAAGAAGACATTAGGGCTAGTCTAGAGTTTGCTGCTGACCGTGAACATCGTTTAGTTGCCTCTCTACCAAACGTTACGCGGACGGTAGGTGGTGTTTGAAGCTGCTTTTTGATCAAAATTTGAGTCGCAAGTTAGTAACTCAATTAGCAGACGTTTTCCCCGATTCCAGTCACGTTCAGTTTCATGGGCTGGAAGTAAAGACTGATACTGCAATATGGGAATTTGCTAAAATCAATGACTTTTGCATCGTAACTCAAGATGTAGACTTTGCAGAAAGAAGCCGTTTGTACGGTTCTCCACCTAAAGTTATATGGCTACGCTGCAAAAATGCACCAACAAAACAAGTTGAATCTCTACTTCTTTCTGGGGTGGAGGTAATTCAGGAGCTACTCAATAATCCAATTCTGCATTGCCTAGAATTGTACTAAAGCTTTACAAGGGAATTGTCTGTGAAATTCATAATAAGTAACCCATTATGCGAAAAAATAGATTCATCCACTTGCGAGAACAAAGTGTTACACAAATTAATTACTGAATCGCTGAACAATTGTCTGTATAATTGCCAAAATAGCTCCTACATTATCCAAGTAATATCTTTGCTTATCAAGCAAAGCTACTTTTTGCGAAAGTTGAAGAAACTGCCATACTTCTCCTGTTGTCACGCATCCATACACAGGTATTTCTGTTTGTCCAGATGAACGATTGAATAAATCCGCCGCTACCATTTGCGCGATGCACTGTCCTAACCCAGCTTCAACATCATTTTTCTTCGCTTCCACAACAGTGAGAATTGGGCTTCGCAATGGTGGTAAAGGTGGAGCTATTGCTAAAATAAAATCACATTCCCCAATCAAACCCTGTGCAGGATCAACATCAAGTCTTTGTCCAGAGAAAATAGCCAAACTATCTTGGCTGAGATCGCGACAAGTTAATAAAATCGGTACAATAATAAATTCGCTCCGAGCTTTTTCACTAATCAGAGCTAATTGGGTTCGCTTTCCTAAAGTTTCATTTAACCAAGAAGGAATGGAAAGAGGTACAAGCTTTGGAAATAGATCGGCTTCTTGGGTGGTAATTCCTAAAACAGCCGCAGCTTTTTCTAAAGTAAAGTCACTGTACGCCATAGTTTTGCACTGCTTTGAGTATATGACGTTTTGAATAAAAGGGAATTGCTTCTATTTTATCCCTGTTGTAGAGTTGTCTAGGGATTTTGTCTGAAATGCTCCCGAAGTTGTACGTTCTGGCGATGACCCATGCCTCATGCCCCAACTCGATAAAAAGCCACTACATATTTAGAAATTGTGTGTGAGAAGCACAAAAAGTAGCCCCTTGGAGCGATCGCAATCTATCCGTCAATGAAATTGAAGCACATAACACCATAGACAAAATATTAATTAATATATCTACCTTTATATATGAGTCGATTGCTCTACCAGTGAACTAACTTTCTTTGAGGTTTGATACAGGAGTCGAACCTGTGACACATCGATTATGAGTCAATCGCTCTACCAACTGAGCTAATCAAACGATATAGTTTAAAGCACTCGGCGGTATACGCTCATACCAAAAATTAGCGTACCAGTCAGCATATAAAACCTAAACTATAGCTTTGTGACTTTAGTTACTATCCCGCTCCAAATTTAGCACATGGAAATTGCGAGGTGCTGCAACCATGCCCATCTTATACATTGTCTGAATTTGACCTCTGCTGACAATTCATTTTTGTAGCTCAGTCTGGGAAAGCCAGACCAGTCATGGGGTCACGAATATACAACCCTAATGTGAGACTACGCATTGCTTCATCCCAAACGGGTATTAATTGTTCTGCTTGATCAGCCCAATAATCGAATGTAATTAAGCATTGAACATTTGACCCCAAACCAATGCAAGTCCGCGAAAAAGCTTCCCGTGGTTCTTCTTGGGTGTCAATGAACTTCATCTCTGTCCAGACAATTCTGGCGGTTTGACGCTTGACGGTAATAATTTCTCCCCTCTCAATGATGTTGCGGCTATCGTCTTCCAGGACTTTCTTCAAAGTGGATTTTAGCGGAAACTGGCTCCAATCGTTGGGTGGCAGGCGATTAAAAGATACTTCTAGACAGCAATCATCGTTAGGTGGTTTTTTATCCATGAACTTGAAGGATTTTTCTTGTGGCTCAAAAACCCAATTCTGGGGAACATTGAAGCGAACAGCCCCCCGATCTGCGACAAAAATCTTATAGCCTGATGGAGATTCCCAGCGATGGTCAGGTTTTAGTTCAAGCGTTTCTTTAATCCACTGGAGATTGCTTTTCTTACGCTTTGCCATAGTATTTTTGCTTTATTTGCTAAAGAGGGCGTCATCGATAGCGTAACGCAAAGCCTTTGGCATAGCTTCTCTACGAGACGCTACGCTAATGCTTAGAGCGACACAGGAGGGTAACAGCCCATCGTAGACATTGGCCTTTTTGTTAATATTATCAAATTGCTAGTATTTTGAATAACTCTTATATTAAATAAATAAAATTTTCGAGATTTTATATTAAGGAATCCAAGGTAACTATAACGTTGTGATTAGAGTTTCAGCTTTTAGCATTAAAATCTTAGCAGCTGTATTCATGGTTATGGATCATGTGTGCTATTTGCTAATGCCAGAGTTGGTAATCTTACACTTATTGGGGCGATTGAGCTTTCCCCTCTTTGCATGGCTTCTGGCTGAAGGCGAAAAACATACCCATAACGTATACCGCTATGGGAGGAGACTATTAATTACAGCAATAATATCTCAACCAATCTACACTATTGTTTTCCAGAGCTTATCACTTAATATTCTGTTCACGCTTCTTCTTGGACTTGTGATGTTGCGCTTAATAAAGCGTTACTCACAATTATGGCAGCAATTAATAATTATCGGCTTGTGTGCAGTAGTTGCCGAGGGCTTGGGCGTTGAATATAGAGTATATGGGATTGGAGTAATTTTCTTGATGTCTTTAACAGAAAAACTAAAGCCTAATGTATGGTTGCTCTACTGGTGCTTCTTTCACTTTATTTTAGTAACTCTATTTATAAGTGATATAGTGCAATATTGGGCAATTATTGCAGGATTCATTGTTTTTCAATTTAATGGTCAACAAGGTTCACAAGCTAGATGGTTTTATGTATTTTACCCAGCTCATTTAATTATTTTAGGTATAATCAATTATTTAATCCAGTCCAGGTAGGATTTCTATATCTATCTAATCCACGTGCGGTTATAAGATAAACTACAAACGTTCCCAACCAATGACTACTAGAATAATGGTCACTTGCAACATCTACTAACCCGCACTGGCGATGTAAAACAGTAACAGAGCGCAGGGTATCGAGTCGAGAATCGTTATCGGGTAATCGAGAGATTATTCCCTCAAGCATCCAAGCTCGACTGAGATTTAGACCCCGAAAATGAGATTGTAAATAGTCATTGGGTTTAGTTATTTGTACGGGTTGCAACCAGTTTACTGCATCTTTTGCGAGTAAATGTGGAAGAAAATCGGTAAGCCAATTTGCAAAATCTGTTGGTGAAAGAATGCGTCGCATTAAATCCGCTTCCGCAAGACAGGGAGAGACAAAATCATAACCCAATGGTTCAAAATGCAATGGATAGTTGCGATCGCTCCGATAAAATTTTTGGGCTTTGTCTTCGATCAGATTGGCAAAGTCTTTATTCTTCTTACTTTGCGCCCAATCGAGTGCTAAACCAAGTGGAAACGCGGTTTGAAAATGTGCTCCAGTGCGATTGGGAAGTTCGAGTTTTTCAAGCCAACGATAAAAGTTGTTGGCAACTAAGGTTTCTAACGGTTCTAACGCAGCTAGCCATTCTTTAGCTTGAGAATCATTCCATTCATCCAATTCCATTGCAAGTTGCAACAGCCATGAAAATCCATAAGGACACTCAAAGAAGGGACGCCGATTAAAATGATTAATTTCTCCTTGAATTTTCTCTGGAGTCAGGGTTTGGGTTAGTGCTTGTCTTACTGTCGGCTGAAATTCAGCATCAGGAAAATAGCGAGCTAGCCTTGCAAGTAACCAATGCCCATGTACGGCAGAATGCCAATCCAAACAACCATAAAATGCTGGCATTAATTCGCGTGGCGGCTTAATGTCCTCATCGCTTTCAAACCAAAAAATATTATTGTGCGGATACTCTTGGTTGATGCAGTTCAGCACCAATTGAACAAACTTGGCTGCGATCGCTACGTCAATCTCTATTGCTTCGAGTTGCATGGTTTCTCAGCGTAGTTTTGCACCTTTTTAGCATTATAGAGAAAAAGTGCTGGCATCAAGCAAGCAAACCAATTTGAACTAGCACAGAAGCTTGATCCCAGTAGATACTGCGATCGCACTGAGCCGCATAATAGTGCGGTTGAGCGGTTGCAAGTAATAGTGTTGCTCAATTGATAGGATGATTTTTGCCTGTTTGCGCTCATTCTTGGGCTTCAATCTGGGAAAGCTAAACCAGTCATGGGGTCAATTTAATTATTTTAGGTATAATTCATTACTTTATACAGTCCAGATAGTATTTATGATTTGATCAGCGATCGCTTACTTTTGATTGAAAACGTTATCAAGTAGGTAAAGTAATATTAGGTTGTACGTGTTGAATTCTAATTTATCTGTTGCGGTTATCAGAATTCAAAGCTTTACTTAAAATACGATGTAAATGCGTTCTAAGTTCAGCTTCAGCCCCTGGATAAGCAGGTAAAGCTTCAATTTGTGCATCGCGGTAAGATATATGAGAACCAGGGTAAAGAATTGCAGCAGAATTTACTACTTGTCTACCTTTATTATCTAGAATTGCGTGGCAATAAGTGTGCATTGTGTTGATATCCTGTTTTTTGGGCTTGTTTTCTCGGCTTATATTTTCTGGTTCCTCACTTTCAAATTTGTATTTTGGGTCAAATCAGAAATGTTGAATGTTAAGAAAAATCAGATAAAAATAGCCCAAAATATGGTAATTTTGGGCGAAGGATTAAAATATATTAGTTAAGTTGTGATT
>NZ_JBALDA010000064.1:0-86032 GCF_036917535.1 Nostoc sp.
CTTGCCCTGTAAGTCCCACAGCCGCGCTGTCTTGTCATATGAGGCGGTGAGGATGCGCTGCCCATCCCGGCTAAAACTGGCACTTGTGATATAACCTTCATGCCCCTGTAACTTGGCAATTTCCTTGCCCTGTAAGTCCCACAGCCGCGCTGTCTTGTCATATGAGGCGGTGAGGATGCGCTGCCCATCCCGGCTAAAACTGGCACTTGTGATATAACTTTCATGCCCCTGTAACTTAGCAATTTCCTTGCCCTGTAAGTCCCACAGCCGCGCTATATTGTCCAAGGAGGTGGTGAGGATGCGTTGCCCATCCGGGCTAAAACTGGCACTTGTGATTCTATTTTCATGCCCCTGTAACTGAAACTTGGCAATTTCCTTGCCCTGAAACTTGGCAATTTCCTTGCCCTGTAAGTCCCACAGCCGCGCTGTCTTGTCATATGAGGCGGTGAGGATGCGCTGCCCATCCGGGCTAAAAATGGCACTTGTGACAATACTTTTATGCCCCTGAAACTTGGCAATTTCCTTGCCCTGTAAGTCCCACAGCCGCGCTGTCCAGTCAGCTGAGGTGGTGAGGATGCGCTGCCCATCCGGGCTAAAACTTGCACTTGTGACAAAACTTTCATGCCCGGCCATTACTGTAGATCCCTGCACTTTATCCAAAATTGTCTGTAAAGCTAAAACTGGACTAGCCGCAGGATAAGCTTCTGATTTTCCCTGACTATGCTTGTCTATTAAACCTTTTAACTCCTTGCCATCCCACATGGCTGCCAGCAAAGCTCCCAGTTGATTAAACTGAGAGCGGTTAATATTCGCTACTCCTGACCGTTCCAGTCGCGTAATGTCTAAGGCAACTTGACGGTCTGCCTCTGCCTCTTTCTTGGCAATCTGCGCTGTTTTCAAATCTCGTTTTGCTAGCTGTTGTTGTTGCTGTGCCTTTTTCCGGGCAATTTCTGTTACTTTCAGGTCACTTTGAGCTTTTCTTGCTTGTTGTTGTGCCTGTTGTTTTTCTATCGTTGCTTTCTTCGCATCTTCCTCAGCAGACTTCACCTTCTTTGTTGCAGCTTGAAACTGCTGATTAGCTTTTACCAAGTTAGCTTTTGCAGAATTTAAATTCTTATTTGCTTGTTTCTCTTCGGTTTCTGCTGCTTTCTGTCTGACTTCTGCATCGTGCGATATCTGCTCGTATTTTTGACGCTGGGCTTTGGTTTCTGTCTTAGCTATTTTTAAATCTGTTTTGGCATCATTAGCTTGCTGAATACTCTGTTGTGCAAATATTCCCGAAGCAATTGCCCCCACCAGAGCAAAACCCAGCACCACAGAACCATTGCGAATTCGTTGATTAGCTCTGCTGTTTGCTTTTGCTAAAACTTGCTTTGCCTGTTCCTCTGCCTCCAGCCTTTTCTGCACATCGCGCTTTTCCAACTCTTGGCTAGCAGCTAAAAACCGATAGTCCAAGTCACTCAAACTTTTACCTACTGCCCATTCTTGGGCATCTTGCAAAGTCTGTCCCCGCAACAAGCGCGACTCATCTTGACGTTCCGACTCAACCCAGGCATTAAATGTATCGGAGTAGGGGCGCAAGTTTGCTAAAATCTTGTCGCACCATTCCTGCTTAAACACCTCTGTGTAAATCCGGTTATAAATTCGCAGCTTCCCGTCTCGCTTCACCACCAAACCCGTCAACCGTAGTTCAGTTTGTTCAGGACTATCATCAGCTACTATCTCTCCCTGCTGCAAAATCTGCTGATACAACCCCAACAATCGCCCAGTCCGCTGTTCCCCACTCCGCAAGATTCTGTAACGAATCGTTTTCAAATGCTCCTGCTCATCTTGCGTCTCCCAATTCTCAATAATCCCCTCGCGTACCAACTCTTCCACCCAGTCCCCAGCCCCTAGTTCCCAGTTTTTAGTCTCCAGTGCCCCCTGCACCAGCAACTTACAAACTTTTTGCGTCAAAAACGGCTGTCCCCCCGTCCAGTCCAGCACCACCTGCATCAACTCTTGAGAATCACCCACTTGTGCCAATCCACGCGCCAATGGTTCCGCCTCCGTGAGTTGAAACCCAGTTAAATCAATTGCCTGCCCAATATTAAAAGGTGTCCGGCGTTTATCTTGAATCAAATCTGAAGGTGTAGATACGCCAATCAAAGCAAAGGTGAGGCGATTATATTCAGGATGGTCTGCTCGTCGGTTATAGCAATCACGGATAACTGCAAAAAAATCATCCAAGTTGAATGAAAGACTCAATATGCTGTCAATTTCATCAATAAAAATAACAATCTTTTGTGTAATTGTTTTAAGTAATATTGTTTCAATAAACTTGCTCAAGCGCTGTACTGGTGAAAGCAACCCGTTATCAGTCCACCAAGTATCTAAATCAAAACTTGGATAAATATTAAAACTTCCCACTAGAGTATCAATCACTCCGGCATACCACTGTTCTGGGGTAATATCTGCCGTCCCAATAGCTGTAAAATCAACAACAGCACAAGCAAATCCCTCAGTTTGTAACTGCTGCATTACCTGCACCCGCAAGCTAGATTTCCCCATCTGCCGGGAATTGAGTACATAACAAAAATCCCCAGCCTTCAAGCCTTCATAGAGGTCATGGTCAGCTTGCCGTCTAACATAAGTTGGTGCATTTTGAGGCAGACTACCACCGACTTGATATTGGTACTGGGTCACGTCGCTTCGCTCCGAATTCAAAATTCAAAATTATGAAATACAGCTAGTTTGGTAGAGTGCATTAGCACAGATAGTATTGAAATGGTAAGTTATGTTCTTGGCTAACATACCCTATAAGATTACGAATTACGAATTACGAATTACGAATTAAATCAGCTAGATGTTTTAACACTTTTACGACAGTATATAAGTCATCCCCACGATTAAGCGACAGTGTGTAAGATAAGGCATATTTCGGTGTATCCTGTTTCGTCAACTTAATAAATTGAAATTCACTACCATTGGTGACAAACCCAAAAACAGGTTTTGCCGAAGTTGCATCTGCCAACATATAAGCCAATGCTTGGGGAATTGCTGGCACTAACGAGTAATTTGCTCGTTTTGCCTCAATAACAAGAACCCAAAATGGAGGATGGAACACCAAGATGTCAATACGTCCTCTAACAATTGTGCCTTCATCTTCAGAAGAAATTCTTACCTCTTCTTCTGACGCAATGTAAAAAGGCGGTTGATAAAAACCTGCTAGACGCAATAGTGGAGATAGCACCACCATTTTGACTACAGGTTCCAAAATAGGATATTTCGATAGATGTAAATATTCTGCCTTGATTTCGTTGAGAGATTGCTTTTCTAAGTCACTCAACTCAGGTAAATCTTGCTGCCACTCTGAGAAAAACTCTTCATTGTCTGCACGTTGTAGTCCAAATTCATCAATAAGTTGGGCTAGGGTGATATCTTTTCCTTGAATAACCTGAACCATTGTTAATCCTTTTAGTTAAATGGTAATTGGAGATGAAAATCTTATTGCACTTCTAATGTACTTTTTTAATTTTTCTACCCCAAGCGATGCCCAAAATATTGACGGTACAATTCACACAGAGGCACTACTTCATTGCCTTGAAACTTAACTAACCCCATACTGCGGAGTTTAAACGCTTTAGTTGTGCCTACATCCACGGCGCGATTTGCCATCATCACTTGTTTAACCGCAGCTAGCAATTCTGCATCCTCTTGCAAATTCAGCCAATGGCGGCGCAGATGGTCGCTGTAAGGGCCTTCCTCGGTTGCAGCGATTTTTTGCAGATTTTCCAGGGTCATCCGACCACGAGCAATTTCATAAAGCGCTACCCGCACTAAATAAGGATGACCACCCACCAGTCTCATTAATTCTTCAATTTGTGAGTTAGACCAATTGAGGCTGTGAAGCTGTACCAAGTCTTGTACTTGTGTTTGATTCAAGTCTGGCAACTCAATCGGTAAACCGACATTAAAAGGCGACTGATTAATATTGAGTGGGATATAAACTTCCTTAGAATGCACAATCACCAACCGGAGATTTTTCCAAACTGTCTCATTCTTTGACCGCTCATGCCAAGCTCGTAGTAATCCAAAAAAATCAGCCGCAATTATGGGATGCTTAAAGACTTCATCGACTTCATCTAAACCCAAAGCTACAGGGCTATTAATGGCGGGTAATAAATACCGCTGAAAGTAATTTGTACATTTATTCTTGCTACCTAAAACACCTTTCCAATACTCGTCTAACTTATCGGGTAGATTCAACTCGTAAGTAATGCTGGCACAGAACCACTGCAAAAACTGATCTAAATTGCCGAGAAATTCTGCATCAGCTGACTGGAAATTTACAGGTGCAGTCTGATATCCATGTTGACTAGCATGATGAAGAACCCGCGACATCAACGAAGTTTTGCCCATCTGCCGGGGAGCTTTGATGCGAATTAAGGCCCCTGGTTGCAGAATCGCTTGATAACAGTCTACCTCAATAGGCGATCGCTCCACATAGAAAGCAGAGTTTAAAGATACCTGCCCTTCTGGATTTTCTAAGGAAACTGCTGGTTTTATCTCGGTATCTCGAATTGTTTCGTTAGCAGAAATAGCACCTTGGGGATTATTCCGACTTTTCAGCACTGGGGTGGAAGACTCTGGAATACTTTCTAAATCAATGGCGCTACAGCCAAACTCATAAGCATCCTCATACGATCTATCTGCACCTAGTGCATCATAAAAGCCTACCGCAAATTTAATTGCGGCGCGATCGCCAATTGCCCGATTCATCCCAACCACACAGTTAATGTGTTGGTAAATAGACTCAGCTTGCACCTTGCTATAGCAAGCATTTAATAATACACACTCAACTTTGTCTTTAAATAACTTAAATAACTTTGCCAGTGACTCTGTACTCACTAGCTGCATTTGCCCTGTATTATTTTCCAAGGCTAAACCTTGATTTCCTCCACCATGTCCAGAAAAATGGATGATATGAGGATTATGATCTAAAAGCGCCCGTCGCAAATCGTCAGGACGCACTGCCCATTTAGTAATAAGTTCAAATTTATCTCGGCTGCGAGAGCGTTCCAACCCTGACTGAATTTCTCTTACTTCCTCGTCCAAGCGGAGTTTATCTGTCGTTGTGGGATTAGCCGACACAATCAGGATTTTTTTCACAGCGCTATCAACTATTGAATGCAGGCTTCTGGCTTAGATGTAGTTTACTACAGCAGATAACTAGACAATTACTGATAGCGCATTACCATTAACAAGTCTTTAATACTCGTGAATGAGGCTTGGACACTCCATTAATGAGTATCAAAGACTCATTAATGAGGCTCGGAACTCCATTAATGAGTCTTTGATACTCATTAATGAGGCTTTGATACTCGTGGAGATTACACTAATTTTTATATGTGTGAAGTATAAATGATTGCAGGGGCACAATATATTGTGCCCCTACGCATTTGGTCTATTTCATTGAAAACTGCTGTAATCCCTAGCTAGATGCAACCTAACTAATCTTCATGTCCGGTTTTTTCTTGGCAACTTACGTTTAAGTTAAAGCTTTGACATTGCATAGCTTCCAGCAATTGCCTGACTGCACCATCAGGCTGAAAACTCATTAAAGCTGCCCTCATAGCAGCCAGTGTAACAACAGTGGCTAGTCCCAGCACAGTAGCTCGTTTTCTAGGTATTATTGTCCTGACTAAAGTTTCTATCCCAACGGCAGTACCAACAACTTGAATTGGCTTAAGTGCTTCCAAAGCAACAGCCGCATTAGCATAACGACGTTTTCGGTTACGTTCCACCATTTTCATCAACCACCACCGGAAACGCGGACTGATTTGAGGAACTAATTGCTGGAAATTAAAGCGATAGTTATCATCAATTAATTTGCCAATCTCAATAGAACGGGTATTAGTAAGTAAGCAAATTAGTGTTGCTCCTAAACTATATAAATCTGATGCTTCTGTCAGAGAATGACCAAACTGTTCTTCTGGTGGCATAAAACCTGGGGTTCCAGCTATAAAGCTGCTCAGAGCTACTTTTGCACCCTGTATTCTAGCCAACCCAAAATCAACCAGGTAAGCATTTAGTTCTTCATCAACCAAAATATTCTCTGGTTTAATATCCCGATGAATAATTGGGGAAACTTGCTTTTGCAGATCAACTAGAATTTCTAAGATTGAGAGAGCAATTTGCTTAATTTCTTCAGGATGAAAGCTGCGTTTTAATCCCAAGGATGGGGCATTTTTATATTCTTGTACCAGATAAAAAGCCTCTGGCATTTCAAAGGAATCTATATAGCGAGGAATGCGGTAATGATTGAGTTGTTGCAAGATTTCAATTTCGCGCTGATATGCTTTCACACCTGATAAATCAGCATCTGCACGAGCAAAACAAAACTCTTTAATTACCACCTGTTGATTAGAGTTGAGGATATTAGCTAGATAAGTAATCCGTCCCCCTTCTCGGTTGCGTCCTAGTTCGCTGATGACTTGATAGCCAAGTTCTGAAAAATCTGGATGATGATTTAAGGGAATTACCCTTTTATTTCCATTACGCGCATCAAGCTCCATTTTATATACCATACGAGTTTGATTCTGTCAAGGCGCAATTCAAAGATTAAGATCCACTCACCCAGATTGTTAGCCCCTTTTTTACCTTGCTTGGGCTAATATAGCAACGGACAGGGAGCTTAGGACAGCAATAAAATCACATAGTATCCTGTTGAAGGCGCGTTTCCCACGAACTGTCCTAACGGCTTTGGCGACTGCTATACATATCGGCAGAAAGGCGAAATTATTACCTTTGCGCTAGCCAATCAACAATCTGGGCATTAACAACATCTGGAACCTCATCGTGAGGACAATGACCGGCATTAGGAATGGGAACAATTTTGATATCTTTGCCATTCTCCCGCGCCTTTTCGTAAATCTTGGCCCCGGTAATTGGTGTCCAGGGATCGTCAGCACCCCAAATTACTAATAAAGGACATTCTACTTTCGGCAAAAGTTCCTCTGGACTGGGGCCAGGAGGGGCTGTGAGAATGGAGGCGAAGACTTGTTGCGATCCTGGGTCGCAAGAGGGAGTATAAAGTAAATCGACTAATTCATCAGTGACGGCTTCACGGTTTCGGTAAACTTGGTAAAGAGTCCGGCGAATTTGGGCTTTTTGGCGGATGCGGTTAAAGACCAATTTACCTGTAATTGGCGATCGCACAAACCGATTAAAAGCTGCCATCACAACACGTAGCGGTGGGTTCAATTCGTGAGGACGATGACTCAAACCACCAGCAGAGTTAATTAAAATACTACCAGCAGCAATTTCTGCATGTTCTACCAGTACAATCAAGCTCAGAAGTGCGCCAATGGAGTTGCCAATAAATATAGCAGGTTCGTGTATATGTGCTGTGCAAAAATCTTTCAGCAGTTCCACCCAAACTTCTACGCTGTAATCAATGAGCGCTTTATCGGAACCACCAAAACCTAAAAGGTCTATAGCAAATACCTGGTAGCCAGCATTAGCTAAGACTGGGATATTTTTGCGCCAGTGTCCAATGGAAGCACCAAAGCCGTGAACCAGTACCAAAGGGCGTCCTGTACCCATGACAGTGTACTGAATTTTGTAGCCCTGCCAAGTCCAAAAAAATTTTTCAAAAGCGTCTTGGGTTGTAAGCTGTTGTGTAGTTACAGTCATTATTAAGATTAATAAAGTCTTTCTTCAATATAGTAATATTCTCTGACAGCAAAGGGTCTGAATAAAATGCTATTTTTAAACCAGTCCCAATTGAGTTAAAGTCTTTACCCTCTAACCTATTTTAAATTGAAGCGTAAAGCCTTCTCTACGAGAAGCTATGCCACGAAGGCGTTGCTTCACTTCCTGCGTAGCGTCTCTTAGAGAAGCGACCATGATCGACAAAGACTCATGATATAGAGCAACTAAATTTATTTAGAGGAATTATTAATTTTGAATTTTGAATTTTGAATTTTGAATTTGGAGCGAAGCGACGTGACCCTTTCTGCTAACCAGCTCAAGACCGAAATTATCTACCCCAGCTCTGATGGTAAACCAATAGCAGAGAGTGATCCAGCACGGAATTATCTAATTTATGCTGTAGAAGCCTTAGACATTTATTTCCAAAACCGAAATTATGTTTACGTATCAGGGAATCTATTTGTTTACTACAAAAAGGGCATTCCTAGCGCTGTAATTGCTCCTGATGTCTTTGTGGTATTTGAGGTAGACAAGAAAAAGCGCGTCAGCTACAAGGTTTGGGAAGAAGGGGGTAAAGTCCCTAATTTTATTTTGGAAATCACTTCTGCAAGCACCCAAGAAAACGATGAAGAGGATAAACCCAAGAAATATTCACTTTTAGGTGTGCAAGAGTATTTTCAGTATGACCCAACCGGAGATTACCTCAACCCACGATTAAAGGGTTCCTATTTATATGAGGGCAAATATCAACCGATTACATCCAACTTTTTACCCGATGGTGTCTCGTCTTTTCACAGTGAAGTATTGGGTTTAGACCTCAGATTGATTGACGGAGAACTGCGGTTTTTTAACCCCCAAACTGGGAGAAAACTGTTAAGTCATAAAGAAGCAGAACAACCGCGACAACAAGCAGAACAAGCGCAACAGGATGCAATACCTAGATTATTGGAGTTAGGCTTGAGTGTGGAACAGGTTGCAAGCGCTCTTAGTTTACCTGTGGATAAAGTAAGACGCTTTGTTCAAAAGTCTTAGCTAAGGGTTATAATACGATTTAATTAAGTTGTAGAGACACGATTAGTTGCGTCTCTAGCTTGCTTAACTGTAAAATTAATTTCCTGACCATAGGAAATTTCCAGGGTATGACCATCTGGGTCTTGAAGATAAGCCCAGTAACCAACCGGAGGGCCCCAGTCATTTGGCCCAGCCAGCAGCAGTCCTTCTGTGCGTGCTTCATTGCACAAGCGAGTAACTTCCTCACGATTCTGATAAGCTACCCCAAGATGGGATTGTGGTAACAGTGCGCCTTCTACTTTAACTACTTTAATCAAAACAATCACAAAAGGTCTGGTTAGGTCACTAATCCAAGCAACATCTACTTGAGTCGTTTGATCAGTGCGACGATGCACGACTGTCATCTGGGCATACTTTGCATAAAATGAAATACTTGCCTCAACATCAGTGACTGCAAGTGCTATGTGGGTAAAACCAAGATCAGACATCAAGAAAACTCCGTGTGTAGACTTAACCGGACGAATTGTAGGTATTGGTCTGAGGACTTACTAAGAAAGCTGACACCATTAGATAATGAAGGTAGGCGTTATCTTCATAAAATTTTATGTTCTTAACTTGGTTAGACAGCAACTCTTGGCTACTGGAAATTGGTAATAAAAGAATACTAATTGACCCTTGGCTGGTTGGTTCGTTAATTTTCAGCAATTTGGATTGGTTGTTTAAAGGTTCGCGATCGCAAAATCGCCCAATCCCAGATAATATTGATTTGATCCTGCTGTCTCAAGGTTTAGAAGACCACGCTCACCCACCAACGCTCAAGCTGTTAGATCGCAGTATCAAGGTTGTAGCTTCTCCCAATGCAGCTAAGGTAGTGCAACAGTTAGGCTACACCCAAGTAACAGTATTGGCTCATGGTGAAACTTTCACTTTAAATAATCAAATTGAAATCAAGGCTTTTCCCGGCTCTCCAATTGGCCCGACTCTGGTAGAAAATAGTTATCTCCTCAAAGAATTGGAGAGTGGTTTAACTGTATACTACGAGCCTCACGGGTATCATTGCCCAGAACTTCAGCAAGCTACACCTATCGATGTAGTAATTACACCGTTTATTGATATGACGCTACCTTTGCTTGGGTCGATTATTAAAGGACAAAATAGTGCTTTAGAAGTCGTAAAATCATTACAGCCTCAAGTAATAATACCAACAGCGGCTGGTGGGGATGTGGCGTTTGAGGGATTGCTGATGAAATTGATTCAGACTAAAGGAACTGCTGAGGAATTTCGTTCGTTATTAGAAAAAAACAATCTTTCGACAAGGGTATTTGAGCCGAAACCAGGCGATCGCTTTGAACTACCATTACAAAAACGAGCATTAGCAATCTAATGAGAGTAGATGCTGGATGCCGACATTCGACCAATGTTTAAGCTTTATATTCTGTCATTGCGTAGTTTACCGCCGTAGGCATCGCTCGTCCGAAACATCCACGTCCCAAATCCTCTACCCCAGGAAAGAGAAATAGCAACTAAAGCTGAGGTGAGACGCTTCCCCTTTTTTTCAAGCGAGGAAATTTCAGGCTGTAACTAGGCTTGGGTCAAGAGAGGGCAGCGCTGGGGGAGGAATTTTAGGCCGGGGTGCGGGCGATCGCTTATTTCCTTGGTATTCATTAGCCCCAAAATTACTTATCATAAAACTCAACTGGTTGTTTTTTATTTTTCCTTTGATAGCGATACCACCACATCACAAAACCTGTAATCAGCAAAATGGTAGGAGTTATACCAACCACACCGTAAATAATTTCTGTTGTGCGTCCGCCATAGTGACCAAAGTGCAGGTTTCCAATCCAATCAATCACTTTATCACCTCTAGATATTTGACGGTTGCTCCTGACCCATAGAACTTTTCCACTGTATTGGTCTACATAAACTTCACTCGAACCTGATGAATTTAAATCTTCAGGGAAATGCTTGCGAAAAGAATAGAAGGCTTCAGGTGTAGTGGGAGGCCAAATAATTGGAGTTGTAGCACCGGGAAGTGCTGTATTTGATATTTGAATTGCTTGTTGAAGTGAAATTGGTTTTTTACCAGGAATCGGCACAGAAACCAGGGTTGGTTCTGGTGAAGAAGGAGAAAAAGTTATAGCATGGACGACTGGATTAACCATGCTTCCCCAATTCATACAGAAGCCTGTAAAGCCTAGAATTGCTAGAAATACAGCTGCGAAGATACCTACTAGTTTATGAATATCAAAGTTTGCTCGCTTGGGATGGGCGTTGAGCTTGATTTTGAAGCCAGTTACTAACTTGCGCCAACCAGGCCAGAGAAAGATTCCTGTGATGCACAGAATAAACATCAGCAAACCAATAATGCCATAAACTATTTCACCTGTATGGCCCGCGACTGAGCCAATATGTAATTTACCAGCAATATCGAGCCAGTCACCTGTTGTTTGATGAGTGCCAAGAATTTCACCTGTATAAGGATTGAGAAGTACATCTAAGGATATGCCGTTTTTGTCAATTATGCCTACGGATGCAGGTGAAGTGCCTGTTTGAAAGTAATCAGGGCTAATCGTGCTAACTTTCAAGTCTGGCTGACTACTATATGCAGCTTGGACTTTTTCTACTAGCACATTTAATGGTAGCGGTTGACCCTGTGGTGTTACCTGCGTCAATCTTTTACCGAGGATAAGACGATAAACTTCTGCATCAAACATCCACAATGTGCCAGTCACACCAATTACCACGATAATTAGTCCCAAAACTAGACCGAGATAACGGTGCAGATAAAATACAAAGTTACGGAGCCTTTTAGGGGTGATAGTGTTGTTTTGGGAAAGTTTGGTAGATGTCATAACGGATTACTTAAGGACTTCAATTTGACTGTCAAAATATACTTATTAACTCAAGTGAGTCACAGTTAAAAACATTGATAAACAGCAAGCAATAGCCTCTTGCCTAGTTAAAACCGCACCGAAATCGAACCCAGCACAGTCAATGGTTCACCAGGTTGGATAAAACCATCTGTCTCGTAATACCGCTTGTTAAATAGGTTCTTAAAGTTCAGCCCAAGCTGCCAGTTATCTTGTTTGTAGAAAATTGCCGCATCAGCACGAACGTAAGATGGAACTGTGAATGTGTTAGGTAAAGTAACTTCTCTATCTCCCACATAAAACACTCCTGCACCAAAGCCTAATCCTTTGAAATCTCCCTTGGGGATTTCGTAACTCATCCATAAACTCGCCCCTTGACTAGGCGAATTTATGAGTTTGTCACCTACTGGTAAGTCATTATCTTCGCTGACAAATGAATTGTTAAAAAACAAAGAAGCAATAATATTTAAGTTTGGTAGCGGTTCTCCTGCTAAACTGAATTCAACTCCTCGACTCTTGACTTCACCTATACCGATCACAAAGTCAGGATCTTGTGGATCTGTTGTCAGAATGTTTGTCTTTGTAATTTCATAGGCAGCTAAAGTAGCTGATAATTTGTTGTCCAAAAGTTCGGTTTTGATACCAGCTTCATATTGAGTGCCACGAGTGGGTTCAATAATTTCTCCAGTTCTGGTACGAGCGTCATTAGGAACAAAAGATCTGCTATAACTGGCGTAGAGTGATACAGGCTCAATAGGTTGGTAGAGAATGCCAACGCGAGGTGAGAAAGCGTTACTATCACTTTTATTTGTGTTATTGTCAACACTTGGTTCATCAGGATTGATATTATTAAACTCAAGCAAGATATCAGTTTCTTTATTGAAATCATATCGACCCCCAACTAACAACTTTAAATTCGGGAGTAACGTGACTTGATCTTGAAGATAAAGAGCAATGGTATTACGTTCCTTCTTTTGTGATGATAAATAGTTCAAATCTCTAGGGATAGTTGCGCCATAAACTGGCTCAAAGATGTCAATTGAATAATCAGCATAGTTATCATCATAATTATAATTACCACTAGATTTAGTCCATTCAAGTCCAAACAGTAGTTGATGCTTCACAGTGCCTGTATGAAACTTCCAGATCAACTCATTTTGCAGGGAGTATAGTTGATTGTTGTCTGTGCCTGTTTCGTAGAATCTTGGTGCTAACGAACCATCCAAATCTCCAAAATCTAGCCGAAATGACGAGCCTTTGGAGTTGGTAAATTGAGTAAAAAAGCTACTACGAATTTCTAAATTATTATTAAACTGATGAGAAATTTCAAAATTAATATTATGAGTGTCACTCTGCTGGCGATCGCCTGGTTCTCCTAAAAAACGGTTGCGTGGTAATTGAAAAACCAGCGGATCTGCTGGAAAACCATTATAAGGCGTTCCATCCTGTCTGATGTACTCATAGCCAAAATTCAATGTGGTAAAGTCCCCAATCTTGTAGCTGAGGGTTGGTGCGATTGAAAAGATTTCCTGATTGACAAAATCAACAAAGCTACCAGAATTTTCATAGCCAATATTCAGGCGATACAACAGGTGTTTATCTGTTGTCAGCGGCCCAGAAAAATCGAGTGTGGGGTTGTAGAAGCTGTTGCTACCAACAATAAATTCGCCCGCGTAGTAAGGTGTTTCTAGCGGTTGTTTTGTTACATAGTTCACCACTCCTCCCGGTTCCAGGTTGCCATACAGCACTGAAGCAGGGCCTTTCAAGACCTCAACTCGTTCTACATTATTGGATACTGCTGATCCGTTCGCTGGAACTGTAGATGAGCCAGGAAAAGTAAACCCATTTCTTAGGGTGTTTTGTGTAGTAAATCCTCGAATGACGTAATCAGGTTGTAAACTCCGACGATTACCGCTAGTCACTACGCCTGGTACGTTGCGGAGAGCATCAGAAAGGCGAGTGATTTTTTGATCCTCAATCACTCGGCGAGGAATCACTTGGATAGATTGGGGAATGTCGCGTAATGGGGTATCAGTTTTAGTTGCTGTTGATGCATCCGGTACGCTATATCCTGTGTCTCGCTCACCTGTTACCACTAGTTCAATTGGTTCATCACCCTCAGCCGATGGTTCCTGTGGCGCGGTGGTTGGTGGCTTTGGTCGCGTTTGGGGTTGCTGTTGCGGCTGTGTTGAGGATGCAGCACTAGCAACGCGAAAAATAATACCCTCGTCTAAACTGTCAAACAACTCGACAATTGGTACACCCACCTCACCTGTCACCGTCACCCGGATGGTATTAGCATTAAAGTTAGTAACTGTAATCTCAGTAATTCCCGCAAGCGGTTTTTCCGAGCGGAATGTAAAGGCATTTCCTTTGGTTAATCGCAATTGGGCATTGGGAATATCAACGATAAAGCTGTTGTCAACACTGTGGTTTACTATTTGTAACTGTTGACCTTTCGAGGTTTGTAAAATCACCTCTACACCTTTATCAGTGGGATTTGTCTTGACTCCCGTAACTTGTACAACTTCTGTTAAAGGCGCTATTTCTGATGCTGGCAACTGCACTAGCATAATTGCGCGATCGCTTCTTTGCAGTCGTTTTACTGGTTGGGGTAATTCTTTCCCATGTGCTGGAATTGCCAATCCAATCCATCCTGCTATTGCGATCGCTAGCAGTTGCCATAGTTGCTTCGTATTCATGCTTTCACCTCACACGCGGTTGCATAATTCCCACAAAAAATTATCACTAACAATTCTCATTACCTGAGAATAGAGGATTTGACAAATTGAAGTGGCTCTTAGCGGAACCGCCATGACTCGAAGCGGAACAATTCAAATCTCCCGTTTTTGTGTTTCCTTGAAAAACTCACTCGGATTTATGCCAAACCGTTTGCGAAATGCTGCTGCAAAATGGCTGCGATTTGCATAGCCCACCGCGTAGGCAACTTCTGCTACAGTCATTTGCCCTTCTTCGATAAATTTCCTGGCTTGTTCCATCCGATGACTATGCAAATAGCCGAACACCGTTGTATCAAACTCTCGTCGAAAGCCCTCTTTGAGTTTGCGAGTATTGAGTCCCACTTGTTGAGAAAGTTCCAACAGAGATGGCGGATGTTCTAAATTGTGGATGAGGATTTCTTTAGCGTAGTGCAGGCGATCGCGCTCTTGTGATTTTGATGATGATTTTTGCCTTGGCTGTGGTTCGTTCTGGATGTACTGATCCAAACGTAGCGCCATCACCTCCAGCACCTTACCTTCTAGATACAACTGCCGTGTTAGCCCTTCATAGGGACAATTCAGGATTTGGTAAATGATTGTACACATTGCAGGTGTGTTAACACCCATTTGGAAACAATCTATATGATCTGAATGTTCAAGAAACTGCCTCAGCTTCGGATCGACCAGATCTAAACAATGGGCGATCGCATTTACAAATGTCTCAACTGTAATATGAATATCGAATTTCAGAATTCGTTGTCCTGCTTGCCAGTCAACTAACCCACTGATTCCGGGTTCAAATCCAAGACACAGAAAATTTTGTCCTGCAAGTGTCTGCTCAGTGTGATTATCACCCAAAATCATAAAACTGAACTCCAAATCAAATCCAGGTTTTCCAGGAGCAGTTTCTACAACTAAGTTTTCTTGCAGGGTGTATTGATCAATCACGAGATAAATTCCAGAGCAAAGCAAGATTATCTGTCGCTTTCCCTGGCTATGTTTATGCGGATCATGAAGAGGGCTATCTAATTTCCCAAAATTAGGTAAGCTGTTCAAGTACAAATGATTGGGAGAGGATTGTACCAAAGATTCTGGCTCGCAAAGGAACAGTGTCATTATTGATATGGCCAAAGCAAAAACAATTCTTGTTAAGAAATTTTCGCAGAATTTGGTTGAGGATTAATAATTCTTGTTAGCATTACACAGCAGGCTTGACTGAGGAATGTTGAGCCTCAATTACGCAAATACTTTACAGCACTGGCGGCTGAAAGTATTGATACTTGATTGTTGTAGCAAAGTTAAGAAATTAAGACAAGACGTTTCTTGCTTTGGGCTTTCTTCAAATATTTTTATCATCAGCAATAAAATGCGATGTCTAAGAACAAGCTACTGCTTCGTCTACGCACCCCATAATACGATTATCATTTTTATGCAGATATACTTAAAGACGTATTGACAAAGTTCACTCTATTTTAAATTGTTCCTAACGAAACCAGCCTAATTGATATTAATCGCTCTTTGCTCTGGAAGAGTACAGGTAAAAAAATCTAAAAATCAACCGAAAATACCCTGAGGGGGCATTGCATCTTGATATCAGGAAAAGGTCTAATTAAACGTTGACCCTTTAATTTAGAAGGCTTGAGTGTAATGAAGACCCTTCCCGGATTGCTATTTGTACTTAGCTTCATAGTAGTAGCTTGCAGTCCGTCTCCAGATAAAACGGTGTCTTCCAATCCTGAAGTAACAACCACTCCAGTTCAAGTAGGAGAGCAAAAGACACAAAATAAGCCTTTAGTTGTAACGACAGTTGCTCCTTTAACTAATATTGTGAGTAACATTGCCGGCGATCGCTTAGAAGTTAAGGGTATTATTCCAGAAGGAACCGACTCTCATACCTTTGAACCTCGTCCCAGCGATGCTGATTTGCTATCCAAGGCTAATCTGATTATCGCCAATGGGTTACATTTAGAATCCCCGACAGAAAAACTAGCTAAAGCCTCAAAGCCCAAAGAAACTAAAATCTATGAACTAGGTAGTAATACCATTACCAAAGACCAATGGCTTTTTGACTTCAGCTTTCCTAAAGAAAAGGGCGATCCCAATCCTCATCTGTGGGTAAACCCCAAGTATGCTGAGAATTACGCCAAACTAGCCGCCCAACAGTTAACCACTTTAGATCCTGCTGGCAAAGACTACTACGCGACTAATCTCAAAAATTATTTACAACGTCTGGATGCCTTAGACAAGGCAACACGGGAAATCGTCGCCAGTATTCCCGCCAAAAACCGTAAACTATTGACCTACCATGATTCTTGGGCGTATTGGGCTAGAGAGTATGGTTTTCAAGTAATTGGTGCGATTCAACCTTCAGATTTTAAGGAACCATCCGCTCAAGATGTCGCCAAGCTAATTGACCAAATTCGGAAAACAGGCGTACCAGCCATTTTTGGTTCTGAGGTCTACCCCAGCAAGGTAGAAGAACAAATTGCCCGCGAAGCGAAGATAAAAACAGCCAACACTGCCGATGATGAGTTACCAGGCAAAGGTTCAGCCAATGCAATTGAAAACACTAATCCTGAGCATACTTATATTGGCATGATGGCTAACAATATGCGGATTATCGCCTCTAATTTGGGAGGAAATCCTGATTTAGTGAAGAACTTGAACACTGGGAATGTTGTTGGGCCAACAGCAACCAAGTAGGATCAAGAAAATAAGTACAGCAGAATTCAGAAGTCAGAATTCAGAAGTAAAACACGCTTTATACCTGGCTTTAAGACGAATCGTTATGTACTTCACCAACTTGAAATCTGCTGTATATGCAACCAATACTTGAAGTTAGAAGTTTAACCTGTGGTTATCAAACCCAGCCAGTATTTAGGGATGTGAATTTGACGCTTTACCCTGGTCAACTCACTGGCTTGGTAGGGCCTTCCGGTAGTGGTAAAAGCACTTTAATCAGAGCGATTTTAGGGCTAGTTCATCCTTGGGCTGGAGAGATTTGGTTTCGAGGAAAGCGCTTAAAGCCAGGAGTACCACCAAAGGCGGTGGGCTATGTGCCGCAGGTGGAAACGGTAGATTGGACTTTTCCAGTTACGGCTCTGGAAGTAGTGATGATGGGACGTTACCAAAAGCAGAAGGTGTTGCCTTGGTCTTCACGTCGCGATCGCCAAGTTGCCAGCGAACTCTTAGAGCGCGTTGGGGTTGCTCATGTTGCCCATCAACCTATCGGTAATCTATCTGGTGGACAACAGCAAAGGGTTTTCATTGCCCGTGCTTTAGTTGGAGAACCAGAAATAGTTCTTCTAGATGAACCCACTAGCAGTTCCGACTTGCACGTTCAACACGAACTATTGCACCTATTGGCTGATTTGAATCAGCAAGGTTTGACAATTATCATCTCCACCCATGACCTCAACTCGGTAGCGACTCATTTACCTTGGGTATTGTGTTTCAACCACGGTTTAATTTGCCAAGGTCAACCTATTGATATCTTCACTCCCACAAATCTTCAACAGACTTTTGGTGGAGAAATGGTAGTTTTCCACCAACAAGACCGAATCTTAATCGCTAGCGGTGGTACTTCCCTACGTCATCAAATGCAACACAACTTACCGGAAGTATTGCGCTGCTCCAACTCGTCGAAATCTGCTTAATAAAATACTGTATATGGATTTTTTACTAGCACCCTTTCGCTACGAATTTTTTAGCCGTGCCATTTTAGTAGGCATGATGGCGGGGCTATTATGCGGCATTATGGGAGTTTATATTACAACTCGGAGAATGAGTTACATTGCCCACGGTTTATCTCATGCGATTTTGGGAGGAGCCGTGCTGAGTTATGTACTGGGCTTGAATTTCTATATTGGCTCTGGGATTTGGGGTTTTGCAGCTGCCTTGCTGATTCAATATTTGACCGGACGCAAAGTCTACTCGGATGCAGCTATTGGAATTGTGACAACTGCTAGCTTTGCTTTAGGAGTAGCTGTGATCAGTAGCTATCGCAAATTTAGCCAAAACTTTGAAGCCGCTTTGTTTGGCAATGTGTTAGGCGTTTCCCCTAGTGATTTGTGGGTGGTGACGGGTGTGACGATTGTCTTACTCAGCCTCGTTTTCTTTTTTTATCGCCCGTTGCTATTTTGGTGTTTTGACCGGGAAGTTGCTCAGGTTCATGGCGTACCCGTTTTTGCAATGGATACTTTATTTGCTTTGATGTTAGCGACTTTACTGGTGGCGACACTGAACGTTTTGGGGGTAACTCTGATTATTTCAGCGGTGGTGATTCCAGCATCAATTGCCCGATTAATGAGCGATCGCTTTGGTTATGTAATGATTCTTTCTGGGATTTTAGGAGTTGCGATTTCGTTTATAGGTATCTACCTCAGCTACTACCTCGACATTGCTTCTGGAGCAAGTGTAGTGCTACTTTCAACTGCCATATTTGCCTGTGTATTGCTCACCAGGAACCTGCAAGGACGATATAAACGCCGTCTGCCTCCCCTCCCCATAAAACACCTGCCTTAGTAAGAGTTAGTCTGAATTTAATGCCGAATTTTTATTTATATTATTTGGCACATAAACCTCTCTGATGGGAAAAGGAATTTGAATTCCTGTTTGCTGATAGCGTTTGTGTAATTTCTTAACAAAAAGATGTTTACCCATACGCTGATCGAAGTATTCATTTACCCGCATATAAAGCGTAAAATCTACACTAAAATCATTAAAAGTATGAAATCTGATATATGGTTGATTTTCTTTTAATTCCGGTGCAATTTCTTCCATGACTTCTTTAGCAACTTCTACAGTCACTTTTTCAACTTGTTCCAAATCGCTATTATAACTAACACCCACATCCATTGTTAAAGTAATTTCCTTTGCTGGTAAATGATAGTTTGTGAAAATTGCAGAAGACAACTTAGAGTTGGGAACAATTACTACGTTATTTGAAATTTCTTTAATTGTTGTATTCCGCCAAGAAATATCTGTGACATATCCTTCATGTCCAGCATCTAATTTCACATAGTCTCCGGTTCTAACTTGCTTAGAAATAATTAAGTAAAAACCAGAAAATAAATTGGCTAGTGTGTCTTGAAGTGCTAAACCAACTGCTAAACCACCAATACCTAGAGTCGTGACTATCGGTGTAATTTCAACTCCTACTGTTTGCAAGATAATTAATGTTCCCAAAATTAAAACAGAAGCTTTAGCAAGGTTAGAAATTAGTGATGTAGGAACCCCTTCTGCTTTGCGAATATATAAATTAAGAAAACTGGCAGTCAATTTGGCCAGGACTAAAGTTATTGAATACAGAAATGCCATCGTCAGAATTTTTTGCAGTACGATGGCAACATTTGGCTTGAGGGGAGCGCTCAGAACTGCCCAAAAAAAACCGGCGAGCACAAACCAAAGAAAAGTCATCCGGTGCAGAGAGCGAAATATAATTTTACTCCCAGCAATTCGTTTGTTAGTAACGAAGGTTTCCAGTTTTTTGAAGATAACTTTTTCACCAATTATTCCAGCCAGTAAGCCAGCTAGAATAAATACTATCGGCGTAATCCATTCCATCATATCAATTTTAAATTTGGAGTTTTAGATTTAGGATAATAGCACTGTTGCTGCAATTATGGCTAAATTTTATCTTGTTAGTTGCCAGATTACCTGCTTGAGATTTTCTGGATTATGGACTTGCCAATTATTTACCACCCAGATTACATTGCTCCCCTACCTGAAGGACATCGCTTCCCGATGTCTAAGTTCCGACAACTCTACGAATTGCTGTTAGCTGATGGTGTAGCGAATCAAGAACAATTTCACACCCCCAAACGCCCGCTGCAAGAATTGATAGAGTTAGTCCACACTCCAAACTACGTTCAAGCTTACTGTGAAGGAACCTTAGATGCCAAAGCACAGCGACGTATTGGTTTGCCTTGGAGTCCGGCATTAGCAAATCGTACCTGTGTGGCAGTAGGTGGTACAATACTCACTGCAAAATTAGCACTAAGTCAGGGTTTAGCTTGTAATACGGCCGGTGGAACTCATCATGCCTTTCCTAGTTATGGATCTGGTTTTTGTATTTTCAACGATATAGCGATCGCCTGTCGCGTTTTACAAAAATTCGGACTCGTTCAAAAAATCCTGATTGTCGATTTGGATGTCCATCAAGGAGACGGCACCGCTTTTATCTTCCAAGATGACGACAGTGTTTTTACTTTCTCCATGCACTGCGAAGTCAATTTTCCCGGTACTAAACAAAACAGCGATTTGGATGTTCCTTTGCCTGTGGGAATGGAAGATGACGCTTATTTGCAAACCTTGGCGAATTACTTATCAGATTTATTGTCTAAAGTCAAGCCAGACTTAGTATTTTATGATGCTGGTGTTGACCCTCATATAGGCGATCGCTTAGGCAAATTAGCCCTTACAGATGCTGGCATTTTCCGCCGGGAAATGCAGGTTTTGAGTACCTGTATGAGTAGCGGTTATCCCGTCGCCTGCGTCATTGGCGGCGGTTATGCTGATGATATGAAATCTCTCGTTTGGCGACACTCCCTGCTACATCGCGCTGCCAGTGAAGTTTATCATCAGTACAAACTATAGTAATTTAGTGGGCAATACTATCCAAAATCGTAGAGTTTTAAACACTATTTTGTCGGCAAAGGCAGTACTGGATGAACAACAGCAAACTCAGAATTTACGAACTAGCAAAAGAATTGAATTTGGATAGCAAGAAGCTATTAGCAATTTGTGAAAAACTCAAAATTGCAGTCAAAAGCCATACTAGTGCAATCTCAGAATCCGATGCAGAACGCATTCGTGTAGCAGTAAATAAATTAACAGCAAAATCCTCAAAAACTAAAATACACTCTGAAGATTGGGGCTATATGTTTATAGCTTCAGCAGTTGATAGCTTTATCCGCCATCTTGAAGGTGAAAGCGTCCTGAAATTATATCCCGAATTTAGAGAGCGACGCGATCGCGCCAATAAGTTGATGCTGGAATGTGTCGGTCAAAAGCCTTCTCTATTTTATGTGCGTCGCAAAGGTGCAGGGAAAGAAGCAAAAGAAGAAATTTGGGATTTGACAATAGCAACAGATAGCAATGATTTTCAATTACCTACAAGACTTGAGAAGCTCAGAAAAACATTAGGATTTAGAGCAGCTGTACCAAAAGATGGACGCGGCGGTTTAAAAATACTGTCGGCTCAGTTATTACAACCCTCACTGGGACATGCCGATAGCTATGCTATACCTTGCCGTTTACGTTTGCTGCCTAATCATCAGCATCATCTCGACATTGAGTCCGCAACATTGAAACGCATCGCCACCGCGCCAGTTTGTGGCGACCATGTACCTACAAAAGATCAACTGAAAGCTTGGAAAGCATTTTTACAAATTGAAGAAAAAATTGCTAAAGCTCGTCAATTTTGTGTGCGTTACGTAGGTTATAACTATAACTTCAAAAGGCGGATTAGTTTTGAAATTGATATAGCCTCAGCTACCCTTGACGGCTTTTATCAAAATTCCCTCGATGTCGAAAATTTCTGGGAACGAGCAATACGTACAAAAAACGAAGATTTAAAGCTTTTTGAAACTGCTCCTGTCGGCAAAAATTGGATTAGCGGTCGTCAATTAGGGACTGTTGAAGAAGTTGACCCCAACCGTTGTATTATCAGCCTTAGATTAGAACGCGACTTAGCTGAATTCATGGCAGCAGAGCGTTATAAGTTGCCAAATACAGGATTTTTGTGTTTTGAGGCAGTTGGTGATATTCAGCAGATTCAGCGTAAGAAAAAAGCTTTAGATGATTTGAATAATGGTTACACTCAAAATCCCTATTTGGGTAACTTTTTATTCGATGCTTCTCAGGCTAGACAAATCAAAACAACTGTTGAACTTCAACCACAAGATTTATTATTATCTTCTGCTAATCCTGGTCAGAAAGCAGCAGTAGAAAAGGTACTTAGCGCTAGGGATCTTGTTCTCATCCAAGGGCCACCAGGTACTGGTAAAACTACCGTAATTGCCGAGATTTGCTATCAAATTGCGCTTCGCGGTGGACGCACTTTAATCGCATCTCAAGCTAATTTAGCAGTAGATAACGCCCTGAGTCGATTAGTTCACAACCCAGTGATTCGCGCTGTACGCAAGGGGAAAGCCGAAAAAGTTGGAGAAGAAGGACAGCCATTTTTAGAAGACCAAGTGATTGGCAGATGGCTAGAAAATACTGCAACTGACTGCGAAAATAATCTGACTCAACGGCTAGAAAATATTAAAATTTTCACTCAATTACTGGCATCATCACAAAGATTTACAGCTTACTTGCAAGCAGAGGAAGAATTTAATCAGCAACAAACTAAATTTAATAAAAATAAGTTAAAAGTAGAGGAAGACTTTCAAAATCAAGAAAAATATTACACTGCAACTGTAGAAAAATATAACGAGGTTGAATCACTAATTGCAAAATTAGAAACTGTATTAAAAACTGCACCAAATATCAACTGGGAAGCTTCAGAAGTTACAGATTTTTTGCCACTTCTTAAACCCTACACAGAAGGTAACAGTATAGTAGAAGAATTTTTAGCAAACGTTCGTCAAACCATCAAATATACTGATGAACTTGGCTTTGTGCGTCCGGCGCTTGGTGCTTTTGGTTTAGCAGCTTGGTTGCGTGAAACTGTAGCATTAGAAATTTCTAGATTTAAAACTGCTTTGGCTTATGCTCAAGAGGCAAGTAAAGCCATCTTGGAAGTTGCAGCATCAGTGGAGGTTGTCAAGCAAAATTTCGCCTTGTTAAATCAGTTACAACCAGATTATCAGCAATATCTTATTAAACTGCAAAATATACAGCAAACAATTCAGATATGGCAAAACCGCAAACGGGAAATAGATTACATTATCTCAGCAGTTAAGGAATGGAAATCTAGAGCACCTTCTCATCTCTATCAAACTTTAAAAGAATGTTATCAATCAGGTTTACCACTGACAGAAAATTTAGTTGACTTGCCGCTAGGTTTATTGATGTTTGCTAATACATTAAAATTACCAATAGTACCAAATATTTATAAAATTAACCTACCTGAATGGGAAGTATTAGCAAAGGCGATCGCTTATGAAATAGACGGAGGTTTTACCGATAGACGAGGTAAACAGCATAATTTTAGCTATTTTTTACAACAAAATTTTAGTCAGATTCCAATAGTGCTATCAAAGAGCGATCGTACTCAATGGCAAGAAACTTATCAACAGTTCAATAATTATCAGTTACTCAACCCCAAACAGCGAAAATTACTAGTTGAAAATACTCAGATTTTTTTAATTAGAATGCAACGGACTTATGCTACATCATGGGAATGGAATCACATTGACTCTACTCTCACCTGCATTACACAAGAATTGCTAGATACTATCCTTGCAAATGCGCGTCAATGTGTTTTAAAAGTCAAAACAGAAACAGATCGACAACTTCAGTCACTGCAACGACAACTAAATGAACTTCATAAAAACGAAGTTAGCCAACAGCAAATATCTATTACTCAAGCTGAGGTAGAAAAAGCACAGCAGGATGTTAACTTCCAACTTGGACAGGTGATTAATATCTTGCAAGAACTTAATCAACAAACAAATATACCTGCTCAATTACGTATTCTAGTTGAAAAATATCTAACAACACAATCAAATATTTGGGAGCAACCCCAAGAATTCTCAAATCAAGTAAATTACTGGAAAACTTGTATCACTCAGCTTGAAACCTTAATTTCATTATTAGAACCTTTTGCTGCGCTAGATACAATTAAACATTCTCTGAGTGAGCATTTATTAAAGCTACAAAAAGAAACTGAAACTTCTTTAAAGCAAGTTCAACAACTACAAATAAATCTACGCAAACTAGAACAAAAATTACAACCACAGCTATCAAAACACTTAATAGAAGAACGAAATTGGTGGTTGAGAGAATGGCAAACTATACCTGATAAATTTAAACCAGAAAATTCTCAAGCCGACTTATTTAGTATAGAATTTTTATGCAAAATAAATACTCAGTTTGAATCTTGGCAGCAACAACTTCAAAAAGACGAAAGTTATCTGAATAAATATCAGAACTTTGTACAAGATTGGATAGGTAAATTAAGAGAGCCAACGGAAGGCGACCGCGACGATTTAAGGCGCATTTATTTAGATAATGCTAATGTCATTGGTATTACCTGTGTTCAGGCTGCAAATAGAGGTTTTTCTGAAGAATTCAAATCTTTTGATGTCGTCATTATTGATGAAGTTAGCAAGTGTACTCCACCAGAGTTACTAATCCCCGCCTTGAAAGGCAAAAAGTTAGTCATGGTAGGCGATCATCGGCAATTACCACCCATGCTTGATACTAGCACTTTAGAAGAAGTTGCTCAAACAATAGGCAACACAAGAGACGAACTACAATACTTAGAAGAATCACTATTTAAAAGTCAGTTTGAATCTGCTGATGAAAGCATCAAACAAATGCTAACTACACAGTATCGAATGCACCCATTTATTATGGGAGCAATCAATCAATTTTATGATGGTAAACTAGAATCTGGTATTTTAGAGCCAGACAAAAAACGTTCACATCATTTAGCAGACGAAATTATCCAAGAATCTCAGCATCTTATCTGGGTAAAAACGCCTATAGAAAATCAGTTTTTAGAGCAACGAAACGGAACTTCTTACTTTAATATTCCAGAAATTGATGCGATTGAACGTTTGTGTCATCAGTTTGAGAATACTTGGGCTTCTAAAGTTGCTAATGGGGAGCCAAAAAAAGAAATTGCCGTAATTACATTTTATGGCGCTCAATTAAGAAAAATCGATGAACGTCTGCAATTTAAACTTTTTCCTTCGTTAGAAATTCGTACTGGTACAGTAGACAGATTTCAAGGTATGGAAAGACCTGTTGTGATTGTCAGTATGGTTCGCAACAATAGCAAAGGAGATGTCGGATTTGCTAAAAAGCCAGAACGGGTAAATGTTGCTTTTTCCCGCGCTCAAGAACTACTAATAATTGTGGGTTGTCATAATTTATTTACCCACCAATCAGGTAAAGTCGGAAGTATGTATTCGGAAGTTTCAAATATTGTAAGTCTTCATGAAGGTTTCGTTGATATTTCTCACCTCTTGAGCTAAACCTATTGATGACAATCTCAAGAATTTAGTAGATAAAGTTGATGCGATCGCACTTGAGTAAGGATGTCTCCTGGCGTTTATCATCTCCGATCTCGATCCAGCAGGTTTACCCCCTGATTGGCAGGCTGCGGTTGAGTCATTAGCGGTTGATATGATTGCTGACAGTTGTACCCCTGTGATGATTCCACTAATTCGTTCTAACACGCGATCGGAGGTAGTCACAGATACTCAAGGTCAAGCGATCGTAGGCGCACGGGTAGAAGCTATACAACCAGATCGGGAGACTAAGCGTTTTTTTGTCACCAACGGTGCTGGAGTTTATTATTTAGAAGACTTGCTACAGGGTAAGTACAACTGTCAATCCCCTAAGATACTTCCAAAAAATAAATTTTCCCAAATTATTTGTACATTATCTATGCAAAATCGCAAAAGCCTCTTTCCTCCTGCTCCCTGCCACCTGCAAGAACTGCGGTCTAAATGATAAGTCTTTAGCCGGATACGATATGAGACACCATACATTTCTGGAAAAGACATTGTGGCGTGTGTAGTAATAAAGCAAATATCACTTGATGCTCAATTTAGCTCAAGGGGGTCTAATGATTGATCGCTTTGTAAATCTAATTTTTATCGATTCCTTCGCTGTAGTAATTAACCTGACATTTGGTACATTACTTCGCACGAAAATCTGCAATTATTCATGGGATGGAATTGTAAATGATGAGCTTTCAACACCAGAAAGTAGCGCTAGTTCTTCTGAATCTTCACCATCCTTAAAAGAGGTACAAACCACTCATATTCCATAAAGCTTACCTGCTATAACGATTCTCATTTGAATGAAATACCGGCTTAGGGGCGTACATCTGTGCGCCTCTATGAGAATCTATGTTTATCTGTAGTTAATTATATTGATTGTCACAAGCAACAAATAGAATTTTAATGGGAATACAGTAAAATCCAAAGGAATTTTTCTTGTTGATGGGCAATGCTACCCAAAATAAGCAGAGCAGCGGAAGTTAAAAATGTTATTCCTTCAGGGCATTTAGGAATATTAGACTCGGAAAACTTTGTTGGCAAAGGCAAGCAGTGGATGAATAACAACTAAGTCATAATTTATAAACACCTGCAATCTGAACTTTTCCGTTCGCTGCAAATTACCACTGATATAGTAAAGCGATTTCAAGGTATGGAACTACTTATTATAATTGTGAGTATAGTTCGCAATAATAGTAAAAAAGGTGTTGGATTTGACAAGAAACCAGAACGAGTTAACGTTGCATTTTCCTGCGCTAAAGAACTACTAGTAATTGTGGGTTGTCATTCGCTATTTACTCAGCAGCGTGGACAAGTCGGGAGGATGTACTCCAATGTTTCCCACATCGTGCGTCTACATGGAGGTTTCGTTGATGTTTATCGCCTCTTCTGCTAAACCGATTGATGATAATCTCAAGAATTTTGTAGACGAAATTGAAGCGCAAAGCTCAAGTTTATCAGTTTTGGTAGCGCGTGAATTCCGTTATAGTTTGCGGCAAACTCCTGTAGAACTAAATATCAAAGAACCCCGCCAGTTTAATGTACTTGAAGAATTTATTATCCGTGCTGCTATTGAATTTCAACCTCCGCCAACAGAAGATGAATTAGCCTCTGTACTTGGACTTGATTCTGTATTTATTAAAACTACTACTACAACTCTTCGTTCCTTACAAACTCTATCACCAACATCGCCACTAACAGTTACTCCTGAAGGTCGCTTATTTTATGAAAAAGGGTCTGTACCACAACCGCCATATCCTATACAAATTAATGCTATTACAGACCCTTTAAGCAACAAGATAACCTTTCAATCTGAATCACTAAACGAGACAGTGATAAATTTGCCTGATTTGGCAGACTTTATAACTATTGATAATGTAATTGCTGATATTGCTTCTTTACCATTTGAGGAAATCCAAAAAAGTATTCAAGCTTCAGGTTTAGCACTTCATGTACCAGAAGAGGGAAAAATCGTCACTTCCTGTAAGGTACTAGCTTCGACTCAAAAAATTTGGAGAAAGATATCGCTTTTCGTTATATTTGATGCTCTTGAAGAGAAATTGACCATTCAAATAAGAAATGGAAAGCAAATTTTAGAGTCAGCATCAAATTGGTTAGAACTGCTACATAGTAAAAGTAAAATATCTTTGCAAGCATTATGCAAATTGTCAACCGAAACCATCAATTTTCAACGTGAAGCCATTCTCAAGCAAAAAAATACTGAAATAGAAGCTAGAGTCGAAAAGATTCGCCAGAAGGCGCTAGAAGCTGCCCCAAAAGCCAATAATGAGGTAGGTAACTATAAAATATTAGGTGAAGTTATACAGTTACGCGATGGACAAATTAGCCTAGCTTTTTCAGAAGTTTTAAATTCGGCTAAAAGTCAAATTCTAATCTATTCTCCTTGGGTAAATCAAACAGTTGTCAATGAAAAATTTCTAACTTTGTTACAGAAATTAGCTAATCGCGGAGTTTGGATTTTAATTGGATATGGAATTGCGCGGCGACAAGAAGATGAAGATAAACCAATTCCACCAGAATTAGAAAAAAAACTTCGAGCGATAAAAACACCTGATGGTTTACCATCTGTACAGGTTTTTTGGTTGGGAGATTCCCATATCAAAGAAGTAATAGTTGATCAACAAATACATCTTTGCGGATCTCATAACTGGTTATCTTATCGCGGCGATTACCTACCACGAGGTGAGTCCGTTTATAAAGTGACAATTCCCTTTCAAGTCCAGGAAGCTTATGAATTTCTTGCTAATCGCTTCCAAAATCACGCTCAAAAATTATGGCAAAATGCTCTAAAAAACCGCGATTATAAACTAGCTATAGAGCCCTTATGTATATGGGGTGCGCTAGGTATGGAAGATATTGCACTCAAAGAGATACATAAAAATAATTGGTTTGAACTTCTGCCTGTATGGTTGAATGTAACAATACAGGGATTAAAGTCGAAAAACTTATCAGGTGATTCAGCAAGTTTTAAAACTGCACTTTCGTTGCTGAGTCAAGTTTCTATTGAAGAGGCTTTTATTGAATTATTGCAACAGGGATGGCGTAAAGTCATCGGCATGATCGCAGTTAACAATCCCGAAACTGCTTTCAACTTACTTAGTCATGAAGTATGGGCGCAATTTATACGTCTCAAGATTGTTCAAGAAAGTGATTCACCCAATGATTTTATTTTGCACTGTATTTGACCCACACTAAAATATTTTTCATACACCAATAGTAACAATTTATCAAAATACACCTGAGAAATATGCCGTCTTGATTTCGCGGGAATTGACAATTAAACGATTCTTAACCTTTGATAGACTTAAAGATAGATCCAGAGATTCGTCTTGTTCGATACAATTTATTAAATAGAGAGAGCCGAGGAGAACAAGGTGGTCTTATTAAAAGGCTTTGAGATTGAGATGTACACTGGCACGCCTCAAGGTGAAATCGTCGGTCTCTCCGACAAAATTGTTGCGGCTTTGGATGGATTTATGCGCGAACCAGATAGCCGCAACGTTGAATACATAACTAAACCATCTCACAATTACGAAAATTTATTGTGTGCTTTGCTGCGTCCCCGGCGGCAGTTGCGAAACTACCTCAATCGTTTGGGCAATTATACCTTAATACCAGGGAGTACTTTATCTTTGGGTGGGAGCGATCGCTTTCTCCGTTCCGATCCAGCAAACCCCTATCATGATTACATTGAGAACACTTACGGCACGAAAGTAGTCACCGCTAGCGTACACATAAATATAGGCATCAGCGACCCAGAAGTATTAATGCGGGCGTGTCGAGTGATCCGTATGGAAGCGCCCTTATTTCTCGCCCTCAGCGCCTCATCTCCCTTCTTGGATGGCAAAGCTACTGGCTATCACTCTACCCGTTGGGGCATCTTCCCACAAACGCCTAGCTATGTCCCCTTATTTGCTAGCCACGCCGCTCATATCCAGTGGGTGGAAGATCAACTCGTTGCCGGAACCATGCAGAATGTGCGGCATTTGTGGACATCGGTGCGACCAAATGGCGATCGCCGTCCATACAACTTGAATCGCCTAGAATTGCGAATTTGCGATTTAGTCACAGATCCTATTGCCTTATTAGCAATTACTGCCTTATTAGAAGCGCGTTTATTGCAAATAATCGAAAATCCCAGCATCGATCCGTTAACCCAAAGTACTTTCTCTGCTGAAGAACTTGTGACTCTGACTGCTGACAATGAAGCTGCTGCTGCTACTGGTAGTCTTGATGCTCAGTTAAGGCATTGGCAAGATGGTAGAAGCATTGTCGCAAGAGATTGGATTGCCGAAATTTACCAAGATGTTTGGGCGATCGCCAAGCAACAAGGTTTTAGCTGTTTCCTTTCCCCTTTGCACAAAATCCTCCGCGAAGGCAATGAAGCTCAACAGTGGTTACAGTTACACGCAGTTGGTTTTGACAGCCAGTGCGTAATCACTCAAGCTATTATTGCCACCCAAGAGCGCGAAATTGAACTCGAAGACAAATTATGTTCGTCTCTTTTGGGTTAACTCAAAAGCCATTGGGGATTGGGCATTGAGAAAACGCTTTGTTTATGAAAAAAGTTAGGTTTAAAACCTCGCCCCTTGTGGGCGAAAGAATCCTTATCTCCCAAAGTACGTAGAAACCCCAACGCCAGTTCTCTCAAGTCGGGAAACCCGCCCACAAGACTGGCTTCCCCTTGTGGGTAGCTGAATTTAATTTTGAATTTTGAATTTTGAATTTTGAATTGATTATTTATCCCCTTGTCTCCTCATCTCCCCACTCTTGTCTTCATACAAATGGTAGATTTTATTGCAGTCACTACCAGCTTTAAAATACACAAGTATTCACTTTTTCTACACAAAACTTAATATTTACCGATTGTAGCCAAATATCCTCTCAGGCATTGCTTTGGGATGATTTGTACTCCGTTTTAAAAATCTAATCGGTAGAAGATACTTGATTATTATTAAAAAAACCTATGAATAGCCTCTATCTTTTGGTAGATTTAACATTGGCAATAAATTGTTTTATACAATACTTAAATTGTACGGATAATGCCTCAGGTAGTTTTAGTTAACCCGCAGATACCTCCTAATACAGGTAATATTGCCCGTACTTGTGCAGCTACGGGTACAGAGTTACATCTGGTGGGCCCTTTGGGGTTTGAAATTAGCGATCGCTACCTCAAAAGAGCTGGCTTAGATTACTGGCCTTATGTAAAACTACACTATCACGAATCCCTTGAAGCCTTTAAAACCGTACATCAGGGGCGTGGCGGCAGATGGTTGGGTTATACGGTTAGTGGAAATTGTAATTATGTAAGCTTTCAGTTTCAACCTGATGATTGGCTTCTCTTTGGTAGTGAAACTACGGGCTTACCATCAGCGATTCTGTCAGATTGCGATGCTACCCTCTATATTCCCATGAGCCAATCGGGGGTTCGCAGTTTGAATCTGTCAGTAAGTGTAGCAATTGGCTTATTTGAAACCCGTCGTCAGTTAGGATATTTACAATAGTTGTTTACAATAGTTGTTTACATGAATAGTTATAAGTGTATTTACTTGTAACTTTTTTATAAACCTATTAGACAATTCATTTTTGACTACAAAAATTTTCTGGAACAGCAAAAATATGTAAAATAATATACAAAAGTTTGGGTTTATTTGCAAAATGTAGTGGAAGATACTTACAAGTATAGTAAGGTTATTATAAGAAATTTGTATATGAAACTTGGGATATTGCCAAATTTGAATGATAGATTTTGATGAATTTGAAACATCTTAAACTAGGAACAAAACCGCTAAAATCCAGTCATGTCTTACATTTGAGCTATTTTTGCTCAATAAAGGACAGAAATCAGCCCAAAAGTAGCCGATAGTTAATACGGTTGTTTTTTAGGGAATAATCAACGTAAAGTCTCGTGTTGAGAAGACGGATCGGGTAGAAATATCTTGAAGATATCTACAGCAGGGGGCATAACTTTTCCAGAAGTCGCCGCAATTTAATTCTCAGCAGCGACTTGGACTTGGCAGATATGTTTGTCCAGTCCCCGCAATTGATGCAAGACAAGCGCGGATAATGGTAAAGACTAAGATCAATCGTCCTAAGTGGTGTTAGGAGTGGTTCGGACAAGTAAACGCTGCAAAATTTAAGTTTTGCTAACAGATGTTGTGAACTTGTCTAAATCAGAGAAGCAGGTTAATCTTGCGTAAGCATCTCTGGTGAATGTGATCTCGATCTATCGTTCGTTGTGATCTAAATCATTGACTAGTATCCAACTGAAAAATCGAGGTCAATTAAGCGCTAGCGATCAATAGGAGGTCGTCTTTGAAACGAGCATTGAAAAAGAGAGTAAAAGCTGTGTTGAACAATAACCCCAGCAGCAATGATGCCCCGGTAGAACTGCTAAATGTGATAAATCCAAAAGTTAATAGCCGGGTGCGGACAAAAGCGGCAATGATTGGCTTGGCAATCTCTATGGGAGCAACCAGCCTTTTGGTGACTCGACAAAGCGATCAAGCCCAAGCAGCGGTGCCAGTAGGCAGCCAAAAGGCAACCTCAACAATTCCTGCTGTTCCTGACATCAAGGTGAAATTCGCCTCCACTAAGCTGGGGTCCCAAGCAGTCTCATCAGTGAGCGTGCCGGAAAATCCTGTAATCGTGGAACCAACGGCAGTCTCACAAGTGCCTGGGCTTGAAGCTAAATGGCAAGTCGCGGCAAGTGGAATATCTTTGCAAGTTCCTGCATCGAACACGTTTTCTCAAACAAACGCAGGTTATAAAAATTCCACTTACCTGAAGCCCAAACTGGCACAGGGATTGAACAATACCTTAGCCGAAACTAGTTTTCCAACAGTCAATAATCTGTCTGACTATAGTGTTGATAGTACAAACGCACCACTAATTGCCCAGCCACAAACAGTGGCAACATCTGGCGCAGTCAACAGTGAAATAAATGCACAACTTAAGGCGCAACAAGAGTTCGCACTAAATCGCTTACAAGAAAAGTCGAACCGTTTAAGAAAAAGTCTGGCGCAGTTACAGTCTGGAGAAACCAAAAATTTATCACAAGCTGATATAGAATTGGCGCAGCCGACAACTGTAGTTGAGAAGACTGTATTAGCAGCCCAGTTAGACACTTCTAGCGATGCAAGCCAAGCGAACCTGATATCGAGGTTAAAACAGAAGACACAGACAAGTGCATCTGTCCCAGCGACGCCAATAGTGATTGCCTCCTCGACACATACAGCCTACGAAGTTAAGCCTGGAGATACACTAGCAGCGATCGCCAGCAGATACAATACTTCAGTATCAGAACTAGTTAAAGCAAATAACCTCAATAATCCCAATGAGCTGCAAATTAGTCAAAAACTAGTTATTCCTGCTGTTAAAGTTGAGGCAACTATAGCGAGTCAGCCCACTTTTGTAGAGTCTAGCAAAACTTCTCATGTTACTACCTCCCCTTTGAATATTGGTAGTGCCAACTCATATCTACCTAGTTTACCATCACCAACTATTGCCGACAAAAGTAGCAGCGTTGCTGCCCCTACACCGATAACTGTACAGATTCAGGCAAATAGTGCAACCGACTTAGAAACCGCCTCCCCTACAGCTAAGTCTTATGGCGTTGGTGGTGACATTGCAGTGCCACAAGCTTTTGCCGAAATGCAACAGCCTAAGACACCAGCAAATAGGGTAGCAAGGGTAAACAATAGCTATAATGACCGTTTGCGGGGCTTACAAACGGAAATCCAGAGGTTACAGCAGAAATATCGCGCTCAACAGTCTGGTAATTCAATTGTACCAGCAGCAGCGATTGAAGCTAATAATGCTGCGATACTCACTCCTATTTCTACTCCTAATAATTTCACCGCACCCAACCCTGTATCTAGAACGAATAGTGTAGCAATACCAATTCCAGTTCCGACACCAATTCGCTCTAACTATAGCGTTCAGCCAGTTAAGCCCCAATTCCAAGCTTCTGTACGGGCTACCGAACCAGTAAACCCAGAGTTCTTGCCTAATCTAGGTTCTGCTAGTCAGTGGACTCCCTCTGGCACTCAATCTGCCACAAGGGTTGCAACGCCTTCTGTCAGAGTAAATGCCTCTGACTCTTTAGGAAAGATGCGAGGAACCACAGTTTCTCCACAGGTATTACCGCCTTTGGCAGCAGTGGATCAATATCTTCCCAGACCCATTGACGAACTTACACCTCCTCCATCTACTTCAACCTTGGCTTATATCTGGCCGACGAAGGGTACTCTCACTTCTGGCTTTGGTATGCGCTGGGGAAGACCGCATAAGGGAATTGATATTGCTAACTCTACTGGCACGCCAGTTGTTGCCTCAGCTGACGGTACAATAGAGAAAGCTGGCTGGAACAATGGTGGCTACGGCAACCTCGTCGAAATCCATCATCCTGATGGCAGTAGCACCCGCTATGCTCATAACAGTAAAATTCTAGTGCAACCGGGTCAACATGTACATCAAGGAGAAACAATTGCTTTAATGGGTACTACTGGTCACAGTACTGGCCCACACAGCCACTTTGAAATTCATCCATCAGGCAAGGGTGCTGTTAACCCAATAGCCTTTCTACCACAACGCCTGTAATTCTTAGTTGTCTTTAACTAAATCATTGCTTTAGTTAGTTGAGGGAGTTTACCTCCCTCTTCAACTTCTTACTACCTCAATAGGGATGAAAGTTCTAACAAAATTGCAAAAGAGGCTAGTCTTGAGCAAATTTATATGCTATATTGGTTAATGATTTTGAAAAACATGGCTCAGTAGCTCAGTTGGTTAGAGCACGGGACTCATAAGCCTGGGGTCGTTGGTTCAACTCCGACCTGAGCCACTTTAAAAATACGATAAAATAAGGGTTTCAGCTTCTAGTCATCAATAGTACTAAGAAGCTGAAGTTATTAAACCACTTTATATTTTTTAATATATTTGTCTTGATTTTATTTGCATAAACTTGCATACTAATAAATACAAAGGCAATTTGTAGAACTAATTAGAAAGCTAAAAAGCTTATCTACAAAGGCTTCTGGGGTTATAGCGCAGTTGGTAGCGCACCTCAATGGCATTGAGGGGGTCAGCGGTTCGAATCCGCTTAGCTCCATTATTAAAACCTACTTACTCAAAACCTATCTTGTGAGTGGAACAATAACTTTACCGCAGGTCTCGAAGATACTAAGAAGCACTTCGCTAGGCACAGTGTTGAATGCAAAGACTACCCAAGCCTTTGGAATCATCTTTGCAAGTTCCTCCGTACCTGACGAGGTGTGGGCGACGAGTTCGGTATTATGAGCATTCATTGGGAGCGAGCAGCTTACGATCACCTTACCTTAAAGGTCACCTGTCTGACTCAATAGGTCGTCCATTCGGGACTAAAGCACAGCCAGCCAGAGGACATCGACTTCCTGCACAGCCTCACCCAGTGTGCTCGCCCCCGCATTCCCATAAGCGTCCTGCGCGAGCTTCTTCAGTTTATCGTGGCGGCGCGCGTAACTGAATACTACCTCATGCCTCGCACAGGCGAAGAGCGTCCCGAATTTGCCACGCATCAATCCCGAACCTAGAATGCCAACTTGCATACTGCTCTCCCTGGTCTATCGCTGCCAGCTATCAGCCTTGCATATGTTGCCTTGCTTAGTGAACTACGGAATGCAACCAGAGAACACATTTTTTGCCGTTTAGCGACCGGTCATTTGCTCCAGCTTTTCGGGGTATCTAGCCCCTTGTACCGTGATCTTGGAGGCGGCGTCATCGATATCATGCAGATCGTCGGGTGTGAGTTCGACTGAGACTGCCCCAATGTTTTCGTCCAAGCGATGCAACTTCGTGGTGCCTGGGATCGGAACAATCCACGGCTTCTGAGCAAGCAGCCAGGCGATCGCAATTTGAGCAGGTGTCGCCTGCTTCTGTTCTGCAATGCTGCCAAGCAGATTAATCAAGACCTGATTTGCCTTGAGAGCCTCTGGCGTGAAGCGAGGTAGGGTGCTGCGCAAGTCGGAGCTGTCGAAGGTCGTGCTTTCGTCGATCTTGCCAGTGAGAAAGCCCTTGCCCAGCGGGCTGTACGGGACAAAGCCGATTCCGAGTTCCTCAAGGGTCGGTATTACTTCCTTCTCAGGAGTCCTTGTCCACAGCGAGTATTCGCTCTGGAGAGCAGTAATCGGCTGAACCGCGTGTGCACGACGGATCGTTTGCACTCCTGCTTCAGAGAGTCCAAAGTGCTTCACTTTACCTGACTGAATCAGTTCTTTCACCGCTCCTGCCACGTCTTCAATCGGCACGTTCGGGTCAACTCGGTGCTGATAGAGCAGGTCAATTGTTTCAACCTTGAGTCGCTTGAGCGAACCCTCCACAGCCTGCTTGATGTGCTCTGGGCGGCTGTTCACTCCAGGTGAACCCTTCATTCCGCGGGGATCGAAATTAGGACTTAGGTCGAACCCGAATTTGGTAGCAATCACCACTTGCCCGCGCAAGGGAGCGAGGGCTTCGCCTACAAGCTCTTCGTTCAAGAACGGGCCGTAGACCTCGGCGGTGTCAAAGAATGTAATGCCACGTTCGACGGCGGCCTTTAAAAGAGCAGTCATCTCTTGGGTGTCTTTGGGCGGGCCATAAGAAAAGCTCATTCCCATGCAGCCAAGCCCAATAGCTGAGACTTCCAGATTACTGTTTCCAAGTTTACGCTTTTGCATTTTTTGAACTCCTGTTTTTAAGTTAGTTGTGAACCACTTCTTTTGATGTCCATTTGCTTAATTCCTTCACTTGATGCCATTTCGGTGGCTAGCAGGCAAGTCTCTTGTGCAATCAAAACTGAGTTTTTTCTTGAATAAAAATCCAGAATGTTTATAAGAAGCCGAAATCATTTTTCATTGCTTTAGGTTCATTCTAGGAATTCTCAAGAGTAAGGAATAGAACGATCGTCTAAAATTGTTGTACAATTCTGCAAACTTAGAAATGAACGCTGCCAAAACGAGTGAAAAGTCTCATATCGATTTAATGAACGACCCGCAGGCAAAGCGCGAGGCAGACAGAGCGCAAGCCAATAGAGACGAACTGAAAGAGCATATTGTGCAGATGATTCATCATGATGGGACGATTGAGCCACTGAAAGGATTGCGCTTCAACCGCTCCTCTTCGCCTTCGGAATCCTGTCATAGTATCTCTATCCCTGCCTTTTGTGTGATTGCTCAGGGCAGCAAAGAAGTTCTTCTGGGCAAGGATCGCTATCAATACGACCCTATACATTATCTGCTTGCTACGGTTGAACTGCCGATTGTCAGCCGAATTCTGGAAGCGTCCAAGGAGCAACCGTACCTTAGCCTTCGCCTCGATCTCGACCCCACCCTCGTTAGCTCAGTGATGGTCGAGGCAGGGCATCCCTCATCGCGCAGCCGTGCTCATGTAAAAGCGATTGACGTAAGTCCGTTGGATGCAAATCTGTTGGACGCTGTGGTGCGGCTCGTCAGGCTTCTAGATTCCCCTGCTGAAGCTCATGTTCTTGCACCACTGATTAAGCGGGAAATCATTTACCGACTCCTGATGGGAGAGCAAGGTAATCGGCTCCGTCATATTGCAGTTTTCGGTGGCTACACCTACTACATTGCTAGAGCCGTCGAGCGACTTCGTAAAGATTTTAAGGAGCCGCTTCGTATTGAAAGCATCGCCCGAGAGCTGGGAATGAGTGTCTCAGGCTTTCACCATCACTTCAAGTCTGTCACTGCAATGAGTCCTTTGCAGTTCCAGAAGCAACTGCGGCTCCAAGAGGCTCGCCGTCTGATGCTGGGGGAAAACCTTGACGCTACCAGTGCTGCTTACCAAGTGGGGTACGACGATGCCTCACACTTCAACCGAGAGTACAAGCGGCTCTTTGGTGCCCCACCGATACGTGATGTGGAGCGGCTGCGAGAAACTGTTAAGGAGACTGTTAGTTCTATATGATCTCCTCAATATGCGCTAATCTTGCCAGAAACCGCTAAAAAATTGTGAAGACAGCTCTGTGTAGCGCACCGTATGCTGAATGTTTTCTCTCCTATATAGTACTGAATAGATTGTGTATCGTGCCCATTACAACTTCGCTAACGGCAAAGTTATGGTTTCACTCACAGATTTCGGTACGGTGATAATTTGTTTAAATTTAGGTTAATAAAAAGTTATTTATCCTTAACCACTGTTTTATAATGCCCTTTAACTACAGTATCTAGCTGAAGTTACCGCAGATTTAAGGGAAAAATTTGATGAACCAGGGGCAACGTACTTTTCAATCAAGGAGATATTTGACTGAATTAGTTCAGACTTATATTGTTAAAGCTTTATATACTACAAGACAGTGGCGCGTACAACTAATACGAAATTGGTTGTACAAATATTCTTTATTGGGTGTTGCGTCTCTATTCTTAGTCGGAGTTAGCTTGAGTGTAATAATGGCTGCCTGCTCTCCACGTGATATCAAGAATACTGGTAATACTAATGCAGTTTCCCAGAATGATGTAACACTAACGTTTGTTTCTTACTCAGTTACTAGTGCAGCATACCAGCAGATCATTCCTAAATTTATTGAACAGTGGAAGAAAGAACATAACCAAAACGTCACTTTCAATCAAAGCTATGATGGGTCTGGTTCCCAGACTCTTGCTGTGATTGACGGTAAAGAAGCTGATGTGGTACACCTGTCACTTGCCCTTGATATAAATAAACTTGTTCAGGCAGGTTTTATTCAACCAGGGTGGGAAAAAGAAGCGCCTAATGATGCAATTGTTACCAGATCTCTAGATGCGATCGCTATTCGTGAAGGTAATCCCAAAAATATCAAAACTTGGGCAGATTTGGCACGAGATGGCGTAAATGTGGTTACACCTGACCCTAGAACCTCTGGCGGTGCTCGCTGGAATTTTCTTAGTCTCTGGGGTTCTGTAACAGAAACTGGCAAAACTGAAAATCAAGCAATAGACTTTACCTCCAAAGTCTATAACAATGCACCTTTGTTACCTAAAACGGCTCGAAATGCCACTGAATTATTTTTCAACGATAATCAAGGAGATGTGCTGCTCAACTACGAAAACGAGATGATTTTGCTAGCAAAAAACGGTAAAAAAATCTCATATATTGTGCCTGACATTAATATCTCCATCGACAATCCTATTGCTGTTGTAGATAAAAATGTTGATAAACATGGTACTCGTCCGATTGCAGAAGCATTTATCAAATTTCTTTACACCCCAGAGTCGCAACGAGAGTTTACCAATTTAGGATTTCGTCCTGTTGACTTGACTGTTTCAAAAGAAACGGAAGGCAAATTTCCTAAAATTAAAACGATATTCAAAGCTCAAGATTTAGGAGGATGGGACGAAATTCAGAAAAAATTCTTTGATGAAGGTGCAATCTTTGACAAAATTCGAGCGAAAAAGTCTTAGAATTTCTATTAGACATCTCCGAAAATGAAGGAACGGCGAACAACCGTTCGCTCCTACAAAGGGTTTTGGCGAACGCATATTTAATTTCTGGAGATGTCTATTATCTAATCATCTTCTCTAAAGCGATTTGCAAATCTTGGGTCAAATCGCTCACAGCCTGTCTAGACGCTTGGCGATCGCCCTGACAATTTCTAAAGCGTTCTGTAACTGAAATTGGCTCTCCCACAGTGATTTGTGTCTGTCGCAAACCTAACCGAGGTCGCCCCGGAAGTGTTGTATCCTGAATTCGAGAAAGCATATCGAATACAAGCAAAGCTGTTTCTGCAAACCGATCCGCCGTTGGTTGTTCCTGAATATAAGTAGCTGTGACTGCAACAAAACTTTCCACTATCCGCATGTGCCGCATTCGCAAGTCGGCTTCTTCTGCAATCCAGTCTGCCAAACCGCGTTTGAAGGGTGCTAAAGCATTGATATCTGGCAAATCGTCTCGGTAAATGTAACTCCAGCCAGCCTCTTCCAAACGGCGACAGCGGTCAATAAAATTACCCTGCGCTTGAACTCCAAAATATTGTTCGCTAACTTGTAAAGCCTTATCCAGTAAGCAATGAAGTCGGGCAACTAATATCTGATTAGCACTAGCAGATTCATCAGTTGAGATGGTTTTTGGGATGTCTTGATGATAGAAGCGACGATAAAAATCTTCCATCTCGGTAATCAGATATTCAGCTAACCTACAGAGGCGTTGATAGTAAATCTCTTCGCGATTGCCCGAATCAATTTCCAAAGCTTTCAAGCCACTATCAGCTTCTAACTTACTTAAGAGCCAATCTATCTTAGACCAAGGTGGCTCAACGTAGCGATACTGGATAGCGATCGGCACAACGATCACAATCTCAGAACGGTTAGCTTTTTCTAAGTCTTCTACACACCAGAACCCCATTTGAGCAACACCAGGTTCTAAGGGGCTAACAATGCCACTATGACCATTAGTACCGCCTTCCGGCGCTACTGCGATCGGTAGTGCGCCATTAGCAAACAACTCCCGTGCTTTTTGGATAGCTTGCCGATCTAGTCGCCTACCACGACGAACTGGTACACCCCCCAAGAGAGAGAACAGCCAACCTAGCCACTTTCCAGCCCAAACTGTCATACCCCGGTCATAAAGAAAATAGCTGTGAACCAGAGATTTTAGGGTAATACCTTTTTGACGAGCCACTTGTGGCACTATGCGAGAAAGCAAATACTGCATACAGAGGGGATCGTCCACCTCTGGGTGGCGAAATGCCAACAAAAAGCGAATTTTTCCAGCCTGAAATTGTTGATAGAGTTCAGCTAATACTTCAACATTCTTGGCTTCAACCTTGACAATCCCAGCTGGTAACCAAGGGCGAGTACGAAACCGTAGTGCGATCGGCAGTAACCACCGAAAAATCTGGAGTACCAGCGGATTCAACCGTTGGGGAATAAATTTTAATGGTGGTTGAGTAGACTGAATCGATCTAGGCAAGTCACTCTCCAGATTGTAAGTAGGTCGGTGTGAATATTTATCGTTGGAATGAGGCAGGAGGCAGGAGGGAAGAAGGTTTAAGTCTATTTAATTTTTATTAACATAGTTTTGTTTTTCGACACCATTCTACTTATTTCTAGCGATTGTACAACGTGTGGTCTTGGTTTTGCGTAAACCCTGAGCCTTTTATGGTCAAGCTTTTTAATCACTACGTTTCGCTCTCTTGACTCCTTAGCACTCCTTAATTTTTCAACGATAGACCCTAAGTATCGAATCAAAAATTAGTTGGGATGTTTAGGAAAATTACGGAATAAATAGGCAAATACAGCTAAATTTAACACAAAAACTAATGTTTTAATCAGAGATATTCCTCGAATTAATTCATAAATCTCTGGTGGAATACTGATACCGACAAGTCCCAAAACTAAAACATGTGCCCAACGCTTTTCGTACCATAAACCAACGGCTTCAATAGCAGTAACAATAGCATAGATTCCGGTTCCGATGCCGCTAAATGCCAGAGTTCTAGGATTTAAGTTAACAACTTTCTTTAAAAGCCAATCAATGATTATCGATTTACCTTCTAAAACATAATTTTCTGAAAACACCTCTAGAGTTTGATAATTTTTTAATGTCAATAATAAAGCGATCGAAGTAACCATAAGCAGCAAGGCGGCAAATGATTTGTAGAGAACAATTGCCACTAACCCCAATGGACGCTTTTCCAAACAACCCCCTAAGTATAGATAAGTCAAATTTTGAACGTTCAAAATTACCTGAGTGCTGTAAAGTCAGAGTTCACCTCCTTATCCAGAGATTCTTCTAACTAAGTACGGCTTTGAATCGGTGCAATGGATGCAATACCATACTTTCTTCTCTCCAAACACCTTGCCTAACAAGAAAAATAACCCCATTTTGATAATAAATGGAATTTCAATTGATTTAAATGCGCGTAGGCTAGCAAGAACCGCAGGCATAGCACATTTTAATCAAATATTTACAATGGAGGTTAGCGGACTCGAACCGCTGACATCCTGCTTGCAAAGCAGGCGCTCTACCAACTGAGCTAAACCCCCATAAACTTAAAATAGTAGATAAACTTTGATTACCGTTGTTATTGTAACTTATATTGTTCTATTACCAAAGGGATGAAGCCAGAAAATACCCAAGTTGTCGCAGTACTGTATAAATTTGTTAAGCTGCCAGATTTTGCCGAAAAACGAGATCCTCTGCTGTCTTACTGCCAAGCGCAAGGTGTCAAGGGGACGATTTTGCTGGCATTTGAAGGGATTAATGGTACAATTGTCGGTTCGCGTCAGGCGATTGACTCGGTTCTCTGGTTTCTACGTTCTGACCCCCGTCTAGCAGACTTAGAATCCAAAGAGTTCTATACCGAAACCCCACCCTTTGAGCGGATGAAGGTACGGTTGAAGCAAGAAATTGTCACTTTGGGGTTGCCAGAAATCGACCCAAATGAGCAAGTTGGTATCTATGTCAATCCCCAAGAATGGAATGATTTAATTGCCAATCCAGAAGTAACTGTGATTGACACGCGCAATGATTATGAGGTGAATATCGGTACTTTCCAAGGGGCAAGAAATCCCCAAACTGAATCATTCCGCGAATTTCCCGATTATGTGCGCTACCATCTCGACCCAACTAAACACAAAAAGATTGCTCTCTTTTGTACAGGCGGCATTCGCTGTGAAAAAGCCTCATCCTTCATGCTTGCCCAAGGCTTTACAGAAGTTTATCATCTCAAGGGCGGCATTCTTAAGTATTTGCAGGAAGTTCCAGCACAAGAAAGTTTATGGGAAGGAGAATGTTTTGTTTTTGATGAGCGGGTAGCCGTTAGTCATGGGTTGAAGAAAGGGAGTTATGAGTTGTGCCTCTGTTGTGGACGTCCGATTTCTGAGGAAGATAAGATGTCTCCTAAATATGAGCAAGGTATCTCCTGTCCCTATTGTTTTGATAGCCTTAACGAAGACAAAAAAGCGCGTCAGCAGGAAAAATGGCGCCACTATCAAACCCAAGTTGGTAAAAAAAATCAGGATATAAGTTGAAGAAGAATTTATAACTCATAATTCGGAATTTAAGGGCAAAATTACTGTAAATCTAGTACCAACTCCAACTTTGCTTGTAACGCTGATTTGACCTCTATGAGCATCGACGCACCTTTTAACGATTACTAACCCCAATCCAGTACCCTGAATTGATTTGACATTTGAGGCTCGGTAAAATGATTCAAACAGTCGAGCTTGGTCTGGTTCGGGAATGCCCATACCTCGATCTTGAATGTAAAAAATTGCTACTTTCTCAATTGGGTTGCATATTAAATTAAACTGAATCTTGCCACCTTGGGGAGAATATTTAACCGCGTTTGAGAGAAGATTTGCAAACAGATAATGTAAAAGTCCTTCATCCATTACAGCAGATGTATTCTCACTATGACAGGTAAAAACAATTTCACATACGCTGCTTTTAACAATCAAAAAATCTTCAATTAGCTCTTGACAAAATTGCTTTAGGTTAAGAGGAGCAGGGTTGAATATGAGTTTTTCTGCTTCCGCTCGACCCATAAATAGCACTTCTTCCATGAGTTTTTCCATAGATTGCACAGCGCCTTGAATTCGCTTTAAATAGACGCCTCTTTTTGTATCTGTCAAATTTGCTCCTTGCATTTCCATGAGTTCTACTGCCGTTTGCACAACAGTCAGGGGATTACGGAACTCATGAGAGACAGTAGAGATAAATAGGGACTTGAGACGGTTAAGTTCTTGCTCCTTTTCCAATGCTTGCTCTAGCAATTTTGATTGGCGTCGTTCGCTAAGATCCCAGAAAACAACTAATACACCATTTATCTCGTCAGATCCTCGCTTCAATGGTGAAGCACTATCGCCAATAGGAACTCTTTTGGCGTCTTTAGTAATTAGAGATTTAAATTCTCCTAAATAAACAACCTGTTGCTCCCGCAGCACTTTTGTCACAGGATTTTCTAATGTAACCTCTGTAATTTCATCAACAATATGAAAAATCTTCGCCGCTTCATTTCCTAAAGCATCTTTTTGTTGCCAGCCAGTCAGCACCTCAGCCGCAGGATTCATAAATGTTATTTTTCCCTGCTCATTTGCGGCAATTACAGCATCACTCATTGAGTTTAAAAGGGTTGCTAACTGATCTCGATTTTCCCGCAGTTCGCGTTCTAAGCGGTGTTTTAACAGACCAATCTCGATCGCGATTTTTAAATCTTTTGTAGTAAATGGTTTAACGATGTATCCGAAAGGTTGAGTAATTTTGGCTCTTTCTAAAGTATGATCGTCGCCATAAGCGGTTAAATAAATTACAGGTACATCTAACTGCTGGCGAATCTGAGTGGCGGTAGCAATACCGTCCATATCACCTTTAAGAATAATATCCATTAATACTAGTTCTGGTTGAGTTTCCGATGCCTTGGCAATGGCAATTTTTCCAGATGAAGCTGTACCTGTAACAATGTATCCTAGTTGACTAAGTTGACTAGCAATAGTTCTAGCCACAATTACTTCATCTTCAACAACTAAAATCCTAGCTTGACCCATTTGATATTTATTAATGCAAAGTTAACTGCGTAAATTTTATTTTGAATACTGTTCCATGATTGCGTTCTAAAGTAATTTCGCCTTCTAGTTGTTCTGTAACCAAGTCATATACTAACGACAGACCCAAAGAATCAGTATTTCTCCAATCTAAATTATCTGGTAAACCAATCCCATTATCTCGGATAGTCATTTCGATACTATTGCCCACATTATGTAAAGCAATACTGATTGTGCCTACTTGTTGATTGGGAAAAGCGTGTTTGAGGGCATTGGAGACTAATTCGTTAATCACCAATCCACAGGCAATAGCTTGATCGACATTCAAGCTTACTGAATCTATATCAGCTTCTAGAGAAATTTTCCCAGGACATATTTGATAGGAAATTAGCAAGCTGGCTGCTAAATTACTGATATAGTCAGCGACATCAATTTGTCCTATATTAGCTGAAGTATATAAATTTTTGTGAATTAGAGATATTGACTCAATTCGATTTTGACTTTCTCGAAGAACTTTGATTATTTCCGGGTTTTTGAGTGTTTGAGACTGAAGTTGTAATAAACTGGAGACAATTTGCAAATTATTTTTAACTCGATGATGAACTTCTTTTAAAAGAACTTCTTTTTCAGCTAAGGCCGTTTTTAACTTGATTTGAGCTTTTTGTCTTTGAACAAGTTCAGTTTGAGCTTGCTCTAAGATGCTGGATTGTTGAATTGCGATCGCTAATTGGACTGTCACTTGATCGAGCAAATCTAATTGACTTTCTTCCCACTCACGAAAAGCAGAGCATTGGTGAGCAATCAGTAAACCCCAAATGTGAGAGCCAGGGTTTTGAGAGCTTACTTCTAGTAGAATGGGCACAACTAAATTTGCTTTCACCTCAAACTGTTCTAACAGGCTAATATGGCAATCAGTTAGTCCAGCTTCATAAATATTAGCGATCGCTCGTTTGCGTCCCTGATAATATTCCAATCCTGCGCCTGTTGGAAAACACGTATCATGAATCTCTACACCTAAAGAAACCGTCCATCCAGGTTCCACTGATTCCGCCATAATTGTGCCGATCATCTTTGAGTCAAACTGATAAACTACTACTCGATCAACCCCAAGTAAATCTCGCACTTCTCGAACTGTCGCATTTAGAATATCTTGAAGATTCAAAGATTGACGAATCCGTTGAGAAACAGTTCGCATCAATTGCTCTCGCTCGGCTTGGGCTTTTAGAGCTAGTTCAGTTTGCTTACGTTCTGTGATATCTTGCCCAATACTAATAATTTGACCATTTGAAAGGTAAACATTAGTCCAAGACGTATCTAGTGAACGACCATCGCGCACCTGAGTTTTAAAGTCACCCCAAATGCGTTGTGCAGACTGCATAAAACTAATTATATGTTGTCGATATTCAGGATTAGGATATAGGAGTTCCAAAACATCATCAGTTTGGAAATCTTGAAATTTCCAACCGAGAATATTTTCCCATTCTTGGTTCACCCACTGGAGTTTACCATTGGCATTGACCAGGGCAATCATCAATGGTATGCTTTCAAAAATTATCCGCAAAAACTCATTTTTTTCTTGGAGTTTTGTTTCGGCATTTTTGCGGTCATTGATATCATTAAATACCGTTAAAATCGCTGATTCATTGTTAAAATTTAAATACTGTAAAGAAGCGATCGCCCAAAAACGAGTTCCATCTGCTTTTTTTAATTGCAGTTCATAATTATGAATAAAACCTTGATGATTAAGAACTGTAAACAGTAATTCTAAATCTGTGAGATTATAATATAAATCTCCAATATTTTTATGATTAACTAAATACTCTGGAGAAAACTGAAATGTTTGAAGCAACTCTGTATTAGCGTATAAAATTAACCCATCAGACACACGCGAAATAATAAATGGAACAGGAATAGCTTCAGAAATAACTCGAAATCTAGCTTCACTTTGTTGAAGAGTTCTTTCTATTTGTTTGTGTTCTGTGATGTCTCGTATATGAACTAAGCAAGCTTTATAACTGCCATAGTCTATTGTCTGTGTGAAAATTTCAACATCAATAATCTCTCCATTTTTTCGCTGATGTCGCCATTGCCTAGTAAAATCCAAGATAGAGTGCTTTTGTTCTAAATATTCAAGCAAGATAGGCACATCTTCTGAAGGGCGAATGTCAGTTATTCGCATTTGTAAGAACTCTTCTCGTGAGTAGCCGTAGTGAACAACAGCAGCTTCATTTACATCTAAAAATTGTAGATTATTCTGGTTATATACCCACATAGGGGTGGGATTTCTGGAGAAAAGTAAATTAAAGCTCCTTTGACTTTCATTTTCAGGAAATAGCATTGGTGGTTATGTGATAAAAGTTTTTATTATGTACTAATTTTAATGAGTTTAAATCTCAAACAACCAAGACACGATAAATTGCATCTCTACATCAGGGTTTTGGACTGATCTGAACTGTGTTGAACTATAGAGGTGAATTCAAATCATCCGAAAAATGACTTTATTATCAAAGTTTTTGCAGGTTCAGTTCACAATTAAGTCCCCATTTCTCAACTCAACTTAAAGCCAAGTCCTCTGGTGTATTACAGTTAAACAACATTTCTGGTTCTGCTAAGGGCAAAACTTCTACAGAATATTGCCGAAGCCACTGTTGAAATGATCGCTCCCCTTGGTTGATAAACTCTAGGAGTTCTGGCAAACAGCGACGGCGATAAAAACCACACAGAGGTTCCCAACCTTTGGGATGACAAGCTAAAGCTGCGATCGCATTATCCTCCACGCTATCAAGTTTACTTGCCCAATCTTGCAACACCTCAACCCGCAACCTCGGCAAATCGCAAGCTAGCAACAGCACCCAATCTGTCTTGACTTTAGCTAGCCCTTGAGTAAACCCAACTAGAGGCCCGTGGGCTAGAGATTCTCCAGATAAAGGTACTTCCCGAATAAACTGACAACCAGCCAAAAGTAAATCTTGATAGCGTTCTGGCCAGGGAGTTACTACATAAACAGTATCAGCGCAGCTTTGAGCAATCCCACAAACTCGCTGCAACAATGGTACCCCTTGAATGGGAATCAAGGCTTTATCGTGACCCATGCGAGAACTCTTACCTCCAGCTAACACAATCGCGGTTAATTTGCTACATAAGTTAATAGTCATTCGTCAAAAAAATAGAGGGTAAAAAACGAGTCAAACTAAATTAACCCCTGACGCTGAAAGTAGAATAAATTTATCTTCTACTTAAACCCATCATGCCTATCCAAGAACTCGAACAACAACTCCTTCAGCTTTCCCCCAACGATAAACTATACATCATTCAACTCCTTGCCCAAAGCCTGACCACACACAACAACACCCACCCAAATCAACAAGCAAACTCTCAGAGTTTTTCCGTCAATCCCTCCTGGCTGAACTCACCGAAGAACTTGACCTGAGTCGAGATCGCACCCTTCCCCGCGATGCTTTCACCCCATGACTTATCTCCTTGATACCTGTGTGATTTCTGAACTTGTTGCCAAACAACCAAATCAACAAGTTTTAGATTGGCTAGATGCCCAAGTGCCAGAAACACTTTACCTTAGCGTTATCACAATTGGTGAAATTGCTAAAGGCATCATCAAAATTACTGCATCTAAACGGAAAGAATCTCTAACAACTTGGCTCAATGAAACCCTGCCCAATCGCTTTCAACAAAGAATCTTAAATATAGATGTCTCAACAATGTTGTTGTGGGGAAATTTAGTCGCCCAACTAGAACTTTGGGGCGACCTCTACCTCTCATGGATTCTCTTATTGCAGCAATTGCAATTCATAACTCTTTATCACTTGTCACCCGTAACGAAAAAGATTTTTCTGGGACAAGGGTTGTAATGGTTAATCCTTGGTCTGTTTAGGCATCACACTTCACACTATATAGTGTCAAATGAACAACCGCGCAGAAAGTTACGATCAAGACTGAATGACCTGCTGGTAACATTCTAGTTGGGAGAAATAAAACTATTTCACGCCCTCACCTGACTTTTCTGCACTTGCTGCAATAAATGCTCTACACTTTCTGCTGGTGCAAGACACTTCAAACCTTGGCAAACTAACCCAACGCTTCCCTCTGGAAAATCGGATGTGATAGCAAACACAGCCGCCGGTAAATACTTGGGAATTAGAGCGTTGATTTGCTCAGTGGTGCTGCGAATCAAGGTAGAATTACGATACCAATCCAAAGCTGTAAACAAGCTGGGACAAGCTTGGGGAGCGCGATGCATTACACTTCTAAAAGCTTTCAAACCAAGTTCTGCTAAATCCAAATAATCTAGATTATCGGTGAGTAGGGCCAGACGCACAAGGTTTGCGATCGCAACTCCATTGGCTGATGGTGTCGCATTATCTGCGTAACTACGCTCTCTAACAATTAAATATTGACTAGAATCGCTTGATGTGTTATAATAACCACCTAATTCTACACTCCAAAGAAATTCGTTAAATTCATCTTGGATAGCGATCGCATTTTCTAACCATTGCTTCTCCTCGGGGTTGGAAGCTTGTAAATCTAGCAGAGCTTTAACAAACAAAGCATAGTCTTCAGACTGCGCTAAAACGGTTGGTTCTCCTTGATAATTGAGTCTCTGGAAACGCCCATTGACAAACTGATTTTCCAAAATAAAATTCGCTGCTCGTGCTGCTAATTCTAGGTACAAAGGTTGTTGGAAAACCCCAGCAGCCCTAGCCAGCCCAGAAATCATCAAGCTATTCCAGGCGACAATCATTTTCGTATCTGTCACCGAGGGAATGCGACCTGGCCAGTTAGTAGTTTTTGCTTCCTGGTTGTTACGAGCAGCAGGAAAAGTTTCTAGTGACTCAGAATTAACGCCATAACGAGCGGTAAATAGCTTGCTCAGTGACGTTTCTAGCGTTTCACTCAGTTTGCCTGAATTCCTTCTTTGTAAAACATTAAGTCCTTCAAAGTTGCCGTTAGATGTCACCGTAAACTGTTGTTGTAATTGGGTTAATTCTTCAGGCGTTAACAGTTGTTGTAATTCGCTGTAACTCCAGGCGTAGAAAGCTCCTTCTTCTGGTTCTGTAGCCGTGGATTCAGTGAAGCTGTCGGCATCTTGAGCAGCATAGAAGTAACCTTCTGGTGCAGTCATTTCTCGCTTCAGCCATTGTACAGTCCCAGCAACCGCCCTCTCAAAGCCTGGCTCTTGTACTCCTGCACTCCATAAACAAGCCAGATACTCGACAATCTGTCCATTGTCGTAGAGCATCTTTTCAAAGTGAGGTACTGTCCAAGTCGAGTCAACAGTATAGCGATGAAAACCACCAGCTACATGGTCATAAATGCCGCCCAGCGCTAAGTCTAGTCCCCGCTGGGTACAAACTTGCTTGCCATCATCGCGAGATTCAAAATTAAATCGAGTTCCCCGCAGTGCTAATTCTGCATAGGGAATCATCGGAAAACTGTTACCAGATTGACTAGGAGTAATTACGCCTGTACTGGTTTCCCAACCTTGGCGGAGTAATTCATGGTCTTCAAGCTCATCTGTTGTACCATCTTGCAACACCGCAGACGTGAGCAGCGACTCAATAATTAAGGCTTTGCGTTGCTGTAATTCTGCTTTTTCTGTATCGTAATAACGGCGAAGCGCTTGTAACACCTGCAAAAATCCCGGACGACCATAACGCGGGTCTACAGGGAAATAAGTACCAGCGTAAAACGGTACTAAATCTTCTGGAGAAAGAAAAATATTTAAAGGCCAACCCCCTTGGCCGCTCATCATCTGCAAAGCTTGCATATAAATACTATCGAGGTCAGGTCTTTCTTCCCTGTCTACTTTGATCGGAAGATAATTAGTATTCATGTAGTCAGCGATCGCAATATCAGAAAAAGCTTCACCTTCCATGACAGTACACCAGTGGCAACTAGAATAGCCAATGGAAAGAAAAATCGGTTTATTTTGCGCCCTTGCAGTTGCAAGTGCTTCATCACACCAAGGCCACCAATCAATTGGGTTTTCGGCGTGTTTGCGGAGATAGAGGCTCTTAGCTTCAGCAAGGCGATTAGTCATGATCAAACGCAAGTAGTTGCCTTCTTTGCTCAGTCTACCCTGTTCTCAGGAGTGTTAGCCGAGATAGCTAGGTACATTAAGTAAGAAACTCAACGAGCGAATTATACTTTTGTTTTTAATCTTGCCTAAGTAAGTTAGTGTAAAAAATTGCAATTTTGTAGTCAGCGCTAACTACAAGGGAATCATCTATATAATTAAGTTTATGTATGCCGACTTACTTACACCTGTGCAACTTATGAAACATTCTATTGAAAAGATCGCAATAGCAAGCTAACAATATTTGGTGGCATTTCTTGCTGCATAGGTGATGCTGTCTTTGTTTGCATTAAAGTATTTGGGCTAAGTCCTGCTATCAGATGGAGCAAGAAGGTGATGATGGCGGCTTGTATGAGTTTTTCCAGCATGGCACGTCTCTCTCTAAGTGGATAGCATTTCAACTGCGACTGATTATTCTAAATACACCTTGTACTTCCGGTTAACCGAATCTAACAAAAATAACTCAATAAATGCCGAAGGAAATCCTAAAAAAATGTTTAAAATGTTACTGATGGTTAATATAATTCCCTAAGCAAATCGGATTTCGGTTATCGGTCTAGTCAATACATCGCCAAGGTTGTGTACCAAAGTCCAAAATATAAAATTGGCGACAATTGAAGTTTTTTGATTTATTCTTCTCTAAACCGGATATTCTCTTAGACAGCTTTTGTCGCTAAAAAGTGTCCTTAGAAGTTGAATTTATTGCAAAAGCACATTTTGTTCCTTTGTTGAATAAGACAAAATAGCCAAGATTTACTTATATCTAGCTGGGAATAGTAGAGATCAGCCCCAGTTTCGTGCTGTCACCGATAAAATGTATTTAAAGTAGCCACAAACACGCTTCCATGATTCCTATCGTTATTGAACAATCGGGTCGAGGTGAACGCGCCTTTGACATCTACTCACGGCTGTTACGTGAGCGCATCATCTTTTTGGGACAACAAGTTGATAACAATATTGCCAACTTGATTGTTGCCCAACTGCTGTATTTGGATGCTGAAGACCCGGAGAAAGACATTTATATGTACATCAATTCTCCCGGTGGTTCGGTGACGGCTGGTATGGGCATTTTTGACACTATGAAACATATTCGCCCTGATGTCTGTACAATTTGTACCGGATTGGCGGCGAGTATGGGCGCTTTTCTGCTCAGCGCGGGTACTAAGGGTAAGCGGATGAGTCTACCTCATTCTCGGATTATGATTCATCAACCTTTAGGTGGCGCTCAAGGACAGGCGACTGATATTGAAATTCAGGCGCGGGAAATTCTCTACCATAAGCGGCGGCTAAACGACTATTTAGCCGAACATACAGGTCAACCAATTGAGCGGATTGCTGAAGATACTGAGCGTGACTTTTTCATGTCGCCAGAGGAAGCCAGGGAATACGGTTTGATTGACCAAGTGATTGACCGTCACTCCGCTGGTAGTCGCCCAGCAGTTGCTGTTCTTAATTAATAGTCACGATTAATAAATGGTGATTTACCACTTTTAATTTTCTTAAACCCTAAAAATAACCCCTTTTCATAACTGAAGAGGGGTTATTTGAATTAAAAACTTGATTTAGGAGTTGAAAACTCGATTTTAAAGGGTCAAGATCCTATCGGGACTTAAACAAAACTGAAAGGTTAAAAAAGCAATTAAATTAATAGACTTGACCTTAACTCGTGGTTATCAACCAGGAATAGTCATTGTAGATGCTGGATATGGCAATAACACATCCTTTTTATTAGAGTTAGAGAAGGGGCAATTAAAATATTTAGGGGGATTAGCTAAAAATCGCAAAGTAACAGTCAATGATAAAGAAGGATGGTTAGGGCTAAAAGAATATCAAGTCCGAGATAAAAGAAGCCTAACTCGATACTTTATCTTAGTTTTTTGTGCTTATACTTTTATTCTTTGGCATCAGATGACTGGCGGGTTAAGACAAAGGTGGGCAAATAAAACTTTGAACACTTTTACTGAAGCTAATAACGCCTTTAAAACAGCTATGTCTTTCCGATTTTTTGATTGGTTGACTCTTAATCGTCACCTGTTTGCTTCTTAATAAAGCTAGTTTGGGCTATATTTGGGCTTGATTTTTGTTTAAGTCTCGCTAAGAACTTGTCATTCACTTGCTCAAAAGAACTTGTGGGTCTCCCGTAAACCAAGTGGTGTCAATGGTTAGCCGACAAATGCGCCAATCTTTTCCGTCACGAATTAGATCGACATCGTAACGGTTTTTCATCAGGCAATGCCGTGAGTGGTCGTCTGGTGGCAGGTGCGTGGCTTCGACTAACGCCAGCATTTTGGCGGTATCTCCTTCAACACGAATGCGTGGGTTAGTCACCACGTGGGTCGTGGTATGCGGTCCCGCAACGCTGATAATGTGTTGGACGATGTTTTCGCCGCCGATGAGAAGCGGAGGAAGCTCGAGACCCAGCTTACGCGCGACGGCACTGAAATCCACGACGGCATTCTCAGAAAAGGCAGAAGCGAATAGGGCTGCGTCGTTGAGGTCAATGCCGGTACCGTAACGATAAAGTGCATCGGCAATCCCTAGATAGTCTTGTACCGAGTCGGGAATAGTAGTCACAGCAAGATTTGGATCTGCTCCGGTAGTTAGATTTGTTTCTAGTGTGTTTATATTCTTTTCTGCAAATTGTTCATTCATAATATATTGTCTTTCTTTTATTTACCTTTTTCGAGATTGTCAGCGACGAAAAATTCATTCCCAAATGCTAATTTAATAGCTTGTTCAGAAGAATGGAAAATGGTCTAACCTGCCTTCAGACAGAATGCGTTTTACATCTAATGCAAATGCGTAAGTCCTAATTACAAATGACGAATGACTAATTACTAACTAAAATCCCGCTATTGGGTCTGGCTGGGATTGTAAGTATTTGAGAAATCCGTGTAATTCTTCTTCAGTCAGCAAAGTCCGCCCGCGCTTACCGTAGGTTTCAATCAGATGCTCCCGTCCCTGTTCTGGTGTCCAGCCTAAACGCTGAAGTTCGACATCAGTTTTTGCAATTACATCTGATAAGTCGACTGGTTCAGCTTTTTTCTTTCTCTTTCCTGTCACTGACGGGGTAGCGACATTTTCTTGAGGGCTGTAACTCCGAGGTGTAAATGGTGTGACATTGTTGGTAGAAATTGCCGGAAAGGTTTGATTTTCTGGCTGGTGATCAAAATTTATTTCCAAGTTCTCAACTGGAGGATCGAATTCTAGCTCCCGGTTGGCAGTCATCGGAAAGTTTTGACCTAAATCTTGGCTATAGGTATCACTTGCTAGGGGCGCAGCATTTCTGTACTCGTATTGTTCGTTATTGCTTGTTACTACTTCTGGTTTGATATTCCGTTCTTTGGAAGGCGGTATAGATATTTCTTTGTCGCTGACTGCTGACCACTGACTACTAACAAAATCCTCTTCTTTTGCAGAGGAATAAGCAGCAGGCTCACTCAATCCATCTTTAGTATCCAAGTCAGGATTTAGCTGTGCTGGGGAAACTGGATTTGAGGTCAACATCACTGATTCTGGTGGCGCGTTTGTAATACCCAAAACTATCAGTGCCCTAGTTCTGGCTTGGTCTTCTGCTGCTTCTACTGTTTCTGCTGCTGCCATACCCGTAGCACGGGTTACGCCTTCAATTTGCACGCTTGCCCGAACAATATATTTTCCTTGAAAAATTTGCACTAATTCAGAAATCAAACTGCCTTTGGGATACAAGCTCTGGAATTGAGCCAACATAATACTGCTACCAATCTAAATATTTTTAATAATGGGGTTGATACTGCCTGTATGTTCAAGCGAGATCAGCTACCCTTACTTTAATTTACATCTACTCCATACCCAGGATGCCTGCCAATATTGCATTTATTCATTTTTATTGTTTACTGTGTGTCATCAGTTTCTTGGCAGGCGATGAGTAGGTATAATTCTCTGCTCTAAGCCGTCAAGGTGATATTCTTGCTTTGCCTGGTGTCCCAATTGTAGCAGTAGCTCTTTTTTGACGAAATTTTTGGTCAGTGCTAATTTAATCTGGGTAGTCTTGCTTGCAATGCTATACTGATTACCCAAGTCTATATCTAGAACTATTTTCTGGAAGTGCCCTCTAAATCTACAATAGTGGAGATAAGGTTCGCTCTCACTGCTTATTAAGCTGCTTACCTAATTGTTACCGATTCTACATGTGGGAAAATTGGGTTCACCAGCAGTTCCTTTTAGTTAAAAATCAGAGTCTAATGGCGTAAAATTACTTTCTCTCTAGACAATCAAACACCTGTAGTTTCCACGCCACTTGACGGCAGTTGCTCCACTTGGGGAGACCCCAAAACTGTAGTGGCTCCCCTGCATAGCGCTTTTGGGCAGTATGGATTCTCTAAACCCAGCTTCTCAAAAACCCGTCGCGTAATGAACTAGCGGGGCTAAATTTTAATCAGGCGTGCAATCTTAAGTTTGGTTAGGTGAAGGGACTTGAACGCAGGCGAATTCTGAGAGCACCGTGCAGTGAGAAGTTCGTAAATGCCCAGAGTTGTCTGTGGGTCGGCTTCTTTGCAAAGGAACTGCGGGAGTAGTTTCCCGCTCTTACTGGGTCGGGCTTCCTTTCTTTAGAACTTAGGGAGCTTGCTTCAGGGCAATTAGTTTCCAGCTTATTTTTGTAAGCCGTGAGGGTATACAGAAATGAACCAGATTAAACAACAAATGATGTTTTGACCAAAGGTCGGTTCACTGCATGGAATTTTCAATCGCTACACTCCTTGCCAATTTCACCGATGATAAATTGGTAGCTCGGAAGGTTTTAGAAAAGAAACTTGGCTGTGAAGATGAAAAAAGTTTACAAAAACTTCACATTGCCTTAGATGTTCTTGAAAAAATCGGTATTTTAGTAAAAGAACGGGGTAAGTACCGCCGTGTTTTAGAAGAGGGAATAATCGAGGCAAAACTCCGTTGTTCTAGTAAAGGCTTTTGCTTTGCTATTCAAGATGTGGAAGGTGCTGAGGATATTTACATCCGCGAAAGTCATTTGAGTAATGCTTGGAATGGCGATCGCGTTTTGGTGAGAGTTCTTAAAGAAGGCAGTCGCCGTCGCTCTCCAGAAGGTGAGGTGAAGCTGATTCTCGAACGTTCTAACCACACTTTACTAGCACGAATCAAGCAAGTAGAAACTGGTTTTCGGGCTGTGCCTTTAGATGATCGATTGCTGTTTGAACTCAAAATTCAACCGAACGGAGCAAAGTTAGAACAAGCGATCGATCATCTGGTTCATGTGGAAGTTTTGCGTTACCCGTTGGCACAATATCCTCCCCTTGGTCGAGTGGTGCAAATCCTCGGTAGCGATGCCGAAGCCGCAGCTGATATAGATTTAGTTACGTGCAAACACGACCTTTCCCGGACTTTTCCAGATAATGTTTTAGAAGCAGCCGCCAAGTTACCCAAAAAGCTGCTAAAAGCAGACCTGAAAAATCGGCTGGATTTACGTAATTTGTATACTCTCACGATTGAAGGGGTAAATAGTGATACCAAAGTTATAGAAAACGCTTTTAGTTTAGAAAAAAACTTAGCCGGAAATTGGCTTTTGGGCGTTCATATCACTGATGTTTCTCACTATGTCCAACCTGACGAAGCCCTAGATAGAGAAGCACTCAAACGGGGCAAATCAGTCTATCTAGGAGAATTGGTATTGCCAATCTTGCCGCCAACTGTGGTAGAACGCTGTTCTTTAATACCTGGGAGCGATCGCTTAACCATCTCTTTTTTAATTACCATCGATCCCCAATCGGGAGAAGTGCTGGAATGGGAAATTCAACCCAGTGTAATTAATGTCGAGACTGCACTGAGTACTGAACTTGCCCAAGCAATTCTCACAGGTGAAGCTCAAGATAAATCATCACAGGTTTCCCAAATCCTGCAAGACCTGCAAGCCTTGCAAACTGCTGTAAAACAAGTGCGATTGACTCGTGGTAGCCTCCAGTTAAATCTGCCGCCTAGCCAAAACGCCTATTATGATGAGGGGATTCTTGGCGCTGTGGTGGTGAATGATTTACCAGTGCGATCGCTACTCACGGAGTTGGTACTGTTAGTTAACCAACTGTTTGCAACTCACTTAAATGCCCTTGGTGTTCCTGCTATTTGGCGAGTTCAAGGTACTCCTGATGTTGAAGATGTCCAGGAAATGCTGAAATTGGCAGTCAATTTAGGCGTTGACCTCACATTAGATCCAGAAGTTGATATCCAACCCTTAGATTACCAACATTTGACTACAGCTTTTGCTGAATCTCCCTCTGAGCAAGTTCTTACTTACTTATTACAAGATACACTTAAACCGTCTGCATACAGTACCACCAAGGGATCTCACTTTGGTCTGGCATTACCGCAATATGTCCACTTTAGCGCTCCCTTGCGGCGTTTCCCAGATTTGCTGATGCAGAGAGTGTATTACACGCTACTCGAAAATGGACGCGATCGCCGCAATACCCGCGTGAGAGAGCGGGTTAACCTGCGCCACTCCTCTAGCCACGAGGAAATTAACTGGAACGTTTTACCCCCGGAATTGCAACAAGAACTCCAAAGCGATTTGACTAGGGTAATTGTCCAAATCAACGACCGAGAAAAAGAAGTCCAAGAAGCCGAAGCCGATTTAGCCGGACTGCAAAAAGCCCAACTGATGAAGCAACGCATCGGTCAGGTATTTCAAGGCGTAATTACCGGGGTTCAATCCTACGGTTTCTTTGTAGAAATTGAAGTGCCCGCGGCTGAGGTGGAGTCCAGCAGTAATCCTGGTGTGCCTTTGCGGGTAGAGGGATTAGTACACGTCAGTTCTCTCAAAGATGATTGGTATGAATATCGCGCCAGACAACAGGCACTGTTTGGGCGCAAAAATCGCGCTTCTTATAGACTAGGCGATCGCGTCGCCGTCCAAGTTAAAAGTGTCGATTACTACCGTCAGCAAATTGATTTGGTAACAGTTGGCAGCGATGGCATCGCTAAAGGTTTAACTAGCAATGATTCCCGTGACGATCTTTCAGACCTCTACTTACCAAATGACATGGAGCCTGATGACCTAGACCCTTACTCTGAGGATGAGTAAAATCCACTAAAATTTACGTGTCAAATCACACTAAACCTTTAATTATAGGCGTATCGGGCGCATCTGGTCTGATTTACGCTGTTCGCGCGATCAAATTTTTGCTAGAAGCAGAGTATAGTATTGAATTGGTTGCCTCTAAATCAACTTACATGGTTTGGCAGTCAGAACAGGAAATTCGGATGCCACCAGAACCAACTGGGCAAGAACAATTCTGGCGAGAGCAAGCTGGTGTTGCACTTTTGGGAAAACTCCGGTGTCATCCTTGGAGCGATGTCGGAGCCGGAATTGCCAGCGGTTCCTTTGTAACTCTGGGGATGATGATTATTCCATGCAGCATGAGTACAGTAGCAAAGCTAGCAGTTGGCTTGAGTTCCGATTTACTAGAACGGGCAGCGGATGTCCAACTAAAAGAAGGGCGAAAGCTGGTTATTGTCCCGCGTGAAACGCCTTTTAGCCTCATCCACCTGCGTAACTTAACCTCTTTAGCAGAAGTTGGAGTTAGAGTTGTCCCTGCTATTCCCGCCTGGTATCACAATCCCCAAACCATCGAGGATTTAGTTGATTTTGTAGTTGCCCGTGCTTTAGATCAACTAGATATTGACTGCATCCCAATTCAGCGGTGGCAAGGTCGTCGCTAATGCCCTGAGTGGATTTATTGTAAATTTCACAATAGTCCTAAAAAGGTAATGATAGAGATGGCTGATAGTGTCAGTAGTCAGTGAAGAGTAATCAAAGGTAGGAGGCAGGAGTAAATCACGTTTAAAAGCAAAGGTGGGATTGAAGCAATATCGTAGGTGGGGCGGCTCGTCTAGGTGCTTTGTATCGCACTTTGTGCCGCTACGCTAACGCGCTATGTATTGTCTCTACCAATATTTTCTTTTTAAACTAGGTAATGATCCAGAACTGTGCTTCCTAAGTTTGTCATTGGCGCAGCCTCTTGTAAAAAAGGAAAGTAATCAATTATAATTCTTTCCTCCTGCTCCTGCCTTCTCTCATAACTGACAACTGACCACTGATAATTGACAACTGACAAAATTGCTATGGCTGTAATTCGCTTAATTCTATTGGTGGCAGTACTGGGAGGACTAACGCTGTTATTAGTCCAAAATTTCTCACCTGCCCTACCGCTAGTATTTTTGGGCGTGCGAACTCAACCATTACCACTAGCGATATGGATTTTGTTCAGTACTGCCACTGGTGCTTTCACATCGATATTGATTGCCACCTTTTTTAATTTATCCAATTATTTTGTAGCAGGACAACGCCAAACTCCTAACAGAGCAACCACCCCTTCAAGTCGTGCCAAAGCAACCCAAAGAGAAGAATTTACATCTCGCCCCGCCAGTTCTCCACCACCAGCTAGTAAAAATGAAGAGTTTAGCAGTGAGGGATTTGATGACTGGGAGACAAATAGCAATAGAGATGATGATTGGAACTTTGATAAAAAGTCAGAGTCAGCGTCTACTCCTAACCCTGAAGCTCAACAGCCTAGAGATTCAACAACTTACGAACGTCAATCAGAAGCCAAAAGCAGTTCTCGGTCTGGTTCAGTTTACTCCTACAGCTACCGCGAGCCAAAAAATACGGCTGCGGGAAAAACTGAATCAATTTACGATGCTGATTACCGAGTAATTATTCCCCCTTACCAGCCGCCAACTAGCAATCAAGCGGATGATGATGATTGGGATTTTTTTGAGGATGATGATGATTTTGAAGATGATGGTAAACGCCCCCGTCGATGAGATGTAGCAGGCTACATCTCTATTTAATGCCACACCGCTCTCTAGACTCTTGCTTGACCTTACCAGTCATGGCAGCTTCCTGCAAAGTCATGAAAGCATTGAAATCTTCCAAGTCATATCGGGTAGTCAACAGTTGTCGTAGTTGATCTTCAGCTTCAACTGTTAAATAGCCAGTTGCTAAAGCTCTTTCTACAACGTCACGAATTCGAGTCATGGTTGACACCTCATTCATTCTATATTTATTCATTTAGGCTTATCGGGGTGAAATATGCAGTAGTCTTTGTGTCGAAACTTCAATTTCTTTGCAAGCTTTTTTTGGGCGATCGCGGTAAATCAGTCATTATTTACACCTTTATTAGGAACATTTAATTGAGCGAGTCTTGTTATAACTGAACTTTTAGAATAACGATCATGTGCTGTTAGAAACACAGTATTATGTATACTTAAAATTACTCACCGGAGTAAAAACCCTGATTATTTGGATAGACAGATATTGTTTGGATAAAGTTTCAAACAAGCTAAGTTAATTTTTTAGTTAAGTATAGTGATTATTACCCAGCTATTACCAAGTTACTTCCGGAAAATTACTACATTCCTGAGAAATTCATCCTTTATTACTTATGATAATTTCACAGAAGAATCGTTAATCTATTGCTTAAGTTACTTTAAATACATTAAAAGCAGTGATTATGGCATTTCATAACTCTTAAAAAGAAGATGAATTTGCAGATTTTAAAAATAATTGCTAGTTAGAAAAGTTATAAGTAAATTTGATAAATACAAAGGTAAAAGCCTTGAAATCCGTTGAAAAGAAATTTTTCAGAGGTTTACTTTGTAGTTGTCTTCCTGCGGAAATTGCTAATATCGGCATCAAAGTCGTAGTAGTAATATTGTTAGAGTTTATCTTTCTAATGGATTATATAAATACATAGAATAAATGCTGAGTAACCAAACCAGATACTCAATGAATGTTAAAAACTGGAGTCGCCCCGTCAGGCGTTAGCGTACCCCTGATTCTCTAGGAAAGCCTACTATATTCATTCCCTACGTGAGCGCGAACAAAGAAGCAAGAGCGAGTGGGAAAAGCTATGTTGCTCTGGAAGTATCAGGACAGAGAGTAGGGAGTAGGGTAATTCAATTAATTGAAAAGGTTGTAAGAGCGAAATTGCCAGAGAACCCCCTAAAAAGAAAAAACCCGCCGTAGCGGGTTGCACAACAAAACTATGAACAATGAAAACTTGATTTAGCTGGAATACCTCATTTCAGCTTCCAGTTGACGAATTAGCTGTTCGTCGCCTTTTGCTCTAGCTATTTCCAAGCGATGCTCTAGGCTTCTTTGAATATTGGCTCTGTGAGCTTCTCGTGATTTGCTTATGCTTTGTAGTCTATTTTGATTCATAGTGATTACCTGGTTTAATCTTTCCCTTTATGTCTTGTATTCTTAACATAGCATATATTTTGTAGCTGTTGCTACAGAAAATATCCTTTTTATATATTTTTACCAAAATATGTCTAATAACCAGATAGATCGACAACCACTCGTGACCTTACTGAGCGATTTCGGCGATCGCGATGTTTATGTAGGCATAATGAAGGGAGTCATAGCCCAAATCAACCCCAGATTGACGGTGGTAGACTTAACGCACCAAATTCCGCCGCAAGACATCGCCGCAGCCAGGTTTAGCCTGATGAATGCTTATACCCATTTCCCGATTGGGACAGTGCATCTGGCTGTAGTAGATCCGGGTGTGGGAAGCAAGCGACGGGCGATCGCAGTAGAATTTGCTCAAGGGTTTCTGGTCGGGCCAGATAATGGTATCTTTAGCGGGGTACTCAGTCAAAGTCCGGCGATCGCAGCCGTCGAACTTACAAATCTTAATTATTGGCGAACTCCTGAACCAAGCAAGACTTTTCACGGTAGGGATATCTTTGCACCAGTGGCGGCTAATCTTGCTAGTGGTGTCCCCCTCAAACAGCTAGGACAAGAAATCGATCCTGTAAGTTTGGTAAAGCTGGATATAGGTAACTGCAAGCAGACAACCATTGGTGTAATGGGTTGCATTCAATATATTGACCACTTTGGCAACCTAGTGAGTAACATTCCAGCGAGTTACGTGCAAGGCAAAAGTTGGTATGTGCAAGTTGCTGGATTGAGTGTACCAAGCTGTGAAACTTACAGTGAGGTGAAAGTGGGAGAGATAATAGCTTTAGTTGGCAGTCACGGCTGGGTAGAAATTGCCATTAATTGCGGACATGCTGGCTCACAATTACAGATTAATTTACAAGATCTGCTAGAAATCTTGTTTGTTTAAGAAAATCAGACAAGTGAATATTGCTAAAGTTAAGACAGTGAAAAATCACCAGGCTGCAAAGTGCCTGTCGCTGATTTGTCAGAAAGGCAAAGAAAGGGGAAAATCTATAGATATAAAACGCAGGGTGGGCACTGCACACCACCTGAAAATAATCATTTTAACTTACCGTAGGCAGTGTGAATCTGACAAAATTTCCAGAAAGCAACTGCTAAAAGACGTAAGTTTAGGAATGGTGACATTAAGTTCGCCTTATTGCTCATAATAATAAAAGTAACCCTTGAGCAATTTCCCGTTGTACTCTACTAGAGAATCATAATTATATTCTTAGCCATGACTACACAAACACTCTCTGCACCAGAAGTTTATCAAGGTCAGTTTGGGGAATTTACAATTACTCAGAGTGATCGCACTGGCGTAATTATCTATCGCGCTGGGTTAATGGTAGCAGCACTGAGCTTTGCCATCGGCAGCGCTTTGGTTTTACTCAACAATAACCCAACTGTTGTAACTTTACTGACACCTCTATATACTTGTTTTAGTCTCGCTCTTGGTGTAAGTTTATTTACCATCCATATTTATATGGCATCACTACACCGAACGTTGCAAGTTTTTTGGGCAATCGGTAGTATCGCATCAGTGATTCTGGCAATCACTACTAGTGAACCTTTAGCCCTTGCTGTTTACAATCAGCCGATTACCTTATTTGGAGTTGGTTTTATTTTTGTAGCTCTGACAGGTATTTATTTTAAAGAGGCTTTTTGCTTCAATCGCCTGGAAACCAAAGTATTAACCCCAATTGTACCGCTACTGTTGTTAGGACATTTGGTAGGAATTTTACCAACTCAGGGAGAAAGTGTTTTATTAGGAACTTGGGCGATATTATTTTTAGTGTTTGCCCTGCGAAAGACAGGGCAAGCAATTCCTGCTGATATTGGAGATAAGTCTGTGTTTACCTACTTGAAAGAACAACGTTTAGCTAAGGTTTAATGCAGACAAAAAATCGTCGGTGTCAAAAATTTCCCAAAATCAAATTAACCAAACACCAAGAAATGTGGACACTTACGGCTCAAGGGTGGGCGATTGCGATCGCTTTGATTGTTTACTTAATATTTTTCACTATTACTCATGTACACTCATTTCTCGCCGTAACTTCCCCGATTGAATCAGCAGAAGTATTAATTGTTGAAGGATGGCTACCAGATTATGCTATAGAAGAAGCTTTGACTGAATTTAAAACAGGTTCTTATCATCAAATAATTACTACCGGAGGCACATTAGGAAGAGGAAGTTATCTTACCGGATACAAGAACTTTGCAGACGTGTCAGCAGCCACCTTCATCAAACTCGGTTTAGAAGCAGAAAAAGTAGTAGCTGTTCCGACACCTTTCGTAGTTAAAGATCGTAGTTATGCATCTGCTGCTGAATTTGAACGTTGGCTATCCAATTCAAATTTAAAGATCGAATCGATTAATCTTTTTTCCTTGGACGTTCATGCCCGTAGGAGTTGGTTTATTTTTAAAAAAATACTTACCCCTGGAATTAATGTTGGCGTAATCGCCGCTAAAACGCAAGATTATAATCCAAACAAATGGTGGAGTTCTAGCGAAGGTGTGCGAACAGTTCTTGATGAAGGCATCGCTTATATTTATGCACGGTTTTTGAATTGGAAAGCCTAATAGTAATACAGCAGAATTATTGGTTTTGGAAGCTATTAAATTTAGAATTTTAGATTTGAGATTTTTCAGTCAATCCAAAATCCAAAATTCCAAATAATATTACTTACCCAGGATTTGTAATAATGCTTGCCGATAAATTTTCAGACCCTCTGCATTCAGATGGTCGCCATCATTAGTGAAATTTTCTTTCAGAACATTATTTTCATACAATGGTGCTAATCCGGCTGCGGCAACTGGTACTTTTTCTGTTTCAGCCACTTGATTAATCAAAACATTAATTTGTTCAACTCTAGCAAGTGGGGCTGCTACAGTTGGATCTGAGCTTGCTGCTACTGTCGAATAAAAAGCCGGAATCAGAAAAATCTCTTTAGTTCCCATTGTGCGAAGAAGTGCGATCGCTTCTTGGAGATTTTTGCTAAATAATTCATCACTAATTTTATACAAAGCATCATTTCCACCTATGGCAATAATAGCTTTTTCGCATTTCACCTTGGTAGGAATTAAACTTTTGAGTTGTTCTAGTAATGAGATTGTACTCAGACCATTTAACCCAAAATTAAAAGTACCACTCCCAAGAGTATTGCCAAGTCCAGCCGAAATAGAATCGCCAAATAAGCAACCTGAGAACTGTTTATCCTGGGCGGCGAGTGTTTGATATTGCAGTGCAATTTTCCCTAAAGGTGAAGAACTTACGTTATCTTTCGGCGGTGCATCAGCAGAACTAGAAGAGGAATTTGCCATGCCGACTAGTTTCTGAATTTTTGACACATCAACAACTAATTGATTACTGGGATAGGCTTGTAAAAAGCTGGTTATTCCTAGACCTTCTGGTGATTTTGCTCCAATGATAATGGCAGATCGTAGGGCTTGGATACTGGCTTGATCGCGACGAGCGATCGCACCAGAAGCAAAAGATAAAATTTGCTTGCCCATTCCTGTATTTATCAGCTTATCTAAAGCTACAATATCAAGCGACATTTTCACCTGAAGGGCTTCTTGGAACTTCTGTTTGTCCTTAGCGTTAAGGTAATGTAGGAAAGATTGCAGATCGCCAGAAACCTTTTGCGTCTCGCCATAGTTGCGTATATCTGCCACCGGGATCGATTGCTCAAACAATCCGTACCTGACGGTAACTTTTTCAGCTGCTAAACTAGGCAACAAACCAAGGCCACTATGCAGCAGTAAAAATATTAAGCACCCAGATAGGCTTATTAGAAGACGATAAAAATATTTCATCACAGAAGATCGGAAGATAGATAGTCAATAGTTAATAGTCAAGAGTCAAGAGTCAAAAGTCAAGGGGAATTGGGAAACAGGAGGTAAAGGTTCTTGAATTTTGAATTTTGAATTTTGAATTTTGAATTTTGAATTAATTTCTCCCCACTCCCCCCTCGCTATCAACAGCCAACCCTAATTTGGGAATACTCAATCCAGTGGTGTGAGGATAGAACTGTGGTAGAAGAAGGCGCATATTGGCTAGCTTGGGCGCAAATTTCGGGAATAGGGCCGGTATTACTGCGACGGCTGCAACAGCATTTTGGCACGCTGGCAACAGCTTGGAACGCTACTAAGGTACAGTTGGGAGAGGTAGAAGGCTTGGGTTTCCAAACACTAGAAAAAGTAGTACAACAGCGATCGCGTTTGCACCCAGAACAACTATTCACCAAGCACCAGCAGGAAAACTCTCATTTCTGGACACCAGCAGATGCAGATTATCCCCGCTTACTCCTAGAAACTCCCAGTCCACCACCAATTTTGTACTATCGCGGTGAAGTCGAACTCCAAGAAAATCTCGGACAAAAACCACTGGTTGGGATTGTCGGAACCCGCCAACCCTCAGAATATGGTATCCGTTGGACTCGCCAAATTAGTACAGCTTTGGCTAAAAATGGCTTTACAGTCGTTTCTGGGATGGCAGAGGGAATTGACACCGAAAGCCACATCGCCGCCATGAAAGCTGGTGGACGGACGATCGCAGTTTTGGGGACTGGCGTCGATGTCATCTATCCACATAAAAATCGGGATTTGTACAAGCAAATTTTGACGGCTGGGTTAGTTGTAAGTGAGTATCCCACAAAAACCCCACCCGATCGCACTCACTTTCCCCGTCGCAACCGAATTATTGCAGGCTTAAGCCGCGCCATTTTAGTAATGGAAGCGCCATTAAAATCTGGTGCTTTAATAACAGCTACCTACGCAAATGAATTTGGTAGAGATGTCTATGCATTACCTGGGAGACTAGACGATTATCCATCCCAAGGATGCTTAAAGTTACTGAGTCAGGGAGCTTCCTTCATTCTTAAAGAACTAGACGAACTGTTAACAATGTTAGGAGCAATACCACAAATCGATACAATTGAGGCTTCCATATCACTAGAACAGTTAAGTTTGCCAACTTTTTCACCAGAATTGCAAACGGTAATCGATGCAATGGCAAGTGAAGCTTTACCCTTCGATTTTATTGTCCAACAAACCGGCATGGCTGCTGGCTTAGTTTCCAGTGCTTTGTTACAGTTAGAACTTATGGGTTTGGTTTCGCAACTACCAGGAATGCGGTATCAAAAAAGTTAAAATAAAACAACATTATTTAGCTTTGTTTTTAACAATTTAATCATCAGATTTATGGCACTACCTCAAGACGTTCTATTTCTTTGCTGTAAAGCTGTTGATTGATAAATCCTAAAAATTCTACAAAATCATTCATTGCCAAATGAATGTGTTCAATTGTGAAGCTATACGGCAAAGTGACATTAGGGTTAAAAACCTTTACTCTCAATTGGATGAGGTTGGCAAGCAATCAACTCTAGTTCAGCATTCATTTACATACTTTTGAGTTTATCGTCGGCTTGCAATTAAAAAATTTATAATTCATAATTATTTTTAATAAATATTTAAATCCCACTTATAACGGAATTACCATCATTAAAAAGAAAAATAAAACCATTTTTTATTACAAATTACCTAGCTTGCTTCTCGACTTCTCTACGAAACGCTACGCAAATAGCGAGTATTGCAAATTACGAATTATCTTTGAGGGTAATACTGAGGATTGATCACTGGAGATTGATAACCGTTCGTGGGTAGTGTACTTCCTATGCTGTTGGGTACAGGAGTGACAACAGGAGGCTGATAAATGCTCATGGGCGCAGTGCCTGTTGTACCGTTAGGTAAAGCAGGATTCGCCACTTGAGGCTGATAACCATTTGCAGGTACAGTGTTTGTAGTGGTGTTGGGTGTGACAGGATTTTGGCTAAATTCTTGGTAAGCTGCACGAGAAATTGAGCTAATCAATTTTTCGGCACGAGGATCGTTTGCTGGGCGTTGTACCATGACGGAAGCTATGTAGCGCTTGCCAGTTGGAACTACAATTAAACCTACATCTGCCAACATTGTGCCAATATCACCCGTTTTGTGGTATGCTCTTGCACCGGTTCCCAAACCTGATGGCAGCAAAGTGTCTTTTTGGGTGCGACGCAAGATATCGAGCATGAGATCGCGTGATGGCATACTGACTAAATTTCCCTGACTCACAATCGCCATCAAATTCCCTAGTTCTTTGGGACTAGTGGTGTTTGTCCCTTGCAAATCTGGGAGTTGATTACGAATTGTTGTGGCTGTCAATCCCCAACTACGGAAACGCTGGTTTAAAGCGTCCATTCCTCCCAGTCGGGCAATCAGCATATTTGTCGCCGTATTGTCGCTGATTGTAATCATTTTAGTGACAACTTCCAAAGCAGCGTACTGAGTTCCCGGTGGTTTGTATTGCAGATTTCCCGAACCGCCAGCTATCATATCCTGTTGCATGGTTAGCATTTCATCTAGGCGAATTTTTCCCGAATCCACATCCTGAAAAAAGGCAATCAAAATCGGCACTTTAATCGTGCTAGCCGCCGGAAAACTGGTAGAGGCATTGATATCTACATAATTACTAGTATCTAAATCTACTAAGAAAATTCCAGGTGTGAGATTTGGGTTGGTAGCCGCCAAATTTTGCACGGCATTTTTCAACGAGGTAATTTCTTGAGATAGGTATAGACTCGAAGTTGTGCTTGAGGGAGTTTGGGTAGGTTGTGGCTGCGATCGCGCCACATTACTAACACTACTATTAGATTGCGACACCGAGTTCGTGCTGATGCGATTAGCTGGGTCTAATATTGACAAGACCGTGCCGACAATTGCACCCATCCCAACACCCACAATCAATAACCGCAAAACATACAACATGGTTTTGGCCATTGGCTTTAACCGGGTTTTCCGTGATGAACGCCTACTCATTTTTGGCTTTTCCATCCGTACTGTTTTAACCATTACAGCACCTGGTCGGAAGGGAGGAATTTTTCCCTTTACACTAGGTATTGGTTTTACTGCCGTTGGCATGACTAACCCCGATTTTACCCTACGTGTAGCGCCAGGGATTGAGGGAGAACTGATTTGATTTTTTGGGCGTATTAGTGTCCCTTCTTTTCCATTTGTAGTTTGCTGCTGACTGTTAGCTTTAACTTTTTTTACCATTTTTTGAACTTTTTGTGGCTGCTGGCGGCGATTTAAGGGTTGACGCCGCGAGAAAGCTGTTAGTTCGCCACTTGATTCTGACACCGTTACTCCTTGTGACCCACTTGACTGTTTTCTTGCAGACTCTTAATCCCAAATTTAATCTTTAAGCAATATTAATACTCAAATTTCACTTTGCCACTAACTAGCATTTTTGTGTTTAGTTTAAGCCATATTAATTATTTTGGGGAGATGATTGCGTATATATTAAACAAATAATTACAAGTTTTCACTATTCTTCTGGTTTTTCAGGGCCCATTCTACCTGCTGCAAAATTCCTCGCAGCATGGCTACCTCTCCAGTTTTCAAGTGAGCGCGATTATACAATTGGCGGAATTTTCCCATCCGACTAGCTGCCGTATGAGGATATACATAACCAATTTTCAGTAATAGTGATTCTAATTGCTGGTAGTATCCTTCCACAACATCTAAGGGTGCGAGTTCAGTTTGAGGTAAGGTTTGAGTGTCAAGTTGTTGGGCAGATTGTGACAATTCATAACAACAGATTGCTACAGCAGTAGCCAAATTCAGGGCAACATAATCTTGACTTGTGGGAATGCCAACAAACCTCTGTGCGTAATTTAATTCTTCATTGCTTAATCCCCGGTCTTCTCTGCCAAAAATCAGTGCTGTGGGTTTTTCTGCTTCCTCCAGTAACCAGGGTAGTGCAGTGCGAGGATTTTCTAAAGGTGTTTCCCAACTGCGAACGCGACTGGTGGTAGCGATCGCCCGTACACATCCATGCAATGCTTCTGGTAAGGTCGCCACGAATACCGCAGATTCTAAAATTTCCTGAGCGTGAACAGCCATCATCAAAGCTTCCGTTGATAGTGGATCGCATTGGGGGTTCACTAATACTAAATTATATAGCCCGAAATTTTTCATTACTCTGGCGATCGCGCCGATATTTATCGGTCCAGCTGGTTCTACCAACACAATTCTTAATCCAGCCAAGCCCATTTTTTGCCTCCTGCGATCGCACCAGATAATATTTATAGGCTAATTTTCAGCCTTGTGGTTCTGCTGAAGAGTTTCCTTGAAATCATTTTAGCTGTGTAAGTGAATGCCTGCGTCAGGTCTGAACAGTTCAACGCAATCTTTGCCTTTCAGCTAGTCGTTCGTTACTATTTATTTGTAGCAATCTAATCGTTGTACGTCCTGTAGGCGTTAATCCCACCAAATCCAGTTCTGAAAAGGTGAAGTGTTCAGCCCATTTCTGAGTGCGTGGGTTGAACAAAAAACTAAAAGCCCCTGTTTCTGGATCAAAAGATCCTAAGTCAGTACCTTTATGACGATTACATCGCCAGCAAGTGAAGGCTAAATTATCAGCATTTGTTACACCGCCGTGCTTTTGGGCAATAACATGATCAATCTCATGAGGAAAAAAGGCAACTCCTGCGGGTAACTGGCAATATTCACATCTATAGTTTGCGCGTTCTTCTACTATTCGGCGAAGAACAATCGGAATATAGGTTACACTCACAGTCAGTTGGTCAAATAAGATAAGTTACCTGCTTTAATCATTACAACTAAGTGTTCAATACGTTCATACTCATCTAGTTCTTTCAACTCCGTGGGTGTGAGTTCACCTGTGTTACTGCGTGTTAGCAAGGTACGCAACCGTTCTTGCATTTCGGGAGTGGGTTTAAATTCAGCAATTTGTTCAGGAGTGGGGTTGCTGGCCAAAAAATCTAAGATATATCGGTAAACTTGTGCTGGTACAGCTGGTTGTTGGAGGCTCAAAGCAAGCAATTCAGGTAGGCGATCGCCAACTTGTGCTAGTTGTTGAGATAATTCCTCTGATACTTCTAGGGTGATTCTTGGCATGGGGATTGCATTGGCAATTTACTATTATTAAATGATATATCTTGAAATTTTTCATTTCCCTAGCGATCGCCGACATTGCTCGGTAGGGTAAGCGCATCTCAAATGCTATTGAAAAGAGGGTTTAAAGACAGCAAGAATAGTCAGCATATAGTTATCTATCTATAGATAACTATATGCATAGATCGTGGCATAAGTTTTTTCAGCGCTGAAGAGCTTGGATTTTCACATATTTAGGTATTTTTTGCCCATCAACTTACTCCATTAATTCCTTGGGTGGCAATCCGCCCCAGTGAGCCACGGCTTGCGGAGTATCCTTCCATACTTTCGGTCTTTGAGGAAAATCTTCGTGCCAGGGTCGGGGTTCAAAATATCCTACTTCGTTGAGCATGATATCTATTTGGGTAAATAGTTCGACTATGTTTTTGTCAGGATCTTTATGATATGTAGCGATGTTATGTCCTATCCCGTGGCGTACCGGCCCCCAAAGAAGCGTAATGTTGTGCCTTGCCAAAAAATCACAAGCAGTTTGTATCTGTGCCCAGTCTCGTAATTGAAAAGCAATGTGGAACATTTTTTGCTGTTTAGACTGCAAAAAAGTCATAGTATGGTGATCCTGATTGCATCGCATGAAGACAAAGCTATCTTCGAGCCAGTCAGACACGCGGAAGCCTAACATATTCTGATAAAAATCAACACATTTATGGACATCATGCACATACATGGCAACGTGCCCTAATTTTTCAGGGACGATGCCTGTTTCTCGAAACCCATGACTAACTTGTTGAATGGTTGAATATAACTGGAGAGTATGTCCTTCCGGATCGCAAAACTCAAGCAGTTCCGGTATCCCTGGTTGGGCATCTGTTTTTTGCTCTACCTGGATACCTGCGTCACGCAGTTGTTTCGCTGCCTCTTTCAATGTCTGACTACCATCAATTTGAAAAGCAAAGTGATTATGACCGCTTTCTGTAGAGGGATAGAGAATGATTGTATGATGATCTACTGCACAGCTTAAATAGACGGCTCCATCAGAGCCTCGTTCGGTCAGATTAAACCCCAGAATTTCTGTATAGTATGCCAGCATATTTTCTACATCTGGCGTTTTAAATCCAGCATGACCTATCTTTGCTACTTGTACCATTTTTTTCTCCTTTGCATCTTGAATTGATTTGACATTAGCACTTATTCATTTGCAGTCAGAGTATTGAAAACTGGTTAGTAGATGTATTCTAGTTCAGGAGGCAGGAGGAAACCCACTCTTACGCATAGTGGGATTGAAACAAGAACGTTTTATACCGCACTTCGTGCCGCTACGCTAACGCTGCAAGCAGTATTGGTATAATTTTTCCTTTTAACTAAGGTTTAAACTTAGAAATAAAGTTTTAATTGATACTTCTTACCTCCTACCTTCTGCCTCCTAGTTCCTGCCTTTCTAAGTAAAAAACACTTCTGCAAGCGATAACAAACGAACAAAATATGTCTCACATTCTGGTCGAAAATCTCAGGAAAACTTTCTTTGTGTCTGAACGTTCTTCTGGGCTTTTTGGTTCAGTACGAGGGCTTGTGCAGCGAAAAACTAAAGAAGTTTATGCCCTTAAAGGAGTTTCGTTTTCCTTGGAGCGGGGAGAACTTGTAGGATACATTGGCCCAAATGGAGCTGGTAAATCGACTACGATTAAAATTTTAAGCGGTATTCTCGTACCTTCCAGTGGAAAATGCCTAATTGGCGGCCGAACTCCTTGGAAAGATCGAATCAAGCACGTTAATCGTATCGGTGTAGTGTTTGGCCAAAGAACACAACTCTGGTGGGATTTACCAGTGATTGAGTCTTTCGATTTGCTGCGGGATATTTATCGCGTTCCCCAATCAGAGTATCGCCAGACACGCGAAGAAATGATTGATTTGCTTGGTCTTGGAAGTTTTCTCTCGACTCCGGTGAGGCAGTTAAGCCTTGGTCAAAGGATGCGATGTGACTTTGCAGCCGCCATGCTTCACAGACCAGAAATTCTTTTTCTTGATGAACCCACCATCGGGCTTGATGCAGTTTCCAAGCTTGCAGTCAGAAAATTTATCAAAGCGCTGAATAAAACTCATCAAGTAACTACGATCCTGACTACCCATGATCTGGATGATATCGAGGCATTGTGCGATCGCATAATTATTCTTGGTGGAGGTGAGATCCTTTGTGACGGATCTCTAGCAGCACTGCGTTCTCAAGTTTCCTCGCGTCGGTACTTAAGAATCGACCTAGCAAACGATGATTTCTTTTTTGAGGAAGAAGGAGTCAGTATTATTTCTAAAGAAGGTCGCACCGTAACTCTCGCCTTTGATCCTACAAAGCTTTCTGCTGCGTCTTTGATTAGCCAAGTTACCTCGCAACATGAAGTAGAGGATCTTTTTGTGGAAAATCCACCCATTGAGGAGATAATTGCTGAACTTTATGCAATTTCAGCAGGAATTGTTACATGAAAGCATATTGGTCATTGTTTGTTGCTAGATTTACCCTGCTGTTGCAATACCGTACTGCTGCTTTGGCAGGCGTTGTAACTCAGCTTTTTTGGGGGATAGTGAAAGTAATGGTTTTACAGGCATTCTTTACTCATGCAACCTCTGCTCAACCTATAACTTTTCAACAGGCTGTAGGATATGTGTGGCTAGGACAAGCGTTTCTGATGGCGATTGTCCCTTGGGGAGGTGATAAAGATATTCAAGAACTCATACGATCTGGTGCTGTAGGATACGATCTTCTCCGACCCACAGACCTTTATAATTTTTGGTTTACTCGCGCTTTGGCACTTCGGACAACGCCCCTGATACTTCGTGCTATTCCGCTTCTTAGTGTCACAATTTTTATTTTTCCCCTTTTCGGGTTTTATGAATGGTCGCTTTCTGTTCCACCCTCCTTTGCTTCTTTTGTTGCCTTTTTTCTCTCTTTTATTGGTGCAATTTTACTTTCCTCTGCATTGACTATGCTTCTTACTGTATCAATGATGTGGACACTTTCTGGCGAGGGAATTAATAGTATTCTACCTACTCTTGTTACTATCTTCTCTGGCATGATTGTTCCTTTGCCACTTTTTCCTGAGTGGAGCAAGCCTTTTTTGAATGCACTTCCTTTTTCAGGACTAATCGACAAACCTTTTCGTCTTTTTACTGGTAATCTTCAAGCAAGCGCCCTGTTTAATGTCTTGCTGCATCAAACTTTCTGGATAGTTGTCATTATTATCTTTGGGCGTTTCCTTGTGAAACATGGTATTAAAAAGCTTGTAATTCAGGGGGGATGAATGAGGAGGCAGTAGGCAGGAGGCAGAGACTATGAATGATTTTTTTCTTTACCTTCGATATATTTCTGTATCTTTCAAGTCGCAAACGCAGTACAAAGTTTCTTTTTGGTTGCAAGTCATAGGACAGCTTTTAGTAACTGCTATTGAATTTTTTGGAGTCTGGACACTTTTTACTCGTTTTAATAATATTGGTACGTGGACTTTGAATGAAGTTGCTCTCTTTTATGGAATAGTTAATATTTCTTTTGCCTGTGCTGATGCCCTTGGAAAAGGTTTTGACTCATTTACAACAATAATTAAAAGTGGAGACTTTGATCGTTTACTTCTTCGTCCACGCACTACAGCACTTCAACTTTTAGGTAAAGAGTTTACTTTGAAACGAATTGGAAGATTTGTTCAAGGAATTATTGTTATGGGGTGGTCACTTTCATCACTCCACATTCCTTTAAATTTCAAAATTGTATGGCTTTTAGGTACTTCTTTTTTTGGTGGAGTTGCACTCTTTGTTGGCATTGTCATTATGCAAGCAACCCTGACATTTTGGACTATTGAATCTCTTGAAATTATGAATATACTCACTTATGGAGGAGTCGAAACGGCTCAATACCCGCTTGCAATTTATCGCAAATGGTTTCAGCGATTCTTTACTTTCTTAATACCGCTTGCTTGCGTCAGTTATTTTCCTTTGCTTGCAGTACTTAAAAAAGAAGATGCGTTTTTAGTGCCTTTATGGTTTTGTTATGTCTCGCCAATCGCAGGCATTCTGTTTCTGATGATTGCGTTGAAGCTTTGGAAAATAGGAGAGCAATACTATTGTTCTACTGGCAGCTAGGACAACAAAATTTTAGCTATGTACTCAGATGGACTTTAAATGGATAGATCGCACTTTTTTAAAGATTCTGATTAAATACCTTATATGATTGCCTAATTCCAATAAACAATGGCACGAGAAGCTCAAATGAAAAACTTCAGGAAGGGTTGGTTACGTAAAAGACTCAAAATTACTCTGATTTTCCTGTTGGTGCTAGGGCTATTGTTAGTGGGATTTGTTACTTACACTGTGCGCCAATCCTTTCCGCAAGAGAGTGGCACAATTCAATTACCTGAATTGAAAGCCGAAGTAAGCGTCCAGCGTGATAAATGGGGAGTTCCTCATATTTATGCTGCCAACTCCCATGATTTATTTATGGCGCAAGGTTATATCCACGCCCAAGACCGCTTTTGGCAAATGGACTTTTGGCGACATATTGGTTCTGGGCGACTCTCAGAAATGTTCGGTTCCTCTCAAGTTGACACTGATAAATATCTGCGGACAATGGGTTGGGCAAGGGTGGCACAGCAAGAAATTCTGGAAATGAATGCAGAGATGAAGGCATACCTGGAAGCTTACGCTGATGGTGTCAATGCCTATTTGGCAGAGCATCAAGGCAGTGCCCTGAGTCTAGAATATGCTGTGCTAAAGTTTCTCAATCCTGAGTATAAGCCAGAACCTTGGCAAATACTGCATTCTCTGACTTGGGGTAAGGTAATGGCTTACGACTTGGGGAGAAATTTCGAGAGTGAAATTGAACGTGCTATTTTGCTCAAAACTCTTAATCCAAATCAAGTAGAGGAACTTTTTCCACCATACCCTCAAGACTTGCCAGTTATTTTGCCTGAGTTGCAGCAAGCAGAGGAAGGGAAAATTCAAAATTACCCGGATCCTAGCCTATTTACCCAATCTGCAAATGTCTTTGCTGAAGCCATAATCCCGGCTTTAGAGTCAATTACTAAGCCGATGATAGCTTTAGAACAATTCATTGGGCCCACGGGAATAGGTATTGGCTCAAACAACTGGGTGATATCTGGTCAGCGGACAGCGACAGGTAAGCCAATTTTGGCAAATGACCCCCACTTAGGTGTGCAAATTCCCTCTATATGGTACGAGGTTGGTTTGCATTGCACACCAAAGAGTGCAGAATGTCCCTACAACGTTTCTGGTTTTTCCTTTGCGGGAATGATTGGGGTAATTATTGGTCATAGCGATCGCATTGCCTGGGGTGTCACCAATGTACAATCTGATGTGATGGATTTATACATTGAGAAAATCAACCCGAAAAACCCCAATCAGTATGAGGTTAATGGCAAGTGGGTTGATATGCAACTTGTACAAGAGACGATTCAAGTAGCCGGAAGTCAGCCGATTGTGCAAACGGTGCGCTATACCCGACATGGGCCGATTCTCTCTGATGTTTCGCCAAATCTAAAGCAATTCAAGTCAAGTCAGCCGCTAAAATTACCACAAAATTACGCTGTAGCCCTGTGCTGGACAGCCTTAGTACCTTCCAAGCTAGGGTATGCCATTCCCCAAATCAATCGTGCTCAAAACTGGCAGGAATTTCGCACTGCTGCCAGCAATTATGATGTCCCGGCTCAAAATTTGGTCTACGCTGATATTGACGGCAATATTGGCTACCAAATGCCTGGTAAATTTCCCATCCGCGCTAAGGGAGATGGGCGTTATCCCGTTCCTGGTTGGACAGATGAATATGAGTGGCAAGGCTATATTGATTTTGAGAAATTGCCCAAAAGTTTTAATCCATCTCAAGGTTATATTGTTACTGCCAATAATTTAGTTAACCGTGAATATCCTTACCTAATTACCACAGATTGGGTTTATGGCTACCGAGCAAAGCGGATTGTTGAAATGATTTCACAACAAACCGAAGCGATTTCACTGAAGGATGTGCAGCAGATACAGGGTGACAATCGCAATCTCAATGCACAAACATTAGTGCCACTATTGCAATCTATTACTGTTGATACCCCTCGTTTACAAGCAGCCCAAAAACTACTGCAAGATTGGAATTTACAGTTGGGAATGACATCGCCTGCTGCTGCGCTATTTGAAGTATTTTGGAAACATTTGCTAGAAGATACATTTTACGATCAGTTGCCTGAAAAGTACTTTCCTGATGGAGGCGATCGCTGGTATGCTGTGGTAGCAAATCTGGTCAAACAGCCTAATAGTTCTTGGTGGGACAACCGCAACACCCCGAAAGTTGAGAATCGCGACCAAATCCTGCGACAATCCTTTACAGAAGCTGTGGATGAATTAGAACGAATTCAAAGTAAAAACCTAAACAATTGGAATTGGGGCAAGCTGCATACCATTACTTTTCGGAATGCCACCTTGGGTAAATCTGGGGTTGTACCGATTGAAGCTTTATTTAATCGTGGTGCATTTGCTACATCTGGTAACGGCGAAACAGTAAATGCTAACCGCTGGGTAGCAAATAAATCCTTTGAGGTGAGTGATATTCCTTCACTGCGGATGATTGTAGATTTAAAAAATTTAGATAATTCAGTAGCAATTCACACCCCTGGACAATCAGGCCATGCTTTCCATAGGCACTACAACGATATGGTTGACTCCTGGCGCAAGATTAAATATCACCAGATGCTTTGGGAACAGAAGACTGTTGTAAATAACACTGCTGCGACATTGAAGTTAGTTCCAAAATTGCGAGAGTAAATGCTGTGGGATTAATTACCGACAGGCGCTTTTCTGGCAGTATTTATGGCATGGTGGTTGGTCACGACCAGAAGCACCAGTCGGGGGGTGCGATCGCTCTTATACAAGAAGGTGATAACATCACAATTGATACCCCACCTCGCTTATTGCAGTTAAATATCTCCGATGAAGAATTAGCTCGTTGTCGCGCGAATTGGCAACCTGCTGCACCACGTTAAACTAAAGGTATGTTGGCGAAATATGCTAAATTATACCAATTTGAAAAAAGAATGCGACAAATACATACGGGCATACCTTTGTTCTGTCTAGCTTTCCTAATTTTGAATTTTGAATTTTGAATTTTGAATTGGTATTAGTATCTTCTAGTAGCCTTGGCGCTGTAACGGATTTGGACTTCTAAAAAAAGTTTTTGATTGTATGCAATAGGCTCTGGCTTGGAAAGTTAGAAACTAGAAATAAGAATATACTGACCTCTGGCTTCTGACTCATTTGAGAGCGCTATATTGATTACTGAGGACTAAATACTTTACTTTTCGGTGTAGTCGTCAGAAAAACGTTCGTCCCTTGGAATTCTGGGATGATGGCGATTTAGTTGATTGGTATTAATTAGTTTTTTCTGTTGAGCAGGGATATTTCGCCAACCTAAATCTTTAAGGATTCTTTGGGCTGCAACTTCACCTGTTCTACAACCCCCTTCCATATATCCTTGGTAGGAGGGAGAGCAGTGTTCACCAGCAAAAAATAGATTACCTACACGTTCTTGTTCAGCTCCACTTATCCCTGTCCATTGTCCGACTAAATAGCAAGCATAGGAGCCTCTTGTGTATTTCTCTCCAGGCCAATAGGCGCGAATGGCTTGACCTTGACGCAGGTTTTTGATTCCGGGGAAAATCTGATTTAATTGTGGTAAAAGTATTTGGGCTTGAGATTCTGCTGAACCTTTGTCTAAAGATAAACCATGTTTACCACCTGTAAAGTTAGTAATCAGACCTTTGGGGCCTTTTTGGTAGCGACTGGGTTCCCAGGTAGTTTGAAAGTCTAAATCAGTAAATGTTGCTGCTGTTGAGTTATATTTAGTACGCCACAATTTTTGTTGATAGGCTGTAATTAATTTGGCATTTGTACCATATCCTAGTTGTGCGTTAGCGAAGCTCACCGAAGGTATCGCTTTCTTTTTAAATGCTGGTAAATTCACATCCAGCTTCACTAAACGCAAAGTGGTAAAGGGTAACGTCAGCAAAATTCTTTCATAAGTGCGATCAAAAGTTTTATAACCAGACCGTAAACTAACTCGATAGCGACCATCGGGACGGATACAGATAGCTTCCAATTCTGTTTCAATTTGTATCGCATAAGCTAAGGAATTCGCTAGCAAACGGGGTACTTGGTCGTTACCACCACGAATAGTATAATGTTCATCGCTTTCACCGTAGAGTGAGAATTTATCAGTGTTAGTACCAATCAAAAACAGTAGATTCAAACAGGATTGTTCTGCTGCTTCTCGACCATATTCGGTAGTATAAGACACCTTCAGCATTTCTTGCAAAATGGGATTAATTTTTGCTTGCTCTAAATACTCTGCAATGGAAGTATTATCTAAAGCGAAAGCTGCCTGATTGTAAGAGCGATAAGTTACATCTCCATCCCCAATAGCAACTAAATCCTCATCAATTTTCTTAGCTAAAGGAATGAAGTAATTAATAATTTCTAGTTCAGGAATTTTGCGTCCTTGAAAATACCATGTTTCTGGCACTAATCCCTTATCTGTAGCGAGTAAATCGACTATTGTTAAACCAAGTTCTTGAGCAAGCGATCGCAATTTTGTATGATCTGTATCAATAAATTCTCCACCTAGTTCCACAGTTACGCCAGTACCTGCTGCGTTAGCTAAACTACGCATCCGACCACCAGCGCGATTTCTCGCCTCAATGATGTCTACAGGAACTCCAGCTTGACGTAAGCGGTAGGCAGCAGTTAACCCAGCAATACCCGCACCCACTACTAGCACCTTGGGAATCGTGGCAAAAGCCGTAGAATCACGTCCATTATGCCAAGTAGCTGTAGCTAATGCACTTGCTAATCCCAAACCACCATACAGTAAGCGGCGACGACTGGTTCTGTGTTTTAAAATATCAACTATTTCATCTGTGGGAATGCCAGTTTTGATCGATGCCCTCGCAATTTTATAAGCGCGTTGCAAAGATCCCATTAGTGCAGACTTAGCCATCAAGTATACCTCTATATTTGCTAGTTTTAAAATAATATTAATAATTACAGGTTTAGATGAATTTTTTGATGAATTAATTAAATTAAAATATAAAATTTAATTAAATTCTTTTTGAAAGGTTTTGTTTAGTAAAGTAAATGTGTGTAAATAATTAAATGTTTTTAGTAAGCGGGTATAGGCTTTACTAATAGTCGGTCGAGAACCACCAAAAACAGCAAAGCTAAAATTTTTATACCAGCAATCCACATTTTGAAACCCAGCCGCTTCTAGCTTGTAGCACGTTAACCTAAGTAACTGTGATTAGCGTAGGCTAGCAAAAACCGTAGGCATCGCTCTTTCAGAAAAACTTTTTAGTTTACTAATGATTGACGAATAGGGATTTGCAGCACAAACTCAGTCCCTTGATTGGGGATGGAAACATACTTTAATTTGCCACGGTGTTTTTCTGTAATAATTTGATAACTAATCGACATACCCATTCCCGTCCCTTTACCAACAGATTTAGTGGTAAAAAATGGGTTAAATATTTTTTGTTGCACCTGGGAAGTCATACCTATACCATTGTCAGCGATCGCAATCTCAATCCAGTTGGTATCGATAACTGAAGTCCGAATTTTTATTTGCTGCGGATTCACTTCTATTGACTCAAGATTCTGTTGAATACTTTTCTGTTCGATTGCATCAATCGCATTTGTCAAAATATGCATAAAGACTTGATTTAATTGTCCGGCATAACATTCAATTACAGGTAATTCGCCATAATCTGGAATAATCTCAATTGCCGGACGCTCTGGTTTTTCTTGGAGGCGATGTTGTAAAATCATGATTGTACTATCAATACCTGCGTGGATATCAACTTCTTTAAATTCAGCTTCGTCCATACGTGAAAAAGTTCGCAGAGATAATACAATTTGACTGATACGTTCAGTTCCCACTTGCATCGATTGGAGCGTTTTTGGTAAATCTGACTGAATAAAATTTAAATCGATTTCATTTAATAATTCTTGAATTTTCACTTGGTTGATATGGGACTGCTGATAGAGATTGACCAAGTTTAATAAATCTTGCATATATTCTTTCACATAGCTAAGATTCGCGTGAATAAAATTAACAGGGTTATTAATTTAGTGGGCGATTCCAGCAACCAATTGTCCCAAGCTTGACATTTTTTCTGATTGAATTAGTTGGGATTGAGTCAGTTGCAGTTCCTGTAAGGTTAATTCTAGCTGAGTTGCTTTTTGTGTTAGTTCTTGGGTGCGTTCGGAAACTTTTTGCTCCAAACTATGGGAATATTCCTCTAATTGACAATACAACTGAGCATTTTTTAAAGAAATAGCTGCTTGGGCAGTAAGGAGTTGAATGACTTGCAGGCGATCGCTCGTAAATGCTCCTGTGGTGAGATTATTTTCTAAGTAGAGGATGCCAATAAGTTTTCCTTGTTGGCTAATTGGGGTACATAACACGGATTTGGGCTGGTGGGTAATAATATAGCGATCGCCTGAAAACTGTACTGAATCACTCAAGTTTTCAAACACAGTAGTTTCTTGTGTCCGCACTACTGTATAAATCAAACTTTGGGGAATTTCCTGACATTGATATAGGGGAATTTCTAACCCGTGTGTTTGGTTTGAATCGCTTTGAGCAACTACTAACCATTGTCCGTCTTGGCATAGAAGTAAACGACCGATTTGCGCTCCCGCCAAAGCGATCGCAATCTGCATTAAAGTAGCTAAGAGTTTTTCTAACTCAATTTCTTGGGAGATGGCTTGTGCTGCTTTGATTACCCCCGGAAAATCTAGCCATAAATTCTGGTTGTTGTTGACGTTAGTGGAACTTCTCATTGAGGTTGAGGCGATGGTTCCCTGATTGGTAATTGCTAGGCTAGGAGTTTGGAGAATCGCCGCTAGTAGTTGGGGATAGTTTTGTTCTAAATGGGTGACTTTGGTTAATGCTCCCCATTTGGCATAGCAGTAGTAAGCTTCTTGCATATAGCCTGCGGCGACTTTCTCTTTACCCCAATCTAAGTAAAATTTCGCTGCTAGTTCATTGGCTAATGCTGCTTCTTGGATATAGCCGTTTTCTTTAGCTAGAGAAATAGCGCGATCATAAAGTTCAATTGCTTCTAATTTTTGGTTCAAAGCGTGACACCGCTCTGCGCTAATCAAATCATATTTATGCAGATAGTTTATGGGTGCATAAGATGCACATTGCTGTATCTTAGCTAGGTCGTTGTCAACACGCTCAAGCAGTGCTGATTGCTGTAATGATGTTGCATGAGGATACAAAGCTAGTCTGGCTAAGGCATCATAAAAATACAATAAGGGGATAATATATAGACCTGGTACGCCGTCTAAATATTCTTCACAGATACTAACCGCAGCCAAACTCTGCTCGTATTCTGCAAACAAATAGCAAAGCATCACTTTGTTGATATGCAAGTGATAAACCGCAGGGCGATCATTTGCTTGCTGATGCTGAGGTAGCATAATTGTTTCATCATAGATGCACCCTTGCAGTTGAAATGGAATCTCAGATTTACCCAGGAGATTTAAAACACTTTGGTGATAAGAAACAAAGTGATTATACTGGGTCATTTGCTTAAAATGGAGAATTGCGTTTCCGTAAGTTTCCATTTCTGCCAGAACTTCTGTGAGTTCACAACCTGTCATATAAAGATAAAGTGTATATGGGAAAGCACACCAGACTGCCCATTCTATATCACCCATTTCTAGACCAGTAGCATACCCTTCTAAAAGAGGCTGTAAGGTATTTTTGAGAGGTTCTTTGTGATGTTTAATAAAAGTATTAAAAATAGAAAATGTTTTAGCTTTGAGTGACTTGGCATTCAGTCGATCTAACAAAGCGATCGCCAATTGTCCAAATTCGTATCCCTCCTCTATCTTAGAGAGAAAAGCAGAGAGAATTAAACCGTAGCTTGCATAAGCACATGCCGAGAACTTAGCATTACCGTAGAGGACAGATAAGTTAACTTGTTTAAATACTATTAAAGGAAACATTGCTGGACAGCCATTATAGGCGAGTCCAAACATACCTGATAAAATTCGTAATGCTGCCAGGTGATAGTTATCCGTCATCAATGGCAAGTCAATTAATTCAGAAGGCTGACGTTTGGCGAGGATAGTTTGTGTTTCTTGTAAGCCCTGCATAAAATCATCTTGGGTGGGATTTTCTGGCACATCCACACCTAGTTTTTGCAAAATCTGTAAAGCCACAGAAATACCTTGTAAAAGCTGATTTTGAGCTACACAAGCTTGGATTTTAACTTCATAAATTTTTACCTGTTCTAAGTAAGTATGGGTGTGTTGTAAAACTAATTCTGCCCATGTTTCCATCTGCTCAAATTCTCCACACATGTAGCAAGCTTCTGCTAGTGCTTCATAGAGCGATAATGTGAGGTTATATTGGCTCTGCCAGCAGCGATCGCTATCGAGTAACTCAATACCAAGAGTCAAGTATTCAATTGCTGCTTTGTAGGCTGTAGCTTCTTTAGAACGAGAGCCTGCGATTAAATTTAAATGAGCTAATTCATCTCGCTCTGTTTGATTATTTAGTAGTGTGTACCCCCGATTTAATTGACCAACAATCTCAAAAATTTTTGATTCTCGTTCGATTTCAGGTATACTTTTCAGCAAAAGTTGACCAATCTGTAAATGTGTTTTGTGTTTCTTGGCTTGGGGAATTAAAGAATAAGCAGCTTGTTGCACTCTATCATGCAAAAATTTATATTTAATCATTTCTGAAGTTGGTGAAGTCATCTGTTGATCTGCTGCACCAACAAAAAACTTATAAATTTCAGTTTGCGGAATTATTAAACCCGACTGTAAAGCATTCCACAAACAGGTTGCTGTTTGTGTGGGTGTTTGTTCAAAAGCGATCGCTAATGTATTTAAATCAAACTGGTTGCCAATACAAGCTGCCAACTTGAGAATATTTTGGGTGGTTTCTGGTAATTTTTGTAACTGAGCAGCCATAAATTCCACTACATCATCTGTCAGTGCTGCTTCTCGCACCTGCACAATGTCACATTGCCAATGTCTAGCTTGGGTATCAAAAGTAATTAATTGGTCTTGATGCAGCGCCTTGAGAAACTGGGTAGCAAAAAAAGGATTACCCTGGGTTTTTTGATACACCAATTGAGTTAAGGGCTGGGCCAAGGCGATCGCACAGTTGAGGCTATCGGCTACCAACTGATTGAGACTGTTTTGGCTTAAGGGTTTCAAGGTGATAGTATTTACCTTTGTCCCGGTTTTGGCGATCGCATCTAAAGTCAGCATCAATGGATGCGCTGCAAAGACTTCATTATCCCGGTAAGCACCAATCATTAGCAGATAGCCTGTTCCTGACTCCGCCATCAACAGTTGGATTAAATTCAACGAAGCAGAATCCGCCCACTGCAAATCATCCAAAAACATCACCAAGGGATGTTCCGGCTGGGTAAAAACTTGAATAAACTTTTGAAATAGTAAATTAAACCGATTTTGGGCGGCGATACCCGATAGTTCTGGTGCAGATGGTTGGACTCCAATGATGCGTTCTAATTCCGGGATCACATCAATGATGACTTGTCCATTCTTCCCTACAGCCTGTAAAATTTGATTTTTCCAACTTGACAATTGAGCATCACCTTCACTCAACAATTGCCTCATTAAATCGCGGAAAGTTTGCACAAATGCCGAAAAAGGAATGTTGCGATTGAACTGGTCAAATTTTCCTTTGATAAAATAGCCCCGTCGCTGGACGATTAGCTTGTGAACTTCGTTAACGATCGCAGTTTTACCAATACCAGAAAAACCAGCAATAAGCATCACTTGGCTGTAACCTTGAGAAACTTGCTCAAATGCAGTTAATAATTGCTCAACCTCAATTTCTCGACCATAGAGTTTTTCGGGAATTAGAAAGCGATCGCAAATATCCCTCTGACCAATTTCAAAATAGGTAATTTTGCCAGTTTCCTTAAGTTGATACAAACAAGTTTCTAAATCGTGCTTTAATCCCAAAGCACTCTGATATCTATCTTCGGCATTTTTCGCCATTAATTCGAAAATAATATCTGAAAGTACCTGGGGGATTTCTTCTCTGTTCTCTGTTCCCTGTTCCCTGTTCCCTAATACCGTAGGTATTTTCGCAATATGACAATGCACCAACTCCATCGGATCATCACAAATAAATGGTAACTTTCCCGTCAGTAATTCATAAAAAGTCACACCCAAAGAATAGAAATCGCTACGGTAGTCTATCCCTCGGTTCATCCTTCCAGTTTGTTCGGGGGAAATATAAGCGAGGGTTCCTTCTAATACATTGGGACTTTTTATTTCTTGGTTTTCTTTATTGAGTAATGAAGCAATACTAAAGTCGATTAGTTTAACTTGCTTGGTATCAGGATTAATCAGAATATTGGCAGGTTTGATATCTTTATGAATAATGCGATGGCGGTAGAGAATATCTAAGGTATCACCCAGAGCGATCGCAATTTGTAAAAATTCATCCAGAGACACAACATTACTATTGTTGGCGAAATAATCCTTGAGGGAAATGCCCCCAAAGTCTTCCATCACTAACATATAGCCATTTTTGAACGGTTCTAGGCTGTAGGTTTGGATGATTAGAGGATAGTTGAGATTTTTGGCGATGGTGTATTGATTGCGAAATTGTACTAGTTCGCTAAAGCTGGGATAAGGATTTTTCAGCAGTTTGATGACTACAGATAATGAGTCAGTCTCTCGAAAAGCTCGATAAACCAAAGTTCTCGAACCATCATAAAGTTCTTCGCTAAGGCAATATCCAGGAATACTAATCATATTACAAAATCTTAAGCGCTAGATTTAGTATTCCCATACACGCTTACATATTTTATGGGGTCAAATGAGCATTGCTGGTCACAAGGAGCAAATAAGCGTTAACCCTAAAAAACCTGGTAACGGCGAATATCTACGGCAAATTTCATAGCGATCACCTAAAACTTTACTATATTATAGTTTTTTGAGCTATTAGAGTATGTTTAATATCCTTAAAATGCTTGTATCATCTACGTTTTAGGGGTTACCAACACTAAATTATACTTATACTAATTTAGCAAATAGTAATGTTTACCATAAAAATACCGAAAGAACCATTAATATGAAGCGATATTATTTCATAAGCCTTTGAATCTAGGATTTTTACCTATAGCAATCCTAAATGATTTATGAGAAAATACGGTGATATTTAATGTAATATATATAACTTTTTTTTAAAACGATGTATTATGCAATATATAATACATATTAATAATTATAGCCTCAAAATTAAGTTATTAACGAGTGTTTAAAACTACAATTAAAATTTAAGTGTTTTCTTACAGATGATTCCGGATTGCTATATATTGAGTTGCTACTCATCACTCTCAAAATCTCTCTCCTCCAATTCCAGCCAAAAGAGTAATATTTTTTCAACTTCAACTAGTTGTTCTGGTGTTAAGTCTGCCAACTTTCGGAGTAACTTTGCATTTTGCTGTGAGGACGTTCAAGGTAAATATTGCCGTTCCTGTCGATTAATCTATCTATAATTGACCATTTTCGTGTGTCACTACTTGCCAATCAACAATTGTGACTATATTTCCATTAGTAGAGTCTGTGATTCTCGCAAACATAAATAATGCAATTAAGTCCTAAACTGAGTACCTGCTTTCAGCATAAAACATACGATCGCTTACAATACACTCAGATAAGTTTGCTCAGAATTCATCGGTAAAATCCGCAACTTCCGATTTTTAAGGTCTGGTTCTAACCCTAAAACTTCCATCGGTGTTACACCCAAAAGGGGATATGGTACTTCTGTGAGTTCCAAACAATCAAAGGTTCCTTGACGCTCTGCAATACTAAGTTCAACATCTCGGAAAATTCGCCCCTGCTGTACTCCAGCAGCAGTCTCTACCTGGGCTTCTCCACCTTGGACTAAACCTAGTTGACTAATAATATTAGTAGGTAAACACAGCAAAGTTGCGTCCGTATCAACTAAAACATTATTCAGAGTATAAGAACGAACTTCCCCCGAAGAAATAAAGCCTCGTTGAGCCAAAACTCGATCAATTCGATTCGTGACAGTGAGGGTAACTATTACTTGCCCCATTTGCTTACCCTGAAGATTTGGTGGTATTAGCTTACCCATTTCAACAAACTCCTGAAAACACAGTATTTTCGAGCAATGCATAAATATGCAAAAACGCTAAGAAAATTTTCGCCCCGCCCTCTCAAATAAACTACTCAACTAATTCTCCTGTCTGCTGTAAGACTTGTTTATAGAGTGTGGCATTGACCCAATATTGGGCAATATCAATCATGGCATCAAGTAGTGGTTGTACTTGAGGAATAATTTTTCTATTTTTTGCTAACAAGAGAATGCCGAGAGTACCAATTACCTGTAATCCCAAATTTTTAGCTACTTGGCGAGCCTCCCGTTCATCTAACAAAATGTTTAGCTCACCAGTTTCGAGAGCTAAGGCAATGGCTTCTCGCTCCCCATGATCTAGCTCTGGGGGGATGCTGAGTGCTATGTTTGAGACAGGACGGACTTGTAGCCATCCAGAAGCAATTGCTTGCAATATAAATTGTGACCTTAGGAAGCCTGAACCTGTAGTTTCATTATAGACAGCTTGGGGTATACTCATATCTTGGACGTGTAAATATGGATGTCAAAACCACAACTACGTGTAAGAGGAATTAATCGTTCGATCTCAAGTAAAAGAAGAGACA